>JASGIN010000008.1:0-476466 GCA_049841015.1 Nocardioides sp.
CGTATTGCTAAGGTTAATAGGGAAACACGATAGAATCCGAACAGCACCTATGCTGACCGCGGCGCTCGACGGGCTGATCGACCGCTTCGGCCTCGAGGGCGAGGCGCTCGGCGAGGTCGCTGGCGGCGCGGTGCTCAAGCACTCCCACGATTTCGACCTGACCCGCGAGACCGTGCTCAGATCCGTCTCGCCCCGGAGACCCCCGCCTACGACGTCCAGCAGGCGTGCGGGACTGGGCTGGAGACGATGATCCTGGTCGCCAACAAGATCGCCCTCGGGCAGATCGACTCGGCAATAGCCGGCGGCGTCGACACGACCTCCGACGCCCCGATCGCGCTCAACGAGGAGCTGCGTTCGCCCTGCTGTGAGTCAACCGCGCAGAGTCACGACCGGCAAGCTCACGCACTGACCGGGCTTCGCCCCCAGCAAATGGTCCCGACCATCCCGCGAACGAGGAGCCGCGCACCGGCCTGTCGATGGGTGAGCATCGGCGATCAGGCCATCGAGTGGGGATCGCCCGCGGAGCCGCAGGACGCGCTCGCGACGCTGCCACCACCACCTCGCCGCTTCCTACGACAGCGGCTTCCTGGACGACCTGATCACGCCGTTCCTGGGGCTGCCTCGCGACCAGAACCTGCGGCCGGACTCGTCGGTGGAGAAGCTGGCAAGCTGAAGCCGGCTTCGGCGGCCCGGCGAGAGGACGATGACCGCCGCCAACTCGACCCCGCTGTCCGACGGCGCCTCGGCCGTCCTGCTCGCCTCCGACGAGTGGGCGAAGGAACGCAACCTGCCGGTCTGCCTATCTCATCGAGCCGAGACCGCCGCAGTCGACTATGTCCACACCGCAAGCGAAGGCCTGCTGCTCGCCCGGCCTACGCGATGCCGAAGATGCTCGACCGCGCTGGACTGACCTGCAGGACTTCGACTTCTACGAGATCCACGAGGCCTTCGCCGCCCAGGTGCTGTGGACTCTTAATGCCTGGGAGGACGAGGCGTTCTGCGAGGAGAAGCTCGGCCGCGACAAACCGCTCGGCTCGATCGACCGCTCGAAGCTCAACGTCAACGGCTGCTCACTGGCGGCGGCCACCCGTTCGCCGCGACCGGCGGCCGGATTGTCGCCGGCCTCGCCAAGAAACTGGACAAGAGGGGGACGGGTCGTGGCGTAATCTGCATCTGCGCTGCCGGTGGCCAGGGCGTCGTCGCGATCCTGGAGGGCCCTGAGTGTGCCAAGTAATCCATGGCTGACCGTTACTTAAAGGTAGTCAACTCGTCGGTCGGGTCGGCGACGATCGCCAACCAGGTCGGCCTGCCAAAGCCGATCGATGCTCGACCGCTACCAGCTGGGGCCCCGATGATCGCCGGCCCGCGGTCCTCTCCGCGCCGCCCGGACGGACCCTGTATAAGGCCGTCGCAAAGCCGTCGTCGAAATCGGTGCCGATCGCCGCCGGCGCCGAGGGAGAGAGATCAAGGCGCCCGTCTTCGACGCACCGGAAGATCTCTACCCGACTGAGCTCGGTCGAGCTGCAGCGCTTCTTCTACCCCGCCGTGCCTCGCTGCATCCCCGGTCGCGTCGTCGTACTCGGCACCCTGCCCAACGAATGCCGGACCTCGGCGCGCACACCGCTCAGCGGTCACTGGAGGGTTTCATGCGTTCGCTTGCCAAGGAGATCTGCGTCCGCGGCTGCACCGCGCACCTGGTTCGGGGTCGCGCTAGGGCGCCGAGTACCAGCCCGGGACTGCGCTTCTTGCTTGTCGCCCCAGTCGGCCTACGTCTCGGCCGCAGCTGGTCGCATCTCCAGGGGTGTCCTCCCCCGCCCCGAAGCTCGACTGGGAGCAGCCACTGGCGGGCAAGACCGCGCTGGTGACCGGCGCCTCGCGCGGAATCGGCGCCGCGATCGCCACCGTCTGGCCCGCGACGGCGCCAAGGTCGTCGGCCTCGACGTCCCCCAGGCCGGCGAAGACCTCGGCCGCCTGATGACCGAGCTGGGCGGCGACTCGCTGACCCTCGACATCACCGCCGGGGAGGCCCCGATCCGGATCGCCGAGCGGCTTCCCCGACGGGCTCGACGTGCTCGTCCACAACGCCGGCGTGACCAAAGACCGGACCCTGGCGAAGATGCCGGAGGAGCGCTGGACGCAGCTGATGGAGATCAACCTCTCCAGCGAGGAGCGGATCAACGACGCCCTGCTCGACGCCGGCCGTGCTGGGCGACGAACGGCCGGATCGTCTGCGTCTCCTCGATGGCCGGGATCGCCGGCAACAACGGCCAGACCAACTACGCCGCCTCGAAGGCCGGCGTGATCGGGATGGTCGAAGCCCTGGCGCCGGAACTGGCCGAGCGCGGCGCGACGATCAACGCCGTCGCCCCCGGCTTCATCGAGACGAAGATGACCGCGGCGATGCCGATCGGCCCGCGCGAAGCCGGCCGCCGCCTCTCCAGCCTCTCGCAGGGCGGGTTGCCGGTCGACGTCGCCGAGACGATCGCCTGGTTCGCCAGCCCCGCCTCGACCGGGGTCAACGGAAACGTCGTCCGCGTCTGCGGACAAAGCCTGCTGGGGGCCTGACGGTGGCAACTCTCTCCCTCGACAGCGCCCCCAGCATCCCCCTCCTCTTACGCGCGTGCCGCGGCGCCGCTGATCCCGGGCGCCTCGCTGCTCCCGTTCTTCCCCGGCGGCGGCGGCGAGATCCCGGAGCTGGAGTTGGAGTTGGCCGGGGTCAGCGCCGACCCGGCCACGGTCGCCGCCTACGCCAAGGTCTGCGGCTTCACCCTGCGCGACGCGCTGCCGCCGACCTACCCGCACGTGCTCGCCTTCCCGCTGCACATGGCGGTGATGGCCGACGGCGACTTCCCGTTCGGCGCGGTCGGCCTCGTCCACCTCGAGAACCGGATCGTCCAGCTGCGGCCGATCGCGGCCACCGAGGAGCTGACGATCCGGGTCCGCCCGACGAAGCTGCTGGACCACCCGAAGGGCAAGACCTTCACTTTGGTGACCGCCGTCAGCGGAGCCGACGGCGAGACCGCTTGGGAAAGCGTCAGCACGTTCCTGCGGCGCGGCAAGGGCAGCGAGGGAACGCGCGCTCCGGAGCCGTTCCCGACCGTCCCCGAGCAGACCCCGGCCAGCGCCGAGTGGCGCCTGGACGGCGGCCTCGGCCGGCGCTACGCGAGCGTCTCCGGCGACCGCAACCCGATCCACATGCACGCCCTCGCGGCCAAGCCGCTCGGCTTCCCGGCGGCGATCGCGCACGGGATGTGGACCAAGGCGCGCTGCTTGGCGGCGCTTGAGTCCCGCCTGCCGGACACCTTCGCCGTCGACGTCCGCTTCCGCAAGCCGGTGCTGCTGCCGGCCCGGGTCGAGTTCGCCAGCGAGACCCTCGACGACGCCTCGATCGCCTTCACCGTGCGCGACGCAAAGCGCAACACCCCACACCTCGACGGGAGGATCAAGTGACCACGACCACCGAGAAACAAGGGATGGCCGAGCGCGGCATGGGCTTCGGCCTGCGGGCGCTGAACCGGCTCGCGGGCTCGGACCTGCTCGACCGGATCCGGATTCGCAAGGGGGTCGAGAAGGCGCTGTTCCAAGGCACCAAGAACGGCTTCCGCTCCGCCACCGTCGCCGGCCGCACCTTCAAGGCCGCCCAGCAGCTGGGCAAACCGGCGCGCCAACACAAGTCGAAATCCCGGGGCCTGTTCGACGTCACCCCCGACGACGAGCAGCAGATGTTCCAGGAAGCCGGCCGCGCCTTCGCCGAGGAGCAGATCCGCCCGGCGGCGCTGGCCGCCGACGACGCCTGCGCGACCCCAGCGGAGCTGCTCGGCCGGCGACCAACGAGCTCGGCGTCAGCATGCTCGGCGTCCCCGAGGAGCTCGGCGGCGTGATGCACGAGCAGCTCGGCGGTAACCAGCGTGCTGATCGGCGAGGCCCTGGCCCACGGCGACATGGGGATCGCCTACGCGGCGCTCGCCCCCGGCGCAGTCGCGACCGCGATCGGCTCTCTGGGGCAGCGCCGAGCAGGAGGCCACCTACCTGCCCGCCTTCACCGGCGAGCAACGTCCCCGCGGCGGCGCTGGCGATCCTCGAGCCGCGGCCGCTCGTCGACCCGCTTGCCTTGGAGACCAAGGCGCGCGCCGCGACGGCGATGAGTGGGTCCTCGACGGGGCCAAGTCGCTGCTCGCCCGCGCCACCGAGTGCGAGCTGTTCGTGATCGCGGCCGAGGCCGACGGCGATCGGCCCGACCCTGTTCGTCGCCGAGTCCGGGACCAAGGGGCTCTCGGTCGAAGCCGAGCCGGCGATGGGGCTGCGCCCTGCCGCCACCGGGCCGACTGCTGATCGAGGGCGCGCGGCTGCCCGCCACCGCCCTGCTCGGCGAGGGCCGGCCCGAGGACGTACGTCGAGTGCGTGAACCGTGCGCGGGTCGCCTGGTGCGGCGCTCGCGGTCGGGACCGCACAGGCGGTGCTCGACTATGTGATCCCCTACGTCAACGACCGCCAGGCCTTCGGCGAACCGATCTCCAACCGCCAGGGCGTCGCCTTCGCGGTCTCCGACATCGGGATCGAGGTCGGCGGCATGCGCCTGGCCACCTACCGCGCGGCCTCGCGCGCCGACGCGCGGCGAGGACGTTCGCCCGCGAGGTCGGCGCTCGCCCGCAAGCTTGCGCCGCCAAGGGGATGAAGATCGGCTCCGACGGCGTCCAACTGCTCGGCGGCCACGGCTTCGTCAAGGAGCACCCAGTCGAGCGCTGGTACCGAGACCTGCGGTCCGCGGGCGTGATGGAGGGCGCCCTGCTCGTCTAGCCCCCGGCGACGAGCGAAAGGAAACCTGATGATCAACCTCGAGATACCGAAGAAGTTCACACCGCTCGTCAGCCAGGCCAACCAGGTCGCGACCGAGGTCTTCCGCCCGATCTCGCGCAAGTACGACGAGGCCGAGCACGAGTACCCGAAGGAGCTCGACATGCTCGCCTCGCTGATCGACGGGCATGAACGAGGGCTCCGACATCGGCGGCGCCGGCGCCGCCGGGGTCGGCGCGACGGACGAAGGCCGACGACGGCGAGAACCGCAACGGCTCCAACCTCTCGTCCGTGCTCGGGGATCATCGAGATCTGCTGGGGTGACGTCGGCCTGCTGCTCTCGATGCCGCGCCAGGGGCTCGGCAACTCGGCGATCGCCTCGGTAGCCACCGAGGAGCAGCTCGAGCGCTACGGCGGCAAGTGGGCGGCGATGGCGATCACCGAGCCGGAAGCCGGCTCGGACTCGGCCGCGATCCGCACCACCGCCGAGCTCGACGGCGACGAGTACGTGCTGAACGGCGAGAAGATCTTCGTCACCTCCGGTGACCGCGCCGACCTCATCGTCGTCTGGGCCTCGCTCGACCGCTCGAAAGGGCGGGCGGCGATCAAGTCGTTCATCGTCGAGCGCGACAACCCCGGCCTGAAACTCGACCGGCTCGAGCACAAGCTCGGGATCCGCGCCTCCGACACCGCCAACGTTCACCCTGCAGGACTGCCGGGTGCCGACAAGAGGCATTGCTCGGCGACTCCCGAGGTGAGAGGAGAAGGGCTTCGCCGGGGCGATGGAAACCTTCGACAACACGCGGCCGCTGGTCGCGGCGATGGCGGTTGGGGTGACCCGGGCGGCGCTCGAGGAGACGCGTGCGCCGGCTCACCGAGGCCGGAGTCGAGATCGACTACGACAAGCCCGCCCTCTCCCAGCACGGCCGCGGCGGCCCGTTTCCTGGAGATGGAGGCCGACTACGAGGCCTCCTGGCTGCTCACCCTGCACGCCGCCTGGATGGCCGACAACTCGAAGCCGAACTCGCTGCAGGCCTCGATGGCGAAGGCCAAGGCCGGCCGCACCTGCGTCGACGTCACGCTCGGCTGCGTCGAGCTCGTGCGGCAGTGTCGGCTTCGGCGAGAACGAGCTGCTGGAGAAGTGGGCCCGCGACTCGAAGATCCTCGACATCTTCGAGGGCACCCAGCAGATCCAGCTGCTGATCGTCGCCCGCCAGCTACTCGGCAAAGAGCAGCGCCGAACTCCGGTAGCCAGGGATAATCCTCGGTCCGTGAACTTAATCGAGGACTTGATGGAGCGATCCCCGGCCTCACGGCTGGGGATCGTCGCCGTCGACGCCGAGGCGAATCGGCGCGACTGGCACTTCGGCGAACTCGTCGCCTGCTCGGCCGGACTCTCCGGGGCCTTCGCGGCGCGCGGGGTGCGAAGGGGCGATGCGTGGTGATGACCCTGGTCGGCAACCGGATCGAGTGGGTCCTGACGCTGCTTGCCTGCTGGAGGATGGGGGCCGTCGCCCTGCCCTGCAGCACGATGCTGCGCCGCCACGACCTCGAGCACCGGGTCGCCGCTTCGAATCCGGTGCTCTGCGTTGGCGACCCGTCGCTGCTGGCAGAGCTGCCGGAGGGCGTCCCGACCATGGACCTGGAGGAGGTGGCCCAGGTGCTCGACGAGGACCTGCCGCAGGAGACGCCGGCCGCGGTCGAGCTGATGTCGCCCGAGGACCCGGCGCTGATCGTCTTCACCTCCGGCACCACCGGCGAGCCGCGCGGGGTCGTCCATCCCTACCGCTACCTGTTCGGGCAGGAAATCCAGGCGCGCCACTGGTTCGGCTCCCGTCCCGGCGAGCTCGCCTGGTGCACGACCGCGACCGGGTGGTCGAAGTCGGCCCGCAACGTCTTCATCGCCCCCTGGCTGACCGGCGCCGCCGCGGTCATCCACGACGGCCGCTTCGACCCCGAAGAGCGCCTGGAGTTCGCCGCGGCGCTCGGCGTCAACGTGCTCTGCCAGGCCCCGACCGAGTACCGGATGCTGGCCAAGCGGGCCGAGCTGCGACCGCTGCCGGCGATGCGGCGGATGGTCTCGGCCGGGAGCCGCTCGACCCGGACACGATCGCCGCCTTCCGCGCGGCCATGAGCATCGAGCCGGCCGACGGCTACGGCCAGACCGAGACCGGGCAGGTGACCGCCAACCTGGTCGGCGAGCCGGTCCGCCAGGGCTCGATGGGCAAGCCGCTGCCGGGAATCGAGACCCGGATCCTCGAGGGCGAACTGCAGCTCCGCGCCGCCTCCTCCCCCACCTTCTTCTCCCATTACCTCGACGGCGAGCGCTTCGAGGGCGAGTGGTGGCAGACCGGCGACCTGGTCCGCGAAGACGAGGACGGGTTCCTCTTCTTCGAGGGGCGCGGCGACGACATCATCCTCTCCGCCGGCTACCGGATCGGGCCGACCGAGGTCGAGGCGGCGCTGGTCTCCCACCCCGCCGTCGCCGACGCCGCCGCGGTCGCGGCGCCAGACCCCGAGCGCGGCGCCGTGGTCCGCGCGATCGTCGTGCTTCGCGACCGCGAGCCGAGCCCGGAGCTGGTCGCCGAGCTCCAGGACCACTGCAAGCGCGAGACCGCGCCCACCAGTTCCCCCGCATCGTCGAGTTCACCGACGAGCTGCCGAAGACCAACAGCGGCAAGATCAAGCGCGCCCAGCTGCGCGCCGACTAGTCGCAGACCGCGCCAGCCGGCAGCGCCTGCGCCGGCTCGGCCGGGGCGCCGTCACGGCGGCAGCGCTCGACCGCGACCCACTCGTCACCGGCCGAGACCAGGGCAGCGCCCTCGCGCGGCGGGCCGACCGCGCCCGGAGCGACGTCGCTCGACTCCCCAGTCGCGGTGGCGCGGAGCACCTCGACCTCGGCGCCCTCGACCGTGGTCGCAAACGCCCCCCAGGGCGACTCGAAGGGCGCGTAGTCGGCGGCCCGCACCAGGTCGGCGACCCGCTTCGCCCCCAGCCCCCACGGCAGCCGGCCCTCGTGCGGGACCTCGAAGCCGAAGAAGCGCGCCCCCTCGCGGCTCTGCTCGCGGGCCGGGATCTCGCCGCGGGCCGCGTCGTCGAGCAGCCGCTCGAGCAGCGGCAGCCCCGCTTTCACCCCAGCCGCCGCGACCCGCAGCCCGGTGTCCTCCGGACCGATCTCGAACCAGGACTCGTAGGCGATAGGACCCGCATCCATCTCCGCGACCATCCGGTGCACGGTGACCGCGTGCCGGGTCTCCCCTGCCGCGATCGCCCAGCTTGGGGCGTTGAAGCCGGCGTAGGTCGGCAGCGGTCCCGGGTGCATGTTGAAGGCGCCGATCCGCGGGACCGCAAGAACCGCCGGGTCGGGGTTGAGGATCGAGTGCACGTTGACCAGCAGGTCGACCTCGCGCTCGCGCAGCCACTCGGCGGTGCCCCGGTCGGTGACCAGGGCCGAGTCGAGCAGCTCCAGACCCAGCTCCGCCGCGTGCGAGGGAACGCCCTTGCCGCGCTCGGGCAGACCACCGCTGAACACAGCGAGCAGGCTCTCCTCGCGAGCGGCAAGGAGCCGCAGGGCGTGGACACCGGCCGCCTCCTCGGCGACGAGGACGACGTTCACGGGGCCTCCGGAGTCGGCCGCATCCACCACTCGCCGTCGAGCCGGCCAAGCAGGGCGCGCCCGGCCATGACCGTCGCGGCCAGATGCGGATCGCGCGAGTGGACGGTCACCCAGCAGTCGGGGAACAGCCGGGCGCGCCGCTCAGCCAGGGCGGTCTGCAGGTACTGCTCGAGCCGCCCCCGGACCTCAATCACTCCGGCCACCGCCGCCTGCTCGAAGAGGTGGTCGAGCACGAGCCCGGCTCGCTCACGCCCACAGACGACCTGTTGGACCTCGGCCCGCCCGTGCCGCGCCGCGTACATCACGTAGGTGCCAACCAGCTTGCCGCGCTCGTCGCGCAACCAGGGTGGCGACCAACTGACCGGCGAAGGTCACCCTGATCATCGCCGCCAGCAGCGCGGCGAGGAAGTCGGCGTCGTAGGCGGGCCGCAGCGGGAACTCGCGGCGCAGACCGTCGACCAGCTCCTCGAATCCTGCCGCGGTCAACGGCTCCGCGACCGCCGCCCTCCGGGGCTGCGGGGCGCTGGTACCGGCCGACAGCCCGAATCGAGCGAGGCCAGCACGCGCCCACCGGGCGGGACCTGGCGATCGAAGCGGCGGCGGAAGGCGGCGGTGAACCCGGCCCCGAGCGGCGCCAGCACGCGCCGCCACCCGACCGCCGCGCCGCCGTGCGAGTAGGCGCCGAGCGCTGTCCACATCCCCCGCACGTCCTCCAGCGTGCGGTCGTTGACCAGCAGGTCCTGGGGTCCGGCGATGTAGCGGCGCAGGAGCAGCGCCCCGACGCCGCGCGGGCGGTGGGAGGCCCGCACGACCAGGGGGCCACAGGAAGCGACCCGCAGCGAGTCCTCGCCGCAGCGGAAGGGACGTACGTGGGATCCGATCACCCCGACAACTCCCTCTAGGCGCCTCGAAAGACCAGCGAGGGGATCTCCGGATCGGCGAACGGCGCACTCGACTAGAACCCGCCTGAAGAAGCGCTCGAATCCCGGGTAAGACCCGGTCGGCTCGCGGCCGTCGAGTTCGGCGTAGAGGCTCGCGACCGCCGGTATGTCGTCGGCCTCGAGGGGCCGGATCGGGCTCAAGCCGTCTGCTCCTCCGGCAGGTAGTCCGCCACGTAAGCGGCGATCTGCGTTGCGCTGCGAAAGCGTTCGATGTCGAACTCGTCGAGCGGCAGGGCAACCGCGAACTCGTCTTCGATCTCGGTGATCAGAGAGACCAAAGCCAGCGAGTCGATCAGCCCGGCGTCGATCAGGTCGACTCCGGGGTCGGGAACATCCACCTGCAGGGTCGCCTCGATCAGCGCGACCACGCATCGCCAGCGCGGCACCGAGCCCCCACTCGCCGCCCATGCCGATGCCGTACAGGAAGCGCAGCACGAGGAGGACGGTGAAGTTGGGCGCGAAGGCGCACAGGAAGCCGACCGTGGAGTAGAAGAGGACGTCGACCATCAGCGGCACGCGTCGCCCGACCCGATCGGCCCACAGCCCGAACAGCAGGGCGCCGACCGGACGCATGAGCAGCGTCGCCGTGGTCAAGAACGCGACAGTCTCCTTGGACTTGCCGAAGGTCTCGGCGATGTCGGCGTAGACGAGCACGACGATGAAGTAGTCGAAGGCGTCCATCGTCCACCCGAGGAGCGCCGCCACGAAGGCGTTGCGCTGATCGGCGGTGAGCGGCGTACGGGCCGCGGAGCCGGCGATGGCCATCGGTGGGCCCGTACCCGCTGTTAACGGACGCTAACGTGCGGGCTGTGAACCGACGGGACCAGATCCTCGAGACGGCGGCCGTGCTCTTCGCCGACAAGGGGTTCCACGGGGTGTCCGTCAGCGAGATCGGGAGGGCCTGCGGGATCACCGGGCCGGCGCTCTACAAGCACTTCGACTCCAAGGACGCCGTCCTCGCGGCAATGCTGGTCGGGATCAGCGAGCGACTGCTCGACGAGGGACGGGCTCGCGTCGCCCAGGCCGACTCGGCCTCGGACGCCCTGGAGTCGCTGGTCGCCTATCACGTCGACTTCGCACTGCAGCACCGGTCGCTGATCGTCGTCCAGGACCGCGACTGGCAGTCGCTCCCGCCGCGACGCCCGGGAACGCGTCCGTCACCTGCAGCGGGAGTACGTCGACGTGTGGGCCGCTCAGCTGCGCCGGGTCCACCGCGGCCTGCGCACCGACCGGGCGCGGGTCATGGCGCACGCGGCGTTCGGCCTGATCAACTCGACCCCGCACAGCGGTCTGATCGCCGACGACGCGATGCGCGTGGTGCTGCAGCGGATGGCGATGGGCGCCCTGTCCGGCTGAGCCGGCCGAGGGGACGGGTGCTACTCGTCGTCGCCGGACGGCGAGACGTAGCTCCACTCGTCGCCGTCCTGGCGCTCGATGCGGCGGACGAAGACCCGCGGCGTGCGGTGCCGACGGACCTCCTCGGCCCACACCAGTGCCTCCCCGTCGGTCGGCAGGTCGGCGACGTCGATCACCTCCCCCGCGCCGTTGAGCAGCCGGTAGGTGGACGTGGTCGCGGTGATACCCGAGTCAGCCATGACGACACCTTCGCACCGGCCGCCGACAGTCCTCCAATGATTTGCGGCCGGACCAGCCGGTCGCGGGTGTCAGAGCAGGTGCGTGATCTCGGCCGACGGGTCGTCGGCCAGCGAGAGCACCCGCGCGGCACGGGCGGCGGCGTCGAGCGCCACCGAGAGATCGCCGGGCCGGTGCTCGGGCCCCTCGTCCTGCTCGTGGGCGGGCGACAGGTCGTCGGGAGTCAGGCCGCGTAGGCGGAGCAGCACCCACGGATCGCCGTCGACGAGCCAGGCCACCTGCAGCATCACCGCCAGCGCGTGGACGCAGGGGTCGACCCAGGCGCCGCAGGGGCACGCCGACCCGAGCTCAGCGCCGTAGGGCAGCAGCTCGACGCCGGCCTCCTCCGCCTGCTCGACCAGCCGGTGCGGCAGCTCACCGGCCACGAGCGCCGCGAGGTGGCCCGACTCGCCGGCGACCACCTCGAGGAAGGAGCGCACGCTGAGCGGGTCGAGCTCGGGCACGGTCGCTGCGACCGGCCACGCGTCGGCCCGGTGGTGCACCAGGGCGGTGACCGTGCCCCGGTCGACCGTGATCGGACCGATGGCGCCGCTGCGCGAGAGCTGGCGGGCCGCGTGCAGGTCGGAGTCGGCGTACGACGACTCCTCGACGGCTCGCACCCAGGCCCGACCCCACCACGTCGCCGCGCGCGAGGTCGCCCGTCGCGGTGGGATGCGGGAGTAGGTGACCGCCGTGGTCGCGGCGCCGCTCACGGCGTCCTCCCCCTCACGGCATCCTGCGCAGCGTCACCAGGTCGAGCAGCTCGTCGTTGCTGAGCTCGGTCAGCGCGGCCTCGCCGCGGCCCAGCACGGCGTCGGCCAGCGACCGCTTGCGCCGCAGGAGCTCGGCCACGCGCTCCTCGACCGTCCCCTGGGTGACCATCCGGTGGACCTGCACGGGACGGGTCTGGCCGATCCGGTGGGCACGGTCGGTCGCCTGGTCCTCGACGGCAGGGTTCCACCAGCGGTCGACGTGGACGACGTGGTCGGCGCGGGTGAGGTTGAGCCCGGTGCCGCCGGCCTTCAACGAGAGCAGGAAGACCGGAACCTCGCCGGCCTGGAACGCCGCCACCATCGCCTCCCGCTGCCGGACCGGCGTCCCGCCGTGCAGGAACTGGTGGGGCACGCCGCTGCGGGTCAGGTGGTCCTCCAAGAGCCGGGCCATGGCGACGTACTGCGTGAAGACCAGGACCGAGGTGTCCTCGGCCAGGACGGTGCCGACCAGCTCGTCGAGCAGCTCCAGCTTCTCCGAGCGCCCGGCCAGCCGGCCACCCGACTGCTTGAGGAAGTGGGCGGGGTGGTTGCAGATCTGCTTCAGCCCGGTCAGCAGCTTGAGCACGAGCCCGCGCCTGGTTTCCTCGTCGGCACGGACGATGCGCTCCATGGTGTCGCGCACGAACGCCTCGTAGAGCACGACCTGCTCGCGCGTGAGGCCCAGCAGGTGGTCGGTCTCGGTCTTGTCCGGGAGCTCCGGGGCGATGCCGGGGTCGGACTTGCGTCGCCGGAGCAGGAACGGACCGACCAGGCCCGCGAGCTGGCGGGCCTTGGTGGGCTCGTGCCCGGACTCGATCGGCCCGGCCCACACCTTGCGGAACGCCTGCCGGCTCCCCAGCAGGCCCGGCGTCGCCCAGTCGAGGATCGCCCAGAGCTCGGTGAGGTCGTTCTCCACCGGGGTGCCGGTGAGCGCGACCCGCGCGGCCGACGGGATCGTGCGCAGGGCCCGCGCGGTCGCGGACCGCGCGTTCTTGACGTGCTGGGCCTCGTCGGCGACGACCAGGCCCCAGCCGACGGCGGCGAGGGCGGCCGCGTCGCGGCGCACCGTGCCGTAGGTCGTGAGCACGAAGCCCGGGTCGGGACGTCCGTCGGTGGGCGCGAGGTCGTCGAGTCGGCGCTGACCGCCGTGGAACCGGCGTACGTCGACGCCGGGCGCGAAGCGCCGGACCTCGGCCTCCCAGTTGCCCAGCAGCGAGGTCGGGCAGACGACCAGGGTCGGGCCCGGGCGCTGGGTGGCCCGGTGCAGGTGCAGGGCGATCAGGGTCACCGTCTTGCCGAGCCCCATGTCGTCGGCCAGGCACGCGCCGAGCCCCAGCGAGGTGAGCGTGTCGAGCCAGGTGAAGCCGTGGCGCTGGTAGTCGCGCAGCTCCGCGGCGAGCCCCGGCGGGGCCGGGAGCGGCTCGGCCGTCGCCGCCCCCAGCAGCTGCTCGCGGACCCGGAGCAGGCTGGCTCCGACCACGACCTCCGCCGGCGCGTCCTCGACCTCGGCCACGCCGGTCAGCGCCGCGGCCACCGCCTGCGCGGCCGGCACCGTCCGGATCAGGCGGCTGCGCGCCTTGCGCGCGACGGCCGGGTCGACGACGGTCCACCCGCCCCGCAGCTTGAGCATCGGCGACGACGCCGCGGCGAGCCGGTCCATCTCCTCGTCGGTGAGCGGGTCACCGCGCAGGGCCACCTGCCAGTTGAACGCGAACAGCGCGTCACCGCTCAGCACGCCCTCGACCAGCTGCCCCTCGCGCGGCGCCGAGGCACGGTCGAGCGTGGCGGTGGCACGAAGGTCGCGGCCCAGGCTGCGCGGCCAGAGCACGTCGACACCGATCGCGTGCAGCGCGCCGACGCCGTCCTCGAGCAGGCTGACGAGGTCGTCGGTGTCGAGGCCGAGCTCGTCGGGGACGCGCTGCTCCAGGAGCCGCTCGAGCGGTGGCCAGGCCCCCGCCGCCTCGCGCAGCGCGAGCACGGTGTGGGTGCGAGCCCGGTCGCCGAACCCGTGCACCGACGGCGAGTCCGCCCACAGGCTCGCGGCGTCGCAGACGTGGACGGCGTCACGCTCGTCGTGCACCTGGAGCACCAGGCGGCACGCGCCGGCGACCAGCTCCTCCTCGTCGGCCTCGACCCGCAGCGAGAGGGTCACCAGCTGCGGCAGGTCGGTGCGCTCCCCGCCGTGCCGGGACACGAGGTCCTGCAGGCGCTGGGCGAACGGCGCCGCCGCCTTGGGTGGGACCGGTGTCGGCGAGGTGCGCGGCATGGTGTCGACCACCGCCTCGACCACGCGGCGTACGACGGACTCGGCGGCCTCGACGGACAGGCCGTCGTAGGCGCGGGACTCGGCCAGCCGCCGCAGCCGGTCGTCGTCGTCGCGGTCGAGACCCGCGGGTCGCCAGGCCCCCTCGCCCGGCGCGAACTTCCCGGCGGCCACGAACCGCATCCCGACCAGGGAGGCCGCAGCGAGCAGCGCCACCGAGGGATGGGCGTCGTCGCTGGTGCGGGCCTTGGCCAGGACGGGCAGCGCCGACCGCATCGGCAGCACGATCGTGCGCCGACCGGACTCGGCGTCGGTGAACTCGACGGTGGCCTCGCGCGGATGCTCGCCGGCATGCAGGGTCGCCGGCCCCGTCAATGGCACGAACCCCACCGGCACCCCCCTCAGCGTCCGACGCGGAATCACGACGAGCACAGCGTGGTTGCCGACGGTATCCACCCGCACCGACAGCGGGCCCGAGCGATGGTTGCAAGGATCCTTTCGAAAGGATACTTTCGACCGATGCCGAGCACGGAAGGAGCGCGCCGTGACCTCACGACGCAAGAGTCAGGCCAAGCGACGGGCCAAGCGCCGCTCGAGGCCGCACGAGCAACAGGACCCGCACCAGTTCCAGGAGTTCCAGGGGAAGGCGAGCCGGGAGCGGCCGGACCGCCGTACCGACGACTGAGCGACCCGCGCGAGCTGCAGGCGCTCGCCCACCCGGTGCGGCTCGGCATCATGGAGCTGCTGACCGTCGACGGACCGCTGACCGCCACCGAGCTGGCCGACCGGCTCGACGAGACGCCCGCCAACTGCTCGTGGCACCTCCGCAAGCTCGCCGACCACGCCTTCGTCGAGGAGGCGGGCGGTGGCATCGGCCGGCAGCGTCCGTGGCAGGTCCGTCAGGTGGGGTTGGCGTGGGACGACGTCGAGGCGACCCCGGGTGAGCGCCGGGCCGGCCGGGCCCTGCAGGAGATGCTGCTGCAGCGTCAGCTCGACCGGTTCCTCGAGGCCCGGGCCCGTCTGCTCGACGACGGCGACCTGGAGTGGGCCGACGCCGCGACGAGCACCGAGCACGCGAGCTGGCTGACCGCCGACGAGCTCGACGCGCTCAACCGCGAGATCCGCACCGTCCTCGAGCGGTACGCCGGTCGCCTCACCGACCCCGACCTGCGCCCGACCGGCTCGCGGCTCTGCGAGCTCGTGGCCTGGGGGGTTCCCCTGCTGCTGCCCGGGGTGGAGGCCACTCCGTGAGGCAGGCCTTCCGGCAGCCCGGCTTCAGCAGGCTGTTCGCCGGTCTGACCGCGTCCGCGTTCGGGGACTCGGTGATGCTGCTGGTCCTGTCGATGTGGGTCAAGACGCTCACCGGCTCCAGCGCCCAGGCCGGCCTGACGTTCTTCTTCCTGGCGATCCCGGCCTTCGCCGCGCCGCTCATGGGGGTCGGCATCGACCGGGTCCGCCGCAAGCCGCTGCTGGTGTGGGGGCACATCGCGTCGGGTGTGATGGTGCTGCCCCTGGTCCTGGTGCACGGCGCCGGCCAGGTGTGGGTCATCTGGGCCGTCGCGGCCGGGTACGGCGTCTCGTTCATCGTGCTGCCCGCGGCTCTCAACGGCCTGCTCAAGGAGCTGATGCCCGACGAGTCGCTGGTCGACGCCAACGCCTCGCTGCAGACGACCAAGGAGTCCTTCCGGCTCTTCGGCCCGCTCCTCGGCGCGCTGCTGTTCACCTGGCTCGGAGGGTGGGCCGTCGCGGTGCTGGACGCGACCTCGTTCTTCGTGGCCGCGGCGGTGATCTCGCGACTCACGGTCACCGAGGAGCAGGCCGAGCCCGAGGCCGCCCACCTCTGGGTGCAGCTGACGGCGGGCCTGCGCTTCCTCGCCGGTGAGCGCGTGCTGCGCCACGTCCTCGTGGGCTTCGCGGTCTGCATCCTGGTCCTGGGCTTCACCGAGTCGGCGATCTATGCGCTGCTGGACGCCTTCGGCAAGCCCGCGACGTACGTCTCGGTGATCGTCTCGGTGCAGGGCGTCGGCGCGGTCGCGGGCGGCCTCGCCTCGAGCGCGTTCGTCAAGCGCGCCGGTGAGGTCGCGGCCTGCGTCGCCGGTCTCGTCGGCGTGGTCGTCGGCGTCGGGGTGATGGGCTGGACGCACAGCTTCGTGGTCGTCTGCGTCGCCGCCATCGCGTTCGGAGCCGCCCTGCCGGTGATCACGGTGGCCCTCATGACGCTCGTGCAGCGCCGCACCCCCCAGGCGGTGATGGGCCGGGTCTCCACCGCGATCGAGGTCGTGATGGCCACTCCGCAGGCGGCCTCCCTGGCCCTCGGTTCCCTGCTCGTGGTGCTGCTGAGCTACCGCCAGATCTTCGCGATCATGGCCGTCGTCACCGGTGTCGCCGCCGTCTACATCGCGGTCCTCCTGCGGCACCAGATCCGCGGCGACGTGTCACGCCGTCCGCTCCCGGCTCGTCATGAGGACGAAGGAGCATCCGATGTCACGCAGACGTCGGCAAAGAACTCGCCCGCTGTCGGCGGTAGTGCCTAGGCTCGACGCGAGACGAACCAAGGGGAGTCAGATGAGTACCGAGATCGAGAGCCAGGCCGGCGACGCCACTGCCGGAGGCGACGACGGCAAGCTCGACGCCCGCGTGATGGTGGTCGCCGGTGTGGTCGTGCTCGGCGCGATCATGTCGATCCTCGACATCACCGTCGTGGCGGTCGCGCAGCGCACCTTCCAAGACATCTTCGACAAGACCCAGGCCCAGGTCGCCTGGACGGCGACGGGGTACACCCTCGCGCTGGCCACGGTGATCCCGCTGACGGGCTGGGCCGCCGACCGCTTCGGCACCAAGCGGCTCTACATCATGGCGATCGTGCTGTTCACCGCCGGCTCGGCGCTGTGCTCGACCGCGGCCAACCTCGAGATGCTCGTGACCTTCCGCGTGCTGCAGGGTCTCGGCGGCGGCATGCTGATGCCGCTCGGCATGACGATCCTGACCCGCGCCGCCGGTCCCGAGCGACTCGGCCGGGTGATGGCGATCCTCGGCGTCCCGATGCTGCTGGGGCCGATCTTCGGCCCGATCCTGGGCGGCTGGCTGATCGACGTGGCCTCGTGGCACTGGATCTTCCTGATCAACGTGCCGATCGGCATCATCGCGGCGGTCTACGCCTGGCGCGTGCTCGACCGCGACGAGGTGCACCCGTCGGAGAGCTTCGACTTCGTCGGCATGCTGCTGCTCTCCCCCGGTCTGGCCCTCTTCCTCTACGGCGTCAGCTCGATCCCCGCCGCCAAGCAGGACCACGGCACGATGTTCACCGCGCAGGTGCTGATCACCAGCATCGCCGGGCTCGCCCTGACCGTGGCCTTCGTCCCCTGGGCCCTGCGTCGGCACAACATCCACCCGCTCGTGCAGCTGCGGCTGTTCACCAACCGCTACATGACCGTCGCCGTCGTGACGATGACGCTGTTCGCGATGGCGTTCTTCGGCGCCTCCCTGCTGTTCACGCTGTACTTCCAGCAGGTGCGCCACGAGTCGCCGCTGATGTCCGGCTGGCTGGTCGCGCCCCAGGGCTTCGGCGCGATGGTGACGATGCCGATCGCGGGCTTCCTGGCCGACAAGATCGGCCCCGGCAAGGTCGTGCTGACCGGTCTGGTGTTCGACACGCTGGGCATGGCGATGCTCATCCCGATCGACGACAAGACGTCGTACGCCTACATCATCACCGCGTTCGTCGTGATGGGCCTGGGCATGGGCTCGACGATGATGCCGGTCTTCACTGCCGCCCTGGCGAGCCTGAAGAGCCACGACATCGCGCGCGGGTCCACGTTGATGAACATCACCCAGCAGATCGCCATCTCGATGGGCACCGCGCTGTTCTCGGTGCTGCTCACCAACGCCTACAACAACCACGCCAGCACGGTCGGACCGGTGCTCGCGGCGCAGAACGGCGCGATCGACCCGGCGTCGGTGCCCGCGAACGTGATGAGCCAGGGGCTGCACTTCATGGGCCAGTCGTTCGGCGGGGTCTACCTCGTCGCCACGGTGCTGGTCGGGCTGTGCCTGGTCCCCGCGTTCTTCCTGCCCCGCAAGCCGGCGGAGAAGACCGCGGACAACGCTGCGGCCATGATGGTGTGACCAGCCTCGACTAGCCTTTCGGGGTGATCGCGACCCGACTCCTGGCCGTCACCGTCTCGGCGGTGCTGGGGATCGCAGGTGGCGTCTTGAGCGGTCGGCTGATCGACCACGGCTCCGGCGGGAGCGACCCGCTGGGGCTCGGGGTCGACATGGTGAACCAGTCGTGCACTGGGCAGAGCCTGCTGGTCACCATGGCCAGCCGGTCGCAGGATGCCTTGGCCTCGGCCGTGGCCGAGAACCCCGACACCCGCTACCTCGAGATCACCCGCTCCTGCCCGACCGTGTGGAAGCAGGAGGTGACGGCTCACGGGTATGCCACCTACCTCGGTCCGTACTCCACGATCAGTCAGGCCTGCCAGACGCGGATGACGGTCGCCCACCGCGGCGACCTGGTCACCCGACTGGTGAACGGCTCGACCCAGCCCGTGCAGTGCCTGTGCTACCTCGGCTACTCGACGATGCCGATCCTGCGCCAGAGCATGGACCTCAGCGCCCTCGACGGCATCTACGTCCGCGCCCTGCAGAAGATGCTCTACACGGCGGGCGTGAACCACGACGACACCGAGACCGGCCTGTACGACGACGCCACCATCAAGCAGGTCAAGGCGTTCCAGACCCTGAAGGGCCTGCCGGCCAACGGCGTGGTCAACGCCGCGACCTGGCACGCGCTGCAGGGCCGGGCCTGCAAGCTCTACCCGAGCTGACCCGCGTGCACGAACGCGGCACCACGCAGCACCGGCACCACCTGGCTGGAGTCGACCTCGGCCGCGATCTCGACGTCGCGCGCGAAGCCTCCGTCGACCAGCTCGCGCCCGCTCACGCAGGTCGGCAGGACCTCTGACAGCCGGCCGCGCACCACGTCGTACGCCGCCGCCGCCATGGCCGCCTCGGGGGTCAGCCCTGCCGGATCGAGCGACGACAGGACAGCGCCCGCGCCCCACAGATCCTCGACCGCGGGCCGCAGTGAGCCGTCCGGCCACCGCTCTCCGGCGGCGACCACGCTGATGGCGCCCGGGCCGCGGCCCGAGAGCCAGCGACCGACGGCGGTCGCGTTGCGCAGGCTGGCGCCCACGACCTCGACCCCGGCGTCGGCCAGGGCGAAGGCGATCGAGGACCCGTTGGGCGAGGGGAGCACGACTTTCTCGATTCCCCCGTCGATGTCCCTGACGCCGGCGAAGGAGGCCGGCGACAGGCTCAGCTCACCGCGGGCCAGGCCCTCGCGGCGGCCTCGCGCCAGCACGGCGCCCCGCTGCTCGGCGTACGCCGGTGCCTCGGCGACAGCCCAGGGGTAGGGGTAGACGGCGATGCCCTGCTCCACGGCGACGGTGAGGGTGGTGGTGAAGGACAGCACGTCGACGACCACCGCGACGTCTCCGGGACGCGCGTCCGCGACCAGGTCGCGCGCGCCGGTCGGACCCCAGTCGAACCGCAGGCGGTCGCTCACCAGATCCGCACGCGGTCCTCGGGGTCGAGCCACATCCCGTCTCCGGGCTGGGTCTCGAAGATCGCGTGGAACTCGTCGAGGTTGCGGGCGACGTTGGCCCGGAACTCCGGCGGGCTGTGCGGGTCGATGGTGAGGTACTGCTGGTCGAGCTCCTTGCGTCGCTTCGACCGCCAGATGTAGCCCCAGTTGAGGAACAGCTTGCGGACGTCGTCGGTGGCGACGTCCCCGCCGAGGGCGATCGCGTGGGCAGCGATGGCGATGGTCAGGCCGCCGAGGTCGCCGATGTTCTCGCCGACCGTCAGCTCGCCGTTCACGTGCTCACCGGGCAGCTGCCGCGGCTCGAAGCCGTCGTACTGCGCGATCAGCGCCTTCGCCTTGTCCTGGAAGCGCTCCTTGTCCGCGGCCTCCCACCAGTCCTCGAGGTTGCCGGACCCGTCGTACTTCGCGCCCTGGTCGTCGAAGCCGTGCCCGACCTCGTGCCCGATGACCGCGCCGATGCCGCCGTAGTTCTCGCTCAGCTCCGCATCGGGGGAGAAGAACGGCTTCTGCAGGATCGCGGCCGGGAAGCAGATCTCGTTCATGCCCGGGCGGTAGTAGGCGTTGACCTCCTGGGGCAGCATCAGCCACTCGCCGCGGTCGACCGGAGCGCCGATCTTGGCCAGCTGCCGGCGGGTCTCGAACGCGTTGGCGGACAGGACGTTGCCCAGCAGGTCTCCCGGGGAGAACGTCAGCTCGGAGTAGTCGCGGAACTCGTCGGGGTAGCCGATCTTGGAGCGGAACATCTCCAGCTTGGCGTAGGCCCGCTGCTTGGTCTCCTCGCTCATCCAGTCCAGCTTCGAGATGGACTCGCGGTAGGCGCGCAGCAGGTTGCCGACCAGCTCCTCCATCATCGCCTTGGACTCCGGCGGGAAGTGCCGGGCGACGTACTCGCGCCCGACCGCCTCGCCGACGGACCCCTCGACCACCGCGACTCCGCGCTTCCAGCGCTCGCGCAGCTGCGGGGTCCCGCTGAGGGTGCGGCCGTAGAAGTCGAAGTTGGTCTCGACGAAGTCCGCAGGGAGGTACGGCGCGGCCATCCGGACGACGCGCATGGTCAGCCAGACCTGCCACTGCTCGATCGGCACCTCGTTCAGCGCCGTCGACAGGTGCTCGAGGTACGACGGCTGCCGCACGACAGTCTCCGCGATGACGTCCTCGGCGCCGCCGAGGTTGCGGACGAACGCCTCCCAGTCGAACGCCGGGCACAGGTCGGCGAGCTCGGCGCTGGTCAGCAGGTTGTAGGTCTTGTCGACGTCGCGGGTCGCGGCGCGCTCCCAGTGCCCCTCGGCGAGCCTGGTCTCCACCGCCATCACCGCCGCGGCGTCCGCGCCCGCGTCGCCCCGTCCGATCAGCTCGAACATTCGGGTCAGGAAGGCGACGTACTTCTCGCGCACCTCCGCGAACTTCTCGTCGGAGTAGTACGACTCGTCGGGCAGGCCCAGGCCGCCCTGGGTGAGGTTGAGCAGCGAGCGCTCGGAGTTCTTGGCGTCGGTGTCGACGTAGAGCCCGAAGGCGCCGCTGCCGCCGACCTGCTCCAGCTCCCCGAGGAACGCCGCGAGGTCGCGGACGTCCCGCAGGTCGGCCACCGCGTCGAGCAGCGGCTGGATCGGCTGGATGCCGAGCGCCTCGACGGTGGCCTCGTCCATGAACGAGGCGTAGACGTTGGCGATCCGGGCCGGGTCGCCGTCGAGCCCGCGCCGCCCCTCGGCGACGTCCTCGGCCAGTTCCTCGATGATCGCCCGGACCTGCGACTCCGCCGCGTCGGCGAGCATCATGAACGGTCCCCACCCGCCCTTGTCGTCGGGGATCACGACGGTCTCGAGCCAGTGGCCGTTGACGTGACCGAAGAGGTCGTCCTGAGGGCGTACGGACAGGTCCATGCCCTCGCGGGCGTCATCCAGCGTGCTCACCCGGGTGAGCCTACGTGCACGACGGACTTGCCGACCGTGCGCCGCTCGGCGAGGTCTCTCAGCGCCCCGGGGAACCCGTCGAGGTCGTAGGTCACGCCGATCGGCGGGGCCACAGCGCCCGACTCGAGCATCGGGACCAGCCTGGCCCACTGCTCCTGCAGGTACCCGGTCCGCGTGAGCGCATAGGCGCCCCACCCGACGCCCCGGACGTCGACGTTGTTCAGCAGCAGCCGGTTGACCCGCACCTCGGGAATCCCCTGCCCCGATGCGAAGCCGACGACCAGCAGCCGCCCGCCCTCGGCCAGGCAGCGCAGCGAGTCGGTGAAGGCGTCGCCGCCGACCACGTCGAGGACCACGTCGACGCCACGACCTCCGGTGAGCTCGGCGACGGCGTCCTTGAACCCGTCGAGGAGCACCGCCTCATCAGCACCGGCGGCGCGCGCGAACTCGGCCTTGTCCTCCGTCGAGGTCACCGCGATGGTGCGCGCGCCCAGGGCTCTGGCCACCTGCAGGGTCGCGGTCCCCACGCCACCGGCGGCCCCGTGCACCAGCACCGTCTCGCCCTCGTGCAGCTGTCCCCGCTCCTGCAGCGCGAACAGAGCGGTCAGGTAGTTCATCGGCAGCGCCGCGCCCACGTCGTACGACGTGGCGTCGGGCAGGGGCAACAGCGCCGAGCTCGGGAGGACGGCGCGCTCGGCGGCTCCGCCGAAGGGCAGCACACCGGCGACCCGCTCCCCCGTGGCGACGACCGTGCCGGCCAGGTCGATGCCGAGGGTGAACGGCGGCTCGGGCCGTAGCTGGTAGAGCCCCTGGCTCAGCAGCAGGTCGGGGAACGAGACCCCGACCGCGTGCACCTCGACCAGGACCTCGCCCGGCCCGGGCTCGGGTTCGGGAACCTCCCGGACCTGGACCCCGTCGGGACCGGACAGCTCGACCACCTGCACCGCACGCATCCGCCCATCCTGCCCGCAGCGCCCCTGACCGGTCGTCCGCCTGAGGTGGGGCCCCCGCCCTACGTCAGGCGGACGAACCGGTGGGCCTCACCCCGGGTGGACGATCCGGTTCAGCTCGAAGTGCATGGGGTCGGTGTAGCGCCACGTCCCGCCCCAGGTGAAGCCCCACTTCTCGAAGATCGCGACGACCTGCCGGTTGATCTGGCCCACCGTCCCGCGCTCGTTCTCGGGGACGTTGAGGTCGAAGGCCAGGCCGAAGGCGTGGTTGGACAAGGTGGTGGTGCCGGCGATGAAGCGCGGCACGAAGCACCCGCCGTACTGCTGGGGATGGATGGCAGACGACAGCCCGTCCGCGGCGATCTCGAGCAGCGCCGCGCGCAGCTGGGGGAACATCGCGGTGTTGCAGGTCATCGACCCCACGATCGGCATCGTCTCGGTGGAGATGTGGCTGCTCACCCAGGACGCCTGCGGCTGGATCCGCCCGCCGCCGAGCACGGTGTAGCTGTAGGTGCCGACCGCGTCCGCGACGCCGCCGACGAGGATCGCCGCCTGGACGGCGTGCGGGTCGAGACCGAGGCGGGCGGCGATGTCGAGGCGCTGCACCGAGGCGTCGTGGCCCGCGATCCGCTGGATCGGCCGCCGCAGCGCGTTCGGCGTCCGGTCGCCGGTGGAGACGAGCAGCGCATTGCCCTGCGGCATGCCGAGGGTCTTGGCCCACGACTGGTTCACCACCGCGTCGACCTGCGGGATCTGCGGGGAGTAGGCGCCGACGTGGACGCGCGGCGCACCCTCCTTGGCCCCCAGCCGGACGTAGCCGGACTTGTCGACCTGCTGGTGGAAGCTCGCCCGGAGCGCGAGCTCCCCGTCGGCCACGCGGTTCCACTCGGGCTGGAAGGCGGCCACTCGGTAGACGTTGAAGTTTCGGTACGCCGCGGGGTCGACCGCGGCGACGTTGATGGCGTGGTCCTGGATGCTCACCTGCGCCCAGCTGAACTGCAGCACGTCGGCCACGCCGGCGAGGTGCCGGATCCGCTGGACCGCCCGGGCACTGATCGGCTGCTGTCGCAGGATCAGCATGTCGGCGGTGCGCAGCGGTGCCTGGAACGGACCGGGCCTGGTCACGGCATGCGGACCCCGTGACGGATCCAGCGGTGGAGCCGAGGTGGTGCCGCTGCCCGGGGTCCCCGTCGAGGACGTGGTGCGCGTCGGGTCCGTCCCGCCGGAGCCGGGCGTGGCGGACGTCGAGGTCGACCCGCCGCAGGCCGCGAGCACGCAGGAGAGCACGACGAGGAGCACGACGAGCAGCACGACGGCGGGCGCCGCCCCGAGCGACCGCGTGCCACGGCGTACCCCGGCCTCCATGGGGTCCAAGGCTAGTTCGGGAATGCTCAGTGACCGCGTTCGGGACAGTCGAGCTGGTGCCGCGAGGACACGACCTCCTGCAGCGGCTCCTCCGAGTCGTCGCCGCTCGCGACCGGGCCGTGGGTGATGGTCAGCCACGAGATGACGCCGCCCAGGACCAGCAGAGCCGCGCAGATCAGCATCGCCTTCTCGTAAGCGTCGCCGAAGGTGCCGGGGTCGGCGTACTCGTCGCCGGACAGCCCGACTGCCACCGGCAGCGCGGCGACGGCGAGCAGGGAGCCCGCGCGGGCGACCGCGTTGTTCACGCCGCTCGCGATTCCGGTCCGGTCCTCGGGAGCGGCGGCGAGCACGGTCATCGTCAGCGGCGCCACCATCAGCGAGAGCCCGAGCCCGAAGACCACGACCGGCGGCAGCACGCCGAGCCAGTACGACGTGCCGGCGTCGACCCGGGACAGCCAGCCCACGCCGACCGCCATCACGATCGGCCCGACGGTCATCGGGATCCGCGGGCCGATCCGGGCACCGAGCTGCCCGCCGCGGGCGGCCAGCAGCAGCATCACGATGGTCAGCGGGAGGGTCGCAAGGCCGGCCTGCAGCGCGCCGTACCCGAGCACGGTCTGCAGGTCGATGACCAGGAAGAACATGATCGCGCCGAGTGCGGCGTACACCAGGAGCGTCATCGCGTTGGCGGCGCTGAAGTTGCGGGAGGCGAACATGCTCAGCGGCATCATCGGATGCCGCGAGCGGTGCTCCACCAGGAGGAACGCCGCGCCGGCGAGGACCCCGACGACGAGGGCGGCCAGGGCGAACGACGTCCGCCACTCGATCAGCCAGTAGGTCAGGCCGCCGAGGAAGACCGCCGCCAGCGCCGCGCCGAGCGCGTCGAAGGGCCCGTCGCTCTCGGCACGGGTCTCGGGCACGTACCTCAGCGCGACCACCACGGTCAGCGCGGCGAGCGGGGCGTTGATCAGGAAGATCCACCGCCAGCTGGCGAACTCCACGAGACCGCCGCCGAGAAACGGCCCGATGGCCGCCGCGATGCTGCCGAGCCCGGACCACGCGCCGATGGCGCGGCCGCGGTCGGCCTTGGTGAACACCGCCTCGATGATCGCCAGACTCCCCGGGGTCAGCAGAGCGCCGCCGATCCCCTGGAGCACCCGCGCGGCGATGAGGAGGGTCGGGTTGGGCGCGATCCCGCACAGCACCGACGCGGCGGCGAACCAGACGACGCCGACCAGGAACACCCGGCGCCGGCCGAGCCGGTCCCCGAGGGCGCCGCCGAGCAGGATCAGGCTCGCGAGCAGCAGCAGGTAGCCGTTGGTGATCCACTGCAGCTGGGCCAGTGACGCGTGGAGGTCCTTGCCGATCGTCTTGAGGGCGACGTTGACCACGGTGCCGTCGAGCATCGCCATCCCGGAGCCGAGCACGGCCGCGAGCACGACGCCCCGGCCGACCGCCGAGGAGTACTCGATCCGGCCCGGCTGGGGGCTGGTGCCACTCACCGCAGCGTCCGCTCGGAGATCCAGGCGATGCCGTCGGCCGTGGCGGCCGGCGTACCTCCGGGATGGACGACGTGGGAGAGCACCAGTCGCACCACCATGTCGATCGCCGCGTCGAGGCGGTCCGCGTCGAGGTCGATCCGGTACGCCGCGACCCGGGCCCGCACCGCCTCGTTCGTGGTCAGCACGAGCGCGTCGCTGTGTGTCGTCAGCAGGGGCAGCAGCTCGGTCTCCGCGCCGTACGACGCGGAGACGACCGCCTGCAGGAGGGCGTTGCGCTCGGCCAGCTCGAGCACCCCCCGGGACGCGCTCCGGATCGCCTCGACCAGGTCGTCGGGGTGCGCGTCGAACGCCGCGTCGACCACCGCGAGGAACGTCATCAGCTCGGCCAGCACCATCTCCTCGGCCAGCTGCGGCTTCGAGCCGACCTCGTTGTACACGGTCTGCCGCGAGACGCCGACCCGGTCGGCGAGCTTGCCCATGGTGACCCCCGCCCAGCCGACCTCCAGGGTCAGCTCGGCGGCGGCCGCAACGACCCGCGCGTGCGTCGAGAGGGCCGGGGCGCTGGTCACCCGACCAGTCTAGGAACCAGCCACCGCCTCGGCCCGCCCGCTCCGCCTGCTCGCCCGCATCAGGCGAGAAAACGCGGACGAATTCGCCGACACGCCCAGGATCAGGCCTCTTTCGTCCGCGTTTTCCGCAGTTACGACGCGAGCGCGGACGCCACGGCGAAGAAGTCGACCTTCTCCCGGACGCCGCAGTCGGGGCAGCACCAGGAGTCGGGGACGTCGGCCCACGACGTTCCGGCCGCGAAGCCCTCGCGCTCCTCCCCGGCGACGACCTCGTAGGTGTAGCCGCAGCCCGGACACCGCCAGGCCAGCGCCTCGTCTGCTGAGGTGGGGTGGTTTCGAGACGGTCGCAGAGCGACCTCCTCGACCACCGGATCGTGCGCGACCGGCTCGGCGGAGTACCGCGCCAGGATTTGCTCGCGCTTCCGCGGGGAGATGTTGGCGCGGGAGACGTCGCCGCCGAAGTGGGCGAGCACCCGCGGGTCCATCACCCGACGCCACACCGGAGGCACCAGCGCCAGCACGATCATCCCGGCGTACCCGGTCGGCAGCACAGGGCTCTCCTCGAAGTCGCGCAGGGACTGGTAGCGACGGGTCGGGTTGGCGTGGTGGTCGCTGTGCCGCTGGAGGTGGTAGAGCAGGACGTTGGTCGCGATGTTGTTGGAGTTCCACGAGTGCGAGGGGTCGACGCGCTCGTAGCGCTGCCGCTCGCCGACGCCGACCTTCTGCCGCAGCATCCCGTAGTGCTCCATGTAGTTGACGACCTCGAGCAGCGAGAAGCCCACGACCGCCTGGACGACGAGGTACGGCGCGATCCCCACGCCGAGCACCGCGATCATCACGCCCCACAGCACGGCCGACATCAGCCACGCGTTGAGCACGTCGTTCGACAGCCGCCACGGATGCTGCCGGCGGCGGGCGATCCGCTTCTTCTCGAGGTTCCACGACGAGCGCAGGGAGCCTCCGACCGTGCGCGGCCAGAACCCGTAGAAGGTCTCCCCGAGCCGGGCGGAGGCCGGGTCGGCGGGCGTCGCGACGCGGACGTGGTGACCGCGGTTGTGCTCGATGTAGAAGTGCCCGTAGAAGCTCTGGGCCAAGGCGATCTTGGACAGCCAGCGCTCGTGCGACTCCTTCTTGTGCCCGAGCTCGTGGGCGGTGTTGATCCCGATGCCGCCGATGCAGCCGATCGAGATCGCGATGCCGATCCGGTCGACGACCGGCAGCCCACCGCGCGCGACCATCACCATCGCGCCGACGAAGCCGGCGTACTGGATGGGCAGGAAGAGGTAGGTGATCCACCGGTAGTAGCGGTCCTTCTCGAGCGCCTCGATCACGTCGTCGGGCGGGTTGGACCGGTCCAGACCCGCGACGAGGTCGATCGCGGGCACGATCACGAGGATGACGACGGGGCCGATCCAGAACCACACGCCCCAGCCGGTGAGCCGCCACATGCCGATCGCGATGAAGGCCAGGGACGGCACCACCAGCCCGATCAGCCAGAGGTAGCGCTTGCGGTCCTGCCACTTGGTCGTGTCGGTCA
The DNA here is from genome assembly GCA_049841015.1 of Nocardioides sp. GTDB lineage: Bacteria > Actinomycetota > Actinomycetes > Propionibacteriales > Nocardioidaceae > Nocardioides. The sequence goes on from JASGIN010000008.1 coordinate 27,440, forward strand.
TCGAGCCTCCTGGGTTTACAACACCATAGGATTTGTAAACCCAGGAGGCAAGGGTCCGGACATATCGGCAGGTTGCCCGCAACGCCCCGGCCGGGGAGATTGGGCCTATGAGTGCGAAGGGTTCGGGGCTTCCGTTCGGGATCGACTTCGGCGGCAGCGGCATCAAGGGTGCCCCCGTCGACCTGGAGAAAGGCGAGTTCGCCACCGACCGGGTCCGGATCGACACTCCCGACCCGTCGACCCCGGACGCCGTCGCCGAGGTCTTCTGCGAGCTGCTGGGGCAGTTCGACGAGTCCGACGGACCGGTCGGCGTCACCGTGCCCGGCGTCGTCGTCCACGGCGTCGTCAGCTCGGCTGCCAACATCGACAAGCACTGGATCGGCGAGGACGCCGACAAGCTGATCACGAAGCGGACGGGCCGCGACGTCCACGTCGTCAACGACGCCGACGCCGCCGGCCTCGCGGAGGTGCGGTACGGCGCGGCGAAGGGCCGGCGCGGGCTCGTCATCGTGACCACCCTCGGCACCGGCATCGGCTCCGCCCTGGTCTACGACGGGGTGCTGGTGCCGAACTCCGAGCTCGGCCACCTCGAGATCGACGGCCACGACGCCGAGAAGCGCGCCGCCTCCAGCGCCCGCGAGCGCGAGGACCTCTCCTGGAAGGAGTGGGCGAAGCGGCTGACGACGTACTACCGCCAGCTGGAGCGGCTGTTCTCCCCCGAGCTCTTCGTGGTCGGCGGCGGTGTCAGCAAGAAGTCCGACGAGTTCCTGCCGCTGGTCGACATCGAGACCGAGATCATCCCGGCCCAGCTGCGCAACGCCGCCGGGATCGTCGGCGCGGCGCTCTACGCGACCGAGGCGAGTGACTAGGACCCGCGACTAGGCGGGGCTCACTCCGGCTCGGCCAGCGCCTTCTCGATCGCCGGCCGCAGCTTGTCGGGCACCTTCGTCGGCGCGAAGCGCTTCAGCACGCGTCCGTCGCGGCCGACCAGGAACTTGCCGAAGTTCCACTTGATGTCCTTGCCGAGGAGGCCGCCCTCCTTCTCCTTCAGCCACTGGTACAGCGGGTGCGTGTCGTCGCCGTTGACGTCGATCTTGGCGAACATCGGGAAGGTCACGCCGTACGACGACTCGCAGAACGCCGAGATCTCGTCCTCGGTGCCCGGCTCCTGGTGCCCGAACTGGTCGCACGGGAAGCCGAGCACCACCAGCCCCTGGTCGGCGTAGTCGTCGTAGAGCTGCTGCAGCCCGGCGTACTGCGGGGTGAGGCCGCACTGCGACGCGACGTTCACCACCAGCACGACCTTCCCGGCGTACGTCGAGAGGGCGACGTCCGCGCCGTCGATCGAGGTGGCGTGGAAGTCCGAGATGGTGGTCATGCGTCTGCTCCTCTGATGGCGGCGGCGACGGCCTTGGGGACGTCGTTGTTGAACACGGACGGGATGATGAAGCTGGGGTTGAGCTCGTCGTCCTTGACGACGTGGGCGATCGCCTCGGCGGCCTTGAGCAGCATCTCGAGGGTGATCTCGCTGGCGCGCGCGTCGAGCAGCCCGCGGAACACGCCCGGGAACGCCAGCACGTTGTTGATCTGGTTGGGGAAGTCGGAGCGACCGCTGGCCACGACGGCGGCGTACTCGCCGGCGTCGGCCGGGTCGACCTCGGGATCGGGGTTGGCGAGCGCGAAGACGACGGCCCGGTCGGCCATGTCGGCGATCCACTCGGCGGGCAGGATGCCGGGGGCGCTGACGCCGATGAACACGTCGGAGCCGCGCAGCGCGTCGTGCAGCCCGCCGCGCAGCCGCGAGGCGTTGGTGCGGGTCGCGAGCTCGGCCATCGCGGGGCTCAGGGTCTCGTCGTCGGCGGAGAGGATGCCCTGGACGTCGCACACGACGACGTCGCCGGCACCACCGGCCAGCAGCAAGGTCACGATCGCCGACCCGGCAGCACCCGCCCCGGACACGACGATGCGGACGTCGGGCAGCTTCTTGTCCACGCAGCGCAGGGCGTTGGTCAGCGCGGCCAGCACGACGATCGCCGTTCCGTGCTGGTCGTCGTGGAACACCGGGATGTCGAGGCTCGCCCGCAGCCTGCGCTCGACCTCGAAGCAGCGGGGCGCCGCGATGTCCTCGAGGTTGATGCCCCCGAAGCCGGGCGCGATCATCTCGACCGCCTTGACGATCTCGTCGGTGTCCTGGGTGGCCAGGCAGATCGGCCAGGCGTCGATGTCGGCGAACCGCTTGAACAGCGCGGCCTTGCCCTCCATCACCGGCAGCGCGGCGCCGGGACCGATGTTGCCGAGCCCCAGCACGGCCGAGCCGTCGGTGACGACGGCGACGGAGTTGCCCTTGATCGTGAGCCGGGAGACGTCCTCGGGGTTCTTGGCCAGGGCCATGCTGACCCGGCCGACGCCGGGTGTGTAGGCCATCGACAGGTCGTCGCGGGTGCGCAGGGGGACCTTGGACCGCACCTCGATCTTGCCGCCGATGTGCAGCAGGAACGTCCGGTCGCTGACCTTGTGCACGTCGACGCCGGGAACCTCGCGCACGGCCGCGACCAGCACCTCGGCGTGGTCGGCGTCGGCGGCCGAGCAGGTCACGTCGACGACCAGCCGGTCGTGGCTCGAGTCGGCGACGTCGATCGCGGTGACGATGCCACCGGCCGTGGCGATCGCCGTGGCGACGGCTCCCACCACCCCGTGGTCGGGTGCGGTGTGCAGACGCATGGTGATCGAGTACGACGACGGGGTGGCCGACATGCTCCTCACCCTAGCCAAGGGTCGGGCGGGTGCTGCCGCCGATCAGGCGTCGCGGGAACGCCGGTGCCAGGCCCACAGCACGCCGACGAGGAGCACCACCACGATCACGCCGCTGGTGACGCCGAGCGCGTGGGTGATCGTGCCGATGGAGTGGGCGGCGAAGAAGCCGAGCAAGACACACGCCGTGGCCCAGATGACACCGCCGATGACGTTGAAGACCAGGAACCGGCGGTACTCCATCCGGCTCGCGCCGGCCAGTCCTGGCATCACCGCCCGGAGGAACGCGGTGAAGCGTCCCATCACCACGGCCCGGCCGCCGCGCCGTCGCAGGTAGGCCTGGGCGAGCTCGACCCGCTCGGTGTGGTTGCGCAGGACCGGCGCCCGCAACAGCCGGGGTCCCAGGGCACGGCCGACCTCGAAGCCGACGCTGTCCCCGACCACGGCCGCGAGGATCACCAGGACCAGCACCAGCAAGACCGAGACCTTCCCGGCGTCGGCGAGCACTCCGCCGTACACCACCGCGGTCTCGCCGGGCAGCACGAACCCGAAGAACAGCGCCGCCTCGCCGAACACCAGCGCGACGATGATGAGCAGGGCGATCCACGGGGGTACGTCGAGCAGGGTGTTGACGACCTTCTGGACCATCAGCCCACCAGGTGGGTGCGCACCCGGGCCCGCTGGCCCACCGCCAGCGGGTTGACGTGGTCGCGCAGGTGGATCTCGACGTCGCGGTCGCGCAGCGAGACGACCAGGGAGTCCGGGGCGACGCTGACGATCTCGCCGTTGACGACGTAGGTGCCGTCCTCCTGCTTGTCGAGGAGCGAGCCGTCCTCGCCGTCCTGCACGTCCTCGACGGCCACCCCGACCAGGGTCGGCCGACGGAGCCGACCGCCCAGCCGCCAGGTGAGCAGGAGCATCAGCACGATGAACGCGTCGGCGACGACGGTGACCAGCAGCGGCGTCCAGCTCCGGACCTGTCCGTCGACGTGGTAGATGCTCGGATGCCCCTTGAGCACCCGCACGGGCAGCTCCTTGGTCTGCGCCGCCCGCTCGCCGACGGCGCGCTCGACCTTCACGGTGTGCTGGGTCTGCTTGGCGTCGACGTCCTTCGGCAACGTGAAGGACACGTCCAGGTCGCCGCCGTCCTGGCTGACGTCGGTGACGGTGGCGGTGACCGCGATGCCGTCGGTGGCCGCACGGTGCAGCGTCCAGGCGTGCGCGGCGTAGGGCCCGTTGATGACGAGCAGGGCACCGATGATCAGCAGCAGACGTCCCCACCGGAACCCGTCGCGTCGCTGAGCCATGCGCGCCAGTATGACGGCCGGTACCGTCCGCACATGGGTCCCGACCCGGCAGCCGGCCTCTTCGACACCCTTCTCGTGCGAGCCGGTCACCCGGTCGACCTCGACGCTCACCTGCGCAGGCTGGCCGCGTCGGTGCAGGAGCTGTACGGCGTGCCGGTCGACGTCGACGCCCTCGGCGCGCGGCTGCTCGCGGACGCCCGAGGCCTGACGACGGCGCGGGTGCGCACGACGTACTCACCGGAGCCAGGAAGCTGGGAGATCGAGGCGGTCCGGATCGAGGAGCCCGGCCTCGACCCGCGCACGCTGGCCGTCCGGGAGGTCCCCGGCGGGCTGGGGAGGCACAAGTGGGTCGACCGCTCGCCCGTCGCCGAGCCGGGTGAGGCCGACGACGTGCTGGTCGTCGACGACGGCACGGTCCTGGAGTGCGGGTCGGCGAACGTGTTCGCCGTGGTGGCGGGGGTCGTCGTCACCCCGTCGCTGGACGGGCGGATCCTGCCCGGGACCGTCCGAGCGCGGGTCCTGGCGCTGCTCGCGTCGGAGCGCGCGTCGGCCGTGGAGCGCCCGTTGAGGGTGGCCGAGCTGGCGGAGGCCGACGAGGTCTTCACGACGAGCTCGATCCGCGGCATCCAGCCGGTCGTCGGCTGCCCGGACGTCGCCACCTGGCCCATCGGGCCAATCACGGAGCGGCTCCGTGCCGCCGAGGTGTGACACCGCAGGACAGGATTTGCCAGGTCTCAGGCAAGTCCGAAAGAACATTCGGGCAAGTGCTTCCGGCGCCGCAAGATCTCCAGTTGAATTCTCTTTGTGGCCAGGATCTTCGGGGGGAGATCCGAACTACGAAGCCGGCGCTGACAACCGGGGGGAATGTCAGAGCTGATGGAGGTCCGCTAGCCGATCCGGGGGGACGGTCAAGCAGGCGCCATGAGCCCCCGCTCGCATCGCGAGCGGGGGCGCCTCACATTTCAGCCCCTTTCTCTGCGTCTTCTGGCGCCGGCGGCCCTCGGAGGTTGAGGAGGGCCGCTAGGCCCGTCTCGAAACCACCCCACGATCGAATCCGTGCGCTGTTTTACCCAGAATTCCGAAAAAACCGTCGCCCACGGCGTCACGAACCACGGATTGCGTCGTTTCATGGTCGGTGACGCTGATCCACAGGGCCGGCGTCACCACACCAGCAGCTCGACCGGGGGGACGAGCACGCTGTGGGGGGTCCGCTACCGACCGGGGGGACGGAAGCAGGCGCCAACTGCCCCCGCTCGCATCGCGAGCGGGGGCGCCTCACATTTCGGCGCTGTTCTGACCGAGGTCAGTCGTTCTTCCGGAAGTTCCGGTCCGCGTTGAGCATGCTGCCCTCCTGGTGCGTGCCGGACTGACCGGGATCCTTCCGCTGGCGTAGATGCCGGTAGGTGGGTGTCCGCACGAACCACGCCAAAAAGACGACGACGGCCGCGATCACGATGATGTACCAGACCATGACGGTCTCCCTCCCCCGAGAGTGCCGTCCAGGCTACGCCGGGCGAGTGGTTTCGAGACAGGCGCCAGGGCGCCTTCCTCCACCATGCGGAGTCCGTGATCGGTGGTTGAGGAGGTCGCTCTGCGACCGTCTCGAAACCGCCTTCACGTCGTCGCCGACGCCGTCAGCCGCCGAGCTCTGTGATGCGGCGGCGCACCCGGTCGGGGTCGCCGAGGTCGGCCTCGTGCGGGTCGACGACCGCGACGGAGGCGGTGAGGGGTCCGAAGGCCTCGGCCCGCTCGAGATAGCGGCGGTACGACGCGAGCGCGGCCACGTGGTCGCCGGCGCCGTACTGGTACTCGGCGAGGTGGAGCTGGTGGCGGGTCTCGGTCACGCTCGAGCCCTGCCCGAGTCCCTGGCGTCGGTCCGTCTCCCGGGCCTCGGTCAGCAGCTCGACGGCTCGCGCGAACTCGCCGCGCGCCGCCCACGCGTGCGCGAGTGCCTCGACCGCGTGTGGCTCCCACGCCGCCACCGCGTGGGCACGCGTCAGCTCGACGCTCCGCTCCCCCGCGGCCACCGCCTCGTCGAGCCTGCCCGCGGACGTCAGCGACTCGGTGAGCATGGTGAGGGCCACGGCCTCCGCCGCTTCGTCGAGCTTGCGCCGGGCGATGTCGACGCTGCGGCGCGCGTAGTCGAGCTCGCGCTCGGGGTCGCCGCCGAAGCGGGCGTTGCGGGCGAGGTTGCGCAGGGTGCTGCTCTGCCCGGCCGCGTCGCCGAGGAGCTCGAACTCCGCGAGCGCGCCCTCGAGCTCGTCATGTCCACGATCGCGCTGCCCGCTGCGGCACAGCAGGAGGCCGAGGTCTCGACGCAGCTCGGCCGCCAGGAGCGGCTGGTCGCCCGCGCGGGCCACCGCGTCCAGGGCGGTCCTGGTCAGCGGCAGCAGATCCGCAGCCGGCGAGCTCTGCTGCGCGAGGGGACGCACGTCGAGGACCAGCAGCGCGCTCTCGACCGCCAGTCCCTCCGACGCCGACTGCCGGACCAGGTCGGCGAGGGTCTGGCGCTCGCGGAGGTACCACGCATTGGCCTCGCCGAGGCTGCGAAACCGCTCGGGCGTCGTGCCGGGCGCGGCCTCGGGAACAGGCACCAACGGCGGTCGCCCGTGCAGGAGGTAGGCCTCCCGGGCGGAGCCGACGTAGTGGTCGACCACTCGCCGACGTGCCTCCGCTGCCTCCTCCGCCGGCAGGAGCTCGCGCGCGTACGCCCGGAGCAGGTCGTGGGTCTGGTACCGCGACGGCGCGACCTCAGCCAGCAGGTTGGCCCGGACCAGCAGGTCGAGCGAACGACGGGCCGCGGTCACGTCGTAGCCGGCCAGGCTGGCTCCGGCGAGCAGGCTGAGGTCGGAGCCGGGCAGCGCACCGGTCGCTCGGAAGAGCGACGCGGCCTCCTCCGGCACCGCGTCGTACGACCAGGAGAGCACGCGTCGGAGGTCGGTGGCCGTGGCCCCGCCGCTGAGGGTGTCGAGGGTGGCCGACGGCTCACCGAGCTCGGCGAGCAGGTCGACCAACGGGGTGTCCGGGAACCGTGCCGCTCGGGCGGCCACGATCGCGAGGGCGAGCGGGAGTCCGTCGCAGGCCTCGACGATGCGGTCCGCGACCTCCGGTTCGGCATCGACCCGTGCCCCGAGCCGGTCCCGCAGGAGCGCGACCCCGTCGGCGTGGTCCAGCCGCCCCAACGCGACGACCGTCGCACCGCCCCCGGCCAGCTCGTCCAGACGCCGCCGGCTGGTGACCAGGACACCGCACCGGCGCCCGCCGGGAAGCAGCGCGCGGACCTGGGCGCTGTCGCGCGCGTTGTCCAGCACCACGAGCAGTCGGGAGTCGGCCACGAGGCTGCGGAACAACGCCGATCGGTCGTCGAGGTCGTCGGGGACCTCGGTCGGCCCGACGCCGAGGGCGACCAGGAAGCTCCGGAGCACGTCACCGGGCTCGGTCGGGGTGCCCAGGTCGTCGTACCCGTGCAGGCCCGCGTAGAGCTGGCCGTCGGGATAGTCCTCCGCGACCGTGTCCGCGCACTGCAGGGCCAGCGTGGTCTTGCCGACGCCGCCCATCCCGGTCAGGACACAGACCGCCGGGCCCTGCCCGGTGGCCCGTAGCCGCGCGGACACCTCGGCCAGCTCGGGGCCACGTCCGACCAGGTCGACGGGGTGGACCGGCAGCTGGTGCGGCCGGCGTACGACGCCCGTGGCACCGCCCGGCGCGGTGGGCTCGGTGGCGCGCGCCGTCGGGGTGGTCTCGGGCCCGGCGAGCGCCTCTCGCTGCGCGGCCTGGAGCTCGGCACCAGGCTCGAGCCCCAGCTCCTCGTCCATCAGCGCGCGCACGGTGGCGTAGTGGGCCAGCGCGTCGGCCCGGCGGCCGGCCGCCACGAGCGTACGGACGAGCGCCGCCTGGAGGGACTCGTCGTAGGGATGGTCGTGGGCGATCGCCTGGACCGCCGGCAGCAGCGCCCGCGCATCGTGCGGGTCGCTGACCGCCCGCGTCGCGACCGCGAGCCCGGCGGCCACCCGGTCCGACTCCGGCGGCGTGAGGAGCGCGTCCATCGTCACCGACGCGGGCAGGCGCGCCCCGGGTCGGCCCGCGGCCAGCTCCACCATCTGCTCGGCGACGGCCAGATCGGGTGAGTCCCCGGCCGCGGCGAGCAAGGAGCGCAGCGCCAGCAGGTCGAGCCGATCAGGAGAGACGGTGAGCCGGTAGCCGGTCCCCGCGGCACCGACGTACGACCCGGGCTGGCGGTTCGTCAGCGACGGCTCGAGCACCCGGCGGAGCTGTCCGACGTGCCGGTGGACGACGTTGACCGCGGTGTCGGGTGGGTCGTCCTCCCACAGCGTCTCGACGATCAGCTCCATGCTCACCGCACCCCCTCCGGCGAGCATGAGGAGCGTCAGCAGCGCGCGTCGCTGGGGGGGACCCAGGTCGAGCTCGACCCCGTCCCGGGTCACCCGCGGGCCGCCGTACAACGCGAACCGCAACCCGTCCGTCGCCATGCGAGCCGCCCCGTCCTCGTCATCAGCCGACCGCCGAAACGCACGGTAGCGCCCCCGGGCTCGAGAGCGTCACAAGTTGGTCACTCGACGATCAGTGCCGATTCCTACGGTCAGCGACATGACCACCTCGACGCCCCGGATCACCCCGAACCTCTTCGGGATCAGCTTCGGGCTCACCGGCCTCGGTGAGGTCTGGACCACCGCCGCCCGCCTGTACGACGTGCCGGTCGCGGTGGGCGACGGGATCCTGACGCTCGCGGGCCTCGTGTGGGCCGCGACCCTGATCCTCTACGTGCGCGACCTGGTCGCCTCGGGTCGGTGGCGCACCGAGCTGGTCGACCCGGTGTTCGCGCCGTTCGTCGCACTCGCCGGGATCATCCCGATGCTGCTCGGTGTCGCGCTCGCGGCCAGGTTCCCCACGGTCGGGACGACGGTCGCGCTCGTCTCACTGGTCTTCACCCTGGTCCTCGGCGGCTCGCTGATCGGTGAGTGGATCGTGTCCGACCTGAGCCTGCGGCAGTGGCACCCCGGCTACTTCCTGCCGACGGTCGCCGGCGGCTACCTCGGCTCCACCGCCCTGGCGACGCTCGGCCACCACCAGCTGGCGCAGGCGATGTTCGGGTACGGCTCGGTGAGCTGGCTGGTGCTGGGCTCGATCCTGCTGCAGCGGATGTTCGTCGAGCAGCGGCTGCCGGCTCCCCTGCTGCCGACGATGGCGATCCAGATGGCGCCGCCGGTCGTCGCGGGGTCGGCGTGGTTCGAGATCAACGGCGGCCGCGCCGACGGTCTCGCCCTCGGGCTCGCCGGGTACGCCGTGCTGATGGCGATGGTCCAGCTCCGGCTCGTCCCCGTCTTCCGCACCTCGCCGTTCGGACCCGGCTGGTGGGCCTTCTCCTTCTCCTACGCCGCGGTCTTCCTCGACGCGCTGCACTGGCTTGCCGCCGAGGACGTCTCGCACGGCACCGCCTGGACCTGGCCCCTGTTGGCGCCCGTCACCGCGGCCATCACCGCCCTCGCCGTCCGGACCACCGTCGCGATCGGGCGCGGGCGGTTCCTGCCCAACCCCGGACCCCACGTCGTACCGACCGACTCCGCCCCGGCGCCGGCCGTCACCACCAGCACCGAGCACGAGGAGCACGTCGCATGAGCACCGCCACCCTCAGCGTCCCGACCACCATCGACACCGCACCGACCGCGACCCTGACCGGTCGCGGCAAGCAGATCGCGCTGGTCGCGATGCTGCTCGCGGTCGCGATGACCTTCATCGACCAGACGATCGTGGCGATCGCCTCGCCGTCCATCCAGGACCAGCTCGGCCTCAGCCGCACCGGCACCCAGTGGGCGGTCAACGCCTACCTGCTCGCCTTGGCCGCGACGTTCGCCCTCGGGGGCCGGCTCGCCGACATACTCGGCTCGCGGCGGATGGTGGTCGTCGGCATCACGGGCTTCGCGGTGGCCTCGGCCCTGTGCGGAGCGACGCCCCACGGCCACCTCGCGGAGGGCTGGCTGATCGCGTGCCGCGTCCTCCAGGGAGCCTCCGGCGCGATCATGATCCCCGCCGCACTGGCGGTCGTGGTGGCGGCGTTCCCCGTCGCGGAGCGTGGCCGGGCCCTCGCCCTCTTCTTCGGAGTCAGCGGCGCGCTGACCTCGGTCGGTCCGATCGCGGGCGGCTACCTCACTCAGTGGACCTGGCGCTCCATCTTCTGGATCAACGTCCCGATCGCCGTGCTGGCCCTCCTGCTCACGGCCGCCGCTCACATCCCGAGCACCCGCCGGGTCGCGCGCATCGACCTCCGCGGCGCCGCCCTCGTGGCTCTCGGAATGGGATCGTCGGTGCTCGGCTTCGAGCAGGCGCAGACGTGGGGCTGGACCAGCCCGCTCACCTGGGGCGCCATCCTCGGCGGGATCGCCGTCCTGGTGGCGTTCGCGGCCGTCGAGCTTCGCACCCACACCCCGCTGGTGCAGCTGCGGATCTTCGCCACCCGCGAGTTCGTGGTCGACAACGTCGTGCTGTTCTTCGCGATGGTCGCCTTCGTCCCGGTCTTCTTCTTCGCCAGCGTCTACGCCCAGGTCTCGCTGGGGTATGACGCCAACCGCGCGGGTCTCTACCTCCTCGTGCTCTTCGGTGGTTTCGCCCCGGCCGCGCAGCTCGGCGGCCGGATGCTCGACCGCACGGGTGCGCGGCGTCCGATGGTGATCGGCAGCGCCCTGTCGGCCACCGGCTTCGCGCTGTGGGCCGGCAAGCTCCACGACTACTCCCTCGGCGCACAGTGGCCCTTCATCCTGATGGCCGGCGCCGGCATCGGCCTCCTGCTCGGCCCCGCCAGCACCGACGCCGTCAACCGCGCCATCGACGCGTCGTACGGCGAGGTCACCGGCATCACCCAGACCGTCCGCAACTACGCCTCGACCCTCGGGCTCGCCGTCCTCGGCACGGTGCTGACCACGGTGCTCACCAGCCGGCTGACCTCGTCGCTGACCGGGCTCGGAGTGCCCCGTGCCGAGGCCTCCTCGATCGCCCACCAGGCCGCCGTGAGCGGTGCTCCCCGGACACCCTCGACTGCTCCGGCACTGGCCGACCACCTGCACGCCCTCGTCGCCCACGACTTCGCCACCGCGACCCAGGGAGTCCTGTACGGCATGGCGATCGCCCTCGCCCTGGCCTTCCTCGCCGCCCTTCGCTACCCCCGCCACACCCGCTGAGCCACCCACCCTCGAAAGGAACCGTCATGACCACCACCACCACGATGAAGGCCCTCGTCCTGCAGGAGTTCGACACCGACCTGACGCTCACCGACGTACCCCGCCCCGTTCCAGGCCCCGGCGAGGTACTGGTCCGGATCGAGGCCAGCGGGGTCAACCCGCTCGACACCAAGATCCGTACCGGCGCCGCCGACCACGCCCAGGTCTCCGTGCCCGCCGTCCTCGGGATCGACCTCGCCGGCACGGTCGTCGAGCTCGGCCCCGGGACGGACGACCGCTTCGCCGTCGGCGACGAGGTCTACGGCATGACCGGGGGCGTGGGACCCCACCAGGGCTCGCTCGCCGAGTACGCCGCGGTCGACGCCGACCTGCTCGCGCCCAAGCCGGCGCGGCTCTCGATGGTCGAGGCAGCCGCGCTGCCGCTGGCCGTGATCACCGCCTGGGAGGGACTCGTCGACCGAGCGAACGTCTCGCCCGCCGACCTCGTGCTCGTGCACGGCGGTGGCGGCGGCGTCGGCAGCGTCGCCGTCCAGATCGCCCTGGCGCTCGGCGCCGTCGTGTTCGCAACCGAGGTGGGCGCCGGCCTGGAGAGGGTGCGCGCCCTGGGCGCCGAGCCGATCGACGCCCTCGCCACCACGGTCGAGGAGTACGTCGAGAGCGCGACCGGGGGTCGCGGGTTCGACGTCGTGTTCGACACCCGCGGTGGGGCAGCGCTGGACGCGTCGTTCACGGCGGTGCGCGAGCACACCGGACACGTGGTGAGCATCCTCGGCTGGGGCAGCCACTCGCTCGCTCCGCTCAGCTTCCGCGGCGCGTCGTACTCCGGGGTCTTCACCCTCCTCCCGCTCCTCACCGGGCGGGGTCGGGCCCACCACGGCGAGATCCTGCGCGCGGCCGGCGAGCTGGTCGACGCCGGCTCGCTCTCGCCGCGCCTGGCCAGCGAGCGCTACGACTGGGACTCGGTGATGGACGCCCACCACGCGGTCGAGAAGGGCTCCGCCGGCAAGGTCGTCGTCGACCTCGCTGCGACTCCCTCGCGAGTCGGTGGTTGAGGAGGGCCGCTGGGCCCGTCTCTAAACCACCCTGCCGGACTGTGCGGTACGGCGGTGTCACCAGGTGGCACCTGCGTACCGCACGATGCGGTCGCGGGCGGGTGGTTTTCGGGACAGGCGCCAGGGCGCCTTCCTCAACCACCGTGTCAGCGCCAACGACGAAGCCCCAGGTCATCGGACCTGGGGCTCTCGGTGCGCGAGGGGGGAGTTGAACCCCCACGCCCTTTCGGGCACACGGACCTGAACCGTGCGCGTCTGCCTATTCCGCCACTCGCGCCAGAAGCGCGCCAAGGCTATCCCAGCCCGCGACGGGCGCCCAAACCGCGGTACAGGTGTGGTTGCTGGATACGATCGAGGGCAACCCGACCACACTCGGGCCTCGTCCCACCCGGGGCGGAACACCACGGGGACAGTATCCAGCGGGGCAACGAGCGGGAGGAGGTGCGCGTGAGCGGTCTGCAGAGATTCGAGCAGCGGCTCGAGGCGCTGGTGTCGGGCGCCTTCGCCCGCGCCTTCCGCAGTGCGGTGCAGCCGGTGGAGATCGCCGCGGCCCTTCAGCGCGAGTGCGACAACAACACGCAGATCCTGTCCCGGCAGCGTCGGCTGGTCCCCAACGACTTCCACGTCGAGCTCTCCCAGCCCGACACCGACCGGCTGTCGCCGTACGACTCGGCGCTGATCAAGGAGCTCACGCTCCAGCTCCAGGAGCACGCCGAGAAGCAGAGCTACGTCTTCGCCGGACCCGTCTCCATCGCCTTCGACACGGCCGACGACCTGACCATCGGGCGGTTCCGGGTGCGCAGCCAGGCCCATGCCGCGGTGGTCAGCAACGCGACGTACACCCAGGTACGCCGGGCCCGCGCGCTGCTCGAGGTCAACGGCACCCGCCACCCACTGCAGCCCCCGGGGCTGGTCGTGGGCCGCGGCACCGAGGCCGACCTGCGGATCAACGACCCGGGCGTGAGCCGACGTCACGTGGAGTTCACGGTGAACGAGTCGTCCTCCGGGAGCGTCAGCATCTCCGTGCAGGACCTCGGCTCGACCAACGGCATGCTCGTCGACGGGCACCGGATCACGAGCACCGCGCTGCAGGACGGCTCGGAGGTCAAGATCGGGCGTACGACGATGACCGTGCGCGTCGAGGAGGAGGCCGATGTCTGAGCTGACCCTGTTCCTGATCAAGATCTCCTACCTCGCGATCCTCTGGATCTTCGTGCTGGCCGCGATCTCGGTCGTGCGCTCCGACATGTTCGGGGCGCGGCTGCCGGCCACGGCCCGCGAGGCCGCTGCACCCAAGACCCGGCGCCAGCCCAAGCAGAAGGCGCGCAAGGGCTCGCCGACCCATGTGCTCGTCGTCGACGGGCCCAACCGCGGCGAGCGGGCCGACCTGTCCGAGGCGCCGATCCTGATCGGGCGCGGCGCGGACGCCGCCATCCGGCTCGACGACGACTACGTCTCCACCCGGCACGCCCGGATCGCCTCGAGCGGCGACACGTGGTTCGTCGAGGACCTCGGCTCCACCAACGGCACCTACATGGGCAGCGCCCGGATCACCCAGCCCACCACCCTCACGCTGGGCACGCAGGTCCGCATCGGCAAGACCCTGCTGGAGCTGCGCAAGTGACGTTCCGACTGCAGTACGCCGCGATCTCCGACGTCGGGCGCGTACGCAAGGACAACCAGGACGCCGGGTACGCCGGCCCCTGGCTCCTCACGGTCTGCGACGGCGTCGGCGGCGCGGCTCGGGGCGACCTCGCCTCGAGCACGGCCGTCACGCAGCTGCGTCGCCTCGACGAGCCGCCGGGCGACGACCACGACCCCGAGAGCGCGGCCCGCCAACGGCTCGACCTCGTGGCGAGCGCGCTCCACCGGGCCTCGGACAAGATCGGCGACCTGGTCGACGAGGAGCCCTCGCTCAGCGGCACCAGCACGACCGCGACGGTGGCACTCTTCGACGGCGAGCGGCTGTCGATGGGCCACGTCGGCGACAGCCGGGCCTACCTCTACCGCGACCACGAGATCAGCCAGCTCACCAGCGACCACACGTTCGTGCAGAGCCTGATCGACGAGGGGCGGATCACCGAGGAGGACGCCCGGACCCACCCCCACCGCAACCTCATCCTCAAGGCCCTGGACGGCGTTCACGAGGTCGACCCCGACCTGTTCACCGTCGAGCTGGCGGCCTCGGACCGGCTCCTGCTGTGCAGCGACGGCGCCTCCGGGTCGCTCGACAACCGTCGCCTCGCCGACATCCTGTCCAGCGGCTCGCCCGACTACGCCGCCGTCGAGCTGGTCCGCGCCAGCCTCGAGGCCGGCAGCACCGACAACGTCACCTGCATCGTCGCCGACGTCGTCCCGGACACGGTCGCCGACGGCGAGGTGAAGCCCGACCTGCCCGCGCCGATGGTGGTCGGGTCGGCGGCCGAGCTGCGGCGCCGTCCGCGCGGCGGCACGTCGTTCTTCCGCGGTCACCGCTCCGGCGACACCGGGGAGATGGAGCCGATCGCGGCCGAGCTCGTCGACGACCTCCCGCCCGGCGTCCCGTTCGTCATCGACACCGACCCCGAGACGGCCCGCTACGCGCCGCGCGCCCCGCGTCGGCACCCGTGGCTGCGGCGCGGGCTGCTCGCGCTGGGCCTGCTCGGCATCGCCTGGATGGCGGGGGCGGCGGCCTGGAGCTGGAGCCAGCACCAGTACTACGTCGGCGAGCAGAACGGCGTCGTGACGGTCTTCCGCGGCGTACAGGCCGACATCCCCGGCCTCTCGCTGTCGCACGCCTACGAGAGCAGCAACGTCCGCGTCGACCAGCTCGACCCCTACACCGCCCGCTCCGTGCAGTCCGGGATCGGCGCCGGCAGCCTGGCCGAGGCCGAGCGGACCGTGCAGCACCTCGCGGCCAGCCAGACCCCGCCCGTCTCGGGGGGTGAGTGAGGTGGCCCAGCAGTCGGGTGCGCTCATGCAGTTCGTCCACCGCCGCCGCCGCGGCGCCGAGCTGTTCCTGCTGATCCTGGCGCTGGTCGTCGGCGTCGGCGCGTACGCCGCCGTCGGCCTCGGCGTGAAGGAGAAGGTGCCGCCCGACATCGTGTCGTACGGCGGGTGGCTGGCCGCGCTGATCATCGTCGCGCACGTGACCGTGCGCCTCGTCGCGCCGTACGCCGACCCGGTGCTGCTGCCGATCGTCGCCGCGCTCAACGGCCTCGGCCTGGCCGAGATCCATCGCCTCGACCTGGCCCTGAAGCACCACTTCGCGCGTCAGCAGTTGGTCTGGATGACGCTCGGCGTCGCGCTGTTCGTCGCCACGCTGGTGATCCTGCGCGACCACCGCGTGCTCCAGCGCTTCACCTACACCAGCGGGCTCGCCGCGATCGTGCTGCTGCTGCTCCCGATGGCGCCCGGGATCGGCAAGACGGTCAACGGCGCCCGGATCTGGATCCACGTCGGCTCGATGAGCTTCCAGCCCGGCGAGGTCGCCAAGGTGCTGCTGGTGGTGACCTTCGCCGGCTACCTCGTGCTCCACCGCGACGCGCTGGCGCTGGCCGGTCGCCGCGTGGCGATGGTCGACCTCCCGCGCGGGCGCGACCTCGGACCGATCCTGACGATGTGGCTGGTCAGCCTCGGCATCCTGGTCTTCCAGCACGACCTCGGCTCGAGCCTGCTGTTCTTCGGCCTCTTCCTGATCATGCTGTACGTCGCGACCGAGCGGGCCGGCTGGCTGGTCGTCGGCGCGACGCTCTTCGTCGTCGGCTCCTACCTCACCTACGTCTTCATCGCCCACGTCCGCGAGCGCTTCCAGCTGTGGTCCGACGTGTGGGCGCACTACGGCCAGCACACCGACGACAAGGGCCGCCAGACCGTCGAGACGATGTTCGGGATGGCGTGGGGCGGCCTGATCGGTCGCGGGCTCGGCCAGGGCTCGCCGTACCGGATCCCCTTCGCCGAGAGCGACTTCATCTTCGGCGCCATCGGCGAGGAGCTCGGGCTGACCGGCTCGATCGCGGTGATCCTGCTCTACGGCCTGATCGTCGAGCGCGCCTTCCGCGCGGCGCTGATCTGCCGCGACGACATCGGCAAGCTGATGGCGACCGGACTCGGCGGCGCCATCGCCCTGCAGGTGTTCGTCGTCGTCGGCGGCGTGACCCACCTGATCCCGCTGACCGGCCTCACCACGCCGTTCCTGTCCTACGGCGGGTCGTCGCTCGTGGCCAACTGGGTGATCGTGGCGGTCTTACTGCGGATCTCCGACGCCGCACGACGTCCGCTGCCCGATCTCTCGACACCCGACGAGGCCGCCATGGACGAGACCCAGGTGGTGAAGCTCGGGTGAACAAGCCGATCCGCACCGTCTCGATCTTCTGCCTGCTGCTGTTCCTGGCGCTGGCCGTCAACGCGACCTACTTGCAGTACTACCACGCGAGCGCGCTCAACGACCGCGCCGACAACGGCCGGGTGGCCACCGCCACGTTCTCCCGCCAGCGAGGGGCGATCCTGGTCGGCCACACCCCGATCGCCGAGAGCGTGAAGACCAAGGACGCCTACAAGTTCCAGCGCACCTACCACGACCCGTTCATGTACGCGCCGATCACCGGCTGGTACACGTTCGGCAACGAGACCGGCATGGAGCGCTACGAGAACTCCTTCCTCTCCGGCGAGGACGACAGCCTCTTCGTCAACCGGCTCGTCGACCTGGTCAACGGCAACGCCGCCAAGGGCGGCAACGTCCAGCTCACCATCAACCCCGCCGCGCAGAAGGCCGCGTACGACGGGCTGAAGGCGCTGGGTCCGGACGTCGAGGGCGCGGTCGTGGCGATCCAGCCCGACACCGGCAAGGTCCTGGCGATGGTCTCGCTGCCGACCTTCGACCCCAACCAGCTGGCCAGCCACGACTTCAAGAAGGCCAACGCCTACGCCACCAAGCTGTCGAAGATGAAGTCCCAGCCGCTGCTCAACCGGGCGACCCAGATGACGCTGGCGCCCGGGTCGACGTTCAAGATCCTGACGGCGGCGGCCGCGGTGCAGCACGACGGGCTGACGGCGACGTCGGTGGTGCCGGCCGGACCGTCGTACACGCTGCCGCAGTCGAGCAACGTCGTGCACAACGAGGTCGCGGGCTGCCTGTCCAAGATCACGCTGACCGTGGCGATGATGGACTCCTGCAACACCGCCTTCGCGCCGCTGGCGGTCAAGGTCGGGGCCGACAACATGCACCAGACGGCCACGGCGTTCGGCTTCAACCAGCAGTACTTCGACCAGCTGCCGGGCCAGGCGACGTCGCGCTACCCCGCCGATCTCGACCCTCCGGGCACCGCCCTGTCGGGCTTCGGGCAGGGGTCGGTCACGGCCTCTCCGCTGCAGATGGCGATGGTCACCGCGGGTATCGCCAACCACGGCGTCGTCATGAAGCCCTACCTCGTCAACGCCGAGCAGTCGCCGACGAGCTTCGAGACGCTCAAGCCCGGCAACCCCGAGCAGCTCTCGCAGGCCGTCTCGTCGTCGACGGCCAGCGAGGTCACCAAGATGATGGTGGCCACCGTCCAGAGCGGCACCGCGACGCCGGCAGCCATCCCCGGCATCCAGGTCGCCGGCAAGACGGGCACTGCGCAGAGCGGCCTGAAGAACCCCGACGGCAGCGAGGTGCCGCCGTACGCGTGGTTCGTCGGGTTCGCTCCCGCGCCGTCGCCGAAGGTCGCGGTCTGCGTGATGATCCAGCACGTCAACACCCCCACGGACGAGATCGCCGGCGGCAAGCTCGGCGGGCCGATCGCCAAGGCGGTCATGGAGGCGGTGCTGAACCCCCATGGCTGAACGCACCCAGCACGCACAACAGCTCGAGCCTTCTGAGCAGGAGACGCGCCCGTGAGTCCCGACACGACACCCACCGGACAGTCCGGGGACCAGCCGCTGGTCGGCGGCCGGTACGCACTCGGCGAGCTCCTCGGCCGCGGCGGCATGGCCGAGGTCCGCAAGGGCACCGACACCCGCCTCGGGCGCACCGTGGCGGTCAAGCGGCTGCGCACCGACCTGGCCAGCGACGTCACCTTCCAGGCGAGGTTCCGCCGGGAGGCGCAGAGCGCGGCCTCGCTGAACCACCCCGCGATCGTGGCGGTCTACGACACCGGCGAGGAGCCCGCGGCCGACGGCTCCGGGGTCTCGCAGCCCTACATCGTCATGGAGTACGTCGCCGGGCGCACGCTGCGCGACATCCTGCGGGAGGGCCGCAAGATCCTGCCCGAGCGCGCCCTCGAGATCGCCAGCGGCGTGCTGTCGGCGCTCGACTACAGCCACCGCGCCGGGATCATCCACCGCGACATCAAGCCCGGCAACGTCATGCTCACGCCGGCCGGCGACGTGAAAGTGATGGACTTCGGCATCGCGCGCGCGATCTCCGACGCCTCCAGCACGATGACGCAGACCGCGGCGGTCGTCGGGACCGCGCAGTACCTCTCCCCCGAGCAGGCCCGCGGCGAGCCGGTCGACTCGCGGTCCGACGTCTACTCCGCCGGCTGCCTGGTCTACGAGCTGCTGACCGGCCGGCCGCCGTTCGTCGGCGACTCCCCGGTCGCGGTGGCCTACCAGCACGTCCGCGAGCAGGCGGCGCCGCCGTCCGACCACGACACCGACCTGCCGCCCGAGGTCGACGCGATCGTGATGAAGTCGCTGGCCAAGCGGGTCGAGGACCGCTACCAGTCGGCCGCCGCCATGCGCGGCGACATCGAGCGCTACCTCGCCGGGCACCCGGTCCACGTCACGCCGCCCCCGCCCCCGGTCGAGCCGCCGACCACCGTTGTCAACCGGCCGCCGCCGGTGGTCACGCCGGTCGCGCCGCCGCCGCAGGAGGAGTACGAGGAGGAGGACCGCGGCACCCGGCCGGGGCTGCTGGTGTTCCTCGGCATCCTGCTGGTCATCGTGCTCGGGCTCGCGGCGTACCTCCTGCCGAAGATGTTCGCCAGTCCCAGCGACCAGGTGAACGTGCCGCGCGTGATCGGGCTGACCCAGGACCAGGCTCGCGCCAAGCTCGCCGACGCCGGCTTCACCGTCGGCGCGCCGCAGTACGGCTACAGCAGCAAGATCCCGGCCAACCACGTGATCAGCCAGGACCCCGCCCCCGACGACCTCGCCGACAAGGGCTCGACGGTGACGATCACGCTCTCGCGCGGCAGCCATCCGACCCAGGTGCCGTACGTCGTCGGGCAGACCCGCGCCCAGGCGCAGGCGGCGATGGTCCAGGCACACCTGAAACCGGTCTTCCAGAAGGTGCAGTCCGACCAGCCGAAGGGCACGGTCACCGCGACCGACCCGACCAGCGGCCAGTCGGTCCCGCGCGGGACCACCGTGACGATCTCCATCGCCGAGGGACCGCAGCAGGTGCCGAACGTCGTCGGGCTGATGCAGGACGCCGCCGTGCAGAAGCTCAAGGACGCCGGGTTCAACCCGCAGGTCACGCCGGACACCAACTCGACCGAGCCGAAGGGGACCGTCACCGGACAGACCCCGGACGCCGGGCAGCCGCTCCAGCAGGGCTCGACGGTCTACATCACGGTGTCGCAGTACGAGCCGAGCTCACCCCCCGTCTCGCCGCCGTCCTCCATACCCACTTCGCCCTCGACGTCTCCACCGTCCCCCTGACGGGCCCCGGGGTCTCCGGTCGCGGCTCCCGGCCTGCCACCTACCTGCCACCTGGAGCAAGAAAACGCGGACCAACCGACCGAAACCCCGGGCGCGTCGCCGACTTCGTCCGCGTTTTCTCGGTGAGGGGCGGCGAGGGCACACCTTGCCGCCCTCGCCGCCACCCGCCGGCCTCGCCGCCACCGGCCTGCCACCTGGAGCAAGAAAACGCGGACCAACCGACCGAAACCCCGGGCGCGTCGCCGATTTCGTCCGCGTTTTCCCGGTCAGGGCCCCGGCCGGCGGCGGGATAACGACGGGGACCGGCGTCAGTTGCCGGCGGTGCTGCCCGGGGGCAGCACCTTCGCGTACTGCAGGTCCGTCAGCCCGTCGTACGCCGGGGCGACGACGTGGTTCTCGATCTGCTCGTCCCAGCCGACGTTGATGTCGGGGTCGGCGGCGTCGGCGCGGTAGACCTGGAGGTAGGAGTCGCCGGCGATCGCGGTGGCCAGCCGGGTGATGTCGCCGACGGCCTGGATTCGGTAGGGCTGGCTGTAGGGCACGCCCTGGAGCTGCACGGAGTTGCCGATGCAGCGGATGCCGGTGGTGCTGACCACGCGCTGGCCCTGGATCGTGACCGCGCGGGCGCCGCCCTTCCACATCGCGTTGACGACCGCCTGGATGTCCTGCTGGTGGACCAGCAGCAGGTTGGGGTTGTCGACGGTGTCGGGGGCGTCGGAGTCGGTGCTCTGCGGGGCGTCGGAGAGCGTGATCGTGATCCCAGGCCCGCTGACGGCCTCGAGCCCCGCAGCACCTTTGACGGCGTCGGCCTGCTGCTGGAACTTGTGGACCTGCCGGTTGTCGACCGACGAGCTCAGGGCCGTCACCTGCTGGTTGAGGTCGGAGACCTGCCGCTTGAGTCCGGCGACCTGCTGGGCGTCGCCCCGCACGAGCGAGGCCAGGTCGGTGTAGCGGCCCGGGCGGAGGTCGGTGCCCTCGCTGCTGTGGGCGCTGATCACGAACAGCGCTCCGCTCAGCAGGCCGACCACCGGCGTGGCGAGGCGCCAGGCCAGGGCACGGCCTGACCTGCGGTGGGGTCGGGGCGCCATGCCGACTAAGGTATCCCGCGACCTGTGATCCCCGGCGCCGTCCACGTGAGGAGGCCTGCGTGGCCAAGCTCAAGGCCAAGCAGTCGTTCGTCGACCCCGACCGCGGTCCCCTGCTCAGCGTCCGCTTCATCATCGCGGTCGTCCTGATGGTCGTCGGCATCGCGTGGATCGTGTACTACTACACCGCCGTCCGCGCCGACCCCGCCAGCCTGACCGCCAAGCCCGGCGGTCCGTCGTTCATGGGCGACATGCACCGGTGGAACTACGTCGTGGGCTTCGGGCTGTTCTTCGTCGGCCTGTTGTCCTCGGCGCACCCGTCGACCCCGCTCGGCCGCGGTCGCGGCGTCGTGGTCGGGATGCTGACCTGCTTCATCCTGGGCCTGCTGTGGATCTGCACGTTCTACGTGATCTCCGGCGACAACCTGCACAAGGTGGCGGTCTTCAACGACCTCGACCAGTGGAACCTCGTGGTCGGCATCGTCTTCATGGCGATCGGCTTCTCGTTCGCGACCCGCTGGGAGTAGCCCGCGGCGTAGCTCCGTCATCCCCAGGTGTGGATGGTCCTGTGGATAACTACACCCGTGTAGTTCGCCTGAACGCGCAGGTCAGGTGAGGGCCACGGTCCTCAGCGCGAAGGCGACGATGACCAGCACCGCCACGCACGCGAAGCCGGCGGCCTGCCACTGGGCTCGGTTCTTGCGCGGGGAGTAGGCGAGAACGCCGGCGAGCGCGAGCCCGCCGAGGAAGCCGCCGACGTGCGCCTGCCAGGAGATGTTGGCGCCGAAGAACGTGAGGGCGGCGTTCAGCCCGATCCAGATCAGCAGCTGGCTCACGTCGGCGCCGGCCTTGAGGGCGAAGACCAGGAGCGCCGCCATCAGCCCGAAGATCGCGCCCGAGGCGCCCAGGCTCGGCGTGTAGTCGGGGCTGAGCAGGTAGACCCCGGCCGAGCCGACCAGCCCCGAGAGCAGGTAGAGCGCGGTGAACCGCAGCCGGCCGAGGATGACCTCGAGCTGAGGGCCCAGGATCCACAGCGCCAGCATGTTGAAGCCGATGTGCAGCACCTCGACGTGGGCGAACATCGAGGTCAGCGGCTGCCACCAGGCGCCGTCGCTGACGCCTGGCAGCCAGGTCCCGCCCATGCTCGAGCAGAAGCTCTGGGGGACGTCGATGCCCCCGTCGCGGACGACACACACGCCCTTGGGCCGCAACGACAGCCGGTCGACCCAGACGCTGCTCTCCGCACCGGTCGCCAGGATCAGGAACCACACGGCCGCGTTGATCCCGATCAGGACCTTCGAGACCGCCCCGAAGCTCCCGGGCCGCAGCCCGCCGACCGGCGTACGCGCTTGGCGAGTGGTACGCCGGCCCTCGGCGATGCAGTCGGGGCAGTGGAACCCGACCGCGGCGTCGCGCATGCAGTCAGGGCAGATCGGCTTCTCGCACCGCTGGCACCGAATGTAGGTCTCGCGGTCGCGGTGGCGGTAGCAGGTGGGGACGACCGAGCCGTCGGGGGTGCTCAGCTGCTCACGACCTCGACGGACTCGATGACGACCGGCTCGACCGGGCGGTCACCCGGGCCGGTCGCCGTCGTGGCGATCGCGTCGACGACGTCGCGGGATGCCTGGTCGGCGACCTCGCCGAAGATCGTGTGTTTGAAGTTCAGCCACGTCGTCGGCGCGACGGTGACGAAGAACTGCGAGCCGTTGGTGCCCGGCCCGGCGTTGGCCATGGCCAGGAGGTAGGGCTTGTCGAAGGTCAGCTCGGGGTGCGGCTCGTCCTTGAAGGTGTAGCCCGGGCCGCCGGTGCCGGTGCCGAGCGGGCAGCCGCCCTGGATCATGAAGCCGGGGATGATCCGGTGGAAGGTCAGCCCGTCGTAGTAGCGCTCGCCGCTGCGGCCGGCGTCGTCGCGGTACTCCTTGGTGCCCTCGGCGAGGCCGACGAAGTTCGCGACGGTCTCGGGTGCGTGGTTGGGGAACAGGTTGATCGTGATGTCGCCCCGGTTGGTCTTCAGGACGGCCTGCTGGTCAGCCATGTCTGCCTCTCGCGTATGACGTCTGTGTGTGGCAGATCCTCCCACGGCGGGCAACCATTGGAGACCGGCTGTTGGGGTACGGGGGGATCGTGGTGGGATAGAGACACGACGAAGGGAAGGGTCCCATGGGCATCCGACGGAAGAAGACGATCCTCGAGCAGGCCGCCGACTACGTCGAGGCGGCCGTCGACAAGGCAGGGCCGATCCTGGCCGAGGCCAAGGATCGTGCGGGCTCCGCGCTCGCCGACGCCAAGGACCAGGCTGGTCCCGTGCTCGCCGACGCGCGTGACAAGGCCACCCCTCTGATCGCCCAGGGCGCCTCGATCGCCGCGGAGAAGGCCTCGCAGGCAGCGGACATCGCGGCCGACAAGGCCTCCGCGGGCAAGGACCTCGCGACGGCGAAGGCCGCCGAGCTGACCGGCAAGCCCAAGAAGAAGCACCGCTTGCGCAAGCTGCTGATCTTCACCGGCATCGCCGCCGCCCTCGGCTTCGTCGCCAAGAAGCTCACGTCGAAGGACGACGCCGACTCCTGGCAGTCGACGTACACCCCGCCCCCGCCGCCGGCACCCCGCGCGGCTCCCGAGCCGGCCGCTGACGCCGACGCCGGTGGGGCGGGTCCCGACGAGGCCCTGGCCGACGCGGCCGACGAGGCCCACGAGGCGACCACCCCGGACGAGCCGGCCGAGGTCGTCGACGTCTCCCCCGGCGAGGAGCCGGTCGAGAAGAAGCCCGCCAAGCCGTAGCCGGCTCGGTGGTCGAAGTCTCGGTCGGTGGTTGAGGAGGGCCGCTAGGTCCGACTCGAAACCACCTACCCCGTCTGCGCCCCCGCCGGCGCA
This sequence comes from Nocardioides sp., assembly GCA_049841015.1. Taxonomy (GTDB): domain Bacteria; phylum Actinomycetota; class Actinomycetes; order Propionibacteriales; family Nocardioidaceae; genus Nocardioides. The sequence continues at coordinate 51,322 of JASGIN010000008.1, forward strand.
AGCTCCGGATAGTCCTCGCGGATCCGACGCGTGACGACGCGCTCGACGTAGAAGATCACCAGCGGGATCAGCCCCGAGACCAGCACCAGGATCGCGAACGGCAGCGACCAGTGCGTCTGGCGCCACAGCAAGAACGACACGGCGACGTAGATGATGAACACCCAGCCGTGGGCGACCCACATGATGCTGGCGTGCTCACCGAAGCGCTGGAGGCCGGAGCCCTCGGTGGCGAGGTACTTCAGCGGCATTGCGACGAGTGCGCAGAACGCCAGCAGTACGCCGACGAGGAAGGCCAGCACCCGGTAGGCGGGGAAGAGCTTCGACACGTCCCGAGGCTAGCGGGGGGCCGGTGAACGCCGACTGGGGCGTCGACCCAGCACGTCCTCCTGCAGCCAGCGCCACCACACGAACGCCGCGAAGGCCCCGAACACCCACCACTGGAAGGCGTACAGCAGGTTGCGCAGCGCCGTGGACGCGCTCGCCCCGGGCAGGTGCTCCGCCCCGACCGCGACCAGGCCGGACATCCCGGTCGAGGTCGTCCCGCCGCCGGGTACGTCGCGAGCTGTTGCCACGACGTACCCGCTGTAGAGGTCGTACGGCATCCGCGGCAGAAGGTCGGTGACATCCAGACTCGGAATGACGTCGTCGTGCGTGTTCTGATCGGTGGTCGCCGTCTCCTCGGAGGGCTGCAGCAGACCCACGAACGAGGCTGGGCCGCTCGGCGCTTGAGGTGCCTCCGCGACGCTCGGCGTCCACCCGCGAACGACGGGAACCGCCGAGCCGTTGGCCGTGACCACCGGCGTGACCGCCCACAGGCCGGTTCGGCCGTCCTGTTCGCGGTTGGCAACGTACAGGGTGTGCGCCGGGTCCCACCGCCCCTGCACCACAACCGGACGCCCCACACCGGACGGAGGGAACGCCGCATCCCGACCGAGCACGTCATCCAGCGCCACGGGGTCGTCACGGGTCACCGACGCGGAGTTGTCCGCACGATGCCCGTGCCACACCCCCAGCTGCCACCGCCCCAGCAGCGCGCACGCCACCACGGCCACCACCATCAGCAGATGCGCCGCCCAGTACCGCGGCGCAAGCGCACGGCTCGCCGGCACGGGCGAGACGTCGGACGGCATCCGGTCAGGCTACGGGGCCAGGTCGTGTGCCTGAGGACGGCCTATAGACCGTCCTCAGGCACACGACCCGAGAGGCGCTGGGTTGGGCTGCTTGTCAGTAACCGAAAATGTGCACAGCTCGGACGTTCGTTGTATTGCCTGGCATGAAGAACGTCTCCAGGCGCCTCACCACCGCCTGATACTCGCGCTTGGGCGTCATGGTCTCGTTGTGCTTCAGAGCCTGGGGCACCATCAGAAATAGGTAGTCCGCCCGCTTGCACAAGTGGCACTTCCAGAAGTCGAGCAGGTCCATATTGTTCGTAGTGGTTTTACCTCTCTCGACCTCCAGAAGGATGCCGCTCGCTCCGACGGGTCGGAAGTAGTCGGGACGAAGCTTGTTCTCGTACTCGAGGAACAAGCCTTTGGCTTCGCTCGTGAAGCCGAGTTCGCTGGCGAAGGGAAGAAACGTCCCCTGCACCTGGGCACTCGACATGCCCGGCAAGTTCGCAGCGAGCATGAGCTCAAGAGCACCCGCGGTATTCAGGTGATCCAGCAACCTGTCGCTGAGATCCTGGACATCGCGCATCTCGTCGGTGTCGACGTACTCGTCTTGCTGGTAGATCGTTCGCTCGGTCGCCATCCCAATAGCTTGATCGCGCTTTGACGCGTTGGCGACCAAATGCGCGGCACTTTTCGATTGTGACTACACCGCATTCGTGAGCCACGCGCTCTGTCCGCCAGTCCGACTTGGTGGAGCCTAGGGGACTCGAACCCCTAACCCCCTGCTTGCAAACGGGCCTGGAAGCAGGGAGTTGAGGTAGTAATATGGCTCTGACCTGCGGAAACACATGGACGTAGTACGACGCTTGGGGGCAGGAACTGCCGTTCCTACCCCCAAGTCACCCCCAGCTCCTGCTGTTCAAGCAGGGGGATAGAAATGCAGCCCGCAGGTCCGGCCGGCGAAACCCGATCGGGAGGGATGGTCACATGGTCAGACGACGAGGATTCGGCGAGGTCGAGCGCAGGTCCGGCCCGGCCGGCGTCACCTACCGCGCCCGCTACACGATGCCCGACGGCACCCGCTACTCCCGCACGGTCGGCACGAAGCTGGACGCGGAGGCCTGGCTGATGCACGAGCGCACCCTGATCGACCAGGACGCGTGGACCCCGCCGACCATCCGGAAGGTGGCCGAGCAGCGGAGGCAGGCCCAGGCCCAGGCCCAGCACAACACGGTCGGCAGGTACGCCGAGCGCTACCTGCGGGAGCGCCAGCTCCGTCCGAACACGTTGCACGGCTACCGGGCGCTCCTGGACACGCGGATCCTGCCGTACTTCGGCGAGATGCCGCTGACCGAGGTCACCCTGTCGGAGATCAAGAGCTGGCGGGCGTCGCTTCCCGAATCCACGCTGTCGAGCAACGCCGCGGCCTACCGGCTGCTCCGCTCGATGCTCGTGGCCGCCGAGGAGGAGGAGCTCATCGACCGCGCCCCTCCGAAGATCCGGGGTGCCAGTACCGCGCGGGTCCAGCGGATCGCGGTGCCGGCCACCCTCGACGAGATAGACGTCATCACCGACGCCATGCCGGATCACCTCGAACTCCTCATCGTGCTCGCGGCCTTCGTCGGCCTGCGCCAGGGCGAGCTGCTCGAGCTCCGCCGCTCCGACGTCGAGGCCATCACCGGCCGGATCAGCGTCAGCCGCAAGGTCGACAAAGACGCCAAGCCCGCAGCCGCCGGTGCGTGCCCGCAGTGCGGGCGACCGATCAGCTCGCCCAAGACCGCCAGCGGCACCCGCATCGTCCACGTGCCGCCGCCGTTCCTGCCGATGCTCCAGCGACACCTGATCGAGCACTGCGCGCCAGGTCGCAACGGCATCCTCTTCCCCGGCGACCGCACCGACCACATGAGCGTCAGGTATCTGATGGACCGCTTCCGCGCCGCACGCGAGAAGGCAGACCGGCCAGACCTGACCGTCCACCACCTCCGCCACACGGCGCTCACGCTCGCCGGTCAGCACGGCGCCACCGCCGCCGAGCTCCAGGCCCGCGCCGGCCACGCCTCGCTCGCTGCCATGGCGATCTACCAGCAGGCGACCCTCGACCGCGACAAGGCCCTGGCGGAGAGGATCGGCGAGACCTACGACGCCTGGTCCGAGCGGCGGGAATGAGGAGAACGAGAGTAGAAGTAGCGCCTCGTCAGGAGCTCCGTAGCCTACGTTGTGACCATGATTCGCTTCGAGCGCTCATCGCCGCCGGCCATCCTGTCGTCGGCCCGGGCACGAGCAGCCGACGCGGCGGCTGTCGAGTTCTTCGCTGCAAAGTCGAAAGCGAATCGACAACGAGACTTTGACTTCGACCAAACCTTGCTAACAGATCCAGAAACGGTTATTGCGCTATTGATGCAGACCAGTGGTCGTTGCACTTTTTGCGGAATCCGGTTGGAGGTCGAAAGCACAATAACTGGCCACTACCGACCGCCTCAGGGTGCCATTGATTCGGATGGAGCGGTCTCGCGCGTTCATTACTCGTGGCTCGCTTACCAGTGGAACAACCTAATTCCCCTCTGCGAGTACTGCGCTTTGGCAAAGGGATCAAAATTCCCGACCAGAAACCAAAGAGCGAAGTCACGGGTCAAAGACGAATCGGCTTTGGCCGCCGAAGCCCCAATGATTATAGATCCATTCCACGAAGATCCTGAGCAACTCCTGACCTACCTCCCGAGCGGCTATGTGGTGGCTGACGAGGATCGGGCGCGAGCGACTATAGAAATTCTCAATCTGAATCGTCCCGAACTCCTGGAGGAGCGATCCGCCCTGGCATCTGAGGTCAAGGAGCAGGTTCAAACCGCGCTTCGGCTCTTGGAGCGGGGACAGATTGAAGACGGCGCCAGCATCATCTCTGACCTTTACGAGGTGACCGCGCCGCATGCCGCCGTGCGGAGACAATTCGTGAATCAACAGGCGCAGTTCAGAGCGAGACTCATGACGCGACTCTTCGCGTCTGTAACCGGTGACCCAACGCGGTTTCGGAGCATGTCGGGATCTCTCCCGCGCATCACGAACCAATCTATGCGCGATACGGAACGACTGTTCTTCTATGGCGACATTCCGATTACGCCACGCATGGAGTACGTGTCCCCCAAACTCCTAGAAGATGACCCTCTACCCGTTCCTTGGACACCGATCGAGCCTGCAGCGATATCCCACGTAGAGATCCGCAACTTCTTGGGAGTCGAGCATCTTGAGATCATGCCCAATGCTCGCGTTGGCGAGGGCCGATGGACGATGTTGCTAGGAGAAAATGGCGCAGGAAAGACGACGGTTTTGAAGGCCGTTGCTCTTGCTTTGGGAGGGCCTCAAGGAGCCGAAGAGCTGCGGCTTACGCCTAGCCGAGTTCTCCGCCAGAATACGAAGCACGGGTCGGTGAGGTTGTGGCTGACTGGGACACGCTCCCCGATGATCGCGAGCTTCGCTCGTGGCGAGCGCGAGATTAGATTCGAATATGACCGACGTGCCCCGGTTATTGCGTTCGGGCCGAACCGACTTCTGGCCGGACCGGGAAAGATCGATCTGAATCCAGCCGTCCAGATACGCAATCTCTTCGATCCTTCATCACCGCTCTCGGACCCAAAGCGTTGGATTGGCGACTTGGACGAGTCACAATTCGATGCCGTGGCGCGGGCGCTAAAGAGGGTCTTGGTCCTGGATGAAGAGGCGACTTTCTCAAGGCGGCGAGGTCGACTCCGCGTTGAGCTGCCGCACGGAGCTTTCTACTTGGAGACGCTGAGCGCTGGATACCAAGCGATGGCGCGTGCAGCGCTGGACGTCATGCGGTTTTTTCTTTTCCAATGGGGTTCCCTCGAGGCAGCAGAGGGATTGGTTCTGATCGACGAGCTTGGAGCGCATCTTCACCCGCGATGGCAGATGCGTGTGGTCGGCGGATTCAGATCTGCCTTCCCCCGAGTGCAAGTGATGGCGACTACTCACGATCCGTTGTGCCTACGTGGCCTTAGAAACGGAGAGGTAGTGGTTCTCCGTCGTCGGGGAACTGACGTCTATGCCTTGCTCGATCTGCCACCGGTAGAGGGACTCGCAGTTGACCAGCTGCTCACGAGTGAACATTTCGGGCTGAATAGCACGCTGGACCCCGTGACCGAGTCCCTCTTGACCGAGTTCCAAAGTCTGCTCGCCCTCGAGGGGGCAGGCGAATACCCGTCCCGTCGCATACAGCAACTGCGCGAAGAGTTGCAGGGACGGCGCCTCCTCGGAGCCACGCTGAGGGAACGGTTGGCCTTGGAGGCAGCCGACGAGTACCTAGGGCGAGAGCGTCTCGTGAAGAGTGAAACTGAGAGGCTCGGGCTGAAGCAGGAGACCAGAACAGTCCTTCGCGAAATCTGGTCGAGGACTGAGTAGTGCGAAGAGTACATCGGAGCCAGTGTCCCGATGCCCTTGACGGGCCTTCTTCACAAGGCGGCAAAGAGGAGGCTGAGGCGATCGCTCAATACTCCGTGCCAGGCAATGAGGACACCACCTTCAGTTACAGGGCCTACTCACTCGACGCCGTCAAAGAGGCCCTTCAGGACCTGTTTCTCTGGAAGTGCGCCTATTGCGAATGGGACTACAGTCCTGGCCACCCCGTCGATGTTGAGCATTACCGACCCAAAGGCCGGATCGTTGACGGCTTCGGTAATATTCTCCGACCAGGGTATTATTGGCTGGCGGCGACGTGGGAGAATCTTCTTCCTTCGTGCATCGATTGTAACCGCAAGCGAAAGCACTTGTTGGATGACGGGAAGAAGATGTCCGGGAAGGCCGACGCCTTTCCCCTATTGGACGAGACGAAACGGGCCAAACTGCCGGGAGACGAAGTTCACGAGGAACCGATGTTGCTCAACCCATGCGAGGATGATGTCGAGGAATGCTTCATCTTCGAAAAGGACGGGGTGGTTCTTCCTGCTGCGGCGGGCGGGAAGGAACGGGTTAGGGCGCTTGGAACGATTGACCTCTTGGGCCTTGATCGACCGCGCCTCGTCCGACGTCGCGAGGATCGATCAATTGTTGTTCGCGCCACACTTCAACGAGTACGCGACGTTCTAGAACTTGTGGACGATTATCCTGATGAACCTCGGCTCGCTCACCAATTGGAGCGAGAACTTGTCGAGCTCAGACGGCTTCTACGGGATGAGGCCGAGTTCGTGACGATGGCCCGACAATTGGCCCAGCGCGAGCTGGACCTCCCGATCTAATCCCTCCTCCGTTGGGTTTGCCGTACCGCCGTGGCAACTGCTCTCAGGCAACCGATTCTGAGTCCAACCAGCCCTGGTCGCGCAAGACATCGAGCGCCTTGTGAATCTGTCCGGACGTAAAGAGTCTGGCCTTGCGGTTGCTCCACCGACGCACCTCAGCAGCGATGGCCTCGTCAGGTTGACCCTCCGCCCCGGGGTGCAAGGCGACCCAATGAACGGTTGCCAGCAGCTCGAGGGAGTTGGTGGATTCGAAGCCACTTGCAAGGTCCATGACGCGCTCGATGCGATGGAGTGTGGCCCTTCGGGCGCTCAAGGCCCGAAGTGCCTCCTCTTGTGCTCCCGGAAGCAGACGGAAGGGCTCACTGACCTCGACTGCCTTGCTCCCATCGCCGAAGCCTTCCAGGTAGTGTCCCTCCACCTCGCGGAGAGCGGCTCGCAGGTTGTCCGCGTAGGGGCCGTAGAAATTCCGTTCAAATCGGAGTCCGAGTGGTTCGCCTGCGACTTCCAGGAAGTACATGAGCTTCTGAACAGCGATAGGCGTTGCCCCTTCTACCGCGACCGCTGAGTACCGGCGGATCATCTCGATGAGGGCGGCTCGCCCTTGCGTCATCCGCGGCTTTGGCCCCGCGGTGCGCATGTCTGCCGCGGCCGGGGTTCCAGCGGGCGGGTAGATCCGAACGTCGACCTCTTCGAGTTGGGCGAGCTTGGAACGGATGAGAGGCTCTACGTCGCGCCACTCCAGCCCCCCATGGCCACAGCCGAGGGGAGGTACGGCGATCGAGCGAATCTGTTCGCGGCGGATGACTGTCACGAGATCGTCCAAGCCCAATTCGATGTCCTTGAGCTTGGATCCGCCGCGCCAGTGTCGCTTCGTTGGGAAGTTGATGAGCACCCTCGGACCATCGAGCTGGCCCGTATGCCAGACGTGCATCTGTCCAATGGTGAGGTCGCCACGCTTGGCTGCGGTGGCGTAGTCCTTGAACATGGCTGGGTAGGCGCGCTTGAACTGAAGCGCGATCCCCTTCCCCATCACGCCAACCGTGTTGACGGTGTTGACCAAGGCCTCCACTGGAGCCTCAAGCAGGTTGCCGTCAACTACGGAGATCATGCGAACCCTTCCCACGGCTCTAGAAGTACCACCCGGGACGGACAACCACCCGCGGCGAGTGGCGCAGCCCGGCGACCATGGCTTCGACCTGTGCTCGTGTCTCTTCAGTCTTCGTCACGATAGCCTCCACTGCCTCCCACGGAACGGATTCATGTACGAGGAATTCCGCGGCACGAAGATCCGCACCATCCGGGTAGTCCGACCAGTAGCGAGCCACGATGACGTCCCAACTGATGTGGTCCGTCAGCGACTGTTCGTCGTCGGTGAACTCGGCCATGTATAGAGCCGCATTGCGGTCGGAGGCCACCCATTCACCCCCGAGAGCAACAATCCTTGGGACACTCGACACGAGGTACACAACCTCGTCGAAGCCATCCTGGTACTCGTAGTTGTTGCGACTCAGCGTGTACATCATCGGGCTGCGCGGGCCGAAGTACCACGGTACGCAGTCTCCAACAAAGCCACGCGGACCGACGTCGCCAACTGGCAGCTGAAGCCTCCGTTGCCTGATGCCCGCGGAACCAATCTGGACTTCGGTCAGATCATCGCGTCGGCACGCAGCGTCGGACCAGAGCCCGTCTTCGATGATCCCCCGAAGGTTGCGGATGTGCGTGAAGTGATAGATGCGGACCGGATCAGGAGGCGTGACCAAGTTGCCTCCTGGTTCTGTTTCCGACGTCGCCTGGCGATGGTCAAGGCGCCGGACGACCACCCATGCCTTGGGCAAGCATTGCACGGGCCATGGCCCGGCATCACCCGACCGCGGCCGTTGCCGACCGACAACTCCGTCGGCGCCTGGGACGCCCGTGGGCGGGCCGTGCAGAATATCCTCGACGCACCAGCCAGGCCGGGGACGACTCCACCAACCCACACATCGGGTCGATGCCGCTCCGCAGGTGATCGACCGGTGCGGCACTTCCGACGTCTTCCACCGTACATGGAACATTGCCCGCGCCACGGGTAGGACGCGACGTTCGATCCCGACGGTGCGCGGGATTGAACTGCTTGAACTGCTCGAGGAGGTCATCCGCGGCTCGGTCAGTGCGACCCGGCCGTCCGGGTCGCCGAGCACGCCCGACCTGCCGGCGCGTGCCTGCTCGGGCTCATCGGACGTGTCCCGGAGTGGGCGCCATCGCCCATGCGCTGACCCTCTCGAAGGCAGGTGCCTGTCCCTTCGCCGGAGAAGCGCCGTCCCACACTGGGCAATCGAGACGGCCGCAACCGAGCAGAGTCGGGCTGCCATTCAGGACGTTCGGTTTCGCCAAGCGTTGATCGGGTGGGCATCGATCAGCCGGTCCAGAGACTCGGTCTTGATCCGGATCGTGCGTCGTCCGATGCGGACCGCATCGAGGTCGCCGGCGGCGATGTAGCGGCGTACGGACTTGGTCGAGACGCCGAGGATCTCGGCTGCCTGGGTCAGCGAGACGACGCGGCGTGGGACGGGCGTTGCTGTAGCCATGGGTGCTCCTGGGGTCGGGCGGCCGGGCTGGCCGCGCTCATCCCCCAAGGCCTGGAGATGTCCTCCAGTGGCCACCCCACTTCCAACCCATCTGCTCGCCCTGTCCCAACTTCCCATCTCCACCTCTGCCCGCCTTCCCACGTCTCCTTCCGCCCTCTCACCCGCCCCCATACGCCCCTTCCTGCCTCCCACTCCTTCTAGACACACCTCCTTCATTCCCGAATCGGGGTGGCCACTCGACCGTCGGCGGCGGCCTTGAGGAGCGTGACGATGACGCTCAAGAAGCTGGCGGCCGGCTCCGGCTACGAGTACCTGACTCGTCAGGTCGCGGCCGCCGACTCGACAGAGCTGGGCCGCACGAAGCTGGCGGACTACTACTCCGCGAAGGGCGAGGCGCCAGGACGGTGGATCGGCTCGGGCCTCGCCGGCATCGGCAGCCTCGAGTACGGCGACGTCGTCACCGCCGACCAGATGAAGAACCTGTTCGGCCAGGGCTGCCACGCGGTCACCGGCAAGGCACTGGGCCGGGCCTACAGACCCGATGCAGTGGCCGGGTACGACCTGACGTTCTCGCCGGTGAAGTCGGTCTCGGCACTGTGGGCCGTCGCGCCACCCGAGGTCGCCAAGGTCATTCGGCAGGCGCACAACGCTGCCGTCCTCGACGCGCTCCGGTTCCTCGAGGGGCACGCGATCTTCACGCGCGAGGGCACTGACGGCGTCCGCCAGGTCGAGACCCGCGGCCTGATCGCGGCTGGCTTCCTGCACCGGGACTCGCGAGCCGGCGATCCGGACCTCCACACCCACATCGCGGCCGCGAACAAGGTCCAGACCCGTGAGGGCAAGTGGCTCTCGATCTACGGCACGGTGCTGCACCAGTACGGCACTGCCGCCTCCGAGACGTACAACACCGCGCTCGAACACCGCCTCGGCGAGCTCCTCGACGTCCAGTTCGTCGACAGGACCAGAGGTCCGGGTAAGCGTCCGATCCGGGAGATCGAGGGCGTCGACGCGATGTTGTGTCGAAGGTGGTCACGCCGGCGCCGCGACATCGAGGACCGCACCGGCGAACTCACCGCCGACTTCACCGTCAAGCACGGCCGCCCGCCGACAACCAAGCAGTCGCTCGCCCTAGAGCAGCGCGCGAACCTGGAGACCCGCGCTGCCAAGCACGAGCCGCGGTCAGAGGCCGAGCAGCGGGCGACGTGGCAGGCCGAGGCCGTCCACGAGCTGGGGCTGCGCGGCCTGCAGCACATGATCGGTGCGGCCCTGAACCCGAGCTCGACGACGCGCCCGCAGCTCTCGCAGCAGTGGCTTGAAGAGGCCACCGGCCGAGCGATCTCCGAGCTGGAGGAACGCCGTGCGACCTGGCAGTCCTGGCACCTGTACGCCGAGGCGCAGCGCCAGGTGCGCGACCTCGACGTACCGGCCGAGCAGGTCGCCCAGGTCGTTGAGGACCTGGTCGGCGAGGCCACGACCAGGCTGATCAACCTGACGCCCGACCTCGACCCGATCGCCGACCCCACGGTCCTGCGACGCTCCGACGGGACCAGCGTCTACCGTCACAGCGGGGCCGACCACTTCACCAGTCAGCGGATGCTCGACGCCGAGCGGCGCATCGTCGACGCCGCCGGCCGCGCGTCTGCCGCTCCCATCGACCCCCTCGACGTCGAGCTCGCACTCATGAAGGCCGAGCTCGACGGAGCCGATCTCAACAAGGGCCAGCACGAGCTGGTGCGCGCCATGGTCGGCGACCCACGGGAAGTGACATTGGCGCTCGCGCCGGCCGGATCCGGGAAGACCACCGCGATGCGCACGTTGGCCGACGTCTACGACGACCTCGGGTACGCCGTCATCGGCCTGGCCCCGTCGGCTGCGGCCGCGGCGGTCCTCGGCGAGACGACCGGGATGCCGACCGAGACGCTCGCCAAGCTCGACCACACCCTCACCACGGGCCAGGATCCCGGCGTCGGCCCGCGCACCGTGATCGTGATCGACGAGGCCGGCATGGCCGACACGCCCTCCCTCGACAGGCTCATCGGCGCTTGCTGCGACCGAGGCGCCCGGGTCCGGCTGATCGGAGACGACCAGCAGCTCGCCGCGCTCGGCGCCGGCGGGGTCCTCCGGGACATCGCCGGCACGCACGGCGCCGTACGCCTCGAGGAGGTCGTCCGGTTCACCGATCCGGTCGAGGCAGCCGCGTCCCTCGACCTGCGAGCCGGTGACCGAGCCGCGCTCGGGTTCTATCTCGACCACGACCGCGTGCACAGCGGAGACGTGGACACTTGCCCCGGCCAGGTCCTGCGCGCCTGGGTGGCCGAACGGGCGCATGGCCGCGAGTGCCTGATGCTGGCGCCCACCCGCGATCTCGTCGCACGACTGAACCGGTGCGCCCGCACAGCTCGCCTTGGGGGCGCTATCCCTGCTGCCGAGGTCGAGCTGGCCGACGGGAACAGGGCCTCCGTCGGCGACACCGTCCTCACCAGACACAACGACCGCCGCCTCGGCACCAGCGCCACCGACTGGGTCAAGAACGGCGACCGCTGGACCGTCACCGGCGTCGCTCCGGACGGCAGCCTCGACGCGCGGCACCTTCAGACGCACCTTCGGGTCAGGCTGCCGTCGCAGTACGTCGCCGAGTACGTCGAGCTCGGCTACGCCACCACCGTGCACGCCGCCCAGGGCAGCACAGCCGATGTCATGCACGGCGTCGTCACGGGCACCGAGGACCGGCAGCTGCTCTACACGATGCTCACCCGCGGGCGAGCCGAGAACCACGTCCACGTCGTTGTCGAAGAGACCCATGACGAACGCGACGACGAGCAGTTCCTCCCTGGCATCGAGGACCAGCTCACAGCGGTCCAGACCCTCGACCGGATCATCGAGCGTGACGGCGCGGCCGTCTCCGCCACATCCGAGCTCGAGCTGGCCAGCAGCGCGTCGACCCGCCTGCACGAGGCGGCCCGGCGATACGCCGACGCCATCGCCACTGCTGCCGAGCGGCTCATCGGCGCCGACGCGGAAGGCGCACTCGAAGCGTCAGATGGCGCTCCCTTGCCGTGGCTCCCAGGAGTCCCGCACGAGGTCACCGCGGACCCGAGCGGGTCGAGGTACCTCACCGCGCGAGCCGACCACGTGCTGGAGCTCGCCGACCAGGTCCGTACCACCGCAGCGTTCCCCCAGTCCCTCACTCGATTCAACGACGTCCTCGACGCATCGCTTCGAGAGCAGATCGCCGTGTGGCGAGCGGCCAACGGCGTACCGGATGACGAGCGGACCCTCCTCGGACCACGACCGACCGCGTGGGCGGCCGACCGCTACGCTCGTCATCTGCAGCGGCGGATCAACGACGCCTATCCGCCAGCGGTCCGAGCCTGGCAGGAGCGCATCAACGCCAACCTCGGGCACGCGAGTGAGAACACCCTAGAGCTCGCGCGGCGCCTGGACAGGGCGCAGAAGTCCGGTCTCAACGCAGAGGTGATTCTTCGCCGCGCGCTGGCGAAGCCGCTACCGGACGACAAGGCCAGCGAAGCACTGACCTACCGGATCCAACGGTTGATCACCCAGTGGCAGGGCGTCGACGCTCCGGAGGAACGTCGGGTGCCCACGCGTCCGGCGGCAGGTCTCGAACTCTGAAGAAGTGCGGGTCGCAGTCGTCGGTGAGGACGAGCTGCATCTCTTCGGCCGGAGTGACCGGACAGGTGGTGTGTTGCGCCTTCCACACCGCGAAGCGCTCGGGACTCTCCCGCACCCTCACATACTCGGCGAAGCGATCGAGTGCCGTAGTCACACGCCGCCGGATCGCCCGTGGCGACAGGTGCACCATGCCGGCGACCTCATCGATGACGGCCGGGGTCGTCAGACCCATCCGGCCACGCTTCCCCGCCACCCCCATCTGAGCCGCAACACTCGCCAAGTCGCCGAGCAGCCACGCATCGAAGACATGGATCGCGTTCGCGTCCATCGCCTCGATCATGAGCATGGTGACCTGATCGAACAGCTCGTCCTGCGACTCGTACTCGTCCGCGGCGACGTCCAGTTCGCCGACGTACCGGACGCGGACGGACTCGGCCCAGACTCGATCACGTCTCCGTGCGCGATCGCCGACACCCAGCTCGGCGCAGACTTCCCGACGTGTGCGCCCGAGAATGGCCCCACCGACGGCGCGCTCGTCCAGCTCGTGCGAGCGAGAAACTTCGATCCACAATTGACCCGCCACCAAACCGTCGATGTCGGGGTGCAGGTCACTCAGGTCAGTGGCGATCTTGATTGCCCGCGGGCTCAGCAGCCATGCCAGAGCGCCCACGGCGTTTGTGTCGGACGCCGTCAATGCCGCGAGCCTGACGAATACGTCGTCTCGCTCGTGCTTCGCGGCGAGGCGCATCCACTCCTGCAGTTCGGCCAACCCATCGACCACCGCCAGCCCGGGGTCGGCGTCGCACCACGTCGGCCAGTCGCGGCATGCCGCCTCCATCAGAGGCGTCCCCAGGTGCTCAACACCGAGAAGAGCCGCAACACCCATCGCCCGACCTCCCGAGAACTCCGCACGACCGTCTGCTCTTGAACGCCGTCGACTGGGATCACGAGTGCCCAGGTTGAGACGTTGAGCAGACTTCCAAGGTGGAGTGCGAATCGGCGGCTGTCAACAGCCGAAATTCCCGTCTCCAGGACAGCCCGAGACAATCCGAGACAGTCGGTGACAACCCAGAGACAACCAGTACTCGCGTGGATATCCCGCGTCTCAGAATGCGGGACGTGACCAGGCTGCGCAGTTAGGTGCCGAAGGCCCGCGGGCATGGGTCATGCCTGGATGTCGGGCAGGCAGACCTCAGCCAGATACGCGCACGCAGTGCCGGCACGTCGCACATGGCCAACGTCCGCTCGGCTGCATCGCGGACCTTGGAGAGCGGGTCGGTCACACCGCCACCGCTTCTCGCAGGACCCGTTCGCGGATGGACCCGCGCAGGGCGTCAACGCCCACGACGTCGACGTCCACCTGGAGGAGGTCGGAGAGCGCCACACGCAACCCGATCTCGTCGAGGAAGGACGCTTCGTCGGTGAACTCCACGAGAAGGTCGAGGTCGGAGCCGGCGATGTCCTCGCCTCGAGCGATCGAGCCAAAGATCCGTGGCTCGATCGCATGGTGTGCGGCGACCAAAGTGCGGATCTCATCCCGATGCTGGTCGATGCGCTGCGACGGTGGCCCGATAAGGGCACGCCGAATGTGGTCGAGGACGCCAGCCGACGGCGCACGGCGTCCGTTCTCGTACGCCGACAGATTCCGACGCGGCACACCCGCGGCACGCGCCAGCTGCGACGGGCTCAGGCCAGCCGCGGCACGCTCCGCACGGATGTTCATGCCGCCAGGCTAGCCAGCTGTTGTCGCGGGCGATATGCGGCGATCAGAGAGAGATGACCTCCTCAGGTCGGCGATGCGTGATGGCGGACGCGTACTGATCCACAGTTGACTGGAGCAGCGCAGTGAGGTCGCCCCCGTGATTCGCCTGCGCCATCCGCCGCACGGTCTCAGCAAGGGTCCCACCGGCGATCAGTACGACCGGATATTGATCATCGATGATCTCGACCTGTGCCTGCTTGGAAAACGCTCCGGTTGTGACGTAGACACCGATCCAGCCTCGCCGCAGGCGGGCCACAACTCTCGCGACCTGCTCGGGAGAGATCGTCGAGGAGGGCTGAATGCACTTCGCCTGACCAAGCACCACGACGGGTGTGCTCGCGGACAGTGAGCCCATGTCGATCCGCCCGATGAAGTCCACTCCGCCGTCACCCGATGAGCGCGACAGCCAGCCTTCCTTGTAGCGGCTCCCTGAGTTACGAAGCACTTCGGCGGCGACCCGGGAGGCCAGCAGCTCGAAGGCGTGTTTCCGGCCGTCGTAGAAGGTGTAGAGCTCTTGCAGGACTCTTGCCTCAGCAGTCCCGGCTTGAGGTTGTTGCTCTTTCGGGGTCCGGACGTTGCTGGCAAGCACTCGCCGCCGCACACCTGAGATCGCCACCCGACCCTCCTTGACCCAGCGGATCCAAGAGTCCGGCGCGTGCCGAAGTGCAACGTCGGAGTCGAGTGATTCGTTGCGTCGGTCGTCTATCCATCGCAGATCGATACCGTCGATATCACGGCCAGCTACGACCGCGAGGTCCAACGCGAGATTGGGAAAACTCTTGCCAGTGTCCGGATCTCTTTGGACGACGTGCTCCAGTCGTTCGATGATTGCTGCACCGCAGAACTCGACGTGTCCCTTCACCAAAGCGCGGCGGTCGCGATGCACCGTTGTGGAGCGGAACAGCAGCAGCGGCGGTGCCAGCAGGCGCTCGTCCTTAGTCGTGCCAGCGTGCAGTCTGGCCGCTTCAAGAAGGAGGCGGTTCCCCTTCGTTGCTCCGGGAAATCCGATGGTGGTTGGCTTGTGGTCACCGAAGGAGCGGACATGTCCGTGGTCAAGGTCGAATTCGTCATGCCAAGGGTTTGTCTCGTGGCCAGCTTTCCAAGGACTGGACCGGATCGCAATCAGAGGGCGCCGTGCGACGTCTGGACCGGAGACTTCGGCAGGCGCATTGATTCCCGCTTCAAGCATGATCTTCGTTCGACCGAGATCGCCGGGACTCGTCAGCCAGTGATAGTTAACGAACCCGTCGAGCTCGACGTCTCGCTGGTTGGCGCCCTGGGCGTACCTCAAGACATCACCGACGAACACCTGCCTGGGCGATTCGAGGAGCCGTGCGGGGTCGGACCAGAAGAGGTCAACCTTGATCTCATCCACGCCGTCACCTTAGGGCGAGTGTGGCCGCTCACTCCGCTTCGGTCGGAATGTCAACCGCAGCATCTTCCTCGCGGTCCTTGACTCGCACCGTCCACTGAATCAGGTCGTTACGATGCGGAGTCGCCGAACGCGGGGCCGCAATCGAGAGCAGCGGAACCACGTTCATCTCCGATAGCGGAGCCGACTCATCTGCCCGATCGTCGGCGAGGTAGATCAAGACCACTCCCCGGCCGTCTACGCCGTCAACCCCGTCCACCGAATCACCTGCGGTGATCGGCAGAGCCGCATTGCTGTGCTTCCTGTCCGATCCGACGAAGTCAGCCCGATCCTTACGCCGATTCCGCTTGATGACGGGCGCCTGTGGCAATCCCGGCAAAGCCACAGCTCCTGTTGCTTTCGTGGGTTGCGGCCAGACCACTTCCCAGCTCGTGATGCGGCCTTCGGCTGTTGAGCGTTCCAGAAATCTCTTCAGCGGTCCGATCACGGGTTCGTACTGCGGATGCCATGTCATCTTCTCGAACAGGTCGAGAAACTCGGTCGCGGTGATCCGGCCGATCCGGGCTGCGACCGTTCCCATCGAACCACCAACCAGCTGATAGCGCAGTCGGGCCTCCTTGGTGGTCGATGACAGCAGAGGGATCCCCACGTCAAGCAGGTTGTCGTGATTGAGCACCGAGCCTCGGTCAGGGAGGCTGTACAAGTCCTGAAAGCCGCGGGCTGTCGCCTTCGAGTCGATAACCGCGTTCCACATCTTGTTTCTCGCCGTCGGCTTCAGCCAGGGAAGATGCTGACTGACGAGCGGAGGTATCTGGCGAGGTTCGACGAGCGGCATGCCGTCGTCGTCGAACCCCTCGTACTGGCGAAGCTCGTCGCGGAAAGCCTCTTCGTCCATGAGAAGCGCCTCAAACGCCTCGTAGAGGTCCAGAGACTCATCGCGACGTATGAAGAGGCGCACCAGGTCCTGGTAGCCCGGACGGAAACCGAACCATCGACCTGCCTGCATCAGCGTGTCCGCTTGGCCGGCCTTCCGCCGGAAATAGGACACGGTCAACCCTTCGACCGTGAAGCCGCGACTCAGTTGAGTGCCGCCGACAAGGATGCGCCACACCTTGTCGGTCTCGAAATCCAGCTTCTTCTGCTGGTCCTGGATGGTCTTGTCCGAATTCACGACAAGCACCGGGTCGGCGTCCACGGTCATCTCACTCCAGGCCTCGGCCACGAAGGGCTTCAGATCCTCGAACGAGGCTGGCGTAGGCATGCCGTTTGAGCGCGCATGCATCACGGGAAGGAAGTCCGCGTCGAACAAGCCCTTCAGCCGGGCGAGTCCACTTCCCGACGTGAACTTCGAGGACTTCCATAGGGCTCGCACGTCCTCAGCCGTGGCGAGATGATCGGCCTGCCTCACGGATTCGTGCACAAGCATGGTGTGATGCCGGAAGGACAAGTCAGAGTGGGCCTCTCGGTACTTCTTGATCGCGCCGCTTAGCACCCACGAGTCGAGCGCTACCTGGATCTCACTGGCTCTCAGATCCGGATCGAGATCGGCATCACCCACCAGCGGGCGCACGTAGGCCAGCTCGTTCGAGTTCGCAACTGTGCGGTCCTCGTCGTCCCAGCGCCTGCCCACATCATGGAACTCCTGCACGCCCATGTAGCCCGGCGGCCGATGCAGCGAGAGGACGAAATCCGACGGGAAGAGATCGCGCTCGTCATCCGGGTCAACGAACACGTTGGCGAACGGTGTCGCGGTGTATCCCACGTACTGAGCGCGCGGACAGACACGGAGGATGTCCGTGATCAGCTGGTTGATCGTCGTCCGCTTTCGGTTCTCAGCAGAGTCCTTCTTCCACTTCGCTGGATCGGTGGTGTCCACCGAAGCCTGATCTGACTCGTCGTCGATGATCAACACCGGAAGTTGTGCTAGGTCTTCCTTGAGCGGGGTCAGGTCCTTGAGCAGTTTGGTGAGCGGCGCCTTGTTCTTCTTCACGATTGCGACATAGGCGTCGGAGTTGAACAGGTTCGCCTCATCATTCAAGGGCTTGGTCTTGTCCGTCCTCGGGAACTTGAATCGGGTCAGCCCCTGACGGAGACGGTCGTAGTCTCGGTGATGGGTGGTCACGCGGTCGACCCGCACCACACCCGGCTGGTCGAGTGTGGGTCCGTGCCGAATGAACCGCTCATTGAGCCAGTCCCGATCTTGCTGGTAGTCGAGTTCCTTCGCCACGTCGGGGTCGGCGGGGTCAAGACCGTGGAGGATGTTCTCGACACCGATCAGCTCCATGTCGAGACGACGCTGGGTCTGGGCCCGAAGAATTTCAATGGTTCCCGTGAGAACGATGATCAAGCGATAGCCAGCGTCGATGGCCTTCGCTACGACCCCGGTGAAGTTGGCGGTCTTTCCGCTTTGGACGTAGCCGACCACGAGTCCCTTGGTTTGTTTGGCCGCAAGTCGGGTGGGGTCACTCAACCGCTCGAGCACTGACGTGGTCGTCTCGTCGAGCGACGCGATCGCGTTTGCTGACCACTTCTTGGTGTCCCGCAGGTAGAGCTCGTAGTCGTCCCAATACATGCTCGTGCGCTCGTGGCGTGCCGTCCGATACCACGGTTCGAAGACCTTCGAGATCTCAATCGCTGGCTTCTCGTAGACGATCGGTACCTGCCGTGTCATCGCATCGGCGACGTCTTCACTTACAGCCAGAGCCGAATAAGTGGCGGCTCGTCTGGCGTCGGTGCGCGGCGGTGTACTGAGACCGGTGCTGTCGATGACGAACGGTTCCTCGGCCGCGTCCCATCCGGCGAGGGCGATGCGCAGCTGCGTGAGTGCCTGGTCATTGAGATCGGCGTGTTCGATGAACTCAGCAATCGCCTCGTCCGGCACCTCCGCCCCAGCGAAGCCGGCCAGGACCGTACCCAAGGGCACCGGCCGACCTTTGGCCAACCCCGTGAGCAGGTTCTTGAACGCTTCGGCCCAAGTCGGTCGTTCATATGGCGTGCTCACGGTTCCACCTGGCTCTCCACGAACCCAGCGAGTTGCTCCGGCAGAGACCCCGCATCGAGCCCGGTGACATCCACCTTGTACGCGACGTCCGACAGAAGTCCGAAGTTCGGGACGACAGACTGGATCACGGACGGTGTAATCGCTGGGAAGCCAGCATCGACCGCGTAGGCCCGAGGCGTACTTCGCAGTAGCCACGCGGTCGGATACAGGTCTGCGTCGTCGTCCTCCCATCCGAAGGACTCGCGCAGTACTTGATCGATCGCCACGACGTACCCGCCGGCTGCAGCGCGAACTGCATCGATCAAGGCCGGGAGTGAGCGGCCCGCGTCGGAGTTGGCGCGCGTGACCTGCATGGACAGAAGAGACAGGGGCACCCCGCCAACGGGCACGAGTTGCGATAGCCCGTTGATGACGTGCGTTCGCCTTTCGGACGCGGTGGTCTTCACCTCGATGTGGATGTCGGGGAACGCGAAGTCGTGTTCCTCCGACGCCGGACCCATCCACGCGCCGACGGCGACCCCTCCGCCGAGAGCTCCGACCAGGAACTCGAGAAAGAGAAGTTCCCCGACGAGGCCGATCTCCTGTTCCGTTGACATGGCCACTCTGGCGGAGAGCACGTCGCGATAGCCGCGGATCGCCGTCGAGACCGCAGACGCCAGCGACGCTTTGGCGACCTGGAGTTCGTCGGCGATCGATGCGAGCAGGCCATACACCGTCTGCACGTTCCGGCGGACACGAACACGTATCTCGGCCAGGTCTCGCCCGTCATGAGCCAACGTCGAGAGCTCAATGCTTCGCATGCTGCTCAGGTCCGGCTCGGGCTGTTGATAGTCAGTCCGGAGCGTCACTAGCTTCGCTATCGGATCGAGGACGATCTCGCACCACGGAGCCCCGGCCAACGGCAATGCCTGTGGCTGCCCCGCGTTCCACAGAGCATCCAGGTTCTCGAACGTCAGGCGTCGAGCGTCCGTCGGTGCCGCGGCCACTACTCGCCTACCGACCTTCTCGCATCTGTGCCTCGACTTCTGCTGCCGACCCGAGCACGCTCTTCCAGAGCTCGATCTCGTCCCTGTCTCTGACACCGAGATACTGCCCTTCGAAGATGTGATGGGTTAGCAGATAGAGGAGCGCCTTCATCACCGGTGCGTCATTCAGGCTTCCGCGCTCCGGAGCGAATAGGGACCGATAGCGGCTGTTCAACCAGAGGGTCTTCGTCGGGAAGTCAATGTCCAGAAACTCCCCGTCGGGCATCCTTCGCCACTGCAACCTCAGGGTGTCCCCCGCGATCATCGGCAGCTCTCGCCCAATGATCCTCTTCAGCTTTGGCGCGAACCCCTTTTCGGGCGTGATGGCGGGCTTCCGCGCGTGGCGACGCCGCTTCGACTCCACGTAGATCGACTCCGCGTCGCGAAGAAAGTCGTCGAACGTGGTCCCGTCCGACGCATTCGCGTGGGCGATTGCATCGTGGAACACCGGCTCGAACTTCAAGCCCTGCTTCTCGGGATTCATCGTGAGAAACGAGCCAATGGCCGAGGTTTCATCGAGCATCACCCGTGCGAGCTGCCGGGAGGCTGTCGGGTTGGCGGTGTCCGACCACCCCCCGACCTGAAGGAGTCGGTCGTTTCGGTAGATGAAAAAGCCTTGGAACTGCTCGCCGGACTTAGATCCGATTCTGAAGCCGGTGACATCGGACTTCGGTGGCCAAATGTGGCACGTCATGCCAACCTCGATGCCCCTAGCGGAGGCGTGTAGCTGCTTGGGGTAGCGGGGATGACCGGAGGTTCGGTAACCGAAGGGGTCGATTGCGGAGACTGGGGCTCCAATGCCCAGTGACACTTGATCCAGTTCGTCAACCAGGATCTCGATTCGAAGACGTTCCTTCTCAATCAGGCGGTGGAAGACGACACCGAGGTGGACGCGAAGACTTTGTGCGCTGTTCGACAACCACGTGCCCGCCTCGGCCTCACTCGCCCCTCGATAGGTGTTGCGGATCTCGGTCCAGACGACGGAGGTGCCGTGTGGAGATCCCAACGCGTTGGCACGCTGGGTGGCAGCTCCCTCGGCAGCGGCGGGTGACAAGACTTCGCAGGTGAAGTCCTTAGAGAAGTCAGCTCGCCGGATCCGCCGGCCGACCGGGAGGTCATCGCCGTTGCTCGACCACACCGTGAGGGTGTCGGCATGCCCAAAGGAGGCCGCCTTCAGACCCATCCCGAAGTTGCCGAGGTCGGTGTGGCCGTAGGCTCGCTGGTGGCCGATTGTCATCGCCTGGGTGATCGCTTCCTCGCCCATGCCGCGGCCATCGTCGAGAACCTCGACCTGGACCAGCCTCTCCTGCCTCGTGAGGAGCCGAACCATCACCCGAGTCGCGCCAGCATCAATGCTGTTGTCGATCAGGTCGGCAATGGCGGACTCCAAGGTGTGATTAGCTCCGAGGCTCTTGACGAGACCCGCATCCGGCGCTAGTTGAACGCGGCGAACGACGTCGTCGCCGGCGCTCTGCTGAACTTCGGACATGCACACCTCCCGACCCGCTCCTCGTCGCTGGAGCCCTCCACCATAGGTATCAGAATCCGTCGACGGATTCGGCTCTATGGGTCAAGCTCGCCCTCAATGAGTGCGTTTCGAACGCGTTCTGCAGCCACCTCAGGCGGCTCGTGTTCCCACACTCTGAGGACCCGCCAGCCGAGGGTGATGAGATGCCGGTCCGTTTCCCGATCCCGTTCGCAGTTGCGCTGCAGCTTCATCTTCCACCACGTGGAGTTGCGCTTGGGAAGCGTTGCGTGCTCGGGACAACCGTGCCAGAAGCAGCCATCCACGAACACGGCCAACTTCTGGCGCGCAAATGTAAGGTCAGCGCGCCGTCGGGGGAGGCCGGGAACCGGAAGGTTCACCCGATAGCGAAATCCTTGCCTATGCAACTCCCGCCGTAGAGACATCTCGGCTGCCGTATCTCGACGACGTTGCCGCGACATGCGCGCCGAGGTCGGCCCGTCGGTCTTCAGACGTACGCTTGCCACAGCTCGAGCGTAGAACCTCGATGTCGCACGGTCGCGCGACCTCAGACGAAGCGTCGGTTGAGCCGGCTAGAGTTCCGAACATGGTAGAGAGCCCTCGGCGGCTTCGGCGCGCCACCAAACGCGCCGACGTGCGGGTGCTCGACCTGTTCAGCGGTGCCGGGGGTCTCAGCGAGGGACTCACTCACGGGTCAGACGTCTTCACGACCGTACGCGCGGTCGAGTCCGACAAATCGGCGGCAGCCTCGTACGCCGAGAACCACAGCGCCGACATCGTGTATCCCGGCCGCATCGAGGACTGGCTCCGAGCGGAAGCAGTGCCTGAAGCCGATCTGATCATCGGTGGGCCACCGTGCCAGGGGTTTTCGGCTCTCGGCAAGCAGAGTGTTCTCGACGAACGCAATCAGCTCTGGCTCCGGTACGCCGAGACGATCCGGAGGGCGAAGCCCAGGTACTTCGTGCTCGAGAACGTCCCGGCGTTCCTCACGTCGGAGCAATTCAAGCGATTCAAGCGGCAGTGCCAGCCGAAGGGTCCCCTTGGGGAGTACACGTTCCAAGCACAGATCTTGAACGCCGCCGACTTCGGCTCGGCCCAGCTCCGACGTCGCGTGATCATTATCGGCCATCACAGAGACCTCGCGTTCCCGGGATTCCCTGAGCCGACGCACCGCCGGGAGGAGTGGCGCACGGTTAAGGATGTCTTCCTCGGTTTGTCCGAGTCAGTCACGCGGATCGATCTTCCGGATCACTCAGTGGAGTTCGGGGGCGACACCTTTCCCGGCGTCTTCAGAACGAGCGAACTCCACATCACCAGGTGGTACGAGAACCGCTCTCTCGAACGTTTCGCCTACATCCCAGCTGGAGGAAATCGGTTCGCCATCCCGGAGCGTCTCCTCTCACCGTGTTGGCGTCGGCACACGTCGGGCTCGGGCGATGTGATGGGCAGGCTCGTGTGGGAGGAACCGTCGGTGACGATACGAACCGAGTTCTTCAAACCTGAGAAGGGCAGGTACCTCCACCCCACCGAGCATCGCGCAATCACCCATCACGAAGCCGCCCGCATCCAAGGCTTCCCGGACGACTACAAGTGGGTTGGTTCAAAGGCTTCAATCGCACGACAGATCGGTAACGCAGTCCCGATCCCGCTCGGTGGAGCGCTCGGTAGACATATTGGACGCCTTTTCTGAGGTCGGCCAGCTCCCACACGGCGCTTGCCTCGCTGGATCCACCGCCCTTCGGGGCCACTCGCACGAACTTCGACGACGGGCTGCCTTACCCCCTCCAGTCGAGGAGACCTGTGGCCCTCCACCGTCACGCGGGATCGGGCTCTGAGCACCAATGCTGACCCCCGGAACTACGAGGATCGTTCTATGACACCGGTCAGTCTCGTGTCGGCCGCTCCCACTCGCTGTCGTAGAAACCGTTGATGAAATCCATCGGATCGATGCCAAGCCGCTGCACAAAGTCGTCGCGCTCCTCGATGACGAAGAACCCGTCGTACATGTTGAACGACGCGACCCAGCGGTCGAGGAACCCTTCCTGGCCGAGGATGCCTGCGAAGGACAGGTCCAGATCCTCATAGAGGAAGGCGCATTCCGCGTCCCACGTGACGCCTTCGAACGGTGGGAGTTGAAGTCCTACGGTTGCTAGCCGCGAGTTGTGTACCCCGCCAAGGATCCGGATCTCACGATCGAGGCCCCTCCCTGGACGCATGTCGACATCGACCGCCTCGGCTATAGCGCGACTGAAGATGCAGAAGGGCGCGCCGGTGTCTACGAGCGAGCGCACCATGATCTCTTCCCGCGCCGTCACACGGAGATCTACGGTTGGTCGCACAACGGGCGGACGGCCCGGCCTCGGCTCTTCCTCGCGGTACGGGTAAGCGTGGAATGCCACGGGAGGTCAACCTAGGCCGACAGCAAGGGCCTCCGTCGGTGTAGCAGCGCGTTGGAGGACCGCGTCCTTTCCAGCGTCACCAAGCTGTCGCAGGGTGCGGACAACGTCGCGAGAACTCGTCGAGTGCGCGATTACAACACCGTTCTTGATCGCAACCCACTGACCACCGTGCTCGTCCAGTGCGCTCGAGCGCGGTACTGGACTCACTCGCTCAGACTTGCGGGCCACGGTCACTCCTCTACGGTACTTCGGGCTGCGAAGCCGGCGCTACCGGTTCGGCTCGCACCAGCCTTGCCTTGATCACCGACATTCTACTCGATACGCGTAATGCGTATCGAGTATCGTTGAAGAGTGTTGTACGACCCCGTGGCGGTGCAAGAGCTGTCTGGGTTGATGTTTGGTCAGAGGTACCGGCTCGAGGTCATGTTGTTGATCGCCGAATCGGAAGGGATTGTTTGCCTCAAGGAGCTGGCGGACGCCCTGAACGTCAGCCCAAGCAACCTCCAACGACCGATCAAGGATCTGCTTGCAGCCGGCCTCCTGGGAGCCTTGCCGCCTGGCGATTCGAAGCGACGCTTCTATCAGCGCGTCGAGAGCACCGCATGGGAGTTTGCCCTTGAGCTGGTCGCCCGCCACGAGCTCCCTAGTGTTCGGAGCTCGAGTCACTCGTCGCAAGCCGAACACATTGGCCCGGGGGACGAGCGATGATGCTTCCCCACCAGTCCCCCAAGGGAGCCGTATCGAACCAATCTTAAGCGGTCAGGTTTGGTTAGAAAGTGCCCTCTGACCTGGTGTTATAGTGGTGGAGCCTACGAGACTCGAACTCGCAACCCCCTGCTTGCAAAGCAGGTGCGCTACCAATTGCGCCAAGGCCCCGTGGCGGGATCACCGATCCCGCTGGGTCAGTCGCGGTCGACCTTGTCGGTCGCCTCGGCCCAGAGGGCCTGCTCACGCTGGCTCTCGTCCAGCTTCTTCTTGGCGAAGAGGACGCCGGCGGCGGCGAGGGCGAGCAGGAAGAGCTTCTTCATGTCTGACTCCAGCAGGGGGTGAGTGGCTCCACGAGGCTAGCCGCCCACGCCTGAGGACCGCGAATCGGTCAGGCGTCTCGCTTCGCGCTGCGGCGACGGCGGTAGGCCCGGGCGGCCTGGCGGTCGTTGCAGACCTCGCAGCAGTAGCGGCGGGTGCCGGCGCGGGTGCGGTCGACGAAGGCGCACCGGCACGGGTCGCTCGCACAGACCCCCAGGCGGTCCGGTCCGTGGGCGGCGACGTGGGCTGCGACGGCCGCGGGGAGGCGAGCGGCCAGGGCGTCGTACCCGCTCCGATCCGGTGCTACGACGAACCGCTCACCGTCCAGCAGTCGTACGGCGCGGGCCCGGACGAGCTGTGGGTTGAGGACGGCGGCCGCGGTCGCCAGGTCCGGTGCCTCGAACGCCGAGCGCAGGAGCGAGCGGAGCGTTCGTAGGCGTGGCAGGTCCGAGGGCTTCAAGGTCTCCGCGAGGTCACCGTGCCCCACCGCGGACAGCACCGGCGTCAGCCACGACAGATCAACAAGGCGGTCGGGTGGGTCCTCGAGCAGATCGTGCGTGTTCACCAGGAGTACGGCGAGATCGAGGTCGGTGGCGAGGTGGTCGAAGCCGCGCTCGAGCCAGTCAGGCGGGAATCCCGCGGACATCGACCCTCCCCTCGTCGGACACGATCGGGTATCGATCCGGCGTCAGTGCCTTGACCTCGCATACTACTGACTCGATGGTGTCCGTCAGGAGCAAACCTTCAGAAGCAACTGACGAGAGCGAGGCACGACATGGGCAGGACGAGGGCATTGATGGCAGTGATCGCCGCGGGTGGGCTGGCGCTGGGCGTCGCCACGGTGCCGACGGCGTACGCCGGTCGCGAGCGGTCGGCGGGACACCACGGCTCGGCGGTGATCATCCACGACATCAAGGTGCGCGTCCCTGGCCAGCACCGGAAGCTCTCGGCGTACCTCGTCAAGCCGGCCGGTCGGCTCGCCAAGCACAGCACCGCCGGTGTGATGTTCCTGCACTGGCTGGGCGAGATCCGCGGCGACCGCACGGAGTACCTCGGCGAGGCGGTCGGGCTGGCGAAGCAGGGTGCCGTCTCGATCCTGCCGCAGGGCTACTTCCCCTGGGTGCCCAACCCCGACGGCACCACCCACGACGTCACCCTGGTCAAGCAGCAGGAGAAGGCATTCGAGAAGGCGCTCGACAAGCTCGCCGGCATCCGCGCCGTCGACCCGAAGCGGATCGCCATCGTCGGCCACGACTACGGCGCGATGTACGGCGCCCTGCTCGCCGACCGTGACCACCGCGTCTCGACACTGGTCCTCGAGACGCCGGACTCGATGTGGGGCAACTGGTTCGCGACGTACTGGCTCGGCCTGACGGGCCAGGCCCGCACCGACTACTACGCGCTGTTCGACGGGCTCGACCCGATCGACCACACCTCGCGACTGGGCAAGCACGTGCTCTTCCAGTGGGCCGGTGACGACGTCTACATCCCCGAGGACGTGCGGACGGCGTTCGGCCTGGCCAGTCCGGACGCTCACGTCAAGCTGTACGACGGCGCCACGCACGAGCTGACCGACGCGGCCGCCGCTGATCGCGACGCGTTCCTCGCCAAGCAGCTGCACCTGAGCTGAGCGGTGCCGAGGCGGGACCGGAGTCAGGCCATGCTCGGCAGGGCCTCGACCCGGTTCCGCCCGGAGTCCTTGGCCGCGTACAGCGCGCGGTCGGCGGCGGCGTACAGGCCTGGGTAGTCGTCCGCGTGCGTCGGCGAGTGGGCGAGGCCGGCGCTCACCGAGATCTGGACGACGGGTCCGGCGGAGAGCTTGAAGCCCTGCTCCCCGACCCGGTCGACGATCTCGCTCGCCCGCCGGTTCGCGACCTCGATGGGGCAGCGGGGCATCAGGATGGCGAGCTCGTCACCGCCGAGACGGCACACGACGTCGCCGTGTCGGGCCGACTCCAGCAGGAGCGCGGAGACCTGGACCAGTACCTCGTCGCCGCTCTGGTGGCCGAAGCGGTCGTTGACGGACTTGAACCGGTCGAGGTCGAAGAGGATCAGCGAGGTCCCCTCCTCGGGCGCCGGCGGCGTCATCGCCGTGGCGGTCGCCTCGTCGAACGCACGCCGCGTGACCAGGCCGGTCAGCGAGTCGGTCGTGGCGCGGATGGCGAGCTGAGCCATGGACGCCTCCCGTGCCTCGGCTCCGCGCACCAGCATCACGGCGGTCGCACCCAGGGCTGCGGCCATGTAGCCGGTGTCGCTCAGCGCCTCGTGCAGAGGGAGTCCGACCAAGACCGCGACCGCGTCGCCGACCACCGCAGCCGCCGTGACCAGGGCCGCACCACGCCGCGGGAGCTGCGAGCCGGCGTACAGCACCGGGAAGACGAAGAAGATCTGGGCGGTGAACGACGCGTCCTCGGTGGCCAGGTCGATGACGGTGATCGCGGCGATCGCCAGGAACGGGCACAGCGCCCAGGCCGGGCGCACGGCTCCGTCGACCACGGTGCCCGCAGCGCCCATGATCACCCCGACCGCGAGGGCGGCGCCGGCCAACGCGAGCAGCCTGGTGTTGGTCGGCTGGACCTGCGGCTGAAGCGGCAGGAACACCACACTGACCAGGACGGCCAGCACGGTGAACGACGTCACGATGGGCTTGGCCACGCGATAGTCGCGCGGCTGCATCCAGGACAGGAACTGGGACACCGGGGGGCGCCTTTCGTGAGGTGCTCGAGAGGCGCCCGAACGCCCTACATCTCAGTCAAGGTAACCTCAAGGCGGCGTTGTGTTAGGTAAAACGCGAGAACTCACAGGCAGCCGGATCAGCCCGGCTCAGCCACTCCCTGGCTCTCCTTCGGCTGGCGCACGGGCCGGTAGACGGCGGCCGCCAGCTCGGCGACGTCGGGACGGGTCGCGAGCGCCGCGCTCGCGAAGACGACGTTGTGCTGGTGGGGGCGCTGGAGGTCGCGCATCACCGGGACCAGGCCGAGCTCGAGGAAGTACCGCGCGACGTCGAGCTCCAGCCACTGCCCCGGCCACATCTCCTCGATCTCGACCTCGATGTACACCGCGTCCGCTCGCGCCATGATCCCCCGCGCGCCTTCGAGGACCTGCTCCGAGGCACCCTCGACGTCGATCCAGGCGACCGTCGGTCCAGCGCTGCTCACCTCGTCCAGCTCGTCGACCCGGACTCCCTCGACCTCGACGGTCTCGTGCGCTCGGTCGGACCGATGGACCGCCAGGCTGCCCATTCGGTTCGCGCGGCCCTTCGCCTGCTCCCCGATCTGAGTCGGGATGGTGAGCGTGACGGGCCCGCTCGACGTGGTGGCCGCGAGGTTCCGGTAGTCCACTCCGCTCTCGCTCAGGCGCTCTCGGAACTTCGCGTGGACGTACGGGTTCGCCTCCAGCGCCAGGCACGTCGCCTGCGGAAGATTGCGGCGTGCCCACCGCGAGAACGAGCCCTCGTGGGCGCCCAGCTCGAGGCACAGCCCCGGCTCGACGAGGCGGCACACGTCGTGGAAGAAGCGACGGACCCGCTTCCCGACCGCCTCCACCGGCCGGCCGGCGTTCACCGCCTGCGCCGCGGTGAACGCCGTCCAGAACCGGTAGCCGGCCAGGTCGCCGGAGACCGAGTCCGGGACCTCTCCGGGAGAGAGCGCCATCCGACGACCCTAAGCCCTCGTCGCGCCGGTCCGACGTTTCAGCCCTGGTCGATGTCGAGGTTGTCGAGGACTCGCGCGTGGACCCGACCCCGGCGAGAGAAGAAGAGTGGGCCTAAGAGGACTTGAACCTCTGACCTCTTCCTTATCAGGGAAGCGCTCTAACCGTCTGAGCTATAGGCCCGGGGAGTGGTCGAGTGACCGCTGCGGCAGATTACCCCAGCGGCCGGAGCGGCACCCAATCGGTATCCGCCCCCGCAGAGCGCCGGGTCAGCTGTCCTCGGAGAGGGTGACCTCGATGCCGCCGAGCAGCGAGGCGGCCATGTTGTAGAGGAACGCCCCGAGGGTCGCCACCGCGGTGATCAAGATGACGTCGACGACCGAGACCAGCATCGTGAAGCCGAGCACGCGCGACATCCCGAGGTAGTCGCGGATGTCGAACGACGAGACGTTGTTGCCGCTCGAGACGGTGTCGGAGACCGTGTTGTTGATCGAGGTCCAGACCCCGGCGGCGCTCAGCACCGACCAGACCAGGAACACCGAGACGACGGTGACGATCCCGAACGCGATCGAGAGCAGGAACGACACCTTCATCACCGACCACGGGTCGATGCGGCTCAGCCGGAGGCGGGCGCGACGCGGGGCGCGCGCCGGCGCCGCAGGCGTACGCCGGGCGGTCGCCGCACCCTTGCGGCCCACCGGGACCTGCACCGTGGGCTCGGGCACCGACGAGTCGGGCACGGGCGCCGTCCGCTGGGTCGGCTCGGCGACAGCAGCAGGGGGAGCGGGAACGGGCGCGGGAGCCGGGCCGGAAGCCCCGTTGGAGGAGCCGTTGGGTGTGGAGCGCTCCTCACGGAGCTCGGCCGGCATCGGCGGCAGCACCCGCGACGACTCGCGCTTCTTCTGGCTGCTCGTCGGGCTCGTCGTCTGACCGTTGGGACGGCGCTCGGACGACGCGGCGGTGATGCGGCGCTGAAGCCGCTCGGCCAAAGGGATCCTCGTGGTGTCGTGGCGTTCTCCACGCGACTGGACAGGTGTCTGCTCGGCAGAGCGCTCTGTCATCAGTCCTCACTCTCCTGGATCGACTGCAGGTCCGGTTTCGGACTCGGGCGCCTCCGTGGGAGACGCCGTCTCGCTCTCGATTGTTGCATCCACGACCACATCAGGCGATTCGTCGTCCGCGGACCCCCCGGTCGAGGCCTCCTCGAGCACCTCGTCGGGCGTCTCGACCGAGCGGGTGACCACCGCGACGGCGTCGCCGTCCTTGGGCGTCACGAACTTCACCCCCATCGTCGAGCGACCGGTCGACCTGAAGTCTTCGTTGATCGGGCTGCGCACAACCTGACCACCTTGGGTGATCGACAGGATCTCGTCGCCGTCGACGACGATGAAGGCGCCCACGAGTCCGCCACGGTCCTCGTTGGCCAGGGACATCGTCTTGATGCCGAGGCCACCGCGCGACTGCTGGCGGTAGTCGCTGATGCGCGACCGCTTGGCGAACCCGCCGTCGGTCATCGTGAAGACGTACTGCGGCTTGGCCGCGTCACGCTCCTCGGCCGCGACCTGGTCGGCCCGGATCACCGACATCGACAGCACCGCGTCACCGGTGCGGAACTTCATCCCGGTCACGCCGGACGTCGCTCGGCCCATCGGCCGCAGCTGCGAGTCGTCGGCCGGGAAGCGGATCGACTGGCCCTTGCGGGAGACCAGGAGGATGTCGTCCTCGGGGTTGACCAGCTCGGCGCCGATCAGCTCGTCGTCGTCCTCGCGGAAGTTGATCGCGATGACGCCGGCCTGACGCGGCGAGTTGTAGTCGCCCAGCCGGGTCTTCTTGACCAGGCCGTTGCGGGTGGCGAGCACGAGGTAGGGAGCCTGCTCGTAGTCGCGGATCGCCAGCACCTGCGCGATGTCCTCGTCGGGCTGGAAGCTGAGCAGACCGGCCACGTGGCCGCCCTTGGCGTCGCGTGAGGCCTCGGGCAGGTTGTAGGCCTTGGTGCGGTAGACCCGTCCGGCCGTGGTGAAGAACAGCAGCCAGTGGTGGTTGGTCGTGGCGATGAAGTGCTGGACGACGTCGTCGCCGCGCAGCGTCGCGCCGCGCACGCCCTTCCCGCCGCGCTTCTGGGTGCGGTAGGCGTCGGCCCGGGTGCGCTTGGCGTATCCGCCGCGGGTGATCGAGACGACGAGGTCCTCGTCGGGGATCAGGTCCTCCATCGACAGGTCGCCGTCGGAGGCGATGATCTGGGTACGCCGGTCGTCGCCGTACTTCTCGACGATCTCGGTCAGCTCCTCGCCGACGATGATCCGCTGCCGCTCCGGCTTGGCCAAGATGTCCTGGTAGTCGGCGATCTCGCTCTCGACCTTGGCCAGGTCGTCGATGATCTTCTGCCGCTCCAGGGCCGCCAGGCGCCGCAGCTGCATGTCCAAGATCGCGTTGGCCTGCAGCTCGTCGATGTCGAGCAGCGCGATCAGGCCCTGCCGGGCGTCGTCGACGTCGGGCGAGCGCCGGATCAGGGCGATCACCTCGTCGAGCATGTCGAGCGCCTTGGCCAGCCCGCGCAGGATGTGCGCGCGCTCCTCCGCCTTGCGCAGGCGGTACTCGGTGCGCCGGCGGATCACGTCGATCTGGTGCTCGACCCAGTTGCTGATGAACTGGTCGATCGACAGCGTGCGCGGTACGCCGTCGACCAGCGCCAGCATGTTGGCGCTGAAGTTGGTCTGCAGCTCGGTGTGCTTGAAGAGGTTGTTCAGCACGACCCGCGCGACGGCGTCCCGCTTGAGGACGACGACGAGGCGCTGGCCGGTGCGGGACGAGGTGTCGTCGCGCACCTCGGCGATGCCCTGGACCCGGCCGGAGTCGGCCAGCTCGGCGATCTTCAGGGCGAGGTTGTCGGGGTTGACCATGTAGGGCAGCTCGGAGATCACCAGAGTGGTGCGGCCCCGGCTGTCCTCGTCGATCTCGACGACCGCGCGCTGCTGGATCGAGCCGCGGCCGGTGCGGTAGGCCTGCTCGATGCCCTGGCGGCCCACGATCAGCGCGCCCATCGGGAAGTCGGGGCCCTTGACCCGCTCGATCAGCGCGTCCTGCAGCTGCTCGCGCGTCGCCTCGGGGTGCTCCAGGGCCCAGTGCGCCCCATCGGCCACCTCGCGCAGGTTGTGCGGCGGGATGTTGGTGGCCATGCCGACCGCGATGCCGGCCGAGCCGTTGACCAGGAGGTTGGGGAAGCGGGCCGGCAGGATCGCCGGCTCCTCGGAGCGGCCGTCGTAGTTGGGGCCGAAGTCGACGGTCTCCTCGTCGATGTCGCGGACCATCTCCATGGCCAGCGGCGCCATCCGGCACTCGGTGTACCGCATCGCGGCAGCCGGGTCGTTGCCGGCGGAGCCGAAGTTGCCCTGGCCGTGGATCAGCGGCGCGCGCATCACCCAGGGCTGAGCGAGCCGGACCAGGGTGTCGTAGATCGCGCTGTCGCCGTGGGGGTGGTACTGCCCCATCACGTCGCCGACGACGCGCGAGCACTTGGAGTACCCACGGTCGGGCCGGTAGCCGCCGTCGTACATCGCGTAGAGGACCCGGCGGTGCACCGGCTTGAGGCCGTCGCGTACGTCGGGCAGCGCGCGGCCGACGATCACGGTCATCGCGTAGTCGATGTACGACTGCTGCATGACGTCTTGCAGGTCGGCCGGCTCGATCCGGCCGCCGCCACCACCGTCGCTGATCAGGTTGCCCTGGGACTCGCTCATTCTGGGGCTCTCTACCTCTGTCTAGTCGCAGTCTTAGATTCGGCTATCGTCAGATATCGAGGAACCGGACGTCCTTGGCGTTGCGCTGGATGAAGCTGCGCCGCTGCTCGACGTCCTCCCCCATGAGGATCGAGAAGATCTCGTCCGCGCGGGCGGCGTCCTCCAGGGTGACCTGGAGCAGGATCCGGGCCGACGGGTCCATCGTGGTCTCCCACAGCTCGTCGGCGTTCATCTCGCCGAGGCCCTTGTAGCGCTGGACCGGGTTCTCCTTCGGCAGCTTCTTGCCCTGGGCCTGCCCGTCTCGCATCAGGGCGTCGCGCTCGGCGTCGGAGTAGACGAACTCGTGCTCGGCCGGCTTGTTCCACCGCAGCCGGTAGAGCGGCGGCTGGGCCATGTAGACGTAGCCGTGCTCGATCAGCGGCTTCATGAACCGGAACAGCAGCGTCAGCAGCAGCGTGTTGATGTGGTGGCCGTCGACGTCGGCGTCGGCCATCAGCACGATCTTGTGGTAGCGCAGCTTGTCGAGGTCGAACTCCTCGTGGATGCCGGTGCCGAGCGCGGAGATGATCGCCTGGACCTCGGTGTTGGCCAGCACCCGGTCGATGCGGGCCTTCTCGACGTTCAGGATCTTGCCGCGGATCGGGAGGATCGCCTGGATGCGCGGGTCGCGGCCCTGCTTGGCCGAGCCGCCCGCGGAGTCGCCCTCGACGATGAAGACCTCGCACTCCTCGGGGTTGGTCGACTGGCAGTCGGCCAGCTTGCCCGGGAGCCCGCCGCCGCCGAGCAGGCCCTTGCGGCCGCGGGCGAGGTCGCGCGCCTTGCGGGCCGCGATCCGCGCGCTGGCCGCGGCCTGCGACTTGCGGACGATGTCCTTGCCCTCGCTGGGGTTCTGCTCGAGCCAGGCGCCGAGCTGGTCGTTGACCACGCGCTGCACGAAGCCCTTGGCCTCGGTGTTGCCGAGCTTGGACTTGGTCTGGCCCTCGAACTGCGCGTCGGTGAGCTTGATCGAGATGATCGCGGTCAGGCCCTCGCGGACGTCGTCACCGGAGACGCGGTCCTCGCGCTTCTTGATCAGGCCCCACTCCTCGCCCCAGTGGTTGACCAGCGAGGTGAGCGCCGCACGGAAGCCCTCCTCGTGGGTGCCGCCCTCGGGGGTGTTGATGGTGTTGGCGAACGTGTGCACCGACTCGGTGAACGACGTGTTCCACTGCATCGCGATCTCGAGGCTGAGGTCCTGGGTGCTGCCCTGGGTGCCGGCGGCCTGCTCGGCCTCGAAGGACACGATCGTCGGGTTGGCCGGCGTCTTGCGCTTGTTGAGGTACTCGACGTAGTCGACCAGGCCGCGGTCGTAGCGGAAGGTCTGCTCGATGCCGCCGCCCTCGCCCTGGTGGATTGCGTCGGCTCCCACCTCGTCGACCTCGCCGGGGACCGTCTCGTCGCGGACCGCCTCCAGCACCTCGTCGGCCGCGGGCCGCTCGTCGTGGACGACGATCTCCAGGCCCTTGTTGAGGAAGGCGTACTCCCGCATGCGCGAGGCGATGGTCTCCAGGGAGTACGTCGTGGTCTCGAAGACGTCGGGGGAGGCCCAGAAGGTGACCGTGGTGCCGGTGCGCTCGTCCGCCTCGAGCTCGCGGACCTCCTCGAGGTCGGCGTCGGGCTCTCCGACAGAGAACGTCTGGCGCCAGAGGTGGCCGCGGTTCTTCACGTCGACCACGAGCCGGGTCGAGAGCGCGTTGACGACCGAGACGCCGACGCCGTGCAGCCCGCCGGAGACCTTGTAGCCGCCACCGCCGAACTTGCCGCCGGCGTGCAGGACGGTCAGCACGGTGGTGACCGCCGGCAGCTCCTGGCCCTCGGCGGTGTCGGTCGGGATGCCGCGGCCGTTGTCCTCGACCCTGATCCCGCCGTCGGCCAGCAGGGTGACCACGACGCGGTCGCAGTAGCCCGCCAGCGCCTCGTCGACGGCGTTGTTGACGATCTCCCAGACCAGGTGGTGCAGGCCGCGCTCGCCGGTCGAGCCGATGTACATGCCGGGGCGCTTGCGGACCGCCTCGAGTCCCTCGAGGACGGTGATGGCGGAGGCGTCGTACTCCACGCCATTGGGCGGCTCGGGGGCCTGCGCCGGGGTGGACTGCTCGGGCGTCTCGTCGCTCACGCGCACCTCTTCGTCTGGCCGTGACATGGATCAGGCCGCGCAGCGGAAGAGCCGGCGGCCTCGACGTCCATACTAGCCGTTCAGAGGCCGCATTCCACGTTGCCGTCCCCAGCCTGGGGGTGTCTGTGGACCGAAATCGGCCTCACACGGCTCGCTAACCCCTCTGGGAGCGCCAAACGGGGGGCCGGACGGGTCCCCATACGTGCGGAAGGCCCTCAGATCGGCATATCGGGCTATCCGTAGGTGTCCCTCGGGCCGCGGCCGTCGCGAACCGACCGGGAGCCGTGCTTCCACGAGGGTGCGTGCGGACCGAGCACCTCGATCACCACGACCGTGCCGTGCCCGAGGTCCTCGTTGAGCCGGCGTACGACGGTCGACGCCAGGAGCTTGAGCTGGGTCGCCCACGCGGTCGAGTCGGTGCGGACGACCAGCTTGCCGTCGGCGAAGGACTCCGCGTGGCTGTGGGCGCCGATCTCGGGACCCACCAGCTCGCCCCAGCGGGCGAACATCGAGGCGACCTTGAGGTCGACCTGCCAGCCGTGGTCGTCGACCATCCGGGTGAGCGCGACGTCGAGGGTCTGCGGGTCGCGGTCGTCGGGGTGGGCCCCCGAGAGCCGGCCGGACTTCGGGGCGCGCTGCGTCTTCCGACGCACGGCGGCCTTCCGGCCCGGGGTCGAGCGTGCGGTGACCCGGGCCAGGGTGCGCGCCAGGTCCAGACCGTCGGCCGGTCGGGCCGTGTCGTCCTCAGCCCCGGTCTCATCGCCGGGCACGGCCGCGTCGTCAGCTGTCACGCGTGACCTCCCCACCGGCCACGAGGTAGCGGGTCCCGGCCAACTTCTCCGGGACGTCGGCCGCGACCGCCGCGGTCACCAGCACCTGCTCGGCGCCGGCGACCAGCTCGGCCAGCTGTCCCCGTCGCTCGGAGTCGAGCTCGGCGAAGACGTCGTCGAGGATCAGGATCGGGTCGTCGCCGTCGGCGCGCACCAGGTCGTACGACGCGAGGCGCAGCGCGAGCGCGAACGACCAGGACTCCCCGTGCGAGGCGTAGCCGCGCACCGGCAGCCGCGTCGCCGCGGGCTCGCCGTTGCCGAGCGTGAGCAGCAGCTCGTCTCGGTGCGGACCGACCAGGGACACGCCGCGGTCGAGCTCGTCGGGGCGCCGGCGTTCGAGCTCCTCGAGCAGCCGCTCGGTCAGGTCGGCGCGCTCGGTGAGGTCGCCCAGCTCCAGGCTCGGCTGGTACTCCAGCCCCGCGTCGTCGCTGCTCGCGCCCCGCGCGACGGTCGCATAGGCGTGCCCGACGTAGGGCCGCAGCTCGGCCACCAGCCGCAGCCGCTCGGCCAGGATCTCGGCGCCGGTGCGGGCCAGGTGGGCGTCCCACACGCCGAGGGTCGACAGGGCGCTCTCCTCCGAGGACGACCCACGCCGGGCGTTGCCGGCGGTCTTGAGCAGCGAGTTGCGCTGCTTCAGCACCCGCTCGTAGTCCTGGCGTACGCCGGCCAGTCGCGGCGCGCGCATCACGAGCAGGTCGTCGAGGAACGCGCGCCGCCCGGACGGGTCACCCTTGACCAGGGCCAGGTCGTCGGGCGCGAACACGACGGTGCGAAGCAGTCCGATCAGCTCGCGGGCCCGCGGAAGGTCGGCACGGTTGACCCGGGCGCGGTTGGACCGGCCGGGGTTGATCTCGACCTCGAGCACCGCCTCCCGGCCGTCGCGCACGACCGCGGCACGGACCAGCGCCCGCTCGGCGCCGGCGCGCACCAGCGGCGCGTCGCCGGCGACCCGGTGCGAGGCGAGGCGCGAGAGGTAGTCGATCGCCTCGACCAGGTTGGTCTTGCCCTGGCCGTTGCGCCCGATGAACGCGGTGGCGCCAGGCTCGAGCGCCACCTCCGCGTGGACGTAGGAGCGGAAGTCGGCCAGCGAGAGGTGCGCGACGTACAAGGGGCTCGCGAACCTCAGCCGGCCGAGGAGGCGTCGCCTCCAGGCGGGGCCTCGGTGCGGACCGCGTGACCGCCGAACTGGTTGCGCATGGCCGCGATCGCCTTCATCGCCGGGCTGTCGTCCTGCTGGGAGACGAACCGCGCGAACAGCGAGGCCGCGATCGCCGGCATCGCCACGGCGTTGTCGATGCCCGCCTCGACGGTCCAGCGCCCCTCGCCGGAGTCGGCGGCGTATCCCGCGATCTTGTCGAGGTGGGCGTCCTCCTCGAGGGCCGCGACCAGCAGGTCGAGCAGCCACGAGCGGATCACGGTGCCCTCGCGCCAGGACTGGAAGACCTCGGTGACGTTCTCCACGAGGTCGACCTTGTCGAGCAGCTCCCAGCCCTCGGCGTAGGCCTGCATGATGGCGTACTCGATGCCGTTGTGGACCATCTTCGAGAAGTGGCCGGCGCCGGGCGTCTTGCCGGCGTGCACGAAGCCGAACTCGCCCTCGGGCTTGAGCGCGTCGAATGCCGGCTGCACCTTGGCGACGTCGGCGTCGGCACCACCGCACATCAGTGCGTAGCCGTTCTTCAGGCCCCACACGCCGCCGGAGACGCCGCAGTCGACGAAGCCGATGCCCTTCTGCGCGAGCAGGTCGGCGTTCACCTGGTCGTCGGTCCACTTGGAGTTGCCGCCGTCGACGACGAGGTCACCTTCGCCGAGCAGCTCGGAGAGCTCCTTGACCGTGTCGCGCGTCGGGTCGCCGGCGGGCACCATCACCCACACGACCTTGGGGCTCGGCAGCTGCTCGACCATGTCGGCCAGGCTGCCGGCGTCGGAGACGTCGGGGTTGCGGTCAAAGCCGACGACGGTGTGG
Organism: Nocardioides sp.; assembly: GCA_049841015.1. Lineage (GTDB taxonomy): Bacteria > Actinomycetota > Actinomycetes > Propionibacteriales > Nocardioidaceae > Nocardioides. The sequence goes on from JASGIN010000008.1 coordinate 88,284, forward strand.
CCGGCGTTGCGCAGGCGGGTGCGCATGTTGCCACCCATCTTGCCGAGGCCGACGAGTCCGAGTTCCATGCACACGCTCCTCGAGGGGGTGGGGATCAGGAGAGCAGGCGGCGGGGCATCAGGAGGTAGCGGAACCCGGTGTCCCGTGGCGAGGTGCCCGCGGAGTCACTGTCTCCCATAGAACCACTGATGACAACGGGCTTCGTCGACACCGTGAACGCCAGCTCGACGACGGCCTCGTCGATGACCTGGAGCCCGTCGAGGAGGAACTGCGGGTTGAAGCCGGTCGTGATGTCGTCCCCGTTGATGACCGCCTCGATCGACTCGCTCGCCTGGGCCTCGTCACCCGAGCCGGCGTCGAGGGTCAAGGCGCCGTCGGAGAAGGCCAGCTGCACCGCGGTGTTGCGCTCCGCGACCAGGGCGACCCGCTTCAGCGACTCGATCAGCGCCGTCTTGTCGACGGTGGCCAGCGTCTGGTGCTCGTTGGGGAACAGACTGCGCACCTTCGGGAACTCCCCGTCGAGCAGCCGGGTCGTCGTACGCCGGGTGCCGCCGGGAGCCAACCCCTCGAAGCCGATGATCCCCTCGCCGCTGCCGCCGGCGGCCAGCGCGATGGTGACCTCGCTGCCCGCGGTCAGGGAGCGCGCCGTCTCGCCGAGCACCCGCGCGGGGACCAGCGCCGCGACCGACTCGTCGGGGTTGTTCGGCTGCCACTCCAGCTCGCGCTGGGAGAGCCGGAACCGGTCGGTGGCCAGCATCGAGATGGTGGATCCGGAGATCTCGATCCGGACGCCGGTCAGGACCGGCAGCATGTCGTCGCGCCCGGCCGCCGTGACGGCCTGCTGCACGGCGTGGGCGAAGAGCTCGCTGGCGACGGTGCCGGTCGCGGTCGGCATCTCGGGCAGGCTCGGGTAGTCCTCGACCGGCAGGGTCTGCAGGCTGAACCGCGCCGACCCGCAGGTCAGGCTCACCCGGGCACCGTCCAGGACCATCTCCACGGGCTTGGCCGGCAGGCTGCGGCAGATGTCGGACAGGAGCCGCCCGCTCACCAGTGCGGTGCCCTCGTCGGAGACCTCCGCGCTCAACGTCGCACGGGCCGAGGTCTCGTAGTCGAACGTCGAGAGCACCAGGCCGTCGTCACTGGCCTCGATCAGCAGCCCCGAGAGCACCGGGACGCTCGGACGGACGGGGAGACTGCGCGCCGCCCAGGCGACGGCATCCGCGAGTACGTCGCGGTCGACGCGGAACTTCACTTCGTGGTCCTTCGACAAGACGGGAGGGCGGCGCTGCCGGCACGGCGCACCGAGCCCATGGTGGACTGCGCATCCTGCCACGCGGCACCCCCACGCGGGAGGGGCGGCTGGTTTGTGTGGTTCATCCCCAGGGCGAGGGGCTCGCAGGGGTTCCCGAGGATCTGGTCCCAGTGAGAGGTGAGTGGGAGTCGTAGCATCCGTGGAAACTGTGCATAAGTGACGTCACTGCAGGTCAGGGCCATGATTTCCGTCCACAGCGGGTGTGGGTGACGCGGTGGGCGACCAGGCTCGGCTGTGGTCGGCGGCGGTGGTGGCGTCGCAGCTCCCGGGTTCGTCCACAGGGGTTGTGGACGACGCGCCGGGACGTCGCACAGGGCGGCCCACATCTTGCACGCGTGTCATTCGGGTGTGAGTCGTCAGGCCGAGCGGGCCTGCAGCTTGACCCGGTTGGTGAGCTCGCTGACCTGGTTGAACACCGCGCGACGCTCGGCGAGGAGCTGGTTGATCTTGCGGTCGGCGTACATCACCGTCGTGTGGTCGCGGTTGCCGAACTGCGCGCCGATCTTGGGCAGCGAGAGGTCGGTGAGCTCGCGACACAGGTACATCGCGATCTGTCGGGCCATCACGAGGTGCCGGCCGCGGCTCGGCCCGGTCAGCTCCTCGATGGAGAGCCCGAAGTAGGCCGCCGTTTGCGCGATGATCAGCGCCGCGGTGATCTCCGGCTCGCCGCCCTCGGGGATCAGGTCCTTGAGCACGATCTCGGCCAGGGTCATGTCGACCTCCTGGCGGTTGAGGTTGGCGAAGGCCGTGACCCGGATCAGGGCGCCCTCGAGCTCGCGGATGTTGGTCTGGATCTTGCTGGCGATGAACTCGAGCACGTCGGCCGGCGCCGAGAGCCGGTCCATTGCCGCCTTCTTGCGCAGGATCGCGATCCGGGTCTCGAGGTCGGGCGGCTGGACGTCGGTGATCAGGCCCCACTCGAACCGGTTGCGCAGCCGGTCCTCGAGCGCCTCGAGCCGCTTCGGCGCGCGGTCGGAGGTCAGCACGATCTGCTTGTTGGCGTTGTGGAGGGTGTTGAACGTGTGGAAGAACTCCTCCTGGGTCTGGGTCTTGCCCTCCAGGAACTGGATATCGTCGATGAGCAGGACGTCGACGTCGCGGTACCGGCGCTTGAACCGGTCCTGCCGGTCGTCGCGGATCGCGTTGATGAACTCGTTGGTGAACTCCTCGCTCGACACGTAGCGCACCTTGGCGCCGTTGTAGAGCGAGCGGACGTAGTGACCGATGGCGTGGAGCAGGTGGGTCTTGCCCAGCCCGGAGTCGCCGTAGACCAGCAGCGGGTTGTAGGCCTTGCCCGGCGCCTCGGCCACCGCGACGGCGGCGGCATGGGGGAAGCGGTTGGAGGACCCGATGACGAAGGTCTCGAACGCGTACTTCGGGTTGAGCCGGGTCTCGCCGGACGCCGGCCGGACCGGCTCGTGGGCCACGGGGTGGCTGGGCTGGTGGGTGATCGAGTGGCTGGTCGGGTGACTCGTCGGGTGCCCACCCGGACGCTCCGTGTCGACATGGAGATCTGTCGTCATGTCGACGGGTTGACTTGTCGACTCTTCGGAGGCGACCGGCTCGGGAGCGGTGTCGGCCAGCGCGGGGCTGACGGTCACCGCGAGCCGGATCTCACGACCGAAGCTCTCGGTCAGCGCGTCCTCGAGCTGTCCACGCAGCCGACCCTCGAGCTGGGTGCGGGTGAAGTCGTCGGCGACGGTGATGATCGCGGTGTTCCCGTGCCACCCGGCCGGCTCGCTGGCCCGGACCCAGGCCTGCTGGTTGGGCTGGAGCTCCTCGATGACCCGCTGCCAGGCGGCCGCGAGCTCGGAGTCGTTGTCCACAGATAGTCCCGCTCTCTGCTCATCGCGCGTGTGCGTCGTCGGTTCCACAGGTTTGTCCACACCTTGTGAACGTGGCTGTCACCTTGTGGAAACAGCCAGCCGAGACGTTCACGGAGGACCGGCAGAACCTGAATCACCGCAGGTCAGCGCCCTGGAGGGAGCCAAGAACGGCGATGTCGGCGGCACTGCGGGGAAGGGCCGAGGCGAACGCGGGGAAACTCGACGAGGTCCGAACATAACGCCGCCGGGACGACGCGGGCAAGGCGCTATCCACAGGCTCCAGGCCCGTCGTCGCCAGGGACGACGGGCATGATTTGACCTGCCGGATCGGCCGCGCGTACCGTTTCTCGGTCACCCGGTGTCGACGGGTGCCGCATGTCCATGTCGCTCGAGTGTCCTCCCCGGACGCGGGTGCGTGGGCGGGCGGTGCCGGTCGAGACCTCCAGCCGAGGTCACATCCGACTTCGGCCCTGGTTTCGATCAGGCCCGCTCGGTTCCATCGGGCGATCTGACCGGATGCCGGCGTGATCGCCCCTGACCCATCGGAGATGACTCGTGACGAAGCGTACGTACCAGCCGAACAACCGCCGCCGGCACAAGGTGCACGGGTTCCGCCTTCGCATGCGCACCCGCGCTGGCCGTTCCATCCTGTCTGCGCGTCGCCGCAAGGGCCGCAAGAGCCTGGCCGTCTGAGCCGCCGGCTCGACCCGACGTCGTCGGCCCCCGTGTTCACGCGTCCGTGCTTCCGGCGCAGCATCGACTCACCCGCGGTGAGGACTTCCGTCGCGTCTCGCGACGTGGCCGCCGCGGGGGTGGCGACCTTCTCGTCGCCCACGTTCTCTCCGACCCCGCGGCGGCCCCGGACCTCCCCGTTCGGATCGGGTTCGTCGTCGGCCGCTCGGTCGGCAACTCGGTGCAGCGGCACCTCGTCCAACGCCGGCTCCGGCACCTGGTCCGAGACCGCCTCTCCGACCTCCCCCCCGGCGGCCAGCTCGTCGTGCGCGCCCTCGCGCCGGCCGCGCACGCGACGTACCAGGAACTCGGCATCGACCTCGACCGTTGTCTGCAGCGGGCCCTGGCGCCGTCACGACCCGGCCCCGGGACGGTGAGCTGAGCGATGCGCTACCTCTTGATCGGCCTCCTGCGCCTGTACCGGCTCGTGGTGAGTCCGCTGTACGGCCAGGTCTGCCGCTACCACCCGTCCTGCTCGGCGTACGCGCTGGAGGCGGTGACGCGGCACGGCTCGATCCGGGGCTCGTGGCTGGCCGGCCGCCGGCTGCTGCGCTGCCACCCCTGGGCCGCCGGCGGCTTCGACCCGGTGCCACCCGTCTCGAGCGCCCGAACCTCCACCACGCAAGGAGCCTGACCCGTGGGATTCCTCGGCAGCATCGGCCACATCATCCTGACCCCGCTGTACTACGCGGTCTCGGCGATCCTGCTCGCGTGGCACTGGCTCTTCAGCCTGTTCCTGCCGGCCGAGGGCGGCGCCTCGTGGGTGCTGTCGATCATCGGCCTGACCGTCGTCGTGCGCGCAGCGCTGATCCCGCTGTTCGTCAAGCAGATCAACGCCAGCCGGAACATGCAGCTGATCCAGCCCAAGGTCAAGGAGCTGCAGAAGAAGTACGGCCACGACCGGGAGAAGCTCGCCCAGGAGACGATGGCGCTGTACCGCGAGAGCGGGACCAACCCGTTCGCGTCCTGCCTGCCGCTGCTCGTGCAGTCCCCGATCTTCATCGCGCTGTTCCGGCTGCTGGACCAGGCCTACAAGCACGGCTCGACCAACGGGTTCCTGACCACCAAGCAGGCGGCCAGCCTGGGTCACGCCAAGCTCTTCGGCGACATCCCGATCTCGGCGACGTTCCTCAAGCACCAGGGCCTGGCCAGCGTGCAGATCCTGGCGGCGTTCCTGGTCGTGGCGATGACGATCACGACGTTCACGACGCAGCGTCAGCTGATGACGAAGAACATGCCCAAGGACGCCATGAGCGGGCCGTACGCCCAGCAGCAGAAGACGCTGCTGTACATCCTGCCGCTCGTGTTCGCGGTCGGTGGTGTCGCGTTCCCGATCGGCGTGCTCTTCTACTGGACCACGACGAACCTGTGGACGATGGGGCAGCAGTTCTACGTGATCCGCCGCAACCCGGCTCCCGGGACGCCGGCGTTCGACGCCAAGCAGAAGCGTGACCGCGCGAAGGGTCGCGCGAGCGACGAGCCCGAGGCGGCACCCGAGGCGGCCCCGGAGCCCGAGCGCCGGCCGCAGCAGCGGCAGCAGCCCAAGCGGCAGTCGAAGAGCCAGCGCAAGCGAGGCAGTGGCGGGCCCAAACCCGCCGGGTCACCGCCGTCCGACGCCTCCGGCGGCGAGGACCAGGGTGACGACGAGGACGACACGAACGAGGGAAAGACGGCATGAGCGAGGACAGCACGGAGATGCAGGACGTCGACATGGTCGCGGAAGGTGCGGTGCAGGCCGAGGAGACCACCCAGCACGAGGCCGAGACCGAGGACGCCGCGGACGCGGAGGAGGCTGCGGACGTGGCGGACGCCGAGCAGGAGGACGCGGCTGAGACCGGCGGTGGCACCTCGCTGCAGGAGCGGCTCGAGCACGAGGGCGACATCGCCGCCGACTACCTCGAGGAGCTCCTCGACATCGCCGACCTCGACGGCGACCTCGACATGGACGTCGAGGGTGACCGTGCGGTCGTCTCGATCGTGGGTGCCGACCTGCAGCAGCTGGTCGGGGACCAGGGGCGCGTCCTCGACGCCCTGCAGGAGCTGACCCGGCTCGCGGTGTACCGCGAGACCGGCGAGCGCTCCCGGATGATGCTCGACGTGTCGGGCCACCGAGCAGCGCGTCGCCGTGAGCTCGAGGAGCTGGCCGCGACCACTGTGGCGGGAGTGAAGGAGAGCGGCGAGCGCGCCGCCCTGCGTCCGATGACGCCGTTCGAGCGCAAGGTCGTCCACGACGCCGTGGCGGCGGCCGGCCTGGTGTCGGAGTCTGAGGGCGTCGAGCCGCGTCGGTACGTCGTGGTCCTGCCTGCCTGACGGCGAAGAGGCGAACGTCGCGATGGGCGATGTTTCACGTGAAACGGTGCCGCCGCCGGACCCGGCTGTAGCCGCCCAGGTGGTGGCGCCGGATCGACTCGATGCGCTCGCCAGCTACGCGGGATTCCTCGCGACCGCGGGGGTCGAACGAGGACTGATCGGTCCACGCGAGGTCCCGCGGCTGTGGGACCGGCACCTGCTCAACTGCGCCCTGCTGGCGCCGTTGATCGCCGAAGGCGCGAGTGTGGCGGACCTGGGTTCGGGTGCGGGGTTGCCGGGGCTGGTCCTCGCCATCGTGCGGCCCGACCTCCACGTCACGTTGGTGGAGCCGATGGCGCGACGGGTGGCGTTCCTGGAAGAGGCGTGCGCCCGGCTCGGCCTGCCTGATGTGCAGATCGCGCGCACCAGGGCCGAGCGGTGGAAGCCCGATGCCGGCTACGACGTGGTGACCGCCCGGGCGCTGGCTCCGTTGTCCAGGCTGCTCGGCTGGAGCATGCCCCTGGTGGGCGAAGGTGGCGAGCTCCTGGCGATGAAGGGCTCGTCGGCAGCCGAGGAGATCGAGGCGGCGAAGACCGAGCTCCGGCGGTGCCGGGGGTTGGCCGAGATCGTGACCACAGCCGTCCCAGGCGTTGCGGGTACGACCGTGGTACGGGTGGTCCGGACTGCTGATTCGGGGATAGGTTAAGACGTGGAGGACGCTCGTCGACAGCGAAGGGATCGCGCGTGACTCAGGACTCCACCGCGGGGGCGGTGAGCAAGGCGGGGACCGGGCTCGGCTGGCCGGATGAGGGAGTTCGAGTCCCGATGTTTTCCACCGGACTGGGATGGCCGGCTGAGCGTGAGCATCCACAGATCGCCCCTAGTTATCCACAGGCTCCTGTGAGTGAACCGGGTCAGGAGGCGGACGACGTTTCACGTGAAACATCGTCCACGGTCGTGCCTGAGACGTCCGCGATTGTTTCACGTGAAACGGTCGAGCAGGCGACGCCGGTGGTCGGCTTGAAGGACGCCGTGGCCCACGCGCGGGTGATTCGTACAGCCGGCGATCTCGCCGGGGCCGATTCGTTGGCGGACGACGACAGCACACCCCTCGCGCGCATGGTCGAGGACACCATCCGGGCCCGGCAGGAGGCAGCCAACCGCTCGCCGATCCCGCGCCCCCAGGCGACCCGCATTCTCGTCGTCGCGAACCAGAAGGGCGGCGTCGGCAAGACCACCACCACGGTGAACGTCGCGGCGGCGCTGGCCCAGCTCGGGCAGCGCGTCCTCGTCGTCGACCTCGACCCTCAGGGCAATGCCTCGACCGCCTTCGGTGTGGACCACCAGCGCGGGGTCGCGTCGACGTACGACGCACTCGTCGACGGCGAGGCGCTGGCCGACCTGGTCCAGCCCGTGCCCGACATCGCCCGGCTCGAGGTCGTGCCGGCCACGATCGACCTGGCCGGTGCTGAGATCGAGCTGGTCAGTCTGGTCGCTCGGGAGAACCGGCTCCGTCGCGCCATCACCGGGCACCCCCGCGTCGGCACCGCGGAGGACGTCGGCGAGGACCGCTACGACTTCGTCTTCGTGGACTGTCCGCCCTCGCTCGGTCTGCTGACCCTGAACGCGCTCGTCGCCGGCGAGGAGATGCTGATCCCGATCCAGGCCGAGTACTACGCCCTCGAGGGTCTGGGCCAGCTGCTCGAGACCGTGGAGATGGTCAAGGCCCATCTCAACCCCGAGCTCGTCGTCTCGACGATCCTCGTGACGATGTACGACGCTCGGACCCGGTTGGCCTCCGGCGTGGCGCAGGAAGTGCGCGACCACTTCGGTGACCAGGTGCTGAAGACCACCATCCCGCGGTCGGTCCGCGTCTCGGAGGCACCGTCGTACGGCCAGACCGTGATGACCTACGACCCGGCCTCGCCGGGTGCCCTGTCGTATCTCGAGGCCGCGCGTGAGATCGCGGAGAAGGGTGCTCCTCGATGACCCAGGACCGTCAACGCCGTGGACTGGGTCGCGGCCTGGGCTCGCTGATCCCTACGGCCGACGCGCCGCCCGCCGCGAGCGCGGGGGGAGTGGCGACCGAGCTGCCGCCCGTCCCGGCCGGCGCCTACTTCGCGGAGCTTCCGATCGGCGCCGTGACTCCCAACCAGGTCCAGCCACGCCAGGTCTTCGACGAGGAGGCGATGGCCGAGCTGGTCCACTCGATCACCGAGGTCGGGCTCCTGCAGCCGGTCGTCGTCCGACGGACCGGGGACGACTCCTACGAGCTCGTGATGGGCGAGCGTCGGTGGCGCGCCGCCCAGAAGGCGGGGCTCGAGACGATCCCCGCCATCGTCCGGGAGACCGACGACTCGGACATGCTGCGCGACGCGCTGCTGGAGAACCTGCACCGGTCCCAGCTCAACCCACTGGAGGAGGCGGCCGCCTACCAGCAGCTGCTCGAGGACTTCTCCTGCACCCACGACGAGCTGGCCTCCAAGATCGGCCGGTCACGTCCGCAGATCAGCAACACGATCCGGCTGCTCAAGCTGTCACCGGCCGTCCAGCGCCGGGTTGCGGCCGGCGTTCTCTCGGCCGGGCACGCCCGGTCGCTCCTGGCCGTCGAGGACCCCGCCCGCCAGGACAAGCTCGCGGCCCGGGTCGTCGCCGAGGGCATCAGCGTTCGCGGCCTCGAGGAGATCGTGGCGGTCGGCGAGAAGGGCTCGAAGGAGACACCCGTCCGTCGTCGCAAGCCCACGGCACCGGGGCTGAACGACATCGCGGAGCGACTCTCGGACCGGCTCGAGACCCGGGTCAAGGTCGACCTCGGCAAGACCAAGGGTCGGATCACCGTGGAGTTCGCATCGCTGGACGACCTGCGCCGGATCGTCGACATCATGGACCCGCGCAACCGCACCGACCGCCCGATCTGAGAGCCGTCGCTTTGTCGACAAAGCGATAGATCGATCTGTCGCCTCAGCGTCGGGTGGTTAGGAAGTCAGCGATCCGCCCGATGGCCTCCGCCAGCACCTCGACGTCCGGCAACGCGACCAGCCGGAAGTGGTCGGGCTCGAACCAGTTGAAGCCCGTCCCGTGGGTGACCAGGATCCGCTTGGCGCGGAGCAGGTCGATCACGAAGGCCTCGTCGTCCTCGATCGGGTAGACCGCCGGGTCGAGCCGCGGGAAGCAGTACAGAGCCCCCCGAGGACGCACGGAGCTGACGCCCGGGATCTCGTTGAGCAGACGGTCGGCGAGCTGGGTCTGCTCGTAGAAGCGGCCGCCGGGGGCGATCAGGTCGTCGATCGACTGGTACCCGCCGAGCGCGGTCTGGATGGCGTGCTGGGCCGGCACGTTGGCGCACATCCGCATGTTGGCGACGAGGGTCAGGCCCTCCAGGAAGTCGGTGGCCAGCTCGCGGGGGCCGGAGATCATCACCCAGCCGGCGCGGTAGCCGCAGACGTTGTAGGCCTTCGACAGCCCGGAGAAGGTCAGGCACAGCACGTCGTCCCCGGCGTACGTCGCGGCGTGGTGGTGGACGGCGTCGTCGTAGAGGATCTTCTCGTAGATCTCGTCGGCCATCACGACCAGGTCGTGGCGGCGCGCGATGTCCACAAGACCTCGCACGGTCTGCTCGCTGTAGACCGCACCCGTGGGGTTGTTGGGGTTGATGATGACGATGGCGTGGGTGTGGTCGGTGATCTTCGCCTCGACATCGGCAAGGTCGGGATCCCACCCGTTGCTCTCGTCGCACCGGTAGTGGACCGGCGTTCCGCCCGAGAGGGTCACCGCTCCGGTCCACAACGGGTAGTCCGGGGCCGGGACCAGGATCTCGTTCCCGTCGTCGACGAAGGCCTGGAGCACCATCGAGATCAGCTCGGAGACGCCGTTGCCGATGTAGACGTCGTCGACGGTGACGTCCCGGAGCCCGCGCTCCTGGTAGTAGTGGGCGACCGCGGTCCTGGCGGGGTAGATGCCCTGTGAATCGCTGTAGCCCTGCGCGTCGGGGAGGTGGTGCACCATGTCGGCCACGATCGCGTCCGGAGCCCGGAAGCCGAACGGCGCCGGGTTGCCGATGTTGAGCTTCAGGATCCGGTGGCCCTCGGCCTCGAGGCGCTGGGCCTCGACCAGGATCGGCCCGCGGACGTCGTAGCGGACGTGCTGGAGCTTCTGGCTCTGGCGGATGCGGCGCACCTCGTCATCCTGCCAACCCCTCGAGCCGCGCCTACCATGGGTCTCATGTCGCGGAAGGTCGTCCGGATGACCCTCGACCACCTGGCCGAGCTGGATGCGCCGTGCCGCGAGTGCGTTTTCTGGGAGCTGGACCCGGTCCGCCGGGAGCGCGTGGACGAGCCCGCCGCCGAGAAGGAGGCGTGGATGTCCTCGGTGCTCCGCGACTGGGGCTCGTGCGGGCGGGTGATGATGGTCGACGACCGGGCGGTCGGCTACGTGCTCTACGCCCCGCCGGCCTACCTGCCCGGGGCGGGCGTTTTCCCGACCGCGCCGGTCTCCTCCGACGCCGTGCTGCTGTCGGCGATCTACGTCGAGCCGGCAGCTCGCGGGGGCGGGCTCGGGCGGATGCTGGTCCAGGGGATGGCGCGCGACCTGATCCAGCGCGGCGGCGTCGCGGCGGTCGAGGCGTTCGGCGACACCCGCGGCCCGGGGCGGCCCGGGGTCCGCTCCTGCGTCACTCCCGTGGACTTCCTCACCAGCGTCGGCTTCAAGACGCAGCGCGCCCACGCGACCACGCCGCGGATGAGGATGGACCTCCGCACCGCCCTCAGCTGGCGCGAGGAGCTGGAGGGCGCCCTCGAACGCCTGCTCGGCGCCGTACGTCCCGCGCCGAAGACCACCGCCGACCACCCGCGGACGACGACCCGAAGCTGAGTGCGCGTGTTGCATGCGGTTTGGCACCAAACCGCATGAAAACCGGCCCGCGGCATGCGGTTTGCCACCAATCGGTGGGGGTGATTTGGTCCGGGGACGACGAAGGCGGCCGAGCCCCGCTGGGCTCGACCGCCTTGGCGTTCGGGTGAGGTCCTCGCTTAGGCGATGAACTCCTCGAGCTCGCGCAGCAGCGCGGACTTGGGCTTCGCGCCCACGATGGACTTCACGACCTCGCCGCCCTGGTAGACGTTGAGGGTCGGGATGCCGGTGACGCGGTACGACGAGGGGACCACGGGGTTCTCGTCGACGTTCATCTGGACGAACGTGATCTTGTCGCCGTGCTCGCTGGCGAGCTCGTCGAGGATCGGGGCCACCTGGCGACACGGACCGCACCACTCGGCCCAGAAGTCGACCAGGACCGGCTTGTCGGACTTGAGCACCGTCGCCTCGAAGTCGGCGTCGGTGACGGCAGAGAGGTTGCCCACGTGAGTTCCTTCCAATCGTTCGGGTCAGCCCTGCGGGGCTAACGCCAAGTCAACATCATGCCGCCGACGGATGTTCCCGCGGCGAAGGCGCGGCCCAGACATCGAGCCAGTCGGATCAGACCGAGGCGACAGCAGGCTCACCGGCAGCGGCGGCCGCGTGGTCGAGGTCGGCGAGGTAGCGCTCAGCGTCCAGCGCCGCGGCGCAGCCCGTGCCGGCGGCGGTGATCGCCTGGCGGTAGTGGTGGTCGACCAGGTCACCGCAGGCGAAGACCCCGGTCAGGTTGGTCTCCGTCGCCGGATGGCGGACGACGACGTAGCCGTCGTCGTCGAGGTCGACCTGGCCCTCGAGCAGCTCGGAGCGCGGGTCGTGACCGATCGCGATGAACAGCCCGGTCACCGGGAGGTTGCTCTCGGTGCCGTCGGCGGTGCTGCGGACCGTGATCGACTCCAGCCGCTCGTCACCGTTGATGGCCGCGACCTCGGAGTCCCACAGGATCTCCAGCTTGGGGTCGGCGAACGCGCGCTCCTGCATGATCTTGGAGGCGCGCAGCTCGCCACGACGGTGGATCATCGTGACCTTGCTGCCGAAGCGGGTCAGGAACGTCGCCTCCTCGACGGCGGAGTCGCCACCACCCACGACCGCGATGTGCTGGTCGCGGAAGAAGAAGCCGTCACAGGTCGCGCACCACGAGACGCCGCGGCCCGAGAGCTCCTCCTCCCGGGGCAGGCCGAGCTTCCGGTACGCCGATCCGGTCGCGAGGATCACCGAGCGGGCGCGGTAGGTGTCGGTGGCGGTGCTGACGGTCTTGATCTCGCCGGTCAGCTCCATGGAGACGATGTCGTCGGGGACCAGCTCGGCGCCGAAGCGCTCGGCCTGGGCGCGCATCTCGTCCATCAGCGCCGGGCCCATGATGCCGTCGCGGAAGCCGGGGAAGTTCTCGACCTCGGTGGTGTTCATCAGCGCTCCGCCGGCGGTCACCGAGCCCTCGAAAACGAGGGGGTGGAGCGAGGCGCGCGCGGCGTAGACCGCGGCGGTGTAGCCCGCGGGCCCGGACCCCACGATGATCACGTTGCGGACGTCGCCCTCGCCAGACTGGCTCGAGGTGGACTGCGACTGCGTCATGACTGCTCCCAGCTGCCGGTCGAATGATGGTCGGCCACCGGCGGGGTTGTCGACCAGTGTCTACAACGCATCGTAGGCGAGCGGGATTCCCTGGGTCAGGGCGCCGGCAGGGTGGTCGACCGGACGGGCTGGGAGTCGCCACACCGGTAGAGGTCGACGACCTGGGAGTCCCCCTCGGCGGGCCGGTACACCAAGGCTGCCGGGGCGCGGTCGTACTCCGCGGCGACCGCCTGGCCCTCTCCGGTGACGCCGGCACACCCCACGAGCTCGGACTGCAGTGAATCCGGAGTCGCCTGCAGCGTCGCACGAGCGTTGAGCACGTCGTCCTCGAAGTGATCAGGGCGTACGACGACCCGACCGTCGCGGACGTGAAGCGCCCAGCCGGAGGCGGCGCTGGCCGAGGGGACTTTGCCCGACAGCGGTGACCTGGACGCCGACAGGGAGTCGGGTTGCCGGGCACCTGCCTCCGTGCCACCGGCCGTGTCCGCGGTGGCGGCCGAGCTGTTCGTGCTCTGCAGGTGGAGGTGCGGGACGACGACGAACCCCGCCACGACTGCTGCCGCAGCCACGAGCCAGCCCGCGGCCTGGCGTCGACGACGAGCGGCCCGCCTCTTGGCCAGCGGATCGGACGGGTCGTCGGACTCGGACTCCGGGACAGGTCGCGACAGGCCGGCGAGGGCGTCGTCCAGGCGCGCCACCACGTCGTCCGGCATCGGCTCGGTGTGGCGAGCCTCGGCGAGGAGGCGGCGGACCTCCGCGATCTCCGGGGACTCGGGCTCCTCGGTCACGACACACCTCCCTCGTCCGTCTCGTGCGCTGGTTCTGGTCGACCGTCTGCCTGGGTCGGACGGCGCGGCCCGGCATCCGGTTCCTGGTGAGGCGCGTCACGCGCGGTCTCGCCGAGCCGATCGCGGAGCAGGGCGGCGAGGCGCTCGCGGCCCCGCGAGCACCGCGACTTCACCGTCCCCTCGGCACACTCCAGCATGACCGCGACCTCGGCGACGGAGTGCCCCTCCATGTCGACGAGCACCAGCGCTGCCCGTTGCTCGGCGGGCAGGACCGCGAGGGCGTCGAGCAGGGCACGTCGCCGGTCGGCTGCGATCGCGGCCTGCTCCGGGTCGTCGTGGTCGGTGGTCGCCGTCGCCACGGAGCCGCGGTCGTGGCGCTCGTCGAGGTCGTCGGGCAGCGGGTCGGCGCGACGTACCTTCGCGGCCCGGATCCGGTCCAGACACGCGTTGACCACGACGCGGTGCAGCCAGGTGGTGACCGCCGCGTCGCCGCGGAAGCTCCCGGCCCGTCGGTACGCCGCGACCAGGCCGTCCTGCAGCCCGTCGGCCGCGTCGTGGGGGTTGCCCATCGTGCGCAGCGCCACCGCCCAGAGCCGGTCGCGGTGACGCCCGAAGAGCACGCCGAACGCGTCGGGGTCGCCCGCGACGTGAGCGGCCAGGAGCTCGGCGTCCGTGGGATCCGCGCTCACGCCCGGGCTCGCCTCAGTCACCCTTCACGACCGCGTCGGCCACGCCGCCGCGGAACCCGCCCCCGGGCAGGGCCGGCAGCCGGGTCAGCCAGACCACGACGTAGCGACCGGTGGTCGACCCCGAGAGGGAGACCGTGCCCTGCGTGCCGGACACGGTGGTGTGGCCGGCCACCTGGAGCCCGGTCAGGCCGGTGGGGCGGTCGGGCGAGACGTAGACGCTGACCCCGGTGGGCGTGCCGACGGTGGTGAGGTCCACCTCGGTGACGTCGTGGCTGGCGCCGAGGTCGAGGACCAGTCCTACTCCGGTCTTGAGCCCGTCGGGGCCGAACTGCTGGTCGTAGCGCAACGTGGTCCAGGCCGTGGCGGGGTTGCCGTCGACGGCGAGGGGTGCCTCGTCGGCGTTCTCGCCACCGGTGCCCTGCGGGTCGAAGTCGGTCGCGGTGAGGCCGGTGATCGCACTCGCGGTGGCGCTGCTCGACGTCGTGCCCGACCGCGCAGGACCTTCACTGCCGGTGTCGTCGGGACTGGTGCCCAGCGCGGTCTTGCCGCGGCCCAGGTTGAAGGCGACCACCACCGCCACGAGGACCAGCAGGCAGGCCGCGATGATCCCGGCCAGCCGCAGCATGCTCGTCCCGGGCCGGGGGCCGTCGTCCTCGTCCTCGTCCTCGACGTACGCCGGGAGGACGCCGCTGCCGGTCGTCGCCGAGGGGCCGCCGCTCTCCCACGGCCAGAAGCCTCCGGGCCCGGCGGTGTGCGTGGCCGGCGCGGCCCGTGGACGGCGTACCGGCTCGCCCTCCTCGGGATCGGGTGCGAACAGCGGACGCTCGGGTGGCGGGTCGAAGTCGGGCGGTGGCGGCGGCTTCTCGCTGTGGTGCGCCAGCCAGGAGACGTCGTCGGTGTCCTCGTGGAAGATCGGCATGCCCGCCTGGGTCGCCAGTGCGTCGGCCGGCGCCTCGGTCGGGTGCTCGTCCTCGTCCACGTCCGGCGTCGAAGACGCCTCGGCCGGCTCGTCGTCGGACTCCGACTCGTCTGAGGGGTGCTCGCCGATCTCCTTGGCCGGTGGGTCGGGCAGCGGTGGCAGCACGACCGGTCCCTCGCCTCGAGCCGGGTGCTCGATCCGCGCCAGCCAGTGCTCCGCGGCGGTGGCCGACGTGCCCAGGAACACCCGCAGCGAGTCGGCCAGCACCGCCGCGCCGACCTCGGTGTC
Source organism: Nocardioides sp. (assembly GCA_049841015.1). Lineage (GTDB taxonomy): Bacteria > Actinomycetota > Actinomycetes > Propionibacteriales > Nocardioidaceae > Nocardioides. The sequence goes on from JASGIN010000008.1 coordinate 103,604, forward strand.
GCCGCCGTGGTTGAGGATGTGGTCGCACAGGGAGTCCAGCGTGCGCGGGATGCCGGCCCGCACCTGTCGAGGTCGCAGCACGTGCCCGTGGCTCGTCGGCGCGCGCGGCACCGCCGAGGCGGTGACGCCGGCCCAGCGGCCGGTCAGGGCGGCGTACAGCAGGCCCGCGAGGTCCGCGATGTCGGTGGAGACCCGCCCGGCGGGCAGGCCGTGCAGCGCCGCGTCCACCGCGAAGCCGATGAGGCGCACCGACCCGTCGGTGGCGATCAGGACGTTCTCGGGGACGAGCCGGCCGTGCGCGACCTGCGCCTCGTGGGCCAGGGCGAGGGTGTCGGCGACCTCGGAGACGATGAAGGCGCCGACGGTCGGAGAGAGCGGTCCGGCGTCGGCCAGCAGGAGGTCCAGACTCGTGCCCGAGCCCCACTCGTTGACCACGAAGCACCGCTCGGCCGCCTCGTCGATGTCGAGCACCCGCAGCATCCGGCGGTCCAGGACCGTCGCGGAGGTGCGCGCGGCCGACCGCAGCAGCGGCGCGCGGTCGTCGGCGCAGGCGATGATGTGGACGGCGACGTCGCGCTGCAGCACGTTGTCGAACGCGCGCCAGAAGCGACCGCCCCCGCTCTCGGTGAGCAGGTCGGTCAGGCGATACCGGTCGGCGAGCACGTCACCCGGCCGGGTGTGCTCTGACTCCAGGTCGAATCCCTCCCGTCACTCGCTGCACCATGTTAGGAGGCGGCGTGCCGCCCTCGCTGCCGCCGCAGGACGGTGTCCACGACGCTGCTCACCTCACGGATGCGCATCAGGCCCGCCAGCACGACGAAGAGCAGGACGTCGACCGAGCCGAGCACCACCACGCGCACGGCCGCGAGGACGTGCGAGACGTCGTCGCCTCCACCCGGGAGGAGGTGGCGCAGGACCGCGGTGATACCCGCGGCGATGCCGGCCGCGATCAGCAGCCGGACCACGAAGCGCACCAGCTGCGCGGTCTCGAGGCCGCCCAGGCGCCGCCGCAGCATCGCGTAGGAGATCGCCGACCCCAGGAGGTACGACGAGCCGTAGGCGATCACCAGCGCCGGCGAGGTCTGGGCCGGCGTGGCCCGGTGCACGAGCACCACCGCCACCACGACGTTGGTGAGCCCGATCGCGCACTGGATCCAGAACACCGTCTTGTTGAGCTCGAGGGCGTAGAAGCCGCGGAGCATCAGGTAGTGGACGGTGAAGAACACGATGCCGGGCCCGAACAGGATCATCGACGGCACGTAGTGGTCGAACGTCGCCGACGTGGAGGCGTAGCCGAACAGCACCTTGGCGGCGTCGTAGGCCAGCAGCGGCAGGCCGAGCGCGAACGGTACGACCACCGCGAGCGCCGTGCGCAGGGTGCCGGCCAGCGTTCCGGCCAGCCCGGCGAGGTCGCCGGCCGCCGCCTTCGCCGAGAGCCGGGGCAGGATCGCCGTTGCGAGCGAGACCGTGACGATGGCGTGCGGCACCATCACGAACAGGAAGGCCGCGGCGTAGACGGTGTAGCCGGTGGCGCTGGCCCCTGCCTGGTGGTGGTGGGCCTGCCCGCACGCGACCTGGGCCGTGCCGCCGGAGGCGAGCCGGACCACGACGGTGTAGGCGACCTGGTTGACGACGACGAAGAGGACCGTCCAGGTCCCCAGCCGCAGGGTGTGCCCCAGCCCGCTGTGGCGGAAGTCGTAGCGCGGGCGGAAGTGCACGCCCGCCGCCCGCAGGACCGGCAGCAGGATCAGCACCTGCGCGACGATGCCGAGGGTCGCGCCGCCGCCGAGCACCAGCTCCTGGGTGCTCGTGTACGCCGCGCAGCCCTGGTGGTGGGGCAGGTCGCCGAACCAGACGAGGTACATGACCAGGACGGCGACCGAGATCGCGTTGTTGGCGATGGGCGCCCACATCATCGGCCCGAACCGGCCGCGGGCGTTGAGCACCTGCCCGAGCAGCACGAACATCCCGTAGAAGAAGACCTGCGGCAGGCAGTAGCGCGCGAAGGCGATCGCAGACGCCCGCTGCGCCGCGAGACCCGGGTCGTCGTACGCGCCGTTGAGGTAGAGCTTCATGACCAACGGCGCCAGGACGACGAGGAGAATCGTCACGGCGCCCAGGAAGATCGCGGCCAGCGTGATGACCCGGTTGGTGTAGGCCTCGCCACCGTCGGGGTCGTCGCGCTGCGCGCGCACGAGCTGTGGCACCAGTACGGCGTTGAACACCCCGCCGGCCAGCAGGATGTAGAGCATGTTCGGGATCGTGTTGCCGATGTTGAACAGGTCGGCGTGCAGGCCGTTGCCGATGGCCGCGGCGAGCAGCACGTTGCGCAGGTAGCCGCTGGCGCGGGAGACGACGGTGCCTGTCGCCATCACGGCGGACGACGCGAGGATGCCGCGGCTCTCGGTGGCGTCGCTCACGAGGACCGGGCCCGCAGGATGCGACGCGTGAGCCGGACCAGGATGGCCGCGAACAGCAGGCCGACGCCCACTCCGATGATCACCCAGATCAGGCCGCTGACCTGCTCGGCTCGCATCGGGAACGGGTCGCTGGAGCCCAGCCCGAGCGGCTGGCCGTCAGGACTGGTGAGCTCCAGGACGACGTTGTGGACGCCGCGCTGGTGCGTGGTCGCGTTCAGCAGGACGCTCTTGCGGCCATGGGGTGGCAGGACGACGTCGTCACCGCCGGTGATCGTGACGTGGGGGTCGGTCCGGGCGTGCACCCGCACGGTCACCGGGACGTCGAGGTCGTTGCTGAGGAGTACCGAGAAGTGCCCGGAGGCGCTGGCCAGGGTCACCGACTGAGGTGCGGCCACGTCGATCCCGGACAGGCTGCTGCGCACCCACGAGTCGATGACCCGCATCCGGGAGAGCGCGATGTACGGCTCCTTCTGCGCGGCGTAGGACGCGTTGGCGGTGACCTCCTCGAACAGCCGGCGTTCCAGGGCGTGGCCGTCGGCCAGCACCGACTGCAGGGTCCGGCCCTTGGCCAGCAGGTCGTCCGCGGCGCCGTACAGCCGCGACCCGAGGGTGGGCTGGTCGTCCGGGACGGGTCGGAGCTGGTCGGGGTCGAGCGCCGAAGGGGTGCCCGCGGAGACCTCGTCCAGGGTGGCGAGGCGGAGCCAGGGCGCGTCGAGCCCGGAGAAGAGGCTCGGGTGGATCCGTCGCTGCACCCCGGCCGGCAGCTCGACGACGAGGGGCTGGCGGTCGTCGAGCACGCGCAGGGCTGCCTCGGCCATGACCCGCTGGCGGAAGGCCAGCGAGCTGTGGGAGTCGACCGGCCCCGGGCCGCCGTCGGTGGTCGCCGTGGACTCCAGCACCACGTGGTGGCCGGCGACCCGGTTGAGCGTGTGGGACGCGTCGGAGACCCCGGTGTCGGCCAGCAGCACGTCGGCGGCTCGCGGCAGCCCGGCGACCGTGCCCGCAGTGGTGCGCCCGGTAGGCGGGGCGACGACCGGGGCCTCGGGCAGGCTCCAGGCGCTCATCGCCTGCGCCGTACGCCGGAACGCCGCGCGGAGGAGGGACTGGTCGTGCTCGACGGCCGGCTCCACCGCGAGGTCGCCGAAGGGGAGGCCGAGGACCTCCTCGCCGCCGGCCCCGAGGAGGGTGCGCATCTGCTGCAGCCAGCTCTTCGCGGCGGTCCTGGTCGCGGCGCTCGGCGTGCTTCCGGCGACGGAGGCCGAGGCCCCGGAGCCGGTGCTCGAGCTGCTCGGAGAGTCGCTCGGGGTCGGTGAATCCTTGCCGCCCTTCGCGGGAGGGCCGAGCTGGCGGGCCGGGTTGCCCTGCGCCAGACGCCGCGCGACGTCGGTGACCGCGGGGTCCAGCAGCCAGGTCAGCGGCCGTCCCCCGGCGGCGGCGCCGGTCTGGGCGACGTCGTGGAGCATCCCGCTGCGCAGACTCTGTCCCCACGACTCGGGGTCCTCCACGCTTCCGTCGGGACCGTGGGTGACCGGTGCGCGCACCGGGAGGACCAGCGCGACCTGCTCCTGGGCCCCCTGGGCCACCGACGCCGGGACGTAGGCGAGGAAGGTGCGGTCCCGGCCGACGGCCTCGCGCGGCCCACCCTCGCCGTTGTCGCCGAGCACGTGCACGCCGAACCAGTACACGCCCGGGGACGACACCGGGAGGGTGTTGTGGGGCAGCGTGATGCGGAACGTCGCGGTCTCGCCCGGGGCGAGCGAGTGGATGGTGGCGAACGTGCCCGGCACCGTGATCCGGTGACCGACGTCGGCGGTCAGCGGCGTCCGCATCGTCGCGGCCAGCTCGGCGCTCGACGTGATCGGCGTGGAGCCCATGAAGCCGTGCACGTTGATCGCGGTCCAGGTCCGGTGGGAGTCGTTGGTGACCGTGCCGCGGATGACGATCGGGCCCTTGTCCGGGACGTAGTCGGGGAAGATCGAGCGGATCTTGGGCACCAGCGGTTGGCGTGGTGACGCCGCCCGGACGACGGCGCCTGCCGCCCCGCGCGCCACGGCTCTCTCCGCGACGGGGGAGCGGGTCACCGTGGCGTGGGTCCCGGCCGGCCCGTGGGCAGCCGCGGAGGGTGCCGCCGCCGACAGGAGCAGCACCCCGGCCGCCAGCACCGCGCCGCAGACCTGGACTGCCCGGGCATGCGGCAGCGAGGACGGGCGGAGCACTCCCCGATCGTAGGGCCTGCTCCTGTGCCACCCCCGTCCGCCGAGCTGCGCGCCCACCGGAGCCGCGGCGGGCGCCCCACTAGGCTGTCGCATCGTGTCCGCACCCACCGACGCAGCAGCAGCAGACCCCCCGCCGGGGCGGGTTCGGCTGGCCGACGCGCAGCGTGACGTGGCCGCCGAGCTCGACCGGATCGGCCCCGTCGTCGACGAACTCGGACGGCTCTTCGGGGACGCCGGACACGAGCTGGCTCTGGTCGGCGGCCCGGTGCGCGACGCCATGCTCGGCCGCCCGCACAACGACCTCGACCTGACGACCTCGGCCCGGCCCGACGAGATCGCCCGGCTCCTGGACGGCTGGGCCGACACGACCTGGGACATCGGGCGAGCGTTCGGCACCATCGGCAGCCGCAAGGGCTCCTTCCAGGTCGAGGTCACGACGTACCGCTCGGAGAGCTACGACCCGTCGTCGCGCAAGCCACAGGTCGAGTTCGGCGACACCCTGGAGGGCGATCTCGGCCGTCGGGACTTCACGGTCAACGCGATGGCGGTGCGCGTGCCCGTCGCGCGAGTTCGTGGACCCCTACGGCGGCGTCGTGGACCTCGGGCACGGACTGATCCGCACCCCGGGGCGTCCGGAGGACTCCTTCTCCGACGACCCGCTGCGGATGATGCGCGCCGCGAGGTTCGCGGCGCAGCTGGGCTTCGTCGGTCGACCCGGGCACCGTGGCGGCGATGACGGCGATGGCCGGCCGGATCGAGATCATCTCCGCCGAGCGGGTCCGCGAGGAGCTGGTCAAGCTGGTGCTCGCGCCGTACCCGCGGCTGGGGCTCACGCTGCTGGTGGAGACCGGTCTGGCCGCGCTGGTGCTCCCCGAGCTGCCCGCCCTCGCCCTCGAGCGCGACGAGCACCACCGGCACAAGGACGTCTACCAGCACACGCTGACCGTGCTCGAGCAGTCGATCGGCCTGGAGGACCGGCTCGGGGGGCCCGACTTCGTCTCCCGCTTCGCGGCGCTCATGCACGACGTCGGCAAGCCGCGCACGCGTCGCTTCCTCGAGGACGGGTCGGTCACCTTCCACCACCACGACGTGGTGGGCGCCAAGCTGACCCGCAAGCGGATGCAGGCCCTGAAGTTCGCCGGCGACGTCACCGACGCGGTGACCCGGCTCGTCGAGCTGCACCTGCGCTTCCACGGGTACGGCGACGGGCAGTGGACCGACTCGGCGGTGCGGAGGTACGTCCGCGACGCCGGCGACCAGCTCGAGCGCCTGCACGTGCTCACCCGCGCCGACTGCACGACCCGCAACCAGCGCAAGGCCGACCGCCTGCGCCGCACCTACGACGACCTCGAGGAGCGGATCCAGCGGCTCTCCGCCGAGGAGGAGCTGGCGTCCATCCGGCCCGACCTCGACGGCACCCAGATCATGGAGATCCTCGGGATCTCCCCGGGCCGCGACGTCGGGGCGGCGTACCGCTTCCTGCTGGAGCTCCGGCTCGACGAGGGCCCGCATTCCTACGACGACGCCCGGGCGGCGCTGCTCGCCTGGTGGGCGGATCGGCGAGCGGGGGGACCGGCCTAGCCGACGACCAGGCGCTCGAGCAGCGGCCGGAAGCTCTCGAACCCGAGGGTGTCGGCGTCGGGGTCCTTCGCCGCGTCGTCCCACCGGCGCACGACGACCGCGCCGGCGTGGAACGGCTCGGCCTCGAAGGCCCGCACCTGCTCGGAGTCCATGGGGCCGCCCTGGACCTCGAGGGTGTAGGCCGAGGCCGGCGAGAGCTGCGCGGCGTACGCCGGGTCGACGGCGCACAGATACCTCTTGGCCGCGACGTGCAGGCGGACCGGCTCGGTGACGCCAGGGGGAAACCACCGGCTCAGCCAGGCCGCCCCGGTGTCGCTGTGGTGGTTGTCCCTGCCGGCCATCAGGTCCTGGCCGGTGACCGTGCCCCGGAAGTGGCCGACGTCGTGCAGGAGGGCGGCTGCGACCAGCTCGTCGGAGGCGCCGGCCGCCTGCGCGAGCGTGCCGGCCTGGCACATGTGCTGGGCCATGCTCACGGCCTCGCCGAGGTAGTCACCCGCGCCGGGGCCGGCGAAGAGGTCGGCGAGCTGCTGGACCGGGTCGCCGCTCATCGCTCCTGCTCCAGGACCCTGATGGTGCTGGTCAACCCGTCGAGGTCGGCGTAGCAGCCCTGCAGGTGGCGGGCACCGGTCTCGGCGAAGGCGGTGCGGGCGTGCAGGAGCCGGGTGTTGTCGAAGACCACGCAGTCGCCCGGGTCCAGCCGGAAGGTGACCATCAGCTCCGGCCGGGCGATGATGCGCGCGAAGCGCAGGTAGGCGTCGTAGAACCGACTCGCGTCGTCGCCGCGCAGGGCCAGGGCCTGCATCGACCGGTTGTTGAAGCGGACCTCACGGATCCGCCCGAGCGGGTCGATGTCGATCAGGGGACGGTCGGCGCGCAGGCTCGCCTCGGCGTTCGACCAGGCGAACGGCACCAGCGTCCTGGTCAGCACGTCGAACGCCGCCCGGTCCTCGTCGCGGAGCACCGCGGCCGCGCGGAACCCGTCGACCAGGCCGGAGTCGCCGCCCTCGGCGGCGTTGGCCAGGCAGTGCAGGAGCTGCAGGGTCGGAACGGGGTCGCGGTAGGGGTTGTCCGTGTGCGGCGTGATGGCGCGACCGGTGAAGGCGAGGTTGCTCGGGGCCGCCTCGACGCGGACGTCGAAGAGCTGTCCGTAGTTGGTCTCGCGGGGGTAGCCGAACGTCCGCGCCACGGCCAGGACGGTGTTCTCGTCCGTCGGCGTGCCGTGCAGGACGGCGAAGCCCAGGTCGCGTACGGCGCGCAGCACCCGCAGGCGCTCTGTGGGGTCGTCGCGATAGTCGCCCCAACGCGCGGTCGGGAGCCGACGGGCCAGCTCCTCGACGTTCCAGGTCTGCTTCGAGGCCTCGGTCCGGCCGTCGTCCTCGCTGCTGCCGCCGTCGGAGGCGCGCTCGGCGAGCCAACCGTCCGGGAAGACCGAGCGATGGCCGTCGGGGTCGAACGTGACGACGGTGGTCCCGTCCACCCGGTCGACGCTCCGCACGGCGAGGTCGGCGGGGAGGTCGGTGATCCCGAAGAGCTTCTGGGCGTTGCCGGGATCGCGGCACTCGGCGCACGGGCAGTTGTCGCGGAGCCAGATGGCGGGGAAGGCGCTGACGGCGTCGCCGACGGCCTCGTCGACGGCCGGGCCGCCCGGAGGGACCATGGCACCCAGGCTAGGGCTGTGGAGGACGGCGCCGCCACGTCGGCAGGCCCTGCTAGACAGGTGGGGTGACCACGACGACGACCGACCGTGCCGCCGACCGTGCCGCCGTCCGGGCCGACGCCGAGCGGCACCTGAGGGCTCTGGTGGGCCGTGACGACGCGCGCCTGCGCGACGACCAGTGGTCGGCGATCGAGGCGCTGGCCGTCGACCGTCGCCGCTCGCTGGTGGTCCAGCGGACCGGGTGGGGCAAGTCGGCGGTGTACTTCGTGGCCACCCTGGTGCTCCGGGCCCAGGGTGCCGGCCCGACGGTGATCGTCTCGCCGTTGCTGGCGCTCATGCGCAACCAGATCGCGGCCGCCGAGCGTGCGGGGATCCGGGCGGTGACGATCAATTCCACCAACGTCGAGGAGTGGGAGGAGATCCAGGACGCCGTGCGCGCCGGTGACATCGACGTGCTGCTGGTCAGCCCCGAACGACTGAACAACCCCGGCTTCCGCGACGAGGTGCTGCCGCGGCTGGCGGCGACCTGTGGGCTGCTCGTGGTCGACGAGGCCCACTGCATCTCCGACTGGGGCCACGATTTCCGGCCCGACTACCGCCGGATCCGGACCCTGCTGGCCGACCTGCCGACGGGGATCCCGGTGCTCGCGACCACCGCCACCGCCAACGCGCGGGTCAGTGCCGACGTCGCCGAGCAGCTGGCCACCGCCGACGGCTCCGAGACGCTGGTGCTGCGCGGCTCACTGGACCGCGAGTCGCTGCGGCTCGGTGTGCTGCGGCTGCGCACGTCCGAGGAGCGCCTCGCCTGGCTCGCCGACCACCTCGCCGAGCAGCCGGGGTCCGGCATCGTCTACTGCCTCACGGTCGCGGCGACCCAGCAGGTCGCCGACTACCTGCGTTCGCGCGGCCACGACGTCGCGGCGTACTCCGGGCAGACCGAGCCCACCGAGCGGCAGGCGCTGGAGCAGCGTCTCGCCGCGGGCGAGGTCAAGGCGCTGGTCGCGACCAGCGCCCTCGGCATGGGCTTCGACGCCACCCTCGGCTTCGTGGTCAACCTCGGAGCCCCGCAGTCGCCGGTGGCCTACTACCAGCAGGTGGGCCGGGCCGGCCGTGGCACCGACGAGGCCTCGGTGGTGCTCCTGCCGCAGCAGGAGGACAAGGACATCTGGGCCTACTTCGCCTCGTTGGCCTTCCCGCGGGAGGACCAGGTGCGACACACGCTGCGCGTGCTCGCCGAGGAGGGCGTGGCCAGCACGGCCACGCTGGAGACGCTGGTCGACCTCGGCCGCAGCCGACTGGAGCAGATGCTGAAGGTCCTCGACGTCGACGGCGCCGTCCGCCGGGTCCGCGGCGGCTGGGAGGCCACCGGGCAGGAGTGGACCTACGACGGCGAGCGGTACGCCCGGGTGGCCGAGGCGCGCGCGACCGAGCAGCGCGCCATGCTCGACTACCTCGACTCCGACCGTTGCCGGATGTGGTTCCTGCGCTCGCAGCTCGACGACCCGGACGTCGCCGACGACACCCGCTGCGGACGCTGCGACTCCTGCGGTGGGCTGTCGCTGCCGACCACGGTGTCGACGTCCGCGGTCGACGAGGCGCGGACTCGGCTGGCCCGCCCCGGCGTCGTGGTCGAGCCCCGCGCGATGTGGCCGACTGCGCTGACCAAGCTGGGGCTCGACCTCCGTGGCCGGATCGGCGACACCGCCGAGCCGGGCCGCGCCGTGGCCCGGCTGACCGACCTGGGGCACGGGCAGGCGCTGCGCGCGCTCTTCGCCGAGCCGCCGACCGACCAGGCGGTCCCGGAGGACCTCGCCCGCGCCGTCGTCGAGGTCCTCCTCGACTGGCGGCCCCACGTCGAGGGCATCGTGGTCGTCGAGTCGACCACCCGGCCGGTGCTCGTCGGCGATCTGGCCGACGGCCTCTCCCGCTTCCTGAAGCAGCCGGTCGTCGGTCGCTGGGCGATCGCGGACGAGTCGGTCGCGCCCGGACAGGGCGCGATGAACTCCGCGCAGCGCGTGGCCGCGGTCGGCCGTCGCTACCGCCTCGAGGGCGAGATCCCTGAGCCGCCCCGGTGCTCCTCGTCGACGACCAGGTGGCCACCGGCTGGACCCTCACCCTCGCCGCGCGTGCCCTCCGTCAGGCCGGCGCGACCGACGTACTCCCCCTCGTCCTCGCCACCCGCTGACCGACCGCCACCCCCTCCCTCGCCGACTCTCCCGGCCGTGGGCAAAGAAAACGCGGACGAAGTGGACCGTCGCCCGGGCGTGTCGGCCATTTCGTCCGCGTTTTCTCGCCCAGCCGGCCACACGAGGGCCAACAACGCAGCGGACCCCGGTCCCGCAGAGCGGGACCGGGGTCACGAGGCTGAAGCTACGCCGCGGGCGCGGCGGTGATCACTCCTCGCCGCGGATGAAGGCCTCGACGCGGGCGCGGCCCTCGTCGTCCGGCAGCTGCACCGGCGGGCTCTTCATGAGGTACGACGAGGCCGAGATGACCGGTCCGCCCTGGCCGCGGTCCTTGGCGATCTTGGCCGCCCGGAGCGCGTCGATGATGATGCCAGCGGAGTTCGGCGAGTCCCAGACCTCGAGCTTGTACTCCATGTTCAGCGGAACGTCGCCGAACGCGCGGCCCTCGAGCCGGACGTAGGCCCACTTGCGGTCGTCGAGCCACTGGACGTAGTCCGAGGGGCCGATGTGGACGTTGCGGTCCTGGACCTTCCCGCCGAGCGAGCCGTGCAGGTTGGAGGTCACCGACTGGGTCTTGGAGATCTTCTTGGACTCCAGGCGCTCGCGCTCGAGCATGTTCTTGAAGTCCATGTTGCCGCCGACGTTGAGCTGGTAGGTGCGGTCCAGCGCGACGCCGCGGTCCTCGAACAGCTTGGCGATCACGCGGTGGGTGATCGTCGCGCCGACCTGGCTCTTGATGTCGTCGCCGACGATCGGGACGCCGGCGTCCTCGAACTTCTTGGCCCACTCGGGGTCGGAAGCGATGAAGACGGGCAGGGCGTTGACGAAGGCGACGCCCGCGTCGATCGCGCACTGCGCGTAGAACTTGTCGGCCTGCTCGGAGCCCACCGGCAGGTAGGAGACGAGCACGTCGGCCTCGGTGTCCTTGAGCAGCTGGACGACGTCGACCGGCTCGGCGTCCGACTCCTCGATCGTGGCGAGGTAGTACTTGCCGAGACCGTCGAGGGTCGGGCCGCGCTGCACGATGACGCCGGTCGGAGGCACGTCGCAGATGCGGATCGTGTTGTTCTCCGAGGCCTGGGTCGCCTCCGCGAGGTCGAAGCCGACCTTCTTCGCGTCGACGTCGAGGGCGGCGACGAACTCGATGTCGGAGACGTGGTAGTCGCCGAACGAGACGTGCATCAGACCGGGCACCGTGCCCGACGGGTCGGCGTCCTTGTAGTACTCGACGCCCTGGACCAGGGACGTCGCGCAGTTGCCGACGCCCACGATTGCTACTCGTACCGAACCCATGTGGGGTTGTTCCTTCCTAGCGGGTGCTTCCTGTGGTTGCGTCGGCCGCCGGGGCCGCGCTGGGGATGTTCTGTGCCGAGCCGGTGCTCGGCGTGGTGGTGCTCTCGTCGGGCTGCTCGACGGCCGGACCCGGCGAGCGCTCGGCGTTGATCAGGTCGGTCAGCCACGCGACCTCGCGCTCGACGGCCTCGATCGAGTGCCGGCGGAGCTCGGTGAGGTAGCGGTCGTCGCTGGAGTCGCCGTCGCTGCCGCCGCGGGTGGAGTGCCGAGCGCGGTCCAGACGCTCCTGGAGCCGCGAGAGGCGGCCCTCGAGGACGCGCAGCCGGACGTCGGCGTCGGTGCGGGAGAAGAAGGCGAACCGGGTGTTGAAGCTGTCGTCCTCCCACGCGGACGGGCCGGTGTCGGTGATCTGCTCACCGAAGTACGCGCGGCCGGCCGGCGTGATCTGGTAGACGATCCGCTGGCGGCGCGAGACCCCGGGCGACGCCGCGGTGACCTCGGTGATCCACCCGGCGCGCAGCAGTCGCTTCAGCGCGGGGTAGAGGGAGCCGTAGGACAGCAGACGGCCCCAGCCGAGCAGCAGGTTGAGCCGCTTGCGCAGCTCGTAGCCGTGCAGGGGAGACTCGTGAAGGAGGCCGAGGACGGCCAGCTCCAGCGACTCTGCCTTGCGTGCCACGCCTGCTCCTTGCTGTTGCTCGGCTGTTGCTGTGGATCGAGGACGGTGACGGTCGAGCTCGCACTCATGTCGACTCGACATGTCACAACGTTCTATCGAAGCAACGTATCAGATCGATATATCAGGGTCCAAACCGCGAGCGCACGAGCGTCGTTTCGACCCGGTTCGGTCCGGCCCCGTACCCTCGACCCGATCCCCCGGGGGTCCCCGAGCTCCCGGTTCGGCCCCCGATGCCACCCCCCATGCACCTGGAGTGACCCCGTGAGTGCCAAGCGCAGGGCCGACGGTCCCGCCGTCAAGCGCAAGCCGAAGGCCCCCGTCCGTGCCGCCGGCCTGTCCGGCCGCGGCGGCTCGCGCGGACCCGGTGGCTCCGGCGGGTCGGGCGGGTCCGGTGGCTCGGGTGGATCGGGTGGCTCCGGCAAGAAGGGCAGCGGCAAGGGGTCGGGCGAGGGCCCGAGCGTCCTGCGGCGGCGGGTGCTCAAGACCGTCAAGTGGCTGCTGATCGTGACGATCATCGGCTGCCTGCTGCTGGTCGCGGGGTTCATCTACCTCTACAAGACGACCGCGATCCCCAACCCGAACAAGGACTTCGAGACCCAGTCGTCGTTCGTCTACTACGCCGACGGCAAGACCGAGGTCGGGCAGTACGCCACGCAGAACCGCCAGATCATCCCGCTCGCGCAGATGCCGGCGAACCTGCAGAACGCCGTGATCGCCGCCGAGGACCGCACGTTCTACACCAACCACGGGATCGACCCGAAGGGCATCATCCGGGCGGCGTTCAACGACGCCCGCGGCGGCGCCACGCAGGGCGCGTCGACGATCACCCAGCAGTACGTGAAGATCCTCTACCTCACCCAGGAGCGGTCACTGAGCCGCAAGGTGCACGAGGCGATCCTGTCGCTGAAGCTGCAGAAGGAGAAGAGCAAGCAGGACATCCTGCAGGGCTACCTCAACACGATCTACTTCGGGCGCGGGGCGTACGGCGTGCAGGCAGCCGCCCAGGCCTACTTCGGGGTCGACGCGGCCGACCTCTCGCTCAAGCAGAGCGCCGTGCTGGCCAGCGTGCTGAACAACCCGACGCAGTACGACCCGGCCAACGGCAAGTCGAACAAGCAGGCCCTGCTCGGGCGCTACCGCTACGTCCTGTCCGGGATGGCCTCGATGGGCAAGGTCCCCGAGGCCAAGGCGACCAAGGCCGAGCAGCACCTGCCGTCGTTCCCGCCGCTGAAGGAGTCGAACAAGTACGCCGGCCAGAAGGGGCACGTGCTGACGCTGGTGCGCCAGCAGCTCCACGACCTGAACTTCACCGACGACGAGATCGACGGTGGCGGCCTGCGGGTCTACACGACGCTGACCCAGAAGGCGATGAACGCCGCCGCCGACGGGGTCCGCGAGGTCCGACCGAAGCTCTCGCTCAAGCAGCTGCACGTCGGCGTGGCCACGGTCCAGCCCGGCACCGGCGCGCTGCTGGGCTTCTACGCCGGGCAGAACTTCCTGTCGTCGCAGATCAACTGGGCCGAGGCCGGTGGCATGGTGGGCTCGACGTTCAAGCCGGCGTCGCTGGCCACGGCCCTGAACAACGGCTACTCGCTGAAGAGCACCTGGGACGGCAACTCGCCGTACGTCTTCCCCGACGGCCTCGAGGTGCACAACGAGGGCGACAGCACCGGCACCAACTACGGCTCGGCGATCTCCTCGATCACCGCGATGGAGCAGTCGGTGAACACCGCGTTCGTCGACATGTCCGCGAGCATCCCCGACGGGCCGGCGAAGATCCTGACCCAGGCCGAGAAGATGGGGATCCCGCCGCAGCAGCCCGACGCCCACTACCCCGGCATCCCGGACTCCTCGCGCGACCTGGACGCCGACGCCCTGATCACGCTGGGCAAGGCGCGGATCAGCGCCATCAACATGGCCAACGCCTACGCGACGATCGCCAACGGCGGTCAGCGCGCCGACGTGCACGTGATCAACAAGGTCGAGGACAGCAAGGGCAAGGTGCTCTACCAGTACAAGCCGCACACCACCGAGGCGATCAAGCCCGACGTCGACCGCGACGTCAGCTACGCCATGCAGCAGGTGGTGCTCCACGGCACCGGCGCCAGGGCCCAGGCGATCGAGCGGCAGGCGGCCGGCAAGACCGGCACCGCGACCAACAACAACGGCGACGTGTCGTCGTCGTGGTTCGTCGGCTTCACGCCCCAGCTGGCCACGGCGGTGATGTACGTGCGCGGGGACGGCGACAACGCCCTCAACGACTGGTTGCCTCCCTACGAGGGCTCGGCCGGGTACTTCGGCGCGGGCTACCCGACCGCCACCTGGGCGGCGGTGATGAAGCGCGACCTGGTCGGCGTACCCGTGAAGACGTTCCCGCTGCCGGCCTACGTGAGCGGGACGCCGCCGGAGTCCGGCCACGACCCGGCCCCGCCGCCGCCGTCGAGCCACCACACCCAGTCCTCCGCGCCCACGTCGTCGGCGCCGACCTCGAGCGCTCCGACCTCCAGCGCGACGTCGCCGTCGGGTCCCACGACGACGCCCACGACGCCGACGAGCCCGACCACCAGCACCACCACGTGTGCGCCGGTCATCTCGTGCGGACCGGGCGGCGGAGGCAACGCGAGCTTCGGTCCGCGGCCGGCCGTGATGGCCTCGCGAGAGCCCTGGTGGTGAGCGACGGGGGCGCGGACCGCGTCGCCGAGGTGCGACCGACCTCCGACGACCCGGTCGTCGCCGCCCTCAGCCGGGGGATCGGCGGTCCCGTCGGCGACCACGCCGGCCGGCACCCGTGGTGGACACCGCTGCGCGTCGTCCTCGCGCTGACCGCGCTGGCCTTCGCGCTCGGCCTGGTGCAGAAGGGGCCCTGCTACTCCGCGCAGTGGACCAACTCGCAGAGCCGCTACTCCGAGATGTGCTACTCCGACCTGCCCTACCTCTACGTCGGCCGCGGGTTCGCCGAGCTCGAGTGGCCCTACTCCGACGCCATCCAGGTGCGCGATCGCTACGACGTGATGGAGTACCCCGTCGGGATCGCCTACTACGCCTGGGGCGCGGCGTACATCACCCACTGGCTGAGCGGCTCGCCCGACATCACGCCGCGCGGGGCGATGTCGCAGGGGCAGATGTACGCCGACCACAAGATCCTGCGCGAGAGCCTGCTGTTCACCGCGGTGAACGCCGGGGGCTTCGCGATCTGTGCGCTGATCGCGGCCGGGCTGCTGACCGGCGTACACAGACGACGGCCGTGGGACGCCGCGCTGTTCGCGGTCTCGCCGGTGCTGGTGCTCGAGGGCCTGATCAACTGGGACCTGCTCGCGGTGGCGAGCGTGGCCGGCGTGCTGTGGGCGCAGTCGCGGGACAGACCGGCGCTGACCGGGGCGATGATCGGGCTGGGCACGGCGCTCAAGCTGTATCCGCTGTTCCTCCTCGGCGCGCTCGTGGTCATCTGGGGCCGGGAGCGGCGCTGGCGCGACCTGACCACCGCGGTCGCGAGCGGGGTCGTCACCTGGGCGGTGGTCAACGCCCCCGGATATCTGTCGAGCCCGCACGACTGGAACGTCTTCTGGTCCTTCAACGCCAAGCGCGGGGCCGACCTCGGCTCGGTGTGGCTGGTCGCCCAGCAGATGTTCAACACGACGTACTCGCCGCACACGATCAACGTCGTGTCCTGGCTCTTCTTCAGCGTCTGGTGCGCGGGCGTGCTGATCCTCGGCCTGCGGGCCCCGCAGACGCCCCGGCTGGCGCAGCTCGGCTTCCTGCTGGTGCTGGGCTTCCTGCTGGTCAACAAGGTCTACTCGCCGCAGTACGCCCTGTGGCTGCTGCCGCTCGCCGTCCTCGCCCGTCCCCGCTGGACCAACCAGATCGTGTGGCAGGCGGGCGAGGTCTACTACTTCGCCTCGGTGTGGTGGTATCTCGGCGGCTTCCTGAACCCGAGCTCGGGGGGCGACCCCGGCTTCTACTGGCTGGCGGTCGGCCTGCGGATCGCGGCCCAGCTGTACCTCGGCGTCGTCGTGGTGCGCGACATCTGGTTCCCCGAGCACGACGTCGTCCGCGCGGACTCGACCTCGTCCGTCCGTCGTACCCTCTGGCCCCCGTCCCAGCCGGGCCGCCTCACCCTCGGCCGCACCCCCGACCCCGTCTGACCTACTCGCCGCTCGGGATAGTACGGATCAGAATGCCGGTCAGAAGCGGGCTTTCAGCGGCCGTTTGATCCGTACTATCGCCCGGCCCAGCTACGTGAAGAGGACCTGGTCGAAGGTGGTGGCGGTGAAGCGGACGCGGACCTCGACCTCGTCGCCGACGGCGGGGACGCGGGGGCCGTGAGGCAGGAAGAGCATCGAGGCCTGCATGTGCGGCGGCTCGGCGAACAGCCGCTGCTTGCCGTCGATGGTGAACGGCGAGCGGACGAACCCGACCGCGTCGAGCCCCCCGCGCGCCAGGCTTGCCGCCCGGGCCCGGATGGAGTGGTCGCCGGTCGGCGCCTCCAGCCCGATGCCGTGCGCGGTGCCACCGGAGACGACCACGATGTGACCGGCCTTGGGTGCGGTGCGCCCGCGATAGCCGAACACGTCGCCGCGCTCGACCGGGTGGACGTCGAGGACGGTGGCGGTCACCCGCAGCGCCCCGCGGTCGCCCAGCCACAGGTCGGTCCCGATCCGCGGCCGGACCTCGAAGTCGGCGTACGACGAGCGGAGCCGCGCCAGCTCCTCGGCCGTCAGGTGGCTCACCCACAGCCGCCGGGAGGCCAGCCCCGAGGCCACGACGTCGTTGACCAGCCGCAGCGCCTCGGGCAGGTGAGCCCCGGCGGCCAGCGGAAGATGGAGCGCGACCCCCTCGACGCGGGCCGGCCGCCGCTCGACCACGCCGGCCGCGGTGCGCAGCTCGTCGGCGCTCATGCCGTGGCGGCGCATGCTCGTCATCCGCTCCAGGACGACGCGCGCCTCGGGATCCACCTCGAGCAGCGCCAGCAGGTCGGCGAGGCGGCTGACCGTGTGCACGACCCGGCGCGGAGGCAGCCCGTCGGGCAGCACCGACCTCTGCGGTCGCCAGGGCGTCAGCACCAGCAGGTCGCCGGGGAAGCGCTGCATGACCTCCGGCAGCTCCTCGTAGGTCCCGACGGCGATCGTGTCGACGCCCAGCCACTCGGCCTTGCGGGCGAGCCGGCCGAGGCCGAAGCCGTAGCCGTTGCCCTTGGCGACCGGCACCAGCCCGGGCGTGCGCTCGGCGACGGCGCGGAGGTGTCCGCGCCAACGCTCCCCGTCGACGGTCAGGGTCAGGCTCATCGCGTGCTCACCTCCGCAGCCCCGGGACCCGGCCGAGCACCGAGCGTCGGTTGAGGTAGAGCTCGAAGCCGCGGTAGAGCGGCCGGTTGAGCGGGAGGTCCCACTCGCCGGCGGTCTCGACGGCCTCGCCGCCGGTGCCGGCCTTGAACTGGATCAGCCCCACGTGCGCGTCGTCGGCGTCGAGGGTGTCGGTGATGCCGCGCAGGTCGTAGACGTCGGCTCCCTCGGCGATCGCGGCGCGCAGCATCGCCCACTGCACGGCGTTCGAGCCGCGGACGTCGCGCTTGTCGCTGGACGACGCGCCGTAGGAGTACCACGCGTGGTGCCCGACCCGGACGCCGATCGTGGCCGCGACGAGGTCGCCGTCGTGGTGGGCGAGCCACAGGGTGATCCGCCCGGGGTCCTCCGCGCCCAGCGCGTCGTACATCGTCTCGAAGTAGGGCAGCGGACGCGGCGTGAAGTGGTCGCGCTGCGCGGTGTGGACGTAGAGGTCGTGGAACGCCTTGAGGTCCTCGCGGGCACCGGTCGAGACCACGACCCCGGCCTTCTCGGCCTTGCGGATGTTGCGGCGCCACAGCTGGTTCATGCCGGCGAGCACGTCGTCCTCGGTGCGGCGCACGCCGTCGTCGGTGACCAGCGGGACGACGAAGGTGTACTGCGGCTGACCGGCGGCGAACCCGCCCTCGGCGACCTGCCGCCGCCACCCCAGGGCCTCCAGTTGCTGCACGACGCGGGCGCCCGCCGCCGAGCGAGCGGACGGCGCGAGCTCGTCGAGGCGGTGCACGGCGGGGTCGGCGATGCCGGCCTTGACCTGCTCGGCCGACCAGCGGCGCGTCACCACCGGGGGCCCGATCCGGACGCCGAAGGCGCCCTGGCCACGCAGGTGCTCGGTCATCGGGGTCAGCCACTCGCCGAGGTCGTCGCCCACCTCGGGACGGCTCCAGTCCAGGACCGGGCCCTCGGGCAGGTAGGCGAGGTAGCGCGGCAGCCGCGGGAGCTTGCGGTAGAGCACGAGCCCGGCGCCCACGAGGCGCTCGCCGTCGAACCAGCCCAGGGACTCGCCCCGCCACTCCGACTTGACCGTCGCCCACGCCGGGGTCTGCAGGAAGCTCGCCCACGACTGCCCGCGCACGAAGGCGCGGTGCTCGTCGGCGGAGATCGGCCGGACCGTGGGGATCACGGCGTCGAGGCTACCGGGGGCGTATCAGCGGCCGTTCGGGACGCTCCTGGGGTGAGTACGGCCGTACTGCCAGCGCGAAATACGCACATCACAGCAAGGACAGCACGACGGTGGACCTCGCACCGCACAACCAACCAGCCTCGGGCGACCCCGTTCTCGGGCCCTGTCGTCGACCCCGTCCACGGGACCGGCGACGGGATTGTCCGCGGCGGATCACTCCGGCATGCTCCTGGGCGGGTCCACTGCTCAGCGAGACATCTCGAGGAGGCATCCGATGACCGACCCGAATCTCGCCGACGAGCGCCTTCTCCAGGGCGTACGTCGGGCAGCCGACGCGTTCGACCCGGTTCCGCTCGGCATGGTCGAGCGCATGGTCGCGGTCACGCGGGACGTCGCCGACCACGATCCCGATCTCGAGCTGCAGCTGATGCTGGTCGTCGAGCGCTTCGCCGACCTGGTCGGCACCCGCGGCGGCGCCCGCTCCTACACGCTCCGGTTCGGCGGCGAGGGGGTCGACCTGCTGGTGCGGGTCGGCGTCGCCGAGGAGGAGGGCCGGGCCCGGCTCGACGGCTGGATCGTGCCGGCCGCCGGTGGACCGGTCGCCATCCACGAGGTCGGCGGCGAGGGCCGCACCTTCGAGGGCACGGCGGCCGAGACCGGCAAGTTCGAGTTCCCGGACCTGCCCACGGGCTTCTACCGCGTCTCCCTCAACCTCGCCGACGAGCAGACGTTCGGCACCCCCGCTTTCGAGATCTGACCGCTCCCACCCGGAGGACCGATGCCCGACCGTCCCAAGCCACGCCTCGCGCGCGGCCCGCAGGCCGCCCACTTCGAGGCGCTGGCCGCCCACCACCCGGACGCGCGGGTGCTCGACCCGGCGCGCTCCCCGGAGGTCAACGCCAACCCGACGACGTACCTCGCCTCGAAGCTGATCGTGGCCAAGGACACCGACCCGGCGGTGTACGACGCCCGGATCGCGCTGCTGCACAAGGCCGCGAAGGCGCTCGGCTGGCGGGTCACCGAGGACCGCGAGTCCGCGCGCACGCGCGACCTGACCGTCGGCGTCCGCACCGTCAGCATCAAGGCCGTCGACCCCGACACCGACCGGCGTCCCGACGCCTGGGCGCTCCTGCAGCGCGCCCGCCGGATCGCGGACCCGAAGTCCCAGGTGCACGGGATCGGCCTGGACCACGTGGTGTCGACACGGCCCTACCGGCCGATGCCGTTCGAGATCCCGCACACCCCTGACCCGAACGCGTGGCTCGAGCCCTATCCGTTCGAGATCCCGCACCCGTTCGAGATCCCGCACCCCGACGGCGCCTCCGCGGTGTCGCCGGCCTTGGCGACCTACGGCGAGCCGGGCTACGGCGGGCGCCAGCCGATCGCGTACGTCGGGCCGAAGCCGACCCGCAGCGAGGACAAGGCCGTCAAGGGTCGTCGTCCGGTCGTGGCGGTGCTCGACACCGGCTGCGCCGACCACTTCTGGTTCGACGGCGTGGTCGAGCGGGGCGTCACCCTCGACGGGCACGCGATCGGGCACACGGGCTCGGCCACCGACCCGGAGCTGCACGGCGACCTGACAGGTCCCTTCGACGGCGAGCTCGACCGGATCGCCGGCCACGGCACGTTCATCACCGGGCTCGTCCACCAGGCCTGCCCCGAGGCGCAGATCCTCTCGTGGCGAGGCATCCCGGCGACGACACCGCTGATCGAGTCGGAGTGGATGAACTCACTCGCCCAGATCGCCGAGCTGGCCCGGCGGCATCGCCTCGGGCTGCCTGGTGGACACCCGATCGACGTCCTCAGCCTGTCGATGGGGTACTACCACGAGTCGCCCGGCGACAAGCTGATCGATCCCATCTTGCTGGGGATCCTCGACGCGCTCAGTGCCAACGGCGTGATCGTCGTCGCCTCGGCCGGCAACGACTCCACCGACCTGCCGAGCTTCCCCGCGGCGTTCGCCCCGTGGGAGGGCGGCGGCGGTCGGGTCGGCCCGCGGCGAGACGTGCTGCCCGTCGTCTCTGTCGGTGCCTTGAACCCCAACCACACCGATGCGCTGTTCACCAACGGTGGGCCGTGGGTCAGCTGCTACGCGCCCGGCGCTTCGGTGATGAGCACGATGCCGCCGTTCCAGGGCGGCCGCCAGGCGATGGCCCACGTCGTGGTCGACGGTCGCGTGCGAGAGGCGATCGACCCCGACGACTACCGCGGGTCGGTGGGGCGCCGCTTCCGGGGCGGCTTCGGGCTGTGGAGCGGGACGTCGTTCTCCGCGCCGACGGTCGCGGGGGCTCTGGCGGCCCTCATGCAGGAGGAGCTGATGGACCACCGCAAGCCCGACGACTCGGTCGAGCGGTCGGTCGAGCGTGGGTGGGAGGCCGTGCAGAAGCTGACCTGGATGAAGCGTCCCCGCCGCTGACCCCACAATGAGGGGGTGTCCACCGCCGCCGACCTCCACCAAGCAGGCCTGGAGGCCACGGTGGTGCGTCGGCTGCGCCGGGCCAACCGGCTGTTCGAGCGCGCCCGGCGCGCCACCACCGAGCCGGACCTGCGCGCCCGGATCGATGCCAGCCGCGCGTTCGTCACCGCCGAGGAGGGCGACCTCGGCGGCGCCCTCGCGACCTGCGATGCCGCCCTGGCCATCGACGGGGTCACCTGGGAGACGCGCGGGGTCCTGCACGGTCAGCGCGGACTGATCCTGCTGCGGCAGGGCGAGACCGCCGCCGCCTTGGACGCCTTCGACCTCGGCATCGCGATGCTCGCCGACCCGGTGGAGCTCGGGAAGGCCTACATCAACCGAGGCGGCGTCCACCTCGCCCGGGGTGCCGCCGGTCGCGCGGCCGCGGATTTCGAGCTCGGCGTCGGACTCTTCCGCGATCAGGGGAACCTCGTCGAGGCCGCCATGGCCGAGCACAACCTCGGCTACGCCGACCTGTTGCAGGGAGACCTCGTGTCCGCGCTGCGCCACATGGACGACGTGCGTCCCTTGCTGCTGTCACAGGGCCCGGTCGTGGTGGCGTTGTGCAACCAGGACCGGGCCGAGGTGCTGATGGCGGCGGGCCTGACCCGCAGTGGCCTGGCGGTGCTCGACGAGGTGGCGCGCACGATGGGCAACAACCGTCTCCACCAACGCCGCGGTGAGGCGGAGCTGGCGATCGCCCGCGCGTCGCTCGGCTTCGACCCGGAGCGTGCGCTGCGCGCGGCCCGCGCAGCACGGTCGAGGTTCGACCGGGCCAGGACTCCGGCTCATCGGGTCAAAGCCGAGGCGCTCGTGCTCGGCGCCGAGGTGCGGCTGGGCCGTACCGGCCCGTCGCTGGTCACGCGCGCCGACACCCTGTCCGACGAGCTGAACCGACTGCACCTGCCGTGGTGGGCGATCGACCTCGACCTCGACGCCGCCCTGGTCGCCGCTCGGCGCGACGACCTCACCGAGGCCCGCCGTCGACTGGCTGCCATCCGGGTGCCGGCGCGTGCCCCGCTCGACGTACGCCTGCGCGAGCGCGACGTGCGGGCGGCCCTCGCCGAGCGGACCGGACGGTCGACGGCCGCACTCGGGCACCTACGGCGCGGACTCGCCGACCTGCACGAGTGGCAGAGCTCGTTCGGGAGCCTGGACCTGCAGACGATGGTGACCGGGCACGGGCGGCGGCTGGCCGTACGCGGGCTCCGCGTCGCGGTGGCGACCCGGCGTCCGGAAGTGCTCTTCGAGTGGTCGGAGCGCGCGCGGATGCTGGCCAGCCGGGTCCAGCCGGTCCGCGTGCCCGGCGACGAGGAGGCGCAGGCCGACCTGCGCGAGCTGCGACAGCTGGCCGGCGTCGACGACCTCTCGCCGAGCGACGCGGCGCGCCAGGGGGAGCTGCGACAGCGGGTCCGCGAGCGGGCCTGGCAGCACCGCGGCTCCGGCGAGTACGACGATCCCGCGACGCTGGCCGACGTCCAGGAGCGGCTGGGCCCGGACCGCGCGCTCGTGGCGCACGTCGTGACCAGCCGGGAGGTCGCGGCGCTGGTCGTCACCTCGAACTCGGCCCGGGTCGTCGTCTGCGGCCCGCGCGAAAGGCTGGACGCGCTGACCGGCGGGCTGCTGCCGGACCTCGACATGGCGGCGGCCGAGCTGGCGATGTTCGCCGAGGTCATCCGCTCCGAGCTGCGCCACCGGCTGGGTCGGCTCGACGACCTGCTGCTCGCGCCGGTGGCCGACCTGGTCGGCGACCGTGAGCTCGTGCTCACGCCGTCCGGGGCGCTGGCGGCCGTGCCGTGGTCGATCCTGCCGAGCAACCACGGCCGCCCGGTGACGGTGGCGCAGTCGGCGACCTCGTGGCTGAACCGGACCTCCTCGCCGCTCCGCGCGGGATCGGCGGGCTTCGTGGCCGGTCCGCGGGTCGCTCAGGCCGAGGCCGAGACCACGGCGTCGGCGCAGGCGTGGCCCGGTGCCGTCGTACTCCACGGACCGGAGGCCACCGCCGAGGCCGTCAGCCGGCTGGCCGGGGGCGTCGACGTCCTGCACGTGTCGGCGCACGGGCGGCACTCGTCGGAGAACCCGCTCTTCTCCGGCTTCGAGCTCGCCGACGGGCCGTGGTTCGGCTACGACATCGACCAGCTGTCGTCGGTGCCGGACGTCGTGCTGCTGTCGGCCTGCGAGGTCGGGCGCTCGACGCTGCGCGGGGGCGAGGAGCTGATCGGGATGACCGCCGCCTGGCTCCACGCCGGCTCCCGCTGCGTGATCGCCTCGGCCGCCGCGATCAACGACGCCGTCGCGCACGACGTACTCGTGGCCGTCCACCGCGAGCTCGCCGCCGGCCACGCGCCGGCCGCGGCGTTGGCCCGGGCCATGAGCGAGGTCGACCCCGCCGGCCCCCCGGCGCCGTTGATCTGCTTCGGCTAGAGGGACCGTCGTCGGGCCTGCGCCGAGAAAACGCGGACGAAATCGGCGACACGCCCGGGGTTTCGGCCGATTCGTCCGCGTTTTCTTCTCTCAGAGACGCGAGCGAACGGCGGCGAAGTCGGCGAGGTGCTCCTCGGCGCCGCCGGGGGTCTCGAAGACGACCGGGGCGCCGGCCTCGCGGACGACCTGGGCGAGCAGGTCGGGGTCGATCCGGCCCGCGCCGACGTTGGCGTGCCGGTCGGCACCGGAGTCGAACTCGTCGCGGCTGTCGTTGCAGTGGACCAGGTCGATGCGGCCGGTGATCGCGCGGACCTCGTCGACCACCGACTCCAGCGGGATGCCGCCCGCGTGGGCGTGGCAGGTGTCGAGGCAGAAGCCGACGTCCTCGGCGCCGGACGCCGCCGACAGCGCGTCGAAGACGCCCTTGATCCGGTCGAGGTAGCGCGCCATCGCGTTGTCGCCGCCGGCGGTGTTCTCGATCAGGAGGGGGATCTTGAGATCGGTCGCCTCGATGGCCTTGCGCCAGTTGTCGAACCCGACCGCCGGGTCGTCGGCGGCGTTGACGTGGCCGCCGTGCACGATCAGCCCGCGGGCGCCGATCGACGCCGCGGCGTCCATGTGCTGCTGGAGCAGCTTGCGCGAGGGGATGCGGATGCGGTTGTTGGTGGTCGCGACGTTGACGATGTACGGCGCGTGGACGTAGAGCCCGACACTCGCGGCCTCCGCGTCGGCACGCAGGGCCTCGGCGCCGCCGGCGTACCGGATCTCGGGGCCTTTGTAACCCTGGGGATCGCCCAGGAAGAACTGCACGTGGGGCGCCTTCCGGGCCTTGGCCTCGGCGATCGGGTCGGTCTGCTCGACGTGGGCGCCGAGGTCCGGGCTGGGGGAGGTGCTCATGCCCGCCATCGTAGGAAGCCGGGCCGACAGTGCCACCCGCGCCGGTCAGTGGGAGGGTGGGCGCATGGACGTCATCGTGCTGATCCTGCTGATCCTGTCGCTGGTGGGCATCGTCGCCGCGGCGCTGATGACCATCGGCGTCGCGCTGGGTCGCAAGCAGGGCTGAGCAGGCTGGGTGGTGTCGCTGGTTTCGAGACGGGCCCAGCGGCCCTCCTCAACCGGCGACGGCAGCGGCCCTCCTCGACCGGCGACGGCCGCTAGTGCGCCCAGCGGCTGGCGGCGGCGATCTCGTCGGGGGACGAGCCGTCGAAGAGCTCCAGCTCCGACTCGCGTACGGCGCGGATCGCGCCGGTCAGCTCGGACCCGAACGCCGCGGCCAGCACCTCGTCGGCCGCGAAGGCGTCGGTCGCCTCCCGCAACGACATCGGCAGCCGCCGGATCCCGCGTGACTCCTGGACGTCGTCCTCGAGCGACGCCGGGTCGACGTCCACCGGGTCGGGCAGCTCCGTGCCCTTCTCGAGCCCGTCAATCCCGGCGGCGAGCAGCCCGGCCAGCATCAGGTAGGGGTTGGCGTGCAGGTCGAAGCACTTCACCTCGAGGTTGGCCGCCCACCGCTCGCTGCCGCTCGAGCCGGTGACCATCCGCAGCGCCGCCTCGCGGTTCTCCAGGCCCCAGCAGGCATACGCGCCGGCCCAGTGCTGCGGCACCAGCCGGAGGTACGACGCCACCGACGGCGCCCCCACGGCGAGCAGCGCGGGCAGGTGCTCCAGGACCCCGCCCCCGAACGAGATCGCCTCGTCGGTCAGCCCGAACCGGCCGGAGCCGCCGGCCATCATCGTCTCGCCATCGCGGTTGAGGCTGAGGTGCACGTGGCCGCCGTTGCCCACGCCGGCCGCGTCGACCTTCGGGGAGAACGACGTGCGCAGGCCGTGCTCGACGCCGACGGCACGGATCGTCGTCCGCACCAGCACCGACGTGTCCGCGGCGTGCACCGGCGACTCCGGCGCGACCGACAGCTCGAGCTGGCCCGCGGCGTACTCCGGGTGGAACTGCTCGACCACGACGCCCTGCTCGGCCAGCGCCGCGAGCACCTCGCGGGAGTAGTCGGAGGCGTTGACGAGCCGGGCGAGGCCGTACGCCGGACCCGAGGCGGCGGGCACGTACTCCTCGCCCTCCTCGGAGACCACCCACTCGATCTCGATCGCCGACCGGATCTCGATGTCGCGCGTGGCCAGGTCGTCGACGAGCCGGCTCAGCAGGAGTCGCGAGTCGAGCGGGTAGGCCTCGCCGGACTGGGCGAACCGGTCGCCCGGAGCCCACGCCCACCCCGGCTGCGCGGCCAGGACCGTGAGCCGGTCCAGATCGGGGACGATCCGCTGGTCACCGACCGGCGCGTGCCCGCCGGGAGGTGCGGCGATCCAGTCGTCGAACCGGAAGTAGTCGAACGCGGTCGAGAAGCCGACCCCCCATGCCGCCAGCGCGGGCAACCGGTCCAGGGGCACGGACTTCACCCGGGAGATGCCGGCGTTGTCGACGAAGCTGGTCGCCACCGCGACGACACCGCGTTCGGCGAGGTCCGGGACCAGTGACTCGGCATGGGTGCGGCGGCGTTCACGATCGGCGAGGTCCACGGGCATTCCTTCGGATCCGTGCGTGCGCAGCGGGCCGCGCCACGAAATGAGACTGAATGGAGAGTCTGGACAAGAGAATACGGGCGGGATCAGACTCCGAGCGAGGCCAGTCCATCCGAGAGGATCCCCCCATGACCGCTCCGGTCCGTGAAGGTACGTCGCTGCGTCGCTCGCTCTCGGTCTGGCAGGCGGTCGGTCTCTCCATCGCCTTGATGGCGCCGAGCATGGCCGCCAACATCAACCCGCAGGGAACGGCCTCCCTGGTGGGCCGGGCCACGCCGCTGGCGTTCTTCCTGGCGGCGGTGGCGGTGCTGCTGATCGCCTACGTGTTCGTCCGCCTGTGCCAGTACTACCGGCACGCGGGCTCGGTCTACGTCTTCGCCGGCGCCACGCTCGGCGCCCCGGCGGGCGCGATCGCGGGCCTGGCGCTGTTCGGCACCTACGTCTTCTACGCCCTGGTCACCTCGTCGGCCGCGGGCATCTTCGGGGCGGCGTTCCTCGACATCATCGGAGTCTGGAACAACCAGCCCGAGCGGGCCGGGTTCGTCGTCGGGTTCGTGGCCCTCGCGCTGGCGCTCTTCTTGGCCGTCGTCCCGGCCAGGCGGGCCGCGTCGGTCCTGCTGAGCGTCGAGGGGATCACCGTCGCGCTGATCCTCGTGGTCTCGCTGGTGGTCCTGGTGCGGATCCTCGCCCACAACACCCCCAACGACGCGACGTTCACGATGAAGGTGTTCTCGGTCCCGTCCGGGACCAGCAGCTCGACGCTGTTCCTCGGCATCGTCTTCGGCCTGCTGTCCTTCGCCGGGTTCGAGGCGGCGTCGACCCTCGGGGAGGAGACCCACGAGCCGCAGCGCGACATCCCGCGCGCGATCCTGTGGACCGCGATCTTCGGCGGCATCTACTTCACCGTCGTGACCGCGATCGAGACCATGGGCTTCGGGACCGGCGACAAGGGGGTCGCGGCGTTCATCGCGTCCGGCTCCGGCAAGGGCGCGCTCGGCGAGCTCGGCTCGTCGTACATCGGCAACTGGGTCGGGGACCTGATCACCCTGGGCGCGGCCGTGTCGGCGTTCGGCTGCTGCCTGGCCTGCGTCGTGGGCGCCTCGCGCCTGCTGTTCGCGATCGTGCGCGACCTGGCGCCCGGCCACCCCCTCGGCCGCACCGGCACCAACGACACTCCGGCCGCGTCGGCGGTGGTCGTCGCGGTGCTGGTCTTCGTGATCGGGCTGATCTGCGCGACGGCGTTCGGCGCCAAGCCGTTCGACACCTTCTTCTGGAGCGGCACGATCGGGACGCTGATCCTGCTGGTGGCCTACGTGCTGGCGACGTTCGGCTGCATCAAGCTGATCTGGATCGACAAGAAGATGCCGCACGTGCCGACCTGGGAGATCGTGATCCCGATCCTGGCGCTGTGCATGCTGGGCTACACGATCTACCGCAACGTCTTCCCGATCTCCCACGTCAACCCGACGCGGTGGTTCCCGATCGTGGCCTTCGGCTGGGTGATCGTGGTGGCGATCGTGGCGTTCGGCGTGCCGGGCTTCGCCCAGCGGCTCGCGGGCGGCCTGCGCGAGCTGGACGAGAAGGAGCCGGAGGTACTGGGTGGCTGACGACTGGGAGCTCGGGGTCGGTCGTACGCTCGACGTCTCGCTGGAGCGCGCCCTCGACGACCTGGTCGACCATCACTGCCACGGCATCTTGACCGCAGACCTGGACCGGCCGGCGTTCGAGGGGCTCATGAACGAGGCGGTTCGCGCCTCGCCGCTCGGCACCAGTCTGTTCGACTCCACGCTGGGCTGGGCGATCCGCCGGCACTGCGCCACGGTGCTCGACCTCGAGCCGCTCGCTCCGGTCGAGGAGTACCTCGCACGCCGGACCGAGCTCGGCGGCGCCGAGGTGAGCCGGCGGCTCATGGTCCACGCGCGGATCGCCACCCTCCTGGTCGACACCGGACTCGGTCCCGACGAGCTGACCCCGATGGACGAGCTCGCGTCGCTCGCCGGCGGTACGGCGTACGAGATCGTCCGTCTGGAGCGCCTGGCCGAGCAGGTGCTCGCTGCCGGGACGGCCGACTTCGTGGGCGAGGTCGAGGAGCGCCTGCGTTCGGCGCGGGCCCGTGGTGCGGTGGGCGCGAAGAGCATCGCGGCGTACCGCGTGGGGCTGGAGCTGCCGGCGACCAAGCCGACGTCCGACGAGCTGCGCGAGGCGCTGGCCGGGGTCGATCCGGCGCGCGTCGCCGACCGCACGGTGAGCGCGTGGCTGGCTCACACCGCGATCGAGCTCGGGCTGCCGCTGCAATTCCACGTGGGCTACGGCGACAGCGACCTCGACCTGCTCGCCTGCGACCCGCTGCGGCTGACGGCGTTCCTCCGGGCGACCCAGGAGCACGGCGTGCCGGTGCTGCTGCTCCACAACTGGCCCTACCACCGGCAGGCGGCGTACCTCGCGCAGGTCTTCGACCACGTCTTCATGGACCTCGGCCTGACGCTGCACAACACCGGGGCGCTCTCGACGGGGATCCTGCGTGAAACGCTCGAGCTCGTGCCGTTCGGGAAGCTGCTGTTCTCCAGCGACGCCTACGGCCTGGCCGAGCTGTACCACCTCGGCGCCCTGATGTTCCGGCGGGCGATGGGCAGCGTGCTCGGAGCGCTGGTCGCGGACGGCGAGGCGGCGCCCGAGGACGCGATGCGAGTCGCTCGGCTGGTCGGCCAGGAGAACGCCCGGCGGGCCTACGCGCTCGGATGAGGAGTACGCCGTGACGGCCGCCGACCTCGCCTCGCGCTGGCGCGCGCTCGTGAGCGACCTCCTCCCGGAGGCCGTCGAGCTGCGGCACGCCCTGCACGCGGCGCCGACGCTCGGTGGGCACGAGTCGCCCACGGCCGAGTCCGTGGCCGACTGGATCGGGGGCGGCGACGGCAAGGTGGTCGCTGGCACCGGGCGGCTGCTGCGCGTGCACGGCGGCCCCGACCCGGCGATCGCGGTGCGAGCCGAGCTCGACGGGCTCCCGGTGCAGGAGTCGACCGGCGTCTCCTGGGCGTCGGCGAACGGCGCCATGCACGCTTGCGGGCACGACGTGCACCTGGCCGGGCTGGCCGCGGTGGTCCGCGCCGCCCGGACGCTGGAGCTCCCCAGGCCGCTGGTGGCGCTGCTGCAACCCCGCGAGGAGGGGGTCGACTCCGGCGCCAAGGACATCATCGCCGAGGGCGGGCTCGAGGGCGTCGAGGCCGTCGTCGCCGCGCACGTGCAGCCTCGCGTCGACAGCGGGGTGATCGCGGTGACCCCGGGTCCGGTGAACGCCGCCATGGACACCTTCTCCGTCACCGTGACCGGACAGGGCGGGCACTCGGGCTATCCGCACACCGTCGACGACTCCGTGCTCGCGCTGTCGGCGGTGGTGGTCGCACTGCAGCAGATCGGCGCCCGCCGGATCGACCCGACGGCGGGCGTGGCCTGCATGGTCAACCAGCTGCGCGCGGGCACCGCCGACAACGTCGTCCCGTCACGCGCCGCGGGCTCGGGGACCGTGCGCACCATGCGGCCGGAGGACAGGCGCCAGGCCCATCGCGCCATCGAGGAGATCGCGACGTCGGTGGCCGCCGGGTACGGGTGCCACGCGGAGGTGTCGATCGGGAGGGGCGAGCCGGTCCTCGCCAACGACGTGGGGCTCGCCGTACGCGCGGGGGAGCTGCTGGCCGAGCTCGGGCACGCCGTCGTGCCGACGTTCCGGTCGTTCGGGTCCGACGACTTCGCGGCGTACTGCGCGCACGTGCGGGGGCTGATGGTGTTCGTCGGAACTGGCGCGGACCGCGGCGGGCTGCACGACGCGTCGTACCTGCCCGACGACTCCTACGTCGCCACCGTCGCCGACGCGCTGATCGCCGGGTACTGCGCCGCCCTGTCGCCCTGACCGAGCGGCGTATCTCGGCGCCGTCGACGTCCTCCTGTGCTGTGGATCCGGCGCTCGGGACCGGATCACCGGACCTGCACCCGTCGTTCACCACCGATCACAAGCCCACAAGTGCCACCGCGTGGGGCATTGCCCCAGAGCACGTGCGGTGGCAGGCTCCCGGCCGAGCCCATCATGTGGATGGGAGAAGGGGACAGACATGACCGACCAGCACGGGGAGAATCCGAACGAGCCCGTAAGCGAGGGCTCCACACCTCCCCCCGCTCCTCCGCCGCCCGCGTCCGACGCGCCCTCGGCCCCGGCGGCCCCCGCCTCACACGCCGCTCCAGGCGGGTCGCAGTACGACTTCGACCAGGCCAAGGCGACGATCCAGGGCGCCAACCAGTACGACCTCGGCATCATCGGCGCCGGCCTCGTGGCGTTCATCGCCTCGCTGCTGCCGTTCTACACGATCTCGGTCAAGGTGGCGGGCGTCGGCGCGTCCGACTCCGCCTCCGGCTGGCACGCGTTCTTCGGGTGGTTCGGCGTCCTCGTCGCGCTCGCGGGCGCGGCTGCGGTGGCGCTGAACCTGTTCAACCTGGTGAAGCTGCCGATGCCGGTCCACCAGATCGCAGCGGGCGCGTTCGGGCTCGCCACGCTGTGCGAGCTCCTGGCGCTGTTCATCGACCCCTCCGGTTGTGGCGGGGCCGGGGCGTTCGGCGTCCACTGCAGCATCGGCCGCGGCTTCGGCTACTGGCTGTGCCTGCTCGCGGTGCTCGCCGGCCTCGGGCTGTCGGTGATGCGCATGCGCGAGAGCGACGCCAAGAGGGCCTGATCCAGACCTGCACCACCAGCGTGCTGTACCGGGCACCGGCCGATTCGGCCGGTGCCCGGTCTGCTTGCTAGCCTGACCCGGTCGTCCGGCCGAGCTGGACGCCCGACGCAAGCCCTCCTGCCACGGACCGTCCGTGGCCGCTCTAGTCCAGAGGAGGTGGAGACCGCTGTGCGTGCCTATGAAGTGATGGTCATCCTCGACCCGAGTCTCGAGGAGAGGACGGTAGAGCCGTCCCTCGACAAGTACCTCAACGTCATCCGCAAGGACGGCGGCAGCGTCGAGAACGTCGACGTGTGGGGCCGGCGCCGCCTGGCCTATGAGATCCAGAAGAACGCCGAAGGCATCTACGCGGTCATCAACCTGACCGCCGAGCCGGCCACGGTCAAGGAGTTCGACCGCCAGCTCGGGCTCAACGAGTCGGTGCTCCGCACCAAGGTGATGCGTCCCGACGCCCACTGAGCCCCTGGGGCCTGTGGAGGGACGCTGGCGATTGTCGGCAGCAGCCACCACGATGAGCCTCATCGCATACGCACTCCGCACTCCCGAGGAGACCTGACATGGCAGGCGACACCCAGATCACCGTGGTCGGCAACCTGGTCGACGACCCCGAGCTCCGCTTCACGCCCTCGGGGGCCGCGGTGGCGAACTTCCGGATCGCCTCCACCCCGCGCACCTTCGACCGCCAGACCAACGAGTGGAAGGACGGCGAGGCGCTGTTCTTGTCCTGCTCGGTGTGGCGGCAGGCCGCGGAGAACGTCGCGGAGTCCCTGCAGAAGGGGATGCGCGTCGTGGTCCAGGGCAACCTCCGCTCGCGGCAGTACGAGACCCGCGAGGGCGAGAAGCGCACCGTCTTCGAGATCCAGGTCGACGAGGTCGGCCCCTCGCTGCGCTACGCCACCGCCAAGGTGACGCGGACCCAGCGCTCCGGCGGCTCGACGTACGGCGGGCAGCAGGGCGGCGGCGGTCAGTCCGCACCGTCGGACAACGACCCGTGGGCCACCCCGGCCCAGAGTCAGTCCGCTCCGGCCGGTGGTCCGGCCGGTGGCGGCGCCCCGGCGAACGACCCGTGGGCCACCCCGGGCGTCAGCTCGGACGAGCCCCCGTTCTAACCGACCCCGGTGGTTGAGGAGGGCCGCTGGGCCCGTCTCGAAACCACCACACAACTGAACATCCCGATCCACTCCATTCCGACCCTGCCATCACTCAGGGGCGGGCTCACTGAAAGGGAGCACCACAATGGCCAAGGCAGTGATGCGCAAACCGAAGAAGAAGGTTTGCCAGTTCTGCAAGCAGAAGTCCGAGGCGGTCGACTACAAGGACACCACGCTTCTGCGCAAGTTCATCTCCGACCGCGGCAAGATCCGCGCCCGTCGGGTGACCGGCAACTGCGTCCAGCACCAGCGGGACGTCGCGATCGCGGTGAAGAACGCCCGCGAGCTCGCGCTGCTGCCCTACACCTCGACCGGTCGCTGAGAGGAGCCGAGACGATGAAGATCATCTTGACTCAAGAGGTCACCGGCCTCGGTCAGCCCGGCGACGTGGTCGAGGTCAAGGACGGCTACGGCCGCAACTACCTCCTCCCGCGCGGCGTGGCCATCAGGTGGACCCGCGGCGGCGAGAAGACCGTCGAGTCGATCAAGAAGGCCCGCTCCAGCCGCGCCGTGCGCGACCAGGAGCACGCCGACCAGCTCAAGGGCCGGCTCGAGGCCGGTCCGGTCGACGTGAAGGTGAAGGCCGGCACGGCCGGCCGCCTGTTCGGCGCCGTCACCACCTCCGAGATCGCCGGTGCGCTGGCCGCGGTGGCCGGTGAGGACGTCGACCGTCGCGCGATCGCGCTCGGCAACCCGATCAAGACCCTGGGGGCCCACCAGGTGTCGGTGCGGCTCCACGACGACGTGTCGGCCGAGGTGGCCCTCAACGTCATCCCCGCCTGAGCCGCCTGACCTGCCTGAGCTGCCTGACCTGCAGCGTTGCCCCAGTCGCAACGTCTGCGGCGCGCAGCCGACGTCGGACGTCATGCGACCGAGGCCTCCGGGTCCCGGTTCGTATGACGTCCGCGCGCCCGCATGAGCCAACCTGTCACCTGTGTATGACCGGTGGATATCGCCCTACCCCGGGTCGGTCGTGGCGATGTGTCGACAAACCAACGGCCGAATCCCAGATGGCGAAAAGGTGAACCGGGTCACAAGCCATCTTTTCTCCCTGCACATCTGTGGATCGGCATAAGCGCAGGTCAGAGGCCATTTGCGCGTCAAACCGGCCCGCATGTCCACACGTTGTCCACGGCCCGCGTCACAGGCGAGTGCGTGTCGTCCACGGGTGGACGGCGGTTATCCCCAGGCCCTGTGGACAAGGTGCTTCCCGGGGACTCTCTCCGCGGCCTAGATTCCACCTCCGACGGGGCAGATGCAGCAGCGGGCCACCGCGTGGGAGCGCGGGTCGCCGCTGTCGGTGGTGACCTCTAGCGTCACACCCGTCACACCGTCCAGGCATGGGGCGTGGGCGTACGGGGACCGGAAGGGCTGCACACAGTTGAGCATCACCGAGCAGGGGTCGTGGGACGTCCCGGGTTCGCCCGAGCAGCCGCGAGACGACTGGGGCGACGGCCCCGCGCCGTACGAGCCGGGTGAGCGCCCGAGCCGACCGGGCGACCGCACCCCGCCGCAGGACAACGCCGCCGAGCAGAGCGTGCTGGGCGCGATGCTGCTGTCCAAGGACTCCATCGCCGACGTCAGCGAGGTGCTGCGTGGCGCGGACTTCTACCGCCCTGTGCACGAGGTCATCTTCGACTCGATCCTCGACCTCTACGGCCGCGGCGAGCCGGCCGACCCGATCACCGTCTCCAACGAGCTGCAGCGCCAGGGCGAGCTCGCCCGCATCGGCGGTGCGCCGTACCTCCACACGCTCTCGGCCAACGTCCCGATCGCGGCCAACGCGGGGTACTACGCCGAGATCGTCCGGGAGAAGGCGATCCTGCGCCGCCTCGTCGACGCCGGCACCCGGATCGTGCACATGGGGTACGCCGGCCAGGGCCAGGTCGACGACGTGGTCGACCAGGCGCAGGCGGAGGTCTACCAGGTCACCGACCGCCGCGCCTCGGAGGACTACGCGCCGCTGAGCGACTTCCTCGACGACGTCCTGGAGGAGATCGAGGCGATCGGCAACCGCGAGGCCGGGCTGTACGGCGTGCCCACCGGCTTCGCCGACCTCGACGACCTCACCAACGGCCTCCACCCGGGCCAGATGGTGATCGTCGCGGCCCGCCCGGCCGTCGGGAAGTCGACGCTCGCCCTCGACCTGTGCCGGGCCGCGTCGCTGCACAACAACCTCACGTCGTGCTTCTTCAGCCTGGAGATGAGCCGCTCCGAGATCACCATGCGCCTGCTGAGCGCCGAGGCGAAGGTGCCGCTCAACCACATCCGCAACGGCCGCCTCGGCGACGACGACTGGCAGAAGCTCGCGCGCACGATGGGCCGGGTCTCCAGCGCCCCGCTGTTCATCGACGACTCGCCGAACATGACGATGATGGAGATCCGCGCGAAGGCCCGCCGGCTCAAGCAGCGCCACGACCTGCGCGTGATCGTCATCGACTACATGCAGCTGATGACGTCGGGCCGCAAGGTCGAGAGCCGCCAGGTCGAGGTCAGCGAGTTCTCCCGGCAGATCAAGCTGCTGGCCAAGGAGCTCGAGGTCCCGATCATCGCCCTCTCCCAGCTCAACCGTGGCCCCGAGCAGCGTGGCGACAAGCGGCCGATGATGAGCGACCTTCGAGAGTCGGGTTCTTTGGAGCAGGACGCCGACATGGTGATCCTGCTGCACCGCGACGACGTCTACGAGAAGGAGTCGACCCGCCCCGGGGAGGCCGACCTGATCGTGGCCAAGCACCGTAACGGCCCCACCCGCGACATCGTGGTCGCCTTCCAGGGGCACTACTCCCGCTTCGTCGACATGGCCCACTGACCGTCATCCTCGCTCGGGTTCAGGCTGCGTCTCTGCCCGTGGCTTGGTCGTGCTCGCCTTGATGAGGGCATTCGCCAGCGGCATCCGGGTCGCCAGCAGGGAGACGAGACCGGCCCACACCGCACACAGGCACAGACCTCCGCCCCACATCGTCCACGACCCCTGCTGGAGCAGCTGGGTGAACAGCAGCGGCGCGAGCGCTGCGGACACGGCCCGGGTGAGCTGGGACGCTGCCGTGTACTGCCCGAGCTGCG
The DNA here is from genome assembly GCA_049841015.1 of Nocardioides sp. GTDB lineage: Bacteria > Actinomycetota > Actinomycetes > Propionibacteriales > Nocardioidaceae > Nocardioides. The sequence goes on from JASGIN010000008.1 coordinate 138,437, forward strand.
CTGGTGGCGCGGCTTCAGCCGCGAGCGCGGCCGTGACGGGACCCGCGACCAGCTCCCCCAGGGTGTACACCGCCACGCCCACCAAGACCACCACGACACCAGCCCGCACCGAGAGCTCGTCTGCCAGGTAGAACAGGGCGAAGGAGGCCGCTGTCAGGACCACTGCCCCCTGCATCACTCGGCGTCGAGGAAGGCCGGTGACGCCCTGGATCACCCACCCCTGCCCGAGGCCGATCATGAGGGTGTTCAGCACGAACGCGGTGCCAGGAACCCATCCGGGCAGCACCAGCTTCTCCACGAAGTAGATGGGCATGGCGATGGTGAACGTCTTCTGCGTGAGCGCGAAGCAGAGGTCCACCATCGTCAGGGTGCGATAGGCACGGTCGCGAAAGGCCAGCCACGGAGCGACGACCGGACCGCGCGCGAAGCGGCGGGCGGGTGCTGGCGTGTCGGTGGGGCGTCCGCCGGCCATCAGCCCGAAGGCAACGACATACGAGGCGGCGTTGGCGAGCACGACCGTCTGGTACGCCGCGTCTGATCCGATGGTCGCGGCGAAGGCCGCGAGGGCCCCGCCCACTCCGTATCCCGCGTTGCGCATGGCCTGCAGGAAGCCGAACCAGACCTCTCGTTCTCCGGGGCGTGTCATCTGTGCGACGTAGGGAGTCAGCGCACTCCGGAACGCCGCGTTCGACAGCGATGAGGCGAAGACCAGGGTCGTCACGGCCGGCAGGGAGTGGCCCAGGGGGTACAGCGCGAACGTCACGGCTGCCCCGGCATTCCCGAGCTGCAACACCCAGGTCGGGCCACGACGGTCGACCAGCGCACCGAGCCATGGCACGGCGGGCAGCACGGCTGTACTGGCAACCGCCATGGCGAGTCCGACGTCGACGAGGGAGAGCGACGTGAGCTTCAGGAAGTAGAGCACGGACAAGGGCATCCAGATGCCGGTGCCCAAGGCGTCCAGGCTGAGCGTGCACACGAACCTGCGATGGGTGCCCACCTCCGGGAAGCCGAGACGTTGCAACACTCCGGAATCTCCGATGACGAAAGACGTGGCGCAGGGAGGCGCTCTTGTCGGCGACGGTGCAGGAAATGCAGGGAGTCACGCGTAGTGCGCGACGATCTTCCGGGCCGGCCCGTCAATCGTGAGCAGGCCGCCGTAGGGGATCACCCATTGCGGGTCCGTGTGGCCGACGTCGACGCCGAAGACGACCATGGAGCGAGGGCTGTAGGTCTCGAAAGCGCGCACGACGGCCTCGCATTGGTCGTGTCGGTATCTCTGCCTGACCAGCAGATCAGCGGGACGTCCGAAGTGCGCCGCCTTCGGCAGGGCGAACACCACCGCCGGAAACCGGGCGAGGAGGCCTCTCTCGCCGATATCGCGGAGCATGGCGAAGACGTCGTCGGCGTGGGGCAGCTCCTCCGAGGTCTCCAGGATCAGCACGCATCCGTCGTAGTCCTCGTCCGGCCGGATCCATCTGCTGGCCGCCAGGTTGTGGTGGAGCGTCCCGAGGTGCCCGCCCCACGTCGGTCCGGTCACGACCTCATCCGGTCGGTGCCAGACCCAGGCCGGACTCGGCTGCACCGGTGCCGGGACCTCGAGCGCCGCAGGATCGGACCAGTCCACCTCGTCCTCGCTGAACGTGTCCACCGGACCCAGGGTCAGGGTTCCGCCGTCCATGAGCGCGGCACGGAGTGAGGTCGCGAACACCGGATGCACTCCGCCTGCACGTCCCACGTGGACCATGGTGGATCCACCGTGATACCCCGCGAGCCCGAGCTGCCAGCACCAGTTCAGCAGGTTCGTGTTGTCGCTGTAGCCCACGAAGGTCTTGGGGTTCTCGATCACCACGTGCGGATCAAGGTAGGGCAGGACCGAGATCTGGTCGTCGCCACCGATGGTCGCCAGGAGGGCCTTGATCTGCGGGTCGGCGAACGCCGCCATGATGTCGTCCGCTCGCGCTTGCGGGGTGGCGCCCCACTGCCGCGTGGTGGGGTACTCGACCGGCTCCAGGTCGAAGTCCTCCCGGAGTCGACGCAGGGCCAGATCGTGAACCCCGGGGAATTGCGCGGGAGCGGCGGAGGACGGCGAGAGGACGGCGACGCGGTCACCGCGGGTCAGCTTGGGTGGCAGTCTCAGATCGGGTCGCACCGGCGCATCTCACCAGCCCACCACACGCCGATCAAGATTCATTCGCTGGAAACAAGAGGGTGGCGGACAATTGGGGTATTCCTACCCACCGGCCACTCTCGGGTTGGGCAAATGCCTCCTGTTCCGTGCGTCTCTCCGGGTTCATCGTTGATGAGCGACTGCATTCTCGGAGGTGCCGAATGGGACCTCGGATGAGGCACCACGTCACGCGAAGGGGAGAGATGAGCACAGACATGGCTCGTTGGGTCCGAGAGGACCTGACACACCAAGGGACGTTGCGCGCGTCGATCAATCTCGGGAACCCGATCCTTGCTCAGGGAACACAGGACGCGCCCAGAGGAGTGACCGTCGACATCGCGAGGGAGCTCGCCGCCCGCCTGGACGCCCCTGTGCAGCTGCTGTGCTTCGACGCCGCACGCAAGTCCTTCGAGGCGCTGAGCAGTGACGCCGCAGACATCGGCTTCCTGGCGGTCGATCCAGCCCGCGAGCAGGAGATCGCCTTCACGGCGCCGTACGCGATCATCGAGGCCAGCTTCGCCGTTGCCGACTCTTCGTCGATCCGCACGATCGAGGACGCCGACCGACCCGGCGTCCGCATCGGGGTCAAGGAAGGTTCGGCCTACGACCTCTTCCTGACGCGGCACCTCCAGCACGCCACGGTGGTGAGGGGTGACGACGGGATCGCGGTCTTCGTGAGCGAAGGGCTCGACGTCGCCGCGGGGCTTCGAGAGCCGCTCCACGCCTACGCAGAGGAGCATCCTCAGGTCCGGGTCGTCGAGCCCCCGTTCATGCAGATCTTCCAGGCCCTGGGCGTGAGTCGAACGCGCCGGGACGACACCCGGAGGTTCCTCGGCGTGTTCGTCGAGGAGCTGAAGGCCAACGGCTTCATCGCCGAGTCGTTGGCGCGATCTGCCCGCAACGACGCGGTCGTCGCGCCACCCGTGACGTACTAGCCCACGGGCGCGTCGCCGGTGTTGATCACCCCGCGCGGTTCGATCAGCATGGCCTGGACCTCGCCCTCGGCGCGCGGGCAGTGTGGCACGCCCTTCGGTACGACGTAGAGCTCGCCGGGGTGGACGGTGACGTCGCCGTCGCGCAGCTGGATGCACAGCTCACCTTCAAGCACCAAGAAGAGCTCGTCGGTGTCGGCGTGGCTGTGCCAGGTGAACTCTCCTGGAGCCTCACGACCTTGATCTCGTAGTCGTTCATCCGCGCCACCACCTGAGGTGACCAGTGCTCGGAGAACGACGACAACTCCTCGACGAGAGAGACAGCCTTCGCAGCCATGTCACCGATCCTTGATCCGATTCCGATGCGGCCCGACGCCGATCGCTGGTCTGTCAGTCCGAGTCTGTGGTCGCCCGCGCCTGAGGGAAAGGGGCACTCTTACCTACATCGCGCACGGCCACGTGGCGTGAGCATGAAGGGATGACGACTGACGAGAACCTTGCCCGGGCAGCATTCGGGGAGCGGCCTGAGCTGCGCACCGCAGTCGCAGTTCGACTGCGACTCACACGCCGTGACGCAGGCATGGTCGTCCTGTCCCCGGTCCTCGGCCTCGTGCTCTGCGCGTGGATGGTCGTGGTGGTGGGTGCCGCACTGACGGTGCTCCTTCCTCTGCTGTCCCCCGCGACCGCCCTTGTTCGCCGGTGCTGCGACTTTCAACGAGCCTGGGTCTCGACGCACCTCGGTCGGGAGCTGAGGACGGGCTACCGGTCCCAGCCCACGGGAGTGGTTCCGCGAGCGTTCACCGTGATGACCGACCCGGCCACCTGGCGCGATGCCACCTGGATGGCGTGGCAGTCCCTGGCGGGGTGGGTGCTGGCGTCGTGCTCGGTCAGTCTCCTGCTCGGTGGCGTGTTCTACCTCGGCTATCCGCTCTGGTACGCGATCGCGCCCCCACCGGTGTTCCGGGAGCCGTTCGGGCGATGGAGCGAGCTCCACTCCTGCTGGCAATCGTGCGCCGTGATCCCGGTCAGCGTCATCTGCCTTGCTCTGTGGTTCGTCGTGACGGTCCCGTTGACGCGCGCGCAGATGCGCGTCAGCCGCAGCCTCCTGTTTCGTGCGCGTGGCGGCGAAGGGCCTCCGGCATGACGGACTTGCGGCCCGCCTTCACGGCGACGACAGGAAGGCGGTCAGCCGTTCGGCGAGGGCCTTCGGCGCCCGCCGGGTCGGTGCCGTGTGCTCCAGACCCTCGACGAGTCGCAGTTGTGAGTCCGGAAGGGCGTCGTGCAGAGCGCGGAGCGCCGGGAGGGTGATCGCCTCGGGACTCTTTGTCCCGCCCAGCAGGAGCACCGGCGCGCTGATCGAGGCGAAGCGGCTTGCATCGGGGGCATCGAGCTGCGCGATCTGGTCGTTCTCGGCGAGCGCGGTCGGCAACAGGGCCTCCAGGTGACGCCACTGGCCGCGTGGCATCGTGTGCATGAGTGCGCGCACGAAGCCGAACGGCGCTCGAGTCAGGAAGGCCGGCGCGTGTCCGGCGCCCCGGGCCATCACCGCGAACGCGCCCCGCGGATCATCGGAATCGAGCCGGCGACGGCACTCGCCCAGCCACCCCACCGGCATCGAACCCGCGACGGAGACGCCCGGCTCGTAGACCGCGAGCCGCTCGAACGAGTCCGTACGCCGGGCGGTCTCGAGAGCCACCAGCCCGCCGTAGCTGTGGCCGAAGACCGCCCGCGCCCCGGTCTGTCGCTGGACGGCGAGCAGGTCCTGGCACTCCCTCTCGATGTCGTACGCCGGACCCTGGGCACCACTGGCCCCCCGACCACGACGGTCCATCACGTGGATCCGCAGGGACTCGCCGAGGAGCCGAGCGAGTGGGAGGTAGTCGGCGCCGCAGGACAGTGCCCCGCCGACGAGGATCGCATCGGGACCGGAGCCGAGGCTCTGGTACCCGATGGACGTGCCGTCGGCCGAGGCCGCGATGGACAGGTGAGGGTGACCGAGTGAGCCGAGCGAGGTGCTCTCGTCGTCGCGAGGCTGTCGCTGGTTGTCGGTGGTCATGCGAGGTCTCCTGACTGGGGTGGTGATTCGGTCCCGAAAGACTGCGACCCCCCAGCCGCCTCAGGACAGCGGCCGATGTACCTCTCTTCGCCGAGCCGACCGCGGGGCACTCCTACCCCGGGCACCTCGAGCGGTGGCGGTCGGTCTCAGACCAGGCCGAGCTGCAGGGCCAGGCGGGTGAGGTCGGCTCGGCGGCGGCTGCCGGTCTTGTCCCGGATCCGGTCCAGGTGCGAGCGCACCGTGCGGATGCTGATGAAGAGCTCGGCGGCGATCTGGGCGTCGGTGCGCCCGCCCGCAACCAGGGTGAGCAGCTCCTGCTCACGCGGCGTCAGCCCGTCCGCGGCACGGGTGCCCTCCCGGGGCCGGGGCGCGGCGTCGGCCATGAGCACGGCCAGCTCGGCGGCCGTCGCCAGGCTCAGGCGATGTCCACGTCGCTCGGCGGCCTCGGCGTCATCGGGGGCGAGCGTCGCCCGTGCCTCGCGCATCCGGTGGTCTCGCACGTCTGGCGCGCGGCCCGGGTCGGGCATGTTGTCGGGCTGCCCCAGGGCGACGCGTGCGACCCAGAGCGTCACGGCGTCGGCCGGACGGCCCGTCGCGGCGCACAGGTGGGCGCAGTCGTCCAGGCAGTCCAGCAGACGGAGGCGGTCCCCGGAGCGGAGGCTCAACCGCACCGCCTCGCGGATCGGTCCGCCCGCCTCGTCGTAGCGCTCGGACTGCAGCGCCAGGTGCGTCGTGAGGTACAGGAAGTCGGCCTCCATGTCGACGTCGCCGGCGTGCCGTGCCGACGCGAGGCCCGCCGCACAGCTGCGGCCCGCCAGCTCGAGCTGACCGGCTTCGGCCCGGGCCATCGTCATCGCGATCCCCACCCTCCGAGTGACGCGATCGGGCAGGAGCTCGGGGTCTACCGTGGCTGCCTGCTCCGCCCACCGGGTAGCGGCGTGATGGTCGCCGTCGTAGCTGGCGGCCAGGCTCAGCTGCACCAGTGCATAGGCGCGGCCCTCGGCGTAGTCCAGCTGCCGCGAGAGCTCCAGGGCTTGCTCGGCGTCGGCGGTCGCCGCGCTGAGCCGCGACTGGTTGCGGTGGGTGCCGGACCGACCGGAGAGAGCGTCCGCCAGAAGCGTCGTGGCTGCCCCGGCGGAGGCAGCGCAGGCCGTGTCGAAGTGGTGGAGCGCCGTGGGCCAGTCGGCGATGCTGTGCGCCAGGCGGCCCAGCCAGATGTGGGCGGCCAGCCAGCCGTCGTCGTGATCCGGACACTGCTCGACGGCGTCTCGGAGGAGCTGGTATCCCGTCTCGGCGCGTCCCCGCAGCTGGAACCAGGACGCCAGCGCGCGCGCCGTACGCAGTGCCACCGGCGGGTCGTGCAGGGTCGCCCACGTCAAGGACTGGCGCAGGAGCGGCCCCTCCAGATCGCACCACACGGCGGCGGTGGCTTCCTGTCCGGCCTGACGGATCGACGCCGAGGCGCTCTCGGCCACTGACATGGCGTGGTCGGCCATCGCTGCTCGTGTCTCGCGGTCGAGGTCGAGGGCCACGAGCTGCTCGCGCGCGAAGGCCGCCACGGCCTCGGGCATCAGGTACCTGAGCCGGCCGTCCTCCGACTCGGCGGGCGGAGCCAGGAGGGAGCACTCCACCAGGTCCGGGACGACGTCACGCGCCTGGCTTCCCGCCACGGCAGCGGCTGCGTCCAGCGTGAAGGCGCCGGGAAGCACCGACAGCTGCTGCAGGACCTTCTGCTGTCCTGGGCTGAGCAGCCGGTGGCTCCAGTCCACGGTGGCTCGCAGCGACCGGTGTCGCGCCGGTGCCCGGCGCGGTCCCGACGTCAGCACCGACAGTGGCTCGTCCAGCTGGTCGAGGAGCCCCGCCAGTCCCAGTGACTCGCAGCGCGCAGCGGCCAGCTCGATGGCCAGGGGAAGACCATCCAGGCGGGACACGATCGTGGTGACGGTCGGCGCGTTGTCAGCGGTCACCCGGAACCGGGAGTCGACCAGCCGGGCCCGGTCGGCGAAGAGGCGTACTCCGTCGGCCACCTGCCCGGTGGGCTCGAGGCCTCGGGTCTCGAGCGGACGCAGACGTAGCCGTGCCTCACCGGCCACCCCCAGGGGCTCGCGACTGGTGGTCAGGATCCGTACGTCGTCGCTCCCCGCGAGAAGAGCGGTGCACAGTTCGAGGACGCCGTCCACGAGGTGCTCGCAGTTGTCCAGCACCAGGGTCCCGGCCTCGCCCGCGAGCACGGCCGTGATCGCCTCCATCGTGGAGCGATCCGGCCCGGGTCGGCAGCCCAGGCAGTCGGCGACGACCGAGGGAACCTGTCCCGGGTCCTCGATCGCGGCCAGCTCGACGACCCACACCGGCCCTGTCGAGGACTCCGCCAGCCGTTCGGTGACCTCGGCTGCCACCCGCGTCTTGCCCACTCCGCCCGGTCCGGTCACCGTCACCAGCCGGTGGCGCTCGAGCAGCCGGATCGTGGTGGCGACGTCCTCGTCACGGCCGATCAGGCTGGTCAAGGAGGGCGCGAAGCCGCCGGTGCGCTGAGAGGCTCTCGCCGTCATGGAGCGACCATCCTCGCCCGAGCCCCGCGTCCCACCGGACCAGCCTCCCTCTGATCTGTGCGCACCGCCACTTCGCCGAGCTCGGCGCTGATCCACTCGGGGCATTCCTACCCCTCTTCGGGCGAGGCTCGGGAAGGGGGAGTCCGCCCTCTGATGTCGAGCGTCTCGGTCGGACAGCCTGGCGGGGCAGGACCGTCCCTACCCGGCACCAGGAGGAGCCGTGACTATCGCACTCGCACTCATCACCGAGGTCGCCAAGCTGCACCGGCACGAGGTCATCGCCGAGGCTCGCCGCTCGCGGCTGGCCCGTCAGGCGTGTCGTGGGCACCGTCCGCAAGCGACGACCGTGCGGGGCGTCGATCAGACACGAGCCCGCACGCGGAGCATCCCGTGCTGAGCACGGGAGTCGGCGACAGCGCCACCCCCTCCGTCGCCCGGCCCGTTCCGTCGCCGGACCCTGCACCCGAGCCGGCAACGACGGAGCCGACGTCCCCGGCAGCTGCCCGGGTCACACGAGCTCTACGAGGCCTGGCGATCGCCGCGTGCGCGCCGTACCTCGGGCTCAAGATCGCCTGGGCCGCCGGCAGTCATCTGGGCATTCCTCCCGGCAGCACGCTGCTCGAGCATCGATCGGGGATGGTCGTCGGCAGCATCGACAGCGCCGTGCTCGACTCGATCGTCGTCGTGCTGGCGCTGTTGCTCACCAGGCCCTGGGGTCGGCGGATACCCACCTGGCTCCTCGTCCTTCCGGTGTGGACCGCCACCGGACTGCTCTGCCCGATCGTGGTCGGCTACCCGCTTCAGCTGGCCGCGCGACTGCTGGGGGGCAACACGAAGCCCGCCGGCGGCTCGGCTGATCGACCGTTCCTCCACCAGTGGGTGTTCGCCGTCGTCTACTCCGGCTTCATCGTCCAGGCACTGGCCCTCGGTGCGCTCTTCGTTCTGTACGCCGGGCGGCGGTGGGGGCATCTGTGGCAGGGCCGGATCTCCGCGCCGGCCCAGCGGGGTCCGGTACGTCGTACGCAGCGTGGTGCGGTGCTCATGGCGTCCGCGCTCGTCCTGGTGCCGACGGGGACACATCTCGCGTGGGCTACCGGGTCCACTGCCGGACTCACCGCGGCCCAGGTCGCGGACCGGACCAGTGACTTCTACGCTCTCGAGGCGTCCTATGTGATCCTCGCCGTGGTGGCCCTGTCGGGACTGCTGCTGATCGCCTTCCCCCCGGCTCGTGCCCTTCCCGTGTGGCTTCCGCTCTCCATGGCCACGGTCGGTTCCTCGGCCCTGGCCTGCTGGGGTGGCTACCTGATGCTCACAGCGCTGGCGAACCGGGACCCGTCGCAACGGATCAGCGAGCTGATGAACCTCACCTACACGACCCAGCTTCTCGTCGGAGCCCTGGTCTTCACCACGGCGGCGTACTTCTTCGCCGAGCGGGCCGAGGAGCGCGAGCAGCCGCCCACGGCACCTCCGCAGGACGTCACGGCTTAGGACTCGCCCTCGTCGAGTCGAGATGCGAGGTGTCTGGCACCCAGCGGCTCAATCTGCTGGTCGAGCGCGCGGGGCAACCCCGCAGGTGGGGCAGAAGCCGAGGCCAGGCTCGGCGATGTCCGGGTGGACCGGGTCGACCTGCACCTGTGCGTGTTGGATCTGCGACCTCACGGCCATCAGTCGAGCCTGCATGTGATGCGCGTACCGCTCGTCCGCGTCGTCGGCTGTCATCGCGTGGCCGGCCTTGTCATCAGCCTCGTCATCAGCCTCGTCGTCTCCTGCATCGGGGGGATGGGCGCCGCCGGACGGTGATGGGGGGATGTCCGGCGGCGCCCCATGTCCGGGCCGTCCTGATAGCGGCCCGAACCGGAGCTGCGGCTGTGAGAGACGGGGTGGTCCTGCCCCATGCCTCCAACCAGCGGCTCCTCGCTTGCGGGGGGAAATGGCCTCAGCTTGAAGTCCCCCCAACGTCGGCCTCGGCTCGAGCGTGCCGGGGTGGCCCCCTTCGCCCAGAATGACGCGGCGTCACTCCGCCCAGATGGACGCGAGTTGTATGAAACCTCCGTCAGTTGACCCCTACTTCCAGCCAGTCCGATTGCATCCGAAGCCGAGTGACCATTCCTTGAATGTCTGGGTACAGCAAGGCTGCCGTGTACCCATACGTTCGATCGAGCATGTCGCGGATTTCCTCTTTCGCTTCGAGCGCGATGCGGAAGCTAAACAGCGGCGCAAGCCTCGTAGTGGTTGGCCGAGGGCGCTTGTGGGGATGCGTCGGTCGGGCGCAAATCGACATCGAAGCGGCCACGTCGACAGCGTTCCAGTGCTTGCCTTCATGTCCAGAGCGCAACAACCTCAGGGTCTCTCGAGTGAGCATCGGTACCCCCTCCAAGAGGAAGGCTGCGTTCTGAGCGGCTATACGCGCGTCATAGGCGGGAGGGATCCAAATCCTGCGCCGTGAACCCGTTCCCCACGCTGCCGCTGCACGCTCTTCATCCGAGTCATAGGTCCAAAACGGGTAACGGCTTCCTGCGAGTACCTCGCTGATCAAGGGCTGACCGTCCTGGATGTCCGCGCCGTCGACCACTGGGCCAGTAGCCAAGGCAAAGAGTCGGGCATCCCGCACCGTCTGCGATGCCGGCCTCCACAGCGAACCAAGTCGGCGATGAGTGGATTGCGAGTGACATCGAGCAGACGAGTCGGGCCACCGTGATGCTGAAGGCGAGCGAAGAGTTCGAGTGCTGGCGTATCCGACATTCGCCACTCGACTGCTTCATCGAGACCGCAAGCTCGGCAGCGAGCATGGCGTCCTCCCCAGGAAAGGACTGTCTTGCGCTGCTGTTGTCTGGTTCCGGATCGATCATCACCTGGTTGTGAGCCAACAGTCGTCGGTAGAGGCTGCTGTGGAGACCCCAAGTGGCATCCTGCTGGCCGCGCCAAACGAACGTGAGGTCGCGGTTTCGAGTCGCAAGAGCCTGAATTTCTCGCGTCAGGGCTGCAAAGGAATCAACGACGACTTCGTGGGCAGCGAAGAAACTTCCTGGACCTGAATATTCAGTCGAGAAGATCCCCTCAGTGGGCACAGAGGTTCTTGCGACGCGCGCCTCAGCGTCCGACCGCGTGCTGGGCTCCGGGCTTGCCTGCTCACGACCGGCTTCCCGCGCCAGCACCAGCGCGAGCGCTGGGTCGGGCCTGAGTGCCCAGGCTGACGATGTACGCCGTTGAGCTGCCGACTGATCACAGAACTGATCTCGGGGCTTCGTACCGCTCGCTTCGCCGCGTCCGCGAGAGCGGCATCAACGGCCCCGGTGATCGCCGAGGACCCCAGCCCGCTGATCCCGGTCAGGCCCAAACCAGTGATGTTCCTTCGCGCTGCAGCCTCAATGGCCGAACGCACATCTGGGCTGCGCACGACACTTCTCGCCGCGTCCGCGAGAGCGGCATCAACGGCCCCGGTGATCGCCGAGGACCCAAGCCCGCTGATCCCGGTCAGGCCCAAACCAGTGATGTTCCTTCGCGCTGCAGCCTCAATGGCCGAACGCACATCTGGGCTGCGCACGACACTTCTCGCCGCGTCCGCGAGAGCGGCATCAACGGCCCCGGTGATCGCCGAGGACCCCAGCCCGCTGATCCCGGTCAGGCCCAAACCAGTGATGTTCCTTCGCGCTGCAGCCTCAATGGCCGAACGCACATCTGGGCTGCGCACGACACTTCTCGCCGCGTCCGCGAGAGCGGCATCAACGGCCCCGGTGATCGCCGAGGACCCCAGCCCGCTGATCCCGGTCAGGCCCAAACCAGTGATGTTCCTTCGCGCTGCAGCCTCAATGGCCGAACGCACATCTGGGCTGCGCACGACACTTCTCGCCGCGTCCGCGAGAGCGGCATCAACCGCTCCGGAGGTCGCCACTGTGTCCTTCGCATCGGTCGACGGATATTCCCTGCCGGCAAATACCGATCGCGAGACTGAAGTCTCATCGTTCGTCTCTTCACCGCGCGGCTCACCTTCTTGGCCACTGCTGGCTGGCCCTCGAGGAGTTGAGCGCTCTTCCGGGGTCTCAGATGGCACAGGATCCCGATCGCTTATCGATAGATGGCTAGGACGTCCAGCATGACAGCCGGGCCCTCCAGATACTGATCGGCGTCGTCGGGCGAGGGCGCTTTCGGATTCCAGAGCCTTGCGTTCCCTCCTTGGCAGCAGACCAGCCCCCGGCAGAGCCAGCAGCGGCTTCCATCGATTCTCCGGCCAGCGCGACGCAACTTTGCCAACGATCCGGAAGAACCCGTCGATCTCTTGGTCCTGGATGTGTTGTGCTGAGAGCCTGGCCGCGATCTTCCAGTCTGAATCGTCTTCTCCAACGACGACGAGGTCCGATGACATGTTGTTCAACAACTTCGACATCGCGCCCAATTGCGATGCGTCGGGGATTCCGTCGAGGTCGAGCCCGAGGTCTCCCGCCAACGGCATGAGGTCCTTCATGAGTCCCACGGCTGATGCTGCCTCCCCGGAAGGTGAGAGCATCTTGACCGCGTCTGGTACATAGAGTTCACACTCCGCACTCACCAAGGCGCCGTGGCCGGCGTCAGCGAGTTCCTCAAGCTGCGGCAGCTCGATCCATCCCGCATCGTCTGGGCTGGTATCACAGCAGGCGAGCAATCGCTCGAACCTGGAGGCAGCGGTGTCAACCAGTTCTTTAGTTTCACTCGCCTGGTCATCCCTACCACCAGTGACCGACGCCACCCTGACATCGATCCGACCTCCGATCGAACCGGACCTTCCGCTCGTCCGCGAACTGGTGGATCGCAAGCCGTCCTCCAGTGCGCTCAGGTAGCCGTCGAGCGTAGGGATGTCCAAGTAATAGAACTTCCGAAGCATGCGACAAACCTATCTATCAACTCCGACATTTCCTTGGTGCCGTCGAGGATTCCAGCGATATCTCTTGCATCCTCGATGCGCGAACGTCTTCGCGGCAATGACGCCCGACGTGAGCAGAGGCTCATACCGAGCTGGTCTTCGGAGGACGCTGCTGGCGCAGCGGCGATGCTCCGAACGCCCTCCGGCCCTGAGCGTCGTAACGCCGCGAGTCGGTGCAGCTCCGGTCGCACTCATCTTGCCGATGAGCGAGTTGCTCCATTCTGTGGGCCATATCGAGCATCATCTCCGAGAGGTAGCGCCTACATCCTCGCCCCAGCACACCGTAGCGCCGGGTGAGCAGACACGAGGGGCGGTGGCTGGCAGCATCGGGCGCATGGCTCTTCCACCAGAATTCATCCGGGAGGCCATGACCGAGCCCTTGCGTCCAACGGAGTTCCGGCGCGTTCGCCAGCGGCAGGTATGGATGCGCCCCGCCCAGGGTCTCCAGCACGCGATTTGGCTCTCCGCGAGTCCTCGAGGCGTCGTATGCCACGTGGGCTGGGGAGTCGTCCATCCGCGGGTCGGCTGGATCATGCATGGCAAGGAGAAGGACCCCGCCGACGTGGCGTACACCAGCTTCATCAAGGGAACCGCCTCAAGCCATCTACCCCCAAACGGGGTGATCGACCAGTTCCTGAGGGCCGACCTTGAGCGCCACTACCCACAGATAGTCGCCGGTGTCGCTAGAGCTGCCACACAAGTCGCCGCGTGGACAGAGGAGTTCGCGACTGTGCGCACGACACTAGACAGCCTCTTGGCGTCTCCAGGCGAGGACCACCGCTACGACCCCCGCGCGTACGTCCCATCGAGTTGGGCTCTTCGCCTCTTCACCGCAGCAGCCTTGGCCGCCGCTCAATCGCTGCCCGAAGCACCCGACCTTGCGGGCAACGCGATCAAGGCCGCCGCTCCCTGGCTAGGCGGACGAGACCGCCTCATCGAGGGACGGATCGAACGACTGACGGCGGAGTTGGGCTAAGGGGTGCGTCATAGCGCCGCGAGCCGGCGCAGCTACAAATGGCCCCGCCCGCGACGAGCGGTTGAGTGTGGCCTGAGCAACGGTGATGCCGTTGGCGCGGTACAGACGGCTGGCGAGTCCGGAACTCTTCAGGCTGCCCAAGGAGATGGGTGCCGCCGGAGAAGGGGGGGTTCGTCCGGCGGCACCCGTGGCCCGGGCCGTCCTGATAGCGGCCCCGACCGAGGCGGTTCTGGGTGGAACGGCAGTCGTTCCGGTCCCTCCAGCGTCCGCCCCTTCACCGTGGAAGACGCTCACGTCTGAGGACGCCCCCACCGGTGGCCTAAGTGCCCCACATAGCCATCTGTTAAGACAACGATAAGCATCGTTCCGGCGAGGTCATCAACCCCCTCGGCGCATTCTTTACCTTGCGCCGCGTAGAGAGCCCGCTTGCATTCCCACCCTTTGGGGGGAGAAGTAGGCAAAGGGTCGTCATCGTGTGTCAATTCCTTGACACGACTGTGTTGACTTTGTCTTAAGGTCTCAGGGTCAGGGCAGCATCCATCCCGTCTCGGAGGGACTTCGCGGTGACAGATCGGTCGCAGGCACAAGACGTACGGCGTGAGGCTCGCGGAACGGGGAGGCGAGCCTCACGCCGTCTTCCGATCCTGGTCGGCGTGGCCTGTGTGGGCGCGTTGGCCGTCGCACCTCCCGCGGAGGCTGCGCCGGTGCCGACCGTCGTCGACTTCGCTGCGGTCGGCGCCCACACGTGGCAAGTGCCCGTCGGTGTGACCGCGATCGACGTGACCGTCTCCGGCGCGCAGGGCGGCGGCGTACTCCTCGGTGGACAGGGAGCCACGGTGACCGCGCATCTCGCCGTCACCCCGGGCGAGACCCTCGATATCTCCGTCGGAGGCGCGGGGTCGGCGGCCACGGGCGGGTTCGGCGGCGGTGGGGCAGGCGGCGCCAACACCACCAACGCGCTGCTCTCCGGATTCGGCGGGGGCGGCGCCTCCAGCCTCGTGCGCGACACGGGTACCGCGACCCTGGTCGTGGCCGGCGGCGGTGGCGGCGGATCCCCGCTGGTCGTCGCCGGTGGTGCCAGCGGCACCATCGGTGGAGGTACGGCGACCGGCGGCGCAGGCGGACCCGGCGGGCCCGGCACCACCGGTGGCCCGGGCTCGGGCGGCGCGGCCGGGCTGGCGTCGTTGATCCCGCTGTGCCCGGTCGGCTCTGACGGCACGGCGGGAACGGCCGGTCAGGCGGGCGTCGGCGGCGCAGGCGCAGGCGCCAGCGGCCTCCTCACCTCGGGTGCCGGCGGCGGTGGCGGCGGCTACAACGGAGGTGGCGGCGGAGGCACCGGCGGCAGCTGCGTCGGCGCGACCGTCGGCCTGAACTCCGGCGGGGGAGGGGGCGGGTCGAGCTACGTCATCGCCTCGGCCACCAGCCCGGTCATCACCCAGGGTGTCCGCACGGGCAACGGCGACGTCCAGATCTCGTACGTCGACACCGCACCGCCCGTGGCCGACCCCACGGTGACGCCCCAGCCCAACGCGAACGGCTGGATCTCCGGAACGTCGGCGACCGTCACCTGGAATTGGACCGATGCGGGTTCCGGGGTCAACCCCGCCTCGTGCACGACCACGAGCACCGACACCACGCAGGGAGTGACCACCGAGCAGGCGTCCTGCACCGACCAGAACGGGAACACCGGGCAGGCATCGGTCGACATACGGCTGGACAACACCGGCCCGGTCGCCGATCCGCAGGTGACGCCGCAGGCCAACAGCAGCGGATGGATCGGCGCCGACTCGGCGACGATCGCCTGGAACTGGTCCGACGACGTCTCCGGGACAGACCCGGCCGCGTGTACGACGTCCAGTACCGACAACACGGGCGGTACGACGACCGAGCACGCGAGCTGTACCGACCTGGCCGGCAACACCACCCAGGCCAGCGCCGACGTGAAGCTGGACGGCGACGCGCCGGCGTCCGGTCCGCAGGTCACGCCGCAGGCGAACGGCAGCGGCTGGATCGCGGGCACCTCGGCGTCGGTGGCCTGGAACTGGTCCGACGCACTGTCCGGGATCGACCCCTCCTCCTGCACCACGACCAGCACCGACACGACCCAGGGCGCCACCACCGTGCAGGCCAGCTGCACCGACCAGGCCGGCAACACCGCCCACGCCTCGACCGTCGTGCGCCTCGACCACGGCAAGCCGAAGGTCAAGCTCAAGAAGCTGAAGAAGAAGTACCACCGCGGCGCCAAGGCCAAGGCCTCCTACAGCTGCACCGACCGGCTCTCGGGCATCGCGAGCTGCAAGGGGACCGTCCGCAACCACGGCCGGATCAATACCCGCAAGCTCGGGAAGCACTCGTTCAAGGTCACGGCGCGGGACAGGGCGGGGAACAAGGTGGTCAAGAAGGTCACCTACCGCGTGATCCGCTGATGCGACCTCGCGCGAAGGTTGAGGAGGGGCCGGCTATCGGTGGCTGAGCAGGGGCCGGCAGTCGGTGGCTGAGGAGGGCCCTCTGAGGGCCCGTCTCGAAACCACCTTCCGGTTCCTCGTGGTCGCTTGGTCCGTTGATCCGGGGTCACACGGACTGGAGGAAGTCGGCCAAGATCTCCAGGCCGGCGTGGAGAGACGCGACCGGAACTCGTTCGTCGACGCCGTGCATGCCCTGGCCGACCCGGCCCTCTGGGTCGCGGCCGAGGGGTGCGAATCCGTAGCCGGCGATGCCGAGCTCGGCGAAAGGCTTGGCGTCAGTGCCGCCACCCATGCAGAAGGGAACGACGACGGCGTCGGGCGCAGCACGGCGGATGGCCGCCGCCAGGGCGCGGAACCACTCACTGTCGTCCGTCGTCTCCAAGGCCGGACGGTCGGAGATGAATGAGCGGGTGATCCCGGGGCCCAGCAGCTCATCGATCTCGGCGAGCAGGTCGTCCGTGGTGCCGGGCAGCGACCGGACGTCGATCTCGGCGAAGGCCTCGCTCGGCACGACGTTGCACTTGTAGCCGGCCTCGAGCACGGTGAGGTTCGTCGAGCAGCGCAGGGACGCCTCGACATAATCGCGCAGCTCTCCGAGCTCCGGCAGCAGCCGCTCGATCGAGGCCTCGTCGTCGGGGTCGACGTCGAGACCAAGCTCGCGTGAAGCGACCGTCAGCAGTGCGTGCGGTGCCGTGGTGAGGTGCAGCGGCCACCGGTGCTCTGAGACCCGGGTCAGCGCCCGCACAAGGCGGTCAACCGGGTTGTCCGAGTTCGGCCGGGAGCCGTGGCCCGCAGTGCCGGTCGCCCGCAGCCGCAGGTGGTGGGAGCCGCGTTCGGCGATCGCCACCGGATAGAAGCAGACCTCACGACCGTCGGGCGCCGACACCGGCACGGCGCGTCCGCCCGCCTCGCCGATCGCGGCCTCGACCCTCGCGAAGAGACTCGGGTGGTGGCGTACCAGCCACTCGGCGCCGAGGGCACCGTCCTCCTCCTCGTCGGCCACGAACGCGAAGACGACGTCGCGGCGAGGGCGTACGCCGTTCCGGGACCAGCGGACCAGGACCGCCAGCATCATCGCGACCATGTCCTTCATGTCGGTCGCCCCGCGACCCCAGAGGTAGCCGTCCTGGACGACGCCCGCGAACGGCGGAACAGTCCACTGCTCCTCCGCCGCCGGCACGACGTCCAGGTGGCCGTGGACCAGGAGCGCCGGGAGGTCTGGGTCGGCGCCCGCGATCCGCAGCACCAGGTTGGCCCGTGTCGGCTCGGACTCCAGCAGCGTCGGCTCGTAGCCGCAGGCCCGGAGCAGGGCGTCGATGTGGTCGGCCGCCACCCGTTCGCCGCGGCTGCCGACGCGGCCGTAGTTGCTGGTGTCGATCGCGATCAGCTGCGAGCAAAGCTCGACCACGTCGTCGGAGACCGTGCCGGTGATGTGGTCGGACGACGAAGACATGGGACTCAACGCCGCGAGTCCATCAGGTAGCCGCGGTCGCGATCGAAGCCCGCGACGTAGCCGCCGTCGGCCAAGCAGCCGCTGAGGACGCCGCGGATGCAGGTTCGCCAAGCGCGGGCGAGTCCTTCGTCCGCAGCGCGGATCGCTTCGATGTCTGCGGGCAGCGAGACGAGGGCGGGGCCACCGGACCACGGCCGGGACGACGGTCGGCCGGTAGCGTCGAGGACGACCAGCTCACGCGACAGGTCCGGCACGACCGGCACCGGCTGCGGGTGGGTGACGTCCCACTCGACGAGCAACCGGTCGCTCTCCTCGCCGTTGTTGAGCCCGTCGTGCATGTCCCCGTAGAAGTTCGCGAGGTACGACGTCGCCCGGGCACCGAGCTTGACCAGGTTGAAGTAGGCGTTGCGTCGCACGAGCGGGTCGAAGGTCCAGGTCACGGAATCGATGCCGTGGTCGATCGCCCACCGGCGCTGGTGCTGCTTGAGCTGATAGCCCACGCTGCGGGCCTGGCTGGACCGGACCACGCCTGCGATGTGGCTGTGCAGCGACCGCCCGTCCAGGGCGGCGAACCCGACGGCTGCACCGACCATGTCGGTCCCGACGAAGGCTCCCGCGACGTAGTGCCCGGTCATGGTGAAGGCGCGCAGCAGGGACGTCGTCACCTGGCGCGCGTCAGGGGCCCGGTCCCACACCTGCCCCAGCAGAGCGCTGGCGGACTCGAGGTCGTCGAGCCGGGTCAGCTCGCGGATGTCGACGACCGCACTGCCACGGGTCGCCGTGTCGGGCCTCGGGTTGAGACTCATCGAAGCGTCCCGTCCGCGAGCGAAGCGGGGAGCGACGCGACGGAGGACCCGGTCAACTCCGCCAGCAGCGACGTGAGCAGGGCCAGCCGGCCCGGCAGCGCGGCCAGATCGACGTGCTCATGCCGTGCGTGCGCCCCGCCGCCCACGGCCCCGAGCCCGTCGAGGGTCGGGAGGCCGAGTGCAGCGGTGAGATTTCCGTCCGATCCCCCGCCGACCGCCTCGCCGCGCAGCGGACCGATGCCGAGCTGGTCCGCGATGCCACGCGCTCGCTCGAACAGCGCGGCCGACGAGCTCTCCTGGAGGGGTGGCCGGTCGATCCCGCCGGAGACCGACACCGAGGTCCCTTCGACTCGGGGGTAGAGCGCGCGGACGGCTGCGTCCACGCGCACCAGCTCGGCGTGGTTTGCGGCCCGCACGTCGACCACGAGCCGGGCAGCCTCCGGGACGGTGTTGCCGGTCGTACCTGCGTCGGCACGGGTGGGCGTCACGGTCGTGCCGGCGCCCGGGTCCGCGAGGGCGACGAGGTCGAGCACCAGCTCGGCGAGCGCGACAAGCGCGTTGGCGCCCGACTCCGGCTCGAGCCCGGCGTGGGCGGCGCGTCCCGCGACCGTGAGCTCGTACGCCGCGCGGCCCTTGCGCGCGGTCTTCACGGCGCCCGAGTCGGCACCGGCCTCCAGCACGAGGACCGCGTCGCAGCCACGGGCCTCGTCCTCGATCAGGTCGCGGGAGGTCGGGGAGCCGATCTCCTCGTCGCCGGTGACCACGATGCGGATGCCGGTGCGGTCGACCAGGCAGCGCACGGCGAGGAAGGCCATCGCCAGGCCGGTCTTCATGTCCAGGGAGCCGGGGCCGCGCAACGTCTCGTCCACGGCGAAGGGCAGCTCGCGCAGCGATCCGAGCGGCCACACCGTGTCGTGGTGCGCGAGGATCAGGATTCTTGGTCGTGCGGTGCCGAGCCGCCATACGAGGTGTGAGCAGCCGTCGACGATCCGCAGCTCGGCTGCAGCGCCCAGCAGCCGCTCGCCCACTGCGGCCACCGAGGTCGCGCTGGCAGCCACCGCCGCCAGATCGTCGGAGGGCGACTCGCAGGCGACCAGCTCCCCAGCCACCCCCACGAGCTCGTCCATCAGCTCCCGGGCTCGGTCGACCGTGAGCCGGCGCTCGCCGGGTGCCACGGTGGCTCCTTGCATGAGACGTCCTCCACAACAACTGGGAGCGCCAACGTGTCAGGCACCATGCGCGCACTGCTTGTGGAGTCGCATCAAAAGACCACCCCCGCCTGAGTGATTCGCACCGTCGCACCACGCGCACGGCCACCTAGGTTCGAGACATCCGGCGAACGAGGAGCACCGTGGAGATCGTGGCGACAGGCTCGGGCCGCGTCGAGCGGCCCGACACGCTTGTGGTCCCGTTGGTCGTGGCCGGTGCGCCGCCCGACGCACTCCGCAGCAGGCTCATCGGGCTGGTCGAAGACGTGCGGGCTGTCGAGGAAGCCGTCGCTGCTATCCGCCTCACGGAGGCGGGCGCCTCGGCCAGGCTCGCGCTTCCGGAGGGACTGGAGGTCGTGGTCGTCCGTGCCGCGGCCGACACCGTGGACGACGTCCGCGCCTACGCGATGGCGGCCGGCCGCGCCTGCCGTCGGGACCGGACGGTCGCCGTCCTACCACCACTGGCTCAGAGTCGAAAGGCGGCGGAGTACGTCGAAGGCGTGGCCGAGGGCCTAGTTCTCGGCGGCTACGACTTCCCCGGCGTCGCCGGACTCGACGGCCCCGAGTGGGATCGACTCGGATCCACCGCAAGCGGGTCCGTCAGCGTCGTCGTGCCCGACGAGCTCGCGGACGCCGTGCGCCGTGGCGAGATCCTCGGACACGCGGCCAACATCGCGCGGGTCCTCGTGGACACGCCCTCGAGCCACCTCGGTCCCCAACGACTCGCGCGCGCCTGCGCCGAGCTAGGTGATCGATACGGGTTCGAGGTCCAGGTCCACGCGCAGACCAAGCTGGAGCGCCTCGGCTTCGGCGGGCTCGTCGGTGTCGGGCGCAGCAGCGTGAACCCGCCCGTGCTCGTGGAGCTGCGCTCCGGACCGACCGACCAGCCGCACGTCGCCCTGGTGGGCAAGGGGATCACCTTCGACGCCGGTGGTCTCTCCCTGAAGCCGACCAGCGGGATGCTCACGATGAAGGCCGACATGTCCGCCGCGGCTGCAGTCTTGGGCGCCGTCATGGCCACGGCCCGGCTGGCACCCGACGTCCCCGTGCGTGCCTACCTGGCCTGCGCGGAGAACCTTCCGGGTCCGCACGCACTGCGCATCGGCGACGTGATCACGCATCACGACGGCAGTACGTCGGAGATCACCGACGCCGACTGCGAGGGTCGCCTGGTGCTGGCCGACGCCGTGTCGTACGCCGCCTCGCAGGCGCCGCTGCAGCTGGTCGATATCGGGACCCTCACCTCCAGCAGCGGCCTCGGACCCGACCTCTGGGCCGGGTTCGGCAGCGACGACGTCGTCGCCGAGCTGCTGGCGGCCGGGGCGGCCAGCGGTGAGCGCGGTTGGGCGATGCCGCTGTGGGAGCCGTACCGACACGGGCTGGCGTCGCCGGTCGCCGACCAGCGCAACTTCGACCCGGACATGACCCAGCCGTACGGCGGGATCCTTGCGGCGCTCTACCTCTCGCGCTTCGCCGGTGAGATCCCGTGGGGTCACGTCGACCTGGGTCTCACGGTGATGCGGCACAGTGAGGACGTGTACTGGTCGGCGGGTGCCAACGGACGCGGCGCGCGAACCCTGGCCCGCTACCTCCTGGCCCGCCCAGCGTCCGGTTCTGCGTCGAGTTCTGCGTCCGGTACTGCGTCTCGTTCGGTGACGTCGTGATCGTCGACGGTCCCTATCTCGAGGACCTCGTGCCAGGGACGGTGCTGACTGCCCCTTCGATCACGCTGGACGAAGGAGCCCAGGCCGTGCACCGCAGCATCCTCGGTGATCGGCTTCCTGTGTACCTCGACGCGACCCTCTCGGAGGCGGTGACCGGATCCCGCCTCGCGCACCCGGGTCTGGTCTGGGACGTCGCCATCGGGCAGTCCAGCGTCGCCACTCGTCAGGTCGTCGCGAATCTCTTCTACCGAGGGCTGGCCCTGCGGCGGCCGCCGGCGCTGGGCGACACGCTCACGTCGAGCACCGAGGTGCGGGGACGCCGGGTGGCCGGGGACCGGCCCGACCGTCCGCCGCGTGGGCTGGTCGTCCTGCGTACCGTCACCTGCGACCAGGACGGCCGGACCGTGCTCGACTTCGAACGATGCGCCCTCGTCGCGCGGCGCGACGCGGGCGCCGTCGTTCCGGACTCGGACTGGCGGGAGCCCACGCCGTTGGATGACGCTCCGACCACCCAGCCGCCCGCGTGGCTCGAAGGCTGGGATCTGGGCGCCCTGAGCGCCCGGCTGTCGAGGTTCAGCCCGACGCCGCCGGTCGGCACCGAGCTGCGCCTAGCCGCCGGGGACGTCGTCTCCGGGGCGCCGGAGCTGGCCCGCCTGACCCTGAACATCGCTGCCGTGCACCATGACCGGGGAGAGACCGAGCGCCTCGTGTACGGCGGGCACACGGTCGGCATCGCCCTGGGCCAGGCGGCGCGGGCGCTGCCTCGCCTGGCCACGGTCACCGGATGGCGGGGTTGCGACCACCTGGGTCCGGTCCACGAGGGAGACACCCTGCACAGCCTGGTGAGCATCGTGGCGTCCCGGCCCGTGGCCGAGGGCGTCGGCCTTCTCACCGTGCGATCGCAGGTGGTGGCCGACGGCGGGAGACCGGTGCTCGACTGGACGTTCGAGGGACTGGCGGCGTGACCGAGATCGAGCGCGGGCCGGTGTGGCTGTTCGTGCCGGGCACGCGACCGGATCGGTTCGAGAAGGCCCTGGCGACCGGAGCCGACCAGGTCGTGGTGGACCTGGAGGACGCCGTCGCTCCCGCTGTCAAGGGCGAGGCCCGGGCGGAGGTCGTCCGGTGGCTGAGCTCGGGCGACGCGGTGGCCTGGGTCCGGGTCAACGCGCCCGCGACCCCCCGCCAGGCCGAAGACCTCGCCGCACTCAGGGCCTGCTCCGGGCTGCGCGGTGTGGTGGTGCCGAAGGTCGAGCGGCCGGGAGACGTGCAACGCGTGCGGGACGCTCTCGGCCCGGAGACCGCGATCGTCGCCCTCGTCGAGACGGCCGCGGGCATCGAGGCGTTGCCGCAGGTCGTGGGAGCTCCGGGCCTCGAGCGGCTGGCGTTGGGATCCGTCGACCTCGCCCTGGACCTGGACTGCGGCCCAGACTCGCCGGTGCTCCGGGTCGCCGAGGCCAGGCTGGTGCTGGCCTCTCGAGCCGCCGGGCTCGAGGCCCCCCTGGCCGGGGTGTCGACCGGGCTGCGCGATGCCGAGGCGGTGCGGGCCGACGCCGTCGCCGCCCGCCGGGACGGCTTCGGCGGGAAGCTCGCCTTGCACCCCCTGCACGTGGCCGTCATCCGCGACGCGTTCTCGCCCACCGCCGCAGACGTCGAGTGGGCGAGGACGGTTCTGGCCGCCGACGACGGCACGGGCGTCGCGACCGTCCGGGGCGAGCTGGTCGACGCGCCCGTGACCATGCGCGCCCGCCGGATCCTCGCGCAGACGAGCGTCGACGATGGAAGGAGGACCGCGCGATGACGCACTTCGACCCGGACGTGCTGTGGAACCCGGCCTGGGAGCCGCAGTCCGCAGCCGGACCGGAGCTCGACCGGGTGGCGGCGTTCCACCGTTCGATCGACGGGTTCCACCCCAGCCCGCTGGTGCAGCTGGCTTCGGTGTCGACCGAGGCCGGGGTACGACGGGTCTACGCCAAGCACGAGCGCGACCGGCTGGGCCTCCCCTCCTTCAAGGTCGTCGGCGCCAGCTGGGCCGTGGCAGTCGCGGTCGCCGACCACCTCGGCGACGCGCCGTATCGGACCTTCGACGAGCTGCGTACCGCTTCGGCCGCCGCCACCGGCCTGCGCCTCTCGACCGCGACCGACGGCAACCACGGCCGGGCCGTCGCCCACATGGCCAGGCTGCTCGGCCTGCGCAGCCGGATCTTCGTGCCGTCGGACATGGCGACCGCGCGCGTGGAGGCCATCCGCGGGGAGGGAGCCGAGGTCGTCGTCGTCCCAGCGACGTACGACGACACCGTCGAGTGGGCGGCACGCGAATCGCAGCGGGCCCAGGCCGACGGCACCTCGGACCTGCTGGTCTCCGACACGTCCTGGGAGGGGTACACCCGCATCCCGGACGCCGTCGTCGAGGGCTACTCCACGATCTTCGCCGAAACCCGCGAGCAGCTCGCCGACCTGACCGAGAGCGCCGAGGCCGCCGGCAGGGACCACGTCGACGTGGCGGTGGTGCCGGCGGGCGTGGGCGCGTTCGCCTCGGCGGCGGTCCGCTACCTGCGCGACGACCACTGCTCGGTCGTGGCCGCAGAGCCGGTCGCCGCCGACTGCGTCTGGCGGTCGCTCGCCGCCGGTCGCCGGGTGACCGTGCCGGGACCGCACGCGTCCGGCATGGCCGGGCTCAACTGCGGCGAGGTCTCCTGGGACGCGTGGCCGCACCTGCAGCGCGGCGTCCGGGCCGCGGTGCGGGTCACCGACCTCGAGGCCGAGCTGGCCGTGCGCGACCTGGCGGCAGCGGGAGTGGACGCCAGTGAGAGTGGCGCGGCGAGCCTCGCGGGCTTGCGTCGTCTGCGTCTCGACTCGCGCGCGGGATCGCTGCTCAGGCCGAGCTCGACGATCGTCCTGTTCGTGACCGAGGGGGTCACCGACGCCGCGGCGCACCACGTGATCGTCCACGACCGAACCCACGCCGAGGAGGCGTCATGAGCGACCTGGACCAGGTCCTGGAGGAGCTGCCGGCGCTGGCCGAAGAGCTGCGTGCGCAGCACGGCATCCCCGGCCTGGCCGTCGGTGTCTGCGATGCGAGCGACGTGCTGTGGGCCGGCGGTCTCGGCACGACCGACGGGCCGTCCGACCGCTCGGTCGACCTCGACACCCGCTTCAGCGTGCAGTCCACGTCGAAGCTGGTGACCGCGACCGGCGTCCTGCTCGGCGTGCGCGACGGCCTGGTCGACCTGGACGCCCCGATCCTGGACCACCTCCCCGACTTCACCGTCGGCAGCGTCTTCGAGTCGCGGCCGGAGCGGCTGATGACCCTGCGGCATCTCCTGACCCACACCGCGGGCTTCACCCACGAGGCACCGCTCGGGGGCAACTACGACGTGCGACCCCACGCGTTCGCCGAGCACGTCGCGAGCATCCGCGACACCTGGCTCCGGTTCCCGGTCGGTCACCATCACGAGTACTCCAACCTCGGCATCGACCTCGCCGGCCACCTGCTCGCGCAGGCCGCGGGGACGTCGTTCGCGCACTTCTTGCGCACCCGGATGTTCGACCCGCTCGGCATGACGCGCTCGACGTTTGACTTCGACGACGTCGAGGACGACCCGAACGCCGCGCGCGGTCACTCGAAGGCCTTCGCCGAGGCCGGCGCGGACCTGCCGCGCCGGGTGCCGATGATCCCCGCGGGCGGGCTGTACACCAGCCTCGGCGACGTGCTGCGTCTGCTGCAGCTGCACCTGAGCGACGGTGCGCCACTTCTCGACCCCACCCTGTACGCCGAGCACACGGCGTTCCCCCGTCTATCGCCCGAGCAGGACGAGGGCTACGGGCTCTGTCTGTACGTCGACCACTGGGCGCCGGGCGTCGAGGTGCGCCACCACGGGGGTGCCGGCTACGGCTTCCTCTGCCAGGTCTTCTGGCTGCCCGAGCTCGGGCTCGGGGGCGCGGTGCTCACCAGCTCGGTCGACCACAACGTGCAGAACGACCTGGCCGAGGCGCTCTGCCTCCGACTGGCACGAGCGTCCGGCGTGACGCAGGCTCCTCCACCTTCCGAGGTGCCGGCGGACGCCAGTCCCCTGCCCCCGAGCGCCGCCGGTCGCTACCTCGGCCGCCTCGGCGACCTCGTCGAGCTGCGCGACGAGGAGGTGCCGGGGCACCGGCTGCTGCCCGACCAGCACGACCGCACCCGCTACCTGTTGGAGCGGCGAACCGGTGAGGTCCGCTACAAGCTGCACGTGGACGGCGTCCCCGCATCCACGCTCCCGGTCGCGCTGCTGGGGGAGTACCGCTCGCACGTCGACGGCGTGCCGATCGGGAGGTACCGGCTGCGGCAGTCCGCGAGCGGCGCCGTCCTCGAGCAGCCGCGCGCGGGCTCATGGGACGACCCGCTGAGTCTCCAGCTCGAGTCCCTCGGCGATGGCCGGTTCCTGTCGGCCACCGGCGAGATCCTCGACACGACCGGCGGTGCGGTGACCTACGCCAACATCCCCCTGACCCGGAGCAGCGAGACGAGCGACGTGGTGGCCGGGGATACGACGTCATGACGATCTCGCCCACGCTGGCGATCAACCAGGAGATCGCGCGCCGCCGAGCGGCGGGTCTGGCCACCGTGGCCCTCGGCTTCGGAGAGGCGAGCGTGCCCGTGCACCCCGCGCTCGTCACGCAGCTGCGCGCGCACGCCCATCGCGGCGACTACGGCCCCGTCGCGGGCGACGCGGTCCTGCGCGAGGCGGTGGCGGGCTACTGGGAGCGACGCGGCCTGCCCACCCGACCCGACGACGTCGTCTGCGCGCCGGGGACCAAGCCGCTGCTGTATGCGCTGTTCGGCGCCCTGGACGGGCCGGTCCTCCTGCCGCGACCCAGCTGGGTGAGCTATGCCGCCCAGCACCTTCTGCTCGGCCGCGAGGTCGTCCAGCTGGCGACCCGTCCCGGTGCGGGCGGGGTGCCGGACCCGGCGCTCGTGGACGAGACCGCGACCCGGATGCGCCAGGCGGGGCGACCCGCTGCCGCGGTGCTGCTCACGCTGCCGGACAACCCGACCGGCACCGTGGCCTCGGCCGACCTGGTCGAAGACCTGTGCGCCGTCGCCGACCGTCACGACCTGCTCGTGATCTCCGACGAGATCTACCGCGACCTCGTGCACGACGGCTCAGCCGTGCCCACGCCCGCGGCCGTCCTGCCGGCGCGCACCGTCACGACGTACGGACTCAGCAAGAGCCTGGCGGTCGGCGGCTGGCGCATGGGCTTCGCCCGATTCCCGCAGGAGCTCGCGGCCCTGCGGGGCAGGGTCCTGACCGCGGCCAGCGAGATCTGGTCCGCCGCCCCCCAGCCGGTGCAGCAGGCGGCCGCCTGGGCCGTGCAAGAGCCGCCCGAGCTTGCCGAGCACGTCGCGGCGAGCCGGGTCCTGCACGGGAAGGTCGCCCGGGCGGTCGCCGAGGTCTTCACCGGAGCAGGAGCGCGGGTGGCGGCTCCGCGGGCTGCGTTCTACGTCTATCCCGACCTCGAGCCCCGGCGCGACCGGCTCGATGCCCGCGGCATCCGGACCGGGGACGACCTGGCCCGGGCGCTCCTGGAGGAGCACGGCGTCGCAACGCTGCCCGGCAGCGCGTTCGGCGACTCCAGGGACCGGCTGTGCCTGCGAATCGCCACCTCGATGATCTACGGCGAGGACGACGAGCAGCGGGGCCGGGCGTTGATGGCCGACGACCCGACACGACTGCCGTGGGTCGCCGACGCCCTCGCCCACCTGCGGTCCGCGCTGGAGCAGCTCACCGCTGCCGGGTGACTGGACGGCCTGTGCCGCAGCACACCAGAGCCGCGACGACTTCGTCGGCCGGCACCGGACGCGCTCGCTTGGAGACGGGTGCAATGGCTGGCAGTGACCGGGCCGGTTCCCCGGCTGGTCCCGGGCGACGAACGGAGCGACGCGCATGAGCAGTGGACCGCCGGTGATCGAGGGCGTGGAGCTGCGCCGCGTGCGGATGCCGTTGGTGCGCCCGTTCCGCACGTCGTTCGGGTCGATCGACACCAAGGACGTTCTGCTGCTCCGGGTCGTCACCGCAGACGGAGACGGCTGGGGTGAGTGCGTCACGTCCCTCGAGCCGCTCTACGCGTCGGAGTTCCTGGAGGGCTCGTCGGTCGTGCTGCGTGACCATCTGGTCCCGGCCCTGACCGATCTCGACCGGCTCGACGTGAACCGGCTCGGCCCGATCCTCGGGCGGTTCGCCGGACACCGGATGACCAAGGCAGCGCTGGAGATGGCCGTCTGGGACGCCGAGCTGCGTGCGCTCGAGCAGCCGCTCAGCCGGGCTCTGGGCGCGGTGGTCGACGCCGTGCCCGCCGGGGTCTCGGTCGGCATCGCCCCGTCGATCCCGGCGCTGGTCGACGAGGTCCGGTCCTACGTCGACGGGGGCTATCGCCGGATCAAGCTCAAGATCGAGCCCGGATGGGACCTCGAGCCGGTCGCGGCGATCCGGGAGGAGTTCGGCGACGTGCCGCTCCAGGTCGATGCCAACACGGCGTACTCGCTCGCGGACGTCAACCACCTGCGCCGGCTCGACGAGTTCGACCTGCTCCTGATCGAGCAGCCGCTCGACGAGGAGGCCCTGCTCGCCCATGCCGAGCTGGCACGGCACCTGCGCACCCCGGTCTGCCTGGACGAGTCGATCACGTCGGCACGGGCGGCGATCGACGCGATCCGGCTCGGCGCTTGCAGCGTCGTGAACATCAAGGCCGGCCGGGTCGGCGGCTACCTCGAGGCCCGCCGCGTGCACGACGTGTGCCGCGCGGCCGGGATGGCGGTCTGGTGCGGAGGCATGGTCGAGACCGGTCTCGGCCGCGCGGCGAACGCCGCGCTGGCCGCCCTGCCCGGGATGACCCTCCCAGGGGACGTCTCCGGCTCGTCGCGCTTCTACGCCGAGGACATCACGGTGCCGTTGGAGCCGGTGGACGGGATGGTCACGGTGCCGACCGGCCCGGGTATCGGCGCAAGACCCGACCCTGCCCGGCTCGACGAGGTCACCGTCAGCACGGAGTGGCTCGGGGTCGCCTGACGAAGCCATGGTGCGGACGCACAAGAAGTGCGTGGTGCGTTCGCACAAGAAATGTGGCGGATCTTGTGCCTCAGCACAGGCAGGTGCGCCCCCAGGCGCCTAGCATGCGACAGATGCATCGGGATGACCCTCCCGCCGGGAGCACCGGGGTGACCGTCGCCGAGGTCCTGCAGGACGCCGGGCACACCCTGCTGAACGAGGCGTTCGACGGGCAGAACACGGCCGCCGTGGTCGACGGGCTGGTCATCCACGACACGGCCGACGTCGCGCCCTGGCCCTCCCGCCCGTTCGTCCTGGCGGTGGGCGTCCGTAGCCCGGACGAGCTGCGGGCCCTGCGCGCGCAGATCGCCGGCCGTGCGTCCGGCGCTGTCGTCGTACGCGAGGATGTGGTCGCCGCTCACCCGAACGGCACCGCTGACCTCGATGACCCCGGCAGTCACGCCGTGCCGGTGCTGACCCTGCGGCCTGAGACCTCGTGGATGCAGGTGGCGGCGACCGTTGCCCCGATGATCAGCGGACGGGTCCTGACCCAGTCTCCGGGGCCGCAGCTCGGCGGCGTTCCGTCGGGCGATCTGTTCGCCTTGGCCAACGCCATCGCGGAGGTGCTCGACGCGCCGGTCACGGTCGAGGACCGGGACTCGCGGGTCCTGGCGTTCTCGATCCGCCAGGAGGAGGCCGACCCGTCTCGGATCGCAGCCATCCTCAATCGTCAGGTGACGCCGTGGGCGACACAGGAGCTGCAGGGGCGGGGCATCTTCCGCGACCTGTACCGCACCGACGAGCCGCTGTTCGTCGAGCCGCCCGAGAGCGGCCACGAGGGGTACACGATGCCGCGCGTGGTGCTCGGGATCCGGGCCGGCGACGAGATCCTCGGGTCCGTGTGGGCCGCGGTGTCGGAGCCCTTGGCCCCCAAGAAGATGCAGGCGTTCGGCGACCTGCAGGACTCCGTGGCGGTGCACATGCTCAGCCATCGAGCCAACGCGAACGTCGAGCGCCGACTCCGCTCTGACCTGATGAGCCAGGCCCTCGGCGGCGGACCGGCCGCCGCCGAGGTCGCGGCCAGGCTCGGTCTCCCGCGCCGCCCGATGGTCGTCCTCGCGCTGGCGCTGCCCGACGAGGACGCTGCCAGCAGGAGCCCCAGCGACCGCGCCGCGGAGCTGCAGCGGGTGGCCGACGCCCTGGACATGTACCTCGGCTCGTCACAGCCGGGGGCGTCGGCGGCGTTGGTCGGGGACGTCGTGTACGGCGTCGTTCCTCTCGCGTCAGGGATCGACGACGGCTCGGAGCGGGTACGCCGCATGGCTCGCGACTTCCTGACCCGGGTCGGCCGGCGGTCCGCGGCCGTCGTCGGAGTCGGCTCGGTCGCAGGGGAGCCCCCCGGTCTGGCCAGGTCGAAGGAGGACTCCGACCGGGCGCTGCGACTGGCGCGCACGACCCAGGTGGGTGACCGGGTCTGCTCCACGACCGAGCACGCCTTCGAGCTGTTGATGATGGAGATGGCCGACCTGGTCTCCGAGCGGGGCCTGACCCTCTCGCCGCCGTTCGCCCGGCTCGTGGAGCACGACGAGGAGCACGGGTCGGAGCTCGTCGAGACCCTCCGCGCGTGGCTCGACCACTTCGGCGACAACACCACGGCCGCGGAGGCCCTGCACGTGCACCCCAACACCTTCCGGTACCGGCTCAAGCGCGCGAGCGAGGTCTCGGGGCTCGACCTGGCCGACCGCGACGTCCGCCTGTCCTTGATGCTCCAGTTGCGCTTGGTCCTGCGCGACTGAAGCCAGGCCCGCCGGGAGCGTCCGGCTTGTCGGGCACCAAGACCGGCCCGGCCGAGTTTCGTGCGACGGCACCAACGGGTCCGGGCGCGGGGTGACAGCATCGGATACCCGACACCGAGCGGCCGTGAAGGACGAGCATGAGTCGATACGTAGGCGTGGAGGACCTCGAGCTCTGCGAGGCGCCCGAACAGCCGGCGCTGAGCCCCGACGGCACGCGAGTGGTCTACGTCCTGCGCCGCGACGACCTCGCCGCCGACCGGGTCGTGCGCTCCCTGCGGCTGGTCGGCACCTCCAGCGGCGAGCACTCGGTGCTCACCGAGGGACCCGCCGACAGCGCACCGGTGTGGTCGCCGGACGGGCGCAGTCTGGCCTTCCTGCGTCCCGTCGAGGGTGTCACCCAACTACACCTGCTCGACCTCGAGAGCGGCTCCGTAACGCCGGTGACCGACCACGCGCCGGGCGTCGGCATGGCCTTCTTCGACCCGGCGGGTGAGCGCCTGGCCTTCGTGGCCGAGGCGTCCGCGCAACCCGACGTCCAGGTCTGGTCGTGGGGAAGACCGATCGTCGCGCAGCGGCTCAACTACTACGCCGACGGCGACGGACGGCTCTCCTCGCCACGCCGCCAGGTCCACGTCGCTGATCTCGCCACCAACGAGGTCCGGCAGATCACCTTCGGGGACCAGAGCGCCTCCTCCGTCGCTTGGTCCCCGGACGGGACGCTCCTCGCATTCACCGCAGGCGTCGGCGACGACGCCGACCTCACGCGCGCGTCGGCGGTCCACCTCGTCGACCCCGCCGCGGCCGAGCTCACCCAGCGGGTCGTCGGCAGCGCAGACGGCACGGTCGGCCCGCTGGTCTGGGCGGCCAAGGATGCGCTGCTGGTCTGCGGCCACGAGGAGGGGACCGGACGCTTCACGGGGCTGCTCCGCCTCGAGCTGGACGGTCCCACCCGGAACCTGACCGAGCAGCTCGACCGCCAGGTCATGTACGGCGCCCCGGGCTACCCCGGCTCGACCCCGCGGCTGTTGTCCGGTGGAGAGCAGGTCCTCTTCTGCACCCGGGAGGGCGGCTACGTCCGTCCCTACGTCATGGACTGCGAGGGCGGAGACGCCGTTGCGCTGCCTCTCGAAGACGGTGTCAACGTCTCCGCGCTCACCGTCGCGGGTGGCTCGGTGGCATTCATGGGCGGCTCCGCCGACAGCTTCGGCGAGATCTACCTCCATGACCTGGCCGAGGGGAGCACGCGTCGGCTCACCGATCACCGGAGGTCGCTGGGCGACCTGGTGCTCGCGTCTCGCGAGAAGCGCCTTTTCGAGATCTCCGACGGTGGGCGCGTCGAGGGCTGGGTGATGCGCGACCCCGCGGCGACCGGACCACGGCCCGTGCTGCTCGACATCCACGGCGGGCCGCACAACGCGTGGAACGGCGCCGCCGAGAGCGTGCACCTGTACCACCACGAGCTGGTGAGCCGCGGCTGGGTCGTCCTGCTGCTGAACTCGCGTGGCAGCGACGGCTACGGGGAGGCGTTCTCCCAGTCGCTGGAGGGTCGGTGGGGGATCGCCGATACCGCCGACTTCCTCGAGCCCTTGGACCAGCTCGTCGCCGACGGCCTGGTCGATCCAGAGCGGATGGCCGTCACCGGCTTCAGCTATGGCGGCTTCATGACCTGCTACCTGACCAGCCGCACGGACCGCTTCGCCGCCGCTGTCGGGGGTGGGGTCATCTGCGATCTCGTCAGCTCGGCCGGCACCTGCGACAACCGTCGCGGACTCACCGAGACCGAGTGGGGCGGATCGTTCTGGGAGCACCCCGAGGAGTACGCCGCGATGTCGCCGATCAGCACGGTCACGCAGGTGCGCGCTCCCACCCTGCTCCTCCATGGCGCCGACGATGTCCGGTGCCCGCTGGGCCAGGCCCGCCAGTGGCACTCGGCCCTGCGCGTGCTCGGCGTACCGACCGAGCTGGTCGTCTACCCGCAGGCCTCGCACACCTTCCTGTTCAACAGCCCGCCCAGCGTCCGACGCGACTACAACAGGCGAGTGGTCGACTGGCTCGTGAGATACGTCGGCTGATGCGCGTCGAGCGAGTCCTCGCGGTTCCCGGTCTCGGCACGCACAGCAACGACGACCAGGCCGCGATCAAGGCGGGAGCCAAGAGGGACGGGTACTTCTACACCGGGACGCCGCTCACCACCGGCTACCGCCGGGTCCGCCAGGCGAGCCAGTCGCTCCAGGTGCTCCTGCTCCTGGAGGACGGGCACGTGGTCAGCGGCGGTGGCGTCTCCGTGCAGTACGCCGGCGGCTCGGGGCGCGAGCCGGTGCTGAACGCCGACGCTGCTGCGGCGCGCTGGGAGGGTCCGCTGAACGATGCCCTGGCTGGAGGTCCGATCGACTCGTTCCGGGACACCTCAGCGGCCCTGGACCTGCTCGAGTGCCCGCGCGCGGTCGCCTACGGCGTGAGCCAGGCGCTGCTCGAGGGGGCGGCGTACGCCGCCAGGACCAGCATGGCCGAGGTCATCGCCGAGGAGTACCAGAGCGGTGCCCGGCCACAGGCGGTCGACCTGCTGGCGCAGTGCGGCGAGAGCCGCTACGACGCGGTCGACCGGATGATCCTGCGACGCGTCGACAGCCTCCCGCACGGTCTGGTCAACCACGTCGACCTGGTCGGCGCCGACGGCGGGCGGCTTCTCGAGTACGTCGCGTGGGTGCGTGATCGGGTGCTGGCCTTCCGCGACGACGACGGCTACGCCCCGATCCTCCACTTCGATTGCTACGGCACCCTCGGCGACGTCTTCCCGGGGCTCGGCGAGGTGGCCGACCTCCTGGCCCGGCTCGCGGACATGGCTGCGCCGTTCACCCTGCGGATCGAGCAGCCCGTCAACGCGCCCTCGCGCGCGGCCCAGCTCGAGGCGCTGGCCGATCTCCGGCAGCGGCTGCGCGCGCTGTCGGCTGCCGTCACGCTCGTGGCCGACGAGTGGTGCAACACCTACGACGACGTGGTGGCGTTCCTCGAGGCCGAGGCCGCCGACATGCTGCAGGTGAAGATGCCGGACGTCGGGGCGATCGACGCCTCGATCCGCGCCATCCTGGCCTGTCGTGCGGCCGGCGTCGGCGCCTACTGCGGGGGGTCGTGCGCCGAGACCGAGCAGTCCGCGCGCACCGCCGTGCACGTTGCGATGGGCGCCGGTGCCGACGTCGTCCTCGCCCGGCCCGGCATGGGCGTGGACGAGGCGGTCATGGTCACCCGCAACGAGATGATCCGGACGCTCGCCCTCGCCTCGGTCCGGGACCGGGCATGACGATCGCCGGACTCGCCGACCTGCGAATCGTCGCCGTGGAGCAGTACGGCGCCGGGCCCTTCGGCTCGCTGCACCTGGCCGAGCTCGGGGCCGAGGTGATCAAGGTCGAGGACGCGCGGACCGCAGGTGACATCGGCCGGCACGTTCCGCCGTACGCCGAGGGCGACGACAGCCTGTTCTTCCAGAGCTTCAACCGCAACAAGCTGAGCATCAGCCTCGACCTCGGGACGGCGGCCGGCATGAGCGTGCTGCACCGTCTGGTGGCCGAGGCCGACGCGCTGCTCTACAACGTGCGGGGCGACGTCCCGGACAAGCTCGGTCTCCGGTACCAGGACCTCGCCCACCTCAACCCCAGGCTGGTCGTCTGCTCCCTGTCCGGCTACGGGATGACCGGGCCGCGCCGCAGCGAGCCGGCCTACGACTACGTCGTACAGGGCCTCGCCGGGTGGATGGCGCTGACCGGCGATCCTGACGGCCCGCCCACCAAGTCGGGGCTCTCACTCGTCGACTACTGCGGCGGCGTCGTGGCGGCGATGACCCTGCTGGCCGGCGTCCACGTGGCGCGTCGCGACGGCGTCGGTGGCGAGTGCGACCTGAGCCTCTTCGACACCGCCATGTCGATGCTGTCGTACCCGGCCACCTGGTTCCTGACCACCGGACACGAGACGCCGCGCAAGGCGCGCTCGGCGCATCCGTCCGTGGTCCCCTTCGGGGCCTATCCGACGGCCGACGGATGGCTGATGCTGGCGTGTGTGAAGCCGAAGTTCTTCGAACGGCTCGCCCACGAGATCGGTCGGCCGGACCTGGCGGACGACGTGCGGTTCGCCACCTTGGAGGCGCGTCAGCGCAACCACCTGGCGCTGGACCGGGAGCTCGACGACGCACTGAGCGAGAAGACCACCGACTCGTGGGTCGCGCAGCTGAGCGCGGTCGGCGTGCCGTGCGGACCTGTCAACGACATGGCCAGCGCCTTCGCCGACGGCCAGGCCGTCGAACGTGACCTCGTGGTGAGCACCGACCACCCCGAGTGGGACCAGGTGCGACACGTCCGCACCTCCGGTCGCGCGTGGTGGCCGGCGCCGACGCCGACCCGGGCCCCGCGCCTCGACGAGCACCGCGACCAGCTGCTCACCGGGCTCCTCGCGCTGGAGCCGGAGGAGATCGCCCGGCTGGCTGAGGCCGGCGCCTTTGGTGCCCACGAGCAGAGCGCCTTCGGTGCCCACGAGGAGCGCGCGGACCCGTGAGCGCGCTGCTCGACAGCGAGCTGAACCGCACGCTCGGCGCGCTCGTCCAGGCCGCCGACCCGGGCTCGCCACCGGCGGGTCCCCTGTCGGGGTGGACGATCGCAGTCAAGGACAACACCGACGTCGCGGGCACCGTGCGCTCTGACGGACTGCGAGGACCGTGGAGACGACCGGCAACGGCGGATGCCGAGGTGGTGCGTCGGCTGCGCGCGGCGGGGGCGTCGATCGTGGCCAAGGCCAACCTCGAGGAGCTGTCCTTCGCCGCGACCACCCAGAACCCGTACTGGGGCGCATGCCGCAACCCGTGGGACCCCGAACGGATCCCGGGCGGCTCCAGTGGCGGTTCCGCCGTCGCGGTGGCCGCCGGCCTCACGACCGCCGCGATCGGCACCGACACCGGTGGCTCGCTGCGCAACCCGGCGTCGTTCTGCGGTGTCACCACGATCCGTCCGACGCACGGCCTCGTGCCGACCGCGGGCGTGACGCCGTTGAGCCCGAGCCTGGACGTCGTCGGGCCGCTGGCGCGCAGTGCGCTCGAGGTGCGGGCGCTGCTCGACGTGATGGCAGGCGGTCCACCGTTGCCGCGCACGGTCTCGTCGTTGCGCGGCCTGCGGGTCGGCATCCCCACCTCGTGGTTCCTCGACGACCTCGATGACGCCACCGCCGCAGGTCTCGACAGCATGATCGAGCTCCTTCGCGGCCAGGGCGCCGAGCTGTCGGCGGTCGACACGGGTGACGTCGAGGCAGCTCACCGGGCGATGGCGGTCCTCCAGAACTCCGAGGCGGTCCGGCAGCTGCACGGCTTCTGGGACGACCCGCGCGTCAGCGACGGGATCCGGGAGCGGATGCGGGTCGGCCGCGACGTCACCCCCGACGAGGTGGACGCGGCCTGCGACGTGCGCGACGCGTGGCGGGCCAGGGTGGACGACTTCTGGACGACGCAGGACGTGCTGTTGATGCCGGCGACGCCGTTCGTCGCGCCGCCCATCGCAGGTGGCGACCTGACCCGGATCAGCCGCGAGATCAACCGGCTGACTGGCTGCTGGTCGCTGACCGGGCTGCCCGTGGTGGTCCTGCCGACGGAGGCCGCGAACCTGCCCGTCGGCGTCCAGCTCGTGGGGCCGGCCGGTGGCGACGGCGATCTCCTGGCCGCGGCCGAGCTCGTCCAAGCGGTGACCGGCTGGCACCGGCGGATCCCTTCGCTCTACGCAGGTTGACCCACGCGAGCAGTCAGCCGTAGGCCCGGCGTACCTGCGCGTCGACGAGCGACAGCGGCAGCTGCCCCTCTGACAGGAGCGCGTCGTGGAAGCGCGCCAGGTCGAACGTCGGGCCGAGCCGCGCCTCCGCCTCGGCCCGGACCCGGAGCAGCTCACGCCGCCCGACGAGATAGGCCAGGGCCTGGCCCGGCGTCACGACGTAGCGGTCGACCTCGGCGGCCACGTGCTCCGGGCTCAGAGGCGAGTGCTCGGCGAGGAACGTGCGAGCCCGGTCGCGGCTCCAGCCCTGGGCGTGGATCCCGGTGTCCACCACGAGTCGGCAGGCGCGTAGCGAGTCGAAGGTCAGCATCCCCAGCCGGTCGAGAGGAGCCGAGTAGAGGCCCATCTCGTCGGCCAGCCGCTCGGCGTACAGACCCCAACCCTCGGAGAAGCCGGTGATCCGACCCGTCCGCCGGAACTCCGGCAGGTGGTCGAGCTCCCCGGTCAGACCGATCTGGAGGTGATGCCCCGGGACGCCCTCGTGGTACATGAGGGCCTCGATCTCGTAGCGGGCCCAGGCCGGAGCGTGCGAGACGTTGACGAAGCAGATGCCCCCACGGCTGCCGTCGCGCGGCGGCCGGAAGTAATAGGCGAGCGAGCCGCTGGTCGCCGCCTCGACCGTGCAGTCGACTGCCGGAACCCGACCGAACCAAGGGCCGGTCGCCGACGTGGCCCGGGCGAGTGCCGTACGGGCGGCGGCGAGGACCTCCTCGACCGTGTCGAAGTGCAGAGTCGGGTCGTCTCGAAGCGATCGTCGGACCTCGCCCGGATCGCAGATGCCGAGGGCGGCCTGGCCGAGCTCGGCGTACTCCTCCTCGAGCGCCGCCACGTGCTCGAGGCCGATCCGATGTGCCTCGTCGGCCTCGACGTCGGTCGAGGTGTGGAATCGAGCGAGCGCGGCGTAGGCCTCGTCGCCGCCCTCGACCCAGGAGAGTCCGCAGTGGGCGTCGGACCTGGCGGCCGGCGCGAGCTCGGCTCTCAGGCAGTCGAGGTAGGCCACGAGTGCAGGCCGGACCTGGTCGCCCAGCACGGTCGTCAGCTCGTCGAGCAGCCGGGCCCGGTCGGTGTCGGTGGACGTCGGGGGCAGCGCGAGCATCGGGTCCTCGTGGGGAGGGGTGGCCAGCCATCGCTCCACCAGCGCGATCTCGCCGGCCACGGCGAAGCCGACCGGCACCCGACCACGAGCCAGGCCGTCATGGAGCCGGTCGACCCGGTCGCGGACGTGCCGGGCGATGGCGGCGTACTTCACGGGGAGCCGAGCCGCGACGGCGCTGGTCGGAAGGGCCTGGTTCGCCAGCTCGACGGGCAGGCTCGCCAGGGGGCCGAAGAGCGGGTCGACCTGGAGCTCGGCGAGCCCGAGGCCGAGCACCGCGCGCCGGCTCGTCGCCTCCCAGTGCATGACCCGCCAGCTCAGCTCGTGCTCGGGATCGGAGTCAGCCTGGCTTTCTGCGAGGGCGGCGAACCGGTCGGCGGACTCGCAGGCGTCGGCCTCGCCGGCGGCGCTCACGTCCTCGAACCGGTCGGCGTACTCGTACTCGCCGATGAGGTGCGCCCACGAGGGCTCCAGGCCGCAGCGGAAGGCCTGGAACTCACGCGCGACGTCCGTGAGCTCCACGTAGGCTCCCCTGCCGATCGGCACGCGCACGTCCCGAGCCATCTTGATCCCGAAGGCTGGCGATCTCAATCTAGGGACGGCGGCCGCTCGTGCCTTGGCTTCGACCACCATCGCGTCGCAGGTCGTTTGTGCCACCAGACAAGATGTTGCACTCACGAGTGGCTTCAATCGTGGTCCACATCACGGGTGCACGACGAGGTTCGCCC
This sequence comes from Nocardioides sp., assembly GCA_049841015.1. Taxonomy (GTDB): domain Bacteria; phylum Actinomycetota; class Actinomycetes; order Propionibacteriales; family Nocardioidaceae; genus Nocardioides. The sequence goes on from JASGIN010000008.1 coordinate 176,053, forward strand.
GGAAGTCGCACAGGAAGCCTCACACTATGGTCCGGATCCGCATCGCCCAGGTCTCGGCTCTTGCCCTCGGTGCCACACTCGCGCTCACGGGATGCTCCAACGGCGGGGGCGGTGGCAGCGGCGACGACAAGGTCGTCAGCGGTGGCACCATGACCATCGCCATCGCCAGTGACCCCGGCTCGCTGGATCCCCAGCGCTCGGTCAACGGCGTGAACCTCTTGATGAGCGTGTTCGCCTACGACACCCCGGTCACGTTGCTGAACAGCGGGCAGCTCGCGCCGCAGGTGGTCTCGAAGTGGACCGGCACCGGCACGTCGTACACCCTCACCGTCCGCAAGGGCGTCACCTGCTCGGACGGTAGCCCGATGGACGCCAAGACCGTCGCCGCCAACATCAACTACGTGGGCAACTCCAAGAACGGCTCCGGGATGAACGGGGTCGCCGTCCCGGACGGCACCACGGCCAAGGCCGACAACGCAGCCGGAACCGTCGCCGTGACCCTGAAGTCCGGCGCCCCGTTCTTCATGCAGAACCTCGCCGAGCTGCCGCTGGTGTGCTCGTCGGCGATCGGCGACCGTGGCTCGATGAAGACCTCCAGTGTCGGCTCCGGCCCCTTCGTGCTCGACAAGGTGCTCCCCGGAGACTCCTACGAGTACGCCCTGCGCAAGGGCTACACGTGGGGACCGAACGGCGCCACCACCGCCACCGCGGGACTGCCCTCGAAGGTCATCTTCAAGCTCGTCAAGAGCTCCGCGACGACGACCAACCTCCTGCTCAGCAAGCAGGTGAACGTCGCCCAGCTGTCCGGCCCGGACACCAAGCGCCTGCAGGCGACCCACACCTTCAGCTCCGGCGGCAGCATCATCGGCCTCGAGCTGACGTTCAACCAGGCCGCCGGGCAAGCGACGTCCGACGTCGCCGTCCGACAGGCGCTGGTGGCCGACCTCGACACGGCCGACCTGGCCAAGGTCTCCACCGGTGGTCTCGGCACCCCGGCGAACGGCCTGCTCACCGACCCCAAGATCTGTGCCGGCGACACGGTCACCGGCAACAAGCCGGCGTTCGACACCGCAAAGGCCGGGCAGATGCTCGACCAGGCAGGCTGGGCCATGGGTAGCGGCGGCGTCAGGACCAAGGACGGCCAGCCGCTCGCCGTGTCGTTCGTCTACAACAACGAGACGCCGGCGGACGCGGCCACGGCCGAGTACATCCAGAGCAAGTGGAAGGCCCTGGGCGTCAAGGTGACTCTCAACGGTCAGACGTTCGAGCAGCAGTCGGCGGTCGTCTTCGGCGGCAAGGGCACGTGGGGCGCGACTCTGATCGGCTTGGGCGTGAGCAACCCGGCGACGCTGGTGCCGTTCTTCTCCGGCCCGGTGCCCACCGCGGGCATCAACTACGGTGCGATGAATAACAAGGTGTACGACCAGTCCGTGGCCGCGGCCTCGGGCAAGGCGGGCACCGCCGGCTGTGACGACTGGAACAAGGGCGAGAGCTCGTTGATCAAGGACTCCGACATCACGCCGCTCTCGGTGGAGCCTTACCTCTACTGGGGCAACGGCGCGAAGTTCGACGTCCAGGCGCGCGTCCTCCAGCCGACCTCCCTGCGGGTGCTCGGCTAGTCCGTACCAACGGCAGACGGAGACGAGGAGTCGAGGAGTGAAGGCGTTCTGGGCCGGCCATCCATGGCTGAGCTTCCTGGTCCGCAGACTCGTCAGGTTCGTCGTCTCCGTCGCCGTGGTGGTCACCGCGTCGTTCGCGATGGTCCACGCGCTGCCCGGTGATCCGGTGCGCACGGCGTTGGGTCTGCAGGCGTCACCCGCCGTGGTCCGCTCGACCCGACATCAGCTGGGGCTGGACGACCCGTTGTGGAAGCAGTACCTGGAGTATCTCCGCCACCTCGCCCACCTGGACCTCGGGACCTCGCTCAACACCCAGACCCCGGTCCGCGACATCATGGTCCAGCTGGTTCCGGCGACCATCAAGCTCGGGCTGGTCGCCTTCGTGGTCGTGATCGTCGTCGCCATCCCGCTGGGGATGCTCCTCGGCGTTGCCACGCGCGAGGGCCGCGGACGTCGGCTGCACCTGGCTTTCGGGGGTGTGACCGGTCTGGCCCTCTCGGTGCCGGACTACCTGCTCTCGGTCGGCTTGGTCTTCCTGTTCGCCGTGACGTTCGAGGTGTTCCCGGTCGCCGGCATGTCCAACGCCTCGTCGTTCGTGCTCCCGGTGACCGCGTTGGCCGTGGCACCGATCGCCTACTTGGCCCGGATCGTCAGGGCGGAGACCCATCGCGTCCTCCAGGCCGACTACATGCGGACGGCGCGGGCCAAGCGCCTGCCCGCGCGGGTGGTCTACCTCCGGCACGCCCTGCCGAACGTCCTGACGCCGACCCTGACCGTCAGCGGGCTGATCTTGACCTCGTTGCTGGCCGGTACCGTCCTCGTCGAGAACGTCTTCGCCTGGCCCGGTATCGGCGCCGAACTGGTCCAGTCCGTGCTCGTGAACGACTTCCCGGTCGTCCAGGCCGTGGCGCTGTTCTTCGGTGGGGGAGTCCTGCTCATCAACCTCGTCGTCGACATCGCCATCGCCCTGATCGACCCGGCGTCGACGATCAGGGAGAGCTGATGGCGCGCTCCCGAGTCGGGTACCACCTGCGCAGCCCGCTGGTGGTGGTCTCCGGTGTGCTCCTGGTCGTGCTGCTGGCGACGGCGATCGTGGCACCTCCCCTACTCGCCCATCGCGCCGGCCAGATCGACGTCGGCGCGCTGCAGTCGGGCGCGTCGTCCCACCACCCCTTCGGAACCGACGCGCTCGGTCGCGACGTGTTCACACGGACGCTGGTTGCCACCCGCCTGTCCCTGACCCTGGCTCTGATCACGGTCGCCCTCGGGGTGTTCGTGGGTGCAGTCGTCGGGGCCGTCCCGGTGGTGCTCGGCCGGCGGGCGGGTCGCCTCGTGGTGGCGTTGCTGAATCTCATGATCGCGTTCCCCGGGCTGCTGCTGGCGCTGTTCCTCGCGATGGTCTTCGGCGTCGGGGCACGCGGGGCCGTGCTGGCGATGGCCGCCGGCTTCGCGCCGTCGTTCGCGCGGCTGACGCACACCACTGCCTCGGGAGTGGCGAACGCCGACTACGTCTCCGCGGCCCGGCTGCTCGGGGTACCGCGATGGCGGATCCTGTTCCGGCACGTTCTGCCCAACATCGCGGAGCCGCTCGTGGTGAACGCGACGAGCCAGGTCGGTTCCGCGCTGCTGAGCATCTCGGCGTTGTCGTACCTGGGCTTCGGCGTCCAGCCGCCGTCGTACGACTGGGGGCGCATGCTCGCCGACGGCCTGCCGGCGATCTACACCAACCCGGCCGCCGCACTGGCGCCAGCGCTCGCGACCGTCATCGCGGGTCTCACCTTCGTCCTCGCGGGTGAGGCGCTGACCGTCATCCTCGGCAGCAGGCATGCGCACCTGGAGGCGCCGCGGGCGGCCTCCCGTCCGACGCCGCCCGAGAGGACGGCGACCGATGCCGGGCCGGGCTCCGCGACCGACGCCCGGGCCTTGGTGCTCGACGGACTTCGCGTCGAGGTTCCAGGTCCTGGTGGGCCGATGGCACCGGTCGCCGACGTCAGCCTGGTCCTGCGTCCTGGCGAGATCGTCGGCATGGTCGGCGAGTCCGGCTCGGGCAAGAGCCTGACCGCGATGGCCATCGGCTGCCTGACTGTTCACCCGAGCCTGGCGACGGTGGCCGAGCACCGCATCGGTGGCCGGGACCTCACCGAACGTCGTAGCCGCGGTCTCGACAGGTTCCTCGGCACGTCGTTGGCGATGGTGTTCCAGGACCCGATGTCGTCGCTTAACCCGACGATGCGCGTCGGTCGGCAGCTGTCCGAGGTCTCGGAGGTGCACCAGGGTCTGTCCCGCAAGCAGGCGTGGCGCCGCGCCGTGGACCGGCTCGACGCGGTCCGGATCCCCGGTCCCGAGGGGCGAGCCAAGCAGTACCCGCAGGAGTTCTCCGGCGGCATGCGCCAGCGCGCCAGCATCGCGATGGGCCTCATGGGCGAACCGACGCTCTACATCGCCGACGAGCCCACGACCGCGCTCGACGTGACCGTGCAGGCCGAGGTGCTCGACCTCCTGCGCAGCATCGCGCGCGAGTCACAGGCCGCCGTCCTGCTGATCAGCCACGACATCGCGGTCGTGTCCGAGATCGCCTCGCGCGTGCTCGTGATGTACGCCGGCCGCGTGGTCGAGGAGCTCCCGGTCACGGCCCTGGCCGGGGCATCCGCCCACCCGTACACGCGTGCGTTGGTCGGCAGCATCCCGGACATGGACACCGACCGGGCGGAGCCGCTGGCCAGCATCCCGGGCCGTCCGCCTCACCCCTCCACCGAGACGTCCGGGTGCTCGTTCGCGCCCCGGTGTGCGTTCGCGGACGAGACGTGCACGACCAGTCGGCCCGAGCTCGTCGGGGCGGAGCACGGCGGCCGCGTCGCCTGCTGGCATCCGCTTCCTCCGGTCACCCAGCGCGTGCCATCGACGCCCACGCTCGAGGGAGCCCCCGACACCGAGGTGGCGCGCACGGGGGAGACGTCGGCATGGTCCTGAAGATCGACGACCTCGTCGTCACCTACGGCACGGGCCGCACCGCGCACCGCGCGGTTGACGGCGTCAGCCTCGAGGTCGAGCCGCACTCGGTCGTGGGACTGGTCGGCGAGTCCGGCTCAGGGAAGTCCACCCTCGCGCGTGCGGTGGTCGGTCTCGCCCCGATCACCTCCGGGCGGATCACCTGGGCCGGTCAACCGGTTCCGGCCACGCGCGGTCGCGGTGGCGCGACGCGGCGGATCCAGTACGTGTTCCAGGACCCGTACGCCTCGCTCGACCCGCGCATGTCCGTGGCCGCCTCGATCGCGGAGGGGCTCGTCGGCGGCGCCCGACGCGATCGGAGAAAGCGGGTCGAGGAGCTGCTCGACCTGGTCCGACTCGACCCGGGCGATGCGAGCAAGCTGCCTCGCGAGCTGTCCGGCGGTCAGCGGCAGCGCGTCGCCATCGCCCGCGCTCTGGCCGCCGAGCCCGAGCTCCTGATCGCGGACGAGATCACTTCGGCGCTCGACGTCTCGGTGCAGGGCGCCGTGCTCAACATCCTGCGCGGCATCCAGACCGCCACCGGCGTCGCCGTGCTCTTCATCTCGCACAACCTCGCGGTCGTGCGCTACGTGTCGCAACGGATCGCGGTGATGAAGGATGGCCGGCTGGTCGAGCTCGCCCCTACCGATGAGGTGATCGAGACGCCGAGCCATCCCTACACCCGTGACCTGCTCCGGGCGGTGCCGACGCTGCGGGTGTGACGTGGACTTGACCTTGACGCTGCGTCAGGGTTGCAGACTGCTCGCATGACAACGAACACCACCATCGACGGACCCGTCCGGGTCCGCGGACTGGAGAAGTCCTACCGGGACCTGCACGTCCTCCGCGGCGTCGACCTCGACGTCGCGGAGGGCAGCGTGCTGGCCCTTCTCGGCTCCAACGGCGCGGGCAAGACCACGCTGGTCAGGATCCTCGCGACGCTGCTTGTACCTGACGCCGGGACGGCGTCGGTCGCCGGCCACGACGTCGTACGGCAGTCGGCACTGGTCCGGGAGTCGATCAGCCTGACCGGGCAGTTCGCCGCGGTCGACGAGATCCTCACCGGACGCGAGAACCTCGAGCTCGTGGCCCGCCTTCGACACCTCGACGGACCGCGCGGGATCGCCGGCACCCTGCTGGACCGCTTCTCCCTGACAGAGGCCGCCGACCGCAAGGTCGCGACGTACTCCGGAGGGATGCGGCGCCGGCTCGACATCGCCATGAGCCTGATCGGCAACCCGCCGGTCGTCTTCCTCGACGAGCCGACGACCGGCCTCGACCCGCAGGCCCGCCTCGAGGTGTGGGACGCCGTCAAGGAGCTCGCCCGCGGCGGAACCACGATCCTGCTGACCACGCAGTACCTCGACGAGGCGGAGCACCTGGCCGACCGGATCGCCATCCTGCACGAGGGTCGGATCATCGCCGACGGCACGCTGGAGGAGCTCAAGCGACTCCTGCCGCCGGCGCGGGTCGAGTACGTCGAGCGGCAGCCGAGCCTGGAGGACGTGTTCCTGGCGGTGGTGGGGCGATGAGCGCGCACCTCGTCGGCGACACCGCCGTCCTCACCGGGCGCACGCTGCGCCACGTCACCCGCAGCCTCGACACGATCGTGACGACCGCGGTCATGCCGATCGCGATCATGCTGCTGTTCGTCTACGTCTTCGGGGGCGCCATCGACACCGACGCCCACCGCTACGTCGACTACATGCTGCCCGGCATCCTGCTGATCACCGTCGCGTCGGGCGTCGCCTACACCTCCGTCCGGCTGCACACCGACCTGGCGGGCGGGATCTTCGAGCGCTTCCAGTCGATGCCGATCGCGCGCTCCAGCGTGTTGTGGGCGCACGTGCTCACGTCCCTGGCCGCGAACGTCGTCTCACTCGTGCTCGTCGTCGGCGTCGCGCTGGTGATGGGCTTCCGCTCCGGTGCCGGCGTGCTGGCGTGGCTGGCGGTCGCGGCGATCGTCGTGCTCTTCACCCTGGCGATGACCTGGATCGCGGTGCTCGCGGGGCTGACGGCGAGCTCGGTCGAAGGTGCGGGCGCGTTCTCGTACCCGCTGATCTTCCTGCCGTTCATCAGCTCGGCGTTCGTACCCACCGACACCATGCCGGGTCCGGTGCGGGCCTTCGCCGAGCATCAGCCCGTGACGTCGATCGTGAACACGATCCGCGACCTGTTCGCCCAGCAGCCCGTCGGACACGAGGTCTGGACCGCGCTGGCCTGGTGCATCGGCATCCTCGTGGTCGCCTACGTCGTCGCCATGGCGGCCTACCGCCGGTCGATCTCGTGACGCAGATGCGCACCCGAGGGGAAGACTGGGCACCGTGCTGACCATCGGCGAGCTCGCGTCGTACGCCGGGGTGACCGTGCGCGCGGTCCGGCACTACCACGCGCTGGGTCTGCTGCCGGAGCCCGAGCGAGACCCCTCGGGCTACCGGCGGTACGACGCGAAAGCCGTCGTGGAGCTGATCCGGATCCGCACCCTGGCCGAGGCCGGCGTACCCCTCGCCCGGGTGCACGAGCTCCTCGCCGCCGACGACGACGAGCTGGCGGCAGCGGTGGCGGAGATCGATCGGCGGCTACGTCGGGAGATCCGCGAGCGCGAGGCGCACCGCCGGCAGATCGCCAAGCTCACCGCCGGCGACAGCCTGTCGGTCCCGCCAGAGGTCGTCGCCTATCTCGACCGGATGCGGGCGGTCGGCCTGCCGGAGCTGCTCGTCGAGGGGGAGCGCGACGGCTGGATCCTGATGGCCGCCCGGTGGCCCGACAAGATCCCTCAGCTGATGGCCGACAAGGTGGCATCGCTGGAGGACCCGCGGACGCTCCGGCTCTACCGGCTCATCGGGGACCTCGTGGAGCTCGGTCCCGACGAGGAGCGCCTCAACGCCGTCGCCGACCTGATCGCCGAGATCACCGAGCAGGCGGCCCAGAGCGGCGACCTCGACCGGCAGCGCGAGGAGATGGACGACGACGACTTCGTGGCCGTCATCGACGCCTTCGCCTCGCAGTCCAGCCCGCTCATGGAGAGGCTCCAGGAGCTCATGGCCGAACGCGGCTGGACCGGCTGGACGCGCATGGAGCGCGCACCGGAATCCGGCGCCTGAGGAGGGTCTGGCGCGGCAGGGGTGGTTTCGAGACAGGCGCCAGAGCGCCTTCCTCAACCACCACCCCACCCGGCCGAAGGTCCACGCCCGCACGGACATCCGCCCCTGCCCGTCGCACGCGTGCCACGGCTTGGATCGGGGTGTCCGCGCGCCCGAGGAGGTGGCCACGTGCCCATGGAGACCGAGATCTGGCACGTGCGGATCGCCGTCAGCGCCACCGGCGATGCGGTCTACGCGGACGCGCTGCTGACCGACGGACCGGCACTCGTGGCGGGCTCGGGTCGATGCCCGCTCACCTCGGCCGCCGGTGACGCCGACCGCGCTCGCGCGGCGGCCGTACGTCGCGCCCTCGGCGACCTCACCCAGGCGATGCGGCACGCCCTGGAGTACCGGCCCGCTCTCGCGGATCAGCTCTCGGACGCCGCCGACGAGAAGGCCAGCTAACGGGACCAGGGACCCGAGCACGCGACGCCCAAGGACCCGGAGCGCGAGGACCGAGAGCAGGCGCCGTCGTCCTGTGCGGCGGCGAGAGTGAACGCATGACACCGCGCACGCCTCCGCCCCCGGCCTCGGCGTTCCTGCCGACGCGCTGGGACCGGATGAGCCATGCGCGCACGACGGCGGTCGCCGGCATCTGGTGCGGCACACTCGTCACCTCCGCGCTGGCGCCCGCCCTGATTGTCGGCCCGACGCACCACCACCTGCCCCTGGCGGCACTGACCGCATGGGTCTGGGCGGGTGCCGCCACCGCATTTCCTGTTCCGCGCCGGCCGCTCCCGCCTTCCCCGGCACACGGTCGCCACCGTGGTCGAGGCATGGACCGTTGCTGCAGCGCTGGCCGCCACCGCACCTGCCGTGGTCTCCGGCGGCGACGTCATCCCGGTGACACCCGTGGTGGCCCCGGTGCTGGCCTGCCTGGTCACCGCTTTCGCCCTGCTCACCGCTGTCACCGCACCCCGGCGTACGACGGCACGTACGACCGCCTCCTGAGGGTGCCGGGGACCTAGGCTGCGCCAAGCCCCGTACCTTCCGACCCACGACTCAAGGGAAGCACCGTGCCTCGTTCGCACCAGCCCGCCGCGGGAGTGCGCCGTGGCTCCGCCCTGGTCCTGGCGGTGGCGCTCGTCACCGTGGTCCTCTCCCCAGCGGCGTGGTCGCGTGGCACCGCGGGGCGGAGCCGGTTCGCCGGCGCAGTGAAGGCTCACGGGTCGACGTGCAGCAACGCCGACCGGCTGAGCCGATGGCGGGACACGCGATTGGCCGAACAGGTCGTCGTCGTACCGGTCCAGGAGTCCGACGTGGCGGCGGCCGACGGGGAGATCGCCGCCGGCGCCGGAGGCGTCATCCTGTTCGGCTCCCGGGCGCCGTCCGACCTGCGAGCGCGCCTCGAGCGGCTCCGGTCGCACGCCCGCGGCGGGATCGCGCCGCTCGTGATGACCGACGAGGAGGGTGGCTCCGTGCAGCGCATGGCCAACCTCGTCGGGAGCGTGCCCTCCGCGCGACACATGGGCGAGAGCTGGACGACGTCGCACGTCCGTCGGGTGGCGCGGCACCTCGGCGCCAGCATGCGCGCCGTCGGTGTGGACATGGACCTGGCGCCCGTGCTCGATCTGGACGGACGTGCCGGCCCGAGTACCGCCGATCCCATCGGCACCCGTTCGTTCAGCCCTCGGCGGGGTGTGGCGACGTCCCACGGGCTGGCCTTCGTGGACGGACTGCTGGCCGGAGGTGTGACGCCGGTCGTGAAGCACTTCCCCGGCATCGGCGGAGCCAAAGGCAACACCGACCTGGGCCCGGCTTCGACGCCGCCCTGGCGCCGGGTCCGGCACCACGACCTGCTGCCCTTCCGCTCGGCGATCTCCGCCGGCCTGCCCGCCGTGATGGTGAGCAACGCCCGGGTGCCGGGCCTGACGCGGGTCCCGTCGAGCCTGTCCCGAGCCGTGGTGCATCGGGTCCTTCGAAGACAGCTCGGCTTCGAAGGTCTGGTGCTGCCGGACTCGTTGACGGCCGGCGGGGTGACCGCGGCGGGGTTCGACCTGCGTGAGGCGTCGGTCCGTGCCATCGAGGTCGGCGAGGACATGGTGTTGTTCAACGCCCCCACGAGTTCAGTGGCCGCCACGACGCACGCGGTCGTCAGCGCCCTGGTGGCGGCGGTTCGATCCGGGTCCTTGCCCCGGGCCCGCCTGCTCGCTGCCGCCGGCCATGTCCTCGAAGTCAAAGGCGTGGATCTCTGCGCCTGATGCCTCAGTCGCTGGTTTCGAGACAGGCCCGGTTGTCGGTGGGTGAGGAGGGCCCTCTGGCGGCCCGTCTCGAAACCACCTACCGGTTTGCTCGGGTCGCCGCTTCAGACAAATGATTCACGCGGTTGCCGTGGCTTCTTGGCTACGAGGGGCGTCCCGACCGCCGAACCTGTGTCGCGGTGGCTCGGGGTGCTCGCTGGGCTACTAGCCCCACGTTGAGCCCCTTCTTCGTCCTCTGGTTCGCAGATTGTCTGGTGCTCACCCGTCTCGGATGCCGGGCATGGCGGCCTGTTTCGGGGGTCGGAATGTCGGTGGTGGCTGGTGTCATCTTGGTATGGGTATCCCGGACAGCACAGCGAGTGGAGCGACATCGTCGCACCCGCTGATGACCGCGGTCGCGGGGATCCACGCAGCTCTCGACGAGGTCGCTGCTTCGGGCGTGGACCCCATGTACGCGTCGACGCGAGACAAGAAGTCGCTGCTGGTCGACCTGACCCGCCTGCAGGCCCGGGTCGATGCTCTGCGGGCCGAGGTGCTGGCGGTGGCCGAGGACGTCGCCGTCCAGACCGCGGACCGGACCGCAGCCACGTGGCTGGCCACCGAGGCCCGCGTCGAGGTCCGGGACCTCCTGGCCGCGGAGCGGCTGGGTGGCCGGTTGCGGCACCACTGGCCCGCGGTCGCAGCAGCCGCCAAGGACGGTGCGATCTCGTGGGAGCAGGCCCAGATCATCACCGGTGCCCTCGACCAGCTCCCCACTGACCTGGATGCCGAGCTGGTGGGCAAGGCCGAGGCCCACCTGGTCACCGAGGCCGGCCAGTTCGGACCCCGCCCGCTACGCCGCCTGGCCCGCAAGATCCTCGACGTCGATCGCGCCGGACCTGGCCGACGCCCACGAACACGCCCTGCTGCTGGCCGAGGAAGACAGGGCACGGGCTGCGACCCGCCTGTCGTTCCGGCGACGTGGGGACGGCACCACCGACCTCCACGGACGACTCCCCGACCCGATCGCCAACCGGCTCCGGGTCTACCTCGAGGCCTACACCTCACCCCGACGCCACGTCACCCAGCCCGAGCCCGGCACCGACAACGGATCGGTGGACGCGCTGCCCGTGGCGCGTCGGCGGGGTGAGGCGTTCTGCGCCCTCCTCGAGCACCTGCCCGCCCACGGACTCCCCCGCTCGGGCGGGTCGGCGACCCAGATCCTGGTCGCCCTGGACCACGCCACCCTGGTGTCCCAGCTCGATGAGGCCGGCGTCGGTGGGAATCGCGAAGACGTCGACCGGGGACGACCTCACCCCCGGCCACGCCAGACGGCTGGCCTGCCACGCCGGGATCATCCCCCACGTCCTCGGCGGCAAGTCCCAGATCCTCGACCAAGGCAGATCCAGACGCCTGTTCACCGGACCGATCCGGATCGCCATGGACGTCCGCGACGGAGGATGCCGCGTCCGGGGCTGCGACATCCCACCCGCCTGGTGCGAAGCCCACCACCTCGACCCCTGGCACACCGGCGGCCACACCAGCCTCGAACGAAGGGCGCACTCCTGTGCGCCCACCATCACCACACCATCCACGACCCCCGCTACACCGTCACCCACCACCCCAACGGCGACATCACCTTCCACAGGCACACCTGATGGCCAACGATCAGCTACTCACGACTCCGGCGGCGGGCCTGGCCGCGGGAGCGGACGACGAGGTACGCCGACGGGTGCGCTCCGCCGGTCTCGAACGTCGCCTCCTTGATGATCCGCAGACCTCGCGTTCGCTGGGTCGAGTCGACCAGCAGACGCTTGTCCTCCGTGAGCAGCACGGCACGGCCGTCGCCGGTGAGGATGCGGTCGAGCTCGCGGAGGAATCTCGGGTAGAGCTCCTGGTTGGCGCCGTGCGATCCGACGCGCTTGCCGAACGGGAGGTTGGCGATCACCCGGTCCGCGCTCGCTGCCTCGAACGGCAGCCGGACGGCGTCGGCGCGAACCAGGTTCAGGGGAGCGACACGGTGCTCGGCGTTCGCGACAGCCTGGCGGAGAGCGTCTGCCCGCAGGTCGGCTCCGACAAGGAGGCCGGGTGCGGCCATGGCGTGGGCGAGCAGCAGGTTGGTGCCGGCGCCGCAGAAGGGATCGACGACCGTGGCGCCGTCAGGGATCTTGGCGAGCCGGACGAGCGCTGCGGCCAGCACCGGAGTGGTCGAGGCCGGCAGCCGTTCGAGCCGTCCGTGGCGGCGGGTCAGATGGAGGTCGCCCAGAGTGGCGAGGAGATGGCCGTCGAGCAGGTCCAGGTTGACCTGCCACGACCGCGGCGCGTTCGCCCATCCCCAGTCGTCGATGAGCCGGTCGCGCACCTCCCATCGCGCGTCACCGAGCTCCCCGACGCGGAACCGGATCGGCCCGGGTCCCAAGGTGGCCAGCGCACCGCGCTTCAGCGACTCGCGCAGCTGGTCGACGTCGTCCAGCTCACCCAGGTCGACCGCAGCCTCGGAGAAGAAGAACAGTGGACGGAGGGCGGCGAGCGGTCCGGCGAACTCGACCTCCAGTCGGTCCGATCGTCGGCGAACGACGTCGATGCGCGCCAGGCTCGTCGGGACGGCACGCAGCTCGTCGGCCAGGTAGTCGACAGCGCCCCTCAGCGAGCGCAGCACCAGGCGGTCGGTGACCGTCGCGTCCCAGTCGAGCGCTCCGCTCGCGGACGGGTCGGCCATGCCCGGCAGGCTACCGAGGGGCCGGTGCGGTCAGCTGCCGACGGCGTACAGCGTCGCGTTCTCGATGGCGTACGACGTGCCGTCGGGGCCGATGACCGTCATCGTGTAGGCCTGTCCGCGCGGCTTGTTGAGCTTGATCGACTCGGTGAGCGTGCCGGTGTCCAGGTCCCACAGGTACAGGTGGCCGTCCTCGTTGTTGGCGATCGCGGTGCCGGTCGCCGGGTCGACCGCGACCGAGTTGATGCACCACTCGTAGCGCTCGCCCTTGGCGGTGTGCGGCGGATGCCGCGGCGAGAGGACAGTGCTGACCTCGCGCATGACCCGGACGCGGGAGTACCGATCCTTCTGGGAGGCGTCGGGATCGAGCAGCGCGATCCGGTTGCGGCCGTCGCCGTGCGGGCCCTGGCCGTAGTTGTTGTACTTGCTGACCAGCAGGTACGGCGAGGTGCCGGCGTAGCTGGGCACCGAGGCCGCGGGCACCACCGAGACCGTGTCGTCCCAGCCGAACGAGCCGGGCGTCTTCACCGTCGTGAGGTGCGCATCGAAGTGGAGGAGCCAGCCGCGCTCGTCGTGCTTCAGCAGGGGGTTCCCCAGGACGCCGAGGTAGACGTCGCCGTCGGGGCCGATGGTCGGCGCCGCGGTCGAGTTCTCGAAGAGCGCTGCGGGGTTGTGCGTCTGCGGGTCCTTCAGGCCGTGCCGGTAGAGCGGCTTCAGGGTGCTGGTGTCGAAGCCGACGAGCACCGGACGGGTGCGGTGGTGCGAGACCAGCGCGACGTACGCCGTGGTGCCGTCGGCGGAGAGTCCGGGAGCGCAGTTGAGGACGACGTGCGCACCGCTGCGGGTGCCGGCCAGGGTGCGCGCCGACACCCAGCTCCCGGAGCCGTCGGGCGCCACCCGGGCGACGCCGTTGCGCAGGTGACCGGGCGCGGTAGCGGTCGCGGAGAACGCGAAGTAGAGCGAGCCGTCCGGTCCGGTGGTGATCGGCGTCGTGATGTGCACCGAGTCGCGGTACGCCGTGCGGTGTGCGCGCCACGCGGCGGTGCCGTAGAAGGCGATCCGGCGTACCCCGCCGTCGGCGCGGTTGACGTGGCGGCGCAGCAGGAGGGTTCCGCCGGCTGCGGCGACGGCGACGTGGTTGTCGTCACGCAGGGCGGCCGGGATGGGCGGTGGCCACCAGATCCGCGCCTCGGGCGGAGCCGTGTAGTCGGTGTGCATCCGCCACAGTCGGGTGCCGTCCGGGCCGGCGTAGGCATCGAGGTCGAAGCCACGGTGCTCGCCGAGACGGGTCGGGACGATCACCGTGTTGTGCGAGGTGATCATGGGGGAGGCGTAGTGGGCGATCGGGCCGTCGTCGTCACCGCCGACGATGTCGGGATGGTGGTCCACCGAGACCTGCCAGTGCACGTGGGTGAGCGGTTGCGGGGTCGCCGGGGCGACGCCGCTGTGCTGGGCGTCGCCGCCGAAGCCCGACCAGGCGGGCTTCGCGGGCGCTGCCGTGCTGGGGGCGGCGGCGGCGAGCGCCAGCGCCAGTCCGGCGCCGCCACCGACGAGGCCGCGTGCGACACGTCCGGTCCGGATCATCCTCATCGGCCACCTCCCGGTGCCAGGCCACGAGCGGCTCGTGCCTTTCGTGGGTTGGACGCCGGGAGTGCGCACCCGGTTGACACTCAGAGCAGGTGGGCCAGGTCCAAGGCCGCGATCCGCTCGGGGTCGGTGAGGATGTTGATCTCGACGATCCGGTCGCCGTGGATGACCGGGCAGAACACCGCCATCGGGTTGCCCGCGCGCGACGAGAGCAGGCCGACGGCGCCGTTGACGAGCACCCAGGTCTGGTCGGGCTCGTGGCCGGAGCGACGGAACGCCGAGGCCTGCGACGCCACCTCGAGCGCGCCGCGCACGATCCCGGAGGCGCCCTGGACCCCGCCGTCCGCGCGAAGCACGACGTCCGGGTCGAGCACCTCGAGCAGAGCCTCGAAGTCGCCCTGCTGGGCAGCGGAGGTGAACGCCTCCAGCACGCGGCGTTGGGTGGCCAGGTCGGCGGCCGGGGGTGGGGTCGCGCGCACACGGCGCCGTGCTCGGCTCGCCAGCTGGGTGGCCGTCGAGGGAGTCGCGTCGACGATCTTGCCGATCTGGTCGAACGGGACGCCGAACATGTCGTGCAGCACGAACGCCATCCGCTCCCGCGGGTTGAGGGTGTCGAGGACGACGAGCAGGGCCAACGTCACCGCGTCCGACTGCTCGGCGGACGCCGCGGGGTCGGCGTCCAGCCGGGTCACGACCGGGTCGGGGAAGTGGAAGTCGAGGGACTCCTCGCGCCGCGACTTCCGCGACCGGAGCACGTCCAGGCAGATCCGGCTGACCACGGTCGTGAGCCACCCGCGCAGGTTGATGACGTCGTCGGTGTCGGCGCGGGCGAGCCGCAGCCAGGCCTCCTGCACGGCGTCGTCGGCCTCCGCGACCGACCCCAGCATCCGGTAGGCCACCGCGTTCAGGTGGGTGCGGTGCTCCTCGAACTCCTCGGCGAGCTTCTCCTGGGTGGGCATGTGTCAGGTTCCTCCTTCGCGGACCGTCACTCCGTTGACGACACGAATCGACCAGACATGACAGGAGTCGCTCCATGGAAGCACGGATGACCCACCCGGTGTACCTCGTCCCCGCGGCGCTGAAGGCCCTCACGGCGTACGCCCACGCGGCGGACGGGCTCGGCGTCCCGACCGAGACCCTGGAGCTGGTCCACCTGCGGGCGAGCCAGATCAACGGGTGCAGCGTCTGCGTCGAGCTGCACTCGGGCGCCCTGAAGAAGGAGGGCACCAGCGACCAGCGTCTGTACACGGTCGCCGCGTGGCGGGACGCGCCGTACTTCAGCGACGCCGAGCGTGCCGCCCTGGAGCTCGCCGAGGCCGTGACCCGGGTGGCCGACACCGGCGATCCCGTCTCCGACGAGGTCTGGGCCGAGGTGAGCCGGCACTACGACGAGCAGGGCATCTCGGCGCTCCTGATCGCGATCACCGGCGTCAACGTGTGGAACCGGCTCAACGCCGCGACCCGGCAACCCGCCGGCGCCTGGACGCCCTGACTGTTCGTACAGCCAGAGTCCCTAGGCTGCAGCAGTGACCACCGAGCCCATCAGCGCGTCGCGGCTGCTCAGCCGAGACCTCCACGCCGTGAACGTCGAGCCGGACGGCGGCTCCGAGGCGCTCTCGACGGCGTCCCACACGCTCCTCGAGGCGGCCTACGAGGTCGGCATCTGGGAGGCCGGGCCGGGCACCGACACCGATGTCGAGGCCGACGAGCTCTTCTGGGTGCTCGCGGGCGCCGGCACGGTCACCTTCGAGGACGGCAGCACCGTCGAGCTGGCTCCCGGCGTGCTGGTGCGGCTGCGCGAGGGCGACCGAACGACGTGGGAGATCACGGAGCGGATCCGCAAGCTCTACGTGGTCTGAGGCGTCACCGAGGTGGCGGCCCGGGGGGCGGTGGGACGCGAGCGCGTGCTCGTCGTCGTGTGCTTGCTGGTCATCTACGTCGTGTGGGGATCGGTGTACGTCGCGATCCGCTACGTCGTCGAGGACGTGCCGGCGCTGTACTCGATCGGGCTGCGGTACGTCGTCGCCGGGCTGGTGCTCGCGGGGTACGTCGCGGCCCGCCGCGGAACGGGCGTGCTCCGCGCCTCGCGGCGCGCGATGCTCGGCTGCCTGTTCCTGGCGATGCTCCTGCAGGTGCTCACCAACGGGACCGTCACCTGGGCCGAGAGCATCGGCGTCCAGGCTGGGCCGGCGGCCCTGCTCACGGCGCTGGCACCGATCGCGATCGTGGGGCTCCGTCTGGCCACCGGTGACCGACCCCGGGCGGTGACGTGGGTGGGGGTCCTGGTCGGCTTCGTGGGGCTGGCGATCCTGCTGCTGGGTGGACGCTCGGTGCCCGGCTTCCCGCTCTGGCCGTCGCTGCTGATCGTGGCGTCGGCCGGCTGCTGGGCGGTGGGCTCGTTCCTCCAGCCCCGGCTGGAGCTGCCGGCGAACACGTTCGTCACCACCGCCTACCAGCTCTTCGGGGGTGGCGTCGTGCTGACCGCGGCCGGGCTCGTCGGCGGCGAGCGCACGAGCTTCGACTTCCCGCTCGACACCTGGCTGGTGCTGGGCTACCTGATGCTGTCGTCGGTCGTCTCCTACACGGCGTTCGTCTGGCTCCTCGCCCACGCGCCGATCTCCCTGGTCTCGACGCACGCCTACGTCAACCCCGTGGTGGCCGTCCTGCTGGGCTGGATCTGGCTCGGCGAGCCGATCACGTGGCCGGTGGTCGTCGGCGGCGCCGTCGTGCTGGTCGCGGTGGGTCTGGTGATGGCCGAGCGGCGCCGGATCCCCGAGGAGCCGCCGGTCACCTGACTGGGTGCCGCAGACTCAGCGGAAGGGAGTCGACCGGACGAGGCCCAGGGCGCGCTTGGTCACGAAGGGCTGGTTCTGCCGGTACAGCCAGGGCCTGCCCACCCACAGGTAGGCGTCGACGTACTGCCGGGCCAACCGGGCGGTGCGCTTGCCCAGGCCCCAGCGGGCGGCGCCGACCTTCGCGGTCGGCGGGATCCCGAGCGTGGCGCACGTGGTCGTCGCGGGTGTCGTGGTCGAGCCGCAGATCTTCGGGTTGTCGGGGTCCTTGCCGGTGTAGTCGCCGTAGACGTAGGGGTGACCGTTGCTCGACGTGTTGATCACGGCCTTCCGGCCGGCATACCCGGCCGCGGCGAGCCGGCGGGCGATGCCGGCCGCCCGGGCGACCTCGTCCGCCGTCGAGTCGAAGTGGGTGCTGTCGAGTGCGAAGCCGCGCGCGTAGCGGATGCCGCCGCGGACCAGGATCTTCACCGCGGCCTTGGTCCCGCCCTGGCCGGCCGAGGGCCAGTCGGCGGCGCCGGCCTCGACGTACACGCTGGCGTGCGGCTGCTGCGAGATCCGCTTCGCGGCGTAGGACACCAGGTGCGAAGGCGCCTTCGACCCGTGCGGTGCGCAGAGCGCGAACGGACCGTCCGGCTGCAGCACGATCGCGGCGTGGGCCGACCCCACCGCCTTCGCGAACCGGTTGATCCAGCGCTTGTACGACGCGCGCTCGGCCTTCGTGGGCAGCCGATGGCAGGCGTCCTGCTCCCAGGGGACCATCCGGAAGACGGTGAGCTGCACGAGGGTCTGCGGGTCGCCGTTCTGGGCGTTGGCGATGTACTCGTCGACGCGCTGCGCGATCTGGTCGTCGGGGATCCACGCTCCGAACCACTTCGCCTTCGGCGCCAGCGCGATGTAGCCCAAGAGCTTCTTGCGGTGGCCCGTGGCGTTCGCGTACGGCGCCCAGGACAGCTCCTGCGGCCCTTCGTAGGTGCCCCAGGGACGCCCGGCCAGCGGGTCGCCGCTCGCCGCGGTGGCCGCCTGACCAGTGTGGAGAGTGGTGTCCGACGCGGCAGGTCGGGCTGAGGAGGGTGAGCCGGTGACACCACTCAGGGTCAGGGCCAGGAGTGCGGCGAGGGTGGCGGCGAGGAGGGACACGAGCAGGCGCTGGGGGACGCGGAGCATCCGTCCATCCTGCAACAGTCGCTCACTCGCAGCGCCGCAACATCCGATCCTCGATCAATCGGGCCACGGTCACGAGCGCCGCGGTGGCCACCGTCGCACCGGCCAGCAGGGGCCAGGACGGGGCAGCCGCTGAGGTGCCGAGGCCGCGGATCGCGAGCCCGACCGGCGGCAGCACCGGCACGGCGAGATCGGTGACGGACACGGCCGCGATCGCCGTCAGGGACCACCCGGGTCGGGCGATGACCGGTGGTGCGCAGAGTGAGCCGAGGGCGACGCCACCGCACACGCTGAGGACCAGGGCGAGCAGGCAGGCGGCGACGTCCTCGAGCGAGACGTGAGGGAGATCGGTGAGCACGCCGCCCACGAACGCGACGGCCCCACCGAGGCCGGCGAGACCGGCCGCGGCGATCCGCTGCTGCTGTCGCAGACGGGTGGTGCCGCCCATCCCCACCGCCACCAGAGCACGCGTGGGGTCCGGGTCGGCGCCGACCACGGCGACCGTCAGCCAGGCCGCGACCGGGAACAGGTAGCCGCACGCGACCGCCACCGTCGCGCGCAGGCCGCCGCCGGAGACCTGGAGGATCGCGGTCGCCACCACCAGGACCAGGATCGGTGCGGTCAGCCGCTGGCGCGCCCCGGCCGTGGTGACGGCGTACCTCCGGACGGCGGAGTTCGTCGACATGGTGCTCATCGACCCGCCTGCTCGTTGCGGGACACCTCGCGGACCGACCAGCCGTCGGCCAGCGCCTCACGCAGGATGTCGTCCACCTGGTCGGACGGCACGCTGCGGGTGACCGGCGCCGCATCGGGTCGGGCGAGCACGACCCGCACGTGACCCTCACCCTTGCTACCGGCCTCTTTGCCGGCCGGGATCAGCCGCCCGCTCCCGACCCGATACGTCGTGCTGCCGGCGTGGGGGCCGATGTGCGGGGCCGCCTCGAGGACGATCGCCCCCTACCGCGCCCGGGTGTTCAGCAACCCCCCGAGCACCTCAGCGCTCTCCGTGTCGAGCGCGGCGTACGGCTCGTCGAGCACCAGCAGCTCGGCGTCGGACAGCAGGAGCTGGATCAGCCCCACCTTCACCAGGTTGCCGCGGGAGAGGGTTCCGCACAGCTCGTCGAGTCCGGGAGAGACGCCGAGGTGTCCGGCGAGCTCGTGGAGGTCCCGGTCGGTGCACGTGACGCCCCGCGTGGCCAGCACCAGCTGCAGCCAGTGGCGCGCGGTGAGCCGCGGAGGTGGATCGACACGATCCGGGAGATAGGCGACGGTGGCGGGGCGGTCGAGCACGCGGCCCGACACGGGGCTGCTCAGTCCGGCCACGGTGCGCAGGAGGGTCGACTTGCCCGAGCCGTTGGCGCCGACGACCACCGCGTGGTGCCCGGGTCCCAGCTCGAGGTCGACCTGACTCAGCACCGCTGTCCGGCTACCGGGCCGTCGGGTCGACACCCCTTCGAGACGCACGACTCCCATCCTGCCCTCGACGCACTAGAGCCGGCCGCGTGGGTCGCGGCCGGCTCTAGGTAGAGGGGATGTTCGGTGGAGGCGGACAGTCGCTGGGGGTCACGGTCAGTGACCGGCGCGACGGTTCATCAGGTAGTCGTCGTAGGGCCGGAGCTGCATGAGCGCCCGGTTGGCGGCGACCTGGTCGCCCCAGACGTACTTCATGAAGGTGCGGAACTTCGTGCTCTTCGAGGTGTGCTGGTTGCTGGTCATGGCTCAATGATCCCGTCAGTAATCGTGAAGCACAAGCGAATGTTCCTTACGTATCGTGTAGTCACGCTGTAGGATCAAATCCATGATCGACGTGCAGAGACTGAGGGTGTTCCGGGCCGTGGTGGCCAGCGGGTCGGTGCAGGCCGCGGCCGACCACCTGGGCTTCACGCCCTCGGCGGTGAGCCAGCAGATCGCCGCGCTGCAGCGCGAGACGGGCCTGGTGCTGTTCGAGAAGGCCGGCCGAGGGATCTCCCCGACGGCGAGCGCCAAGGTGCTGGCCGCCGAGAGCGAGGAGCTCATGGGCAGCCTGAGCCGGCTGGGCGGCGTCGTCGAGCACCTGCGCGAGGGGCACTCCGGCAGCCTGGCGATCGGCACCTTCTCCTCGGCGGCGCAGATGTGGCTGCCGCACGTCGCCAGGGGCCTGCAGAAGGAGTTCCCCGACCTGGTCCTCGAGCTGAGTCTCGACGAGCTCGGGAACGCCGCGCCGGCGCCGCCCCAAAGCCGCGACATCGACGTCACCACCGAGGACGCCGACGCTCCGGGAACCGAGCGCCCGGGCTACGAGCGGATCGTGCTGGTCGAGGAGAGCTACCGGGTCGCCATCCCGCTCGGCCACGAGCTGCTCAGTGAGTACCCCGGCCCGGTCCCGATGGCCGCTCTCGCCGACGTCGCGATGATCGACGCCGACTTCAGCGACACCGGGTGCGCGGTGATCGTGCGCAACGCCTGCCGAGCCGCCGGGTTCTCGCCGCGATTCGTCGCGAGGTCCGACGACCACCACACCGCCCTGGCCTTCGTCGCCGGCCGGATCGGGGTCACCCTGCTGCCCGAGCTCGCCGTCGACGAGGCCATGCCCGGCTTCGAGAGCCGCGAGCTGGTGAGCCCCGCTCCGCGCCGCCGGGTCGTGGCCTTCGTGCGTGACTCGTCGGCGCTGAGCGCCCCGGTTCGCCGCGCGGTGGAGCTGCTGCGGGAGGCGGTGGCCAAGACCGTCGCCCGCCGCGCCGCTCGCTGAGGTCGGCTCAGGCCACCAGCTCGACCGGCTCGCCAGCCGACTCTGCCGCGATCGGCCCGCTCGGCGGTGACCTCGTGGTGCTGCCGCCCGGGCCGCGAGGACGATCACGACCAGCATCACCGCGACGCCGAGCGCTCCGGCGACGTGGAAGGCGTCCGTCCAGGCCGCGTGGACCTGGTCCAGGAGCGCCGCGTCGTGCCGTCCGGCCTGGACGCCCTCGATCACGTTCTGCGCGGCCGCCGTCCCGGGGTGCCCGAGCCGGGCGCGGTAGACGATCGTGCCGAGTGAGCCGAGCAGGGTCAGGCCGAGCGCGATGCCGAGCTCGTTGGCCAGCTGGGCCATGGCGGCGCTGGAGGCGGCCCGCTCCATCGGGGCGGCGCGCATCACGCCGTCCATCAGCAGCGGGAAGCAGGCGCCGATCCCGAACGTCGCCAGGCTCCCGGCGAGGGCGGCCCACGGCCGACCGAAGGTGCCCTCGGGGACGGTCGCGAAGAGGACGAACCCGGCCGTCATCAGCGACAGCATCAAGATCACGACGGTGCGTTGGGGGAGACGGCGGTTCAGCAGCGGACCGAGGTTGGCCGACGCGATCATCGCCAGCATCTGAGGGAGCATCCACCAGGCGGCGCCGAGGGCCGAGAGCCCCTGGACTTCCTGCAGGTAGAGGTTGAAGAAGAGTGAGATCCCGCCCATGAGCACCGCGGTGAGGAACAGCGCCATCAGCGTGCGGCGCACCTGGGGCCGGGTGAGGAGGTCGAGGTCCACCAGCGGGTGGGCCAGCCGGCGCTGACGCCGGACGAACGCCGTACCAAGGGCCAGCCCGACCACCGTCGCGAGCACGACGGCCGGGTCCAGCCCGGTGTTGACCACGCGCTTGAGCGCGAAGACCAGGGAGAGGACCGCGACCAGGCTCAGCGCGGCGCTGGTGAGGTCGAGCGGCGCCGGTGCCTCGGCCTTCGCCTCGGGGACCAGCCGCGGCACCGCGACCATCGTCACCGCCATCACCGGGACGCCGATCAGGAACACCGAGCCCCACCAGAAGTGAGCGAGCAGCAGCCCACCGACGAACGGCGCGACCGCCATCCCGCCGAGGAAGACCGTCATCATCACGCCCATGGCCTGGATCCGGGCTTTCTCCTCGACGAACAGCCCGGCGAGCAGTGCCATCGACGCGGGCAGGATGGCCGAGCCGGCGAGCCCCATCACGCCGCGCGCCACGATCACCAGCTCGGCGCTGGTCGCGAAGGCGCCCACGGTCGACGCCGCCGCGAAGATGGCGGCGCAGACCAGGATCATCCGCCGCCGGCCGATCCGGTCGGCGATGGCTCCGGTGGAGAGCATCGCGCCGGCGACCATGAAGTTGTAGCTGTCGGTCATCCACAGCAGCTGGGTGGCGCCGGCGTGCAGGTCGCGGCCCATCGTGGGGAGCGCGACGTTCAGGACGGAGATGTCGACGGCCACGAGCAGGGTCGGCAGCGCCAGCGCCACGAGGGCGAGGACGGCGCGGGACTGTCGCGGGGCGGTGGGGATCTCGAGGGTGCTCATGCCTGTACGTCGAACGCACCGGCCCGGATTCGACACCTCGGACGAGACTTTGCCGAAGGTAAAGTTTTACCTGTTCGGCTGCGAGCGGGTTTCGTCCCGCCAGAGCATGGCTGGCGCAGGCCCTGTCCACGTCCAACCAGCCGGAGAGCTCTGATGACACGCGCTGCCCGTATCGCCGTCTGCGCGATCGCCGCTGTCGTCGCGACCTCTCTGGGCACCGACGCGAACGCGCTGCCGGCGCACCCCGACCGGGCCCCGCACCATCACCGGCACCTCGAGCACGACGGGTCGACCCACGTGCTCCTCGCCCTCGGCCGCCTCGACCGTCAGCTAGCGCGCTCGATCCGCCACCGCCTGTCCCCCTGACGGATGCGGATCGCGCGATCGTCCGGGCCAATGCGGCCTCGGACCAGGCGACGGTCGAGGCGGTCGCTACGGCGTACTCCAGTACGCCGAGCGACCACCACCTCGACCTGGCTCGGGGACTGCTGCGGGACTACCGCCCGCAGCGCTACGTCAGGGGGACGGCGATCCTGCGCCGGGCCGGGCGTTGCGCCGACACGATCCTGCGCGTGCGCCCTCGCGTGGCGCTCGGGAGCACCGACGCCGCCGACCTGACGCGGGCGGCCGGCCTGCTCGCCGGCGTCCACCCGGACCGGATCACCGCGCACACGACGGCGGCGACCATGACGCGGACGCGGCAGGCGGTGCAGAGGGCGCGCGGCCTGGTCCAGCGCGTCCGCGCCCACCTCGCCGCCCACTGACTCACCACACTGACTCACTACTGACTTCTAGGCCCTCGGGGGGTTGAGCACCGGACCTCAAGCCAACGAGACGCCATCGGGCCCGCCTTCTGGTGGGGGCGGGCCCGATGAGCGGTTCTCGGTGGGCTTGCTGGTGCGGGTGGGTCAGCCGACGAGCACCAGGTCCTCGCGGTTGGGCTCGGTCCCGGCCTGGTGGTGGGCCCGGCGCAGGGCGCCGAAGGCCATCGCCCCGCCGGCCACGACGAGCGCGGCGGCGACGTACAGCCCGGTGTGGTAGCCGGTCAGGTAGGCGTCGACCGGGTTGTGCCCGGAGGCGAGCGCCGAGCTCTGACGGCTGGTCAGGATCGCGCCGATCACGGTGATCCCGAGCAGACCCGCCACCTCACGCGAGGCGTTGAACACCGCCGAGGCGACCCCGGCCTGGCTGGTCGGCATCACGCCGAGCACGGTCGCGGTCAGCGGGATGGTCAGGCCGCCGCCGATGCCGATCACGGCGAAGCTCGGCATCAGCGACAGGAACGACGCACCCTCACCCAGCAGCGCGGTGGTGCCGATGCCCACGCCCATGGCCAGCATCCCGAAGCCGGTGGAGCGGTAGGCGCCGAAGCGGGCCGCGACCCGGTCCGACACGATCGCCGACGCGGCCATCAGCAGTGCCATCGGGACGAACGCCGAGCCGGCCTTCGTGGGCGAGAAGCCGAGCACGCCCTGGAGGTACAGCGAGGTGAAGAAGTAGATCCCGAAGAGGCCGAACGCCCAGAGCATGAGCGCCACGATGCCGCCGGTGAACTCCATCCGCTTGAACAGGCTGACGTCGACCATCGGCTGGGCGACGCGCGCCTCGACGATCACGAACGCCAGGGCCGCGAGGCCCGCGACGGCGAAAGCGCCCAGGATGCCGGTCGAGGTCCAGCCGCGGTCGTGACCCTCGATCAGGGCCCAGGTCAGCGTGAACAGGGTGAGCGTGGAGAGCGCCAGGCCGGGCAGGTCGAGGCGGCGCGCCTCGTCCTCGCGCGACTCGGTGATCGCCCACGCGCCCAGCGCCATGGTGACCAGGCCGACGGGCAGGTTGATCCAGAAGATCCACTCCCACGAGACGTGCTGCGTGAGCGCGCCTCCGAGCACCGGACCGACGGCGAGGGCCAGGGCCCCGACGCCGCCCCAGATGCCGACCGCGGCGTTGCGCTGCTTCGGGTCGGTGAACGTCGCGCTGATGATGGCCAGCGTCGTGGGCGTGACGGCGGCGGCGCCGATGCCCTGCAGGGCGCGAGCGGCGATCAGCGTGGCCGCGCCACCGGCGAGGCCGGCGAACAGGGAGCTGGCGGTGAAGACCGCCAGGCCGATCAGGAACAGCCGGCGGCGGCCGAAGGCGTCCGCCAGACGACCGCCGGCAAGAAGCAGACCGGCGAACGTGAGGATGTAGCCGCTGACGACCCACTCGATGCCGGCCGTGGAGAGGCCGAGCGCGCGCTGGATGTCGGGGATGGCCACGTTGACGATGTTGTTGTCGAGGTAGGTCATGAAGGTGGCGAGTGCCACGGCCACGAGCGCCCAACGGTTGCGGTTCATCGAGGGATCTCCTATACGTCGTACATGTATGTCGTACAGGAAAGCCTGTACGACGTATAGTTGTCAAGCCATATGGTGTATAGTTACCGACATGACACCTCGCGCCTCCACCGCCACCCGTCCTGGACGCGGCGGCGCCAAGAGCGAGCTCAGCCGCGCCGCGATCGTCGAGCGCGCGCTGAAGGTGATGGACGTCGACGGCCCCGACGCCGTCACCATCCGCCGGCTCGCCCAGGAGTTCGAGGTGACGCCGATGGCGCTCTACTGGCACGTCGCCAACAAGGACGAGCTCCTCGAGGCGATGGGCGACGCCATGCTCGACGGCATCGCCCCGCTGGCGACCACAGGTCCGTGGTCCGGTCAGCTGCGGGGCGTGGCCCTGGCTCTGGTCGAGGCGATGCGGACGCACCCGGCGGCGGCCGAGCTGGTGCTGCCCCGAATCCTGGTGCACCCCGACGGCCTGGCCCTGACCGAGTTCACCCTCGCCATGCTCCAGGACGCCGGCTTCTCGGTGGCGCAGTCCGCCGACCTCGCGCGCACCGGCCTGCAGACCGCGATCATGCTGGTCACCCAGCTCCCGGGGGCCGAGACGCAGGCGGCCGAGGCGCAGCGCGACATGCTGCTGCAGCAGAAGCGCGACTACATCGCCGCCCTGCCGGCCGACCGGTTCCCGCACGTGCGGGAGGCGTCGTTCGCGCTCACCGACTGCGCCGACGTCGACGCCTACTACGGCTTCGGGATCGACGTCTTCGTCGCCGGTGCCGAGGCGCTGCTGCGCAAGGTCAAGCGCGCTCGCTGACCCCGGCCTTCGAGAAACCTGCGCGACAAGCCGCGCGGGGTTCGGGGATGCTGACGCCTCGTGACCCGTCGACTGCTACCCCGTCGATGGGTACCGGGCGTCCTGCGTGAGGAGCCGCAGTACCGGCTGCTGTTCGGCAGCCAGGTCCTCAGCGTCCTCGGCGACCGGGTCACCAGCGTCGCGCTGCCGTTCGCGGTGCTGTCGGTCGGCGGTGGCGTGCGCGACGTCGCGCTCACCTCGGCCGCGCAGTTCCTGCCGTTCGTGGTGCTGGCCGTCCCCGCCGGCGTATGGGCGGATCGCTGGGAGCGCAAGCGGATCCTGATCAGCTCCGACGCCGTGCGCCTCATCACCCAGAGCCTGGCGGCGGTGCTGCTGCTCTCGGGCCACGCCCGGGTCACCCACCTGGTCGTGCTCGCCGCGATCTTCGGCGCGGCCGACGCCTTCTTCGCCCCTGCCTTCAGCGGGCTGCTGCCGACCACCGTGAGCCCGGGCAACCTCCAGCCGGCCAACGCCCTGCGCGGCCTCACGTTCTCACTCGCGAACGTCGCCGGGCCGGTCGTCGCGGGGGTCCTGATCGGCTTCGCCGGCGGTCCGGGGTCCGCCCTGGTCTTCGACGCCGCGACGTTCCTGGTCTCGGTCGCCCTGCTGGTGCCGTTGCGCCCCGCACTCGTCGAGAGGGCCGTGGCGGAAGAAGAGCACCCGTCGTTCCGCACCTCGATGCGGGAAGGCTGGCAGGAGGTGCGCTCGCGACCCTGGGTGCTGGGCTACCTCGGCGGCTTCTCGGTCTACCACGCGCTGGTGCTGCCCGCGATCTTCGTGGTGGGCCCGGTGCTGATGGCGACGCACTACGACGGCGCGCGCTCGTGGGCCGTGGTGACCGCGCTGTTCGGGATCGGCAACATCGTCGGCGACGTCGTGCTGCTGGCCTGGCGACCGGCGTACGCGCTGCGGGTGGGCGCGCTGATGCTGGTCGGCTCGTCGTGCCAGGCCGCGATCATCGGCAGCCATCTGCCCGTGTGGGGCATCGGGCTGCTCGAGCTCCTGACCGGGATCTGCGTGACCGGGATGTTCACCCTGTGGGAGACCTCGCTCGGGGAGCACATCCCGCCCCACGCGCTGTCGCGGGT
Organism: Nocardioides sp.; assembly: GCA_049841015.1. Taxonomy (GTDB): domain Bacteria; phylum Actinomycetota; class Actinomycetes; order Propionibacteriales; family Nocardioidaceae; genus Nocardioides. The sequence goes on from JASGIN010000008.1 coordinate 202,774, forward strand.
GTCGAGCTACGACTACCTGGCCAGCACGGGCGTGATCCCGCTCGGCAACGTGCTGGTCGGTGGCCTCGCGGCCGTGCTGGGGATCTACCCGGCCCTGGTCGTGATGACGGTCTGTGGCATCGGGGCGGCGCTGGTGGTGGTCTCGATCCCCGCCGTGCGCCACCTCCCCCGAGGGGACGAGGCGGCTGTCGGCGGCACCGCCTAGCGTCGGGGCATGGACATCATCTTGATCCCGGGCCTGTGGCTGACCGCCGTGTCGTGGGACGCCGTCGAGCGGCGTCTCGAGGAGGCCGGGCACACGCCCCACGCCCTGACCCTGCCGGGCATGCAGGCGCCGGACGCGTCGCGCTCCGGCGTCAGCCGCCAGAGCCACGTCGACGCGGTCGTCGCGGCCATCGACGACGTCCCGGCGGACAGTCCGGTGCTCCTCGTCGGGCACTCGATGGGGGGTGTGCTGGCGTGGGCCGCGGCCGCCGCGCGCCTCGACCGGGTCGCGGGCGTGGTGTTCCTGGCCAGCGAGCCCGGCATCCCGGAGGCCTCCGACTCGATGTTCCCGGTCGACGGCGACGACGTCCCGCTGCCGGCGTGGGACTTCTTCGACGACGAGATGGTCGCCGACCTCGACGACGACCTCCGGGCCCGCATCCGCGACGAGTCGGTGCCCTCGCCGTTGCACGCGGTCACCGACGGGCTGTCGTTCGGCGACGACCGGCTCCACGACCTCAAGGTCACCATGGTCACCGCGGAGTACGACTCGGCCCAGCTGAAGGAGTGGACCGACGCAGGCGAGTCCGGGACCGAGGAGATCGCCGCCCTGCGCGACGTCACCTGGGTCGACCTGCACTCCGGGCACTGGCCGCAGTACAGCCGGGTCGACGACACGGTGCGGGTGATCTCGGAGGCGGCCGACCGCGCGGGGGCCTGAGCCTGGGCTGTGACGCTCAGCTGTGCTTGATGCAGCGGTTCGCCCACGGCCGCGCCTCGAGCCGACCCTCGGGGATCGGCTCGCCGCACACCTCGCAGGTGCCGTAGCTGCCGTCCGCAACCCGCAGCCGTGCCCGGCGTACCTCGTCGAGCATCGCCAGCAGGTGCTCCTGCGCCGACACCGCCGCCAACCGGTCGACCGCCATCGAGGTGCCCTCGCCGATCCGCTTGCCGAACGAGATCGAGCCGAGCTCGTCGGGCGGCTTGGTGAGCTCGCCCAGCTGCTCCTCGAGCTCGGCCTCCCGGGCTGCGAGCAGCCGGTCGGCGTCCTCGTACATCCGGCAAGCCTACGCAGGGGTGTGCGCGACCAGGTCCGGCCAGGACTAGCGTGACGCCATGTCGCCGGCCCGCCCGCCCGAGCGCCTGCGGTTCCACGGGACGATCGCCGGCCTCGGCACCACCAGTGGCGTGCGCGTCGTCGTCGGCAGCTGGACCGAGACGCCGTTCGGCGCCTTCGACGACGTGATGCTGGCCGAGAGCGACGGGACGCGGCGATTGCTGGCCCCGACCGCGGAGGTGGCGGCGTTCCTGGCCATGACCTACCTCTTCGACGACGTGGCCGTCATGCCGATCCGGGTACGCCGCGACTGGTCCTTCGTCCGGGTCGTCGCGGGCGAGCTCGACGTGCGCTACCTGGTCGGCGGGCGTACGCCGCTCGGCGTCGCCCTGCGCGCCGTCCCCACCCGGGTGGCCGAGGCGTCCTGGTGGACCCACGTCACCGACCCGGTCGCCAGCACCCTGATGCGCGGCGTCCACACCCGGGGTCGCGCGGGCAACGAGCGCACCGAGACCTACTCCGCCACCGACCATCACGCCATCACCCGGGCGATGGGCTCCTGGCGCGGTGCCGACCTCGGCGAGCTGGCGCCGGTCAGCCCCGATCCCGGCTTCGGCTTCGGCTCGACCCCGGAGCGCCCGTCCCTCACGACCCTGGTCTCGACGGTGGAGATCCCGGCGCGAGCCACCGACTAGCCTGGCTGCGTGGAGCGGGATCCGGCGACGCCGTGTTCGCACGTGGCGGCCGAGGAGCTGACGGCGGCCGACCCGACGCCGGGGATGGCCCGGCAGCTGGCCCTGCACGAGGCGGGCATGTGGACCGGCACCGTCGACACCGACCCGCACGCGACGTCCGGCTGGCACCACCACGGCGAGTACGAGACCACGCTCTACATCGTCAGCGGCCGGATGCGGATGGAGTCCGGACCCGGCGGGACCGACGTCGTCGAGGCCGGTCCCGGTGACTTCCTGCGCGTGCCCGCCGGCGCCGTGCACCGCGAGTCCAACCCGTCCGACGAGCCCGGCCGCGCCGTGATCGTCCGCTGCGGCTCGGGCGAGCCGACGGTCAACGTCGACGGCCCGGCCTCATCAGCCCCCGCCTGACACCGACTCCTCTGACCAGCACAGACAGGATCCCGATGACGACCATGCTCACGCTTCCCGACGGCCGCGACCTCGAGGTCGAGGTGACCGGTCCTGACGGGGCACCGGTGCTGGTGTTCCACCACGGCACACCGGGGGCGTCGCAGCAGTTCGAGGGGATGGCTGACGAGGTCCATGCCCACGGCCTCCGCCTGGCGACGTGGTCGAGGGCCGGGTACGGCGCCTCCACGCGTCGCCGCGGCCGCTCGGTCGCCGACGAGGTCGACGACGCCGTAGCGGTGCTCGACCACCTTGGTGCCGACGACGGCCTGGTGGCGGGCTGGTCGGGTGGCGGCCCACACGCACTGGCCTGTGGGGCTCTGCGCCCCGACCGCTTCCGGGCCGTGCTGTGCATCGCCGGCGTCGCGCCGTACGACGCGGACGGACTGGCGTTCCTCGACGGCATGGGCGAGGAGAACCACGACGAGTTCGGCGCCGCCCTCGAGGGAGAGCAGACGCTCCGGAGCTACCTCGACGCCGCACGGCCCGAGCTGCTCTCGGTCACCGGAGACCAGATCCACGAGCAGATGGCGACCCTCCTGCCGCCGGTCGACGTCACGTCCCTGACCGGCGGGTTCGGCGACTTCCTCGCCGCCGAGTTCCGACAGGCGGTCTCGGTGAGCGTAGACGGCTGGCTCGACGACGACCTGGCCTTCACCCGGTCCTGGGGGTTCGACCTCTCGGCGATCAGCGTCCCGACCCACGTGTGGCAGGGCAGCGACGACCTGATGGTCCCGTTCGCACACGGCCAGTGGCTGGTCGAGCACATTCCCGGTGTCGTGGCACACCTGGAGCCCGGCGAGGGACATCTCTCCATCGGCATCGGCGCCATGGGACGGATGCTCGACGAGCTGCTCGGGCACTGAGGCGGGCCGGGCCCGCCTGCCCTGCACCCGCGCGGCGTCGTGCGATGCTCCCGGCATGCTCTTCCGGGTCACCGTGATCGCGCTGGGCGGCGGCTACCTCGCCTACCGCGTGGCGCTGGCCTGGCAGATCCTCCAGGCGAAGAAGGCCGGCGACCTCGCCCGCGAGCGGCACCTGCGTGCGCACGGCTTCGGCCTCTACCGCTGGGCGGTGGGGGCCTTCGTGATCGTCATGATCGTGCTGACCCTGCTGGTCTGGTCGAACTCCCGCTGAGCTCAGACCCCCTCGGCCGCCGCGTCGGCCAGCACCTCCCGCGCCGTGTGCAGGCCGCGCAGGCAGCGCTCGCGCATCGTGTGCCAGTAGTAGCCCGGCCCCATCAGGGCCAGCACCAGCGCCCACCCGCGGGCGACCTGCCAGGTCTCGTCGTCCACTCCGAGCTCACTGCGGAACGTCGCGCGGGCGGCGGGATCGAGCAGCTGCCAGGCGACGGCGAGGTCGTTCGTGGGATCGCCGAGGGACAGCCCGCCGAAGTCGAGCACCGCGACCAGCCGACCCTCGCGCAGCAGGAGGTTCTCGGCGTTGAGGTCGCCGTGATACCAGGTCGGCGCGCTGATCGACGACGCCCGCGGAAGCTGCAGCGTCGCGGCCCAGACCCGACGTACCCCCTCCAGGTCGAGGTCGAGGCCGTCTTTCCCGAGCAGCTCCTCGCACTCCTCGAGGAAGCGGTGCAGGTCCTCGTCCATCGAGGCGAGCGCGCGGCCGCGGTACCACTCCAGGTCCGGGTCGCCGACCGCCTCCGGCGGCACCGGCATCCCGCGGAGCGCGTGCACGACACCCGCGAGGTCACTGGCGAGCTCGTGCCGCGGTGCCTCGCCCGGCCGGGGTACGTCGGGCCGCTCGCCCGTGAGGTAGCGCACGACCGACCATCTCTCCGGGTACCCGAACGCCGGCTCGCCGACGGCCACGACCTCGGGCACCGCCACCGGCAGGTGCTGGGCCACCATCGGTAGCCAGCGCTGTTCCTTCTCGATCGTCGCCGTCCCGCCCGGCTGCCGGGGCACCCGGACCAGCAGCTCGTCGCCGAGCCGGAACAGCGCGTTGGTCGAGCCGGTCGCGTCGAAGCGTCGCAGCGGGAGACCGGCGTAGGCCGGTGAGAGGGTGCCGAGGAGCCGGCTCACGAGCTCCTCGTCGACGTCGAGCTCGTCGTCGTGCATCCGGTTCACGCCCCCACCCCATCGGACGCGCAGCGACAGGTCGAGCGAGTTTCCGATCCCGCCGCGCGGCTCGGATTGTCGTGACACAGTGGCCGACGTGGCGCGCGGCCGGATCCCGGGGGACTTCGACACCCATGCTCTCTATGAGGCGCTGAACCGCCAGCGCGAGCAGCGGGGCCTGACCTGGAGCGGTGCCGCGCGCGAGATCTGGGCGATGTCGTCGGTGCTGAACGAGCAGCGGCCGGACGACCACCCGCTGGCCGCCAGCACGATCCGCAACCTCCAGATCAGCAGCGACACGTCCTGCCAGCACGCGCTCTTCTACCTGCACTGGCTGGACCGCACCCCCGAGAGCTTCATGCCGGACGCGCGGGAGACCGGGCGCGCGCTCCCCGGCACCGAGAGCGACCGGCGCCCGCGTTGGCATCTCGGCCGGCTCTACGACGCGCTCGACGAGACGCGCCAGCGCGAGGGGCTCACCTGGGCTGCGCTCGCCGAGGAGCTGTCCTGCACCCCCCACCAGCTCACGGGGCTGCGCACCGCGCGGTACGCCACGTCGATGCGGCTCGCCATGCGGATCTGCCGACGACTGGACCGGCCGGCCGCGGACTTCGTGTACGCCGGTCGGTGGTGAGCCCGGCGCGACCGAGGTGGTAGACCGGCACCATGGTTGACGCTCTCGACGTCCCCGTCGCCGGCGGGACCCTCCGTGTTGCGGCCTGGTCCGGGACCGGCGCGCCGGTCCTGGCGATCCACGGCATCACCTCGTCCTCCCGATCCTGGCCCTTCCTCGCCGACGCCCTCGACCAGCCGGTCTTCGCACCCGACCTGCGCGGACGCGGCCGCTCCAACGGCCTGCCCGGACCGGTGGGCATGGTGCAGCACGCGGAGGACTGTGCCGCCGTGGTCGAGGCGATCGGAGCGACGCCGGTCGTCGTGGTGGGCCACTCCATGGGCGGGTTCGTCGCGACCGTCCTGGCCGCGCGCAGGCCCGAGCTGGTCCGCGCCCTGGTGCTGGTGGACGGCGGGCTGCCCTTCCCCGCGGCCGACGAGGCGGCGACCCTCGCAGGCCTGCAGCCCATCAAGCAGCGGCTGCAGGCGACGTACACCCGCGAGGAGTACCGGGACTGGTTCCGCCACCACCCGGCGTTCGCCCGGGACTGGACGCCGGAAGCGGAGGCGTACGCCGACTACGACCTGCCCGAGTCGCCGGGGCACCCGGCGGCCGACCCGGATGCGGTGGAGGCCGACCAGCTCGACATGGTCGGCAGCCCGGTGTTCGCCGACGCGCTCGACGGGCCGATGCCGCCGCGGTTCTTCCTGCACGCGTCGCGCGGCTTCGCCGACGACCCACCCGGGCTCTACCCGCAGGACACGGTCGACGCGTACGCCGCGCGCTGGCCCGATCTCGATGTCCGGCCTGTGCCCGACGTGAACCACTACACGATCGTGCTCAGCCGCCGGGGGGCGGACGCCGTCGCGCAGGCCGTGCGGGACGCATCGACCGGTCTAGGGTCGCAGGCATGAGTCAGGCCGAGGTGGTCGACGACATCACCGAGGCCGACGAACCGCCGGTGCTCGGGCCGACCGCCCGCAACGTCGCCTTCGCGGTCATCGTCGGCGGGATGCTGCTGTCCGCCCTCGACTCCACGATCGTCTCGACCGCCCTGCCGACGATCGTCGGCGACCTCGGCGGGGCCGAGCACATGAGCTGGGTGGTCACGGCGTACCTGCTGACGCAGACGATCGCCACGATCCTGGGCGGCAAGTTCGGCGACCTGCTCGGCCGCAAGTGGATCTTCGTGGGCAGCATCGTGCTGTTCACCGCGGCCTCAGCGCTCGCCGGGCTGTCGCAGAGCATGACCTGGCTGATCGGGTCGCGCGCCCTGCAGGGCATCGGCGGCGGCGGGCTGACCGTGACCGCGACGGCGATGATCGCCGACATCATCCCGCTGCGGGACCGGGGCAAGTACCAGGGCGCGATCGGTGCGGTGTTCGGCGCCACTACCGTGCTCGGACCATTGCTCGGTGGGTTCTTCACCGACCACCTGTCGTGGCAGTGGGTCTTCTACGTCAACGTGCCGGTGGCGATCGTGATCCTGCCGTTCGCCGTACGCCTGCTGCCGTCGGTGGCGTCCCCGGCCAAGCCGGTCTTCGACACCTTCGGCATCGTCTTCGTCTCGCTGGGCTCGGCCGGGCTGATCCTGGCAACGAGCTGGGGCGGCACGCAGTACGCCTGGGGCTCGCCGACGATCATCGGGCTCGTGGTCGCCGCGGTGCTCAGCATCGCTGCCTTCGTGTATGCCGAGCGGCGGGCGCGCGAGCCGATCCTGCCGCTGCGGCTGTTCCGCGGGAACGTCTTCAGCGTCAGCTCGGTGCTCAGCTTCATCGTGGGCTTCGCGCTGCTCGGGACGATGACCTTCCTGCCGACGTACCTGCAGTACTGCCAGGGCGTGAGCGCCACGGTCTCGGGGCTGCGGACCCTGCCGATGGTGTTCGGGCTGATCGTGGCCTCGATCAGCGCCGGCAACGTCGTGAGCAAGACCGGGCGCTACCGCGTGTTCCCGATCGCGGGCGCGGTGGTGATGGCGGTCGGCATGTTCCTGCTGTCGCGGCTCGACGAGCACTCCTCGACGGCGACGGCGTCGCTGGCGATGCTGGTGCTCGGGGTCGGCATCGGCCTGGCGATGCAGGTGCTCACGATCATCGTCCAGAACACCGTCGACTACCGCGACCTCGGCGTCGCGACGTCCGGGGTCACCTTCTTCCGGACGATGGGCAGCTCGTTCGGTGCGGCCGTCTTCGGCACGATCTACGCCCACCAGCTCAAGCCCAAGCTCGCGGAGGCCGTGGTCTCCAGCGGCGCCGACCCGCGTCTGGTCACGACCCCGGAGACGGTCAAGACCCTGCCCAGCGACCAGCACGCCGCCGTCATCCATGCGTACGCCGAGGCGCTCCAGCACGTGTTCGTCTCCGCCGTTCCGGTCGCCGTTCTGGCCCTCCTCGTGGCGCTGGTGCTCAAGCAGGTGCCGATGCGCGGGCTGACCCAGCCGGGCGCGACCGACCTGGGGCACGGCTTCGCGATGCCGGACCAGCGGACCTCGCAGGAGCAGCTGGAGGGCCAGGTGGTCCGGATCCTGCGCACGCGGCTGCCCGAGGCCGCCGCGGCGCTGCTGGACTCGTCGCGGGCCGGGCTCGACGCCGTCCAGGTGTGGACCCTGCGCCAGATCGCGACGCAACAGCTGCGGAGCCACGCGCCGATCGACCCCGTGGCGATCGCCGCCGCCCATGGCGTGCCCATGGCGCTGATCCGGCCCGCCGTCGACGACGTCATCTCGGCCGGGCTCGTCGTGGAGCACGAGGACGGGACCGTCGAGCTGAGCGAGACCGGCCGCGAGCGCTTCCGCGCGTTCGTCATGGAGCTGTGGGCCTGGCTGGTCGGGCAGGTCGAGGAGGCCAACGGCGAGGCGCTCGACGAGGTGGGCCGCGACGACCTCCGCGCCATCGCCCGCCGCGTCCTCCTCGCCGAGGACCCCGTCAGCGAGCCCATGGAGATCGCCCAAGCCGGCGCCTAACCCCTCGTTGAATTGGCTCTCCAGGCTCGTTGAATTGGCCCTCCGGGCTCGTCGAATTGGCCCTCCGGGTCATGCTGCGCGCCACGACGGCCAACTGAACCAACCCGGAGGGCCAATTCAACGAGCCCGGAGGGCCAATTCAACGGAGTGGGGGAACTCGCCGAGGGCGTGGTCGGCGATGCGCTTCATCATCCAGACGTCGATGCCGCCGCCGACGACGCCGCCGGCGAGGGGTACGGCGCGACCGAGGCGGGCGAAGGCCTTCTCGCCGACGCCGCGCAGCAGCCGGAACGCGATCGCCTTGTTCAAGATCAGCAGCGCGGCCGGCGGCAGCTGCTGGCCGACCAGGCCGACCACCTTGCCGGAGCCGCCGGTGAGCCCGGCCTTCGCCAGCACCTCGTCGGCGTCCGAGCCGACCAGCGTGAGGAGTACGGCGGTCCGCACCTGCGGGTCGTCCACGTCGTACCCGCGCAGGACGGCGATCGAGGCGACCATCCGCGTCGCGCCGACGTAGAACTCCAGGACGTTCGCCGGCAGCGCCACCGGCATCGTGACGAAGCCCCCGACGCTCGTGACGAACCCGCCCACCCCGCCCTTGACGACGTGCGAGCGGACGACCTTCTTGAGAGCGGCGTCCGGCGACCGGGTCTCCCGGGCGGCCTGGTCGGCGAGCTCGCGCGCCGACTTCAGGGGGCCGAGGCCGTCGATGCCGGCATCCAGCAGGACGTCGACCAGCCGCCCGACGACGCCCTCGTCGCCGGTCTTCCGGGTCGTGGCCGGCAGCCGTTCGCCGGCCGGTCGCAGGGTCACGCTGCCCTCAACCGTTGCTCGGGGGTACGTCGCTCGGGGGCGCATCGGTGCCCGCCTCCGGCTCTGTGTCCAACCGCTGATCGGCGAGCTTGGCGACGCCGCGCTCGAGGGAGCCGCGCACGTCGCTGACCCGGTCGGTGTGCTTGCCGTCGGTGTGCCGGTCGACGAGCCCCGCGGCCTTGTCCAGGAGCCGGTCGATGTCGTCGCGGTGCTCGTGGACCACCGCGCCGGCCTTGGCCACACCCTGGCGGACGGCGCCCTCGATGGTGTCCGCGAAGTCGTTCAGGTGCCGGTCCACCTCGTACTCCTCCAGCTTCGCCTTGATCGTGTCGGCCAGAGGCGGCCGACCGGTGGGCTGCTCAGCGGACGGCTGGTCGGACGGCTGGTCGGATGGCTGGTCGGACATGACGCCTCCTGGGGTCGATGCCCTCCATCCTGCCCGCCGGCGGCTCCTGGCCCAACCGGGTACGAGGTCCCGGACGTGCACCCAGGACGTTTGCGAGGGCCTCGACCTGGGGTACGACACCGAACGACGACGCCAGGGAGGCAGGCATGACCGATCACGTGGCCCACGCCGAGACCGAGATCTCGGCCTCACCCCAGCAGGTCTGGGAGGCGCTGACCGACCCGGAGGCGATCGCGGCCTACATGTTCGGCTCGAAGGTCGAGACCGACTGGGAGGAGGGGAGCCCGATCACCTGGAGCGGCGAGTACGACGGGAAGCCGTACCAGGACAAGGGCGAGATCCTCCAGACCGACGAGAACCGCCGGCTCCGGGTCACCCACTACAGCCCCCTCAGCGGCGAGGACGACGTGCCGGAGAACTACCACACGCTCGACTACCGGCTCGAGGACCGCGGCGAGACCACCGCGGTCACCCTCGACCAGGACGGCAACGACTCGGAGGAGCAGGCCGAGCAGTTCGCCGCGAACTGGCAGACGATGCTCGACCAGCTCAAGGAGTACGTCGAGTCCGGTCGCTGAGCGCCGGGTCGCCGGCGGCCGCGCATCGGTGACGATGGTGGACATGGCCGAGGACCCCCGCCCTCCCGACCGGGAGCTGCGCCGAGACATCCGACGGGTGACGTCGATCCTCGGCGACACCGTGGCCCGCACCGAGGGCCAGGAGCTGCTCGACCTGGTCGAGCACGTCCGGGCCCACGCCAAGGAGGGGCGGCTCGAGGAGCTGCCCGACTTCGACCTGGCGACGGTGACCCGCCTGGTGCGCGCGTTCACGGCGTACTTCCACCTCGCCAACATCACCGAGCAGGTCCACCGCGGGCGAGCCCTGCGCCGCTTCCGCGACGAGTACGGCGGCTGGGTCGAGCAGGCCGTCGGGCGCATCCGGGACGCCGGCGTTCCCGCCGACGAGGTCGCCGAGATCGTGCGGCACGTCGGGTTGCGGCCGGTGTTCACGGCCCATCCCACCGAGGTGGCCCGGCGTTCGACGATCGACAAGCTGCGCCGGGTCGCCGGCGCTGCTGGAGGAGCCCGACAGTCCGCGGCGGACCCGTCGCCTCGAGGAGGCCGTTGAGCTGCTGTGGCTGACCGACGAGATCCGGATCGAGCCGCCGGAGCCCGTCGACGAGGCCCGCAACGTCGTGTACTACCTCGAGGGACTCTCCGGGGCGGCGCTGGCGGACGTGCTCGAGGAGCTGCGCGACCGGCTCGCCACGATCGGCGTCGAGCTGCCGGCCGACGTCCGCCCGCTGCGGTTCGGGAGCTGGGTCGGCGGCGACCGCGACGGCAACCCCCGGGTCACGCCGGCCACGACCCGCGAGGTGCTGGTCCTCCAGGCGGTGCACGGCATCCGGCTGCTGCGCCGACTGGTGGACGCGCTGCGCCGCGACCTCTCGGTGAGCAACCGGGTCGGTGTGGTCTCCGACGAGCTCGGCGAGCGCCTGGCTCACCTGCTGGCGCTGCTGCCCGAGGTGGAGCCGCGCTACCGGCGGCTGAACGCCGAGGAGCCCTACCGTCTCTTCCTGACCTGCGTCGACGTCCGCCTCGCCCTGACCGAACGCCGGGTGCTCGGCGAGGCCCACCACGTGCCGGAGCGCGACTACGCCGACGACACCGAGCTGCTCGACGACCTCCTCCTGCTGCACCGCTCGGTGCTGGCGCAGCAGGGGCCGGTCGTCGCCGGGGGCGAGGTCGAGCGCCTGGTCCGCACGGTCGCCGCGACCGGCCTGACGCTGGGCACCCTCGACGTCCGCGAGCACTCCGCCAAGCACCACCACGCCGTCGGCCAGCTGCTCGACCGGGTCGGGGAGCTGTCGACGCCGTACGCCGAGCTGGAGCCCGCCGCCCGGGCCAAGGTGCTCGGCGAGGAGCTCGCGAGTCGCCGACCGCTGGCCCACGATCCCTTGCCCCTGGACGAGGACGGCGCCGCCACGGCCGGGACGTTCCGGGCGATCCGCTGGGCCCTCGACGAGCTCGGGCCCCGCGCGGTCGAGAGCTACATCGTGTCGATGACCCATCGACGCGGACGACGTGTTCGCCGCCGTGGTGCTGGCCCGCGAGGCCGGCCTGGTCGACCTGGCGGCGGGTGTCGCCCGGATCGGGTTCGTCCCCCTGCTCGAGACCGTCACCGAGCTCGAGCAGTGCGAGCCGATCCTCGAGGCCCTCCTGGGCGAGCCGTCGTACCGCGAGCTTGTGCGGCTGCGCGGCGACGTCCAGGAGGTGATGCTGGGGTACTCCGACTCCAACAAGGCCGGCGGCATCACCACCTCGCAGTGGCAGATCCAGCTGGCCCAGCGGCGCGCCCGCGACGTCGCGCGGCGGCACGGCGTACGCCTGAGGTTCTTCCACGGTCGCGGCGGCTCGGTCGGTCGGGGCGGCGGCCCGACGTACGACGCGATCATGGCGCTGCCGTCGGGCACGCGTCGACGGCGAGGTCAAGATCACCGAGCAGGGCGAGGTGATCAGCGACAAGTACGCGCTGCCCGCGCTGGCCCGGCAGAACCTCGAGCTCGCGCTCGCCGCGACGCTGGAGGCGAGCGTGTTGCACCGCACCGACCGGCGTACGCCGGAGCAGGCCGTGCGGTGGGACTCGACCATGGACCGGATCTCGCAGGCCGCGCACGAGCGCTACCGCACCCTGATCTCCCGACCCGGGCTGGCTGAGTACTTCCTCACCGCCACCCCGGTCGACCTGCTCGGCGCGCTCCACATCGGCTCGCGCCCGGCCCGACGGCCGGGCGCCGACGCCGGGATCGACGACCTCCGGGCGATCCCGTGGGTGTTCGGCTGGACCCAGTCGCGGCAGATCGTGCCGGGCTGGTTCGGGGTCGGCTCGGGCCTCGCCGCGGCCTCGCAGAACGGCTGATCTGGACGCTGCTGCGCGAGATGTACGCCGCGTGGCCCTACTTCCGGACCTTCCTCGGCAACGTCTCGATGACGCTGGTCAAGACCGACCTCGACATCGCCGAGCGGTACGTCGAGCTGGCGCCGGAGTCGCTGCGCCCGCTGCTCGACGAGATCCGCGCCGAGTACGACCTCACCCTCGACCGGATGCTGGCCGTGACCGGCGACGACGCGCTGCTCGACCGCGAGCCGACCCTGCGCACGACGCTGGAGATCCGCGACAACTACCTGCTGCCCCTGCACCACCTGCAGATCGAGCTGCTCGGGCGTTACCGCCGCGGCGAGGACGACCCGGCGCTCGAGCGCGCGCTGCTGCTCACGATCAACGGGATCGCGGCGGGGATGCGCAACACGGGCTGAGCGAGTGAGTCCGGACTCAGTCCGGAATTGGCTGGTCGTCGTCGCGCGGACCGAAGAGGGCGAAGCCGTCGAGGGTGTCCTGGTCCAGGCCGGTGCCCCACGCGGCCGTCTGGGCGCGCGAGCGCCGCGAGAAGAACATCCGGAACCGCTCGTAGTCGGAGACGCCGGCGAACGCCGCCGCGTGCTCGCCGAGCGAGGGGTCCATCGCCTCGACCACCGGCTGCCACATCGCCGCCGGGGGCGCGCCCTTGCCGAGGGCCTCGTGCAGGTCGGCGTGGTGGACCGCGAGGTTCCACACCAGGGCCGGCCGGTCGCTGCCCTCCAACGTCGCGACCACCGGGTCGACGTGCGAGCGGATCTCGGCGAGGAGGTCGTCGACGCTGAGGGTCGCTCGCTCGGCGACGTGCCGCGCGGTCCAGTCGGCGCCGGGGGCACCGTCCATCCGCCCGGACAGGACGTCGGCGGGGGAGCCGGCCAGGTGGGCCAGCACCTCACGCACCGTCCAGACGGGTGTCGCCGGCACCGGGTGGGCGAGCGTCTCGGCGTCCGCACCGCTGGCGAGCGCGGTGACGGCGTCGACGTTCGCGCGGTACACCTCGGCCCAGTCGGTCATGGACTCAACCTAAGGCCTTGCGTGGACAGATGAGTATGCGTACTCTCGCGATATATCGCGAACAGTCGGCGAACGATCGCCGAGTCAGTCGTGACTGAGAGACGAGGGAGACACGGGGATGGGACGGGACTGGGCACGCGAGTTCGAGGCCAGGCTCCAGCAGCACGGCCGGAGCCGGGGCTGGGACGGTCGCGGCGGAGACGACGACTGGGGCGGCCCGTGGGGCGGCGGCTCGTGGGGCCCGCGACACGGCGGACCCGGTGGCCGCGGCGGCCGTGGGGGTCGAGGCGGCCCCCCGCCCTGGCTGGTGGGGCTGTTCGGGCTGGCGCAGCAGGAGCGGGCGCGCGGTCCACGGGTGCGCCGCGGCGACGTGCGCGTCGCGATCCTGGCGGTGCTGGCCGACGGCCCGCTGAACGGCTACCAGGTGATCCAGGCGATCTCCGAGCGCACTGACGGCGCCTGGCGGCCGAGTCCCGGGTCGGTCTACCCGACGATCTCCCAGCTGGAGGACGAGGGACTGGTCGAGGGCGACGACGAGCGCGGCCGGCGTACCCTCCGGCTCTCCGACCAGGGCCGGAGCTACCTCGACGAGCACGCCGACGAGGTCGAGGACGTCTGGGCGCCGTTCCGGCAGGAGTCCGACGAGCGCATGCCGGAAGACGGCGAGCGTGGGGGCGGGCGGCAGGACTTCGCCTCCCTCAAGCCCGAGCTCGGCCGGGTGATGAACGCCGTGTGGCAGATCATCACGACCGGCACCGACGAGCAGCGCCGCGCCGCGGTCGGCGTCCTCATGGACGCACGACGCGCGCTGTACGGAATCCTCGCCGACCATCCCGGGGACCATCCAGAGGATCTCGGCGAGGTCGACGACCTCGGCGACCGCGGACCGGAGGACGGGCGATGAACGACCGCCTCCGAATCGGCGACGCCGAGCGCGAGGCAGCGGCCCGCGAGCTCGGCGAGCACTTCGCGATGGGCCGGATCAGCGTCGACGAGCACGCGGAGCGCCTGGAGCAGATCTGGGGCGCGCGTACGGCGGCCGACCTCGGGCCGGCGTTCCGCGACCTGCCGCGTCCCGCCGCGATGCGCCCGCCGACACCCGGGGGGACCCGTCCGGTGCGGGCCGAGCGCGGCTGGCGACCGGAGTGGCCGCACGTGCCGTTCCTGTTCAAGGCGCTGCTCGCGATCATCGTGCTGTGGTGGGGCTTCCACCACCTGCTGTTCCTGCTGGTCGCGTTCGTGCTGTACGTCGTGTTCGTCCGCCGCTTCGTCCACCGGGCGCGCCGAGGCCGACGTGGTCCGCGACCGCCGTGGGACCGCCGGTTCCAGGCCGGCTGGCACTGACATGCTGCTGACCTGGCGCTACTACCGCCTGCTCAGCGCCGGCGTCGGCGGCAGCTGCGCGTCATACCCCGATCGCGCGGTTGAGCCACACGTCGCCGACGACCATCCCGACCTTCTCGTACAGGCTCAGGGCGCCCGTCCGCGAGTCGGTCGAGAGGCACTGGCGGGTCGCCCCGCGTGAGCGCCCCTCGGCGAAGGCGTCGACGAGCAGCGCCTGGGCCAGACCCCGGTGGCGCTGGTCGCGGCGTACGGCCAGGCGCTCGATGAACGCCTCGGGCGGGGGGCCGGCGAACATCAGCACGAACGCCGTGCCGACGATCGCACCGTCGGGGTCGACGGCGACCCGGACGTTCCACGGCTCGAAGCCGGGCCGGCCGAGGTGCGCGGCCTCGAAGTCCTCGTAGGACTCGCGCTCGCGCACCGACCACTCCAGGAACGCGTCCTCGATGACCTCGTGGACGGCCGGGTACTCCTCGGGGCGCGCCTCTCGGACGGCGTACCCCTCCGGCAGCGGGCGCTGCTGGATCTCGACGCCCTCGGGGAGGGCGAGCACCCAGCTGGTCCAGCGCACGCGGTAGCCGAGCTTCTCCAGGAGCCCGTCGCCGGCGGAACCCTCGGGGACCGGGCTGCCGTAGCCCTCGCCGCCGAGCTCGCGCGCCTTGGCCTGGATCCAGCCGGCCAGCGCCGTCCCGATCCCGCGGCGGCGGTAGTCCGGGTGGACCGCGGCGTCCCCGCGGTCGGCGCTGGTCAGCTCGCCGTAGCCGACCATCCGGTCGCCGTCGAAGACGCCGACGGTGTTCGTCGCGACGTCCCAGCTCGGCCGGGACCAGTCGCTCTGGATGTCGGCCAGCTCGATCTCGACCTTGCCGATGTCGGCCTGCTCCTGGGCGGCCGCCACGGCGTACACCGCCTCGGCGTCGGCCTGGGCCAGCGCCCGGGACGTCAGGGGCTCCGGCAGCTGCATCTGGGTCACGACGGAATCAGACCAGCCCGCCGCCCTCCGTGCACCCCAATAACGCCGAGTCGGCGCAGGTGTACGTCCAGAAACCGCCGAGTCGTCCTATGACGACTCGGCGATCAGGTCACTTCTGGATGGCGGAGATGTCGAACTCGAGCTTGATCTTGTCCGACACCAGGAAGCCGCCGGTCTCGAGCGCGGCGTTCCAGGTCAGACCCCAGTCCTTGCGGGACAGGGTGGTGTGACCCTCGAAGCCGATCCGGAGGTTGCCGAACGGGTCGCGGGCGGAGCCGGTGGACTCGAACTCGACCGTGATCGGCTTGGTGGTGCCCTTGATGGTCAGGTCGCCGGTGATGGTCCAGTCGTCGCCGTCGCGCTCGACGTTCGTCGAGGTGAAGGTGATCTCGGGGTGCGACTCGACCTCGAAGAAGTCGGCGCTGCGCAGGTGTGCGTTGCGGTCCTCGACGCCGGTGTCGATGCTGTCGGCCTTGATGGTCAGCTCGACCTTGCTGTTGGCCGGCGCGGCGGTGTCGACGTGCGCGGTGCCCACGAAGTCCTTGAAGGAGCCGCGGACGGTGGTGACCATCGCGTGGCGCGCGCTGAAGCCGAGGCGCGAGTGCGAGGCGTCGATCGTGTAGTCGCCCGCGATGTCCTCGATGACGGAGGTGGCCGGGTCGAACGGTGTGTTGGTCATGGTGTCTGCTGGGTCCCTTCTGGATTGAAGTTTCAATCACTGGTCGAAACGGCACCCCGGTCCGCTTCATTCCCGATCCGAGTGTGACCCAGACCACAAACTCGACGGGGCGTGCGCCCGGTGCCACGCTGAGCCATGCCCTCGTCGTCGATGCCGCACAAGATCCTGCTGTCCGAGAGCGACCAGCCAACGCGCTGGTACAACGTGCTCCACGACCTGCCCATCCCGCCGCCCGTGGTGCTCCACCCGGGGACCGGCCAGCCGGTGGGGCCCGACGACCTCGCGCCGCTGTTCCCGATGGACCTGATCCTCCAGGAGGTCTCCGGCGAGCAGTACGTCGAGATCCCCGGCGAGGTCCTCGACGTCTACCGCCTCTGGCGGCCGTCCCCGCTGTTCCGGGCGACCCGCCTGGAGCAGGCGCTCGGGACGCCGGCCCGCATCTACTACAAGTACGAGGGCGTCAGCCCGGCCGGGTCGCACAAGACCAACACCGCGGTGCCCCAGGCGTTCTACAACGCCAAGGCGGGCATCAAGAAGCTGACGACCGAGACCGGCGCCGGGCAGTGGGGCACCGCCCTGGCCTTCGCCTGCGCCCAGTACGACCTCGCGTGCGAGGTCTGGCAGGTGCGGGCGTCGTACGACCAGAAGCCGTATCGCAAGGTGCTGATGGAGACCTTCGGCGCCACGGTGCACCCGAGCCCGAGCGACCTCACGAACGCCGGGCGCACCATCCTCGCCCAGGACCCCGACTCGACCGGCTCGCTGGGGATCGCGATCAGCGAGGCCGTGGAGATGGCCGCGGGCGACCCGACCACCAACTACTCGCTCGGCAGCGTGCTCAACCACGTGCTGATGCACCAGACGGTGATCGGGGAGGAGGCGCTGCTGCAGCTGGCGTCGGTCGGCGAGACACCCGACCTGCTGGTGGGCTGCACCGGCGGCGGCTCGAACTTCGGCGGGCTCGCGTTCCCGTTCCTGCGCGAGAAGTGGGCCGGGACGATGTCGCCCACCATCCGGGCGGTCGAGCCGGCGTCCTGCCCGTCGCTGACGCAGGGCACCTACGCCTACGACTTCGGCGACACCCTCGGCATGACGCCCTTGATGAAGATGCACACGCTCGGCCACGACTTCGTGCCCGACCCGATCCACGCCGGTGGCCTGCGCTACCACGGCATGAGCCCGCTGATCTCGCACCTGTACGAGACAGGCGAGCTCGAGGCCGTGGCGAAGAAGCAGTCGGAGTGCTTCGCGGCCGGCGTCCTCTTCGCGCGGACCGAGGGGATCGTGCCGGCTCCCGAGCCGACCCACGCGCTCGCCGCTGCGGTCGAGGAGGCCCTGGCCTGTAAGGAGACCGGTGAGGAGAAGGTGATCCTGACCGCGCTGTGCGGGCACGGCCACCTCGACCTCGCGGCGTACGACGCCTACTTGCGCGGCGACCTGGTCGACCACACGTGGGACGACGCCGAGCTCCAGCAGGCGGTGGGTGCGGCGCTGGAGAAGCTCCCGGCCGTCAGCTCCTGATCCGACCGCCCTCCCAACACCCGCCGATTGGTGGCAAACCGCAGGCCGGCGCGGGGTTTTCCTGCGGTTTGGTGCCAAACCGCAGGATGTCAGCCGCGCAGGGCGGCCTCGTCGGCCTCGGTGCCGACCAGCTCGCGCACGCGGCCGATGGCGTCCCAGTCGTTGACGTGCATGCCCGCGACGACGCGGTCGCCGCGGAGCCACCAGACGCGGAAGACGCGGCCCTCGACCGGCCCGTCGGTGTCGCCCGTGACGACGACCCGGTCGAAGCCGTCGGGGCCGGGGTGGCCGACGTACTCCAGGCCGAGGGCGTACTGGTCGGTGAAGAAGTAGGGAAGGTGGTCGGCGACGGCGTTGCCGCCGAGCAGGTTGGTGGCCGCGACCGTGCCGTGCTTGATCGCGGTGTCCCAGTGCTCGACGCGCACGCGGTGCCCCAACACCGGGTGGTCGACGTTCGCGACGTCGCCGGCGGCGAAGACGCCGGACGCCGAGGTGTGCAGGCCTGCGTCCACCAGGACGCCGTTGTCGACCGCGATCCCGGCGGCCGACGCCAGGTCGGTGACGGGCGAGACGCCGACGCCGACGACCAGGCGGTCGACGGTGAGCGTGTCCCCGCCGGCCAGCCCGATCGTCGCGCCGACCGAGTCTGGTCCGGCCTGGATGGTCTCGATGCGCGCGCCGGTGCGTACGTCGACACCCTGCTCGCGGTGCAGCTGGGCGAACAGCGCACCGACCTCCGGCCCGACGACGTTCAGCAGCGGCTGGTCGAGGGCCTCGAGCACGACGACCTCGGCGCCGGCCTGGCGGGCGGCGCTCGCGACCTCGAGCCCGATCCAGCCGCCGCCGATGATGCCGATCCGGGCACCCGGCTCGAGGCGCGCCTTGAGGGCGGTCGAGTCGTCGAGCGTGCGCAGGTAGTGGACCGGCGCGCCGGAGTCGTCGGCCAGCGCCAGCCGCCGCGGCGTCGCGCCGGTCGCCAGCAGCAGCCCCGACCAGGTGATCTCCTCGCCGCCCGCGCTCAGGGTGCGGGCGTCGGGGTCGACCGAGTCCACGGTGACGCCGGTGCGCAGGTCGACGTCGTGCTCGGCGTACCAGCTCTCGACGTTGACCAGCGCCTTCTCGGCCGGCTCGTTGCCCAGGAGGTAGCCCTTGGACAGCGGCGGGCGCTCGTACGGCGGGTGCGGCTCGCCGGCGATGACGACCAGGTCGCCGGTGTACCCCTGCGAGCGGAGCTCACGGACGGCGGTGCCGGTGGCGAGACCGCCACCGACCAGGACGATGGGAGCACTCAACGGGCACCTCTCGGGGCTCTGTTCTGGGTGAGGGACAGGAACTCGCTGCGGGTCCGCGGGTCGTCGCGCAGCCGGCCGTGGAGGGACGCGGTCACGGTGCGGGCGCCCTCGGCCCGCGCGCCGCGCAGGCTCATGCAGGTGTGCTCGGCCTCGATCACGACGCCGACCCCGAGGGGCTCGAGGCGTTCGGTGAGGTGCTGGGCGATCTCCATGGTCAGTCGCTCCTGAGTCTGCGCCCGGCGGGCGAAGAACTCCACGGTACGGGCGAACTTCGACAGACCCAGGATCCGGGTCCCCGGCAGGTAGCCGACGTGCGCGACGCCGGTGAACGGCAGCAGGTGGTGCTCGCACAGCGAGTGGACCGGGATGTCGCAGACGAGCACCAGCTCGTCGTACCCCTCGGTGTTGGCGAACGTCGTCGAGTCGAACTCCGGCGGCGTCAG
Organism: Nocardioides sp.; assembly: GCA_049841015.1. GTDB lineage: Bacteria > Actinomycetota > Actinomycetes > Propionibacteriales > Nocardioidaceae > Nocardioides. The sequence continues at coordinate 222,228 of JASGIN010000008.1, forward strand.
CATCTCGGCGTACGCGTGCACCAGCCGCCGGGGCGTCTCGAACATCGCCTCGGAGTCCACCGGGAGCCCGAGCGCCGTCAGCATCTCGGTGGCCGCGCGCTCGGCGCGAGCCAGGTCGACCGGGCCGGGCTCGTGGGTGATCCGGGGGCGCCGCCGCGCACGGTCCATCGACACGGCATCGGGCACGGCCATCACGTCCGCCATCGCTTCCCCTTCTGGACGAGGTCTCTAAGAGCGACTAATATCTCCGTTAGAAACCGGGTCGTCAAGAGGTCACGAGGAGGTCGCCGTGGGAGACGCCTTCTCGGCGATCGGCGCCCTGGCCGACCCCGTACGCCGGCGTCTGTACGACGCCGTGTCCGCCCGCGACGACGGCGTGGGGCGCGAGGAGGCGGCACGCCTGGCCGAGGTTCCGATCCACACGGCGCGGTTCCACCTCGACAAGCTGGTCGAGGAGGGGCTGCTGGACGTCGACCGGCGCCGGCTGTCCGGCCGCACCGGACCGGGCGCGGGGCGACCCGCGAAGGTCTACCGGCGGTCGCGCGGCGAGGTCGCGGTCTCCCTGCCCGAGCGTGGCTACGACCTGGTCGGCCGGGTCCTGGCGGCGGCGGTGCAGCGCTCGCTGGACGGTGCGCCGCTGTCCCAGACGCTGGCCGAGGAGGCCCGTCTGGCCGGGCAGCGCGACGGGACGGCGTACGCCGTGGAGCACGGCGCCACGGGGTCCGAGCTGGACCGCTCGGCCGGCGCGCTGACCGGGCGCGGCTTCGAGCCGATGCCCGACGAGCGCGGTCTGGTGCTGCGCAACTGCCCGTTCGACGCCCTGGCCCGGGAGCACACGACGCTGGTGTGCGGGGTCAACCACGACTACGTCGGCGGGGTCCTCGACGGCCTCGGCTGCACCCGCGTCTCCTCCCGGCTCGACCCGGGACCGGATCGCTGCTGCGTCCGCGTCGAGGCGGCGGCGTCGCGCGGCTGATCTGGGTGCCCCTGACAAGATGACGGGCATGGGGACCCGCCGGAGGCTGCACGTCGTACCGATCCTGGCGCTGGTGCTCGTGCCCGCGCTGGCCGGATGCGGGGGCAGCCACGGTCCCTCGCCCGACCCGGCGGCGGACGCCCTCGCGACGGGGCTCGCCTCGGGTGATCTCTCGTCGGTGACCTTCGCCGGGGCGGACGCGACCGACGTCCAGCGGGTCTACGCCGCCGCAGTCGGTGGGCTCGGCGACGTGAAGCCGAAGGTGACCGTCGGCTCGGTCGCCAAGACCGACGACGACCACGCCACCGCGACCCTGGACTGGAGCTGGCCGCTGGGGGCGGGCTGGAGCTACACGACCAAGGCGGCGTTGCGCACCACCTCGGACGGGAAGGCCTGGGCGGTCGCCTGGTCCCCGGCCGTCGTGCAGTCCTCGCTGACCGGGGGCGAGACCCTGCACGCGACCACCGTCTCCGCGCGCCGGGCCGACATCCTCGGACCCCACGGCGTCGGCCTCGTCACCGACCGCCCGGTCGTGCGGTTCGGCGTCGACCGGCTCAAGGTGCCGGCCTCGCAGGCCGCCGCCTCCGCGCGCAGCCTCGCCCAGCTGGTCGGCATCGACGTCGCGCCCTACGTCGCACAGGTCAAGGCGGCAGGCTCGAAGGCCTTCGTGCAGGCGATCGTCTACCGGCAGGACGAGGTGCCGGCGACGGTCACCGACCGCTACACCCACATCAAGGGCGTCGACGCGATCGCGGGACAGCTGCCGCTGGGACTCACCAAGGAGTTCGCGGCCCCGATCCTGGGCACCGTCGGCCCGGTCACCGCCGAGATCATCAAGGACAACCCCGGTGTCTACCGCCCCGGCGACCTGGCCGGGCTGTCCGGGCTCGAGGCGCGGTACGACGCGCAGCTGCGCGGCGCCCCCGGGGTGGAGGTCGACGCCGTCGACAGCTCCGGGAAGAGCCGCACCGTGTTCAAGGCGGCCGCGAAGCGCGGACCGGCGCTGAGGCTCACCCTGGACCCCCGCCTGCAGATGCTGGCCGAGCGCATCTTGAGCCCGGTGGGGCCGCCGAGCGCGATCGTCGCGATCCGGCCGTCGACCGGCGCGGTCCTGGTCGCCGCGAACGGGCCGGGCAACAACGGGTACAACGACGCGACCTACGGCCGCTACGCCCCCGGCTCGACGTTCAAGACGGTCGCCACGCTCGCCCTGCTGCGCAAGGGCGTCTCGCCGTCCTCGACCGTCGACTGCCCGACCAGCGTCAACGTCGACGGCAAGGTCTTCACCAACGACAGCGAGTACCCGCCGGGAGCCAACGGACGGATCACGCTGGCCACCGCCCTGGCCAACTCCTGCAACACCGCCTACATCAACGAGCGCACCAAGCTCGGCCGCTCCGACCTGGTCCCGGCCGCCGCGTCACTGGGGATGGGGGTCGACCACGACCTCGGCTTCCCGGCGTACTTCGGGAACGTCGTGCCGCCCAGCACGGAGACCACCAAGGCCGCCGACATGATCGGGCAGGGCCAGATCCTGGCCTCGCCGATGACGATGGCGGCGGTGATGGCGTCGGTGGTCGCCGGGCACACCGTCGTACCCCAGCTGGTGACGTCGGTCCAGCCCGCGCCGGTCCGCACCCCGGCGATCTCGAAGGCGCAGGACGCCGCGTTGAAGCAGATGCTGCGCGGTGTGGTCCTCAACGGCACCGGTCGCGGCCTGCTCGACGTTCCCGGGCCGCCGGTGATCGCCAAGACCGGGACGGCGGAGTTCGACAGCGGCGGCCAGCGGCTCACCCACGCCTGGATGATCGCCGCTCAGGGCGACCTGGCGGTCTGCGCCTTCGTCAACGTCGGCCACACCGGAGCCGGCGTCGCCGGCCCCCTCCTCGAGCAGTTCCTCCGCGGCACCCACGCCCGCTGACGCGGCGCGGAAAGTCGGCGAAGGTCAGCGCTCGCGGGCGGTGACGTGACGGGCGACGTCCTCGGGCATCGGCTCGTAGTGGCCGAACGAGCGGGTGAACGAGCCCGAGCCGTGGGTCGAGGAGCGGAGGTCGACCGAGTAGCGGACCAGCTCGGTCTGGGGCACCTCGGCGTTGATCACGGTGCGGTCGTCGCCGACCTTGTCGGTGCCGAGCAGCCGCGCGCGGCGTGACGAGAGGTCGCTCATCGTCGCCCCGACGTGCTCGTCGGGGACCACGACCGCGATCAGGTCGTAGGGCTCGAGCATCGTCACCGACGACGCCGACGCCGCCTCGCGCAGCGCGAGCCCTCCGGCCATCTGGAAGGCCATGTCGGAGGAGTCGACGCTGTGCGCCTTGCCGTCGGTCAGGGTGACCCGCAGGTCGACCATCGGGTAGCCGGCGCGGACACCGCGCTCCATCTGCGCGCGCACGCCCTTCTCCACCGAGGGGATGAAGTTCCGGGGAACGGCGCCTCCGACGACCTTGTCCACGAACTCGAACCCCCCGCCCTCCGGCAGCGGCTCGACCTCGATGTGGCACACGGCGTACTGGCCGTGTCCGCCGGACTGCTTCACGTGCCGCCCGAGTCCCTGGCCGGTCCCGCCGAACGTCTCGCGCAGCGACACCAGGAACGGCTCGGTGTCCACGTGGACGGCGTACCGCTCGGCCAGGCGAGAGATCAGGACGTCGGAGTGCGCCTCGCCCATCGTCCACAGCACCAGCTGGTGGGTCTCGGGGTTGTTCTCGACGCGCAGGCTCGGATCCTCGGCGGCGAGCCGACCCAGGGCCTGGGACAGCTTGTCCTCGTCGGCCTTGCTGCGAGCGACGATCGCCACCGGCAGCAGCGGCTCGGGCATCGACCAGGGTCGCAGCACCCGCGGCTCGTCGATCGACGACAGCGTGTCGCCGGTCTCGGCCCGGCTGAGCTTGCCGATCGCGCACAGGTCGCCGGCGACGACCGCGGTCGCGGGCACGTGCGTGCCGCCGAACGCGTAGGACAGCGAGCCGATCTTCTCGTCCTCGTCGTGGTCCTCGTGGCCGTTCATCCCCGAGTCGGAGAAGAACGAGGTGAAGTGGCCGGAGACGTGGACCGGGTCGTCGGCGCGCAGCGTCCCGGAGAAGACGCGGACCAGGCTGACCCGGCCGACGTAGGGGTCGCTCGAGGTCTTGACGACCTCGGCGACCAGGACGCCGTCCGGGGCTCCCGCGATCGGCTCCGCCTCCTTGCCGGCCGGTGTGAAGACGTCGGGCGAGGGGTGCTCCTGAGGAGAGGGGAAGCCGTCGACCGCGAGGTCGAGCAGCTCGGCGCAGCCGACGCCGCTCATCGAGCACACGGGTAGGACGGGATGGAAGCTCGCGCGGGCCACGGCCTTCTCGAGGTCCTCGGTGAGGCTCTCGTGGGAGATGTCCTCGCCGCCGAGGTAGCGATCCATCAGGGTCTCGTCCTCCGACTCCTCGATGATCCCCTCGATCAGGGCGCCCCGGAGGTCGTCGTGCTCGCCGTCGTCGGTCATCAGGTCCACGAGCCCGGTCACCTCGCCGGCGTCGTCGCGCACCGGGACGTAGAGCGGCAGCACCTTGTCGCCGAACGCGCTCTGCGCCGCGGCCAGGACGCCGTCGTAGTCGGCGCGGGCCTGGTCGAGCTTGGTGATCACGACCGCACGCGGCATCCCGACCTCGGCGCACTCGCGCCACAGCGACGCCGTGGCCCCGTCGACGGCTTCGCTCGCCGCGATCACGAACAGCGCGCAGTCGGCGGCGCGCAGTCCGGCCCGCACCTCGCCGACGAAGTCGGCGTACCCGGGGGTGTCGACGAAGTTGATCTTGGTGTCGCGGTGGACGACCGGCGCGATGGCCAGCGAGATCGAGCGCTCGTGGGACTTCTCGGACTCCTCGAAGTCGCAGACGGTCGAGCCGTCCTGGATCGTGCCGGCACGGGGGACGGCCCCGGCGGAGGCGAGCAGCGTCTCGACCAACGTGGTCTTGCCGGACCCTCCCGGTCCGACCAGCACGACGTTGCGGATCCGGTCGGGGCTGCTCGCCCCGAGATCTTGGCCCGCTGGTCTACGCCCGCCCGCCCTGTCCGCCATGCAAGCCTCCACGTCCACGTGAGACTCAGGCGGCCCTCCGACCGCCGAGTCGGAATCAGTGGAGACCTAACCAACTCCTGTCGGGCCCGGGATTCAAGAGGCGATCCGACCCGGCGTAGGTCAAGAAATGGGGCGAGCCCCTCGCAGCATGGGGTCAGCGAGGGGCTCGATATCGTCCGGGTGCATGCCCCCTGGCCGACGTTCACAGGGTGTCAGACTCGCGACGGCCACGTGAACACTTTTGCCAAACTCGACGCAATGACAGGCTGATTCCATGACTGGACTAGACCTCTTGGCCTCCACCGGCACCCGCGGACTCCTCATCGGGGGTCAGTGGCGCGAGGCGGCGTCGGGTGCGAGGTTCGAGGTGCACGACCCCGCCGACGAGTCGGTGATCACCGATGTGGCCGACGGCGACACCGGCGACGCGATGGCGGCCCTGGACGCCGCGGTGGCCGCCGGGGCCGAGTGGGCGGCCACGCCTCCGCGCGAGCGCGGCGAGATCCTGCGTCGTTCGTTCGAGGCGATCATCGAGCGCGCCGACGACTTCGCCGAGCTGATCAGCCTCGAGATGGGCAAGACCCTCGCCGAGGCCAAGGGCGAGGTGACCTACGGCGCGGAGTTCTTCCGCTGGTTCTCCGAGGAGGCGGTGCGCATCCACGGCACCTGGATGAACGCGCCGGCCGGCGGCGCGCGCCTCCTGACGATCCGCAAGCCGGTCGGGCCCCTGCCTGTTCCTCACTCCGTGGAACTTCCCGCTGGCGATGGGCACCCGCAAGATCGGGCCGGCGGTCGCCGCCGGCTGCACGATGGTCGTCAAGTCGGCCGAGCTGACGCCGCTGACCATGCTGGCGCTGGCCGCCGTGATGCGCGAGGCCGGCCTCCCCGACGGGGTGCTGAACGTCGTCACCACCACCGACTCCAAGTCGCTGAGCGCGACCTTGATGGCCGACCCGCGGCTGCGCAAGGTGAGCTTCACCGGGTCCACCCCGGTCGGCAAGGTGATCGTGCGGCAGTCGGCCGACCAGCTGCAGCGGGTCTCGATGGAGCTCGGCGGCAACGCGCCGTTCCTCGTCTTCGAGGACGCCGACGTCAAGGCGGCCGTCGACGGCGCCATGATCGCCAAGATGCGCAACATGGGCGAGGCCTGCACCGCCGCCAACCGGTTCCTGGTGCACGAGGCCGTCGCCGACGAGTTCGCCGAGCTGCTCGGCCAGCGGATGGGCGCGCTCAAGACCGGCCGGGGCCAGACCTCGGGCACCGACGTCGGGCCGCTGATCAACGCCGACGCCGTTGAGGCGGTCGGCTCGCTGGTCAGCGAGGCCGTCGGGGACGGCGCGCGGCTGGTCACGGGTGGCGAGGCACCCGACGGGCCCGGCCACTTCTACGCGCCCACCGTGCTGCTCGGCGTACCGGCCGGCGCCCGGATCGTGAACGAGGAGATCTTCGGACCGGTCGCTCCGATCACGACGTTCGCCAGCGACGACGAGGCCGTCGAGCTGGCCAACGCCACGGAGTACGGCCTGGCCTCCTACGTCTACACCCGCGACCTCGCGCGCACCGTCAAGCTGGCGGAGTCGCTGGAGTTCGGCATGGTCGGGGTGAACACCGGACTGCTGTCCAACCCGGCGGCGCCGTTCGGCGGTGTGAAGGCCAGCGGCTACGGCCGCGAGGGTGGCTTCGAGGGCATCGAGGAGTTCCTCGACACGACGTACGTGTCGATCCCCGGCTGAGTGAGCGGGGGTCAGCGGGGGGTCAGCGGGGCGGGCGCGGCTGGGCGAGCGCGTCGGCCAGCTCGTGGCGCGAGGTGATCGACAGCTTGCGCAGGATGTGCGAGACGTGCCACTCGACCGACTTCACGCTCACGCCGAGGTCGGCGGCGATCTCGCGGTTGCGCTTGCCCACGACCACCAGCTGCGCGACGCGGCGCTCGGCCGCGCTCAGCTCGGCCAGCCGGCCGGGAAGCTCGCCGTCCGGCGCCTCCCCGAGCCGCTCGAGCAGCCAGCGGATGCGGGAGAGCAGGGGCGAGAGCTCCTCGTGCCGGGCGTACTTCTCCGCGCTGCGCAGCAGGTCGACGGCGCGCGCCGACTCGCCCGGGTGCAGCAGCAGCAGCCAGCCTGCGAGGTCGGTGCGGATCTGGGCGTCGAGGCGCGCGGCCTCGAACCCGTCGAGGACCTCCAGCGCCTCCTCGAGGAACGACACCCGCTGGCCGGTCGGGGCGACGGCGGCGTAGGTGCGCAGCGCCGAGGCCACGTCGTACGGCGTGCCGGTCGCGCGGGCGTCGCCGAGCTCCTGCTCGATCAGGGCGGTGGCGAGGGCGATCTCGCCGCGGCCGGCGACCACGCGGGCGAGCCCGCTGCGCCAGGGCAGCAGCGCGGCGTCGGACATCCGGGCGATGCCGCGGATCGTCGAGAGCTCCTGGCCGGCGCGCTCGTAGTAGCTCACCGCCTGGTCGGCGTTGCCGCGGGCGGCGGCGAACTCGCCGAGTCCGTAGGAGGCCATCGCGCCCACCGGGCCGCGCACGCGCATGAGGTTGGTCAGCTCGCGGGCGAAGGCCGCGGCGCCGCGCAGATCGCCGACGGCGAGCTTGCTCAGGAGACCGGTCAGGTGGAGGGAGACGCGCTGACCGTCAGCCAGTCGGAGGTCGTGACGGGCGCGCTCGACCGCATCCATGGCCTCTGCGATCCTGCCCTGCGACAACGCGTCGCGGGCAGTTTGCACAACACGGGCGGAGTCGTCCGTCGCAGGTTCGAACATGCTTGAGTCCGCCCCCCTGGGCTCGAGCATGGGTACGACGGTAAGGCCTCGGGCCCTTCTTGGGGAGAGCGGGGGGTCCGATTTAACGAACCGTTGCCTCCGTGAGGGACAGCGCGCGCCGGGCGGCCGGCTCGGCCAGCGCCCGGGCGCGGGGCATCAGTCCGACGCGGGTACGCCGGTCGAGCAGGTCGCCGACGTCGTGGGCGCCCTCGTGGGTGACCCCGAAGACCAGCTCGGCCAGGGTCGTCGGCACCCCGTCGGCGACGGGTGCGAGCAGCTCGTCGTCGCCCAGGCCGGTCGCTTGTCGCGCGCCGTCGAGCACGAGTCCCGCGTCGGTGCCGAACCGTCGTACGAGGCGGGGCGACGGCGACCCGGCCGCCAGCTCGGCGAGCTCCCGACGGGGGGCGGCTCCGGCCAGCGGCAGTCGGGCGGTGGTGCTCGGTCCGGCGTCCTGGTCGGCCACACGGCAGGCGGCGTCGAGGGCGTCCTGCGCCATGCGGCGGTACGTCGTGAGCTTGCCGCCGACGATGGTGACGACGCCGTCGGGCGAGACCAGGACGGCGTGCCGGCGCGAGAGGTCGGCGGTCCGGCCCGGTGCCCGGAGGAGCGGCCGGAGACCGGCGTAGGACCCGATCACGTCGGAGCGGTCGAGCGGGTGCGCCAGGGACGCCGACACCGTGCGCAGGAGGAAGTCGACCTCGGCGTCGCTCGGCTCCGGCACGTCCGGGCGGTCGTCCTCGACCGGGACGTCGGTCAGGCCGACGTACACCGGGCCGTCCTGCTGGGGGACGACGTTGAGGAAGCGGTTGCGCTCGCCGGGGACCGGAAGCGTCAACGCGACGGTCAGCCCGGGCAGGGTCGCCGGGTCGAGCACGAGGTGCGTGCCGCGACTGGGTCGTAGCCGAACGTCGCCCACGAGGTCGCCGGCCCACACCCCGGCGGCGTTGACCACCGCCCGGGCGGTCACCTCGTGGGTGACGCCGGTGAGCTCGTCGCGGAGCACGGCCCCGCGTCCGTGCAGGGTGACCGCCCGGGCGCGGGTGCGGATCTCCCCGCCGAGGCCGGCGGCCGTGCGCGCGACCGTGGCCACGAGGCGCGCGTCGTCCTCGAGCTGACCGTCCCACGCGAGGATGCCGCCGCGCGTGTGCGGGCCGAGCACCGGCGCCAGCCGGCGACTCTCGACGGCCGAGAGGCGGCGCGGCCGCGGCAGCGTCTCGCGCGGCGTGCGCGCCGCCATGCGGAGCAGGTCGCCGGCGCGGAAGCCCGCGGCCAGGAGCGCCGCCTGGCGCCCGCGCGTGGTGCGGTCGAGGGGGAGCAGCATCGGCAGCGCGTGGGTCAGGTGGGGAGCGGTGGTCTGCATGAGGATGCCGCGCTCGACGGCGCTCTCGTGCGCCACGGCCACCTGGCCGCTGGCGAGGTAGCGCAGGCCGCCGTGGACCAGCTTGCTGGACCAGCGCGACGTACCGAAGGCGAGGTCGTGGGCGTCGACGGCGAGTACGGAGAGCCCGCGGGTGAGCGCGTCCAGGGCGCAACCCACGCCCGTGATGCCCAGGCCGACGACCAGGACGTCGACCTCGGTGGGGACGTCGGTCAGACCGGCTCGGATCCGGGTCATCGCGACACGACGCGACGCACGAGGTGCGCCAGCTCGCGATCGAGGTCGTCCTCGCTCACGTCGTCGTCGACCATCGTGTGGGCGCTGAGGACGAAGCCGTGGGTCGCCAGCAGGAGGGCCCGCGCCATGGTGACGGGATCGCCGCCACGGACACTGCCGTCGGCCTGGCCCTCCCGCAGCCGCTCGGCGGTCAGCGTCGCGATCGCCTCCTGGCTGCGGCCGCGCCGGGTCAGCAGGTAGGGCAGCAGCAGCTCGGGGTCGAGCTCGACGATGCGCACGAAGAGCTCGTTGACGCGGAGCGCCCGGACCGTCGCGACAGCCCTGGCGACGATCTGGTCGGCGGCGTTGACGGTCGGGCCCAGCTCGGCGTCGACCCCGGCGACGGCCACGGCCACGACCTCACCCCACTCACGGGTCATCAGGTCGCCGAGAAGGGTCGGCATGTCCGCCCACGTCCGGTAGATCGTCATCCGGCTCACCCCGGCCCGCCGCGCGACCTCGGTCAGCGTCGTACGTCGCCAGCCGACGTCGAGGATGCAGGCGCGGGCCGCGTCGAGGTACGGCGCGCGCGGGTCGGCGATCGTCGTCGGGATGTGACGAAGTGACGTCATGTGTCACACTGTAACGCATGCCCCTCGACATGCACCCCACACGGTGGGGCGATCCTGCCCGCGCCGCCGCCCTCCCGGAGTCCGTCCGGGGCCTCGTGGAGCTGGTCTTCCCCGTGGTCGACCGATCGGTCGACCACGACGCCCCGACCTCCCTGCCACCCACGGCGCTGACCGACGTGATGCTCGAGGACCTGGCATCCGTGGTGGGTGCCGAGAACGTGCTCACGGGCGACGCCGAGCGGCGACAGCGCGCCGGCGGCAAGTCCACCCTCGATCTGTTGCGGGCGCGCTCCGGAGACCTCTCCAACGCCCCCGGGGCCGTCGCACGCCCGGCCGACCACGACGAGGTGCAGCGGTTGCTCGAGGTCGCCACGCGGCATCGGATCGCCGTCACGCCGTTCGGGGGTGGGACCTCGGTCGTCGGCGGGCTGGTCCACGCACGGGACGGGTGGGGCGGCATCCTCAGCATCGACCTCGGCCGGATGAAGCGGCTGCTCGCCGTCGACCCGGTGTCGATGACCGCGACCCTGGAGCCGGGGCTGACCGGGCCCGAGGCCGAGGCGCTCCTGGCCGAGCACGGGCTGACCCTGGGCCACTTCCCGCAGTCCTTCGAGTACGCGACGATCGGCGGCTTCGCGGCCACTCGCTCCAGCGGCCAGTCCTCTGCGGGCTACGGCCGCTTCGACCACATGGTGTCGAGCCTGGTGGTCGCGACGCCGGTCGGCCCGATCCACCTCGGGATCGCCCCGGCCAGCGCCGCCGGCCCCGACCTGCGGCAGCTCTTCCTCGGGTCGGAGGGCGCGTTCGGCGTGATCACCTCGGTGACGGTGCGCGTGCGCCGCGCCCCCGAGACGACGTGCTACGAGGGCTGGCGCTGGGCGTCGTTCGACGCGGGCGCCGACGCGATGCGGACGCTCGCGCAGTCCCGAGCAGCTGCCGACCGTCGTCCGGCTCTCCGACGAGCACGAGACGGCGATCAACCTCGCCGACCCCGAGTCGATCGGGGGCTCGTCCCCGGGCGGCTGCCTGATGATCGTCGGCCACGAGGGGACGGCCGCCGAGGTCGAAGCGGCCACCCGGTCCCTCACCGAGGTACTGACCGAGCTCGGCGGCGAGCCCCTCGGCGAGGGTCCCGGCCGGGCCTGGGCCGAGACGCGCTTCGACGCGCCGTACCTGCGCGACTCGATGCTGGACGTCGGGGTGCTCGTCGAGACCCTCGAGACCGCGGCGTACTGGTCGCGCCTGCGCCCGACGTACGACGCGGTGTCGGCGGCGCTGAAGGACGCCCTCGGCGACCCGGTGCTGGTTCTCTGCCACATCTCGCACGTCTACGAGACGGGGGCCTCGCTGTACTTCACCGTGGCCGCCCCGGAGGGCGACGACCCGGCCGGTCGCTGGATCGACGCGAAGACCGTCGCCATGGACGCGCTGGTCGACGCGGGCGCCACGATCACCCACCACCACGCCGTCGGTACCGACCACCTGCCGTGGCTCGTCGACGAGATCGGCACCCTCGGCATCGAGGTCCTCCGCGCGGTCAAGGACGCGGTCGACCCGGACGGGATCATGAACCCCGGCGTGCTGGTGCTGCCCCGCCCCTGATCCCCTCCGGACTCGTCCTGCGATCAGGACGCGAACGACCAGACCATGAGCTGCGTCGGGACGGCCGCGGTCACCTCGATCGGGTGATCGCCGGTGATCTCGAACGCGTCGCCCGCCGAGAGCGGCTCCGCGAGGCTGGACCGGATGAGCGCGCCGGAGACGACGAGCACGTAGCGGAGCGGGGCGTCGGGCACCGACACCGTGGCGCCGTCGGCGAGGCTCGCGAGGCGCAGCGTCGCGCCGGGGACGTCGAGGTCGTCCTCGTCCGCGACGACGACCAGGTCGCCCGCGGCCAGGTCCGGAGTCGACGTACGCCGGCTGGGGGCGCCGCCGGTCTGCCCCGGCCTCAGCCAGGCCTGGACGAACCGCGTGGCGCCGGCGCCCGCGCGCTCGCTGTGCACGATCCCGGACCCTGTGCTCGTGATCGAGAGCTGCCCGGCGACCTGGTCGACCTCCCCCTCGGCGTCGCCGTGGACGAGCGTGCCGGAGACCACCCAGGTGACCAGGACGACGTCGGCGTGCTCGTGGTCGTCGTACCCGGCACCGGAGGCGAGGAGGTCGTCGTTGAGCCCGATCAGCGGGCCGAAGGCGATCCGCTCGGGGTCGTAGAAGGGGCCGAACGAGAAGCCGTGGCGGGTCTGCCGGCCGGCCTCTCGGGTCAAGAAGCGGTCAGATCCTCTTCGAACGACTACGGTCACGGACACAATGATCCCCGTGCCACACCCTGTCCTCCCCCCGGGCTTCCGGTTCGGCGCCAGCACCGCGTCGTACCAGATCGAGGGGGCGCCTGACGCCGACGGCAAGGGCCCCAGCATCTGGGACACCTTCAGCCACGAGCCGGGCCGGATCTCCGACGGCTCGACCGGCGACGTGGCGTGCGACCACTACCACCGGATGGACGAGGACCTCGACCTGATGGCCCGCCTCGGGCTGGGCGGCTACCGGTTCTCGATCTCGTGGCCGCGGGTGCTGCCGACACGGCACGCGGCAAGCCGAACGCCGCCGGGCTCGGCTTCTACGAGCGGCTCGTCGACGGCCTGCTCGAGCGCGGCATCCAGCCGATGGCGACGCTCTACCACTGGGACCTGCCGCAGCAGCTCGAGGACGCCGGCGGCTGGCTCAACCGCGACACCGCCGAGCACTTCGCGGAGTACGCCGCGCTGGTCGGCGAGCGACTCGTCGGACCGCGTCGAGCACTGGATCCCCGTCAACGAGCCCAACGTCGTCACCATGCTCGGCTACGGCAACGGCGCCCACGCGCCGGGCAAGGCCCTGATGTTCGACGCGCTGCCCGTCGCCCACCACCTGCTGCTCGCGCACGGTCGGGCGGCAATAGCGCTGCGCGCCGCCGGTGCGGCCAGCGTCGGCTGCGCCAACAACCACGCGCCGATGTGGCCCGCGAGCGACGACGAGGCCGACGTCGGTGCGTCGAAGCTGTTCGACGCCCTGTGGAACGGGATGTTCTCCGAGCCGATGCTCTTCGGTCGCTACCCGCAGGACCTCGCGCCGCTGGTGGCGCGGGTCGTCCGGGCCGGCGACATGGCCACGATCCGGCAGCCGCTCGACTTCTACGGCGTCAACTACTACAACCCGATGCGGATCGCGGCGGCGGACGAGGACGCCCCGATGCCGTGGGAGCCGCTGGAGATCGTGGGCTACCCGACCACCGACTTCGGGTGGCCGGTCGTCCCCGACGCGCTGCGCGAGTGGCTGATCACCCTGCGCGCCCGGTACCGCGCCGCGCTGCCGCCCATCATCATCACCGAGTCGGGGTGCTCCTACTCCAGCGGGCCGGACGCCGACGGCGTGGTCGACGACCAACAGCGCATCGACTACCTCGACGCCCACCTCCGGGCGGTGGCCGTCGCCGTCCGGGCCGGGGTCGACGTCCGCGGCTACTACACCTGGTCGCTGCTGGACAACTTCGAGTGGGCCCAGGGCTACACCCAGCGCTTCGGCCTCGTGTACGTCGACTACGACACCCAGACCCGGATCCCCAAGCGCTCCTTCGACTGGTACGCCGACACCATCAAGGCCCAACCCCCCGACAACTGACCCCCCGTTTCGTTGAATTGGCCCTCCCGGCTCGTTGAATCGGCCCTCCGGGCGCGTTCACCTGGCCCTCGCGGCTTTCGAGAGCGCCGGGCAGGCCAATTCGACGAGCCCGGAGGGCCAATTCGACGAGCCCGGAGGGCCAACTCGACGAGCCCGGAGGGCCAACCGACGAGCCCGGAGGGCCAACTCGACGAGCCCGGAGGGCCAACTCGACGAGCCGGGAGGGCCAATTCAACGAGCCGGGAGGGCCAACTCGACGAGGTTTAGCGGCGACCCATGGCGCGGGCGGTCCAGCCGGCGGAGCGCCAGGTGTCGAGGTCGAGCACGTTGCGGCCGTCGAAGAGGCGGCGTTCGCGGACGACGCCCTCGAGGTCGGCCGGGGTGACCTCGCGGAACTCCGGCCACTCGGTCAGGTGCAGGACGAGGTCGGCGCCACGGGCGGCCTCGACGGCCGACTCGGCGTACTCCAGCGGCGGGAAGATCCGTCGGGCGGAGTCGTTGGCGCGGGGGTCGAAGATCCGGACGCCGGCGCCGCGCAGGTGGAGCTGCCCGGCCACCCAGAGCGCGGGTGAGTCGCGTACGTCGTCGCTGTCGGGCTTGAACGCCGCACCCCAGACGCCCACGCGGGCCCCGGCCAGGCTCCCGCCCACCATCGCGGTCGCGACCTTCACCACACGCTCGCGCTGCCGCTGGTTGATGTCGTCGACCTGGCGCAGGAACGTCATCGCGTCCTCGACCCCGAGCTCGCCGGCCCGGTGGACGAACGCGCGGATGTCCTTGGGCAGGCAACCACCCCCGAAGCCGATCCCGGCGTTGAGGAACCGCCGCCCGATCCGGGCGTCGTGGCCGATCGCGTCGGCCAGGTCGACGACGTCCGCGCCGGTCACCTCGCACACCTCGGCCATCGCGTTGACGAACGAGATCTTCGTGGCGAGGAACGCGTTGGCCGCGACCTTGACCAGCTCGGCGGTGGCGTAGTCGGTGACCACGACCGGCGACCCCGCGTCGGTCATCGGGGAGTAGAAGTCGAGCAGCAGCTTCTCCGCGCCGGGCGTCGTCCACGCCGAGGACGATCCGATCGGGATGCAGGGTGTCCTGCAGGGCGAACCCTTCGCGCAGGAACTCCGGGTTCCAGGCCAGCATCGCCTCGGCTCCGGCCGGCGCGAGCTCCGCGAGCCGGCGCGACATCCGCTCCGCGGTCCCGACGGGGACCGTCGACTTGCCTACGACCAGGGTGGGCCGGTCGAGATGCGGAGCGAGCCCCTCGACGGCGTTCTCGACCTGGCTGACGTCCGCAGCCAGGCTCTCGGGCTGCTGCGGCGTCCCGACGCAGACGAAGTGGATCTCGGCGAACGCCGCCACCTCGGCGTAGGAGTCGGTGAAGCGCAGCCGCCCGCTGCCGACCGCCTTCGAGAGCAGCTCGCCGAGGCCAGGCTCGTAGATCGAGACCTCGCCCCGGGACAGCGTCGCCCTCTTGTCGGGGTCGATCTCCATGCCCAGGACCTCGTGTCCGAGGTCGGCCATCGCCGCGGCATGGGTGGCCCCGAGGTAGCCACATCCGATCACGGAGATCCGCATGCCCGGAGTCTAGAGAGCGGCCGTCGGCCGACGTAGACGACCGACATGGTTAACATTCCCGCCATGCGCACGCCTCGAACGGCTGCCGTTCTCCTTCCGCTCATGCTCCTCGCGCTCGGGTGCGCGCCGCAGGCAAGCTCGACGGCCACCGACACCTCCAGCACTCCCGCCAACCAGACCCCGGCCGAGTGTGCC
Source organism: Nocardioides sp. (assembly GCA_049841015.1). Classification (GTDB taxonomy): domain Bacteria; phylum Actinomycetota; class Actinomycetes; order Propionibacteriales; family Nocardioidaceae; genus Nocardioides. The sequence goes on from JASGIN010000008.1 coordinate 237,668, forward strand.
CAGGGCAAGACGCTGAACTCCGGCGTGCTGACCATCGGCACCGACTCGCCGGCCTACGACCCGTGGTTCCGCGACAACGACCCGACCAACGGCAAGGGCTACGAGTCCGCGGTCGCCTACGCCGTGGCCAAGCAGCTGGGCTTCGACACGTCGACGGTGAAGTGGACCAAGGTGCCGTTCAACGCGTCGTACGCGCCGGGTCCGAAGAAGTTCGACTTCGACATCAACCAGATCTCGATCACCAAGGCCCGCGAGCAGGCCGTCACGTTCTCCGACGGCTACTACACCGCCGCTCAGGCGCTGGTGGCGCTGAAGGGGTCGCCGATCGCGAGCGCCACGTCGCTGGCCGACCTGAAGAAGTACAAGCTCGGCGCCCAGACCGGGACGACGTCTCTGACCGCGCTCCGCGACGACGTCCAGCCCGACAGCGACCCGGTGGTCTTCCAGAACACCAACGACGCCAAGCAGGCCCTGCTCAACCACCAGGTCGACGCGATCGCCGCCGACCTGCCGACGGCGTTCTACATCTCGGCGGCCCAGATCAAGGGCTCGGTGATCGTGGGTCAGTTCCAGCAGACCACGGGGACGCCGGAGCAGTTCGGGATGCTGTTCAGCAAGGGCAACCCGCTCGCGACGTGCGTCGACCAGGCGCTGGCGAACCTCAAGAGCGACGGCACCCTGGCCGCTGACGAGAAGAAGTGGCTGAGCAACACGGTCGACGTGCCCGTCCTGAAGTGAGCGTCGCGAGCGGTCCCGTGAGCGGCGACTGGGCGCCCAGCGCGCGAGAGCTGGAGCGCCGGGCGGTACGCCGTGCCCGCGCGCGCCGCGACATCCTGATCGCGACGGCAGCACTGGTGGTGGTCCTCGGGGCGCTCGCCGTCGGGATCACCTCCGCCCCCGGCTGGCCGCGGGTGCACCAGCTGTTCTTCAACTGGTCGGAGGCCAAGGCGTCGTTCCCGCAGGTGATCCGCGGCTTCGGCAAGAACATCGTGGTCTTCCTGGTCGCCGAGCCCTGCATCCTGGTGGTCGGCGCGGGGGTGGCGGTCGTGCGGTCGACCACGACGCCGGTGATGCTGCCGTTCCGGGTGCTGGCCATCGTGTACGCCGACGTGTTCCGCGGGATCCCGACGATCCTGCTGGTCTACCTCGCCGGCTTCGGGATCCCCGGCCTGCAGCTGACCGGCCTCACCAACAACACCCTGTGGCTGGGGACCGGCGCCCTCGTCGCGTCGTACGGTGCCTACGTCTCGGAGGTGTTCCGCGCGGGCATCGTCTCGATCCACCCGTCGCAGCTGGCCAGCGCCGACACCCTGGGGCTGTCGCGGTGGCAGTCGATGATCCACGTGATCCTGCCGCAGGCGACGCGGCGCGTGGCGCCGCCGCTGCTCAACGACTTCATCTCGCTGCAGAAGGACTCCGCGCTGCTGTCGGTGATCTTCGTGTTCGAGGCGATGTTCTCGGCGCAGGACTACCAGAACTACCACTTCAACTACACGCCGCTGGTCGTGGCGGCGGTGCTGTTCATCTGCCTCACGATCCCGCTCACCCGCTTCACCGACTGGCTCGGGAACCGGATGCTGCGTCGAGAGTTCGCCGGGGTGGTCAAGTGACCGACGACCGGGACGACGTGCTGCTCGAGGTCACCGGACTGCGCAAGTCCTACGGCGACAAGGTGGTCCTCGACGACATCGACCTGACCGTCCGGCCCCACGACGTGATCTGCCTGATCGGCTCGTCGGGCTCCGGGAAGTCGACCCTCCTGCGGTGCCTGAACCTGCTCGAGGACGTCGACGACGGCGTGATCCTGTTCGAGGGCCGCGAGATCTCCGACCCCCGAGTCGACCGTCGCGAGGTGCGGTCGCGGATGGGCATGGTGTTCCAGGCCTACAACCTCTTCCCGCACATGTCCGTACTCGCCAACTGCACCCTCGCGCCGCGCCGCGTGCACGGCGTACCCAAGGCGGAGGCGGAGGAGCGGGCACGCGAGCTGCTGGCGAGGTTCGGGCTGGCCGACCAGGTGGACAAGCACCCCGACCGGATGTCGGGAGGTCAGCAGCAGCGTGCGGCGCTGGTGCGCGCGCTCTGCACCCGGCCCACGCTCCTGCTGCTCGACGAGATCACCGCCGCCCTCGACCCCGAGCTGGTCGGCGAGGTGCTGACGATCGTGCGCGAGCTGGCCGAGCAGGGGACCACGATGATCCTGGCGACCCACGAGATGGCCTTCGCGCGTGACATCGCCAGCAAGGTCTGCTTCCTCGACCAGGGCCGGATCCTCGAGCACGGCCCGCCGTCCGCGATCTTCAGCAGCCCGCGCGAGGACCGCACCCGGCAGTTCCTGGCCCGCGTGCTGGGATAGGACCCGTGAGCGTCGAGCTGGGGCAGGGGACCGGTCCCCTCCGCGGTGTCCGGGTCGTCGAGCTGGCCGGCATCGGACCGGGGCCGCACGCCTGCATGATCCTGGCCGACCTCGGTGCCGACGTGATCCGCATCGATCGACCCGGAGGCCAGCCGCTGACCGGTGGTGCACACGACCTGCTCAACCGCGGCCGTCCCAGCGTCGCGCTCGACCTCAAGCACCCCGACGGCGTCGCCACCGTCCTCGACCTCGTCGAGCGGGCCGACGTGCTGGTGGAGGGACTGCGACCGGGGACCACCGAGCGGCTGGGACTCGGGCCGGACGACTGCCTGGCCCGCAACCCGCGCCTGGTCTACGGCCGGATGACCGGCTGGGGCCAAGACGGCCCGCTCGCGCGGACCGCGGGCCACGACCTCGGCTACATCGCCATCACCGGTGCGCTGTTCGGGCTCGGGCAGGACCGGCGGCGGCCGCACTTCCCGACCAACCTCGTGGGCGACTTCGGCGGCGGCTCGACGTATCTCGTGGTCGGCATCCTGGCCGCGCTGCTGGAGTCGCGGCTCTCGGGGCAGGGCCAGGTCGTCGACGCCGCGATCGTCGACGGGACCGCCCACCTCAACGCGATGGCCACCGGGTTCCTGGCCGGAGGCCTGCTGGTCGAGGAGCGCGCCGCGAACCTGCTGGACGGCGGTGCGCCGTACTACGACCTGTACGAGACGGCCGACCGACGCCACCTCGCGGTCGGGGCACTCGAGCCGCAGTTCTACGACGAGCTGGTCGCGGGACTCGGCATCGCGGACGTGGTGCCGGACCGCGACGACCCGGCGCACCACGACGAGCTGCGCCGGGTGATCGGCGACGCCGTGCGCTCCCGCACCCAGGCGGAGTGGGTCGCGGTGTTCGACGGCACGGACGCCTGCGTCGCGCCGGTGCTGCCGATGACCGAGGCCTTCTCCCACCCGCACCTGGTCGCGCGCTCGACGTTCGTCGAACGCGACGGCACGACCCAGCCGGCACCGGCGCCGCGCTTCTCCCGGACCGCCCCGAGCCTGACGAGCCCGCCCCCGGCCGAGCCCGGGCAGGACACCCGCGCGGCGCTGGCCGCGTGGGGGATCGCGGACGTCGAGGGGCTGCTGGCGTCCGGCGCGGCGGTCCAGGCGGGTGGCGCGTGAGCGAGCACGTCGACGTCCTGATCATCGGCGCCGGCCTGTCCGGCATCGGCGCCGCCGCGCACCTCACCCGCCGCCTGCCCCGCACGTCGTACGTCGTCCTGGAGGCACGCGAGGTGAGCGGGGGGACGTGGGACCTCTTCCGCTATCCCGGCGTGCGCTCCGACTCCGACATGTACACGATGGGGTTCTCGTTCCGGCCGTGGGAGCACGAGGAGGCGCTCGGGTCCGGCGAGCGGATCCTGGAGTACCTCCGCGACACCGCTCGCGAGTACGACGTCGACCGGCACGTCCGGTACGCCCACCGCGTCGTCCGTCTGTCGTGGGACAGCAGCGAGGCGGTCTGGACGGTCGAGGCGGACCACGACGGCGCGACCGTCACGTTCACGGCGGGGCTGGTCTGGTCGTGCCGCGGCTACTACGACTACGAGTACGGATACCAACCCGAGCTGCCCGGGCTCGATGACTTCACCGGCACCGTCGTCCACCCGCAGCACTGGCCGCCGGACCTGGACTGGGCCGGGCGCGATGTCGTGGTGGTCGGAAGCGGCGCGACCGCGGTGACTCTGGTCCCGGCGATGGCCGAGACGGCGGCGCACGTCACGATGCTCCAGCGGTCGCCGTCGTACGTGATGAGCCTGCCGCTGCGCGATCCGCTGGCGGTGCGGGCGCATCGCCGGCTGCCGGCGACGTGGGCGAACCGGCTGGTGCGGTGGAAGAGCATCGCGGCGCAGGCGGTCTTCTACCGCGTCGCGCGACGCTTCCCGTCGTTCATCCGACGCCTGGTGCGCAAGCAGAACATCGCGCAGCTGCCCGAGGGGTACGACGTCGACACCCACTTCACGCCGCGCTACGAGCCGTGGGACCAGCGGATGTGCTTCGTGCCCGACGGCGACCTGTTCCGCGCCGTACGACGTGGTGACGCGGAGGTGCTGACCGCCACCATCGAGCGGCTCGACGCGGACGGCGTCGTTCTCTCGGGTGGCCGGCACCTGCCAGCCGACGTGCTCGTGACCGCGACCGGGCTGACGCTCTCGCCGTTCGGCGGGATCGAGCTGGTCGTCGACGGCGAGAAGGTCGACCCTGCGCGCGCGATGACCTACCGCGCGCTCATGCTCAGCGACGTCCCGAACTTCGTGTTCACCGTCGGCTACACGAACGCCTCGTGGACGCTGAAGGTGGACCTGGTCGCGGAGTTCACCTGCCGGCTCCTGGAGCTGATGGCTCGACGCGGGTACCGGCGGGTCGTGCCCCGGCGCGATCCCGCCGTCCGGGAGGTGCCGCTGATCGACTTCTCCTCCGGCTACGTGCTCCGGGCCTTGGACCAGCTGCCCCACCAGGGGGACCGCGATCCGTGGCGACTGCGGCAGAGCTATCTGCGCGACCGCCGCACGATTCGCCGCGCCGCCCTCGAGGACGGCGTGCTGGACTTCTCCTGAGGCACTCCACCCGGCTTGCGGCCGGCGACGGTGGGTACGTGGTCGTCGTACCGAGCAGAACCGGACGACGACGAGGGGAGTCATCATGGGACTCGACGACGAGCTCAAGAACAAGGCCACCGACGCCAAGGGCAAGGTCAAGGAGGCGGCCGGCTCGGCCACCGACGACGAGAGCCTGGAGAACGAGGGCAAGGCCGACCAGAGCGAAGCGAGCCTCAAGGAGGGCGGGCGTCACCTCAAGGAGGGCGCCGAGAAGGTCAAGGACGCGTTCAAGGACTGACCTGAGTCAGCCCGCGTAGGGTGACCGGCGTGCTGGCCGGCGTACGACGACTGGTGCGCCGCACCCTGTGGGACCCGGTGCCGCGCGACCACCGCCAGGCGCCCGCCGACCTGCACCGACGGCAGGTCGTCAGCGTCGTGGTGGTGCTGGCCGGAGCGGTCGTCCTCGGGCTTTCGCTGAGGATCGCGCCGGGCAGCGCGTGGTTCTACCCGGCGACGCTCGGCCTGGCTGTGCTCTGGACGGTCGGGGCGTTCGCGTCCGGACCGCTGCACCTGGGCCGAGGGTGGCGAGGCGAGGAGGCCGGACCGCGTCCGGTGCTCGTGCCGCTCGGGTACGGCGTGGCGCTGGCCGCCCTGTTCGTCGTCGGCGGGCTCGTCGTCCGGCAGGTGCCGTGGCTGGGGGACCAGGTGCGGCACGTGCTCGACCACGCCGACAGCGGGTCGCTGCCGCTGCTCGTGGTGGTGACCGCGCTCAACGGTGTCGCCGAGGAGCTGTTCTTCCGGGGCGCGCTCTACGCCGCCACGACGAGGTATCCGGTCGCCGTGACCAGCGCGGCGTACGTCATCGCGACGCTGGCGACCGGCAACGTGATGCTGGCCTTCGCGGCGGTCCTGCTCGGGGGGCTGGTCGGTCTCCAACGGCGGGCTACCGGAGGCATCCAGGCGCCGATCATCACGCACGTGACGTGGTCCCTGCTGATGCTGCTCGCCCTGCCGCTTCTGTTCTGAGCGGCCCCGCTCAGCGCGCGTCCGGTGTGTCCTCGAGCGCCCGCCGGACCGCCTCCTGATAGGGGATCGGGTCGCCCGGGACGACGTCCCGGATCGAGGTGTTGGTGACGATGACCTCCGTGCCCATCGAGTCGATCAGGTTGCGGCCGGTGGTGACGTCGACGTCGGTGACCAGCCAGAGCCAGTACGACGACAGACGCGGCGTCAGCACCGGCACCCGCACGATCGGCACCCGGCGCCCGGACGCCACCTCGGAGGCGACCTCCAGCATCTCGGAGTAGCTGAGCACCTCCGGTCCGCCGATCTCGAAGACCCTCCCCTCGGCGCGAGGCTCGCCGGCGACGCCGACGAGATAGCGGACCACGTCGTCGACGGCGATCGGCTGGGTCTTGGTCGAGACCCACTTCGGCACGATCATCGCGGGCAGGTTCTTGACCAGCTGGCGGGTCAGCTCCCACGAGACGCCGCCACGACCCACCACGATCCCGGCACGGAGCACCGTCACCGGCACGCCGCCCTCACCGAGCAGGCCCTCCACCTCCCGACGCGAACGGAGGTGAGGCGAGAGCTCGGCGCCCTCCGCGCCCAAGCCGCCGAGGAACACGAGCTGACGCACGCCCGCCTCTGCCGCCGCCTCCCCGAACGCCTTGGCCGCCCGAGCGTCACGGTCGGCGAAGTCCGCGGCGTCGAGGGAGTGGACGAGGTAGTAGGCGACCTCGACGCCGTCGAGCGCCGCGGCGAGGGAATCGGGGGTGTTCACATCGCCGCCGATGGGTGTCCCCGGTCCGTCGTAGGCTTCTGGGCGTCGAGTCATGGCCCGGACGTCGTACCCGGCGTCGAGCAGTGCCGGGACCAACCGGCTGCCGATGAACCCGGTGGCGCCGGTGACCAGGATGTGTGTGGAGGTCACGACTCGTCGTACCCAGATGCGCCGGTCACTGCGCGCGCCTGGCGATGTTGATCCGGCGCGTCTCGTCCATGCCCGCCTCGTAGGCCTGCACCAGCGAGGCGATGGAGAGCGGCTTGAGCCGCTCGACGACCTCTTGGATCCGCTCCGGGGAGACGCCCTGCTCCTTGTAGACGGGCCAGACCTTGGTCCGGAACAGCTCGTAGAGCTCCGCGGCGATCGCGCGCCCGTGCGCGGCGTACACCTCTGCGGCGGCCCGGGCGGCCTCGATCGGGTAGCCGAGGTCGAGCAGCCCCAGCCCTACGCCGAGCTGGGAGCGCGAGACCTGGAAACGCCCGCGTGGCCCCGATCGAACGACGCCGAGGGCTACGAGGGTCTCGACGTCGGCCTCGCTCAAGGTCCGACCAGCGTGTCGCTCCAGTTCCGGGCGGCTCACGTCATCCCAGGAGTCGGCCATCCACGGCGCCAGCATCGTGCGATGCAACGCGATGTCCTCCGGTGAGGCGTCCGCGGGGATTCGGGCGAGGTAGCGCTCGATGGCCGAGAGCGTGAACCCGTGCCCCTGCAGCTCGTGGACCAGCTGAAGACGTGCCACGTGGTCGGCGGTGTAGTAGCCGCTGCGACCGCGCCGGATCGGCGGTGGGATGAGGCCCTTGGAGGCGTAGAAGCGCACGTTGCGAACACTCATGGAGACGCGATCGGTCAGCTCCTCGAGCGTGAGCAACGTGACCGTGCCCACACCTGGTTGGCCTTCCTTGACGACCATGACAGTAAGAGTGTCACAATCGACGGCATGGCTCCATCGGGAAACGCCTTCGTCTTCGATCACCTGCGTACGCCGCGCGGCAAGGGCAAGGCGGTCGGCTCGCTCCACGAGGTTAAGCCGGTCGACCTGATGGTCGGGCTGCTCGATGAGATTCAAGTGCGCAACCCGTCGCTGGACACCTCCCGGATCGACGACGTCGTCCTTGGCGTCGTCTCGCCGATCGGTGAGCAGGGTGGCGACATCGCGAAGACGGCCGCACTCGCGGCCGGCTACCCAGAGACCGTCGCCGGAGTCCAGCTGAACCGCTTCTGCGCCAGCGGGCTCGAGGCGGTCAACCAGGCCGCGGCCCGCGTGCGCAGCGGGTTCGAGGACCTGATCCTGGCGGGTGGTGTGGAGTCGATGAGCCGGGTGCCGATGGGCTCCGACGGAGGCGCATGGGCGGCCGACCCGGCCACCGCACTGACCACCGGCTTCGTCCCCCAAGGCATCGGCGCCGACCTGATCGCGACGCTCGAGGGGTGGACCCGCGAGGACGTCGATGCCTACGCCGCCGAGTCGCACCATCGTGCCGCCAAGGCGTGGGCGAACGGCTACTTCGCCGATGCGGTCGTCCCGGTCGCCGACGCCAACGGCATCACGGTGCTCGACCACGACGAGCTGATCCGCCCTGACACCTCCGTCGAGGGCCTCGCGGGGCTGAAGCCGAGCTTTGCCTCGATCGGCAAGGACGCCGGCTTCGACGATGTGGCCCTGGAGAAGTACCACTGGGTGGAGCGCATCGAGCACGTCCATCACGCCGGCAACTCCTCGGGCATCGTCGACGGGGCCGCGCTGGTTGCGATCGGCTCCGAGGAGGTCGGCTCCGAGCTCGGTCTCACGCCTCGCGCCCGGATCGTGATGACCGCCGTCTCCGGCGCCGATCCGACGATCATGCTGACCGGCCCGGCTCCGGCTGCGCGCAAGGCCCTGGCCAAGGCCGGCCTCGAGGTCGGCGACATCGACCTGTGGGAGATGAACGAGGCCTTCGCCGCGGTCGCCATGCGCTTCATGAAGGACATGGGCATCACACACGAGGTAACCAACGTCAACGGGGGAGCGATCGCGATGGGACACCCCTTGGGAGCGACCGGGGCGATGCTCCTCGGCACGCTCGTCGACGAGCTCCACCGCCGCGACCTGAATCGCGGGCTGGCCACCCTCTGCATCGGTGGCGGCATGGGCATCGCGACGATCGTGGAGGTCGTGCGATGACCAGTCAGTTGGAGGCAACGGCCATCCGCTACGAGCAGGACGCCGAGGGCATCGTCACGCTGGTGATGGACGACCCGAACGCCAGTGCGAACACCATGAACGAGGCCTTCGCGAGCGCCCTGCACGAGGTCGTCGCGCGGCTCCACGACGAGGTCGACAGTGTCACCGGCGTCGTGGTGACCAGCGCCAAGAAGACGTTCTTCGCGGGGGGAAACCTGCGACTGATGATGCAGGCGACGCCGGACGACGCCCCGACAGTGTTCGCCGGGATCGAGGCCATCAAGGCCGATCTTCGACTTCTCGAGCGGCTGCCCCGACCGGTTGTCGCTGCGATCAACGGGGCCGCCCTCGGCGGTGGCTTCGAGATCGCCCTGGCCTGCAACCACCGCATCGTCGCTGACGACGCGGCTGCGGTGGTCGGACTGCCAGAAGCGACCCTCGGCCTGCTGCCCGGTGGCGGCGGCGTCACCCGGGTGACCCGGATGCTCGGGCTGCAGACGGCGCTGATGGACGTCCTCCTGCAGGGCACGCGCTTCAAGCCGCGGGATGCTCTGGCGAAGGGCCTGATCGACGATGTGGTGACCGCGGACGACCTCATGACCGCCGCGAAGGGCTGGGTCCTGGAGCATCGCGACGACGCCGATGCGAGCACCAACCCGTGGGACCGCGACGGCTACCGAATGCCCGGAGGCACGCCTCACTCTCCCAAGCTCGCGGCGTTCCTCCCGGCGTTCCCGGCGCTGCTGCGGCAGCAGACCAAGGGCGCGGTCTATCCCGCCCAGCGCGCGATCCTCTCGGCGGCGGTCGAGGGAGCCGGTGTCGACTTCGACACCGCGAGCCGGATCGAGAGCCGCTACCTCACCAAGCTCGTCGTCGGTCAGAACTTCAAGAACATGACGCAGGCGTTCTTCTTCGACCTGCAGGCGATCAACGCCGGCAAGCTCCGGCCCGAGGGCTTCGAGAGGTTCACCGCGACGAAGGTCGCCGTCCTCGGCGCCGGGATGATGGGCGCCGGGATCGCGTACTCCTGTGCGCGAGCCGGCATGGACGTCGTGCTGAAGGACGTGTCCCTGGACGCCGCCGAGCGCGGGAAGGCCTATAGCGAGAAGCTCAACGTCAAGGCCATCGAGCGCGGTCGGCTCACCCAGGACAAGAGCGACGAGATGCTGGCCCGCATCGTGCCGACCGGCGACGCCGCCGACCTCGCGGGGTGCGACCTGGTCATCGAGGCGGTCTTCGAGGACCCGTCGCTCAAGCACCAGGTCTTCGCCGAGGTGCTGCCGCACGTACGACCCGATGCGCTGCTGTGCTCGAACACCTCGACCCTGCCGATCACCGAGCTGGCCACCGGCGTGGACCGGCCGACGGACTTCATCGGCCTGCACTTCTTCAGCCCGGTCGACAAGATGCCGCTGGTCGAGATCATCAAGGGCGAGCAGACCTCGGACGCCGCCCTGGCCAAGGCCTACGACGTCGTGCTGCAGATCCGGAAGACGCCGATCGTCGTCAACGACAGTCGTGGCTTCTACACCTCGCGCGTCATCGGAACGATGGTCAACGAGGCGCTGGCCATGCTCGCGGAGGGTGTGGCCCCGATGTCCCTGGAGCGCGCCGCGACCCAGGACGGCTACCCCGTCGGACCCCTGCAGCTCACCGACGAGCTGAACATGGAGCTGATGGCGAAGATCGCCGCTGCCGCGAAGACGGCTGCGGAGCGCGCCGGTGAGGCGTACGACGAGCATCCGGGGTCGCGGGTGGTCGCCCGGATGATCGAGCTGGGCCGCCCGTCCCGGCTGAAGGGTGCCGGGTTCTACGACTACGAAGACGGGCGTCGCACTCACCTCTGGCCCGGGCTCGCCCAGGAGTTCCCGGTCGCCGCGGACCCGGCGCCGTTCGCCGACGTGAAGGACCGGATGCTCTTCATCGAGGCGCTCGAGACTGCGGCGTGCTTCGAGGAAGGTGTCATCGAGTCGTCGGCAGCGGCGAACATCGGCTCGATCATGGGCATCGGCTTCCCGACGAACACCGGAGGCGCGGCGCAGTTCATGACCGGCTACCAGGCGGTCGACGAGCACGGTGAGGGCGTGGGGCCGATCGGGCTGGGCGCGTTCGTGGCGCGCGCCGACGAGCTGGCTGACCGCTACGGCGAGCGCTTCCGCCCGACGGCGTACCTGCGCGACCTCGTGGAGACGAACGCAGGCTTCCCGGCCTGACTGCAGGAGTCGTCTCATCACGTCCGCCGTTCGAACCGCACGCTGCCGTCAGGAAGTAGTCGGTGCCGGAATGTGTCGTCATGGATGAGCTGATGATGGAATTGGCACAGTGGGACGGCGTCCTTCAGGTCGGTCCTCCCGAGCCGACTCCAGGGGACGAGGTGGTGCAGCTCGCACCACGCGAACGGACGATCGCAGCCGTCCCCCGCGCAGGTCTCGTGGGAGATCCCGACCGCGACGCGCTGCGCGTCTGAGAAGAGACGCCGGAGGCGGCCGAGGTCGAGAACCTCTGAGCGACCGCCGAGCACGGCCGGGATGAGGCCGGCCCCGCAGGCCAGGCGCCGGGCCTCGCCCGCCGAGACGCTGTCGCCCGTGTCGAGTCTCGGCGCGGCGGCACGCCCGCGCAGCACCTCCTCGTCGAGGGTGACCACGAGCGTGGCAGCTGTCCGCGGGTGGAGGTGGTCGGTGGGCAGATGCTCGATGAGCTCGCAGAGGGCGAGGCCACGGGCGTGGCTCCGAGTCGGTGTCGAGTCCCTGGGCAGGGCCTGCCTGGGCGAGTACGGCGCCCCGGCGCGCGCGACGGGGCGCAGTCATCGTCTCGAGCACCTTGCGGAGCAGGTGACCCTGAAGAGTGGGCACCGTGAAGTGACCGGAGACGGTGCCGTCGTGGTTGTCGTGGAGGGTGAGCCGGGTCCTCGCGCGGGCCCTCGCTTCCTCGTCGCGGAGCACGGAGTCCTCGTGAGCGTCGACCACCGCGGGCTCGGGCTCGATCGTCTCGATGGCCCGCCTGGCCACCCGCCGCAACGTGGAGGGGCTCATGGTCTCGGCCTTGGCGAGCAGATCGGCCTCGACCAGGGCTCGCTGGTCGTCGGACACCCCGGTCGGGAGCTGGCGATCGGCTCCCACGATGACGTGGGCATGGGCCGGGGAGATGACGCCGTCTGAGAGGGCGCGCTGAGTCGGGCGACGACGCTCGAGCCGCCCGGCCAGCTCCACCTGACGGTGGGCGTCCGGCCCGTCCGAGTGCGAGATCTGCGCGGCCCACTGGCCCGTGGTCGGGGCTCCCGCGAGGCGCGCGGTGCCGGCCTTGTCAGCGGCGGCGAGGACTTTGAGCCTCAGGGCAGCCAGTCTCGAGCCCGCCCGGGTCAGCTCACGGAGCAGTGCCTCCTGCTCCTCCCCGGTGAAGCGGCCCGGGTCGACGGCGCCGAGGCGATCGAGGCAGGCATGCAGCTCCGCGGTGGGGTCCTGGAGGGCGGTCGCCGAGAGCATGGAAGAGACGCTATCGAACGTGTGTTCGACAGGATAGGGGGTCTGGAGGATCTGTGGATGAGGGTCAGGAGACCCGCTTGTAGCGTGCACTCTCGTGTGCGTCAGAGTCGAGGAAGACGAGCTGACCGGTCGAGGTGAGGCGCACCGCGTGAGCCGACGCGATCCCGAAGCCGCTTGGTCGCGTGCAGTGTCCGACACAGCCGACCAGGGTCACGGTGGCTCGGTCGCGGAGGAAGTCGCCACCGGTTGTGAGACGCCAGCGCAGGCTGTGGTCGTTGACCCCGTCACTCCAGGTGGCCGAGTAGCGGTGGTCGGCTCGGGTGAGGGTGAGGCTTCGCTCGGCGTTAGCCGGCGGCCTCTGCCCACGGACGCTGACCAGACGCCAATGGCCGAGGAGGGCGGCCGCGGTCGGAACGCGCAGATCGGTGGACGTCGAGTCTCGAGGCGAGGCACCGGCGAGGTGCGACGAGCACCCGGTCAGCACGACCAGCAGCGAAGCGATGACCGATCTGCGCACAAGCAAGAGACGTGCGCCCGGCCTTACCGGTTCCAGGGAGCGGAGTCAGCGTCTACCCAGCGGGTCGCGAGGTCGATGCCGACCACCGGACGTCGCGAGCACTAGCGTGACCCGCATGGCGCAGTACCAGGTCCAGCTCCGGGGGGACGCCGAGGCGCTGGTGGCCCACCTCGACCAGCAGATCCTTCGCGGCAGCGTCAGCGCCAACATCGAGGACGGCTCGGACGTCAGGCTGGGCGACGCCCGGATGGTGGTCCGCGTCTACGAGCGTTACAGCGCCTTCGGCGGCAACCGGGTCAGCCTGGGCATCAGCATCCTGGCCGTGGGCGGTGACCTCGCCGTTACGGCGATCACGGCCGGCGGCAGTCAGGCGATGTTCTTCAAGATCAACACCGTCGGCGAGCAGAACTTCTTGGGCAGGGCCGTCGACGCGCTCCAGAGCTTCCCCGGCTGACGGGGCCGCCGACGTGGTCGACGACCTGGACGAGGACGTCCGTGACATCCCCGTGGACACCGCCGTCCTGCTGACGCTCGCGAACGGCTATCTCGACGCGTTCACCTACGTCGGTCACGGGCACGTCTTCGCCAACGCCCAGAGCGGGAACGTCATCCTGCTCGGAGTCGAGCTGGCCCAGCCCGACATCGGTGTGGCGTTGGACCACCTCTGGCCGGTGCTCGCGTTCGTGGCCGGCATTGCCGCCGCGCAGGTGGTGAGCCGCCGGGCTACGGGCCTGCGCTGGCGGGACCCGCGACCGCTGGTGCTCGGCCTGCAGGTGCTGATCCTGCTGGTGGTCGCGCTCCTCCCGACCAGTGCGCCGAACTGGACCGTCACGACCAGCGTCGGCTTCGCGTCGGCGTTGCAGATGGCGTCGTTCCGCACGGTGAGGTCGAGCACGTTCGTGCCGATCGCGATGACCGGCAACCTGATGCGGACCACCGAGGCCATCACCGACCTGGCGCACGGCGAGGGAGAACGCCGCCTCGTCGCCCTGTACGTCGGCCTGATCGCGACGTTCTTCGTGGGGGCCCTGCTCGGGGCCATCGCGACCGACCACCTCGTCCGAGCGTCGTCCCTGGTGCCCGCGCTGTTGCTGCTCGTCGCCGGTCTCCTCCTGTTCCGGCGGGTCGCGCACGACCCCGTCGCGGGCTGAGGTGATCGCTGCTGGCTGTCCTCAGCTCGATTCCACCAGCTCCTGGAACGGCTCGTGGGTCCATTTGCGCATCTCTGCGGCGTCGGCAGGGTCGGGCAGCGACCCCAGCCCCAGCAGGACGAAAAGGTTGATCCGGGTCAGGACGTAAGCGTGCAGCATCAGGTTGACACAGACCGCCGGGTCGAGGGTCGAGAGAACTGTCGAGATGCTGTGGCTTCGGTCGCGCACGTGTGACCAGGCAGCCTGGCGTGTCGCGCCGGGGCCAGGGCTGGCCACCTGGTCGAGGAAGCCGATCGCCATCCGAGCACGAGCCTGGAAGTCGTTGGCCGGTGCCGTGTCCGGAGCTGGCGCCAGATCGTTCGGGACGTCGTACGGCGACTGTGTGATCTGCGCGAGGGCCCCGTGCAGCAGTCCTCCCTCGACGAACAGCCGGTAGAGGTAGCGCCGCTTGACCGCGGTGGTCTGGGCGTACATGACGTCCTTGTCCTTCATCAGCGCGGCGATCTCGCGACCAAGGCCGCGGCCTTTGATCGGTTCTGGGTCGTACGAGCCGCCGGCGTTGATCACGACCAACATGTGGCTCTGCTGGGTGTTGAAGCTCGTGAGGGCCGGCCCGCTCTCGCTCTCGAGCCGCTTGCGCCGCTCCGCCCAGCCCAGCTCCCACTGGTCGGCCATGTTGTCGTAGACGCCGCCGTCGGCGAGGTCGGCCACGGTCAGCTCTGCTCCGGTGGGTGCTGCGAAGAGCTCCGAGGCGGTGAGTCGACGAGCGTTGAACCCGCCTGGGAACGCAGACGAAACCTGCACCGCAGTGGACAGCTTGAGGGTCGGGCTCGGATGCTCGATCCCCATCCGCGAGCACGACACGAGCCGCGGTGTGAGGAAGGCCTGGGTGCCGCTTGCGAGGTTCGTCGTGCAGAAGACGTGGTGCACGCTCCGGTCGATACTCGCCAGCGTGGCGCCCCCGAAGAGCACGCAACGGAGGGCGTCGTCGACCTTCTGACTTCGCAGCCCGAAGCGACGGACGGCGAGCTGATATGCCGCGAAGGCGTAGAGGACCACGGCCGCCGCCGTGAACACCGAGGTCTTGGTCGAATGACCCGGCGCGAAGGAGAAGCGGACCGCCGGGGCGCACGCGGCGATGCCCAGAAGCCCGACGATGAACGGCCATACCACCTCGAGCTTCAGCTTCGCTCGCTTGAAGAGCCAGAGGGCCACTGCAGCGAGCAGGCTGACGCCGAGCTCGATCGCCGCGACGATCCACGCGGTCTGCCACGACGACGGTCGCCCGATGGCGACGCAGAACGTGATCAGCGTCAGCAGGCTCGCGGTAAGGAGGCCGAAGAGGAGGAAGACACCGCGGACGTATCCGTTGGTCGGCTTTCCCGGGAAGAACAGTCCGTTCCGATGGATCATCGCCAGAACGGGCCTCAGCCAGCCCTTCAGCTTCTCGGTGTCGGTGTCCTGCGCTGCGAAGTCACCGCTCTTGGCGACCAGACCGTTGGTGATCGAACCGCCCGACACCGAGGCGATGACACCCACTTGCTGGTTCACGCCGGTGTCGGTGAGCGCCATCAGCGCACCCGCAGCGAAGAGCGCCGCGCGGTGTCCCCCTCCGGATAGCGCCACACTCACGTTGCCCACGTCGATCACCCCGTCCTGGAGTGACGTGCCTGACTGGAGCATCGCAGAACCTGGAGCGAGCAGCGACCACCCCGACGGTTTTGCCGTTCGCCAGTCAGGACGGTGATCGGTTGAGAGGATTCTCGGGTGACTCAGACCCCTGTCGTCGACGTGCGCAGCCTGCACGTGCGCTTCGGTGAGGTCGAGGCCGTCGCCGGCATCGACCTCGAGGCCTACGCCGGACAGGCGACCGCGCTGCTCGGGCGCAACGGCGCCGGGAAGTCGACCACCATGCGCGTCCTGGCCGGCGTCGTCCCGCCGACCGCCGGGACCGTGACGGTCGCCGGCCTCGACATCCGCACCGACACCCTGGCCGTCAAGCAGCTCACCGGATACTGCCCGGACGTCGGCGGCCTGGTGCCGCGCGCGACGCCGTGGGAGCACCTCCAGCTGAGTGCGCGACTGCGCCGGATGACCGGGTGGGAAGACCGGGCTCGCGACCTGCTCGAGCGCTTCGAGCTCGGCGACGTGATGAACCGCGTCACCGGCGGCTTCTCGCACGGCATGGGCCGTCGCCTGTCCGTCGTCCTGGCGGCGATGCACCGGCCCCAGGTCCTTCTGCTCGACGAGCCGTTCGACGGCGTCGACCCGATCGGCGTCGAGGCGACGTTCGAGGTCATCGCCGACGCCCGCGCGTGCGGCGCCACGATCCTGCTCTCGACCCACCTGCGCGAGCTGGCGGTCCAGGCGTGCGGGACCGCGCTGGTCCTGCGTGGTGGCTCGCGCGTCGCCGCGGTCGACGCCGAGGGCATGTCCGGCGAGGAGGGGGCACGTGCCTACCGCGCTCTCCTCGACTGACGTCACCACGACGCAGGGCGGAAGCGGTCGGGTCGCGGCTGCCCGACGCGCCGTCGGCGACGTCGGGATCCTGTTCCAGTTCCGTCGCAACGCCGTCCGTCGCCGTCACCTCGCGCGGGTCCTGTCGCTGATCTTCTGCGCGATCACGCTGGGCGTCGCGGCGATCCCAGCGCTGTGCCCCGGTGCCGGCGAGTCAGTCGGGACGCACGCCTTCGACATCCGCCTGCTCCTGCCCTCGGCCTGGGCCGGCATCCTGGTCCTGAACATGGCCTCCGGCATCGCGTCGGGCGGCGGCCGCGAGCTGATCTCGCGCGAGGAGGCCGCGCCGTACCCGATCAGCCCGACGACCGACCACCTCGGCGCGCTGCTGCTGGCGCCGCTCAACATCGCCTGGATGATCCAGGCCTGGATCCTGCTCGGCTCGGTCTCCTACTCGATGCCGGGCGACCGCGTCGTCGGCACCGAGATCCTCACGCTGCTCTGGCTGGTGTTCAGCACGTCGGCCGGGCAGGTGGTGGCCTGGTCGGTTGAGGCGGTACGCCGAGGCCCGCACGGCATCGCGATCACCCGCTCGCTGCTGGTCCTTCTCGCCGCCGGCGCCGGCACGATCCAGGTGACCGGGCATGCGACGGACCTCCTCGACCAGGTGCCGACGAAGTGGTTCATCGTCGGCGGCATCGACGGCTGGACCTGGCGCTGGGCCGAGTCGATCCTGGCTCTCGTCGTCGCCACCCTCGTCGCGATCGTCGTCGGTGCGGTCCCGACCCACCTCGCCGCGCGTCGGATGCCGCGGGACGAGGCGCGGATGGAGACCGACCAGCACGAGCCTCGGCCCATGCCCCGCAGCGTTCTGGGCATCCTGGTCCGCACCGACCGGGCCTCGGTCTGGCGCTCGGTCCCGATGCGACGCGGCGTGCTCGTGCTGGCCGTCGGCCCGGGTCTCGTGGCGCTGTTCGGTGACCTGAAGTGGGCGCAGATGACGATCCTCCCGGGCCTGGTCGCGTCCGGTGGTGCCCTGCTGTTCGGCGTCAACGCCTGGTGTCTCGACGGCCGTGGCGCCCTCTGGCGGGAGAACCTGCCGGCGCCCGCGACCGCGCTCTTCGACGCCCGGATGCTGGTGCTCGCGGAGTTCCTCGGTGTCGCCTCGATGATCACGGTCGTGGTCGGGGGGCTGCGGGCCGGACTGCCGAACAGCTACCAGCTGTCGGCACTCGTGTGCACGTTGCTCGTCGTCACCGTGCAGGTCGTCGGCGGTGCGCTGCGCTGGTCGCTCGCGCATCCCTACCCGGTGAACCTGCGCTCGGCGCGCGCGACTCCCGCGCCGCCCGCCGCGATGGTCGGCTACTCGGCACGGCTCGCGACCAGCACGACGTTCACCAGCCTGCTGTTCTCCGGCTGCGCGCACGTGCCGGACTGGCGGCTCTCGGTGATCGTGGCGCTGCCCTGCCTGCTGTGGTCGGGGCTGCGGCTGGCCGGCACCCGCCAGCGCTGGCAGGACCCGGTGACCCGGGCCCGTGTCGTCGCCACCGTCGCCGCCTAGTCACCTGGGCGTCAGACCCGGAGGGCACGCCCGGGCCTAGGTTGGGGGCATGGACTTCGCGCCGTCACCACGGGCCGCCGAGCTGACCGCCCGGGTGGCCGAGTTCATGGCCACCGAGATCACGCCGGTCGAGCCGGCGTACCACCGCGACCTCGCGGAGGTACGCCGCACCGGTGACCCGTGGACCCCGCTGCCCCTGCTGGCCGACCTGAAGGAGAAGGCGCGGGCGCAGGGACTGTGGAACCTCTTCCTGCCCGTCGAGCACGCCGGGGAGTACGCCGCGCGGTTCGGCACCGACGGCGGCGTCGGGCTGTCCAACCTCGACTACGCGCCGGTGGCCGAGCAGATGGGTCGCTCGGCCATCGCCCCGCTGGTGTTCAACTGCAACGCGCCCGACACCGGCAACATGGAGGTGCTGCTGCGGTACGGCTCCCCCGACCAGCGGCGGGACTGGCTGGAGCCGTTGCTGGACGGTCGGATCCGCTCGGCGTTCGCGATGACCGAGCCCGAGGTCGCCTCCTCCGACGCGACCACGATGGCGGCGAGCTGCGTCGTGGACGGTGACGAGATGGTGGTCAACGGCCGCAAGTGGTGGTCGACCGGTGTCGGCAACCGCGAGTGCCGGATCCTGGTCTTCATGGGCGTCACCGACCCGGACGCCGACCGCCACCGACGGCACTCGATGGTCCTGGTGCCGATGGACACACCGGGGGTCGAGGTCGTGCGGATGCTCAGCACGATGGGCCTCCACGACGAGCCGCTCGGGCACGGCGAGGTGAGCTTCACCGACGTCCGGGTGCCCTTGAGCAACGTGATCTCCGGGCCGGGCGAGGGCTTCGCGATCGCCCAGGGTCGGCTGGGTCCCGGTCGCATCCATCACTGCATGCGGCTGATCGGACTGGCCGAGCTGGCCCTTGAGCTCGCGTGCCGTCGCGGGCTGGAGCGGACGGCCTTCGGCAAGCCCCTGGTCGACCTCGGTGGCAATCGCGAGCGGATCGCCGAGGCACGGATCGCGATCGACCAGGCCCGGCTGCTGGTGCTGCACGCGGCCTGGAAGCTCGACCAGTTGGGGCCGAAGGGTGCCCTGAGCGAGGTGTCGGCCATCAAGGTCGCGGTGCCGACGATGGCCCAGGAGGTCATCGACATGGCGCTCCAGCTGCACGGCGGCGGCGGCATGTCCGACGACTTCCCGCTGGCGGCGGCCTACGTGAACGCGCGCGCCCTGCGTCTGGCCGACGGGCCCGACGAGGTCCATCGCGCGTTGGTCGCCCGGCTCGAGCTCGCGCAGTACTCGCAGACCTCATGAGGGTCCTGGTCACCGGAGCCGCGTCCGGTCTCGGCGCCGCGTTGACCGCCGCCTACCGAGGGCGCGGGGACGAGGTGCTGGCGACCGATGTGGCCGACGGGGCCGACCTGCGGCTGGACATCACCTCCGACGACGACTGGGCCGCGGCGCGGGACTGGGTGTCGGGGCACTGGGGCGGGCTCGACGTGCTCGTCAACAACGCCGGCGTCGCCGGTGGCGGCCGGATCGACGTCGCGGGCCTCGACGAGTGGCAGTGGATCGTGGACGTGAACCTGCTCGGAACGGTGCGGGGATGCCGGACGTTCGCGCCGGTGTTCAAGGCCCAGCGCTCCGGCCGGATCGTCAACGTCGCCTCGCTGGCCGGGCTCGTGCACCCCGCCGGGATGGCGTCGTACAACGCCGTCAAGGCCGGGGTGGTGGCCCTGACCGAGACCCTCGGGCACGAGCTCGCGGCGTACGGCGTCCGCGCGCACGTCGTGTGCCCGTCGTACTTCCGCACCAACCTGCTGTCCTCTATGCGCGGCGCGGACCAGGCGCTGGGCGCCGTCGTCGGACGGCTCGTCGAGACCTCGCCGTTCACCGCCGACCAGATCGCCGCGGCGGTGCTGGCCGGGATCGAGGCCGGTGACGAGGTGATCCTCCCGGACCCGATGGCGCGTGCGGCCTACGACCAGAAGCTGCACGACCGGCCGGCGTACGACGCGCAGCTGCGACGTCAGGCCGCCCGGCTCGACGAGCTCGGCTCGGCCGTCACCGAGTAGCGATCGCACAACGCCGCCCCACGGCGCTCGATCGTGGGGCATCGTGGACCCATGACGGGTGGGTACGACGACTGGGCGGCTGCCCGCGCGTCCTCCCTGCTCGTGCTCGCGACCGCCCTGGTGGACGACGTCGCGGCCGCGGAGGCCGCGGTCGCGCAGGCCCTGCGCCGCGTCCGCTCGTCCTGGCCCCGGGTCTCGCGCGACGACCCCGACCTCGAGGCCCGGCGGCACGTCGTCCGGGCCTGCGCGACGCCGGCTCGAGCGGCGTACGTGCTGCGGACCCTGGAGCACCGGTCCGACCACGAGATCGCCGCGGTCCTGCGGTGCTCGGAGGCGGCCGCGCGCCGACATCTCCGCCAGGCGGTCGGCGGCACCTCAGGAGCCGACACGCTGGCACCGAGGTCGGCGCCGGCGCGGCACCTGGACGTCGTACGCCGGCGCAACCGGCGCAGGGTCGGCCTCGGTGTGGTGGCGGCGGTCGCGGTCGCCCTCGGGGTGGGGTACGTCGTCCGCGATCCGGGGTCGCCGGCGGGTGCGCTCAGCGTGCTCCATCCGTCCGCGCCGGCGGACTGGCGCTACGAGTCGTACGCCGGGGTCGAGCTGCAGGTGCCGCCCTCGTGGGGCTGGGGTGCGTCGCCGATCCGGGCCAGCGCCTTCGACACTCCCGGCCACCTCGGAGCGTGCGGCACGGCGGACCCGACGGTGTGGCCCGCAGCCGGCGACGACCTCACGCCGACCGACGGCGGCGGCTTCGTCGGCCGGCCGGCCGTGGTCAGCGCCCGATGCGTCCAGTGGGGAGCCGACGGGACCTTCCCCGGCGGGCACGCGGTGTGGTTCGCGTCGCCGCTGCCGACCGGGGAGAAGCGCGTCGGGACGACGATCGCCGAGACCCGGGACGTCGGCGATCAGCACGTGACGGTCTTCTCGGGGGACCCGCTGCTGCGTCGCCGGATCCTCGACTCCGCCCGACAGGTCGACGTCGACGCGAACGGCTGCCCGACGACCCCGGTCGCCGCTCCCACCCCGGGGCCCTCGCTGCCCACGCCGGTGTCCCTGTCGGTCTGTGTCTACTCCCAGGACACGGGCGTCTCGCGCCTGCTCTACTCCGCGCAGCTGCCGCAACCCACCGCCCGTCGGTACGCCGCGCAGGTCGCCCGGGGGGGAACGACCCGCTCGTCCTGCCCGTCCCTGAACGGGCACTGGGTCGCCCTCGGCTTGAACGGCATGGACTCCACGAGGTGGGACGTCGTGAACCTGGGCTGCGACCGGATCCAGCTCGCCGGTGGCCGCGGGGCTGCGTTGACCCCCTCGTCGGTGCGCAGCTGGGCCGTCGACGGCGTGCCGGCGTACGTGAGCCAGCCACCGGGCGACAGCTCGCTCGGCTCCTACCTGCGGGCGCCGACCCAGTGATGCCGGACGAGGTGATGCCGGACGAGTCCCGACCCGTCCGCGCCGAGGATGCCGTCGACGTCACAGCCGTCGTGAGCTGGCTCTCGGCTCAGGGGTGCGGGCTCCCCGAGGGTCGGCCGGAGGTGCGCCAGTTCCCGGGTGGGGCCTCCAACCTGACCTACCTCCTGCGTTGGCCGGAACGCGACCTGATCCTGAGGCGGCCGCCGTCGGGAGCCAAGGCTCGCGGCGCGCACGACATGGCACGCGAGTACGTCATCCAGGGCGCGCTCGCGCCGGTCTACCCCTATGTCGCGGGCATGGTCGGCCTGTGCCGTGACGAGTCGGTGATCGGCTCGGACTTCTACGTGATGGAGCGCCTCGAGGGGCTGATCCTGCGCCGAGACCTCGCCTTCGACCTCGCCCCGGACGCTGCGTCGAGGCTGTGCGAGCACACGTGGCAGGCGTTCGCGCGGCTGCACGAGGTGGACGTGTCGGCCATGCCCGAGCTCGCGGCGCTCGGCCGCGGCGAGGGGTACGTCGCGCGCCAGGTCGCCGGCTGGACCGACCGCATCACCCGCGCCGCCACCGACGACCTCGGCGACTGGCGCGACGTCACGGCGTGGCTCGACGAACACCAGCCGGAGGACGCCGGCCAGTGCCTGATCCACAACGACTGGCGCTTCGACAACCTGGTGCTCGACCCGTCCGATGACCTGCGCGTCAACGGTGTCCTGGACTGGGAGATGGCCACGGTCGGGGACCCGTTGATGGACCTGAGCGGGGCGCTGGGGTACTGGGTCCAGGACGACGACGACGCGTTCTTCCAGGGGTTCCGCCGGCAGCCCACGAACGCGTCGGGGATGTGGACCCGGCAGCAGGTCGTCGAGTGGTACTGCTCGGCCCGGGGCTTCGACCTGACCCCCGACCGGTGGCGCTTCTACGAGGCCTTCGGGCTGTTCCGGGTCGCGGTGATCATCCAGCAGATCTGGTACCGCTTCGTCCACGGCCAGACCCACAACCCGGCGTACGCCGGCTTCGGCGAGGCGGTGCGCTACCTCGAGCAGCGCACCCGTCGGGTCATCGCGGACGGGAGCGCCTGATGGGCCTGGTCCTGCTGGTGCGGCACGGCCAGGCGTCGTTCGGGTCCGACGACTACGACGTGCTGAGCGAGACCGGCGTGGAGCAGAGCCGGGTCCTCGGCGGGGCTCTGGCCGAGCAGGGCCTGGTCCCGACGTCCGTCCGGCACGGCACGATGCGCCGCCAGCGTGACACCGCGACGACCTTGGTGGAGGCCGCCGGCTGGTCGGCTCCGGTCTCGCCCGACCGGGGCTGGGACGAGTTCGACCATGTCGGGGTCCTGGCGCGCAGCCCGGGCGAGCCGGCGGACCTGACCGACCGGCGTGCCTTCCAGCAGGTCTTCGAATCGGCCACCGAGCGCTGGTCGAGCGGCGAGCACGACGAGGAGTACGACGAGTCGTGGCCGGCGTTCCTCGGGCGGGTGAGGGAGGCGCTCGAGCGCTGCCTGGCCGAGGACGGGGTCTCGGTCGTCGTGACCTCGGGTGGCCCGATCGCCGCCGCGTGCGCGCTCCTGGTGGATCCCGCGGCGCCGGCGGACGCCGTACCCCGGCTCTGGCGGTCGTTCAACACGGTGCTCGCGAACGCATCGGTCACGCGGATCCTGCAGGGCTCGACGGGCCGCCGCCTGCTCTCCTTCAACGAGCACGCCCACCTCGCCCGGGACCTCCTCACCTACCGCTGACGCCGCGCTCGGGGGCTTGGGAGGACACGGTTTGGCACCAAACCGCAAGAAAAGCGGTCCCCAGCATGCGGTTTGCCACCAATCGACGCCATCGGACACTGGGGCGGGTCGAGATGACGCGGTTTGGCACCAAACCGCAAGAAGACCCCCACTCAGCATGCGGTTTGCCACCAATCGACGGGGGTCAAAGCGGGTGGGAGCCCACGATCTTGCCGCTCTCAGCAGATCCGCTCACCGCCGTTCCGCTGGCAGCAGCAAGGCCTTCGGTCGGCGTACGTCGGGTGCCACCGTGGCCGCATGAGTGACACGACGGCCTGGGGCCGCATCGACGACGAGCTGGCCAGCAGCCTGCTCGACCAGCGCACGTTGCTGATGGGGGGCGTGCTCGACGAGGCCCTCGGGAACCGGCTGTGCACCGGCCTCATGGTCCTCTCGGCGCGAGACCCGCACGCCGACGTCCACCTCTGGATCAGCTCCCCGGGTGGCTCGGTGCCGGCGATGCTGGCGATCCGCGACGTGATGACCCTGATCCCCAACGACGTCTCGACCCTGGCGATGGGGATCGCCGCCAGTGCCGGCCAGTTCCTGCTCAGTGCCGGCACGAACGGCAAGCGCTTCGCCATGCCCCACGCACGCGTGCTGCTCCACCAGGGCTCCGCCGGGATCGGTGGGACGGCGATGGACATCGCGATCCAGGCCGACGACTTGCGGCACACCCGGGACACCGTGCTCTCGCTGATCGCGGGTGATACCGGGCAGAGCGTGGAGACGGTCGAGCGGGACTCGCGGCGCGATCGCTGGTTCAGTGCGGACGCGGCCTTGGAGTACGGCTTCGTCGACCACATCGTGTCGTCGGTGGACGACGTCCGGTCCACGGTCTCCCGCCCGCTGGGGCTGGGGGTGCGGGCATGAGCAGCTACCCGATCCCCTACGTCACCACGCAGACCAACCGCGGCGAGCGCACGGTCGACGTCTACAGCCGCCTGCTCGCGGACCGGATCATCTACCTCGGGACGCCGATCGACGACGGCGTCGCGAACACCGTGATCGCCCAGCTCATCCACCTGGAGTCGGAGAACCCCGACTCCCCGATCAACCTCTACCTCAACTCACCCGGCGGCTCGATCCCGGCGATGCTGGCGATCTACGACGCGATGCAGTTCGTCCGGCCGGCGGTCGAGACGACGTGCGTGGGCCAGGCGGTGGCGACCGCCGCCGTGCTCCTGGCCGGTGGCTCGCGCGGGCACCGGCAGATCCTGCGGCACGGTCGCGTGGTGCTTCACGCCCCGGCCACCGAGGGGCGCGGCACGGTCCCGGACCTGATCCTCGAGGCCGAGGAGGTCGAGCGGGTGCGGTCCCTTCTGGAGGAGCTGCTCGCCCAGGACACCGGCAAGAGTGCCCAGCAGGTGCGCGACGACACCGAGCGCGACCTCGTGCTGACCGCCGAGCAGGCGCTGGAGTACGGCGTCGTGGATGCCGTCATCACCGAGCGGGACGCTCCCGCCGCGATGCTGGCTCAGGCCGCGAGGCAGACCGGTGAGTGAGGGGGCCGCGTCGGGATCCCCGCGTACGCGGGGTTTCGTCGGGTTCCTGGCCTCTGCAGCCCCCTGGAACCCGACGAATCGCCCAGGAACGTCGGGGTGCGCGGCCGCGTGGAGGTCGAGGCGACCCGCGTCGCGATCTCGGCGACGCTGAGCCCGAGCGCCCCGGCGATGGCGGCGAGCAGCTCGGACGAGGGGTCCTTCAGGCCACGCTCGACCTCGGAGAGGTACTGCGGCGAGACGCCCGCCTCCTCGGCCACGTCGACCAGCCGCTTGCCGGAGGCGAGCCGCTCCTCGCGCAGCTCGCGTCCGACGGACTCACGCCAGAGCGGCTCGACGGTGTCGGGGACGCCGACCGGCGGTGCCGTCGGGTCGGTACGACGTCGCGGCGCCTCGCGCTCAGGCTGCTCGAGCCGCTCGGGCTGCTCGGTCTCCTCCGGCTGGTCCTGCCGGCGTTCCGGCAGCGCGATGACGTCACCCATGAATCGACTGTAGGCGCCGCCCGAGCGCACGTCGGCAGGGTTCCGCTCACAGCAGAACGGCGAGCCCGAGCCCGCGACGCGATCAGTACGGCCGCGGCTCCGGCGTCGTCGCCGAGATGACGAACGTCGTGAGGATCTTGTCGGCGAACGTCTGCTTGCGCGAGTCCCAGATCGGCCACAGGTAGCCCAGGTAGCAGGGCAGCCCGTCGATGATGTGCAGGAGGTAGCGCAGGAAGCACCACCCGCCGCCGATCGGCTGGAGATCGGAGTTCACCAGCCGGATGGCGAGCACGCTCTTGCCGACCGAGGCGCCGGTGCGGCCCTGGCGGATGCAGATGTTCCACACGAAGAACGCCAGCGTCGTCAGTGCACCGAAGATGATCAGGACCAGCGGCAGGCCGATGCTGCCGTGGTAGTGCGAGGTCGTCGTGCCGTCGGGATTCGTGGTCGTCGTCGTGTTGGACAGCAGCACGACGTATCCGACCCACAGCGGCGCCCCGGCGATCGACGACAGGATCTGGTCGATGAGGTAGGCACCCACGCGGGCGAACCACCCGGCGTACCCGCCGAAGCCGAAGGTCGGCTTGTTCGGGTTCGGGTTGCTCGCGTAGGGGTTGGCCACCTGCGGGGTGCCGTAGGGGTTGGCCGCCTGAGGAGTGCCGTAGGGGTTCGGGGGCGGCTGAGCCGCCGGGTCGACGCCGTACTCGCCGGCGACGAAGCGGCCCTGGCTCTGCTGGGGCTCGTTCCAGTTGTCCGGGTAGGGGCTGTACGGCGCGGGCTCGCCGGCGTGCGCCCCACCGGGCGGCGGCGGAGCTGGCGGCGGGGTCGGCGGCGGCTCCTGCTGTCCTGGCTGCTGACCCGACTCACCGGCGGACTCGTCCGGCGGTGGTTCCCCGTAGTGCGACATCTGTCCGACCCCTCGCGCCGTGGTGATCATCGCCGCGCTCGGTGTCGCGGCGTTCACGAGTATCGCCCGCCCGCGTGGTCTGCCGACGCAGCCACACGGGGTCATTGCGGCTCGGATGCTGACACGACGGCTTGCATACCGGGTATAGACAAGGCTATACATACCGGGTATTCACGGCCACGGGGGACGTGGATCGACCAGAAGGAGACTCCGGTGTCGGTGCGCAACGCGCTGCTGGCCCTGCTCGAGCAGGGTCCCCGCTACGGCTACCAGCTCCGTGCGGAGTTCGAGGACCGCACGGGCGGCACCTGGCCGCTCAACGTCGGGCAGGTGTACACCACGCTCTCCCGTCTGGAGCGCGACGGCCTCGTCGAGGGTCGTGGCGAAGACGGCGACGGTCACGTCGTGTACGCCGTCACCGCCGCCGGCCGCGACGAGGTCGCCGCATGGTTCTCCTCGCCGGTCGCCCGCACCCAGCCACCACGCGAGGAGCTCGCGATCAAGCTCGCCTTCGCGGTGAGCGTGCCGGGCGTCGAGGTCGGCACCGTGATCCAGCAGCAGCGCACGGCGACCATGGCCGCGCTGCAGGACTACACCCGCCTCAAGCGGCGAGCCACCGGCAACGACCCCCAGGAGCTCGCCTGGGGCCTGGTCCTCGACAGCCTCGTGTTCAACGCCGAGGCCGAGATCAGGTGGCTCGACCACTGCGAGGCGCGGCTGCGCCGGGCCGCAGCCGAGCGCGACGACGCCCCGGCCGTCGCGACCGACGACGACACCACATCGACCGCGACCTCGGAGGCGACCCGATGACCAGCACCACCAGCACGACGAGCACGACCAGCACGACTGGGCCGACGAGCGCTGTGCTCCAGCTCGACCACGTGACCCGGATCCACGGCTCCGGCGCCACCGAGGTGACCGCGCTGCGCGAGGTCGGCTTCGCGGCGTACGCGGGGGAGCTGGTCGCGGTGATGGGTCCCTCCGGCTCCGGCAAGTCCACCCTGCTCACCCTCGCCGGCGGCCTCGACAGCCCGACGTCGGGTGCGGTGCGCGTGGAGGGCACCGACCTGGCCGCCCTGGGCCAGAAAGGCCGCGCGGCCATGCGACGTACGTCGGTCGGCTACGTCTTCCAGGACTTCAACCTGATCCCCGCGCTCACCGCCGTGGAGAACGTCGCGCTCCCGCGCGAGCTCGACGGCGCACGCACCCGAACCGCGCGCAAGGCCGCGCTCGCGGCGCTCGACGAGGTCGGCATCGCCGACCTCGCCCGACGCTTCCCCGACGAGATGTCGGGAGGCCAGCAGCAGCGGGTCGCGATCGCGCGCGCCATCGTCGGCGAGCGACGCCTGATCCTGGCCGACGAGCCGACCGGTGCGCTCGACAGCGAGACCGGCGAGGACATCCTGCGGTTGATCCGCGCCCGGTGCGACGCCGGTGCGGCCGGCGTCCTGGTCACCCACGAAGCACGGCACGCGGCCTGGGCCGACCGGGTCGTCTTCCTGCGCGACGGCGTCGTCGTCGACGAGGCCGGCAGCGACCGTCCCGACGCGCTGCTGGAGCAGACGCGATGACCTTCGTCTCGGGCTGGCGGCTGGCGCTGCGGATGGCGTGGCGGGAGGCCTGGCGCGCCAAGGGCCGCACCCTGCTCGTCCTGGTCATGGTGACGTTCCCGGTCGTCGCCGTGGTCGCCGCCGACATCGCGCAGGCGACGTCGAGCGTCAGCTCGGTCGAGGGACTCGACCGCAGGATCGGCTCGGCGCAGGCAGAGCTGTCGATCCTGCCCGGGGTCGGAGCCGTGTTCCAGACGGCCGACCCTGACTCCGGCGGCTTCGGCACCGAGGGCAGCCCCGACGGCACGAGCTCGACGCCGTCGCTGGCTGACGTGGAGAAGGCCCTGGGCGGCGGTGCACGATCAGCGATCCCGCTGGTCGACGGCGCGGCCGACGTGACGACCAAGCTCGGCACGCTCCGGGTGAACGGTACCGGCGTCGACATGAGCAGCCCTCTGGCGAAGGGACTGTTCCGGCTCACGTCCGGTCGCTACCCACGCGCGACGGGCGAGGTCGCGATCAACGCGGCGCTCGCGGGACACGGCTACGCCGTGGGCGACCGGATCGACCTCGTCAACGGCACCTCCGCGACCGTGGTCGGCATCGCCGAGTCCACGGGCCAGCGCACGTCGCCGCTGCTCCTCGGCATGCCCAGCCTCTTCCCGCCGTCCGGCCAGGACGGTGTGCAGAACTGGCTGGTGGGCGGCGCTCCCGTGACCTGGTCCCAGGTGCGGGCGGTCAACGCGCTCGGGGTGACCGTGCTGTCCCGCGCGGTCATCGAGCACCCGCCGTCGACGTCGCAGCTGCCGCGCCAGGTGCGACAGGGCCTCGGGCAGAGCGACTCGACCGTCTACGCCGTCCTGGCCCTGATCGGCGTGATGGCGCTGATCGAGGTCGTGCTGCTGGCCGGGCCGGCGTTCGCGGTCGGGGCGCGCCGCCAGTCACGCAGCCTCGCGCTGATCGCGGCGAACGGCGGAACCCCGACGCAGTCGCGTCGGGTGGTGCTCGGCTCGGCCATGGTGGTCGGTGCCGTCGCTGCGGTCGCGGGCGTCGCGCTGGGGATCGGCCTGGGGAGGGCGTTGTTGCCGCCCCTGCAGTCGATGTCGAGCACCTACTTCGGGCCCTTCCAGATCCGCTGGGAACACGTGCTCGGCATCGCCGCCTTCGGGCTGGTCAGTGCCGTGCTCGCCGCCGTGGTCCCCGCGTGGATCGCGTCGCGCCAAGACGTCGTCGCCGTGCTCGCGGGTCGGCGTGGCGATCGCGCCGCGAGCCGGCGTTCGCCGTTCATCGGCCTCGCCCTCGTGGCGGTGGGCATCCTCGCCGCGGTCGCCGGCGCGCGCCAGGGATCGGGCGAGGGGCTGATCGCCGTCGCCGCCATCTGCTCGGTGTTCGGGATGATCTTCCTGGTCCCGATGGTGGTCCTCGGGGTCGCGCGGCTCGGCCGCAGGCTCCCTCTCCCGCTGCGGTACGCCGTCCGCGACGCGGCGCGGCATCGCACCCGGACCGTCCCGGCCGTTGCGGCTGTCGCGGCGACCGTCGCGGGCGTCGTCGCGCTCTCGATCGGCAACACCAGCGACCAGGCGCAGGCCAAGGCGGAGTACACACCACAGTTGCCCCAGGGGTACAGCTCGATCGCGATGGGCGGTGGACACACCGACTGGGACACGGTCGAGGCGGCCGTGTCCCGCGTCGCGCCGGCGGCGCGGGTCACCCGGGCGCTCGGGGTGCGCGGCTCCCGGCCGCTGATGCCCCGAGTGAGTCCGGGGGTCCAGCTGCCCGACACGTTCGTCTCCTCGTTGCCGATCCAGGCGCTGGTGAGCGACGGGCGGACCGTCCCGAAGCTGGTCGCGCAGTCGCTCCCGCCGTCGGAGTGGGCGCGGGCCTCGGCCGCCCTCAAGCGCGGCGAGGTGGTGCTGTTCGGGATCCATGACGGGGTCGACCCCCACGCCCGGATGGTGCTGGGCGGGCGGCACGGGACCTCGGTCCGGGTGCCCGCCACCATCGTGGGCGTCGGCACGACGGAGCCCTCGGTGCTCGGGATCCTCTCGCCGGAGGTGGCGCGGAGTCTCCACATGCGCGTCGGACCCCAGGGCCTGGTGCTCAGCGGGACGACTCTCACCTCGTCCCAGTCCGACGACCTCCAGCAGGTGCTGACCGGCATGGACCAGGGTGCCTACCTCTACACCGAGCGCGGGTACCAGGTGTCCAACGCCGAGAAGGTCGTGCTCTGGATCCTGTTCGGTCTGGCCGCCGTGCTGATGCTCGGGGGGACGCTGACCGCGACGTTCCTGGCGCTCTCCGACGCGCGTCCGGACCTGGCGACGCTGTCGGCGGTGGGGGCCTCGCCGGTCACCCGCCGAGCCGTCGCGGCGGCGTACGCCGTCTCGGTGGGGGTCGTGGGCGCGGCGCTGGGGGCGGCGGTCGGGTTCGTCCCGGGCATCGCGATCTCCTATCCCCTGACCCGCGGCTACAACCCGGGCAGCCCGTCGCACTACCTGTCGATCCCGTGGGTGGAGATCGTCGGGCTCGTGGTCGCGCTCCCCGTGCTCACCGCGGTCGTCGTCGGGGTCATGGCCAGGTCGCGCCTCCCCCTCGTCGCCCGCCTCGACTGAGGCCTCCCTCGACTGAATGTTGAACGGCGCCGTCTGACCGTTGACCGGCGCTCTCTGACCGTTGAACGGCGCCGTCTGACCACGCTGCGATGCCGCCGGAGGCTGGACTCCGCCATGGCGCACGGTCGGCCTCATCTGTACGCCGAGCGATGCGTCGCCACAGCTGTCCTGACGCCTCTCACGTCATCTCCGCGTGGTCAGACGGCGCTGGTCAACGGTCAGACGGCGCCGTTCAACATTCAGTCGAGGAGGGGGCGGATGACGCGGGCGGGGTTGCCGACGGCGAGGACGCCGGGGGGCAGGTCGTGGACCACCACCGAGCCGGCACCGACCACGGTGTCGTCGCCGATCGTGACCCCGGGTAGGACGACGACGCCGCCGCCGAGCCAGACGTTGCGGCCGATCGTGATCGGCTCGCCCCGCTCCCAGCCCTCGCGGCGGGGACCCGGCTCGAGCGGATGCAGCGGCGTGAGCAGCTGGACGCCGGGACCGATCCGGGTGTCGTCGCCGATGGTGACCGGGGCGATGTCGAGGCAGACCAGCCCGAAGTTCGCGAAGACGCGGTCGCCGACGTAGGTCAGCATTCCCAGCTCGCAGCGGAACGGCGGCCGGATGTTGCTGCCCTCGCCGAACGCGCCGAGCAGCTTGCCGAGCCAGCCGTCGCGCTCGGCGTCCTGGTCGGGGGTCGCGTCGTTGATCCGCCGCAGCAGCCCGCGGCACTTCGTCACGTCCGCGGCGAACGAGTCGTCGAACCGGAACGACTCCCCGGCCAGCATCCGCTCGCGCATGCTCCGCTCCCCGTCCACGCGCGCATCCTGTCAGGCGTTCCTGACGAGGATCGACCACAAACCAACAGGCTTGACTGTTTGTTTGTACGACGCCACCATGAGCGGGTGTCAGCGACCGTCCGGGTGCCGCAGGAGGAGCGGTCGCGCGCGACCCGGGCCCGCCTCATGGAGGCGACCGTCGAGTGCCTCGCGGAGGTCGGCTTCGGTCGCACGTCGACGACGCTGATCAGCGAGCGGGCCGGCGTCTCGCGTGGGGCGCAGCTGCACCACTTCCCGACCAAGAACGCCCTGGTCGTCGCCGCGGTGGCACATCTGACCGAGGTCAGAGGTCAGGAGCTCGCGGCCGCGGCCCGGGAGCTGCCGGTACGGCGGACCCGCGACGTCCTGCGCATGCTCGGCGACCACGTCACGTCGCCGGTGTTCCTGGCCGCGCTCGAGCTGTGGGTCGCGGCCCGCACCGACCCGGCCCTCCTGGCGGCCGTCGCGCCGCTGGAGCAGCGAGTCGGCCGGCAGACCCACCGGATGACCGTCGAGCTGCTCGGCGCCGACGAGTCCCGGCCCGGCGTGCGCGAGCTGGTGCAGGCGACCCTCGACCTGGTCCGCGGCCTCGGGCTCGCGGCGACGGTCAGCGACGACACGGCACGGCGCGACCGGATCCTCGACCAGTGGGCGCGCACTCTCGACGGGGCGCTGGCATGAGCGTGCTCGAGACGGTCCTCGTCGACCTCGCCGCCGAGAGCGACCGCCTCGACCGGCTCGTGGCCGACCTGCCCGACGCGGCTTGGCGTACGCCGACCCCGGCCGCCGGCTGGGACGTCGCGACCCAGATCGCCCACCTGGCCTGGACCGACGAGGCGGCGTACGCCGCGGCAGCGGACGCGGAGCAGTGGGACGCGCTGGTCCTGGAGATGCTGGCCGACCCCGAGCACGCAGTCGATCGGGCGGCGCTGACCGGCGGGATCGCCGCACCAGCCGTCCTCCTCGAGCGCTGGCGTACGGCGCGGGCACGGCTGGCCGCGATGCTCCGCGCCTGCCCTCCCGGTCTGCGGATCCCGTGGTACGGCCCGCCGATGTCCCCGACCTCCATGGCCACCGCGCGCTTCATGGAGACCTGGGCGCACAGCCTCGACGTCCAGGTGGCACTCGGGGTCGAGCCGGAGATCACCGACCGGATCCGCCACGTCGCCCACCTCGGCGTCCGCGCCCGTGACTTCGCGTTCTCGCTCCATGAGCTCGCGCCGCCCGACGACGAGTTCCGCGTCGATCTCGTCGCGCCCTCGGGCGACGTCTGGTCCTGGGGCCCCGACGACGCGACGCAGACCGTCACCGGCCCGGCGTACGACTTCTGCCTCCTCGTGACCCAGCGCGTGCACCGCGCCGACACCTCGCTGGTCGCGACCGGGGCGGACGCGGACCGCTGGCTCGACCTCGCGCAGGCCTTCGCGGGCCCCCCCGGAGCAGGACGGGAGCCGGGCCATGACTGACCCCGAGCCGCGGGCCCTGCGGGTCGGGAACTGCTCCGGCTTCTACGGTGACCGGCTCTCGGCGATGGCGGAGATGCTGCACGACGCCGCCGCAGGGCCGGGCCTCGACGTGCTGACCGGCGACTACCTGGCCGAGCTCACGATGCTGATCCTGGGCCGCGATCGGCTCCGAGACCCGGCGCTGGGCTACGCCCGGACCTTCGTCCGCCAGCTCGAGGACTGCCTGGGTACGGCGATCGAGAGCGGGGTCCGCATCGTCAGCAACGCCGGCGGACTCAACCCGTCCGGCCTCGCCGCCCGGGTGGCCGAGCTCGCGACGGCGCAGGGACTCTCGCCCCGCATCGCCTACGTCGCCGGTGACGACGTGCGCGCCCTGGGCGACTCCGCGGGATTCGGCGCGGGCGCGTTGACGGCGAACGCCTACCTGGGCGGCTCGGGCATCGCGCGCGCCCTGCACGACGGTGCCGACGTCGTCATCTCCGGCCGGGTCACCGACGCCTCGTTGGTGGTCGGGGCGGCCCGGTGGTGGCACGGCTGGTCCGCGACGGCGTACGGCGAGCTGGCCGGCGCGACGGTCGCCGGCCACGTCCTCGAGTGCGGCTGCCAGGCCACCGGTGGCAACTACTCGGGATTCGCCGCGATCGAGAATCCCGCTCAACCGCTGGGGTTTCCCGTCGCAGAGGTCGAGCCCGACGGCTCCACCGTGATCACCAAGCACGACGGCACGGGTGGCCGGGTGGACCTCGACACAGTCACCGCGCAGCTGGTCTACGAGATCGGCCCGCCCGCGTACCTCGGCCCGGACGTGACCACCCATCTCGAGACCGTCCGTCTGGAGGACGCGGGCCGCGACCGCGTGCGGATCTCCGGCGTCCGCGGCTCGGCACCCCCCGAGCGGCTGAAGGTGTGCGTGAACGAGCTCGGCGGCTACCGCAACTCCGTCGAGCTCGTGCTGACCGGATTGGACATCGAGCAGAAGGCGGCGTGGGTGCGTGCGCAGCTGGAGCCCGTTCTCACCGCCTCCTCGGTCACCTGGGCGCTCGGGCCGCTCCCGCGCGAGGACGCCGACAGCGAGGAGGCCGCCTCGACCACGCTGCGCTGCACGGTGCGCGACCCGTCGGCGGAGCCGGTGGGGAGGGCCTTCAGCAGCGCGGTGGTCGAGCTCGCACTCGCGTCGTACCCCGGCTTCACGGTGACCGCTCCGCCGGGCGACGGCACGCCGTACGGCGTCTACCGGGCGGCGTACGTCGATCGCGCGGCGATCACCCAGACCGTGCACGTGATCGACGGCGAGAGCGAGGTGGTGGCGCTGTGAGGGCACCCCTCGGCACGTTCGTGCACGCGCGCTCCGGCGACAAGGGCGGCGACGCCAACCTCGGCCTGTGGGTCGCCCACGACGGGCACCCGGCGTACACCGCCCGGGTCGACTGGCTGCTGGACATCGTCACGCCGGCGTTCGTCGGCGACCTCCTGCCCGAGGCCCGCGACCTGGGGGTCGAGGTCTTCCCGCTGCCGAACCTCGGCGCGGTCAACGTCGTCCTGCCCGGCCTGCTGGGCGAGGGCGTCGCGGCCTCGACCCGCTTCGACCCGCAGGCGAAGGGCGTGGGCGAGTGGGCGCGCTCGCGCTACGTCGAGATCCCCGAGGAGCTGCTGTGAGCGCACTGGAGCAGGAGGTGTCGGTCCACGTCGACGCCTCGCAGAAGGACGTGTGGGCGCTGGTGAGCGACGTGACCCGGATCGGGGAGTTCTCCCCGGAGACCTTCGAGGCGCGCTGGACGCGTGGGTCGACCGGTCCCGAGGTGGGCGCGACGTTCAAGGGGCACGTGAAGCGCAACGGCGTCGGCCCGACGTACTGGTCGCTGTGTCACGTGACCGCGTGCGTGCCCGAGGAGGTCTTCGAGTTCGCCGTCGGGACCGCGGACACGAAGATGACCAACTGGGGCTACCGGATGGAGGCGGACGGCGGGGGCACGAAGGTCACGGAGTACTTCCGGATCGAGCCGTCGCTGCCGATGCGCGCCTACTGGGCGCTGCTCGGACCGCTGCGGGGACGCACCAACCGGCGGGGCATGCGGACCACCCTGGAGCGGATGAAGGCGGTGCTCGAGGCATGACCGGCACCGCGAACCGCGAGGCGATGCTCGCCAAGCTCGACGACCTCGAGAGCGAGCAGGCCAAGGCCGTGGCGGGCGGCGGCGAGAAGTACGTCGCCCGCCACCACGCCCGCGGACGGCTGCTGCCGCGCGAGCGGATCGAGCTGCTGGTCGACCCGGGATCGGCGTTCCTCGAGCTCTCGCCGCTGGCGGGCTGGGGGTCGGAGTTCACCGTCGGCGCCAGCGTGGTGACCGGCATCGGCGTCGTCGAGGGCGTCGAGTGCGTCATCACCGCCAACGACCCGACGGTCAAGGGCGGCGCCAGCAACCCGTGGACGGTCCGCAAGATCTTCCGCGCCTCGCAGATCGCCGAGGAGAACCACCTCCCGACGATCTCCTTGGTCGAGTCCGGCGGCGCCGACCTGGGCTCGCAGAAGGAGATCTTCATCCCCGGTGGGCGGCTGTTCCGCGACCTGACCCGCGCCTCGGCCC
Organism: Nocardioides sp.; assembly: GCA_049841015.1. Taxonomy (GTDB): domain Bacteria; phylum Actinomycetota; class Actinomycetes; order Propionibacteriales; family Nocardioidaceae; genus Nocardioides. The sequence goes on from JASGIN010000008.1 coordinate 272,896, forward strand.
GTAAACAGCCCACAGTCGCGCTTGTGTTCGGCAACTCCACAGCCGGTGGTGCCTACGTGCCCGGGATGTCGGACTACACCGTCATGGTGAAGGAGCAGGCCAAGGTGTTCCTGGGCGGGCCTCCGCTGGTGCGGATGGCCACCGGAGAGGAGGCGGACGAGGAGTCACTCGGAGGCGCGTCGATGCACGCGCGCATCTCCGGCCTGGCCGACTACCTGGCCGACGACGAGCTCGACGCGATCCGGATCGGGCGCCGGATCGTGGCCCGGCTCAACCGTCGGCGGGCTCGGTCGGAGCCGGTCCCACCCTTCGTCGAGCCCGACCTGGACGTCGAGGAGCTGCTCGACTTCGTGCCGGACGACCTCACCGAGCCGTTCGACCCGCGCGAGGTGATCGTGCGGGTCGTCGACGGGACGAGCCCGGGCAACGCGAGGCCGTTCGACGAGTTCAAGCCGCTCTACGGCTCGTCTTTGGTCACCGGCTGGGCCCGCATCCACGGCCGGCCGGTCGGGATCCTGGCGAACGCGCAGGGCGTCCTGTTCAGCGAGGAGGCGCAGAAGGCCACCCAGTTCATCCAGCTGGCCAACCAGGCCGACACGCCACTGCTGTTCCTGCACAACACGACCGGCTACATGGTCGGGGCGGAGTACGAGCAGGGCGGCATCATCAAGCACGGCGCGCAGATGCTCAACGCCGTCAGCAACAGCACGGTGCCGCACCTCAGCGTGCTCATGGGGGCGTCGTACGGCGCAGGGAACTACGGCATGAACGGGCGTGCCTTCGACCCCCGCTTCCTGTTCGCCTGGCCGAGCGCGAAGGCCGCGGTGATGGGTCCGGCCCAGCTGGCCGGCGTCCTCTCGATCGTCGCCCGCGCCTCGGCGGAGGCACGCGGGGAGGCCTACGACGAGCAGGGCGACGCCGCGCTGCGCGCGATGGTCGAGGCCCAGGTCGAGGAGCAGAGCCTGCCGTTCTTCCTGTCCGGGATGCTGTACGACGACGGCGTCATCGACCCTCGGGACACCCGCACGGTGCTGGCGATCTGCCTCTCGGTGATCGAGAACGCGCCGTTCAGCGGTGCCGGTGGCTACGGGGTGTTCCGCACGTGATCGCCCGCCTTCTCGTCGCCAACCGGGCCGAGATCGCGAGTCGGGTGTTCCGCACCTGCCGGGGGCTCGGCATCGAGACGGTCGCCGTGCACTCCGACGCGGATGCCGACCTCCCCTACGTGCGGGAGGCGGACCTCGCCGTGCGGCTGCCCGGCCGGACGCCCGCGGAGACCTATCTCCGAGCCGACCTGCTGGTGGACGCGGCGCGGCGCAGCGGGGCCGACGCCGTGCATCCCGGGTACGGCTTCCTCTCCGAGAGCCCGGCCTTCGCCGCAGCCGTCATCGACGCCGGGCTGACCTGGGTGGGTCCGCTGCCGGAGACCATCGAGGTGATGGGCTCCAAGGTCAGGTCCAAGCAGCTCGTGCGCGCGGCCGGGGTGTCGGTCCTGGAGGCGCCGGACCAGCCCACCACCGACGACCTGCCGCTGGTGGTGAAGGCGTCGGCGGGCGGCGGAGGGCGCGGCATGCGCGTCGTCCACGAGCTCGACCGGCTCCAGGACGAGCTCGAGGCGGCCCGCGCGGAGGCCGAGTCGGCGTTCGGCGACGGGACCGTGTTCGTGGAGCCGTACCTGCGGCACGCCCGCCACGTCGAGGTCCAGGTGATGGGCGACCGGCACGGCCGGATCGAGGTCTTCGGCGAGCGCGACTGCTCCCTCCAGCGCCGCCACCAGAAGGTGATCGAGGAGACCCCCGCGCCGGGACTCCCGGACGCCACGCGAGCGGCGCTGCACGAGGCGGCGCGAGCCGTGGCCGCCGCGGTGTACTACGTCGGCGCCGGCACCGTCGAGTTCCTCTACGACCCCGGCACCGAGCGCTTCTTCTTCCTGGAGATGAACACCCGGCTCCAGGTCGAGCACCCGGTCACCGAGCTGGTCCACGACGTCGACCTGGTGGCCCTGCAGATCGCGGTCGCCGAAGGCGGGTCGTGTGCCCCATCCCGCGCCATGCCGCGGGCTCAGGCACACGACCCGGCAGGCGGCACCGGGCACGCCATCGAGGCGCGGCTGTACGCCGAGGACCCGTCGGCCGACTACGCGCCGCAGAGCGGGGTGCTCACGACGTTCGAGATCCCGTCGGCACCGGGGCTCCGGGTCGACGCGGGCTACGAGTCGGGCAGCGAGGTCTCGACGTTCTACGACGCGATGCTCGCCAAGGTCGTGGCGCATGCGCCGACCCGCGAGCAGGCCGCACGCACCCTCGCGGGTGTCCTGGCCCGGTCCCGGATCCACGGCGTCACGACCAACCGCGACCAGCTCGTGGCGGCCCTGCGCGACCCCGGCTTCCTCGCGGGCGAGGTCTCGACGTCGTTCCTCGCGACGCAGCGAGCCCGGAAGTCGCGGCCACCGGGGGACCACGCCGTCGCCGCCGCACTCGGGCTCGCGGAGAAGAGCCGCGTCGAGCGACGGGTCCAGTCCGCCGTCCACGTCGCCTGGCGCAACGTCGCCAGCCAGCCGCAGGTGACCACGTTCGAAGGGGCGCACGGCGAAGAGGCCGAGGTCGCGTGGTACGGCGGCCGCACCGGGTACGTCGTCGAGGGCCTCGTCGTCCTGGCCGCCAGTGACACCAGCGTGAGGTTGGAGCGCGACGGCGTCGCGACGACGTACGGCGTGACGATCGACGGGAGCCGCGTTCACGTCGACGGGGCCTCTGAGTACGTCGCCCTGACGGTCGTGCCGAGGTTCGCCGACCCGGCCGCGGCGATCGCCCAGGGCAGCCTGCTGGCGCCGATGCCCGGAACCGTGCTCGGCGTCGCGGTCGAGATCGGCCATGAGGTCGAGGCGGGTACGACGATCCTGGTGCTGGAGGCGATGAAGATGCAGCACACGGTGTCGGCCCCGAGCAGCGGCACGGTGACCCGGCTCGACGTACGACCCGGCACGCAGGTCGCGGCCGGGGAGGTCCTGGCGGTGGTGGAGGAGACGACGACATGACGACCAGCTACACGGAGTCCGAGGAGCGCCTGGCGCTGCGCCGAGAGGTCGCGCGGGTGGCGGCGAAGTATGGGCGCGAGTGGTTCACCGAGCGCGCCCGAGCCGGCGAGAAGACGACCGACCTCTGGCTCGAGATCGGCCGGCTGGGCTACCTCGGTATCAACATCCCCGAGGAGTACGGCGGAGGTGGCGGCGGCATCGGCGACATCGCCGCGGTCTGTGAGGAGCTGGCCGCCCAGGGCTGCCCGCTGCTGCTCATGGTGGTGAGCCCGGCGATCTGCGGCACCATCATCAGCCGGTACGGCACCGAGGGGCAGAAGCGGCGCTGGCTCCCGGGGATCGCCGACGGCACCGGCACGATGGCGTTTGCCATCACCGAGCCGGACGCGGGGACCAACAGCCACGACATCTCCACGACGGCACGACGCGACGGCGACGGCTGGGTGCTGAACGGGCGCAAGATCTACATCTCGGCAGTCGACGAGTCCGACCACGTGCTCGTCGTCGGCCGTACCGAGGACGCGCGGACGGGGCGGCTCCGCCCGGCGCTCTTCGTCGTACCGACCGACGCCGAGGGCTTGGAGTACCGGCCGATCCCGATGGAGATCGTCAGCCCCGAGCTGCAGTTCCAGGTGTTCCTCGACGACGTCCGGCTGCCGGCCGACGCGCTCATCGGCGACCCGGAGTCGGCCGACGGTGGGCTCGCGCCGCTGTTCGCGGGTCTCAACCCGGAGCGGATCATGGCCGCGGCGTTCTCGACGGGGCTGGCCAGGTTCGCCCTCGACCGGGCGGCGGCGTACGCGAAGGAGCGCTCGGTCTTCGGCGCGCCGATCGGCACGCACCAGGCGGTGGCGCACCCGCTGGCGCAGTCGAAGATCGAGGTGGAGCTGGCTCGCCTGATGACCCAGAAGGCGGCCGCCCTCTACGACGCCGGCGACGACCTCGCGGCGGGCGAGGCGGCCAACATGGCGAAGTACGCCGCCGCGGAGGCCGCCTGCGACGCCGCGGACCGGGCGGTCCAGGCCCATGGTGGCAACGGGATCACCCAGGAGTACGGCATGGCCGGGCTGCTCGTCGCGACGCGGGCCGTGCGGATCGCGCCGGTCTCACGCGAGATGATCCTGAACTTCGTGGCCATGCACTCGCTGGGCCTGCCGAAGAGCTACTGAGCTGCTGGCAGGCGAGGCGGCGCCTCAGGCCGACCAGAGGGTCGCCTCCTCGAGCCAGTCGGCGGTGGCCAGCACGCCGCGCAGCTCGGGACGGCGGGTGAGGAGGCGGGTCACGCCGGACGCGGACCGCGCCTCGCGATCTCTCGCAGCCGCCGCCCGGTCCGGCTTCCGGCCGGTCGTGCGTGGCTGGGGTGACTGGTGGAGGGCGACGGCAACGCTCATGAGGACAGCCTGACGCGGGTCTGTTGCCGGGACCTGACTTCACGTGAACACTGCGTGAAACTGCGACAGGTGAGGAGCGAGACGATGGCCGGCGGCTGGCGGTGGGTGACCGACGGCGGTCTGGAGACCGACCTGCTGTTCCATCACGGAGCCGACCTGCCCGAGTTCGCGGCGTACCCGCTCCTGCGCAGCGACGAGGGGCGAGCCCTGCTGCGCTCCTACTACGAGGGGTACGCCGACGTGGCGGCGGGCGCGCGTGCCGGCCTGCGGCTCGAGGCGCCGACCTGGCGGGCCAACCCCGACTGGGGCGCGCGCCTCGGTGACGGCCCGGAGGCGCTGGCCGACGTCAACCGCCGGGCCGTCGAGCTCCTGCGCGGGCTCGAGGCCGAGTGGGGTGACCGTGTCGACGGCACCCGGGTGATCGGGACTCTGGGGCCGCGCGGCGAGGGGTACTCCGCCGGCGTCGCGACCGCGGCGGAGGAGGCTGCCGACTACCACACCGCGCAGGTCGCGGCGTTCGCGGCAGCCGGCGCCGACGAGATCGCCGCGCTGACCCTGACCGACACCGCCGAGGCGCTGGGCGTCGCGTGGGCAGCCGAGGCCGCCGGCATCCCCGCGGTGATCTCGTTCACCGTCGAGACCGACGGCCGGCTCGCCGACGGGACGTCGCTCGAGGAGGCGGTGCAGGCCGTCGACGACGCCGGGCACCCGGCGTACTTCATGGTCAACTGCGCCCATCCGCAGCACGTCCTGCCGGCGCTCGCCGGCGGAGGCGAGTGGCTCGAGCGGGTGCGCGGGCTGCGCTGCAACGCCTCCACGCAGAGCCACGAGGAGCTCGACGAGGCCGAGACCCTGGACGAGGGCGACGTCGACGTGCTGGTGTCGGGGCACCGCCGACTCGAGCAGCTCCTGCCGCGGCTCGAGGTGGTAGGGGGCTGCTGCGGCACCGACGTCCGGCACGTCGCGGCCCTGTGGGGTCTCGGTGATCACCTGAGCGGCACGAAGCGGTAGGACCCGTGCCGCGTGATCCCCAGGCCGCGCATCGACGACGACACGCGCAGCATCGTCCCGCCGACCGGGATCACCAGCACGCCGCCCGTGTGCAGCTGGGCCACCAGCTCCGCCGGCAAGCTCGCGGGCCATCGCCGAGACCAGGATCCGGTGGTACGGCGCGGCGTCGGGCAGGCCGAGCACACCGGGGACCGCCTGGTGGATGTCGGCCCACGGCAGCCCGGTGCGGTCGAGGTTGCGCCGGCCGGTCTCGACCAGCTCCGGCTGGAGCTCGACGCCGATGACCCGACCGGTCGGTCCGGTCAGGCGCGCCAGCAGGGCGGTCGTCCAGCCCGAGCCCGAGCCGACGTCGAGGATGCGCTGGCCGGGCCGGACGTCGAGCAGCCGCAGCATCGCCTCGACGGTGCTCGGCTGGGAGTTGGTCTGGCCGTGCCCCAGGGGCAGCGGCCGGTCCTGCGCGGCGTTCGCGCGCTGGTCCGCCGGCAGGAAGTCTTCCCGTGGCGTCGCGGCGAACGCCTCCGCCACCCGGTCGTGCCCGACCATCCCCCCACGCTACGACGCGCGCTGCCGGTCTGGTCGGAGCCCTTGTCGGAAACCCCGCGTACGCGGGGTTTCCGAGGGTTCCAGGGGGTTACAGCCCCCGATAACCCTCACAAACCCCCAGGAACGTCGGCGCGGGCGCTGCTCAGAGGCCGGACGGCGGCTAGCCCCGAGGTGGGCGCGGGACGAACAACGGGACACGGGCGGCGTACTCGTCCCAGCCGGCGCGCTGCGACATGGTCTCCTCGAGGAGCTTCGCGCCGGTCACGTTGCGCAGGAAGTGGGTCATCGCCAGCGGGGCGAGCACGGTGACGACTCCGGGCCACCAGCCGGACGCCGCGCCGCCGGCGAGCCAGATCCCGCACCACAGCAGGGCGTCGCCGAAGTAGTTGGGGTGGCGGGTCCAGCCCCACAGGCCGCGGTCCATGATCTGCGGGCGCTGGTCGCGCGGCTCCTTCTTGTACGCCGCGAGCTGGGCGTCGCCGACGGCCTCGAACGCCGTGCCGGCCGCCCACACCGCGACCCCCACCCAGACCAGCCACGGGACCGCCACGTCCCAGTGCGCCGCGGCCATGATCGGCAGCGCGAGCAGGCAGATCGCCAGGCCCTGCGGCACGTACACCTTGCGGACGGCGGCGCGCGCACCGCCGTCGCCGAGCAGCTCGGCGTACCGCGGGTCCTCGCCCTGGCCGCGCGCGCGGTCGAAGATGTGCCGCGAGAGGCGACCGCCCCACACCAGCACCATCGCGGCCAGCACGTAGCGACGCCAGGTCGTCCCGGTCCCGAGCACCGCCGCGGCCACGGCCATCACCGCCAGCGCCAGGCCCCAGGTCACGTCGACGACCGAGACCCGGCCGGCCCGGCGCGCGGCGTACGCCGTGAGCAGCATCGCCAGTACGGCGACGCCGACGGCCAGCAGCGCCAGACCCCACCAGGAGCCGATCACCAGGCACGCTCCGCGGGCAGCGCGTGCGCGGCCCCGGGTCGGACGCAGAGGATCTGGTCGACGCCCATCCGTCCGTCGCGGAAGGCCAGCGAGCCGCCGACGAGGTAGAGCCGCCACACCCGCACGACCTCCTCGCCGACCAGGGCGGTGAGCTCGGTGAGGTTGACCTCGAAGTTCTCCAGCCACCCGGCGACGGTGCGCACGTAGTGCTCGCGCAGCGCGTGCACGTCGCGCACCTCCAGCCCGCCGCGCTCCAGGTAGCCGACGGTCTCGCCGACGGGCCGCATGTACATGTCGGGCGCGATGAAGGACTCGATGAAGGGCCCGCCGCCCGGATGCCGCCCGGTCCGCGACATCTGCTGGACCAGCACCCGACCGCCCGGACGGACGGCCTGCCGCAGCGCCTCGACGTACGTCGGGTAGTTGCGCTCGCCGACGTGCTCGCCTATCTCGAGCGAGCCCACGGCGTCGAAGTGGTCGCGCTCGGGGACCTCGCGGTAGTCCTGCAGCCGGATCTCGACCAGGTGGCCCAGCCCGCGCTCGGCGATCCGGGCGTCGATGAAGCGCTTCTGCTCGCGCGCGATCGTGACCCCGACGACCCGGGCGCCGAACTCCTGCGCGGCGTGCAGGGACAGCGATCCCCACCCGCAGCCGACGTCGAGCAGGGTGCGGCCGGGAGCGAGGTCGAGCTTACGGCAGACCAGGTCGAGCTTGGCCCGCTGCGCCGACTCGACGCTCTGCTCCGGGTCGTCGCCGAAGTACGCGCACGAGTAGGCCATCGAGGGATCCAGGAGCAGCGCGTAGAACTCGTTCGACAGGTCGTAGTGGTGGCTGATCGCCCGTCGGTCGCGGAGACGGCTGTGCAGGCGACCGCGGACCCGAGCCTGCGAGGCCGGCGCCGGAAGCGGCCTCCCCACGACGCCGAGGTCGGCCAGCGTGCGCAGCGCGCGCGCCATCGCCGTTGGGTGCGGACGGGGTGTGACCCCGCGCTCGGCGCCGACCGTGAAGGCGTACGACAGGGCCTCGCCGAGGTCACCGTGCACCTCCAGCTCGCCGGTGACGTAGGCCTGGGCCGCACCGAGCTCGCCTGGATGCCACAGCAGGCGGCGCAGGGCGTCCGGCGAGCGCAGCTCCACGAGCGGGGCCTCGGCCGGACCCGCCTCCGACCCGTCCCAGGCGCGCAGGCGCACCGGCAGCTCGCCGCCGACGAACGGCGCCGCTGCGGCCGACAGCTCTGCGGCGACGCCGTCCGCGCGTCCCCGTGCCGTGGCCTGGGGCAGCGTCGTGGTCATCGGGCGTCCTCCCTGCTCAGCACGAACTGGTTGACGTCGATGTACCCCGAGGCGAAGCCCGCACGCGAGTACTCCAGGTAGAAGTGCCACATCCGCAGGAACGTCTCGTCGAAGCCGAGCTCCAGCACCCGCTCCCGCGCCGCCAGGAACCGCGCGTCCCACTGCCGCAGCGTCTCGGCGTAGTGGAACCCGAAGGAGAGCCGGTCGACCACGTGGAGGCCGGTACGCCGCGCGGTCAGCGACTCGATCGCCTCCACCGACGGCAGGAAGCCGCCGGGGAAGATGTACTTGTTGATCCACGTGTAGGTGTTGCGGGTCGCGAGCATCCGGTCGTGCGGCATCGTGATCGCCTGCAGGCCGACGCGGCCGCCGGGGGCCGTGACCCGGTCGAGGATCGCGAAGTAGTCGTCCCAGAAGTCGTAGCCGACCGCCTCGATCATCTCCACCGACAGCACGACGTCGTACGTCGCGCTGGCCGGCAGCGCGCGATAGTCCAGCAGGCGCACGTCGACGCGGTCCGACAGGCCCGCGGCGGCGATCCGCTGCTCGGCCAGGGCCTTCTGCTCCGACGACAGCGTGATCGAGTGGACGCGCGCCCCACGCCGGGCGGCGCGGATCGCGAGCTCGCCCCAGCCGGTTCCGATCTCGAGCACGCGGGTGCCTGCAGCGACCCCCGTCCGGTCCAGCAGCCGCTCGATCTTGCGGCCCTGAGCCGCCACCAGGTCACCACCCGGAGTCGGCGCGGCCATCTGCTGCACGCCGTCGAGAGTGAGCTCGTCGCTCTCGAAGAGCCCGGCCGAGTAGCTCAGCGTCTCGTCGAGGAACTGCTCGAAGAGCTCGTTCGACAGGTCGTAGTGATGGGCGATGTTGCGGCGCGAGTTCGCGCGCGTGCTGCGCTCGCGCCGCGGCGGCCGGCGTACGGCGAGCGCTCGCAGCCTCTGCAGGCTGTCCGGCACCAGCTTCGGCATCTGCGCCGCCAGCACGGTGAGGACGGCGCCGAGATCGGGGGCGTCCCAGGCCCCGGTCAGGTACGCCTCGCCGAAGCCGACCAGCGCGCCGCGTCCCAGCCGGGCGAAGAACTCCTCGGGTCGCACCACCGTCAGCTCAGGGCCCCCACGCCCGATGGTCTGACCCTCGAGGTGGACGCTGACCGGCAGCCGCCGTACTCCGGCCTCGAAGAGCTGCCGGGCGACGTAGGCCGAGACGGCGGCGCGCGGGCCGCTCGGGACCCGGGCCAGGTCGGGCCACTGGTCGAGCGCGGGCCGCTGGACGGTGGCGGTCATCGGGTCCCCCTCTCGACGGTGCGGTCATGCCCTGCCGGGCGGGGCTGCACCGGCAGCCGCCGGAGCCACAGCCGGATGCCGTGCGCGCGGATCAGGGCCGAGCCGACCAGCGCGGCCGGCGCGGCCCGCAGCGGCGAGGCCGTCGTACGCCGTCCGGCCAGCGAGGCGCTGAAGGCCGCGCCGTCGTCGGTGTGCAGGGTGACCGCGACCAGCAGCTCGTCGCCGGGGACCGGGACGCGCACGTCGTACCAGCCGTCGGTCCCGTGGAAGGGCGAGACGTAGAGCTCCTTGTCCACCCGCGCCCGTCCCTGCTCGTCGGGATGGACCAGGTAGGCGTGCCGGCCGCCGTAGGTGTTGTGCACCTCGACGAGGACACCGGCGAGCTGCTGGCGCCGGTCGAAGCACCAGAACACGCTGATCGGGTCGAAGCAGTACCCCAGCGCCCGGGCGTTGGCGGCCATCAGGACGCGCCCGCCCTCGAGGTCGATGTCATGGGAGGCGAGGAGCGCCTCGACGTTCTCGCGCAGCGACTCGTGCGCGTCGCCGACGTGGTCGCGAGCCTCGAACCGGCCGAGCACGCCGTGGTCGGGCAGGTCGTCGAGGTCGACCAGCCAGGTGCGCGCACGATGCTCGAAGGAGCGCCGGAACGGGCGGCGCCGGGTGTGCCGGATGCGCGAGTCGAACATGCCGGGCTCGGGGGTCGACGTCACGGGTGCTGCCGGGGATGGGTCCCAGGGAAGCCCCAGCCGCGCGGCCGCAGCCGCCCCGGACCTCGCGCCGTCCTCGTGGAATCCCCAGCCGTGGTAGGCCCCGGCGAACGCGACGCGGTCGGTGTCGGCCTCGGGCAGCAGGCGCTGGGCGGCCACGGAGGTCGGGGTGTAGAGCGGGTGGGCGTACTCCATCCGCGCGATCACCCGCTCCGGGTCGACGAGGTCCTCGCCGCCGAGGGTCACGAGGTACGGCGTCTGCGTGGGCAGCCGCTGGAGGCGGGTGAGGTCATAGGTGACGGTCACCCGGCCGCGCTGCGCGTCGGCCGAACCGCCGCGGCGGCGCAGGAAGTTCCACGACGCCCGGGCCCGCTCGGCCCGCGGCAGCAGCGACGCATCGGTGTGCAGGAGCGCGGTGTTCGCGGAGTAGCCGATGCCGCCGAGCGCCTTCCGCTGGACCGGCGTCGGCTCGTCGAGCATCGCCAGCGCCTGGTCGGGATGCGTGGCGACGACCACCGCGTCGTACGTCGCGGTGGCGCCGTTGCCGTCGGTGACGCGCACGCCGTCAGCGGTCTCGAGGATCCCGGTCACCTTGGTGCCGAGCCGGACGTCGTCGAGCCCGGCGACGACCCGCGCGACGTACTCGCGAGAGCCGCCGGTCACGGTCCGCCACTGTGGGGAGCCGGTGATCGAGAGCATCCCGTGGTGCTGGAGGAACTCGAAGAGGTAGCGCGCCGGGTAGTCCAGGGCCACGGCCGGGTCGCAGGACCAGACGGAGGCGACGAGCGGCTCCATGAAGTGCCGCTGGAAGTACGCCGAGAACCCACCCGCTGCGAGGAAGTCACGCAAGGTGAGGTCCGGCGTCCGGCCGACCGAGTCGGACCCCCCCGAGAGGAGGGTCCGCGCACGGCGGTGGAAGCGCGGGATCTCGCCGAGCATCCGGAGGTACGCCGGGCGGGCGAGGTTGCGCATCGTCGGGAAGAGGCCGCGCGACCCCAGCGCGCCGGCGTACTCGAGGCCGGTCTCCTCGTCGCGGACCGACATCGACATCTCCGACGGCTGGGTCCGGACGCCGAGCTCGGCGAAGAGCCGCAGCAGCGTCGGGTAGGTGCGCCGGTTGTGCACGATGAAGCCGGTGTCGATCGCGAGTCCGTCGACCTCGTGCGTGTCGGCGTGCCCGCCGGGACGCGGGTCGGCCTCGTAGAGCGTCACGTGTGCCGTTCGTGCCGCCACGTGCGCGGCGGTCAGCCCGGCGACGCCGGAGCCGATGACGGCGACGCGCCGTCGGGCCGGGGTCATGCGCCGCTCTTCCCCGGTCCCGACCCGAGCTTGAAGACGGCGACGACCTGGTCCGACGGGTGCGACGAGCCGCCGTCGGGCTCCACGCTGACCGCCGCGGCGACCGCGGTCCCGGCGTCGCCCATCAGCACCGTGGGCTCGTGCGAGTCCGGCATCAGGCCTGCGGGCTCCATCTGCTCACCCGGCTGCTGCAGCCACAGCTCGTAGGTCTTGCCGGCCGGCGGCTCCGGAACGTCCGCGCCGACCATGACGGCCCGGTTGAGCGAGGCCGACCGCACCAGGGTGAGCTTGCCGCCGCCGGGGACCCGCTCGGTCACGCGCTGGGCGTCGGAGGCGCCGAGGACCTGGTCGGCCACGGTCTGCTGGTGGTGGTGCCACGGCTGCCAGACCACGGCGCCCATCGCGAGCAGCACGACGGCCGCGGCCGCCACCAGCAGGGGGAGTCGCCGGCGCAGAGTCAGGACTGCGCCGCCGCCCCGGGCGCCAGCCGGCGCCGCATCGTCAGCAGTCTCAGGCGGAAACGGGCGCACCTGGCTGATCCCGGCGAGCACGCTCACCCGGAGCGACGCCGGTGCCGGCATCGTCTCCGCCTCGGTCATCAGGGCCGCCGTCTCCTGGAGCGACCGGACCTCGGCCCGGCACTCGGAGCACACGGCCAGGTGGCGTTCGAACTGGGCACGCTCGGTGTCGTCGAGGGCGTCGACGGCGTAGGCACCCGAGAGTGCATGGATGTCGCTGCTCATGCTTGCGCTACCTCTCCGACGCCCAATGCGTCTCTCATCCGGATCAGGCCGTCCCTGATCCGGGTCTTCGCCGTGCCGATCGGGAGGTCGAGCATCGCCGCGACCTCCGTGTGCGTGTAGCCCCCGAGGAAGGCCAGCTGGACCGCCTCGCGTTGCTTCAGGGTCAGGCTCGCGAGGGCCGAGCGCACCCGGGTCGCCTCGAGCGACGCGGTCGCCGCCTCGGCGGTCTCGTCGTGGGCCACCGGGATGTCGCGCTGCCCGTAGGCCGTGTCACGTCGAGTGGAGGCCTCCGCGGAGCGCACCCGGTCGACCGCCTTGCGGTGGACCACGGTGAGCAGCCACGAGAGGGCACTGCCCTTCGCGGGGTCGAACCTCGCCGCGTGCCGCCAGCAGTCGAGGTAGGCCTCCTGGGTGACCTCCTCGGCCTGCGCGCGGTCTCGCAGGACGCGGACCGCGAGGCCGTAGGCGCGGGCCGAGGTCGCGTCGTACCACTCGGCGAACGCGCCCTCGTCACCGCGAGCGGCCCGCTTGAGCATCGCGGCCAGGCGTTCGCCGACCGACCCGCCCTCCTCGGAGGGCGGGTCGGCCGGAACGGGCCTCAGGTGACTCACGGATCGATCCTTGCCTGTCAGGAGTCGGCTGTCAGCGTCTGTCGTACGACGTCCGTACCCGCGTCACATCTTCGGCATCAGCACCGAGCTGATGATGTAGACGGTGGCGTTGGCTGTCGGGACGTTGCCGCACACGATCGAGGCCTTCTGCGCGCCGACGGTGAAGTCGTCGTTCGAGCCGCTGATCGTGAGCTTGTCGCCTTCGAGGGTCTTGTGGGTGCCGGCGAGCTGGTCGGGCGCGATCTTCCCGGCCACCACGTGGTAGGTCAGGATCTTGGTCAGCTCCGCCTTGTTCGCCAAGACGGCCTTCAGCGTCTTCGGCGGGATCGCGGCGAAGGCGTCGTTGGTCGGCGCGAAGACCGTGATGGCCTTCTGCGAGTTCAGCGTGTCGACCAGACCGGCCTTCTGCACGGCGGTGACCAGGGTCGAGAGCACCGGGTTGGCGCTGGCCGCCGAGGCGACCGGGGCGGTGGCCATGCCCTGGAAGGACCCGGCGCCGGTCTTCGGAACCGCCGCGCAGCCGGAGCCGAACGTCTGGGCCGCTGCGCTGGTGTCGCTGGTGCCGGATCCGCCCGTGCTGGTGCCGGCGGTGGAGCTGTCGGAGCTGCCGCAAGCGGCGAGCGCCATGGTGGCCCCCAGTGCCAGCGCGGCGAGTCCCGAGCGTCGGAGCGTGGTGTGCATGGTGACCTCTTTCAGGTGGTTGGTGCGTCGGGAGTCGTTCGGCGCGGGGGCCGGAGCGGATTGGACCGGTCGCGAGGGAACAGGTCGCTCAGGAGACCGACACGAGGAGCTTCTGGATGCCCGAGGAGCCGTCGGGGAACGGCGTCGCCCGGACCGCGGTCTGCACGTTCCCGTGCTTGTCGATCGCGCGGCTGGAGATCTGGTGCGATCCGGGAGAGGCGGTCCACGGCAGGTACCACTGGCGCCAGTAGTCGTTGCCCGCACTCGGCCCGAGCGTCGCCTGCTGCCAGGGGCCGCCGTCGATCTGCACCTCGACCTTCCCGACGCCGATCGGCTGGGCCCAGGCGATGCCGCCGATGAAGGTCTTGCCGGCCTTGGCGTGCAGGCCGTCCGGGGTGTCGATGCGGCTGGCGATCTTGATCGGCGCATCGGTCGCCCAGCCGCGGTCGGTCCAGTACGCCGACTGGTCGGCGTACGTCGTGAGCGTCATCCGGGTGATCCACTTGCAGGCGCTGATGAAGCCGTAGAGGCCGGGGACGACCATCCGGGCCGGGAAGCCGTGCGCCCGGGGCAGGGGCTCGCCGTTCATGCCGACCGCGATCATCGCGTCGCGCCCGTCGGTGGCCAGGTCGAGCGGGGTGCTGATGGTCATCCCGTCGACGTCGGTGGACAGGATCTGGTCGGAGTGCGAGCCGACGCCGGCGCGGTCGAGGAGGTCGGTGAGCCGGACGCCGAGCCAGCGGGCGCCGCTGACGTAGGGACCGCCGACGTCGTTGGAGACACAGGTCAGGGTGATGTCGCGCTCGATCAGCGGCATTCCCAGGAGGTCGTCGAAGCTGAAGGTCTGCGTGTGCCGGACGTCGCCGTCGATCGTGAGCGACCACGACGACGCGTCGACGATCGGCAGGCTGAGCCGGGTGTCGACGCGGTAGAAGTCGGCGTTCGAGGTGCGGAACGGCGTGATCCCAGGGATCTTGTCGTCGAGGCCGGCCGGGAAAGGTCCCGCCTTGCTGTGCGGCCGCGGCAGCGTGATGTTGCCGATGGCCGCGCGCGACTTGGCGATCAGCCGACCGGCGTACCCGCTGCCGGCGGCGAGCACGGCGACACCCGCAGCGCCGAGCAGGATGCCGCGGCGGCTGGGGTTGGGCTCCGCATCGGACTGCGTGCCGGGCAGTACGGGGCGCCCGGTCTCCAGGCTGGTCAGCCCCCACAAGACAGGCGAGCCCGACCAGGCCGGTGACAACGCCCGGGAGCGCGTCGACGGGGTGGACGACCGGACGGGTCAGCGCGGCGTAGAGCGCCGCCGCGGTCAGCACCGCGATCAGGCCGCCGCCGAGGAGGATCGAGCGTCGGGCGAGGATGCCGGCGACCGCGGACAGGAGGAGGACGCCGACGAGGACGGAGCCGACGAGCACCGTCTTGTCGTGGGTGCCGAAGTGCGCGATCGCCCAGTCCTTGGCCGGCGTCGGCGTATGGTCGATGACCAGCTCGCCGACGGCGAGCACCGGCGAGGCCGCAGGGTCGGTCAGCGCGGCCACGAGATGGCCGACGCCCGACCCGGCCAGGGCTGCGAGCACGCCGTACCCGGCGAAGCGGAGTGTTCTGGTCACACGGGGTCGTTCGTCGCCGACGCCCTTCGGGATGGCCGACCGGCAGTCCGGACGCGGATGGGAGGATGCCCCGCATGCCCGACGAGCTGGTCCACTACGCCGTCGCCGATGCGGTCGCGACGGTCACCCTCGACTCCCAGCACAACCGCAACGCCCTGTCGCGGCAGCTGGTGAGCGAGCTGATGGAGCGCCTTCAGCGCGCGGACGCCGACGAGTCGGTCCGGGTCGTGCTGGTCCGCCAGGAGGGGCGCGTCTTCTGCTCCGGCGCCGACATGTCCGAGGCCACGGCCGACGGGATGGAGGAGGGGCGCTGCGGATCGTCGCCCTCCAGCGGCTGGTCGCGACCATGGACAAGCCGGTCGTGACCCGCATCGCGGGCGCCGTGCGCGCGGGTGGGATCGGGATCGTCGCGGCCAGCGACGTCGCGATCAGCGCCGACGACGCGACGTACGCCCTGACGGAGGTGAAGCTCGGCCTGGCCGCGGCGATCATCTCGCTGACGGTGCACGCCCGGATGACGCCGCGAGCAGCGGCGCTGACGACGCTCGGGGGCGAGGTGTTCAGCGGCGAGCAGGCCGCGGCGTACGGCCTGGTCACGCGGGCCGTGCCGGCCGCGGAGCTGGATGACGCGGTCGCCGGGGTCTGCGCCCAGCTGGCGTCCGGCACCGCGCAGGGGCTGCGGGAGTCCAAGCGGATCCTGAACGCCGACCTGGTCCGCCGCATCGACGCGCTCGGCCCCGACATGGCGGCCCTGAGCGCCCGGCTGTTCGCCTCCGACGAGGCGCGCGCCGCGATGACGGCGTTCCTCGAACGCAAGCGGTAAGGCAACCATCGGGGGGCTCCACCGGGTATCACGGACATGAGCACCACGACCGCCGTCGACCCGGGAGGCCGAGTGGGACCTGGTGGGAAGGCGGACTCGGCGGCCTTCGACGACTTCGTCGCGGCCCGCTCGGGGGCGTTGCTGCGCACGGCGTACCTGCTGACCCACGACCACGCCCTGGCCGAGGACCTGCTCCAGACGGCGCTGGCGAAGGCGTGGTTCGCGTGGCGCCGCGTCCAGGGGGAGCCGGAGCCCTACGTCCGCAGGATCCTGGTCAACACCTACGCCTCCTGGTGGCGGCGGAAGTGGAACGGTGAGCAGCCCACCGAGTCGCTGCCCGAGGCGCCCGTCGAGGACTCGACCGAGCCGACGGACCTCTGGGCCGCGATGGCGAGGCTGCCGCGCCGGATGCGGGCGGTCGTGGTCCTGCGCTACTTCGAGGACCTCACCGAGGCCCAGACCGCCGACCTCCTCGGCTGCTCGGTCGGCACGGTCAAGTCCCAGACCAGCAAGGCCCTGGCCAAGCTCCGCATCGACCCCGCCCTCGCCGACACCGAAGGGGAGCCGCGATGAACACCCTCACCGACCTCCGCCGGACCCTCGACCAGCACGCCGGCGACGTCGCCGCTGCCGACGTGACCCGAGCCTCCGCCGTCCACCACCGCGTCGCCGCCGTGCGCCGACGCCGCCGCGCCGTGGGGACCGGAGCCCTGGCTCTGGTGCTGGTGGCCGGGGCCGCCGCGACGGTGCTGCCGCGCCTCGGCAGCGACGCCGCACCGGCCGCCCCGACCCTGCTCGGTCAGAAGGCACCCACGACGGTCGGCGCCCTCGGCTTCACCTACCGCACCGACGGGCACGGGGAGTCCTTCACCGGGTCGGGCTCGATCCACGTCGAGAAGTCGAACTCGCCGCAGCTGTTCACCTGGACGACGAGTGCGGTGCCCGACGTCCGGGTCGTGCTCCCCGACCACACGGTGTGGCACTCGGTCCGCACGAGGTTCCACGACTACGTCGTCGTGCCCGCCGGTAGCTCCGGCTCGCTGCGCCTGTCCGTGAGCCGTGGTCGGGTCGCGGTCGCGTCGTACGACCTGACCGACGCGCTGCCGGCCGGCGCGACCAGCGCGCACGGCATCACCTTCCGCGACGAGGTCGCCGGGACTTCTCTGCTCACCGGGGTGGTCGGCGAGCGCGGCCAGACCGTCCTCCGGTCGTCCTACGTCGCGGCGCGTGGCGGGGCGCTGTCGATCGCCTACGCCTGCTCCGGAGGCTCCGATGAGTACTGGTTCAACATCGCGCTGAACCACCAGGGGGCGTTCAGCTCGACCGGCCTGCGCTGCGACGGATCCGGTAGCTGGGACGCGGGGACCGACGTGACCTCCGGGTTCTCCGCGGTCGGCAAGCCGGGTTCGCGGGTCTCCGTCCGGGTCTGGCTGTCCAAGGACAGCCAGGGCAAGCCCGTGCCCTCGTCCGAGGTGCCCGGACTGCACTTCGGCGTGGGGATCTACGGACCGCAGGCGCAGGTCCACGTCGGCGGCACCACGGTGCCGCGGTACCTCGAGTACGACGGCCACCTGTGGGCCTACTCCGGCGGTGCGACGAAGCACAGCGGACGTGACCTCAGGCTCCCGGCCTCCGGCCACGACCGGCTCGCGGAGGTGGGCTTCCACACGCACCAGCGGACGTCGATCTACTTCGACGCCGGTGGGACGCCCGCGGGCAGCGCCACCCAGAGCTCGGGGGGCGGGGCGATGGGAGACCTGTGGGTGCGAGCGGGTTCCCAGCCCCACGTGCACCTGCGCAAGGGCGGCGGGTCGTACGGCATCGCGCTCTACCAGCGCCTCGACTGACCTCAGCGGGTCTCGACCAGGCTCCGGGTCAGGAACACCAGCGCCATGAACGTGCGGAACAGCGCGAGCGGGTCCTCGTCGGTGAACGACACCGTCCGCGTATCCAAGCGGTGCACCCCGCGCAGCCAGGTCGCCTGCTCGGCCATGTCGGGCGACAGCAGCTCGACCTCGAGCGTCGCCGGCATCGCGATCGCCGGCGGTGCCAGCCGGTCGAGTCCGGCCAGCGCCGAGGCGACGCCCTCGCGGACGCGCTCGCGTGCGACCTCGGGGTGCAGGTGCTCGGCGGCGTACCGGCTCACCGACCGCTTCACCTCCACCGCGCGGATCCCGGCGCAGAAGGCGACCGCCTCGGGGCCGACGTACTGGTCCCCGGTGATCACGGCCACCGGGACGCTGGCGTGCTTGGCCACGAGCGCGTTGATGCCGGCCTCGCCGGTGCGGAGCCCGTTGAGGCGGACGTCGGAGATCGCGCGCGGGTTGTAGGTGTGAGAGAGCACGCCCGGAGTCGGCATCGCGGCGTGGTAGCCGACGAACAGCGCGGCGTCGTACGACGCGTCGAGTCCCTCCATCATGTACAGCGGCTTGAACCGCCCCGAGAGGTACGACGCGTGGGCGCCGAGCGCCGCGGGCGGCAGGTTGCGCATGAGGGAGTGGCTGTCGTTGACCAGGATCTCGGTGGCCCCGGCTTCAACGGCGCCCGCGATGGCGGCGTTCACCTCGCCGAGCACGAGCTCGCGACCCAGCGCGTAGTCGTCGCCGCCGGCGATGCACTGGTCCCAGTCCGAGATGCCGGCGACACCCTCGGCGTCAACCGAGACGTAGACCTTCACGGCCCGAGCCTGACACAGGCGGATATCCGTCACCGTGCGGCCGGGGCTCGGGATACGATTGTCAACTTGCTTGCTGCTGTTGGCGCCGTCCGAGGGGATGGCTGGCTAGAGGAGATTGCGTTCGTTGGCAGACGAGGTTCTGGCCGCTGAGCTCGCCGCTGAGCAGGCCTTCGTCGACCGGGTCTACGTCCAGCTCGAGAAGTCGGCGCACAACGCGCAGGCGCTCGCCCGCGAGGGCTACGGCCGCGGGGCGCTGGGTCACGAGGGCGGCCTCGTCGAGCGCGACGCGATGGTGTTCCAGGCCGCGCGGCGGATCGCCCAGCTCGACGCCGCCCACGAGGGGCTGGTGTTCGGCCGGCTCGACCTGCAGCACCGGGTCGACACCGAGCCGCGCTACATCGGCCGGATCGGACTGCGCGACGACCACCGCGACTCGCTGCTGATCGACTGGCGGGCCCCGGCGGCCGCGGTGTTCTACCAGGCCACCGCGGCCGAGCCCCACGACGTCGTACGCCGTCGGGTGCTGCGCTGCTCCGGTCCTCGCGTCGTGGGCGTCGAGGACGAGCTGCTCGACGCCGAGGTCGAGACCGACCTGCCGATCGTCGGCGAGGGTGCGCTGATGGCGCAGCTCTCGCGAGCCCGCGACCGCTCGATGCACTCGATCGTGGCGACCATCCAGGCCGAGCAGGACCGCGCGATCAGGGCACCCGCCAAGGGCGTGGTCTCCATCAGCGGCGGACCGGGCACGGGCAAGACCGTGGTGGCGCTGCACCGAGCGGCGTTCCTCCTCTACACCGACCGTCGCCGCTACGAGACCGGCGGCGTGCTGGTCGTCGGGCCGTCGGGCGTGTTCATGCGCTACATCGAGCGCGTGCTGCCGTCCCTGGGGGAGACCGCGGTCGCGCTGCGCTCCCTCGGCGAGGTCGTCGGCGGGGTCCGCGCCACCCGGCACGACCTGCCCGAGGTCGCGGCCATCAAGGGCTCGGCGCGGATGGCCGAGCTCATGCGGCGTACGTCGCGCCAGCAGGCGCCCGGCTCGCCCAAGGAGTACCGCGTCTTCTGGCGCGACGACGTCATCCACCTCGATCGCGGCACGCTCGGCAAGCTGCGGCGCCAGCTGATGGGCCAGGGCCAGCGCAACCGGCAGCTCCCGCGCATCGCCTCCGCCCTGCTCGACGTGATGTGGCGCCAGGTCCGCGGCGAGCGGGGTCGTGACCGCGGGCGCGAGGCCTTCGACGACGACATGCTCTCCTCGCAGGCCTTCGTCGACTTCGCGCTCTCGTGGTGGCCGCCGCTGGCCGCGCCCGAGGTGCTGGCGTGGCTGCGCGACCCCGAGTTCGCGGCGCGCGTGGGTGAGGGCGTCGTCAGCCCCGACGAGCTGCGGCTGCTCGTCGACTCGTGGCAGGCCGACGACCTGTCCGTCGAGGACGTGCCGCTGGTCGACGAGCTGCGCTACGCCCTGGGCGACGTACCCGATCGCGCCCGCGAGGAGGACCACGAGCTCGACGACTTCACCGGCGGCGACCTGCAGGAGCTGTCGACGGCGGCCGAGCGGGAGTTCGGGTCGTCGGGGGTGTGGCAGCCGCCCAGCCACCGGCTCGAGGACGACGGCTACGCCCACGTGCTCGTGGACGAGGCGCAGGACCTCACGCCGATGCAGTGGCGAATGGTCGGCCGACGCGGACGTGCGGCGACCTGGACGATCGTGGGCGATGCCGCCCAGTCGTCGTGGCCGGTGCCCGCCGAGTCGGCGGCCGCGCGGGCGGCGGCGACCGACGGCAAGGAGCTGCACGACTTCCATCTGTCGACCAACTACCGCAACTCCTCCGAGATCTACGACTACGCCGCGGCGTACGCCGAGCGGGTCGGCCTGGGCGCCGACCTGCCGACGGCGGTCCGCTCCACCGGAGTCTCGCCGCGCGAGGTGAGTGCGGGTGGTGATCTCGCCGAGGCCGTGCGCGGGGAGCTGGCCACGATCCGCCAGCAGGTCTCGGGAACCGTCGGGGTCGTCGTTCCCGTCGCGCGTCGTGCCGAGGTGTCGGGCTGGCTGGCGTCCTGGCCCGAGCTCGCCGCCGATGCGCCCCACGTGACCACGCCGGCCACCGCGGGCGACGACCGGGTCGTCGTACTCACCGGCATCGACACCAAGGGCCTGGAGTTCGACGGCATCCTCGTCGTCGACCCGGACGCCATCGAGGCCGAGTCCCCGACCGGCCGCGCCACCCTCTACGTCGTCCTCACCCGCGCCACCCAGCTCCTCACCCTCCTCCGTTGAGTTGGCTCTCCCGGCTCGTTGAGTTGGCCCTCCCGGGTCCGTTGAACGGCGCCGTCTGACCGTTGAACGGCGCCGTCTGACGGTTGAGCGGCGCGGTTTGACCACAAGGCCATGCCGCCGGGCGCTGGACTCCGCCCTGGCGCCCCTTCGTCTTCGATCTGTACGCCGGGTCTCCCTGGCCACGGCTCTCCTGACGCCTCCAACGGCACTGTCGCGTGGTCACAAGGCGCCGTTCAACGGTCAGACGGCGCCGTTCAACGGACCCGGGGGGCCAACTCAACGAGCCGGGAGGGCCAACTCAACGTTGTGGGCGTGGAGCTGGGCGCGGGAGGGGAGAAGGAGGCTGGCCAGGCCGGCGAGGGCGTAGCCGCCTGCGGCGACCCAGCAGGCCGCGACGAGGCCCGACCGCAACGACCCCGCGTCGTACGACGTGCCGACCACGCCGAAGAACACCGTGCCGGCGATCGCGACGCCCAGGGCGGCGCCGACCTGCTGGACCGTGCCGTAGGCACCCGAGGCAGCTCCGGCCTCGGTCGTCGGGATCGTCGCCAGCGCCACGTCGACCAGCGGTACGACGAGCAGCCCGAGCCCGATCCCGGCGACGACCAGCGCGGGCACGAGGTCCCACGTCGTCAGCCGGTCACCCCGCGCGTGGATCGTCGCGAGCACCCAGACGGTCGACGCCGACTGGAGCCCCGCACCGGTGACCATCACGACCTTGCCCAGCTTCATGCCCAGCGGCACGGAGACGCCGGTGCCGACGAACGCCCCGAGGCTGAACGGCAGCAGCGTGAGCCCCGCGTGGATCGCCGACCAGCCCAGGCCGGTCTGGACGTAGACGGTCAGCACCAGCGCGAAGCCGGCCAGCGATCCCTGGAACGCGCCCTGGGTCACCAGCCCGGCCGAGAAGCCGCGGTCGGCGAAGAGCCGCATCGGCAGCAGCGCCGACCCCGCGGCCCGCTCGCGCCGACGCTGCTGCAGCACGAACGCCACGAGCAGGACGACGCCGCCGGCCCCGACCGCCCAGACCCAGGCTGCCCAGTCCTGCTGCCGTCCCTCGACCAGGGCGTAGACCACCCCGAGCAGCCCGGCGGTGGCGAGCAGGAGCCCGGTCGGGTCGAGCCGCAGCGGGTGCTCCGAGCGGGTGTCCGGCACCCACCTCAGCGCCAGCACGACCAGAACGGCACCGATCGGGACGTTGATCAGGAAGATGCTGCGCCAGCCGATCCCGAAGGCGTCGCTGCTCACCAGCGAGCCACCGAGCACCGGGCCGATCACGGCCGACATCCCCGAGACCGCCCCGATCACCCCGAGCATCGCGGCGCGCTCGCGGGCGTCGTACAGCGACTGGAGCGACGACAGCACCTGCGGCACCATCATCGCCGCGAAGCCGCCCTGCACCACCCGTGCGACGAGCAGTACGCCGATCGAGGGGGCGACGCACGCCAGCGCCGAGCCGAGCGTGAACCCGACGACCCCCGTCACGAAGAGCCGTCGCCGGCCGAAGATGTCTCCGAGCCGGCCGCCGGTGATCATCAGGACGGCGAAGGCCAGCAGGTAGCCGCCGACCGTCCACTCGAGCTGCGCGCCGTCGGCGCCGAGGTCCGTGCGGATCGACGGGAGCGCGACGTTCACGATCGTCGCGTCCAGCAGGTCCATGAACGACGCGAAGATGAGCACGCCCATGGCGAGCCCCCGCTTCTGGTACATCTGGTGTCTCCTCATTGAGGTAGTCTTGGAAGTGAGAAATCCCGAAGTAGAATATCTCCGATACGGAATAGTTCCGAGACGGAGAGAGTAGCGAGGGCTGTCCGTCGTGTCCACCCGGAAGCAGGTCGGCGACCGGATCGCGTTCGTCATGCAGGAGGTCATCGCCTCCGCCGTGCTCACCAACGAGCGCATCGCACGCACGGTCGGGCTCAACGTCGTGGACTTCCAGGCGTACGGCGTGCTGCTGCGCAACGGCGCTCCGATGACGCCCGGTCAGCTGGCCACCGAGACCGAGCTGCCGTCGAGCACCACCACGCGTGTCCTGGACCGGCTCGAGGCCAAGGGCATGGTGCGGCGCGAGCCGGACCCGTCGGACCGGCGCAAGGTCTGGGTGCACGGCCTGCCGTTCGACGACGACCGGGTCTCCGCGGCGTATGCCGACATCGTGCGGCAGATGGAGCAGGCCCACGCCGGCTTCACCGTCGCCGAGCTCCAGACCGTCCTGCGCTACCTCGACGTCATCAAGAACGTCCGCTGACTCCAGCCGGCTGATCCGACAGTTGGCCCCCCCGGCTCGTTATCCTCCCGTCCGTTGAGTTGGCCCTCCCGATCCGTTGAGTTGGCCTGCCCGGTCCGTTGAACGGCGCCGTCTGACGGTTGAGCGGCGCCGTCTGACGGTTGAACGGCGCCGTCTGACCACGAGGCCATGCCGCCGGGCGCTGGACTCCGCCGTGGCCGCCCCTTCGTCTTCGATCTGTACGCCGGGTCCCCCTGGTCCACGGCTCTCCTGACGCCTCCAACGGCACTGTCGTGTGGTCACAAGGCGCCGTTCAACGGTCAGACGGCGCCGCTCAACAAGCCGAGCAGGCCAACTCAACGGATCGGGAGGGCCAACTCAACAAGCCGGGAGGGCCAACTCAACGAGCCGGGACGGAGTCGCACCCCCGCGCCCCAGTAGATTCGGGCGCCATGACCTCCGACACCTCCGCCCGGGACGCCATCGCCGCGCTCCAGGAGCATGAGGCGTGGGCGATCATCCGGCGCTCGACTCGGGCGGGTGACCGCGAGACGGTCGGCCTGGTCGGCGGGCGCCGTCGCGTGGTCGAGTCGCTGCTCGACATCCCGCTCGAGGCCGGGGTGCCCGAGCAGGGTCTGATCGCCGACCGGCTCGTCGCCGTGCCCTTCCGACAGGTGCGCGAGCGGGGTCTCGAGGCGCACGACGACGGCACGCCGCTGGTCGTCGTCGACGTCGAGACCGAGCAGGAGTTCACCGTCGACGAGATCGTCGCCGCGATCGACGACGGCGCGGTCGAGCTCGCCGATCGCGGTGGCTTCGACATCGACGACGCGGCGTACGCCGAGCTGGTGGGCGCGATCATCCGCGACGAGATCGGGCAGGGCGAGGGCGCCAACCTCGTGGTCGGCCGGCAGTACCACGCCCAGGTGGCCGACTGGGACGCCACGAAGGCGCTGGCCGTCTTCCGGCGGCTGCTCGAGCGCGAGCACGGCGCGTACTGGACGTTCGTGTTCTTCACCGGGGATCGCTATCTCATCGGCGCGAGCCCCGAGCGGCACGTCTCGGTGCACGGCGAGGACGTCCGGATGAACCCCATCAGCGGGACCTTCCGCCTCGGCGGCGACGACGTACGGCGCGGGCTGCTGGAGTTCCTCCGCGACGAGAAGGAGATCTACGAGCTCTTCATGGTCGTCGACGAGGAGCTCAAGATGATGTGCGACGTCTGCGACAAGGGCGGCCAGGTGCTCGGGCCGTTCCTGAAGCCGATGAGCCGTCTGGTCCACACCGAGTACTTCCTGGCCGGCCGCACGAGCCGCGACCCGCGCGAGGTGCTGCGCGACACGATGTACGCCGCGACGGTGACCGGCAGCCCGCTGCAGAACGCGTGCCGCCTGATCAAGAAGTACGAGTCGCACGGCCGCGGCTACTACGGCGCAGCGCTGGCCATCCTCGGCCGCGACGCCGGTGGTGCTCCCGTCGTCGACAGCCCGATCGTGATCCGGACCGCCGACGTCGATCTCGACGGGCGGCTGACCGTGACCGCAGGGGCCACGCTGGTGCGCGACTCCGACCCGGCGTACGAGGTCGCCGAGACGCACGCCAAGGCCGGCGGGATCCTCTCGGCGTTCGGGCTGGCGGCGCCGGCGCCGACCCCGCGCGTCAACGTCGCCGAGCTGGTCAACGACGAGGACGTCCTGCTCCAGCTGTTCGCGCGCAACCAGCGCCTCTCGTCGTTCTGGCTCACCGACCAGTCCGGAGCCCGCCCGGACCCGGTGCTCGCCGGCAAGCGGGTGGCGATCCTCGACGGCGAGGACGACTTCGTGAACATGCTGCGCCACGTCCTCGGCGTCGCCGGCATGACCAGCGTCGTCGTGCCGCACGCGTCGTACGCCGACGGGTCGCTCGACGACGCCGACCTGGTGATCGTGGGCCCCGGACCCGGCGATCCCCGCGATGGCGACGATCCCAAGATCGCGACGTTCCGCCGCGCCGTCGACGCGCTGCTGGTGTCGGGTCGGCCGTTCCTCGCCGTCTGCCTCGGCCATCAGGTGCTCTGCGACCGGCTCGGCATCCCGCTGGCCTACAAGGACATCGTCTTCCAGGGCACCCAGGACGAGGTCGTCATCGACGGCCATCCCGAGCGGGTGGGGTTCTACAACACCTTCGTCGGTCGGGTGGCTGCCGAGAGCGCGCTCCCCGACGGCGTCTCGGTCGACGCCGACCCCGCCACCGGCGACGTGCACCAGGTCCGAGGGCCACACTTCCGCGGCATCCAGTTCCACGCCGAGTCGATCCTCACCCAGCACGGCGCGGCGCTCGTCCACCGCCTCGCCTCCGACCTCCTCACCTGACCCCACCGGGCACCTGCGGCGTGCGGGGCCGGGTGTCAGGAACTCGTCAAGAACGGCGGGTACGCCGCGCGCGCGGCGCAGGCTGGGAGCGTGAGCATCCACGCCCCGTCCCGCGGCGTCACCGCCCCCCGGGTGAGCCGCATCCCGTGGGCCGAGCTCTCCGGCGTGCGGGTCGGGTTCGTGCTCTGGGGCGGCCTGGCCCTCCTGGACCTGACCCGGCTCGCCGCCGCCCCGTCGTACGCCGGGCTGGGCGCGGTGGCCCTGCTCGTCACCGCCGCGTCCGTCGGAGCCCGCACCCGGGCCGGGCTCGGCGCGGCGCTCACCGGCTGGCTGCTGGTCGACGGCTTCGTCGAGCACCGCGACGGCGTCCTCGGCTTCGACGGCCGGCACGACCTGGCCGTCCTGACGGGGCTGGCCGCCCTCGCTCTGCTGTCGACCCGAGTGCACCGATGACCGCACCGATGAGCGCGCCCACCGTCACCCCCACGAGAGCCACCGTGCCGCTGACCCGCCGAGCCAAGGACTGGCTGGTCACCGAGGGCGAGGTCGGCCACGACGACGGTGGCAAGCCGTGGTGGAAGGTCATGTGCCTGACCGGCGTCGACTACTTCTCGACGCTGGGCTACCAGCCCGGGATCGCCGCCCTGGCAGCCGGGCTGCTGTCACCGATCGCGACCCTCGTGCTGGTCGCGCTGACGCTCCTGGGCGCCCTGCCGGTCTACCACCGCGTCGCCGAGGAGAGCCCCCACGGCGAGGGCTCGATCGCCATGCTCGAGCGACTGCTCAGCTTCTGGAAGGGCAAGCTCTTCGTCCTGGCCCTGCTCGGCTTCGCCGCCACCGACTTCATCATCACGATGACCCTGTCGGCTGCGGACGCGAGCGCGCACCTGATCGAGAACCCCAACCTGCGCCCCTACCTCGCCGGTCACCAGGTCGTCATCACGCTGGTCCTCCTGGCTCTTCTCGGCGCGGTGTTCCTCCGCGGCTTCACCGAGGCGATCGGGGTCGCGGTCGCGCTCGTCGCGGTCTACCTCGTGCTCAACGTCGTCGTCATCGGCGTCGCCCTCTGGCACGTCGCCGCGCACCCGCACCTGGTGCCCGACTGGGGCAGCGCCCTGACCGCGCAGCACGGCAACCCGCTGGCCATGGTGGGGGTCGCGCTCGTGGTGTTCCCGAAGCTGGCGCTCGGCCTGTCCGGCTTCGAGACGGGGGTCGCGGTGATGCCGCACATCTCCGGCGACGCCGGGGACACCGAGGCGCGCCCGACCGGACGGATCCGCGGGGCCCGGAGACTGCTGACCACCGCCGCCGTCTTGATGAGCGTGTTCCTGGTGACCAGCTCGTTCGCCACGACGCTGCTCATCCCCGAGGACCAGTTCAAGGCGGGCGGGCACGCCAACGGCCGAGCCCTGGCCTACCTCGCCCACCTCTACCTCGGCAACGGCTTCGGCACCCTGTACGACGCCTCGACCATCGCGATCCTCTGGTTCGCCGGCGCCTCGGCGATGGCCGGGATGCTGAACCTGATCCCCCGCTACCTGCCCCGCTACGGGATGTCCCCGGAGTGGGCAGGCGCCGTCCGCCCCCTCGTGCTGATCCTGACCGGCATCGGCTTCCTGATCACCTGGCTCTTCCACGCGAGCGTCGACGGTCAGGGTGGTGCGTACGCCACCGGCGTCCTGGTCCTGATCACCAGCGCCGCGGTGGCGGTGACCCTGGCGGCGAGACGTGCCCGCCAGCGCTGGCGCACCATCGGGTTCGGTGTGGTCGCCCTGGTCTTCTGCTACACGACCGTGGACAACATGGTCGAGCGACCCGACGGCCTCAAGATCGGCACCTGCTTCGTGATCGCGATCGTCGTGGTCTCGCTGGCGTCCCGGATCAAGCGGGTCTTCGAGCTCCGCGCGACCGAGATCGACTTCGACGCGACCAGCCAGGTGTTCCTCCGCGACTGCGCCCGGCGCACGATCCGCCTGGTCGCGAACAAGACCGACGACCGCGACGTCGAGGAGTACGTCGACAAGGTGCGGCAGCTGCGGCGGGACCACGATCTGCCCTCGGACCCGGACGTGATCTTCGTCGAGGTGACGGTCGTGGACCCCAGCGACTTCGAGGGCCGCCTGCACGTCCGCGGCGAGGTGCTCCACCAGCGCTACCGGGTGATGAGCGTGAGCGCGTCGTCGGTGCCGAACGCCGTCGCGGCGCTCGCCCTGCGCATCCGTGACGACACCGGCGTCATCCCGCACGTGTACTTCGAGTGGACCGAGGGCAACCCGCTGCAGCAGCTGCTGCGGTTCCTGCTGTTCGGCTCCGGCGAGGTCGCGCCGGTCACCCGCGAGGTGCTGCGACGCGCCGAGCCCGACCCGACCCGGCGTCCGCACGTCCACGTGGGGTGAGGTGACCGCTCTCGTCGGCCACACTGTGGCCGTGGAGTCCCCCGGATCCGGCCGCCTGGGTCGTCGGCGACTGCTGCTCGGCTGGGCCGGCGACGTCGTGGGCCTGCCGGTGCTGACCCTCCTCCTCGTCCAGCTCGGGTCGGGCTCGTCGCGGGTCTCGCTGGCCACGATGCTGTACCTCAGCCTGGCCGTGCTGATCGCCCTCGTCGGTGGTCGCTGGCCGGGCCTGGCCGCGGGCATCGCCGGCGCCCTGCTGCTGAACTTCTACTTCCTCCCGCCCTTGCACACGCTCGACGTCGCCTCGGCGAACGACGTGTGGGCGCTCCTGGTCTTCGCGGTGACCGCGATCGCCGTGGCCGCGGTCGTCGACGCCGCCGCCCGCGGCCGGGCGGAGGCCCGTGCCGCCGGTCGTGAGGCCGGGACGCTCGCGATGCTCAACCGCCAGGTCCTCGGCGGCGCGTACGACGTCCCCCGGCTGCTCGAGCTGGCCCGCCGGACCTTCGGCGCGGCCGACGCGCAGCTGGTCACCGAGCCACCCGCGGGCGAAACCGGAGCCGTCGTTCTCCCAGCGGGTGCCGGAGGCTGGCTCGTGCTCGACGGCGCCGAGCTCGGTCCGCGCGAGCGGTCGGTCGCCGCGGCGTTCGCCTCGCACGTCGGCGTCCTGCGCGAGCGCGAGGAGCTCGCGCGACAGTCCATGGCCGCCCAGCAGCTGGAGGCCGGCAACCGGACCCGGACCGCCCTGCTCGCGGCCGTCTCGCATGACCTGCGCACCCCGCTGGCCGGCCTGCGCTCGGCCACGGAGACCCTGCAGACCCACGACGAGCGGCTCGACCGGGCCGAGCGGCACGAGCTGCTGGGCGCCATGGAGTCGTCCATCTCCCGCCTGACCACGATGGTCAGCGACCTGCTCGACATGAGCCGGCTGGAGACCGGCGCGGTCGTCCCGATCGCCGACGACGTCCCCCTGGGCGAGGTCGTACGCCGGGCCCTGGTCGGCATCGAGGGCGCGGAGCGGGTCGACGTCGGCGACCTGCCGACGGCGTACGTCGACGCGGGGCTCCTCGAGCGGGTGGTGGCGAACCTGGTCGGCAACGCCCTGCGCTTCAGCGACGCCGTGGAGATCACCGGCGACGCGCACGCGGCGCGGCTGGAGCTGCGGGTCGTCGACCACGGGCCCGGAGTCGGGTCCGGCGACCGGGCGCGGATCTTCGAGCCGTTCCAGCGGCAGGGCGACTCCGGGAGCGGCGTCGGGCTGGGCCTTGCGGTCGCGCGCGGGCTGACCGAGGCGCAGGGCGGGACGCTCGAGGCGACCGACACCCCTGGCGGCGGGCTGACGATGGTCCTCGACCTGCCGGGTGCCGAGTCATGAGGATCCTCCTGGTCGACGACGACGCGACCCTGCGGCGCACCCTCACCATCGGCCTGCGGGCCGCCGACCACGAGGTGTTGATCGCCGCCGACGGCCGCTCGGCGCTCCAGGCCCTGCGCGAGGACCGGCCGGACCTCGTCGTCCTCGACCTGGGACTGCCGGACGTGTCCGGCGTGGAGGTGCTGCGGCAGCTGCGGTCGTGGAGCACGGTGCCGGTCGTCGTGCTCTCGGCGCGCGCCGAGTCGGCGGAGAAGGTGCAGGCGCTCGACCTCGGTGCCGACGACTACGTCACCAAGCCGTTCGGGATGGACGAGCTCCTGGCGCGGGTGCGGGCGGCCGGACGGCGAGCCGGGTCCGACGTGCCGGTGCTCGAGGCCGGCGACCTCGTCGTCGACCTCCCCGCGCGCCGGGTCACCAAGGGCGGAGCCGTCGTGCGGCTGACGCCCACCGAGTGGGGCCTGCTGGAGATGCTCGTGCGGACGCCGGGTCGGCTCGTCAGCCAGAAGGACCTCCTGCACGAGGTCTGGGGTCCGGCGTACGGGCGGGAGACGAACTACCTGCGGGTCTACGTCGGGAGCCTGCGCAAGAAGCTCGAGGACGACCCGTCCGAGCCGCGCCACCTGATCACCGAGCCCGGCATGGGCTACCGCTTCCAGCCCTGAGCTCGGTCGATCCGGCCGGGCCTCGACGGCTACGTGTGCGCGAGCATCGGCGCGCCCGGGACCTGAAGGACCATCCGGGTGCCGCCGGCGTCGGTCTCGTCGACCCGGACGTTGCCGGAGTGCCGCTCGATGACCTGCCGCACGATCGAGAGCCCGAGCCCCGATCCGGGCATCGAGCGCGACTCCTGGGAGCGGTAGAAGCGGTCGAAGACGTGCTCGCGGTCGGCCGCCGCGATGCCGGGTCCCTCGTCGTCGACCGTCAGGGTGCCGTGGTTGAGCCGGACGCGCACGGTGCCCCCGGCCGGGCTCCACTTCACCGCGTTGTCGAGCAGGTTGGTCACGGCGCGCTCGAGCGACGCCGACTCGCCGACGACCCACCACGGCTCGGTGTCGACCTCGATGGTCAGTCCGGTGCCACGGCGGCGAGCCCGGGCGACCGCGCGGTCGACCACCTCGGCGAGGTCGACCTGCTCGACGACGGTTCGCAGCGGCTCGTCACGAGCCAGCTCGACCAGGTCGCCGACCAGCGTCGACATCTCCTCGATCTGACCGCGGACGTCGTCGAGCAGCTCGCGGCGGGCCGCGTCGTCCAGGCCGCCCGCGCTGTCGGCCTGCAACAGCAGGTCGAGGTTGGTGCGCAACGACGTCAACGGCGTCCGCAGCTCGTGGCCGGCGTCGACCACCAGTCTTCGCTGGCGGTCGCGGGACGCGGACACGGCGACCAGCATGTCGTTGAACGCCGTCGCCAAGCGCGCGATCTCGTCGTCCCCTTCGACGGGCAACGGCTGGAGGTCCTCGGTGCGGGCGATGCGCTCGACGTTGCGCGTGAGCCGGCGCACCGGGCGCAGGCCGTTGCGGGCGACCGCCCAGCCGGCGGCCGCCGCCCCGATCACACCCGCGAGCCCGAACAGCAGCATCACCGCGCCGAGGCGCTTGAGCACGCGCTCCTGCGGCGCCATGTTCTGGGCCAGCACCAGGGCGTAGGGGCGGACGTAGGGGACCGCCACGACGCGGTAGTCGCCGCCGTTCCAAAGCACCGTGCGGATGCTGCTGCCGGTGGTGCCCTTCGCGACGTCGACCTCCGGCGCCCCCAGCGGGACCTGGGAGCCGGCCTTGTCGGTGGTCACCGCCGAACCGTCGGAGGCGACCAGGAAGATCCGGACGTCGGCGGCGCCGGTCGCCCACGACGGCACCTGGTCGTGGGTCAGGGTGACCAGCGTGGTGTTGGTGGCCGCGCGGTGCGCGCGGTCGGTGAGCGAGTTGTCGAGCGAGCTCTCCAGCGACATCTTCACGGTGACGTAGGCGCCCAGCGACACCAGCGCGACGGCGAAGCAGACCGCCATCGTCGTCATCAGGATGACGCGACTGGCCAGCGAGCGGCGATAGTGCCAGCGCGGCTCGTCCATCGCCGACGGGCCGGGTGGCGAGACGGGGGCCGGGACCTCGCTCATGCTTCCTTCAGCACGTACCCCACGCCGCGGACGGTGTGGATCAGCCTCGGCTCTCCCTCGGCCTCGGTCTTGCGGCGGAGGTAGCCGACGTAGACCTCCAGGGAGTTGGCGGTGGTCGGGAAGTCGTAGCCCCAGACCTCCTCCAGGATGAACGACCGCTCGAGCACGCGGCGCGGACGCCGCAGGAACATCTCGAGCAGCGTGAACTCCGTGCGGGTCAGCTCCATCGCGCGGCCGGCGCGGTGCACCTCGCGGGTGCCGAGGTCCATCGACAGGTCGGCGAAGGACAGCACGTCGGCGTCGTCGCCCTCGGTGGGCACGACGCGGCG
This sequence comes from Nocardioides sp., assembly GCA_049841015.1. Taxonomy (GTDB): domain Bacteria; phylum Actinomycetota; class Actinomycetes; order Propionibacteriales; family Nocardioidaceae; genus Nocardioides. Next base: position 304,607 of record JASGIN010000008.1, read on the forward strand.
CAGCAGCGCGCGGAGCCGGGCGAGCAGTTCCTGGAGGGCGAAGGGCTTGGTGAGGTAGTCGTCGGCTCCGGCGTCCAGGCCCTCGACGCGGTCGCCGACGGCGTCGCGGGCTGTGAGCACCAGGATCGGCACGTCGTTGCCCGCCTTGCGCAGGGTCTTGGTGGTCTCGATGCCGTCGAGGCGCGGCATCATCACGTCCATCACGACGACGTCGGGCCCCTGTCCCTGGCCGACGCTGCCGATCCCGGCCAGCGCCTCCGCGCCGTCGGCGGCCAGCGACACGGCGTACCCGTTGAACTCGAGGCTGCGCCGCAAGGACTCGCGGACGGCCTTGTCGTCGTCGACGACGAGCACGTGCGGCTTGGCGCTCGGGCTCGACGAGGGGGACGGCGCAGGGCTCACGCCCCTACTGTGCCCGATCGTCCTGAGCCTCGCCTGAGAAGCGTGTCGCGACGGTCAGGCGTAGCGCCCGGCCACCTCGGCCGCGCGCGCGCCGTACCCGCCCCCGAACAGGCAGGCGTGCACGAGCAGGGGATGCAGCTGGTGCAGTCCGACGCGGTCCTCCCAGCCCTCGGCGAGGGGGGAGACCTCCTCGTAGGCCTGCAGGACCCGCGGCAGCTGGGGCAGGCCGAAGAGCGCGAGCATCGCCAGGTCCGTCTCGCGGTGACCTCCGTGGGCGGCGGGGTCGATCACGCAGCACCCGGCGTCGTGGGTCCAGATGACGTTGCCGTTCCACAGATCCCCGTGGATCCGGCGTGGCCCCTCCTCCGGCACGAGGTCGGGCAGTCGACCGACGATCCCCTCGACCACGGTCGCGCCCTCGGGCGAGATGGCGCCGCGGTCGCGCGCGAGCTTGAGGTAGGGCAGCACCCGTCGGGTCGCGAAGAACTCGCCCCACGTGGGCGCCGTCTTGTTGGGCAGGGGCAGCCGGCCGATGAAGCCCTCGCGCTCGAGCCCGTACGCCGGGGCGCCGGCGTCGTGGGTCTTGGCCAGGGCGCGGCCGAAGTCGGAGGCCGCCTCGGTCGTCAGCTTCCCCGGCTCGACCCAGTCCAGGATCAGGCAGTCGGCCTGCACGGCCAGGACCTCGGGCACGTGGACCCCGGAGGCCTCGCCGAGCCAGCGCAGCCCGGCGGCCTCGGCCTCGAAGAAGCCGGCCGGGGCGTTGGTCAGGGTCTTCATGAACGCCGACCGGCCACTGCTCAGCCGCAGCTTGGTCGCGGTCGAGATGTCCCCGCCGGCGACCGGCGCCGTGGCCGCGACCGCGGAGCCCAACAGCTCCTCCGCGCGACGCGCGATGTGGGGCTGACGCGTCAACGCGACCTCCTCGGATCCGGCACTGACACCGTAGTACCCCGCGCCAGCCGTCGGCTGCCGAGAACGGTCAGTCGAGATCCCAGGCGTGCCAGTCGGTGAGCTCGATCCAGGCGCTGACCCGGTCGGCCGACCGGTTGCCGAACTCCTGACCGGTGAAGTGCCGGGAGAGCCGGTCGATGTCGGCGAGCGCTCTGTCGTGGTCCCGTTCCCACCGCACGACGTGACCGCGCACGCTGACGTGGGTGTACCACTCGCCCTCCTTCAGCACGGTCAGCGAGACGTAGGGGTGCTCCTCCATCCAGCGCAGCCGGGCCCGCGAGGCGTCCAGGTTCACCAGCACCGTGCCGTCGTCCTCGACGAGGTACCACGTGGCGACCGACATCGGGTGCCCGTCGGGACGTCGTACGGCGATCACGGCCGGGTTGGGCTGCCGCAGCAGCGCCATCGCCCGGTCGCTCAACGGTGTCTTGGCCATGGCTACTCCTCCACCACGTCCGCGACCTGGGAGACCAGCTCGTCGCAGGTGCGCTCGACGATCTCGAGGACAGTCGTGAAGCCGTCGCGCCCGCCGAACCACGGGTCGGGCGTCTCGGCGCCGGGCTCGAGCCGGTCGTAGTCGCGGAACAGGCCGACCCGCTCGGCGCGCCCACCGATGTCGGCGAGGTTCTGCTCGTCCATCGCCAGCACGAGGTCGTACGTCGCCGCCCAGTCGTCGTCGTACTGCAGCGCCCGGTGCCGGGTCGGGTCGTAGCCCGCCTGGTCGAGCGTGGCCGCGGCGCGGGAGTCCATCGGCTCCCCGGTGTGCCAGCCACCGGTGCCGCTGCTGCCGACGCCCACCCGGTCGTCGAGTCCGGCGTCGGCCAGCCGCTGCTCGAGCACGACATGGGCCGTCGGCGACCGGCAGATGTTGCCGAGGCACACCAGCGCCACGGAGTACCGACCCGGGACCCGCGGGGCCGGCAGTCGGGCTACCTCTGCCACTGGCGGGACCGCGACCGGCCACGTGGCCGGCGGTCGTCGTCCTCGAGCACGGTGACGTCGATGACCCAGTTCACGACCGTGATCACGATCGAGCCCCACAGCGCGTTCCAGAAGCCCTGCACGTGGAAGCCGATCCCGAGCCCGCCCGCGATCCACGCGGTCAGCATCAGCATCAGCGCGTTGATGACCAGCAGGAACAGCCCGATCGTGAAGATGATGAACGGGATCGAGAAGAACGTGACCACGGGCTTCACGAAGCTGCTGACGAGCCCGAGGATCAACGCGACCAGCAGCAGCGGCAGCAGCTTGTGCTTCAGCTCGGCCTGGCCCGACGTCGGGCCGGTGAAGTAGATGCCGTTGATCAGCCAGGTCGCGACGGCGACACCCGCGGCGGTGGTGAGCAGCCAGGTCACGAAGCGCACGTGTCGAGCATAGGCGAGCCCCCGAGACGGTCGACTCAGTCGAACTCCAGCCGCTCGATGATGGCGACCTCGGCCTGGTGCAGGTGGACGTCGAGCTCGGCGATCGCCGCGTCGGTGTCGCCGGACTCGAGCAGGTCGAGCAGGTGGTGGTGGCTCCCGGCCTGGTCGCGCGCGTTGCGGCGAACCCGGTCCATCTGGGCCAGGACGAGCCGGAGCTCGCCGACCACCGACTCGGCCATCGACACCAGGCGCGGCGACCCGGTCAGCCCGACCAGGCTGAGGTGGATCGCGAGGTGCCGCTGGTTGAGCTCCTGGTACGACGCGCCGCCGGCCACCGCCTGCTCGTAGTCGGCGAGGGCCTGGCGCACGGCCTCACGCGACTCCTCGGCGGCCTCGGGCCAGGTGCGAACGCCAGCCGTCTCCAGGACGGCCCGCGCGGTCGAGACGTCGCGGATCGACTCGGGGTCGGGGCTCGCCACGCTGACGCCGCGGTTGGGCTCGCGGGTCGCGAGCCCGTCGGCCACCAGGAGCGCCAGCGCCTCACGCACGGTCGGCCGGGAGACGCCGAGCGACTCGGCCAGGGCGACCTCGCGCAGCGGCGTACCGGACTCGATCTCGCCCTCGAACACAGCTCGTCGCAGCTCGTCGGCGACGCGCTCCACGGTCGAGGAGTGCTCCAGGGTCAGCCCGCCGAAGGGAGAGCCCCCGCCCGGTCCGGAGTCGGGCGCGCGCTCGGCGGGATGCATGCGGCCATTGTCCGGCACGGAGGCGCCGATCGCCGACTTGCCCGGCGTGGCAGCGTCGGTCATACTCCACCTTGTCAGATTGTCTGACAAAAATTGCTCGTCACTCTTTCATCCCGCCTCGTCCTCGGACGAGGCGTCTTCTCCGTGAGAGGGGTACGTCGTGCCGACCGCCCACACCGTCCAGCACCTCGACCAGGCTGTGCCGCTGGCCTGGGGACGCCGTTACGTGATGGTCCGTCCGGACCACTTCCGCGTCGACTACGCGATCAACCCCTACATGGATCCGGCCGACCAGCCCGACGCGCGGCTGGCGATGGCCCAGTGGGTCGACCTGGTGTCGACCATCGAGCGGGTCGGCGGCTCCGTCGAGGTCGTCCCGCAGCGTGACGACGCCCCCGACATGGTCTACGCGATGAACCTCGGCTTCGCGGTCGTCCGCCCCGAGGCCGACTCCCGGGGTCACGTCGTGATGTCGCACATGCGCTTCGCGCAGCGCCGGATGGAGACCGGCAGCGCCCGGCCCTGGTTCGAGGGCAGCGGCCGCACCACGGCGTACGTCGGTCGCGACGGGGTGGGCGCGCACCTCGAGGCCGGCGACGTGTTCGCGTGGGGCGATGCGCTGGTCGCGGGATTCGGCCCGCGGACCGAGGAGCTCGCGCTCAAGCACCTGGCCACCGAGCTGGACGTGCGCGTCCGCGGTCTGCGGATCACGCACCCGTCGATGTACCACCTCGACCTCGCGTTCTGCCCGCTCGACGACCGCCGGGCGATGGTGGCCCCGGGTGCCTTCGACGGGCCGTCTGCCGAGGCCCTGCTCGACCTGGTGCCGGAGCCGCTGGTGCTCAGCGACGACGAGGCGCTCTCGACGTTCTGTGCGAACTCGATCGTGGTCGGGCGCACCGTCGTGATGCCGGCCGGCAGCCCCGACCGGGTGAAGGGTCTTCTCGCCGACGGGGGCTTCGAGGTGGTGGAGGTCGACGTCTCGCAGTTCCACAAGGCGGGGGGCTCGGTCCGCTGCCTGACCAACCCGGTCGACCTCACCCTGGGCCGCGACGTCCCGACGTTCGCCGGCGGCGAGGTCGTCCTGCCGCCGACGGCCTGAACCGGCCGGACCGAACGCCTGGTTGACCGCGACCCATAGCCTCGCGGCATGGAACCGATCGGCGGGACGGGGTGGATGCTGCTGTTCGCAGCGGCCGCCGGCCTGGTCGCCGCGGTCGTGGGGTTGGCGGTCGGACGCCGGATGCGGCTGCTCGCCGGGCTCGCGTGGTTCGGCGTCGTGTGGAGCGTGGCGGTGATCGCGATCGTCACGCTGGTCCCGGCGCGCAACGGTCTGGGCTACATCCCCGCCGACGAGCACGCGACCAGCTGCAGCTGGGACATCGGCGGCCCGGCGCCCGGCGGCTTCTGGATCTTCGGGGGCGGGCAACGGCTCCTGAACACCCTGCTGTTCGTGCCGGCCGGCTTCTTCTGGGTCGTCGCGGTCTGTCGCTGGCGTGCGGGCCGCCTGCTCGTGCCGCTCGGCCTGCTCGCGCTCACGGCGTACTCCCTGGGGATCGAGGAGACCCAGCTGCACGTGGCGCGCATCGACCGCGCGTGCGACGTCACCGACATCATCGACAACGTCAGCGGTGCGGTCCTCGGCATCGCCGGGGGGCTCGCGGTGCTGCCGGTCCTGCGGCCCTGGCGGGCACGCCTTCGCAGCCGGGACAGGGCTGCCGGAGTGCCCGGCGCCCGGCGATAGGTTGGCGGCCATGACCTCTCCGCAGCCACGTGACTGCGTGTCCCGGATCCCGGCGTACGTCGCGGGCAAGCCGCCGCGCCCGCGCGAGGGCCTGACGACGTACAAGCTGAGCAGCAACGAGAACCCCTACCCGCCGCTGCCGGGCGTGGTCGAGGCCGCCGCCCGCGCGGCCGAGCAGATGAACCGCTACCCCGACATGGGCAACGTCGCGCTGTACGACGCGCTGGCCGCCAGGCTCGGCGTGGAGGCCGACCACCTGGCGCTCGCCACCGGCAGCGTCGGCCTGATCTACCAGCTGGTGCAGGCCTTCTGCGATCCCGGCGACGAGGTGGTCTACGCCTGGCGCAGCTTCGAGGCCTACCCGATCGCGGTCACCGCCGCCGGCGCCGCCAACGTCCAGGTCCCGCTGACCGCCGACGGTCGGCACGACCTCGACGCGATGGCCGCGGCCGTCACCGACCGCACCAAGATCGTCGTGGTCTGCACGCCGAACAACCCGACCGGGCCCGCGGTGACCCAGACCGACCTGGACGCGTTCCTCGCCCGCGTGCCGGAGCAGGTGCTCGTGGTCGTCGACGAGGCGTACACGGAGTTCGTGCGGATGTCCGACGCGATCGACGGGGTCGCCACCGTGCAGGCCCACGAGAACGTCGTGTCGACCCGGACGTTCTCCAAGGCCTACGGCCTGGCGGGCTTCCGGGTCGGGTACGCCGTCGCACCGCCGTTCCTGGCGACGCCGTTGCGCGCCGTCAGCCTGCCCTTCGGCGTCTCGAGTGTCGCGCAGGCGGCCGCCGTCGCGTCGCTGGACGCCGAGCCGGCGCTGCTGGAGCGGGTCGAGCAGCTCGTGGCCGAGCGGGAGCGGGTGGTCAAGGGCCTGGCCGACGTCGGCGTGACCGTGCCGGAGTCGCAGGGCAACTTCGTCTGGTTCGCCGCGGGCGATCGGACGGCCGAGCTGGCCGCCGCCGCCGACGAGCTCGGCATCGTCGTCCGTCCGTTCGCCGGGGACGGAGCCCGGGTCACGATCGGCGAGACCGAGGCCAACGACCGGATCATCGAGCTCGGCCGCACCTTCGCCCGTCTCGTCGGCTGACCACCCGGCTCAGGCCGCGGCCGGCTCATGCGCGGCGACCGGCTCCTCCTGACGGTTCATCCCGCGGAAGCTCGGGATCAGCGCCGGCGCCATCGTCGCGGCGAAGTAGGCGAAGCCGACGACGAGCAGCGCGGGCGACAGCCCGATCCCGCTCACCAGCACACCGCCGAGCACGCCGCCGAACGGCATCAGCGACCAGGCGAGCGCACTGGTCAGCGCCGTGACGCGACCGACCATCTCGCGCGGGATCCGCTCGAACTGCACGGCACCGAGCACCGGGTTCAAGAAGCCGGACGACACCCCGCCGATCACGCACGTCGCCAGGATCGCCCACAGCGGGACGCCGAGCGCGAACAGCACGAACCGCGGCAGGCCGGTGACCAGGAACGCCACGAGGTACGTCGCGAACCGCGGCAGGCGGGTGCCGTACGCCGCGGCGACGACCGAGCCGAGCATCGAGGCGCCGCCCCAGACGGAGAAGACCAGGCCGACGATGCCGACGCCCGCGCCGGAGTCGTGCGCCCAGACCGGCAGCAGCACCGCAGACCAGGCCAGGTCGAGGAGGTTGGTGACCGCGACCATCACGCACAGGCTGCTGAGCACGGCGTCGCGTCGCAGGAAGTTCCAGCCCTCGCGCAGCTGCGCGGCGTACGACGGGCTGTCGTCGGTCGTGTCCTGCGCGCGCGGAGCCGGGATGCTCGGCTCGAGGCTGCGGGTCGTGGTGAGCAGCACCACCGCGCACACGGCGAAGGAGACGGCGTCCACGGCCACGGCGTTCGCCGCGCCGATCGTCGCGACCAGCCCGCCCGCGACGGCCGCGCCGACCATCGTCGCGCCGCGCTCGATGGCCGACGAGAGTCCGGTCGCGCGCTCGTAGGGGACCTGGGCGCGCTCGACCAGCGCCGGGACCAGCGCCGTACTCGCCGCGTCACCCGGTCCGCGGAGGGCGCCGGCGACCGCCACCAGACCCAGCAGGGCCGGGAACGTCAGGGCGCCGGCGTGGTGGAGCAGCGGGATCGTGCCGACGACGACGAACGACAGGCCGTCCGCCGTGATCGCGAGCCGCCGCGGACCGATCCGGTCCACCAGCGGGCCGCCGAACGCCTTGAGCAGCACCATCGGCGTGATCTCGGCGAAGGCGACGAGGCCGGTGCGGGTGGGGGAGCCGGTGGTGATCAGGACCAGCCACGGGATGGCGATCATCGAGACCCGCGTGCCGAGCAGCGAGACGGCGTCCGCCGTCAGCCAGCCGTAGAGCGGGACCCGGCGGGCCGTGGGTCGGGTGAGGGAGACGGTCATGACGGCAGTCCTTCCGAGACGACGGTGCCGGGGCGGGGGAACGCGTTGAGGTTGACCACGAAGGCGGCGGTGCCGGGGACGTCCTCGTCGTCCTCGGTCCAGCCCTCGATGACGTCGACGAGGGCCCGGACCAGCTCGTCGGCCCGGGCCGGGGTGAGGCGGAGGTGCCAGTCGCTCGTGGTGCTGGCCTCGCGCCAGGGCTCGGGGAGGTAGCGGTGCTCGGCGGCGTGCTGCATGAGGGTCTCGGTGTAGAGCAGGGCGACCGTGTGCAGGTAGGCCTCGGTGGTCTCCGCCTCCTCTTCCGTGGCGGCGCTCAGGTCGGCGCGCGTCCCCTGGTGCGATGCGCGCCACCAGCGGTCCCGCGCGTCGCCGCGCTCGGCGTCGTCCTCGATGAAGCCGTGCTCGGCCAGCTGGCGCAGGTGGTACGACGTGGCGCCGGTGTTGAGCGAGAGCTCCTGCGCCAGCTGCGTCGCCGTCGCCGGGCCCTCGATCCGCAGCCGCCCGAGGATCCGCAGTCGGGTCGGGTGCGACAGCGCCCGCAGCCCGGCGGCAGAGGGGGTGACGACCTTCGGCTCGTGCTCGCTCATATCCCCAACATACCTTTGCAAAAGGATCTTTGCAAACACTCTTGTGCAAACAAGGCCACCACCCACGGTCGTTGACCGGCGCCTCCTGACCGATGACCGGCGCCTTCTGACGGTTGAACGGCGCCTAGTGACGGTTGAACGGCGCCTTTCGACCACCGCGGGTCACCCGTCTCGGGTGACCTCGCTGCGCAGTTTGAGCACCGGGGTGCCGTCGTCCTGCTCGATCTCGTACGCCGGGTCGTCGGCCGACCCGTGCCGGACGATCTCGCTGCCCTTGATCGTGCGCCGCACCGTGTCGCGGTGGATGGCGGTCACGCGGCCCGAGGCTCGCGACGTACCCCAGGCCCAGCTGACGGTGGTCCCGATCCGGATGCTCATGCCCACCCCCGTACCCCGATGCGTTGACCGGCGCCCAGTGACGGTTGAACGGCGCCGTTCGACCACGGCCATGGCGACAAGGCGCCGGTCAATGGTCAGACGGCGCCGATCAACGGTCACAAGGCGCCGGTCAACGGTCAGACCGCGCCGGTCAACGAGCGGGGGAGGTCAAGATTTGTGCTGGCTCCGGGCGAGGGACTGATTGGCCGGGTCTCGGTGCCGCCCGGTAAGTTGGGAGGCATCATTGTGGTCCCAGTCACAGTCGGCGTCGCGGCGCACCACCCCCGCGTCGGACGCCGTCCCACGCAGGCAGGCGGCGACCCCGCGAGCCCTGAGCACAAGGAGCAACCGTGACCCAACCCGGCTTCGGGCCCGACCTGGACGACGTGTTCGGTCCGGCCCACCACAGCGGCCCCGACGCGGGTGCCCCGGGCCTCGTCCAGCTCCTGACGCCCGAGGGCGAGCGCGTCGAGCACCCCGAGTTCTCGTTCGGCGAGGGAATGTCGAACGACGAGCTGGCCGAGACGGTGCGCGGCTTCTTCCGCGACATGGTGCTGACCCGACGCATCGACGTCGAGGCGACCGCGCTGCAGCGGCACGGCGAGCTCGGCATCTGGGCCCAGCTGCTCGGCCAGGAGGCCGCCCAGGTCGGGGCCGGCCGCGCGCTGCGGCCGCAGGACTACGTCTTCCCGACCTACCGCGAGCACGGCGTCGCCTGGTGCAAGGGCGTCGACCCGCTGAAGCTGCTCGGCCTCTTCCGCGGCGTCGACCAGGGCGGCTGGGACCCCCGCGAGAACAACTTCGGCCTCTACACGATCGTGATCGGCGCGCAGACGCTGCACGCCACCGGGTACGCCATGGGCATGCAGCGCGACGGCGTCGTGGGCACCGGCGACCCCGAGCGGGACGCCGCCGTGATCGCCCACTTCGGTGACGGCGCGTCCTCGCAGGGCGACGTCAACGAGGCGTTCATCTTCGCCGCGAGCTACAACGCGCCGGTCGTGTTCTTCTGCCAAAACAACCAGTGGGCGATCTCGGAGCCGATCGAGCGACAGACCCGGATCCCGCTCTACCAAAGGGCTTTGGGTTTCGGCTTCCCCGGCGTCCGGGTCGACGGCAACGACGTGCTCGCGACGTACGCCGTGACTCAGGCGGCCCTGCAGCGCGCCCGCGACGGCCAGGGCCCGACGTTCGTGGAGGCCTACACCTATCGCATGGGCGCCCACACCACGACCGACGACCCGACCCGCTACCGGCTCTCCGACGACGTCGAGCGGTGGAAGCTCAAGGACCCGATCGCCCGCGTCGAGGTCTACCTCAAGCGCAACGGCCTGGCCGAGCAGGCCTTCTTCGACGAGGTCGCCGCCGAGGCCGACGACCTCGGACACCGGCTGCGCGAGGGCTGCAAGGCGCTGCCCGATCCCCAGCCGTTGAGCATGTTCGACCACGTGTACGCCGAGCCGACCGACGAGCTGCTGGCTCAGCGCGACGGATACGCGGCGTACCTCGAGAGCTTCGAAGGAGCGCACTGATGAGCGCGACTGACGGACGTACGACGCAGAAGGTCACCCTCGCCAAGGCCCTCAACATGGGGCTGCGCAAGGCGATGGAGGACGACCCCAAGGTCCTGCTGATGGGAGAGGACGTCGGCACCCTCGGCGGCGTCTTCCGGATCACCGACGGGCTGCAGAAGGACTTCGGCGAGGACCGGGTGATCGACAGTCCGCTGGCCGAGTCCGGCATCGTCGGTACGGCGGTCGGCATGGCGCTGCGCGGCTACCGGCCGGTCGTGGAGATCCAGTTCGACGGCTTCGTCTACCCGGCGTACGACCAGATCGTGTGCCAGGTGGCGAAGATGTGCTTCCGCTCCCAGGGCAAGACGCCGATGCCGATCGTGATCCGGATCCCGTTCGGCGGCGGCATCGGAGCCGTCGAGCACCACAGCGAGTCGCCGGAGGCGCAGTTCGCGCACACCCCCGGCCTCAAGGTCGTCGCCTGTTCCAACCCGGTCGACGGGTACTGGATGATCCAGCAGGCGATCGCCTCGCCCGACCCGGTGATCTTCCTGGAGCCGAAGCGGCAGTACCACGCCGACAAGGCCGAGCTCGACGAGAGCGCGACGCCTGACCCGCTGTTCTCGAGTCGCGTGGTGCGGCAGGGCACCGACGTGACCGTGCTGGCCTACGGGCCGACCGTCAAGACCGCGCTCAAGGCCGCCGAGGCGGCGAGCAACGAGGGCCGGTCGCTCGAGGTCATCGACCTGCGCACCCTGTCCCCACTCGACATGGGCCCGGTCTACGACTCCGTGCGCAAGACCGGTCGCGCGGTGGTGACCCACGAGGCGCACACCAACCTCGGCATGGGCGCGGAGCTCTCCGCGCGCATCACCGAGCAGTGCTTCTACTCGCTCGAGGCGCCCGTGCTGCGGGTGGGTGGCTTCGACGCGCCGTACCCGCCGTCGCGGATCGAGGAGGACTACCTCCCCGACCTCGACCGGGTGCTCGACGCCGTCGACCGCACGATCGACTTCTGAGAGGGAACGCCGGACCCATGGCCGAGTTCAAGCTGCCCGACGTGGGCGAGGGCCTCACCGAGGCCGAGATCGTGACCTGGAAGGTCAAGGAGGGCGACACGGTCGCCATCAACGAGATCCTGGTGGAGATCGAGACCGCCAAGTCGCTCGTGGAGCTGCCGTCGCCGTTCGCCGGTGTCGTCCAGCGGCTCATGGTGCCCGAAGGCGAGACAGTGCCGGTCGGGACGCCGATCATCGCCATCGGCGACGCGCTCGACGCGCCGGTCGCGAGTGGCGGTGACGCTGGTGAGCAGCCCGCCGAGCAGACCGAGTCCGACCCCTACCTCGGCATGGCCGAGCGGGCCGGCGCGTCCGAGGCCGCGCAGGAGGTGCGGTCGGCCGACATCGACCTGTCCAACCCGGCCGCCTCGGGCTCGGGCGAGGGCGAGTCGCTGGTCGGCCGGATGAAGGCCGACCGTGGCGCCACTCGTCGCGCCCGCAAGCCCGCGGCGGCGTTCCAGACCCAGGCGGCGTTCGAGCCGACCGGGGAGGCCGCGCCGATCGGCCTGGACGAGCAGGACGAGTCCGGAGGTCCCGCGGTGCCGGCGACGTCCGCCGTCCCGATGGGCGCCAGCCAGGTCCGGGTGCTCGCCAAGCCTCCGGTGCGCAAGCTCGCCAAGGACCTCGGGGTCGACCTGACGGCGCTCGCGGGCTCCGGCCCGAACGGCGCGGTGACCCGCGAGGACGTCCAGGCCGGCGTGGGGACCAGTGGTCTCGACACGGTCGCCGGGCTCCCTGCTCGGCCTGCGGTCCCCGGTGCCCGGGAGACGCGCGAGCCGATCAAGGGCGTGCGCAAGATGATGGGCCAGGCCATGGTCCAGTCGGCGTTCACCGCACCCCATGTCACCGAGTGGGTCACCGTCGACGCGACCCGGACCGTGGAGTTCGTCGAGCGGCTCCGCTCGCGCCGGGAGTTCCGCGACGTCAAGGTCTCGCCGCTGCTGGTGCTGGCCCGCGCCGTCCTGCTGGCCGCGCGACGTACGCCGGAGATCAACTCGTGGTGGGACGACGCCGCGCAGGAGGTCGTCTACAAGCACTACGTGAACCTCGGCATCGCCGCGGCCACCCCGCGCGGTCTCGTCGTTCCCCACGTCCCGAGCGCCGAGGAGCTGTCCCTGCTCGAGCTCGCCCAGGCGATCAACGCGCTGGTCGAGACCGCGCGCGCCGGCAGGACGCAGCCGGCGGAGATGACGGGCGGCACGTTCACGATCACCAACGTCGGCGTCTTCGGGATCGACAGCGGGACGCCGATCATCAACCCCGGCGAGTCCGCGATCTTGGCGTTCGGTGCGATCCGCAAGCAGCCGTGGGTCGTCTCGGGCGCCGACGGCGACGAGATCGCCGTACGGCAGGTGACGACGCTCGCGCTGAGCTTCGACCACCGGCACATCGACGGGGAGAAGGGCTCGCGGTTCCTCGCCGACGTCGCCGGCATCCTCGAGGACCCCGCCTCCGCGCTCTTGTTCTAAGCGTTGAGTTGGCCCTCCGGGTCCGTCGAGTTGGCCCTCCGGGCTCGTCGAGGCGTCGCCCGAACGCCAGGAGACACGATTCAACGAGCCCGGAGGGCCAACTCAACGGACCCGGAGGGCCAACTCAACGATCTAGCCGGCGTGCCAGGCGGGCTCCTTCTTGGCCAGGAGCCAGCGGTGGAAGAAGGGGGCGAGGTGGCGGTCGGTCTTGCGGCTCCACCACCGGATCACCTCGGCACGAGACGAGCTGGCGTGCCGATGCTGGGCCGGCCACTGGTGGATCAGGGTGTCGAAGCGCTGCTGCCCGATCTTCTTGCTGAGCATGTCCCACATCAGCGCGGGGATCAGGTAGACGTTGATCTCCCCGAAGTCACCGGGGTCGTACGCCGCGGGCGGTCCGCTCTGGCGACGCGAGAAGCCCGCGTAGAACGCCGACTGACCGAAGTCGTCGTCCAGCGACTCGTGCTGGTCGTGGGCGGTCCACCGACCCTCGGCGAGGTAGTACGCCATCCCCTCGTTCATCCACAGGTCGCTCCAGTCGCGCGGCGTGACCGTGTCGCCGTACCACTGGTGGGCGATCTCGTGGACGACGTTGTCGTGGGTGAGGACGCCGCCCTTGGTGCCCATCGTGACCATGGTCTCGGTCTCCATCGCGGAGTTGCTCGGGACGGCGACGATGCCGAGCGTCGAGAACGGGTAGCGACCGACCTGGCGGCGCAGGAAGCTCACGGCCCGGGCGGCGTACCGCAGGACCTTGAGCTGGTGCGGCTTGCCCGGCTGGGTCCACAGATCGACGGGGAGCCCGGCGGCGCCGCGGGCGACGTGGTGGACGTAGTCGCCGATCGCCACCGTCGTGAGGTACGACGAGCACGGGGCGTCGAGGTGCCAGCGGGTCACCGTGGTGTTCCCGCTCGTACGCCGGGACCGCAGCGTGCCGTTCGCGATGCCGACCATGCCCTTCGGCGCGGTGATCGTGAAGTCGTAGAACGCCTTGTCGGCCGGGGTGTCGTTGACGGCGTACCACGTGTAGGCGCCGAACGGCTCCTGCATCGTCCAGGCGCTGCCGTCGGGCATCGGCGTGAATCCCAGCGTCGAGAAGTCCGTCCGATGCGTCGGGGCGGCCACCGGATGGGGGACCCCGGCATAGGTCAGGGTGAGCACGTAGCGCGTGCCGCGCTTCACCGGGCTGTCGAACCGGATCCGGCTGCCGTGGTGCGTCGGGGTGACCGCGGTGCCGTCGAGAGTGGCCGACGAGACGGCCAGCGAGTTCAGCAGCTCGAGGGTGAACGACGACGCGCTGCGCGCCGCGCGGAACGTCACGGTCTCGTGGCCGGTCAGCGTCGAGGTGCCGGGCTGCCACCGCAGCTTCAGGCCGTAGTGCAGGGCGTCCACCACCACGCCGCCGTGCTGCGGGTACATCGTGTCGCGGTGCAGGGAGCTGACCGCGGCAGACCAGCGGGCGCTCGCGGTCGGTGCCGACCCGGGTGAGGCCTCGGTCGGGACCGCGCTGGCGCCGGTGGCGACCAGGGCGATCGTCGCAGCGACCGCTGCGGTGAGTCGGAGGGTCATGTTCCTGCCTTCCAGGTGGGTTCGCGTGGACCGAGCAGCCACGCGTGGAACAGCGGGGTCAGATCCTGCCCCGAGGCCTTGCTCCACCAGGCCGCGAGGCTGCCGCGATCCTGGCTGGTGAACCGGTGGGACGTGAGCCAGCGCCGGGCCAGCGACCAGAACTCCTCGTCGCCCAGCCGCTGCCGCAGGGTGTCCCACATCAGCGCGGGGATGTAGTAGGCGTTCCCCTCGGCGAAGGACCCTGCGGCGTACTCCGCGGGCGGGCCGTAGGTCTGCCGCATGGCGCCGGCCTCGGTGGCCCAGCGCCTCAGGATGTCGTCGCGCGACTCGGGGCCGTGCTCGCCGGTCCAGGTCGCCTCGGCGAGGTAGGTCGCCATCCCCTCGTTCATCCAGAGGTCGCTCCAGTCGTCGGGCGAGACCGTGTCGCCGTACCACTGGTGGGCGATCTCGTGCACGACGGTGTCGCGCGCGAGCGTGTACTTGTTGTCGCCGAGCGTGACCATCGACTGGGTCTCCATCGCGCTGTTCGACGGGACGACCAGCACGCCCAGGGTGGGGAACGGATAGCGGCCGACCAGGCGCTCGAGGTAGGCCACCGCCTTCGGTGCGTACCGCAGGCGACGCACGATCGATGGCCGCCCGGTGGGGGTCCACAACGAGATCGGCAGGCCGTGCGGTCCGGTCAGCTTCGTCTGGTCGAAGTGGCCGATCGCGATCGTCACGAGGTACGACGCCGCGGGCTCCGGCAGGCGCCAGCTGGTCACCGTGTGGGCGCCCGTGGTCGTGCGGGTGCGGAGCTCGCCGTTGGCGACGCCGACCTCTCCCGACGGCGCGTGGATCGTCACGTCGTAGAACGCCTTGTCGGAGGGCTGGTCGTTGACGGCGTACCAGGAGTAGGCGCCGTACGGCTCCTGCATGGTCCAGACCGTGCCGTCGGCCGCGACGGTCCAGCCGCACGTGTCGAAGTCACCGCGGTCGGTCGGCGCGACGACCGGCTCCGGCGTGCCGCGATAGGTCAGCTGGAGCACGTGCCGGCTGCCGGACTTCACCGCCGCCTCGACGACCAGGTTCTTCCCGGGATGGCTGAAGGAGACGGCCTTCCCGTCGAGCCACACGTGGCCGACCATGAGCTGCCGGGCCAGGTCGAGCTGCACGTGGTCGGCCGTCGTCGCGGCCCGGAACAGCACCGACTCGGTGGCGGTCAGGGTCTCGACCTTGTCGTCCCACGTGAGGTCGAGCCCGTAGTGCAGGGTGTCGACCCCGGCGTTGCCGACGTCGGGGTACATCGAGTCGGTGCGCGGCTCGCTCAGCGCCGCGTCGTACGCCGTGCTGGCGACGGTCTTGGTGATCGTGCTCGTGGTCGTGCCCAGGTCGGCCGGGGCCGGCGGCGAGCCCGACGGGCCGGACGAGCCCGATCCGCACCCGGCGAGGGCGATCCCCCCGACGACGCCGAGCAGCGCGAGCGCGGCAACCCGGGCGCGTCGGTCAGTCACTGCCGCGCAGCAGGGGCCGGGCGAGCTTGCGGCCGTGGTGGATCTGGGCCTTCACGGTGCCCAGCGGGACGCCGATCTGCTGCGCGATGTCGTCGTAGGACATGCCGTACACGTCGCGCAGGATCAGCGGCTCGACGAACTGCGGGTGGTCGCGCTCGATGGTCTCCATCGCCTCGAGCAGGTCCAGCCGGGTGCCGGCGATGACGCTCGTGGTGCGTGGGTCCGGCTTCTCCAGGGGGAGGACGTCGCTGGAGATCGCCTGGTTCTTCATCCGGCGGTACGTCGTGCGCGCGCTGTTGACGGCGACCACGTGCATCCAGGTGGTGAACCGCCCCTGGCGGCCCCACGAGCCGATCTTGTTGGCGATGTTGATCAGCGCCTCCTGGCAGGCGTCCTCCGCGTCCGGCGTGTAGGGCAGCACCTGCCGGCAGACGTTGAGGCAGCGCGGCCGGACGGCCGCGAGCAGCTGCTCCAGCGCGTCCCGATCGCCGCCCTGCGAGCGTCGTGCGAGCTCGTCGACGTCGTCAGGCGTGAGTTCCTCGCGAGTCATCCCCGTCCTCGTCCTCCCGTGGCGCCCCCGAGGGCGTCACTACCTCTGCACCATAATGCCGAGCATGTCCATGCCTGCCCGTCTCGGTCGCTACGCCGTGCGCCGGCGTATCGGCTCGGGTGGGTTCGCGACGGTCTGGCTCGCTTATGACGAGCAGCTCGACTCCCCGGTTGCCATCAAGGTGCTGGCAGAGAACTGGACCGAGGACTCCCACGTGCGCCAGCGCTTCCTCGAGGAGGGGCGCTACCTGCGCAAGGTCGAGTCGCCGCACGTCGTGACCGTGTACGACGCAGGGTCCCTCGACGACGACCGCCCCTACCTCGTGATGTCGTACGCCGACCAGGGGACCCTCGCCGACCGGCTCGAGGGCGAGGGGCTCACCGTGCCCCAGGCGTGCGAGGTGATCCGGCAGGTCGGCGAGGGGCTGCACGCCCTGCACCAGCGCGGCGTCCTCCATCGCGACATCAAGCCGGCCAACGTGCTGTTCCGGACCGTCGACCCCGAGCACGACGGCACCACGGTCCGGGCCATGGTCGGCGACCTCGGCCTGGGCAAGGCGCTCGACGTCTCGTCGCGGCTGACGATGATCGCGGGCACGCCGTCGTACGTCGCGCCCGAGCAGGCGCAGGGCGAGCACCTCGACGCGCGTGCCGACCAGTTCTCCCTGGCGACGCTGGCCTTCCTGCTCTTGAGCGGCCGGCCGCCGTACGCCCACGGGTCGCTCTCGGCGGCCGCCGACCCGCCACCCCCTCCGCCGCTCTCGACCGAGGGCCGGCCGTTCTCGCCGAAGGTCGAGGCCGTCGTACGTCGCGGCCTGGCCGCCGACCGGGACGGGCGCTACCCCGACGTCCCGGCGTTCGTCTCCGCGCTGGTCGGGGCGCTCGGCGACGACGCGACGGGCAGCCTCCCGGCGCGCTGGCTGCCGATCGACCCCGAGCTGACCCAGCCGGGCAACCGGCCCTCGCTCGTCCCGACCCCGGAGGAGCTGCCCGCCCTGCCGCCGCCCAAGCGTCGTCGCCGGTGGCCGGCCGCCGCGCTGGCCGTGCTGCTGCTCGCGGCCGGCGGCATCGGCGGGTACGCCGGGTGGCGCCACGCCCACGAGACCGAGACGTTCACCGACGCCGACGGCGTCCTCAAGGTCACCGTGCCGCGTTCGTGGGCCCGCTACGTCGCGCCGGAGGGCTGGGTGCCGCCGGGTTCGACGTTCAACCAGTCGGCGCTGTCGGTGGGCGACAGCCGCGACTGGCGCAGCTCGAAGGACGGCGAAGGCGTCTTCGTCGGCCTGCTGTCCGCGGACAGCCTGCCGAAGAAGCTGCCCCAGCACCCGTCGTGCTCCCACCACGACCCGCCCACCGACAACGCGCCGGGGCGCGACCCCGCGCGGACCGTGGTGTCGACGGGCTGTCCCGGGGCGATCGTGGAGCACGTCGTCCAGGTCAGCGCCGACCAGCTGCTGTGGGTCCAGGTCCGGGCCCCCGACGAGAAGGCCGCCAAGGACGTGCTCGCCGACGTGCACACGCAGGGCCTCGGCTAGCGCACGGGTCGGTGAGCGGGTCCCGCAGGACGCCTAGCCTCCAGCGACTCCGGCGCCGGCCGCGCCCTTGGCCGGGTGGTAGGGATCGGTCGTCCCGCTCACGATCAGGCCGAACCGGTTGAACAGCGCCTTGAGTCCCGGCACGTCCTCGGACCGGCCCGCGACCGACATCTCCAGCGTCGCGACACTCGACCCGGAGGCGGCGAACCACTGGAAGTAGTTGTAGCGGAGGTGGCCAAGGCTGTCGAAGAACGTGAAGTACACCGCGGTGGGCGTGCGATGGACGATCTGGAACCCCGACTCGGAGTAGGCCTGCTTGAACGCCGCGACCTTGGTGCTGACCATCTGCGTGGTGTTGAGGCCGAGGGTGTTGTCGAGCACCTTGACCCGCAGGCTGTAGCCGCCGATGAGCGGCTCGTTGGCCGGCCGGTAGCGCACTTCCGGCTGCCGGCTCGCCTGCTGCGGGGTCAACGGGGACTCGGCCTTCAGCGGCGGCGCGCACTCGCTGATCGGAGCGCACACGGCGTAGGCCTGCCAGCCGGCGGGGATGCGGTAGTGCCAGGTCGCCAGCTCGTTGCCGATCATGTGGTCGGGCGGGGGGAGCTGCAGGGTCGGGCTGAGGGACTCGTAGGTGATGTCCGGCGTCGGCGTCCGCTGGGTCGACGGCTCGTCGAGCGGCACGCTGGGGGACACCGCCGTCACCGGGCGGGCGTCGCCGGTCTCGGAGGTCCCGGGCTGGGCCGCTCGGGCGACGACGACGCCGATCCCGACTCCGAGGACACCGCAGAGCAGCGCGACCAGAAGTCCCCGCATGCTCATGCGCACCAACCTACCGAGCGATGGCGGGGGATCCGCGATCGTCGCGAACCGCTTCATTACGGTTCGGCCACGCGTTTGCCTCGTGCTGTCACACCCGTCAGGGTTGGCCCATGACCAGCCCGCTCTTCGACAAGCACCGCGAGAAGCTCGACGCCGCGGTCGCCGCCTGTGCCTCGCGTGAGTACTACTCGGCGTACGACGAGTCCCCCTCGCCCCGGGTGTACGGCGAGTCCGCCGCCGCCGAGGGCAAGGCGGCGTTCGAGTCCTGGCTCGGGACGGCGTTCCCGCTCAGCACTCCCGGCAGCGAGGGGACCGTGGCCACCGAGCGGTCGCCGTACGGCTTCGAACTCGGCGTCACCTACCCGCACGCGCACGACGTGGACGCGCTGCTGGCCGCGGCCCGGGCGGGAATGCGCGACTGGCGCGACGCCGGCCCCGAAGGACGCACCGGCGTGTGCATCGAGATCCTGGAGCGGCTGCACGCCCGGGTCTTCGAGCTGGCGAACGCCGTGCAGCACACCAGCGGCCAGGCCTTCGTGATGGCGTTCCAGGCTGGCGGCGCCCACGCGCTCGACCGGGCGCTGGAGGCCATCGCCTACGCCTGGGTGGAGATGACCCGGACGCCGCGCACCGCCCTGTGGGAGAAGCCCGGCAAGGTGCCGCTGACGATGGAGAAGACCTTCACCGTCGTGCCGCGCGGCGTGGCTCTGGTCATCGGCTGCAACACCTTCCCGACGTGGAACTCCTGGCCGGGGCTCTTCGCGTCGCTGGTCACCGGCAACGCCGTCGTGGTCAAGCCGCACCCGTCGGCGGTGCTCCCGCTGGCCATCACGGTGCAGGTCTGCCAGGAGGTGCTGGCCGAGGCCGGTTTCGACGCCGACCTCGTCACCCTCGCCGCCGAGGAGCCCGCCGACCGGCTCGCCGCGACGCTGGCGCAGCGACCCGAGATCCGGCTCATCGACTACACGGGCGGCAACGCCTTCGGCGACTGGCTCGAGCAGAACGCCCGACAGTCCGTCGTCTTCACCGAGAAGGCCGGCGTCAACACGATCGTGCTCGACTCGACGTCGTCGTTCGGCGCGATGTGCCAGAACCTCGCGTTCTCGTTCGCCCTCTACACAGGCCAGATGTGCACAGCCCCGCAGAACATCTACCTCCCGGCGGCCGGGATCGAGACCGACGAGGGGACGAAGACGCCCGCCGAGGTCGCGGCCGGGATCGGCGCGGCGTTCGACCGGCTGCTGGGCGAGGACGCCCGGGCGGTCGAGCTGCTCGGCGGCGTCGTGAACGACGGTGTCCTCGCGCGGCTGGAGGCTGCTGGCGCCCAGGGCACGGTGTACGTCGCCTCGCGGGCCGTGGCCCACCCGGCGTACCCCGACGCGACGGTGCGGACGCCCACCCTGATCGGGCTGGGCGCCGCCGATGCCGACGTCTACGAGCAGGAGTGCTTCGGGCCGGTCGCCTACCTGATCGAGACGTCCGGCACCGAGGAGTCGATCGCGCTGTTCGGCTCGACCGTGCGCGAGCACGGCGCCATGACCGCTGCGGTGTACTCCACCTCCGAGGAGGTCGTCGAGCAGATGCGCGAGGCCGCACTCGACGCGGGCGTCGCGCTGAGCGAGAACCTCCTCGGGGGCGTCTTCGTCAACCAGTCGGCGGCGTACTCCGACTTCCACGGCACCGGCGCCAACCCGGCGGCCAACGCGTCGTACACCGATGGCGCCTACGTCGCCTCGCGCTTCCGGGTGGTGCAGTCCCGCCGCCACGTGTGATCTGGCCCTAGGTTGGGCGCGTGCCCGACTTCGTGCTCCGCAACGCCCGGATCGTCGAGCTGGGGCGAGGTCCGGGGTGGGCGGGGCCCGCGGACGTGGTCGTGGAGCAGGGTGTCGTCCGCACGATCGGGCACGAGCTGGAGCGCCCGCTGGGCATCGACGAGTACGACGCCGAGGGGCGCTGGCTGATCCCGGGGCTCTGGGACGCCCACGTGCACCTCGCGCAGTGGACGGCGGTCGGCGAACGGCTCGACCTGTCCGGGTCGGAGTCGCCCGAGCACGTCGTGTCGCGGGTGCGCGACCACCTGGCTGAGCAGCCGGGCCCGCTGGTCGGGTACGGCCACCGCCTCGGCACCTGGCAGACCGCCCCCACGGTGGCCGCGCTGGACGCCGTGGCGCCCGACGTCCCGGTTGTGCTGATCTCCGGCGACGCGCACCACGGCTGGGTGAACTCGCGGGCGCTCGAGCGGCTCGGGCTGCCGCCGCGCGAGGGCGTCGTCGCCGAGAACGAGTGGTACGACGCCTACACCCGGATCGAGGCGGTGCTCGAGCCCGACCTGTCGCCGGCGGCCTTCCGCCGTACCCTCGACCGCGCCGCGGCCCTCGGCATCACCGGGATCGTGGACCTCGAGCGCGGCCAGACCGCGGCCGACTGGGAGCCGCGGGACCCTCCGGTCAGGGTCCGCGTGGCGACGTACGCCGACGGGCTCGACGCCGTCATCGCGGCGGGGCTGCGCACCGGTGACCCGCTCCCGGGCTCGTCGGAGCTGGTCGCGATGGGTCCCCTCAAGATCATCAGCGACGGCTCGCTGAACACCCGGACGGCCTGGTGCTGCGAGGAGTACGCCGACGGGTCCGGTGCCGGCGCCCCCAACCAGACCCTGGCCGAGCTGACCGCCCTGCTCGACCGCGCGCACGACCACGGCCTCGAGGTCGCCACCCACGCCATCGGCGACCAGGCCCTGCGCGAGGCGCTCGAGGCCTACGACCGCAGTGGTGCCTCGGGCTCGATCGAGCACGCCCAGCTGGTCACGCGGGCGGAGGTGCGCAGCATGGCGCGGCTCGGTCTGCGGGCCAGCATGCAGCCGGCGCACCTGCTCGACGACCGCGACGTCACCGAGCTGATCTGGCCGGACCGCGGCGGCCGCTGCTTCGCGTTCCGGTGGATGGTGGAGGCCGGGGTGCCCCTCGCGCTCGGCTCCGACGCGCCGGTGTCGCCCCTGGATCCCTGGCTGGCGATGGCGGCCGCCGTACACCGAAGCGCCGACGACCGGCCGGCGTGGCACCCGGAGCAGGCGCTGACGGTCCGCGAGGCGCTGGCCGGCAGCGTGGACGGGCACGGCAGCGTCCACGCCGGCATGCCGGCCGACCTGGTGCTGCTCGACGCCGACCCGCTCGCGCCGTACGCCGACACCGCTGCTGCCGGCGCCGCGCTCCGCGCGATGCCGGTCGCGCTCACGATGGTCGGCGGCGAGGCGACGTTCTCGACGCTCTGACGTCCCCGTGGGATGGGTCGTGTGCCTGAGCCCGCGCCATAGCGCGGGCTCAGGCACACAACCCGAAGAAGGCGGTCAGGCGAGGGCGAGGGTCAGGTCGCGGATCGTGCCCGGGTCCTCGAGCCGGTCGCCGTACAGCTCGCGCAGCTGGCCCATGCGGTAGCGCACCGTCTGCGGATGGACGAACAGCGCGGCGGCGATGTCGTCGCGACGACCCTGGTGCAGCAGCCAGGCGCGCAGGGTCTCGGCGAGCTTCTGCTGGGTGGCCGGCCGCAGCTCGGACAGCGGCGCCAGCACCCGCGCCCGCAGGTCTGCGACGGCCTCCCGGTCTGCGGCGAGGACCAGCTCGGCGAGGTGCTCCTCGGTGTCGTAGCTCGCGTCGTCGCTGTCGGGGGACCGGAGGTCGAGCGCCCGCAGCGCCCGGAGGTACGACGTGCCCGCGGCCAGCCACGGCCGCGGCGGGCCGGCGACGGCCGAGCGACCCTGCAGGCTGAGCATCAGCCGGACCCGGGCGCGTCCTCCGGCGTCCGGGACGAGCAGGACGCCGTACCCGTCGGGGAGGGTGGGCGGCTCGCCGACCGAGACCAGCGTCCGGACGTCGAGCAGGCCGCGCACCGGCCGCACCTGGGCGCTGGGCAGGATCACCGCGGTCAGCGTCTTGGGCGGCACCCAGTCGGCGCGCTCGGCGGCGGCGACCAGCGCGTCGGCCGGGTCGCCGCGCAGGATCCCGAGGGCGAGCCGGTCGAGGTAGCCCTGCCGGGCGCGCGCACTGCTCTCGAGCTCGTCGGCGTGCCCGGCCACGGACGCGGCGGACAGCTCGTCGATGTAGGCGAACACGAGCTCGGCGAAGTCGGCCAGCATGTCGGCCGGGACCCCGGCCGTGACCGCGGTCTCGGCCAGCTCGCGCCAGGCGACGCGGGCGCCGACGCGGTAGGCCGACAGCAGCGCGTCGGCGCTGCGCCCGCTGCGGGCCTCGCCGCGGCCGAGGGCGTAGGCGCCCTCCAGCGCGGGCGACAGGGGCTGGGCCTGGTCGCGGACGCGGCCGCGTGCGGCCAGCCGGAGGAAGCCCGCGAGCGCCATCTGGACGGCGTTCTCGACGTTGTCGCCCATTCGCCCGCCGAAGGCTCCGGCGTACGACGGGACCTCGTCGGTGATCGCCGCGATCGTGTGGGTGGCGACCTCCGGGAGACGTCGCCGCAGGAGGTCCAGCAGGCGTGGGTCCAGGGTGATCCGCGTCGTGGGGCGAATCTCGGGCGTGGACACGGGGCTACTCTGGCACAACATTGTTCGGGATGAACAAAAAGAGCCACCCTGATTCACGTGTGTCGGTCAGGAACGCTACCCAGTCCTGACGACATGCTGGATGCATGAGCACGACGACTGCGCCGGCGACTCGCTGGCGGACCCGTGCTCTGAAGCTCGCCGAGGCGGCCACGACGCCGCTCGTGCCCGGCGACTTCCTCGACCTGTTCGCCCCGCTGCGCTCCGGGGCCGAGCTCCGGGGCCGTGTCGAGACGGTCCACCCGGAGACCGCGGACGCCGCGACGCTGGTGATCCGGCCGGGCGCCGACTGGGCGGGCCACGTGCCCGGGCAGTACGTCCGGATCGGCGTCGACGTCGACGGCGTACGCAACTGGCGGGCCTACTCGCTGACCCACGGCCCCCGCGCCGACGGCCGGATCTCGATCACCGTCAAGGCCGTGCCCGACGGGCACGTCAGCCCCTATCTCGTGCGGCACACCAAGCCCGGGACGCTGCTCCACATCGAGCAGGCCACCGGGGAGTTCGTCCTCCCCGTGTCCGGCCCGCGCAAGCTGCTCTTCGTCACCGCCGGCTCGGGCATCACCCCCGTGATCGGGATGCTGCGCAACCTCTACCCCTCGACCGACAGCGGCGTGCTCCACCTGCCGCGCTCCGCGGCGTACGACATCGTCGTGGTGCACGTCGCCCCGAGCCGGCCCGACTCGATCTTCTCCGAGGACCTCCGTCGGCTCGCCGCCGCGGGTGCGATCCGGCTCGTCGCCCGCTACGACGACGAGCACGGGATCCTCGACCTCGCCGACCTCGAGAGCCTCGTGCCCGACCTCGACGAGCGGACGACGTTCGCGTGCGGCCCGGGCGGGCTCCTCGACGCTCTCTCCGCCCACCACGACGAGCGCGGGCTGCCGCTGTACACCGAGCAGTTCCGCGTCGCCACGGTCGCGACGGGCGAGGGCGGCCCGGTCACCTTCTCCCGCTCGGGGGTCGAGGTCGACTGCGCGGGCTCGCGTCCGATCCTGGAGCAGGCCGAGGAGGCCGGCGTCCTCATGCCGAGCGGATGCCGGATGGGCATCTGCTACACCTGCGTGCTCCCGCTGCGCGAAGGCGCGGTCCGCGACCTGCGCACCGGTGAGATCACCACGGCCGTGGCCGGCGAGACCGGCGCCCACGGCGTCGCCATCCAGACCTGCATCAACGCGGCCGCCGGGCCGTGCCAGATCGACCACTGACACCGACACCTGACACCGACAGATCCGTACGGGGACGACGAGGAGGAACGATGACCACCATCCAGAAGAAGGCGACCATCGGCCAGACCAACCCCATCGCGCACCTGAGCGCGGAGGACCTCGAGCTGATGGCCAAGGAGCTCGACGCGATCCGGGCCTCGGTCATCGACACCCGCGGCGAGCGCGACGCGCGCTACATCCGCCGCGTCATCAAGACCCAGCGCTCGCTCGAGCTCGGCAGCCGGGTCGTGCTGCTCGCCTCGCTCTTCCCGCCGGCGTGGGTCGTCGGGACCGCCGGCCTCTCGATCGCCAAGATCCTGGAGAACATGGAGATCGGGCACAACATCCTGCACGGTCAGTGGGACTGGATGCGCGACCCCAAGATCCACTCGACCACCTGGGAGTGGGACTCCGCGACGCCTGCTGACCAGTGGAAGCACGCGCACAACGAGCTCCACCACAACTACACGAACGTCATCGGCAAGGACAACGACCTCGGCTACGGCATCATGCGCGTCGACGAGGACCAGCCCTGGCACCCGATGCACCTGGGCCAGCCGCTGTGGAACTTCGTCAACGCCCTCTTCTTCGAGTACGGCATCGCGGCGTACGACCTGGAGTTCCGCGGCGCCATCGCGCGTGGCAAGACCAAGGACCCGAAGTTCCGCGCGGAGTTCAAGGCGGTGCGCAACAAGATCCGTCGCCAGGTGACCAAGGACTACGTCGTCCACCCGGCGCTGTCGATGGTGACCGGCTCGTTCCTGTCGACCGCGCTCGCGAACTTCACCGCCAACACCGTGCGCAACCTGTGGTCGCACTCGGTGATCATGTGCGGCCACTTCCCCGAGGGCGTGCAGACCTTCGAGACCCGCTCGATCGAGGGCGAGACGAAGCCGCAGTGGTACGTCCGCCAGATGCTCGGCTCGGCCAACATCTCCGGCTCCAAGCTGATGCACATCATGACCGGCAACCTGTCGCACCAGATCGAGCACCACCTGTTCCCCGATCTGCCGTCCAACCGGTATGCCGAGATCGCGCCCAAGGTGAAGGACCTCTTCGAGCGCAACGGCCTCGAGTACTGCGCCCGCCCGCTGCCGCAGCAGGTCTACTCCGCGTGGCACAAGGTGGTGCGCCTGTCGCTGCCCAACGGCTGGCTCGACACCACCACCCCGCGCAACCTGCCCGGCCAGCTCAAGCGCCTCTACCAGGCGACCACCGGCGGGCCCAAGGTCCGCCGCGCCCTCCAGGCCCGGATGACCCAGGAGCACCGC
Organism: Nocardioides sp.; assembly: GCA_049841015.1. GTDB lineage: Bacteria > Actinomycetota > Actinomycetes > Propionibacteriales > Nocardioidaceae > Nocardioides. The sequence goes on from JASGIN010000008.1 coordinate 330,202, forward strand.
CGCTCCCTCCGCCCCGCCGCCTGAGGTGGCCCTCTCCTTGCATAGATCCGCCCACAAGACACCCACCGATTGGTGGCAAACCGCAGGTTGGTAGCGGGTTTTCCTGCGGATTGGTGCCAAACCGCAGGCACGAACGGCGCGCAGAGTCGGAGCGGAGGGGTGAGTGTTCGAGTCGGTGGAGGCGGGGCCGGAGGACGTCGCCCGCGCGCTGCCTGGTGACGACCTCGTGCCGCGGGCGGATGTCGTGATGGACCGCGCCTTCGACCTGGCCGCGCCGCCGGAGGACGTCTGGCCGTGGTTCGTCCAGCTCGGCAAGAAGCGCGCAGGCTGGTACCTCCCGGCCTCCGTCGAGCGACTCGTCCCGCCGGGACGCCGCGCGCTTCGCGAGGTCGACCCGGCCCTGCAGCAGCTCCACGTCGGCTCGGTGATCCCGGACTGGGGGGGTCGGCACGAGACCTTCACCGTCGCGATCATGGAACCGCCCCACGCGCTGGTGCACACCACGCAGCGCGGCCGGACGTTCGGCTCCTGGGCGATCGTGCTGACGGCGTACGACGGGCCGAAAGGCCCGGGCACCCATGTCCAGCTGCGTCTTCGCCTGGCGCCGGTCCGTCGCAAGCGCCTCGCCGAGACCTTCGGCGGGTTCTTCGACGCCTCGACGATCGCCGGCCTCGCCGCAGGCCTCCGCGAACGCGTCGGCCAGAAATCCGGGTAGTCCCTGACGTTCGGGTACGCGACACGCCGGCAGACGCGTGCCGAACGTCAGGGACTACCCGTCAAGGGGCAGATCTCACAGGCCGGGGAAGGCCCGGCGGAGGAGGTCGAGGTCGACGCCGGAGGCCGAGACGGTGGCCGGCGTGTGGTCGCGGTCGAGGCGCCCGTAGACCAACCGCACGAACGCCTCGGTGGTCAGCGATAGCGAAGCCGCCGAGGTGTCGTCGAGGGACGGCGACAGCACGACGCCGGAGGGCCCGAGGTCGAGGTGGTAGGCGCGCTCCGGAGAGGTCGTCCGCACCTCGACCGAGGCCGGCTCCTCCGACGCCTTCCCGCCCCACTGCGCCACCATGCCGAGCCCGTCCGAGATCAGCGCGGCGGCGTCCTCGGGCAGCGTCGAGGCCGGGTCGAGCGCCGACGTCACGTCCCACGTGTGGACGGCGTGCTCGCTGATCCGCATCCGGACGAACGCCGCGAGGTCGAGGTCCATCCCGTACAGCTCGAGCCGCCACGCCGCCCGCTGCGACTCGTCGAGGTCCGCGACGGCCTCGAGGAACGCCGCGTTGACCGCCAGGGCGTCGCGCACCTGCTCGGCGGGCGGCCTGGCGTTCCAGGCGTCCCAGATGGGCTGGTTGAGCTCGTTGCCGGGCGCGGGCTCGCCGCGGCTGCCGGCGTCCAGGTAGTGGTGGAAGATCTCGGTGCCCGAGCCGAGGTGCGAGGCCACCTGGGCGATCGTCCACTCGTCGCACGCGGACTGCCGGGTCAGGTCCTGCTCCCCGAGTCCGGCGAACGCCGCCGAGAGGCGCTCGTGGGAGGCGCGCAGCACGCCCACGAGATCGTCGGTTGAAGGTTCACTCATACCGGCCGCAACTCGCGACCGGTCACACCCATTCCGCGAACGTCGGCGCGGGGAGAGGTCCCGAGGCGCGGTCGCGCCCGGACTCGACCGCCAGACCGAGCCGGAGCAGCCCGGCGTCGCTGCCGCGCGCACCCCACAGCGCCACCGCGACGGGCAGCCCGTGCGCGAGCTCGAGCGGGACGGTCAGGATCGGCGACCCCGCCAGGGCGCTCGACGTCGTCGAGCCCGGTCCCTCGCCGCCGGGGTCGCCGTTGACCAGGTCGATCGGCGGGGCGGGGGCCATCGCCGGTGCGAGCAGGGCGTCCAGGTCGTGCTCGCCCAGCACCCGGTCCAGCTCGGCCAGCCCCGCGGCGGTGCACACATCCAGGCTCTCGAGGTACGCCGCGGACGCGACGCCCTCGGTCTCCTCGGCCTTCTCGAGGAGGCTCTGCCCGAACCACGGCAGCTCCTCCTCCGCGTGCGCGCGGTTGAACGCGATCACGTCCGCCAGCGACCGCACCTCTCCACCGCGCGCCGCGAGGTAGCGCCCCAGCGCCACCTTCAGCTCGACCAGCAGCACCGTCAGCTCGGCCTCCCCGTCGAGGTCCTTCAGGGCCGGCAGCGAGATGCCGTCCACCACCTCCACGCCGGCCCGCGACAGGGAGGAGAGGGCGCGCTCGGCCGCGGCCTCGGCTGCCGGACCCGACCCCCACACGTCACGCGGTACGCCGACCCGCCGGCCGCGCACACTGCGACCCAGGTCGTCGGCGGTACTGGTCCCGGCCATCGCGTCGAGCAGTGCGGCGGCCTCTTCCACGGTGCGCGCCATCGGGCCGGGCGAGTCCTGGGTCCACGAGATCGGCACGACGCCCTCGGTCGGCACCAGGCCCACCGTGGGCTTGAGCCCGACCAGGCCGCACGCCGCGCTGGGGGCGGTGATCGAGCCGTCGGTCTCCGTCCCGACGGCGTACGCCGCGAACCCGGCCGCGACGGCCGCCCCACTGCCCGAGCTGGACCCCCAGGCGGTGCGGTTCAGGGCGTACGGGTTGCGGGTCAGCCCGCCGTGCGCGCTCCAGCCGGACGTCGACCGCTCGTCGCGGATGTTGGCCCACTCGCTGAGGTTGGTCTTGCCGAGCACGACCATCCCGGCCTCGCGGAGCCGGCGTACCAGCGGAGCATCACGCAGGGGCGGCGTCTCGGCCAGCGCCAGCGAGCCGGCGGTCGAGGCGAGTCCCGCCGTCTCGACGTTGTCCTTGATCAGCACCGCCCGGCCGTGCAGCGGGGAGCGGAGGTGTCCGGCGGCGGCCTCCTGGTCGAGGCTCTCCGCCTCGGCCAGGGCGTGCGGGTTCACCGCGTTCACGGCGCGGATGCGCGGGTCGAGCTCCTCGATCAGGCCGAGGAGCCGACGTGCCTCGTCCTGGGCGGGTCCGGTCGTCACGCGGGCGATCCTGGCACCCCGGGATCACGCCTGCCACCGGCCGACCCGAACCGCGCCGGCAGCTCGCGCAGCATGTCGGCGACCACGCCGCTCATCTCCCAGTACGACGCGTCCTCCTGCGCGCGGTAGATCTGCTCGAAGGTCACCATCTGGAACAGCTGGTTCGCGTCGACCGCCAGCGTGAGCGCTCGGTCCGTGTCGATCCCGGGGTACGCCGCCCGCCAGGTGTCGGCGAACGCCTGCTGGGACTCGGCCCGCTCGTCGTCGGGCAGTCGCGACCCGAGGTGCACGACGTCGAGGAAGGGGTGCGAGATGCAGGCGTCGCTCCAGTCGTAGAGCGCCAACGCCCCGTCGTGATGCGCGACGTTGCCGGTGTGGAGGTCGCCGTGGACCAGCGTGTCCGGGAGGCCGATCGCGTCGAGCTCGGCCAGCACCGCGTGCGCGCCGTCCCGGGCCGCGCGGGCCGCGGTCCGCTCGTCGTCGGTGAGCTGCCCGAGCTCGATCCCGTCGGTCAGGATCTCGTCGAGGGCGGCACCGGTCCGGGTCAGGTCCCGCACGGGTGCACCCGCCGCCTCGAGGTCTGCGCGGCGCTCGAGGCTCCGCAGCTGCAGGGTCGCCGCCGTCCTCGCGGTCAGGACCCCGACGCCCTCGGGTGCGGCGTCCTCGTCGGCGCCCGCGAGGTCCTCGGTGAGCAGCCAGCCGCGCTCGTCGTCGGTCTCGACCACGATGGGCGCGGAGTCCGGAGCCAGGTCGGCCACGAGCCGGGTGAGCGCCGGCTCGGCGTGGAAGTGGTGCGTCGAGGCCTTGAGCCACACCGGCGCGGGGTCGCAGGGGACCCGCAGCACCGCCGACATGCTCCACGCCTTGGTCGCCTGTGCGGGGCCGGTACGTCGCCGTCCGCTGCGGGCGAGCACGTCGTCCACCCAGGCCTCGGCCTCGTCGTACCACGCGGTCCGGAACCAGTCGGGCCGTCGGGCCGGCGGCTCCTCGCGGCCGCCGGCGATGGCGTCCACCTGCAGCAGTGCCTCGACGACGGCAGGGTCCTCGGCGAGGTCGGTCACGCGTGTCCAGACACCGGGCACGCGTGCGCGTCGCGGTGCGAAGACGCTCAGGAGGGTGACGGGCTCCGCGCCGACCTGGAGCTGCGGTGCGACCAGCACCGCCGCGGGGTCCCCGGCTGCTTCCGCTCGCGCCGTCAGCGAGGTCAACCGCCGGTCGGTGTCGCACGCCGGGAGGCGGTGGGCGTGGTCGGTCAGGACGTGTCCGTCGTCCAGCACCGCGCAGAGCTGGCGTGTGGCCGGCGTGGCGGCACCTCCTGGCTGGGGACCTGGTTCCGGGTCGCGACACGTCGCGCGACACGTCGAGCGAACTGCCCGTTGATGCGTGTCGGAGGGTACCTCGGTGGGCTAGGTTGCGAATCGAAGACAAGTGCCTGAGTCGCTATGGGGGGCCATGGTTCAGGTGCCGGGCTTGACCAGTCCTTGGGGGGACGACGTGGCGCGGGTGTTGCGCATGCCAGAGGTGGCCGACGACCCGACGGTCGCCACGCTCACAGCCTGGCTGGTCGACGAGTCCGGCGACTTCGCGGGCGCCCAGAGCATCGCGACCGTCGAGACCGACACCTCGTTGGTCAGCATCGAGGTCGCCGAGCCGGGCGTGCTGATCAAGCCGCTCGTCGAACCCGGCGACCGGGTCGAGCCCGGTGCCCCGCTGGCGGTGCTCGGCGCGCCCGGCGAGGTCATCGAGGACGTCGAGCACCTCATGGTCGAGCTCGGGCTGGCCGTCGCGCCCGAGGCGCCGGACGCCCAGGCCCACCTGCGCGCCGTACCGCCGGGAGACCCGCTGTACGCGACCACCTGGCCCCCGCACGAGACCCCCGCCGACGAGATCCCCGACGTCGAGACCACCGCCAAGCACGTGCCGATCACCGACGCCCCGGCGGACGAGGCGCCGGTCCTCGAGGACGCCACGGTCGAGGTCGTGCCGGTGCTGCCCGGAGTCATCGAGGTGCCGCCGGCCGAGGACCTGGTGGCGGCCGCCTCGACCGATCCGCTGAGCGCGACGACGGGCAGTCCGCCGGCCGAGCCGGTCGTCCGCGCGGTGGTCGACTGGGCCGACACCGTGGCCGCGGCCGTGGTCGACACGATGCTGGTCGCCGAGCAGCGCACGGTGCCCGCCCGGCCCGTGGGAGTCCCTCGGCAGGTCCAGGTCCGCGAGACCGTGCGCGCCGAGCAGCTCAGCGCGGTGTTCAGCGAGGTCGAGGCCGTCTCGATGGCGGCGCTGGTGGTCAAGGCGGTCGCGGTCACGAGCCGTCGGCTGCCGCTGCGCACCGACGTCGCCGCGCCGACCGACGTCGCGCTGCTGCGCTGGACCGAGGCCGGCCCGGTGGCTCCCGTCGTCCGCGTCGCCAACCTGATGACCGTGAGCTCCCTGACGACGACGTTGAGCGACGTCGGAGCCCGGGCGCGCGACGGCAAGCTGGCCTCGGCCGAGCTCGAGCCGGCCGCGGTGACCATCGTCGACCTCGGCACCGACGGTGTCGGCGAAGCCGTCCTGGACGCCACCGTCGGGCACCCGGCCGTGCTTACGGTCGGCGCGCTGCGGGAGCAGCCGGTGGTCGAGAACGGCGCGGTCGTGCCCGGGACCGTGCTGACCGTCGTTCTATCGTGCGACGCCTCGCGGATCAGCGGGGCGATGGCCGCACGCTGGCTCTCCCACCTGGTGCGGCTGCTCGAGCAGCCCCTGCTGTTCTTGACCTGACCTGACCTGGGTTCGCGCTGGTGCGGGTCGTGTGCCCGAGCCCGCGCTAGAGCGCGGGCACAGGCACACGACCCAGAGGGCCGGGAGGCTCAGCCCTCGGTCGCGACCTCCAGGGCGACCGGCTCCTCACCGCTGCCGAACAGCGTGAGGTACGTCGCGCCGGCGATCAGGGCGCCGACGACCGGCGCCAGAATGAACAGCCACAGCTGGGCGATCGCATCCCCGCCGGCGAACAGCGCCGGGCCGATCGAGCGGGCCGGGTTCACCGACGTGTTGGAGACCGGGATGCTGATCAGGTGGATCAGGGTCAGCGCCAGGCCGATCGCCAGCGGTGCGAAGCCCTTGGGAGCGCGGGTATCGGTGACCCCGAGGATGACGTAGAGGAAGAACGCCGTCAGCACCAGCTCGACGAGCAGCACCGACCACCAGGCGTAGCCGTCGGGTGAGCGATCGCCGTACCCGTTGGTCGCGAAGCCGGAGCTCGTGGAGTCGAAGCCCGAGCGTCCGTGGGCCATCACCCACAGGCCGAAGGCCGCGACGACCGCTGCGGCCACCTGGGTGACGATGTACGCCGGCACGTCCTTCCAGTCGAACCGCTTGCCCATGGCGACGCCGACGGTGACGGCGGGGTTGAAGTGCCCGCCCGAGATGTGACCCACGGCGTAGGCCATGGTCAAGACGGTGAGGCCGAACGCGAGGGCCACGCCGTAGAACCCGATGTGGGATCCGGCGAAGACGGCGGCGCCGCAGCCGCCGAAGACCAGCCAGAACGTGCCGAAGAACTCGGCTGCGAGGCGTTGGGGGAGTGGGTGCATGGGGGTCCGCCTTTTCTCGAGAGCCTGTCGTGATCGTGACAGATCGACCGCCCGTAACGGTGGATCTCCTCACCCGTTGTGCTCACGGTGTTTTCGACTTACTGTCGAAGTAGAACTCCACAGCATGTCTAAGGAGCAGTCGTGCCCGATCCGGATGGTGGCCAGAGGCGGACCACCCGCGTCGCGGAGCGCGTGGCGCAGACCAACAGCGGGCGGCCGGCGACGGCGCGGAAGCCGAGCAGGGCCGGCGCTGCGGCCGAGTGGGCCGACGAGCGGCTCAGCGTCGGCACTCTGACCAAGGTCTTCGCGCGCAAGGTCTTCCCCGACCACTGGTCGTTCATGCTCGGCGAGATCGCGCTGTGGTCCTTCGTCGTCCTGCTCATGACCGGCACGTTCCTCACGCTGTGGTTCACGCCGAGCATGTCGGAGACGACGTACCAGGGGTCCTACACCCAGCTGCGCGGCGTCCCGATGTCCGACGCCTTCGCCTCGACGCTGAACATCTCGTTCGACGTCCGCGGCGGCCTGCTCGTGCGCCAGATGCACCACTGGGCGGCGATGCTGTTCATCGCCGCGATGATGGTGCACCTGCTCCGGGTCGCCCTGACCGGCGCGTTCCGCAAGCCGCGCGAGCTGAACTGGGTGATCGGCGCGCTGCTCCTGCTGCTCGGGACGATCGAGGGGTTCACCGGCTACTCCCTGCCCGACGACCTACTGTCGGGCACCGGGCTCCGGGCCGCCGACGGGTTCATCAAGGCCACTCCGGTGGTCGGCACGTACCTGTCGTTCTTCTTGTTCGGGGGCGAGTTTCCCGGCGACGTGATCATCCCGCGTCTCTACATCGTGCACGTGCTGCTGATCCCGGGCCTGCTGCTGGCGCTGATCGGCGCGCACATGGTGCTGCTGGTGTTCCACAAGCACACGCAGTGGCCCGGTCCGGGGCGCACGGAGCAGAACGTCGTGGGCTACCCGATGATGCCGGTCTACATGGCCAAGGCCGGCGGGTTCTTCTTCATGGTGTTCGGCGTGACGGCGCTGATGGGTGCGCTGCTGTCGATCAACCCGATCTGGCGGTACGGACCCTACGACCCGTCGAAGGTGACCGCCGGGTCGCAGCCCGACTGGTACATGGGCTGGCCCGACGGAGCCCTGCGGATCATGCCCAACTGGGAGACCCATGCCTTCGGGCACACCATCTCCTGGAACATCCTGCTCCCGATCCAGATCCTGCCCGTGGCGATGTTCACGGTCGTGCTCCTGCTGCCGTTCCTCGAGGCCTGGATCACTGGCGACAAGCGGGAGCACCACGTGCTCCAGCGTCCTCGCAACGCACCCACGCGGACGGCGTTCATGGCCGCCCTGATGACGGTCTACGGGCTCTTCTGGGCCGCCGGTGGCAACGACATCCTGGCCACGCACTTCCACTGGAGCCTGAACTCGATCACCTACTTCATGCGGACGGCGGTCTTCGTCCTGCCGCTGATCGTGTTCGCCGTCGTCCGACGCTGGTGCCTCGGTCTGCAGCGTGCCGACAACGACCGATTGCTGCACGGCTTCGAGAGCGGCATCATCATGCGCTCGGCCGAGGGCGGCTACTCGGAGCGACACGAGCAGCTGTCTCCCGAGCGCGCCTACTCCCTCGCGGTCGGACAGCGGGTCGAGCCCACCCCGGCGCCCGAGTCGGCCGACGGCAACGGCATCCCGCCCCGGCACACCGGTGCGGCCCGGGCGCGCACCCGCCTCTCACACCTCGTGTACGGCGACAACGTGGCGGCCCCGACCGCCGCCGAGCTGGCCGCGGCCCATCGCCACGCTCAGCACGAGCACGAGCTGGAGGTCGGACTCGACCACCCGGTGGAGGGGCACGAGTTCGACGACCACCGACTCCGCGACGCGCAGACCGTCCCCCTTCGTGCCGGCTCCGACCCGGATGGGTCTGGCGACGACTGACCCGCACGTGGGTAGGGTCCGGCTGTGACGATCGGCATCGCCGAGCTGGCCCGGCGCACGGGCCTCTCCCAGCAGGCGATCCGCGCCTGGGAGACGCGGTTCGACTTCCCGGTGCCCGAGCGCACCGCGGGTGGACGGCGTTCCTACGACGTCGCCGACGTGGACCGCCTCCAGCGCGTCGTCGCCCTCAAGGAGTCCGGCGTCCGGCTCGCCCAGGCCATCGCACGGGTGCGCACCGAGGTGAGCTCCGGCCCGCTGTCGGTCTACAGCGCCGTGCGCGAGCGCCACCCGCAGGTGGAGTCGCGACGGCTACGACGCGACGTGCTCGTCGCGATCTCACGGGCGATCGAGGACGAGGCGATGGCGCGGGCCACCAAGCCCGTCGTGTTCGGCGCCTTCCAGCGTGAGAGCTTCTTCCGCCAGGCCGCCGGACGGTGGGGGGAGATCGCCCGGACCTCGTCGCTGTGCGTCGTGCTGGCCGACTTCCCGGAGCCGGCGCGGGGCCCGGGCGCTCCGGTCGAGGTCCCGCTCCCGGCCGACTCGCCCTTGCTGCGCGAGTGGGCCGTGGTCGTGCTGGCGCCGTCGCTGTCGGTGGCACTGACGGCCTGGGAGGTGCCGTCGCAGGACGCCGGGGACGACCGGGAGTTCGAGTCGGTGTTCACCTTCGACCCGGCAGCGGTGCGGACGGCCGCCGAGGTGTGCGCGTCGGCTGCCCGGGCGGCGTCGGGCTCTTCTCGCTCGCTGCTCGCCGCGCTCGACAGCTCGCTGGCGGTGGAGCCGACGGCGAGCCACGGGGTCGACGCCCTGGTGGTGCGCTCGTTCGAGTACCTCCAGCGCCTGCAGGATGAACGGCGAGCTGCCGCGCCGTAGGGTCGCGGCATGACGCAGGCCCTGGTCGCGACCGGTCCGGGTGAGCTGACGGTCACGGACGTCGAGCTGCGTCCGATGGGCGCGGAGGACGTGCGGGTGCGCATCGCCGGGGTCGGCGTGTGCCACTCCGATCTGTCGATGGTCGACGGCACCCTGCGTCCGACGTACCCGCTGGTGCTGGGGCACGAGGCGTCCGGCGTGGTGACCGACGCCGGGCCCGGAGCCGGGGTCGCGGTGGGTGCCCACGTCGTCCTGAACTGGGCTGTCCCCTGCGACGCGTGCTGGCACTGCGGTCGAGGTGAGACCTGGCTGTGCTCGACGATCGAGGGCAGGACGGGTACGCCGGGCGGGACGCTGGCCGACGGGACGCCGGTCCAGGCCTGCCTCGGTCTGGGTGCGATGGCCGAGGAGGTGGTGGTGCCCGGAGCGGCCGTCGTACCCCTGCCGGACGACGTCCCGCTGGCCGAGGCGGCCCTGCTCGGCTGCGCGATCCTGACCGGGGTCGGCGCGGCCACGAACGCCGCGGGCGTGCAGCCGGGAGACTCCGTGCTGGTGATCGGCCTGGGTGGGGTCGGGCTCTCGGCGGTCTCGGGGGCGAGGCTGGCCGGGGCGGCCCGGATCATCGCGGTGGACCTCTCGCCGACCAAGGAGGACCTCGCGCGGACCGCCGGCGCGACCGACTTCCTGGTCGCCTCCCCGGAGCTGGCCCGGCAGGTGCGAGCGCTCACCGACGGGCGCGGGGCGGACCGGGCGCTGGAGTGTGTCGGGTCGGCGACCACGATCCGCCAGGCCTGGAGCGCCGTCCGCCGCGGCGGCACCTGCGTCGTCGTCGGGGTCGGATCCTCCGAGCAGCAGGTGTCCTTCAACCCGCTGGAGCTCTTCCACTTCTCGCGGACCCTCGTCAGCAGCGTCTACGGCAACAGCGACCCGCGCCGCGACATCCCGCGGCTCCTCGAGCACGTCGCCGCCGGTCGGCTCGACCCTGCCGCGACGATCACCGACCGGATCGCCCTCGCCGACGTGCCCGACGCGTTCGACCGGATGCGTCGCGGCGTCGGCGGCCGCGCCCTGGTGGAGTTCGGCTGACCTCTCAGCTCTCGGGAGAGCTCGTCTTGTCCCGGTCGGCGTTCAGGCGCCAGAGCCACCACAGACCGACGAGGGGCAGCACGAGCGGCACGAACCCGTAGCCGTTGCCGTAGTCGGACCAGACGCTGGCCTTGTCGATGTCCGACGGGTGGCCGAGGGTGCCGATCACCAGCACGCCGGTCAGCTCCACGCAGATCGTGACCAGGGCGATCGTCCGACGCTCGGTCGCGAGGGCCCAGGTGGCCACGATGTAGACGATCCCGGAGAAGAGCGAGAGCGAGTACGCCACCGGTGCCTGCGAGGCCTGGGTCGCCAGCTGCACCAGGGCGCGAGCCGTCGCAGCGAGCGCGAAGAGCCCGTAGACGAACACCAGCACCCGGCCCACGCCGGTGCGCGTCGAACGGGTCGGGCCGGTCACCGGGCGCCCCACAGCTGGTGGAGGCGGAGGAACAGCACCGGGATGACGAAGACGGCGACCAGCAGGACACCGGTGCCCGAGCGGGATCGCTCGCCGACCGACCACACGAAGCCGGCGGGCAGGATCAGCAGCGAGCCGACGAGGTAGCCGACGTACGCCGCGACGTTGACCCCGCCGTGCTCCCCGGAGACCATCACCAGCCCGATGACGAGCTGCGCGACCAGCCCGACCTCGACCAGCGCGAGCGCGGCGTACAGGTAGTCGTTGGGCTGCCGGTCGATCACGACCAGCACGACGAGCCAGACCAGCAGGAGCACGCAGACCGCGCCCAGCACGATCTGCAACCCGGTCATGCCCGGGAGCCTAGAGGGGCCGTCTCATCCGAGGATCCGCGGCAGCCCGAAGCTCGGCATCACCCCCGCCTCGAAGCGGGTGACCTCGCAGACGCGGTCACCGGCGAGGCGGACGACGACCAGGCCGTTGGCCCGCCAGACTCCCGTGGCCGCGTCGAGTGCGTACATCCCGCTGGCCGGGCAGCCGTTGGCCCGCGTGTGTACGAACCGGAGCGTGCGCCCGCGCGGATGGACCACGGCCTCGAAGAACGCGATCGCCGCGTCGCGGCCGTGGTACTCGAACGGCAGCGGCGGCATCCGCAGCCAGACGTCGTCGCTGAGGATCTCGACCAGCTTGGAGACGTCGTGGGTCGAGAAGGCGTCGACGTACGCCGCCACCAGGCGCCGCTCCTCCGGTGAGCCCGGCTCGGGCGCCGGCGCCTGGGCCCGGTGGTCGGCCAGGGCACGGTCGGCCTCGAGGGTGGCCCGCGCCCGCTTGAGCGCGCTGGTGACCGACTCCACCGTCGTGTCGAGGATCTCGGCGGCCTCGGCGGCGCGGTAGCCCAGCACGTCGCGCAGGATCAGCGCGGCCCGCTGCCGCGGCGGCAGCAGTTGGAGCGCCGTGACGAACGCCAGCGACATCGCCTCCTCCTGCTCCACGACCGCCTCGGGCCCCGGAGTCGGGTCGGGCACCTCGGCCAGCTCGTCGGGGTACGGCGTGAGCCAGGGGACCTCGCCGTACCTCGTGGGCTCCGGCGCGGTCAGGCCGTTGATCACCGGGCTCACGTCGACGTCCCGGCGGGCGGTCGCACGGATCGCGTCGAGACTGCGGTTGGTCGCGATGCGGTAGAGCCAGGTGCGCACCGAGGATCGCTCCTCGAACGCAGCGAGGCCGCGCCACGCGGACAGCAGGGTCTCCTGCAGGGCGTCCTCGGCGTCCTGCAGCGAGCCCAGGATGCGGTAGCAGTGCACCTGCAGCTCGCGACGGAACGGCGCCACCAGCTCGCCGAACGCGGCCTCGTCGCCCGCGCGTGCGAGCGAGAGCAGCTCTGTCGACATGTCCTCACCTTCGCTTCTCCTCGACCCTCTCGCAGACCACCGACGGGCCTGCTCGATGGGTAGACGTCCGCAAGTCCCGGAACTGGGCGGTCGGCGGCCGCCCAGTTCGCGGCGTACCTCCCGTCTGCCTGGTCGTACGCCGGCGACACCTGGTCCCGGCGGGACAAGGAGCTGTCATGTCTTCCATCGAGCACCCGTCGAGGTCGCGCCTGACGGTGCTGCTGACCGCGGGCGCCTACCTGCTCGTGACCCTCGACGCGCTCGTCGTGGTCACCGCGCTGCCCTCGATCCACGCCGACCTCGGCGGCGGCGCCGGCTCGCTGCCGTGGATCATCAACGCCTACGCCCTCACCTTCGCCGCGGGCATCATCACCGCCTCCGCACTCGGCGACCGCCTCGGCCGCACGCGGGTGTACGCCGCGGGGCTGGTGCTGTTCAGCCTCGCCTCGGCCGCATGTGCCTTGGCGCCGGGGCTAGGTGAGCTGATCGCCTTCCGCGCCGTCCAGGGTCTCGGCGCCGCCATCGTGATGCCGCTCGGACTGACCCTGCTCACGTCGTCGTTCCCGGCCGAGCGGCGCGGTGCGGTCGTCGGGATCTGGGGCGGCGTCGCGGGGCTCGGCGTCGCGTCCGGCCCCCTGGTCGGCGGCGCGGTCACCTAGGGCCTGGACTGGCACTGGATCTTCTGGGTGAACGTGCCGCTCGGCCTGGCCGCGGCGGTCGCCGTCCTGCGGATCCTGCCGGTGACCTACGGCCCGCGTACGCGGCTCGACCCCCTGGGCATGGTCACCGCCTCCGGAGCGATGGGCGCGCTGGTCTGGGGTGTGCTGCGTGCGCCGGACGCCGGCTGGCGATCCGGCGAGGTCGTCGTGGCGCTGGTGCTCGGCGTGGTCCTGCTGGCGGGGTTCGTCGCGTGGCAGGCGGTCGCCCCGGAGCCGATGGTGCCGCTCACGCTGTTCCGTTCGCGGGTGTTCACCGCGGCGTCGTCCACCCAGTTCCTGATGGCGGCGTCGATCTTCGCGACGGCGTACGTCACCAGTGAGTTCTTCCAGGTCTCGCGCGGCGACTCGCCCTGGGGCACCGGCGTGCGCTTCCTGCCGTGGACGATGACCCCCCTCCTGGTCGCCCCGATCGCGGGGCAGCTGGTGGACCGGATCGGCGCACGTGCTCTGGCGGCGCCAGGGCTGCTGCTGCAAGCGGGCGGCTTCGTCTGGCTCCTGCACGAGGCCCACACGCATGCGGCGTACGGCGCGTTCGTGGCGCCGTTCGTCGTGGCTGGGGTCGGGATCTCGATGGCGCTGCCCTCGGCATCCGCTGCCGGACTGAACGCCGCGCCGCCCGCGCTGCTGGGCCGGGCAGCCGGAGTGCTCAACACCGTGCAACAGATCGGACAGGCCGCCGGGGTCGCCGTGGTGACCGTGGTCTTCGACGCCCACGGCTCGCTGGCCTCGCCCGCGCAGACCCTTTCCGGCTACGAGCCCGCACTGCTCACGGCCGCCGGCATCTCGCTGCTCGGAGCTCTCGCCGCCCTCGGCATCGCTCGACCCCACCGAGTCGGCGCAGGTGCGCACCCCATCGCCGCGGAGTCTGCGGAGGTGAAGGTCGGATAGGCGGTGCGGGGTCACGCGCATCGCTGGAAGGTGATGTCGCCGTTGGGGTGGTGGGTGACGGTGTAGCGGGGGTCGTGGATGGTGTGGTGGTGGTGGGCGCACAGCAGTGCGCCTTTGTCGAGGCTGGTCCGGCCTCCGGTGTGCCAGGGGTCGAGGTGGTGGGCTTCGCACCACGCGGGTGGGATGTCGCAGCCCCGGACCCGACATCCGCCGTCGCGAACGTCCATGGCGATCCGGATCGGCCCGGTGAACAGGCGTCTGGATCTGCCTTGGTCGAGGATCTGGGACTTGCCGCCGAGGACGTGGGGGATGATCCCGGCGTTGCAGGCCAGCCGTCGGGCTTGGCCGGGGGTGAGGTCGTCCCCGGTGGAGGTCCGAGCCACCCCCGTCACCACACCGGCCTCATCCAGCTGGGACACCAGCGTGGCGTGGTCCAGGGCGACCAGGATCTGGGTGGCCGACCCGCCCGAGCGGGGTAGCCCGTTCGCGGGGAGGTGCTCGAGGAGGGCGCAGAACGCCTCACCCCGCCTGCGGGCGATGGGGAGCTGGTCGACCGATCCGTTGTCGGTGTGGTTGTCGGTGTGGTTGTCGGTGTCGGTTTCGGGCTGGGTGAGGTGGCGTCTCGGTGAGGTGTAGGCCTCGAGGTAGACCCGGAGCCGGTTGGCGATCGGGTCGGGGAGTCGTCCGTGGAGGTCGGTGGTGCCGTCCCCGCGACGCCGGAACGACAGGCGCGTGTTGGCGCGGGCTCGGTCTTCCTCGGCCAGGAGGAGGGCGTGTTCGTGGGCGTCGGCCAGGTCCGGCGCGATCACGTCGAGGATCTTGCGGGCCAGGCGGCGTAGCGGGCGGGGTCCGAACTGGCCGGCCTCGGTGACCAGATGGGCCTCGGCCTTGCCCACCAGCTCCGTGTCGAGATCGGACGGGAGCTGGTTGAGGGCACCGGTGATGATCTGGGCCTGCTCCCACGAGATCGCACCGTCCTTCGCAGCCGCTGCGACCGCGGGCCAGTGATGCCGCAACCGGCCACCCAGCCGCTCCGCCGCCAGGACGTCCCGCACCTCCACGCGGGCCTCGGTCGCCAGCCACGTCGCCGCGGTCCGGTCCGCCGTCTCCACGGCGACGTCCTCGGCCACCGCCAGCACCTCGGCCCGCAGAGCGGCCACCCGAGCCTGCAGACGGGTCAGTCCGACCAGCAGCGACTTCTTGTCCCGCGTCGACACATATAGCGGGTCGACCCCCGAAGCAGTCACCTCGTCGAGAGCTGCGTGGATCCCGGCGACCGCAGTCATCAGCGGGTGCGACGGTGTCGCTCCACTCGCTGCGCTGTCCGGGATACCCATACCAAGATGACACCAGCCACCACCGACAGAACGACCCCCAAACAGCCCGGATTGCCCAAGAGGCGAGACGGGAGACCACCAGAGAACCTGCGAACCGGAGGCCGAAGAAGGGGCTCAACGTGGGGCTAGTAGCCCAGCGAGCACCCCCAAGCCACCGCAACACAGGCTCGGCGGTCGGGACGCCCCTCCAGCCAAGAAGCAACGGCAACCGCGTGAATCGTCTATCTCAAGAGCGACCACAGGAAACTGGAAGGTGGTTTCGAGACGGGCCCCCAGAGGGCCCTCCTCAACCACCGGCGACGTCGCCCTCCTCAACCACCGACTGCCGCGGCCTCGTCAACCACCGATCTCGCCTTTCCGCGGAGACCGGTGGTGCGGTAGCAAGGTGTCGTGAACCTCACGCACGACTGGCCGGCGCAGCGGGTCCGGTTCGCGACGGGTGCCGCCGCAGAGGCCGTCTCAGACGAGGTACGTCGACTGGGCGCGGCCCGCGTGCTGGCGATCGCGTCCGACCGAGACCGCGCCGAGCCGGTGCTGTCAGGCGTACCCGTCGCCCACTGGCAGACCGACGTCGTGATGCACGTGCCCGTCGAGAACGCCGAGCGCGCCCGGGCAAGTGCCACCGAGCACGACGCGGACGCCCTGGTCTGCGTCGGCGGAGGCTCGACCACCGGGCTCGCCAAGGCGATCGCGATCACCACCGGCCTGCCGATCGTCGCCGTTCCCACGACGTACGCCGGCTCGGAGGCGACCGACGTGTGGGGGCTCACCGAGCACGGCGCCAAGACCACCGGAACCGACCTGAGGGCACTACCGCGCTGCGTGGTGTACGACGCGAGCCTCACCCTCGGCCTGCCCGTCCCGGCCAGCGCAGCCTCGGGGATGAACGCCGTCGCGCACTGCGTCGACGCGATGTGGGGCCCGCGGGTCGACCCGATCGACCAGGCGCTCGCACTGGAGGGGATCCGCACGCTGCGCGAAGGTCTGCCCCGCGTCGTCGCCGAGCCGACGGAGCTCGCGGGCCGGGAGCAGGCGCTTCTCGGCGCCTACCTCGCCGCCGTCGCCTTCGCCTCCGCCGGATCGGGGCTGCACCACAAGATCTGCCACGTGCTCGGCGGCCTGTTCGGACTGCCGCACGCCGAGACGCACGCCGCGGTGCTGCCCCACGTCCTGGCGCTGAACGCGCCAGCCGTTCCCGACATCGACCGACGCCTCGCGTCGGCGTTCGGCTCCGACACGGCCCTGTCCGGCCTGCTCGACCTGCGCGACTCACTCGGCGTGCCACGTGCGCTGCGCGACCTCGGGCTGAGCGCCGACGACCTCCCGCGCGCGGTGGCTCCGATCCTCGACGCGGCCCCGTCCGACAACCCGGTGCCGGTCACGGGCGACGTGGTCACCGCCCTCCTCGAGGCGGCGTGGGAAGGGAAGGAGCCGACATGAGCGAGATCTCCGCCGAGCAGCAGGGGCGGGAGGCGGATCTGGTCGAGCGGGTCGTGGCGTCGTTCGCCGGTACGCCGGACCCCCGCACCC
This sequence comes from Nocardioides sp., assembly GCA_049841015.1. GTDB lineage: Bacteria > Actinomycetota > Actinomycetes > Propionibacteriales > Nocardioidaceae > Nocardioides. Next base: position 346,956 of record JASGIN010000008.1, read on the forward strand.
GCGAGCTGGTCGAGGCGCTGACCCGGCATCTCCACGCCTTCCTGCGCGAGACCCGGCTGACCGAGGAGGAGTGGAGGCGCACCGTCGACTTCCTCACCGACGTCGGCCACATCACCGACGTACGGCGCCAGGAGTTCATCCTGCTCTCGGACGTGCTGGGCGCGTCGATGCAGACGATCACCATCAACAACGAGGCCTACGCCGATGCCACGGAGGCGACGGTGTTCGGGCCGTTCTTCGTGGAGGGCTCGCCGGACGTCGGGCTCGGAGGGGACGTCGCCGGCGGTGCGGCGGGCGAGCCGTGCTGGGTCGAGGGTGTCGTACGCGACATCGAGGGAGCGCCGATCGCCGGCGCCCGGCTCGAGGTGTGGGAGGCCGACGCCGACGGGCTGTACGACGTGCAGTACGGCGACGAGCGGGTCGCCGGCCGCGGTCATCTCCACACCGACGACGAGGGCGGCTACCGCTTCTGGGCGGTGACCCCCACGCCGTACCCGATCCCGGACGACGGACCGGTCGGCGAGCTCCTGCGTGCCACGGGTCGGTCGCCCATGCGCGCCTCGCACCTGCACCTGATGGTCGAGGCGGAGGGGCACCGCACGCTGGTGACCCACGTCTTCCCGCGTGGCGACGCCTACCTCGACTCCGACAGCGTCTTCGGCGTCCGCGAGTCGCTGCTCGTCGACGTGCACCAGCAGCTGCCGAACACGCCCACCCCCGACGGACGCGAGGTCGTCGGACCCTGGGCGAGGATCGACTTCGACATCGTCCTCGCCCCTCGTCTGGGGTGATCCTCCGCCCGGTCAGTGCCGGCTGATCGCGGCGAGCACGTCGAGGCGAGCCGCGCGGCGCCCCGGGGCGGTCGCAGCGACGACGCCCGCAGCCGCCGCCAGGACGGCCACGACCGCCAGCTGGGTCACCGGGACGGAGAGGATCGTGACGCCCTGGGAGTGCAGGGCCCGCACCACGGCCCAGCCGAGCAGGGTCCCGAGCGCCAGACCCTCGACGGTTCCGAGAAGCGCGATGATCACGGCCTCGGCACGCACCGAACGCCGCAGCTGCGGTCTGGTCATCCCGACCGCACGGAGCAGCCCGAGCTCGTGCGTGCGCTCGTAGATCGAGAGCGCCAGCGTGTTCGCGATCCCCACCAGGGCGATCACCAGGGCGAGTCCGAGCAGGCCGTACATGAGGTTGAGCAGCTGGTCGATCTGCGCCTCCTGCTCGTGCTTGTACTGGGTGCGGTCCATCAATGTCGCGTTCGGGTAGTCGGCGATGACCCGCTCGATCGCAGACCTCCCGGCTGAGGCCGACACGCCTGGAGCGAGCTTCGCGTACACCTGGAAGTCGAGCTGCGAGGTGAAGTTCCGCTCGGCGGCCGCCAGCGGGAGCACGTAGTCGCCGGCCAGCTGGCGGGCGCCGTAGACGACCCCGACGGTGAACGTCTGGGCCCCGGTGGTCGTGAAGGCGACCGGAATCCGGTCCCCGACCGCTAGGTGGCGGCTATCGGCGACCTGCTGCGAGATCGCGATCTGCTGCGGGCCGAGGTCCGAGAAGCTGCCCTGACGCACGTCGACGTCGAAGAGATCGTCGACGTGGCGCGGGTCGACCGCGAGCACCAGCGTCGTGGAGCCGCCGACCCGGATCGTGCCGGAGCGAACGCCGGTCGCGGACTCGATCTGCGGCAGGGCGGTGATCGTGCGCTGCAGTGAGGGGCTGAAGCCCGACGCCCCACCCGGCTGTCCTCCGCCGATCACGAAGTCCGCCCGCATCGAGGAGTCAATCACCGAGGCCACCGATGCCTTCGTCGACGACGCCATCACGGCGATCAGCGCGACCAGCGACACCCCGACCATCAGCGCGGCGGCCGCAGCCGAGGTGCGCTTCGGGCTCTGCATCGCGTTGCTCCGCGCGAGCAGCCCGGCCGGTCCGAGCCAGCGCAGCGGGGCCCCGAGGACCCGGCTCAGGGGCCTGCTGATGAGCGGACCGGCCACGGCGACGCCGACGAACAGCACGGCCGCGCCGGCACCGACGTACGCGATCCGATGTGGGACGTCGGCGAAGAGGCCGAGGAGCAGCAGGGACGTGCCGACCGCGAGGACCAGCGAGCTGCTGACGGTCCGGCGTACCTTCCGGGTCTCCTCGCCGACAGTCGCGGTGCGGAGCGCGGCGACGGGTGCGATGCGCCCGGCCTTCCACGCCGGGACCAGCGCCGCGAGCAGCGTGATCAGGGTGCCGACGAAGACACTCACCACGACGGTCCTCGGGAGCACGGTCAGGCCGGCCGCCGGGATGCCGAAGCCGAGGAGCGTGAGCAGTCCGCGCAGACCGACGGCCAGCGCGACACCCGCGCCCAACCCGATCAGCGAGGCGACCAGGCCGATCGCCAGGGACTCCCCGAGGACCGATCTCATCACCTGCGCGCGGCCGGCGCCCACCGCCCGGAGGAGGGCCAGCTCGCGCATGCGCTGGGCGACGACGATCGAGAACGTGTTGAAGATCAGGAAGGACCCGACGAAGAGCGCCACGCCCGCGAACACGAACAGGAACGTGTCGAAGAAGGTGAGGGCCTTACGGATCCCCGACTGTCCTTCCTCGATCACCTTCGCGCCGGTGACGACCTCGAGGTGAGGAGTCGCCAACGACGACCGGATCCGGTCGACCAGCTCCTGCTGGGAGACGCCGTTCTCGGCGGCGACGTCGATCTCGTTGACCTTCCCGGGTGCGGTGAGCACGCGCTCGGCCGTGGGCAGGTCGAAGAGCGTGATCGAGGCGCCGAGCGGGCTGTCCGCCGTACCCCAGCGGACGATGCCGGTGATCGTGTACTCGCGTGGAGCGCGCTTGGTGAGCACCACCACGCGGTCACCGACCGCGAGATGGCCGACGTCCGCCGAGTGCTTGTCGATCGCGACCTCGTCTGCCGTGGCAGGTGGCCTCCCGCCGGGCAGGAACCGGTAGGGCTGCATCGAGTCGGCACCCGACGACCACGCCTCGCCCAGCGTGGGCGCACCCGCTGCGGGGTTGCCGATGGCCTTGCCGTCCCGGCCGACGAGCTGGGCGTAGCCGCCGACTCCCGGCTCCGCCTGCGCCACCCCGGGCACCCGGCGTACGTCGCGCACGAGGGCGGCGTCGATCCAGCGGCGCTGGTCGGTGAAGTTGGACGCCGACGTCACTGGCTGCTCGGCGCGGACCACGGCCGCGGTGTTCTGGTAGACGTCGTCGAACAATCCGTCGAACGTGCGCTTGATGGTGTCGGTGAAGATCAGCGTGCCCGCGATGAAGGCGACGCCGAGCACGACCGCGAGCGCGGTCAGTGCGTAGCGGACCTTGTGCGCGAGCAGGCCGGGGAGGGTGATCCGCCACATGGGTCAGCCGCCCAGGTGCCGGATCGCGTCGAGCACGGTGTCGGTGGTGGGCGAGGGCAGCTCGTGCACGATCCGTCCGTCGGCGAGGAACAGCACGCGATCGGCGTACGACGCGGCCCGGGCGTCGTGGGTGACCATGACGACGGTCTGGCCCATCTGGTCGACGGTCGAGCGCATCTGCCCGAGGAGGTCCGTCGCGGACTTCGAGTCCAGGTTCCCGGTCGGCTCGTCGGCGAAGACCAGGGCCGGCCGCGTGATCAGGGCCCGCCCCATCGCGACGCGTTGCTGCTGGCCTCCCGAGAGCTCGTCGGGGCGGTGCCGGAGCCGGTCCTGGAGGCCCAGCCCCTCGACCAGGGTGTCGAACCAGCTCTGCTCGGGGTGACGTCCCGCGAGGGTGAGCGGAAGCAGGATGTTCTGCCGGGCGTCGAGCGTCGGGACCAGGTTGTAGGACTGGAAGACGAAGCCGATCCGCTCGCGGCGGAGCACGGTCAGCGCCTTGTCCTTGAGACTGCCGACCTCGACGTCCTCGATGAAGACCTGTCCCGACGTGAGCCGGTCCAGGGCCGCCAGGCAGTGCAGCAGCGTCGACTTGCCCGATCCGGAGGGGCCCATGATCGCGCAGAACTCGCCGCTGGCGAACTCCGCCTCGACGCCGTCGAGGGCTCGTACGGCGGTCGGCCCGGCGCCGTACACCTTGACGCCGGCGACGATCCGAGCGGCAGCGGTCGGGGCGACCTGCGTGAGGTCGGGGCGAGACGGGGACGTCGTTGCGGGCATCGGTGCACCCTCCAGCGTGGTGTTCGAGATCCACGTCCACGCTAGGAAGCCGCGTACGGCGCCGGGACCGGCTTTGGCCACGCACTCGATGTCCTTGGTCCCTCGTGCGCCGGCCCGGCTCGCGCGCAGGATCGCGGGGTGAGCACCAGAGTCGACGAGTACTTCCGGATCGACGGCCCGAGCCGGGGCGTGCGCGACGACTGGGAGGTGCGCAGCGGGCCCGACGGGGTCCTGGTCACGGCCTGGACCCACGACCGGTTCCTCCACCCAGAGCAGGCCGCGCATGCCGCGGAGCGCGTTCTGCGCGACATCCTGGCCCTGGGGTATCGCGTGAGCGGACCCTGTGAGACCGACGCCCAGCGTGACGTGGACGGCGACTGGCGTGGCCACCTGGTCGCCCAGCTGGAACCTCCCGCACCGTCGACCTCGCCGACCGTGCCGTCGTCCGGTCAGTCCCTCGCCTGAGCGAGCGGGCCGGCTGTCGGCCGCTGCGAGGTGTGTCAGACGGAGCCGACGGCAGGGCCGACAACGGGTGTGCGGGCGACCAGGCGGGTCAGGTCCGTCCGGGAGATCAGGCCGACGAGGTGGTCCTCGTCGTCGACCACCGCAGCGCGCCCGGGCTCGCTCGCCAGCACTTGCACGGCGGCTCGGACGAAGAGGTCTGCACGCACGGAAGGGGCGGCCTCGCCCGTCAGCATGAGGTCGCGGATCGTGACCTCGGCACGACGTTCGAGCGGGACCCGTCCGGCCGTCCTCAGTACCAGGACGCCGACCAGCCGTCCCTGCTCCCTGACCGGGTACACCGGATGCGAGGGAGCCTGGCGGAGGAGGTCGGCGAGCTCGGCGACCGTCATCTCGGGAGACACGGTGACCACTGACGTCGTCATCACGTCGGCGACGGTCAGATCGCCGTACGACAGCTCGGCGCGCGCCGCGAGCTGCTCCCGCTGTCCGATGAGGAGGAGGTAGCCGCCCATGATCACGAGCCAGACGCCCATCCCGATGCCGCCCGACACGTAGAGGACGCCCAGAACCAGGATCCCTCCGGCGATCGCGCGGCTCGCCAGTCCCGCGCGCAGGGTGGCCGCGGCCGAGCTTCCGCAGCGGTGCCACAGCCACGAGTGCAAGAGGCGTCCGCCGTCCAGGGGCAGCGCGGGCAGCAGGTTGAAGGCGAGCAGGACGAGGTTGAGCTCGCCGATATACCCCAGGACGCCGACGACGGACACCGACACGCCGAGCACCCGCGTCGCCTCGGCGCTCGCCAGGAACGCCGCGGCCAGGCCGGCCGTGCACAGGGGACCGGCCGCGACCATCCGCAGTTCGGCGCCCGGACCCGGCAGCGGCCCCGCGGCCTCCGACGCGCCGCCGAAGAGGAACAGCCGGATGTCCTTGACGACCACGCCGTCTCGGCGGGCGACGAGCGTGTGGCACAGCTCGTGGGCGAGCACCGATCCGAACAGGAGCACGGCGGCAGCGACGCCCATCACGGCGTACGTCGCCGGGTCGAGGCCGGGGTACCGATCGGGGAAGGCCGCGCCGCCGAGGGACCACGCCAGCAGCCCCATGATCAGGAGCCAGGTCCAGTCGGCCGTGATCGAGACGCCGAGAAGTCGCCAGCGCAGCATCGCCGATCACCTCCTCGTCGGCCCTCACCTTCGACGGTAGGTGCGTTGCCCGGCGGTTTCCGCGGTCCTGCGCCACCTGGGCGATGACCTTGGGCCCGACGGCGCAGGCATGCCGCTCTACGCTGGCCGGAGGCGCACGACATCACCTCGCCGTAGACGGGAACAGGGGAGTCATGTACGGAGCCGTTCTGCACGGGCCACACGACGTCCGCTTCGAGGAGCGCGAGGACCCGCGCATCGTCGAGGCGACCGACGCGATCATCGAGGTGGCGGCGGCCTGCGTCTGCGGCTCCGATCTCTGGCCCTATCGCGGGCTCCAGAATCGCCGCGGTCCCGCCCCGATCGGGCACGAGTACACCGGCACCGTGGTGGTGGTCGGCGCCGACGTGACTTCGGTCCGGATCGGCCAGTTCGTCGTCGGCGGCTTCATCGCCTCGGACAACACCTGCCCGCACTGCCGGGCCGGCTTCCAGAGCGCCTGTGTCGACGCGCGCTCGATCGGCTCCGAGGGAGCCCAGGCGCAGCTGCTCCGCGTGCCCCTCGCCGACGGGACGCTGGTGGCCACGCCCGAAGTGCCCGACGACGCGCTGGTGCCGAGCCTGCTGAGCGCTTCCGACGTCCTGGGCACGGGCTGGTTCGCCGCCACGGCGGCCGGCGTCGGGCCCGGCACGGTGGCGGCCGTGGTCGGGGACGGCGCCGTGGGGCTCCTCGGGACGTTGGCAGCGAGCCGGCTGGGTGCCGAGCGGGTGATCGTGTTCAGTCGCCACGCCGACCGGCAGCGGCTCGCGCGGGAGTTCGGCGCCACCGACATCGTCGAGGAGCGCGGCGACGAGGGCATCGCCCGCATCCAGGACCTGACGGACGGCGTGGGGGCCGACTCGGTGCTGGAGTGCGTCGGCACCGAAGAGTCGTTCCGGCAGGCCATCCAGTCGGCCCGGCCCGGTGGGACGGTCGGGTACGTCGGCGTACCCCACGGCGTCGAGCTCGGTGCCCGCGAGCTGTTCGGCCCTCAGGTCGGCCTGCGCGGAGGACCCGCGCCGGTCCGGCGGTTCCTGCCCGAGCTGATCGAGCTCATCTGGAACGGCGAGATCGATCCCGGCCAGGTCTTCGACCTGACGTTGCCGCTCTCGGAGGTGGCCGAGGGCTATCGCGCCATGGACGAGCGCCGCGCGATCAAGACCCTGCTCCTGCCCTGAGCTGCGGCGCGCCGATCCGCCGGCGGGTGCGGCGATGCGGGCCGAACGACGTACCCCGGGTAGCCTGGAGCCATCAGCTCGTCGAGCTCTCGCCGCGAGTTGTCCGCATGTCGTAGCTCATACCTGCTCCGTGCGTAGCCGCCCGACAACACCTGTCGACTCCCGGCTTCGGTGAGACACCACACAGATTCGGCTTTTCCTTTGTCTTCGTTCGACACCCTCGGCGTGCCCGCACGCCTGTCCACGGTCCTCGCCCGTCAGGGCATCGAGACCCCCACTCCCATCCAGGCCGCCACGCTGCCGGACTCCCTTGCGGGGCGCGACGTACTCGGCCGCGGCCGGACCGGATCCGGCAAGACCTACGCCTTCCTTCTCCCGCTCGTGGCGCGGCTCTCCGACGGCCCCCGTCCGCGCCGGGGCGCCCCTCGGGCGCTCATCCTGGCGCCCACCCGCGAGCTGGTCGGTCAGATCGACGCCGCCCTCGCGCCGCTCGCAGCAGCCGCCGGCCTCACCAGCCGCACCGTCTTCGGCGGCGTCGGCCAGCAGCCCCAGGTGAACGCGCTCCGCCGCGGCGTCGACATCGTCGTCGCCTGCCCCGGTCGGCTCGAGGACCTGATCGGCCAGGGGCACTGCACCCTCGACGACGTCGCGGTCACCGTGCTCGACGAGGCCGACCACATGGCCGAGCTCGGCTTCCTGCCCGCCGTACGCCGTCTGCTCGCGCGGACCCCGAAGGGCGGCCAGCGCCTGCTGTTCTCGGCCACCTTGGACAAGGCCATCGACGGCCTGGTCCGGCAGTTCCTCAGCAACCCGGTGACCCACCAGGCCGACTCGGCCCAGTCACCGGTCTCGGAGATGACCCACCACGTGCTGCACGTCGACCGTGAGCACCGGCTCCCGGTACTGGTCGACCTCGCCAGCGCTCCCGGCCGCACCGTCGTCTTCACCCGCACCAAGTACGGCGCCAAGGCGCTCGCTCGCCAGCTCAACCGCAGCGGCGTCCCGACCGTCGAGCTGCACGGCAACCTCGGCCAGGGCGCCCGCACCCGCAACATGGAGGCGTTCCACTCCGGCCAGGCGGCGGCCCTGGTCGCCACCGACATCGCCGCCCGCGGCATCCACGTCGACGACGTCTCGCTGGTCGTTCACGCCGACCCGCCGGCCGAGCACAAGGCATACCTCCACCGCTCGGGACGTACGGCGCGCGCCGGCAACGCCGGCACCGTCGTCACCCTGATGACCTCCGAGCAGGTGCGTGACGTGCGCGACCTGACCCGCGCCGCGGGCATCAAGCCGACGACCACACGCATCCAGGGCGCCACCCACCCGATCCTCCTCGAGCTCGCCCCGGGCGAGCGGACGCTGACCGCGGCAACCGAGTCGGTGGCCGCGCCGGCGGCGTCCAGGACTCGCGCGGGCAGTGGTGGTGGCAGCGGCAACGGTGGTGGCCGCAACCGTCGCCGTCGGCGCAGTGGTGGCGGTGGTGGCGGTCGCGGGTCGAATCAGCGCGTCGGCTCACGCAGTACATCGACGACGGGCTCAGCCTCTGCCAAGCCCGGGACGCGACGTCCGCGACGCAACGGCTCAGCGAACACGTCAGGCGGCGGCCACAGCGCCGCCTCCTTCAGCGCCGGCAGGCGCTGACTTCGCACGGGTCAGACTCAAGGTGCCCGTTCAGGACTTGAGCGGGTTCGCCTGTAGGAGCCTCCAGCACCTTGACGGCAGGGGCGACGGCCGAGCAACCGTGATCGGACAACCACTTTGGCGAACGACAACCACGCCCACTTCGCCGCGAGCCGGCGCGGCCTCGAACGATCTCTCTTCCCGACGAGAGCATGTACCAGACCCGAGGGCGGTCGGGCCACTATGTGCTCATGGAGCAGTCTGCCGAGATCGGGAGCGCAGGGGTCAGATTCACTGTCTCCTGCAGTCACCGGCGCCCCGACGGCGCAGCCGACCAACTCGACGTGACAGTCCGCGATGTGGACCTGGTGGCGAGGAAGTCCGTCGATGGCGGCTACAGCGACGGATGCGAGCAGCTCGTGCGCTTCTTCGAGGACATGGCCGCCTCATGGCATGGGTGGAGTGGCGACCGCACGTATGAGTCCATCGAGCACGATCTGCGACTCGTCGCGACCCACGACGGCCACGTCCGGCTCCGCGTGCAGTTGTGGCAATCGAGCGATCCCGATGGCTGGCGGTTGGAGACAACCCTCCATCTCGAAGCCGGCGAACAGCTCAGCCAGGCGGCAGCGGACATCTCGGCGGTCGTTCGAGGTTGAGAGGCCTCTGTCTTCCGCACAGCCGTGAAACTCTCCGCAAGTCACGCACCCGGGACCGGATCGTCGCCTTAGCCCAACAAGGCTTCGTCCCACATCGAGGGCAAGTCTGCGAGGATGAGGCTGTGCCCTCGAGGCCTGAACCTGACACGACTCAGGATCTTCTGGATGTCCTCAGCGAGGTCATCGGGCTACTCCGCCAGTGCGACTACGAGGACCGCGCCGTCTGGTTGGAAGAGCGACGCCGGATCATGGCTGCCCCGGACGCCACCGATGATGCCCGTGAGCACGCTTCAAACGAGCTACATCGCGTCGTGCCTGGCATGGGCGGGCTGATGGACCTCTCGCTGAAGCCAGCCTCAGGATCTGCATACACCTCAGACTCGGCCTCTAGGCGTCGCGATGTGCTGGTTGAGCGTCTATATGAACTGACTCGTTGTCACCTCCCCCGATTCGAGCCTGAACTCGCACGCCGCGGGTCAGGGTGCGTCATTCCGCCGCGAGCCGGCGCGGTCGTGGGCTTTGCGGTTCGGTGGGGCAGTCTGGCGATCGGAGGATTCGCTCAGGGTCCGAAGATCGTGTGGCGCTGGGATGGGGTCAGGGCCCATCCGTTGCTGGGTGCCGAGGGGGGTAGTGGGCCGGGGCCGCGGACGAGTGTGCCGTGGAGGAGTGAGAGGTAGATGTGGTCGCCCCAGGGTGTTGTGGCCACGATCGCCTGAAGTTGGTTGCCGACGTCGTAGGAGGGGTCGGCGATGGGTGTGGCGTGAGTGGCGAATCCTGTGTTGAGGAACGCTATGACGCTCGGGGTGAGCGGTGTGCTGGCGGTACGAACGAAGGCGAACTCCGCGTGGCCGACCTTGGTCCAGCGGTAGGTGCAGGCGAATGCGGATTGGATGTCCAGCGTGGTGCTGGCCGGGAGAGGTGTTGCGGTCAGCGCGCCGTCCTCGCGTGGGCAGGGCACTGGGCGCGCGTGTGCAGGGGCGGTCATCGTGTCGCGTTGCTGCTGTAGGGCGCGGTGACGCATGCTTGGCGAGTCCGAGATCCTGCTGATCAGCTGAAGCTTTGCCCGGTCCCTGGAGGAGAGCGGTCGATCGTCAGCGCTGGCGGGCTTGCAGGGCCTCGGTGAGGATCGCGGCGAGGGTCTCGACCTGGATGTCGGCCGTCGTCGTCGTCTCCTCGCCGGCGCCGTCGAGGGCACGGGCGGCGAGGCCGGCCTTGCTGTCGATTAGCTCGGCGATCTTGGCGTCGATGGTCTGGGCGGCGATGATCCGCCAGGCCGTGACCGGCATGGTCTGACCGATCCGGTGGACGCGGTCGATGGCCTGGGTCTGCTCGGCGTTGGTCCACGACAGCTCGGCCAGCACGACGTTCGAGGCGACCTGGAGGTTGATGCCGACGCCGGCCGCGGTCAGCGAGCAGACGATGACCTGGGTGTCCGGGTCGTTCACGAACGAGTCGATCGCCTTGTCGCGAGCCGCTCGGGTCTGGTCGCCGCGGATGGACGTGGACCCGACGCCGCGGCGGGCGAAGATCTCCTCCGCCGTGTCCATGACGTCGAGGTGCTTGGCGAAGAACACGACCTTGCCGGTGCTGCGTGCCAGCTGGACGGCGTAGTCGGTGGCGAGCTCGGCCTTGGCCTGCCCGATCTTGCGCACCATCGTGAAGACGTTGTCGCCGGTCTTGGCCTCGGATCCCTCGGCGACCTCGCGCTCGGCCACCCGGTGGACCAGCTCGTGGTCGATGCCGTCGGCGTCGAGCACCGAGGCGCCGGCACGACGGTGCTCCAGGGCGGCGTCGTAGCGACCGACGAGTCGTGTAGCAAGCTGACGCTCGGCGTCGCGGATCGAACGACCGACGGCGCCCTCGAGCTCGACCGGCAGGTCGGCGATCCGGCGGGCGGGGATGTCGGCGGCGACGTCGACCTTGCGGCGGCGCACGATGCCGAGGTCGACCACGGCCTGCCGGGCGGCGGGGTAGAACGCGTGGTCGGCGGGGGTGAAGCCGGTCTCCTCGAGGGCGGCCATCAAGGTGGTGCCCGGCTTCTTCTCCTCGATCCAGCCCAGCATCTGCCAGATCGCGCGGAAGTCGTCGATGTCGTTGATGAGCGGCGTACCGGTCAGGGCCATGAGCAGCGGACGGGCGACTCGTTGGCGGATCCGGTCGGAGACCTCGAGCACGTTCTGCGAGCGCTGCGACTTCTTGTTCTTGATGTAGTGGGCCTCGTCGACGACGAGTCCACGGAAGCCGTGCTCGCCCATCCAGCGGACGTGGCGGTCGAGTACCTCGTAGTTGACGACGACGATGTCGGCGAAGCCGTCGACGTCCTCGCCGTCCCCGTGGACGACGGTGACCGACCGGCTCGGCGTCCACATCTGGGCCTCACGCGCCCAGTTGGTCTTCACGACGTTGGGGACGATCGCCAGGAGCGGGAACGCGTTGACCGCCTGCGCCGCGAGCAGCGCCTGCGCGGTCTTGCCCAGGCCGGGCTCGTCGGCGAGCAGGAACGAGCGGTGCCCGTCGGCCACCGAGGCCAGGAGCCGGGCCTGGTGCGCCATCAGGTCGAGGCCGGGCGGCAGCAGGATCGGTCGCGGGTCGGGCAGCTCCATGCTCGCGGGCGCACCGGGGGCAGCCTGCTCGAAGGAGTTCAGCAGCGGCTCGATCAGCTCCCAGCCGGCGAGGTTGCCGTGGACGCGAGGCGGCGCCTGGCTGAAGTCAGGGACCAGGAACGGGTTGGCCAGCTGGGCCTGAACGACGGACTGCGGCAAGGCGGTCCGGTCGCGGCCCGTGGCGACGTACGTCGGCTCAGGCTCCGGCTCGTCCTCGACCTCCATCCCCGCCTGCAGCTGCATCTCGCGCTCGAGGCGTCGGGTGGCCTCGGAGACGTCGGCGTCCTCCTGGAGGAGCGCGAACAGCGACGGCTCGCGGGTGGCGATCTGGGCGAGGATCGTGGCCAGGCCCTCGAGTCGCTTGAGCTGGGTCTCGCGCTGGGCCTGGGTCAGCGACTCGTCGGTGCGGACGTGGACCCGCTCGGCCCTGGCCAGCAGCGCCGAGGCCTGGAAGCGGGCGCGCTGGCCGGAGGTGAGCTGTCGGCTCGCGACCGCGCGCTCGACCTCGCGCACCGCCATCGCGAGCACCGGGATGATGCCCTCGTTGTCTCGGTTCCGGACACGGTTCCCGGAACGCTGGCCCGTCCGGGTGCCCCCGGACCGACGTCGACGCTGTGTGGCCAACCAGCCGCTCTCTTCCTCAAGCGCGAATCCCCGCACCGGCGACGAGACCTCGTCGTCCGGCTCTCGCCGTCCCCGGCGAGCCTGATCTCGGCGGTGTCCCAGCCTGACGGCGGGCACCTCGCCACTGCGCGGGGGACCAGATCGGTCGGCCACTCAGCGGTGCCGATGGAGCCAGTGTACGAGGTGCGGCGTACTTCGCACCGTTTCGCACCCGATTTGGTCTCGGGTTGGGTGCTGATGAAACCCCGCGTACCCGGGGTTTCATCAGGTTATAGGGGGTTACAGAGGCCAGTAACCCTACGAAACCCCGCGTACGCGGGGTTTCCGACATCAGCGAGCACCCCCGAAGTCGGGGGGGTGTCGATTGGGGGTGGGGTGGGACGTCATGGGAGCAGAGGCCACCCGTCGGGCGGCCATCAGTCAGGAGGCCGCCATGAGCCCGCACCCCGTCGTCCACGCAGAGATCCGGTCCAGCGACCCCGATGCCACCCGGGCGTTCTTCGGCTCGCTGTTCGGCTGGACCTATCCCAGCGAAGGGGCCTACCCGGGCTACACCTTCGTCGACACCGGCGTCCCGGACGCGCTCTACACCGCCATCAGCCCGCTCCAGGGCGACACCGACCTGGTGACGTTCTTCGTCGGGGTCGACGACATGGCCGCCACGATCGCGGACACGACCCGCCTCGGCGGCCGGGTCGTCCAGGAGCCGGTGGAGGTCCCGGGCGTCCGTTTCGCCCTGATCGCCGACCCGCAGGGACACGTCGTGGGGCTCGCCCAGCAGCTCTGAGGCTCAGATCGAGATCGGCAGTACGCCGGCGAGGTCGCCCGCGTCGTCGGGCAACGGTCCCCGACCGAGGGCGACCAGCGCCGCCTGCTCGTCCTCCCATTCTGCGGGGAGGTCGACGTCGGCCAGCGCCTCGACCGTACGACGTACGGCGGCCAGCGCGCCGGCAGTGGGAGGCCCGGCCTCCGCTCCCAGGTCGAGCTGGTGCACGGCCAGCTCGACCACCCACGTGGCCAGGAAGTCGCCGCTGGCCATCGTCTTGCCCTGGAACAGCACCGGATGGTCGGGCATCCGGCCCAGGGCGAGGCGGCAGGTGGCCGCGACGTCGGTGAGGTGGCGCAGCGCGCCTGACGGTCGCGTGTACGCCGAGGCCGTACGACGCATCCACAGGATGTGCGGCACCTGGTCGGCGTCATCGTCGGCGAACGACGCCCAGTACGACGCGGCGTCGTGATCCGGCGGACCGTCGACCTGGGCCGCGCACACGCCCACCATCTCCTCCAGCCCGGCCCGGACATGGACGACCGTGTCGAGACGGCTCCAGCCGTGGACGCGGGAGGCACCGAGCAGGTCGTACTCCGAGAACGACTCGGCGCCGTCCACGAACGCCGCGATCTGCTCCTTCAAGAGCCCGACGGCGGTCGCGTGGGCGAACGTCAGGGTCCGCATGCGCCGCAGCCTAGGACGGGACGCCGACCAGGGTCCGGACGGTGCGAACATGTTCGACGCGATCCGGGGAACTAGACCGGGAGACCCAGGAGGTGTGTGCCGTCGTGTCCGACCCAGCCCGGCCCACCGTTGTCCTGGTCGACGACTCCCGCGAGGTCCGCACCGTCATCGGCCGGCTGCTGGAGACGGCGGGGTTCGACGTGGTGGGCGAAGGCGGCGACGGTGACGAGGCGATCGTCCTGGCGTTCAAGCACGAGCCGGACCTGATGCTCCTCGACACGAGCATGCCGAAGGTGGACGGCCTCGAGGCCCTCCCAGCCGTCCTCGCGATCAGTCCCGACACCCAGGTCGTGATGTTCACCGGCTTCGAGGAGCCGGGGCTGGCCGCTCGGGCTCGCGAGCTGGGTGCCGCTGACTTCGTCGAGAAGTCGCTGCTCATCGAGGACCTGCCCGAGCGGCTGATGCGCGTCGTGGACGCCGCCGGGCTGGAGAACGACGGACATCCCCTCCGGCCGCGGCCACGCGCCGTACCCGACCGGCCGCCGTACCCCGAGGAGCAGGCCGTGCTCACCGAGCACGTCCAGCAGTTCCGCGAGCTGTTCGACCGCGCCGAGATCGGGATGGCGACGCTGACCTCGAGCGGGACGATCGTGCGCGCCAACCGCGCGTTGGCCTCGCTGATGTCGTGTTCGCCCGACGACCTCGTCGGGGTCGACTACGGCCGCCTCACGATGGGGCACGGCGACGAGCTGGACCTGCACCTGGAGGACATCTGCTCCCTCGGTCGGGACCTCACGGCGTTCGAGCACGAGGTGCCCGCGCCGCCCGGCGTCGAGGGCGCGCGCGTCGTCCGGGCGACGCTGGCGCCGATCCGCGACACCCGTCAGCAGGTCCTCTACGTCTTCGCCCAGGTGCAGGACGTCACCGCACAGCGCGCGGTCGAGAGCGACCTCCGGCGCAGTGAGGAGAACTTCCGGCGACTGGTCACCGCCGTCGAGGAGTACGCGATCTTCCTGCTGGACGTCGACGGCGTGGTGATCAGCTGGAACTCCGGGGCCCAGCGGATCAAGGGCTACACCGCGGGCGAGATCGTAGGCAGGCACTTCCGCGTCTTCTACCCCGAGGAGAAGCAGGCCTCCGGGCATCCGGAGCACAACCTCGAGCTGGCGCTCCGCGACGGCGGACACGTCGACGAGGGTTGGCGTGTGCGCAAGGACGGCAGCCGCTTCTGGGCGATGGTCGTGATCACCCCCGTGTACGACGAAGCGGGCCGGCACGTCGCCTTCGCCAAGGTGACCCGCGACCAGACCCAGCAACGTGAGCGCGAGGAGGAACGCCGCGCGTTCGTCGACGAGCGCAACCACCTGCTGTCCATGACGGCTCACGAGCTGCGCACGCCGACGGCCGTGATCGACGGCTCGGCGAGCGTGCTGCGCAGATCGTGGGAGCAGCTGTCAGCCGACGATCGCGACGAGTTCCTGCGAGCGATCCGAGGTGGGGCCGACCGTCTGCGACGGTTGGCGGGCGACCTGTCGATGGCCTCGGAGCCGATCGAGGACCCGCTGCCCTTGCACCTGGGGGAGGTCTCGTTGACCGACCTCTTGCGCAGTGCCGCCGGGCGCGTCCAGGCGGCGATCGACGACGTCCACATCCGCACCGAGATAGACCAGGAGGGCGTCTTCCGTGGCGACAACGTCCGACTCGGACAGGCGCTGGACAACCTGCTGGACAACGCCGTCCACCACGGCAGGCCGCCGTTCGCCCTGATCGGGGCGATCACTGACGTCATCACGATCCGGGTCACCGACTGCGGATCCGGGGTGGCAGACGAGGTGGCGCCCCGGCTCTTCGAGCGCTTCTCGACGGGGCCCGACGGCGGCACGGGGCTGGGGCTGTACCTGGTCCGCGAGATCGCGCGCCGCCACGGCGGAGAGGTGGTCTACACGCCACCTCACGGCGACGACCCGGCCACCTTCGAGATCACGCTCCCTCTGATCGCCTGACACGATGAGGCCCATGACGACCTTGTCCGAGCTCTCCGGCTGGTTGGCCGAGAAGCTGCCCGCCCTGCTCGACCGCCACGACGTACCGGCCGCCGGGGTCGCGGTGCTCGCCGACGGCGAGGTCGTCGAACACGCCGCGGGCGTTCTCAGCACGAACACGGGCGTCGAGGCGACCACCGACTCGGTGTTCCAGATCGGCTCGGTCACCAAGCTCTGGACCAGCTCGCTGGTGATGCAGCTGGTCGACGAAGGCGCGGTGGACCTCGACGCGACGGTGCGCACCTACCTGCCCGACTTCCGGATCGCCGACGAGGACGCCGCGGCCCGGATCACCGTGCGCCAGCTGCTCACGCACACCTCCGGCTTCGAGGGCGACATCTTCACCGACACCGGTGTGGGCGACGACTGCGTCGAGAAGTACCTCGACGTGCTGCACGACGTCCCCCAGCTCTTCCCGCCCGGGTCCATGTGGTCCTACAACAACGCCGGCTTCTCCGTGCTCGGGCGGCTGGTCGAGGTGCTGCGCGGCAAGCCGTACGACGTGTGCCTGCGTGAGCGGCTGATCCGCCCGCTCGGCATCACGCACGCTGCGACCTCGCCGTACGAGGCGGTGCTGTTCCGGGCCGCCGTCGGCCACATCCAGTCGGCGCAGGACGCGCCGTACGAGCCCGCGCCCGTGTGGGCGCTCAGCCGCTCCAACATCCCGGCCGGCTCCATGCTCGCCATGAGCGCTCGGGGCCTCCTGTCCTTCGCCCGCATGCACCTGGAGGACGGACGAGCGACCGACGGCACGCAGGTCCTCGCTCCGGGAACGCCGGCACGCATGCAGGAGCGCCAGGTCGAGCTGCCCTACCTCGGCTTCCTCGGCACGTCGTGGGGGCTCGGGTTCGAGCGCTTCGACGCCCCGGCCGGCTCCGTGGGCGGCGACATCGTCGGCCACGACGGCAACACCATCGGCCAGGCGGCCTTCCTGCGGATCGTCCCGGAGGCGGGCGTCGCCGTCGCCCTGCTCACCAACGGCGGGAACGCCGCCGGGCTGTACGCCGACGTGGTCGGCCAGGTGCTCGCGGAGCTGACCTCGGCGCGACTGCCGGCGCTGCCGTCGCCACCTGCCGAGCCGGTGCCGGTGGACACGGCGACGTACCTCGGCACCTACTCCTGCGACGTGGCCGACCTGGTCGTCAGTGAGCAGGACGGACAGGTGTGGCTCGACGAGATTCCGAAGGGGATCGCGGTGGAGTTCGGCGATGTCCCGAGCCGCACCGAGCTGGTCGGCTTCAGCGACTCGACCTTGATCGCCCTGCATCCCGATCGCGGCATGCACCGTCTGTACGCCTTCCTCGGCGACGAGGGCGCCGGGCACCCGGCGTACCTCCACACCGGACGTGCGCTGAAGCGCGCCGGGACCTGACTCGGGCTGGCTACGCGCTCGCGCGCCCGCGCTCGTCGTGGACCGCGTCGGGCCACGGTTCGCGGGCCCAGGCGAGCCCGTCGGCGACGGCGGCGGCGATGTCGTCGCTGGCAGCTTCGACCGCATCGAGAT
Source organism: Nocardioides sp. (assembly GCA_049841015.1). Classification (GTDB taxonomy): domain Bacteria; phylum Actinomycetota; class Actinomycetes; order Propionibacteriales; family Nocardioidaceae; genus Nocardioides. Next base: position 364,424 of record JASGIN010000008.1, read on the forward strand.
CGCCGGCCATCGCGGCAGCGTCAGCGCCGTCGGCGCGCTCGAGGTAGCTGCCCAGGTCGGTGAGGAACGCCTTCAGCCAGCCGACCGGGTCAGGCGGCATGGCCCGCTCGAAGGTCCGGTCGCCCGGCTCGCCGCCCGGCATCGACGGGTGCCAGTGCATCCGGTCGGCGGCACCCGGGGCGGACTCCAGGAAGTCGATGCGGCAGAACGCCGGGTCCAGACCGACCGCGTCGGAGACGTAGATCGTGCCGTCCGACGACCATCGTGCCGGTCTGATCTCGATGCGGACGCCGCGCTCGCGCCCGTCCGGCGTACCCGCCACCGCGGGATCGAAGAAGTCGGTCCGGGCCACAGCCACGGCGAGATGGTCGAACACCCACATGCGCTCCATGTCCCGAGCCTCTCAGGTGGCTCGCGTGGTCACAACGGGCCTGTCAGTGCGGCCACGTCGCGAGTAGGTTCCGATCGATGACTCCCTGAGGCGAGGTGCACCATGACACGTGACCAGCAAGCCCATTCAGAGGTTTCGGAGGCGAGCTCTGACCCCACGTCCGACGGAGGAGGGCTTGCGCGACGCGCGCTCTTCGCGTCCTCGGGCGCTGCCGCCGCAGTCGGCGTCGTCGCCTTCGCCTCGCCCGCCGAGGCCGCGACCGGCTCCACGGCGTGGAAGCTCGGCGGCAACACCGGGGTCAAGGCCAACGGCTCCGACTTCCTCGGCCCGAAGAACTCGGCGCCGTTGATCTTCAAGACCAAGGCACAGGGCGGCAAGGTCAGCGAGCGCGTGCGGATCACGCCCAGCGGCCGCGTCGGGCTGGGCACGAAGTCGCCGGCCGCTCAGACGGAGTCCGTCAGCAAGGACGTGCCGACGGCGCTGCAGGGGACGAGCAAGAACACGTCGAGCTCGGCCGTGGGCGTCCACGGGGTCGCGAGCTCGAACGTCGGCGTTCTGGGCGATGGCGGCTACGCCGGCGTTCGTGCCAACGGAGGGACGTACGGATGTATCGCCAGTGGCTCGTCCGTCGGTGCCTACGCCAGCGGCAACGACTACGGCCTGTTCGGGTCGGGCGGGAACTATGGGGTGTACGCGGGTGGGTCGCTGTACGGCGTGTACGGAAGTGGCAGCACCGGCGGTGTCTACGGCGTGACGAGCAACGTCAACGGCGACGCCGTCCACGGGGAAGGCGGCCAGTACGGCGTGCACGGGAACGCCGGTCGGACCGCCGGGATCCGCGGCGACTCGGGCTACGTCGGTGCGTGGGGCCAGGCGACGACCTACGGTGTGTACGGACTCGCCACGGACACCTCGAGTGCGGGCTACGGGCTGTTCGGACAGGCGTCGGGCGGCGCGGGCTCGTTTGCCATCTACTCCAACGGGAATCTGGCGGTGAACGGAACGCTGTCGAAGAACGCCGGGTCCTTCAAGATCGACCATCCACTCGATCCCGAGAACCAGTGGCTCTACCACTCGTTCGTGGAGTCGCCGGACATGATGAACGTCTACAACGGGAACGTCGTGCTCGACGCCGCGGGAGAGGCGACCATCGAGCTCCCGGACTACTTCTCCGCGCTCAATCGGGACTTCCGCTACCAGCTCACCACCATCGGGGCCCACGCTCCGGTGTTCGTGAAGCACGAGATCGCGGACAACCGGTTCACCATCGGCGGCGGGTCCGCGGGCCTCAAGGTCTCGTGGCAGGTCACGGGGATCCGCCACGATGACTACGCCGACGCGCACCGGATCCCGGTCGCGGAGGCCAAGACCAAGGTCGAGCGGGGAACCCGTGCCTTCGTGCCCGAGGGCTCGAGCGCGAAGCTCATGCAGGTGGGTCCGCCGCATCTGCGAGCTCCTGCGGCTCACGTGTCACCTCAGGTCGTCGATCCGCTCTGAGGTATGTGGCCGCGAGACGGCGACCGCGTGGAGGTGTGGGACAGCACCGCGGGGACGACGAGGTCCCACGTCGGCGGGGGTGGGACCTCGTGACCCATGCCGGGCACGACCAGCACGTCGGTTCCCGGGATAGCTGCTGCGAGTGCCTCGCCGTGGGCGAGCGGGAACAGTGGGTCGGCCGACCCGTGGACGACCAGCGTCGGCGCGGTGATCCGGCGTACGTCGAGCGGGCCCGTGTCATCGGCGTCCTCCGAGTCGCCCACGACCAGCCAGTGATTGCCAGCTGCGGCCGGGTCGTGGCTGCGGGCGTGGATGCGAGCAGCGATCTCACGCACGCGAGCCTCGTCGAGCGGGATGTCGCCGGAGTAGGGCCGCTGACCGTCCACGACCCAGTCGGCGTACGACGTGGCGTCGGTCCAGTCTGGCTCTGGCGGCGGTGTCGCGAACGACGCCTGCACCCCTGCACTCGGGCCGGGCAGCTCGGTGGAGTCGACGCCGCCGACGGCGGTGGTGGAGACCAGGGTCAGGGTCGCGACCAGGTCGGGCCGGCGTAGCGCCACCACCTGCGCGATCGCCCCGCCCATGGAGATGCCGACCAGGTGAACGGGACCGCGGGCCAGGGCCTCGACGAGGCCGGTGCAGTCCCGGGCGAGCTGTCCTCCGTCGTACGACGGCGTGCCGGGCGACCCCGTCGTCGACTCGCCGGTGTCGCGGTGGTCGTAGCGCACGACGTGTCTGCTGCCATCGACTAGACGCCGGCACAGCTCGTCGTCCCACCAGTCCATGGACGCCGCCGCGCCCGAGACCAGCAGCAGGGTCGGGTCGTCCGAGTTGCCGAAGTCCTCGACGCACAGCTCGACGTCGCCCACCGAGACGCTGCGCCGACCACCCATGTCCCCACCCTGGCACGGGGGTAGGACAGGTGGTTTCGAGACGGGCCCCCAGGGGGCCCTCCTCAACCACCGGTGTGCGGCAGGGGTGGTTTCGAGACGGGCCCCCAGGGGGCCCTCCTCAACAACCGGTCCGGCGTCTCAACCACCGGCGGGCGTTCGGTGGTTGAGGAGGTCGCTCTGCGACCGTCTCGAAACCACCCCACCCGCGATCGGTCAGCGGGGGATGGTGCGGCCGGCCAGGGCCATCAGGCGCTCGGTCTCGCTGGCGTCCGCCGGCGCCTCCGTCGGAGGCTTGACCAGCCCCATCGCGACGGTCTGCTCGGTGCAGGTGTGGGCGACGACCTCGGCCATCGTCGCGATGGTCTCCGCCGCGAACTCGATCGGCCGACCGACGCTCGAGGACACGTCCCACGCATGCGCGCCCGCGTCGATGATCGCGAAGTCGACGACGACCGTCCCCGGCAGCACGCCGAACGGCGTCTCGTGCTGCGCGTCGAGAACCCCGTCGGCGTGCCAGAGCTCCAGCACCTGGGCGGTGACGTCGGTCGCGAGCGGTGCCAGGTCGCCGTCGTACGGGACAGCCCCCATCGCCTCGTCCTGCGCCATCAGCGGGGTGCCGGACACGACGCCGGCCCAGAACAGCTGGTTCTTCAGCGCATGGCTGGCCAGACGTCGGACCGTCCAGGGCGGGCAGTTCGTCGGCCCGTCCAGATCTGAGGCGGACAGGCCGCGGATGACGTCGGCGAGCTGGTGCTCGGCGTGCGTGAGCAGGGCTAGTCGGTCCATCGCCCACCCCCTCGTGGTTCGGGCGATTCAACCACGCTCGGGGCGCGCGATCGATGCCAGACTGAGCCGGTGAGCCTGGAGGGCGGTCGCGGCAACCTGCCGCGGTCCACGACCACCCTGGTCGGCCGGGACGCCGCCGTCTCAGAGCTGTGCGCGCTCGTGCGGGCCGGCCAGCTGGTGACCCTGACCGGCACCGGGGGTGTCGGCAAGACCCGGCTCGCCCTGGAGGTCGCCGCGCAGCTCTCGCCGGAGTTCGCGGACGGCGTGTGGCTGGTCGAGCTCGGTCCGCTGGCCGACGCGGCGGCAGTCCCCGCCGCGGTCGCAACGGCACTCGGCATCGCCCCGCAAGGTGACGCCAGGCTGATCGACACGGTGGCGGAGGCACTGGCCGGCCGCCGCGTGCTCCTGGTGGTCGACAACTGCGAGCACCTGCTCCCGTCGACCAGGGACGCGGTCTCGACGATCCTGGCCCGCTCCTCGACCCCGCGCGTCCTGGCCACCTCCCGCGAAGGGCTGGACGCCGCCGGCGAGACGCGCGCGGTCGTCGCGCCGCTCGGCGTCGACGGACTCTCCTCCGACGCGGTGACCCTGTTCACCGAGCGAGCGCGCGGAGCGCGGCCGGGTTTCGGCGTGCACGACGAGCAGACGGCAGCGGCCGTGGTGCGGATCTGCGAGGTGCTCGACGGGCTGCCGCTGGGCATCGAGCTCGCGGCGGCCCGGATGGCGGCGATGAGCGCCGTCGAGGTGGGCGAGCGGCTCGACCAGCGGTTCCGCCTCCTGACCGGTCCCGAGTCGGGCCCGTCCCGTCAGGCGACGCTGCAGGACGCTGTCGCGTGGTCCTACGACCTGCTGGAGGATCCCGAGCGTCTCCTGCTCCGGAGGGCGTCGGCGTTCGCGGGCGGCTTCGAGCTGGAGGCGCTGTGTGCGGTCGCCGAGGCCGGCGACGAGATCGCCGTCCTGCGGTCACTGGACTCGCTGGTCCGCAAGTCGCTGGTCGTCGCGCACCACGGCTCCGCGCGCACCCGGTACAGCCTCTTCGAGACCATCCGCGCCTACGCCGGTGAGCAGCTCGAGCAGTCGGACGACGGCCCGGCGACGCGCGACCGGCACGCGGCGTACCACGCAGGCGAGGCGGCGCGGCGCTGGGAGCGCTGGAGTGGTCCCGGCTGGCGCGAGGAGGTCGACTGGGTCAGGGCCGAGGTGGCGAACCTGCGCACCGCCTACCGCTGGAGCCTGACGCGCGACGACATCGCGACGGCCACGGACGTCGTCGCTCACGCCGCCCTGATGGGGTTCTCCGTCGAGCTCTTCGAGACCATCGCCTGGGCCGAGGAGGTCCTTCCCGCGGCCGAGCGGGCCGACGTACGACGACTGCCGCGGTTGTACGCCGCCGCCGGGTACGCCTGCTTCGTCGGACGACCGCAGGTGGCGACCGCACACGCGCACCGAGCCACGGAGCTGGAGCGGGACGTTCGACACGAGTCCTGCGAGCCCGGCTACGCGACGTTCATCGAGGCACTGGGCCAGGTCTACTGCGGGAATCTCGACCGGTACGTCGAGCTGACGCGGGAGGTCGCGGCCCTGCCCGGCACAGGACAGGCGTACGGCATCGCGGCGTACGTCGACGGGCTGCAGTCAGCGGGTCGCGTGGAGGAGGCGCTGGAGCTGACGGATGCGGCCGTCGCGGCCGCCCGCGAGCTCGGCAGTCCGTACTGGCTCGCCTACACCTTGTGGATCGTGGGGCTCGCGCTGTCCAAGGCGGATCCCGAGCGTGCACTGGCGGTCTGGGACGAGGGCACTGCGGTCGTGGCCGAGCACGGGGTGCGGTTCTTCGAGGGCTTCATGTCCCGCGACGCGGCCCTGCTCCACATGTCCGACGGCCAGCTGGAGTCGGCGCTCGCGCTGTTCGACACCGCGATCTCGGCGTTCCTCGGCTCGGGTGCGGTCTCGCAGCTGGTCATCACGCTGGCGAGCCTCCCGGCGTTGCTCGAGCAGGTCGACCAGCCCGGCGCCGCTCGCACCCTGCTCGCCGCGATGGCCCAGCACCCGGCGAGCTTCCACCACGTCCCGACGCTGGCCGACCTGGGCACGCGGCTCGACGCCCGACTCGGGCACGAGGCCGCTGCTCGGTACGCCGCGACCGGCGGCTCCTTCGACCTCCCGACCGCCGCCGCCTACGCCACGCACCGGATCGACGTGGCGCGCAAGGCCCTCGACTCCGCACCTGGTCAGGGCCTCGGCGCCCTGACGGCGCGCGAGACGCAGGTGCTGCGACTCATCGCCGAGGGTGCGTCGACGCGCGAGGTCGCCGAGCGGCTGTTCATCTCGGCCAAGACCGCCGACAACCACATCCAGCACATCTACACCAAGCTCGGCGTCACGAACCGCGCCGGCGCCACCCGCTGGGCGCTCGCCCACGAGCTGGTGGGTCCACCCGACGACGGCGAGGACGCGTAACCCGGTCGATCCCGGATGGGGAGCCGGAATGAGGAGTTCCCCTCATGTGCCGGACCGCTCCCGCGACCCAGGATGCGGGTCGTGCCGGCCGAGCGGCCGACGACCGGGGCCAGTCCCCGCGACACGAGGAGGAAGACCAATGATCCTGGCGACGACGTCGGTGAAGGACATGGACCAGTTCCTGAACATCTTCGGGACCAAGGGCTCCGACAAGCGCGCCTCACACGGCTCCAAGGGCGCGACGGTCTACCGCGACCCGGTCGAGGAGAACCGCGTCTGGGCGATCTTCGACTGGGACGAGGAGGGCTGGACCGCCTTCGCGACCGACCCCGAGACCCCGGGGATCATGCAGGAGGCCGGCCACCTGACGCGGCCGTCCCTGGGCGAGTTCCTCGGCAGCTTCAACGGCTGAGCATCCGCTCTCGGCCGAGACAGTGCGGTACGCAGGTGTCACCAGGTGGCACCGGCGTACCGCACACGCAGTTCGTACGGCGTCAGGGGGAGGAGATGTGGAAGGTCTCGGTGTGCCCGTCGACGGCGATCACCTGGCCGTTGACCATCGCGGCCGCGGGCGAGGCCAGGAAGGCGCAGGCGTCGGCGATCTCACTCGGCCTGACGAAGCGCGGGATCGACTGGCCCTGGGCGTACTCCCGCTCGACGGCGTCCTCCGCGACGCCCCGAGCCGCGGCCTCCGCCGCGATGACCCGGCCCATGCGCGGACCCTCGACCGAGCCGGGCGCGACGACGTTCGCCCGGACGCCGTACGGCCCGAGCTCGACGGCGAGCGACTTGGCGAAGCCGATCACGCCCCACTTCGCCGCGGCGTACGGCGTGCGCATGCCGTAGCCGAAGAGCCCGGCCGTGGAGGAGATCGCCACGACGGCTCCGGAGCGCTGCTCCTTTAACAGGGGGACGACGAGCCGAGCCAGGAGGAAGTGGCTGTCGAGGGTGACCGCGAGGCACGTGCGCCAGGCCTCCGGCTCGATCTCCTCGACCAGCGCGGTCGGCCCGGCGACGCCGGCGTTGTTGACCAGCACGTCGACGCCGCCCCAGAGGTCGACCACCTCGCCCACCCAGCGGCGGGCGTCGTCGGGGTCGGAGACGTCGCCGACGACGGCGTGGCGATCGGGGTCGGCCTGCGTCGCTGCCTGCACGGCGCTCGCGTCGACGTCGCACACGCTCACCCGGGCGCCGTCGGCGCGGAAGCGGTCGGCGATCGCGGCGCCGATCCCGGAGGCACCGGCACTGACGAGCACCCGCGCCGACTGATCCGATGCCACGTCAGACCAGCTCGCCGATGAGTGAGGTGTACGCCGCGAGGTAGGCGTCGACGTCCTCGTCGGTTCCGGCGACAGGACAGGTCGGGCCGGCGCCGACGATCGCGTCCCAGACGCCTCGGTTGGCGAGGTAGACCCGCGCCAGCCGGCGCAGCGGCACGTCGAAGGCCGGCATGGCCTCGCTCGCCGTACGCGGCAGGGTCGGACCGAAGGTGAACCCGCTGCGTGGCCAGAACCGGTGCGTCGTCCAGCCGAGCCCGGCGTCCGCGACGAGGGCGGACAGCCCGTCTGCGAGCCGGGTGCCGAGGCGCTGGCTGTGCGCGTAGGCCTCGTCGGTCAGCACCTCGCCCATGGTGGCGCGTGCCGCCGCCATCGAGATCGGGTTGCCGAACAGGGTCCCGCCCAGGGCGACCTGCGGCTTGGCGTCGTCGCGGCCGCCGGGCCGCTGCACGGCCTCGGCGACCTCCGGCGTCATGCCGTAGGCCCCGAGGGGGATCCCGGCGGCGATCGACTTGCCCACCGTGACGAAGTCGGACTCCAGGCCCCAGGCGCGGGTGAGGCCGCCCGGGCCGACGACCTGCGTGTGCGTCTCGTCGTAGGTCAACAGCGTGCCGGCGGTGCGGGTCAGCTCGCGGAGCCCGGCGTGGAAGCCGTCGTCCGGCAGCAGGAGGCCGACGTTGTTGGTGAGCGCCGGCTCGGTGATCACCACGGCCACCTCGTGCGAGGCGAGCGCGCGCTCGACGGCGTCGAGGTCGTTGAACGGGACGACGAGCGTGCGCTCGGTGACGTCGTGGGGCAGGCCGTGCTCCTCGGGCACGAGGTGGCCGTCCTCCAGCTCGACCAGGACGTCGTCGAAGTGGCCGTGGTACTTGCCGTCGAAGAACAGCACCTTCTCCCGGCCGGTCGTCGAGCGCGCGATCCGGATGACCTCGGTGTTGGCGCTCGTGGCCGACAGGGTGAACTGCCACAGCGGCAGCCCGTAGCGCCGTCCAGCTCGCCGGCCACCCACACGGAGTCCTCGGTGGGCAGCAGGAACTGCGAGCCCCGGGCCACCTGCCGGCTCACGGCCTCGACGACGGGCGCCGGGCCGTAGCCGGTGAACATCGACATGTCGGCGATGTTGAAGTCGGCGTACTCGTGACCGTCCACGTCGCGCAGCCGCGATCCGCTGGCCGACTCGATGAACAGCGGCGGGTGGTCGTACGACGTGCGCAGCCAGCTCATCGGCACGCCGTTCGGCATCACCTGCTGGCCGGCCTCCCACAGCTCCCGGCTGCGCGGGCGCGCGGTGGCGAACGCGGCGTCCTCACGCTCCTTCAGCGCCGACACCCGGGCCGGGTCCACGCCTGATCCCCCCACGGTCGGCAGCGTAGGGCACCCGTCTCGCGCCGGGCAGGCCCTCAGCGATCGGTCGGCAGGTACAACGTCGTGTCGGAGGTGGAGGACGCGACGAGGCGCCCCGACGCCACGACGTACGCCGGGGGGTCGTGGTGGGCGAGCACGGTCCGCAGCGTCGGATGCGCGTGGACGACCAGGTCGGCGTTGCCGCCGACCTCGAGCCGGTGGCCCTCGACGCCGACGACCGTGGCCGCGGTCGTCGTCACCGCGTCGTACACGAGGTCGATGCCCTCGGTGTCGACCGCCTCCAAGGCGTGGGCGCCGAGGAACGCGATCTCGACCATGTTGTGCCGGCCGAACGGGTAGAAGGCGTCCTCGATGTCGTCCTGGCCCAGGGCGACCGGAAGCCCCATGGCGGTCAGCTCGCGGACCGGGAGGTGGAGCGGGCCGGTGTGCGGATCGCTGACGAAGCTGAGGCCCGCCCGCTTCGCCAGTCCGGCGAGCCGCTCGAGCGACGGTCCGGCGTACAGCCCGACCGCGCGGGCGTGGTTGGCGACGCCGCGGCCGAAGAGCCCGTGCTCGATCATCGCCTCGGCGAGCATCTGGGTGGTGTGCAGGTTCGGGTCCCCGGCGTCGTCGACGAGCATCGCGACGCGGCGGCCGTGCGTGGCGGCGAGCTCGCACATCCGGCGTACGTGCTCGCGGGCCTCGGCGTCGGTGTGCTCGACCCACGGGATGCCGCCGACGACGTCGGCGCCGAGGTCGACGGCCTCGCGGACCAGCTCCTCGGCGCCGGGGTCGCAGAGCAGGCCGTCCTGGGGGAACGCGACGACCTGGAGGTCGACGACGCCGCGGAACTCGTCGCGCAGCGCGAGCAGCGGGATCACGCCCTCGAGTCGGGCCGAGGTGTCGACGTCGGCGAACGCCAGCACGTGCCGGACGCCGTACGTGACCGCTTGGAGCACGGCGGCGCGGGCGTTGGGCTCGATCCACGAGCGGTCGTAGTCGGCCTTCACTGCCGAGGCGAGCTCGATCGAGCGACGTGCGGAGGCCATGCCGTCGGAGGTGTACGCCGTGAGCGCGGCGTCCCCGGCCCGGTCGAGGGTATGCACCTTGTCGAGGTGGAGGTGGGCGTCGACGAAGCTCTCGGTGACGAGTCCGCCGGCCGCGTCGATCTCGACGCGACCGCTCAGCGGCTCCTCGGTGATCGCCGCCACGTGACCGTCGTCCACGCCGATCTGCCATCTGCCCGGCCTGCCGCGCAGGACGGCGTTCGCGACGACGAGCTGGTGCACCACGCGCCCGTTCTAGCCCACCGGCGGGTCAGCGCACCAGGCGGTCCATGGCGGCACGCAGCGACCCCGGGGACTCGTGCCAGGGGAAGTGCCCGGCGCCGGGCACCACGTGGGCCCAGGCTCCGGGGATCCGCGCGGCGCTGTCGGTGCCGGCCGTCGTCGGCATCGGGCTCCGCTCGCCGACGACCACGCCGAACGGGAGGTCGATCGACGGGAGTGCTGCCTCCAGTTCCGGCAGGCGCGCGAAGAGGTCGCCGAACAGCCCGACGTTCGCCACTTGGGAGAACGCGAGGTCCGGCATCGGTGGCGCGGAGGAGGGGTCGGCGAAGTACGACGGCCAGAACAACGAGAACGCCTCGTGCGACTCCTCGGGCGTCGCCTCGCCGGCCATGTCCTTGTCGTCGAGCGCCTTCGCCCGCGCCTGGACCTCCTCCGGCAGTCGGGCGACCATCTCCGCCCCGAAGGCCTCCATCCCGCCGTCGCCGACCGCGCCCAACGGGTCGACCGAGAGCACGCCGTCCAGGCGCTCGGGGATGGCGACGGCGGCGTGGAACACGAGGTGGCCGCCCCAGGAGTGGCCCATGAGGTACGCCGAGTCCCAGCCCAGGCCGTCGAGCACGGCCACGAGGTCCGCGACCGCCTCGTCGACCGTGAACTCGCCCGTCTCCGTGGAGGGCGGCAGGCCGCGCTGCTGGAACGTCGCCACGGCGTACGCCGGAGCGAGCTCGGCGACGGCGTCGTCGAGGTAGCCGTAGCCCATGCCGGGTCCGCCGTGGACCGCCAGGACGCGCGGCCCCTCGCCCGCCGTCCAGCCCGAGAGCGCGCCGGTCCCACTGTCGACGGTGAAGGTGGTTCGCTCCATGCCCCGCAGGCTAGGCCCGCGGTGCCGGGTGTGGGCAGTGTCGGAAACCCCGCGTACGCGGGGTTTCATAGGGTTCCTGGGGGTTACAGAGGCCAATAACGTGCTGAAACCCCGCGTACGCGGGGTTTCAGCACACCGCGTCAGCCGGCTGAGGGGGTGGGTGTCCGCGGTGGGGGCGGTGGGGGTGACGTCGGCGACGTTCTCCTGCGACGGCATCAGGATCCAGAGGATCGGGTAGATGAGGAGCTGGCTGCCCGGGAGGACGAGCAGGACCAGGACGAAGAGCAGGCGGGTGGTCCACGGCCCGAGGCCGAGGCGTCGTCCGAGCCCGGCGCAGACGCCGCCCAGCACGCGCTCGTCGCGCGACCGGATCAGGCCGTAGCGGGCGAAGCTGTGGCGGATGTCGTTCATGGGTGAAGCACGTCCTTCGGTAGTCGGATGCCGGGGTCCGTCCCCGACACCTCTACGGTGCCTCGTCGCGGCTCGCGCCACATCGGGGATCGACCCCGGTCCGTCCCCGAACCCTGCTCACGGCTCCTCGGGGCTCGCCACCCACCAGGCCGCGACCTGGGCCCGGGAGCGGACGCCGAGGCGCAGCCGGATCCGCTCCAGGTGCCCCTCGGCCGACCGTTCGTCGATGCTCAGGCGCTCGCCGATCTCGCGGTTGGTCAGGCCCTCCGCGACCAGGCCGGCGACCTCCCGCTGGCGCGGTGTCAGCGTCGGCCGTCGGGGCAGCTCGTCGTTGCGCAGCCCGAGGAAGGTCCGGATCGTGCGCACCAGCAGCTCCCGGTCACCGGCGTAGGGGATGTGCGAGCGGCCGGGCAGGATCTCCAGCCGCGCGCCCGGGATCCCGGCGGCCAGCACCCGCGCCTGGTCCAGTGGCGCCGCGCGATCCTGGTCGCGGTGTACGACGAGAGTCGGGGCGCGCACCTGTCCGAGCGACGCCGTGACGTCGACGTCGTAGCAGAGCCGCAGCAGCGCGGCCGCGGTCTCGGGGGTCGAGGCCTCCTGCTGGTAGTCGCGCAGCGCCGCGCGCGTCCCGGCCGAGGCGTCCGGCGCGAAGATGTCGGTCAGGACGTCGGCGCCGAGGCCCCAGTGCCCGGCCACGATGCCGACGACGTGGTCGCGGATCTCCGGCGTCGCGATGTCCGCGCCGCGCGCCCACCCGCCGTACAGCACGAGGCGTCCCACGGAGTCCGGATGCCGTGCGGCCCACTCGACCATGAGAGGTACGCCGAGCGAGCTCGCCACGACGTCGGTACGTCGTACCCCGCAGGCGGTCAGGACGGCCTCGACCACCGCGAGCTCCGCCTCCACCGACGGCTCCACCGACGGCTCCACCGACGGCTCCACCGACGCGTGACCGGACAGGCCGCAGCCGGGTCGGTCGTAGCGGATCAGGGTGCGGCCGTGCGCGAGGGTCTCGAGCAGCTCGCGCTCTGGTGGCAGGGCCCAGCTGAGCTCCAGGTGGCTGAGCCAGCCGCCGACGAACAGCAACGGCGCCCCGCGACCGGCGGTCGCGTAGGCGACCTCCACGCCGGCCGGCGTCCGTACCGTGCCCAGCCGCTGCTCCACCGGCCGACTCCATCGCATCGGCGCGGCCCGGGCAAGTGGGGTAGTTCCACGCCTTCGCCGAGACCGCTTCGCGACGCAGGCTGGAGGCATGTTCGACGCGCGTGACTGGGAGTTCCGGATCGGCCCGACCTGGGGCGGCCTCGTGTCGGTGGCGTACGCCGTCGCGGCCTACCTCGGGTTCGTCGCGGTCTTCGGGTACGCCGTGGCGTTCCTGGCCGACACCGTCGTCCCGCGCACGGTGGACCACGGCGGACCGGCGATGGGGACGACGTCGGCGGTGCTGGTCGACGTCGTGCTGCTGTCGCTGTTCGCGGCCCAGCACAGCGTGATGGCCCGCCCGGGCTTCAAGGCCTGGTGGAGCGCGCTCGTGCCGCGCCACGTCGAGCGCGCGACGTACGTCCTGGCGTCGTCGGCCGTGCTCGCGCTGACCTTCTGGCAGTGGCGCCCGATCCCCACCGTCGTCTGGGACCTCCACGGTCCGGTGCGGCCCGCGCTCTGGGTGCTCTGCGCCGCAGGCTGGGCGTGGGTGCTGGCCATGAGCTTCGCGATCGACCACGTGAGCCTGTTCGGCCTCCGGCAGGTCGCGCGGCATCTCCGCGGCCTCGCGCAGGAGTCGGCTCGATTCCGGCTGCCGCTGGTCTACCGACTGGCGCGGCACCCGATGATGATCGGCTTCATCGTGGCGTTCCTGGCGACGCCGACGATGACCGTGGGCCACCTGCTCTTCGCCCTGCTGGGCTGGGGCTACATCCTGGTCGGCATCCGGCTGGAGGAGCGCGACCTCTCCGCCGAGCTGCCCGAGTACGCCGCCTACGCCGCGGTCACACCACGGCTGGTGCCTCGTCCCCGGAGGACCCGGGCTTCAGTGCCGTCCGCCGGGCTCCCAGTCGTGGCCCCAGTCGTTGTCCCCGACGTCGTCGCCCACGTCGCCGAGCTCGGCGAGTCGGGTGAGACCGGTCGGCAGGTGGGTCTGCAGGCGATCGAGTGCGGCGACCACGTCGGCTGAGTCGCGTCGCTCGGCCGGGACGCGGGCCGGGTTGAGGGCGACGGAGTCGGCCCACTGCTTGATGTCCGGCTCCGCGGCGAAGGCCAGCGTCGCGCGGGTGCCACGGACGTTCATGGCCGCCCAGTGCTGGAGGGTGTTGCCGTACGGCGACGGCGGGCACAGTCGGTTCTTCTCCACGTCGTCGCCGCGCGTGGCCTCGACGTACCCGACGAGCGCGGCCCCGAAGCACGGGAACCCGGCGCGGATCGGCTGCAGCGTGATCGCCGACGAACCCCAGACGCGGACCAGCGGCGGGTTGCGCAGGCCGGAGGCGGCGCAGTGGACGACGACCGCGTCGGCGGCCGTCGGGACGGACCCCTGCTCGAGAGTGACCAGGCCGCGGTCGACGCGCAGCACGTGCCCACGTCGTACGACGCGCTCGACGCTGCGGAGGAGGTCGAGCTCCCAGCGGCCGAGGGTCGGCGCGCGGGCCATGGTGGGTGTCACGGAGCGGTCGAGGCGCATCATGACGCCGGCCTCCTCCAGCCCGAGGAGCACGTCGTCGAGGGTCGAGGCCTCGGCCGAGCACCGCATGATGTCGGCCGCCATGCCGAGGATCGAGGCCGGATCCGGCTGCACGACTCCTCGGTCGAGCATCCAGGGGTCGCGAGGCCGGACCCAGACGATCCGGTCCGGGTCGAAGCCGTGCCCGAGCAGCCAGACGATCGCGTCGGTCGCGGTCTTGCCGGACCCGACGACCACGACCTCGTCGGGTGCGTGGTCGAGGCGGGGCAGGTCGTTGACCGGGATCACGTGGGCGTCGTCGGCGACCGCGAACGGCGGCGGCAGGACTGAGGGAATGTCCGGCGCGAGGTAGCGGGCATCGACGACCCGGCAGCGCTCCGTCACGGTGTAGCGCCGGCCGGAGACCCGGGAGACCACCTCCCGGTGACCGACGTACTCCGACGACGTGTGGAGCTCGACCCGGCCCGAGGGCAGCAGCCGGTCCTTGACGACCCGGCCGTAGTAGGCGCAGATCTCGGCCTTAGCGGCCCGCTCGTGCAGACCCGCCTCGGGCCCGGTGCGCTGCACCCGACCGTCACCGAGGACGGTCGAGGCCACGCCGTAGAAGCTCGAGGACTGGTGGAGCTGGACGAACGGATAGGCGTCGAGCCAGTGACCGCCGACGCCCGGACGGCGGTCGACCATCGCCACGCGGACGTCGGCGTGCGCGACCAGCGCGTCGGTGAATGCCATCCCGGTGGCCCCGGCCCCGACGACGAGGTAGTCGGCGTCGATCGTCGTGGCGCTCACGTCGTCGCCCCACGCCGTCCGCCGGTGCGCGACGTGACCGCGCCGAGCTGGGTCAGCGACTCCCGCATCAGCTCGCCCAGGTCGCGCGTCTCGTCGTCTGCGACCCATCGGGAGAAGGCGACCCGCAGGACGGCGACGCCGGCCTCGGCCGCCAGGCTCGCGTCGGGCTCGGACACTCCACGCCGTCGCAGCCCTTCGGCCAGGGCGTCGCCCAGGGACGCCAGCTTGCTCAGCTCCCGCTCCCGGAGCTCGAGGTTGGCGTCGATGGCGGCCTGCCGGCGGCGAGCGAAGTCGCGGCGCTCGCCCAGCATCTCGGCGGCCGCGTCGAGCGCGACGCCCACGGCGCGGATCGGTCGTGCCCCGAGGGGGACCCCGTCGAGCGCCGCGACCATGGCGTCCTGCAGGGCCTCCGAGCCGTTGAAGAGGACCTCGCGCTTGTCGGCGAAGTAGCGGAAGAAGGTCCGTGAGGTCAGCCCGGCCCGGTTGGCGATGTCGGCGACGGTTGTCTGGTCGAAGCCGCGCTCGACGTACAGGTCCATGGCGGCCTGGCGGAGACGGCCGCTCGCGTCCGGCTCCCAGCGTCCCATGGCGGGATCCTACGTGATGTCACAGACTGACATGGGTGTGCTAGCGTCTGATGTCATCAAGTGACATCAGGCCCGGACGTCGGGTCGCGAGGAGGAGGTCGTCATGAGGGTGTTCGTGACCGGAGCGTCGGGGTGGATCGGGTCGGTCGTCGTCACCGAGCTGCTGTCCCACGGTCATGACGTGGTCGGACTGGCGCGCTCGGAGGCGTCCGCGGAGAAGGTCGCGTCGCTGGGGGCGTTGGTCGTGCGCGGCGACCTGACCGACCTCGACAGCCTGCGCGAGGGAGCGGCCCAGGCAGACGGTGTCGTCCACCTCGGCTACCACCACGACTTCTCGCAGATGGTCGAGGCGGCACAGCTGGACCGTGCGGCCATCGACGTGCTGGGCACGGCGCTCGCGGGCACCGACGGCCTGCTCGTGATCGCGTCCGGGACTCTCGGCCTCGCGCCGGGGCGGGTGGGCACCGAGCGTGACCTGCCCGATCCCGGCGTTCACCCGAGGGCGGCGAACGCCGCCGCCGCGCTCGCGTACGCCGAGCAGGGGGTGCGGTCCTCGGTGGTGCGGTTCGCGCCGACCGTGCACGGTCCGGGCGACCACGGGTTCGTGGCGACGCTGGTCGCAGTGGCCCGCGAGCGCGGGGTGTCGGCGTACGTCGGCGAGGGCGGGAACCGCTGGCCGGCCGTCCACCGCCTCGATGCCGCCGACCTCGTACGACGCGTGGTCGAGGACGCTCCCGCGGGCTCGATCGTGCACGCGGTCGCGGAAGAGGGGATCGCGACCCGGGACATCGCCGAGGCGATCGGGCGCGGCCTCGGGGTGCCGGTGACGTCGGTGGCGGCCGAGCAGGCTGCCGAGCACTTCGGGTGGATCGGGGCGTTCTTCGGCGCCGACGCCCCGGCGTCGAACACCCTCACGCGCGAGCTGCTCGGGTGGGAGCCGACCCACCCCGGCCTCGTCGCCGACCTCGGCGAGGGAAGCTACTTCTAGGTGGTTTCGAGACAGGCGCCAGGGCGCCTTCCTCAACCACCGGAGGGTTTGGTGGTTGAGGAGGTCGCTCTGCGACCGTCTCCAAACCACTCAGCCGTCGAGCTCCTCGAACAGCGTGAGCTGGAGGTCGGCGGGACCGGCGAGCCGGGCGTTCAGGGATCGCCACGGCGTCTCGGTGGGCGGGGCGATGACCGTGGCGCCGGCCCCCTCGAGGGTGGAGGTCTCGCTCGCGGCGTCGTCGACCTCGAAGGCGATCCGGATGTGCGGGCTGACCGGTCGGCCGACCTCGACGGCGTCGATCATCGCGACCTGCGCGGCGTTCGCGATCTCGAGCGTGGCGCGGCCCGCGTCGAGAATGGTCACCTGCGCCCCGCCTTCTCCCTGGTACGCCTCTGCCGCCGGCAGGCCGAGCGCATCGCGGTAGAACGCGACGGCCTGCTCGTAGTCGTCGGCGCGTACGACGACGCGCAGCTGGCGGACGGTCATCGGTGATCTCCTCAGGTTGCGGACTGGCGGGACCAGCCAAGCGAACCGGGCGGGATCCGGCCACCACGGGGCGCTGTCCCGTGGCTCAGGGTGGCTGTGGAAGATGGACGCGTGCGTCCGTCCCCCTCTCGGAGCCTCCGCCGCCTCCTGCCGCTCGCCGCGGGGTCTCTCGTCGCGCTGACAGCGCTGGCGGCTTGCGGCTCGAACCACGGACCGGCGGAGCCGACGGGCCCCGGCACCACCGTCGACCGCTCGGTGCCCGCCGCGATCGCCTCACTCCCGCTACGGGACGCCGACGGCCACCCGGTCACGCTCGACGACTTCCAGGGCAAGACCCTCGTCGTCTCCGACTCCATGACGCTCTGCACGGAGGACTGCCCGCTCGACACCGCCAACGTCGTCGCGGCGGCCACGGCGGCCGACAAGGCCGGACTTACCGACAAGACGGAGTTCCTCACCATCACCGTGGACCCGGCGCGCGACGACCGCCGCCATCTCACGGCGTACCGGAAGCTCTACGACCCCCAGCACCAGCTCGCCAACTGGCAGCTGCTCACCGGCAGCCAGGCCGACATCACCCGCCTCTGGAAGTACTTCGGCGTCTACTGGGAGCGCGTCGACGAGGACTCGCCGCCCGACCACGACTGGCTCACCGGCAAGCCGCTGACCTACGACATCGCGCACGCCGACGAGGTCCTGATGTTCGACCCTCAGGGTCACGAGCGCTACGTCATCTCGGGACACGCCCATGTGCCGAACACCGGTGGCCTGCCTACGAAGATGCGTGACTACCTCAGCCCCGACGGCGTGCGGCACCTGCTCAAGCCAGGAGACGCCACCTGGACTCCGAGCGACGTGCTCGCCGGCATCAGCTGGCTGACCGGGCACCAGGTCGCGCTGACGTCGTAGCGTCGCCGAGGTGGAACCGGTGATGGCATCGAGGAAGGTGGCGTGATGAGCGATCTCCAGCTGCTGCGGGCCGAGCACGCCGACGCCGTGCTGGCCTTCGAGGTCGCGAACCGGGACTGGTTCGGACGGTCGATCTCCGACCGCGGCCAGGACTACTTCGATCACTTCGGCGACCGCCACGCCGCCGCCCTGGCCGGCCAGGAGGCCGGGGCGGACGCCTACTACCTGCTGCTCGACGAGGACGGCGCCGTGCTGGGCCGGTTCAACCTGTACCTCGAGGGCGACGGCGTCGCGAACGTCGGCTACCGGGTCGCCGAGCGCGTCGCCGGCCGCGGCGTCGCGTCCGCGGCCCTGGGTGACCTGTGCGACCTCGCCGCCGCGCGGCACGGCGTACGCACGCTGCGTGCGGCCACCTCTCACGAGAACGCCGCGTCGCAGCGTGTGCTGCTCCGCAACGGCTTCGTCCCCGTCGGTCCGGCCGGGCCCGAGGACCTCGGTGGGAAGACCGGCACGTGGTACGAGCGCACGCTCACCGCGTGAGACGATGCCGCTCGTGATCTGGAGACTCCCGCACCCCGTCCGCGGGATCGCGACGTTCCTGGTGGTCTTCGTGCTCGGCAGGATGCTGGGCGGATTCGGGATGGGACTGCCGGAGCTCGGCATCCTGGCGCTCGTCGCGTCGGGTATCGGGCTCTTCGTGGCGACCCGGACCGCGCACTCCGAAAGCGTTTGACGCCGCAACTAGGTTCCGGCTTGTGGACATCTCGACCTGCGTCACCGACGAGGACTTCGAGGCCTGGCGTCAGGTCCGGATCGAGGTCCTCCCCGGTGAGCGCTGCGACACCGTGCAGGAGATGCGGGAGCAGGACTCTCCCGACCGTCTGCTGGTGATCGCCAGGCTCGACGGCGAGGTCGTCGGCTCGGGCGTGGCTGCTCGGTCCGAGACGGCTGGCGGTGCCTACGCCGCCCCGCGCGTGCGTCCGGCGTTCCGGCGTCGCGGCGTGGGAACGGCGCTGTTCGACAGGTTGGAGCAGCACGCCGCGAGCCTGGGCGTGCCGGCCCTGCGGGGCATGGTCGACGACGACGGCTCGCTGGCGTTTGCGACCCGTCTGGGTTTCGCCGAGGTGGACCGTCAGGTCGAGCAGGTACGCCGGGTGGCCGACGAGCCCGAACCCGCCGGGCTCACCGGCGACGTCGAGGTGATCACCCTCGACCAGCAACCCGAACTGTGGTCCGCGTCCTTCGACACCTTCGGCACCGAGGTGCTGGCCGACTTCGCCGTCTTCGAGCCACTGGAGGTCACGGCCGAGCAGTGGGCGGGCCCGTCGTGGACCGGGGACCCGATGTTCCTGGCGCTCCACGACGGTGCGGTGATCGGCTGTGCCGGACTCCACCGCGACACCGACCAGCCGCAGCGCGCGGAGAACGCGCTGACCGCGGTCCGACGTACGTGGCGCGGTCATGGGGTTGCCGCCCATCTCAAGCGGCTGACCCTGCACTGGGCGGCCGAGCACGGGATCAGCGAGATCTACACCTGGACCCAGGCCAACAACCTCCCGATGCTGCGGCTCAACGAGCACCTCGGCTACGTCCGGGGCCAGACCAGCATCACCGTGTCCCGCCCCTTCTGACCTGAGCAAGGGCTGCCGGACGTCATACGAAGTGGTCGCCATAGCCACCACCTCGTATGACGTCCTGAAGGAAATCGCACCGGTGGAGCCTAGGATCGGTCGATGCCCGAGGACTGGCTGACAGCGACGCGCTCTTCCTATGACGTCGACGCCGCCGGGTACGCCGACGTGGTCCGTGGGCTGCTCGAGGGCAGTGCCCACCTGCGAGCGAGTCTGCGCCTCTTCGCCGATCTCGTCCGAGATGCGGGGGACGGGCCGGTGGCCGACGTGGGGTGCGGGCCGGGTCACGTCACGCGGCATCTCCAGGACCTCGGGATCGATGCGTTCGGCATCGACCTCTCCCCGGAGATGGTCGCGCTCGGTCGGCGGGACTATCCGACGCTGAGGTTCGAGGTCGGTTCGATGACGGACCTCCACTTGGCGGACAGCTCGCTCGGTGGCTTGCTGGCGTACTGGTCGGTGATCCACATCCCCGACGACGCGCTGCCCGGAGTGTTCGCCCAGTTCCATCGTGTGCTGCGGCCCGGTGGACCGCTTCTGGTCGGCTTCCACGTCGGAGAGGGGAGCCAGCACACCGCCGAGGGCTACAGCGGCCGGGCGATCGACGTGGACAGCCACCGTCGCCGACCCACGGAGGTGGCCGACCGGCTGCGCGAGGCCGGATTCGTGATCGACGCGCTGTGGGAGATGCGGCCCGACGACGAGGTCCCGGGAGCGATCGTCTTCGCCCACCACGACGGGTGACCGGTACTGCCCGCCGGCACTTGCCGGACGTCATACGAAGTGGTCGCCATAGCCACCACGTCGTATGACGTCCTGAAGGGGCCGCGGGGTCAGGCCGGTTGCCAGAGCTCGATCCGGTTGCCCTCCGGGTCGGTGACCCACCCGAAGCGGCCGACCCCCTCGAAGTCGCCGGTCTCGTCGGCGACGTCGGCACCGTGGGACCGCAGCTGGGCCAGCATCGCGTCGAGGTCGGCGACCCGGAAGTTGAGCATCGTCTGCTGGGTCGTGGACCCGAAGTAGTCGGTGTCGGCCTCGAACGTCGCGACCACCGTCACGCCGCCCTCCTGCCGCCACGCGCCGTTCTCGTCGGTGTCGAGTCCGAGGCAGTCGCGGTACCACGCGGTGAGCGCCGCCGGGTCCCTCGCACGCAGGAAGTAGCCACCGATCCCCAGCACCCGCTCCATGCGCCCAGCCTGCCGCTCCGGGCCGGGGGTGCACAATCAGGCGTGTGGTGACGGCTCGGGCCTCGTCCGAGGCCGTGATCTCCGCCCGGGAGGCGGAGGTCCTCGGCGCGCTCTCACAGCACCTCACCAACGCCGAGATCGCCGAACGGCTGTTCATCTCCGTACGCACGGTCGAGAGTCACGTGTCCTCACTGCTGCGCAAGCTGCAGGTCACCGACCGGCGCGAGCTCGCGGCGGCAGCCGGCACCATCCTCGACCGCGACGGCGGCCTTCGTCCGCCGCGCCATCGGACCGCGCCGCTGCCGAGTCCGCTCACGCCGTTCGTCGGGCGCGAGCAGGAGGTCGCCGACCTCAGCCGGGCCCTGGCCGAGCACCGGCTCGTGACCGCCGTCGGACCCGGCGGCGTCGGGAAGACGCGCCTGGCCCTGCGCGTCGTGCACGACGTCCAGGAGCGGTACCCCGACGGCGTGTGCTTCGTCGACCTGGTCCCGCTGACCGACTCGTCGGCCGTTGCGCCCGCGGTCGCGGCGGCATTCGGGCTCGGCGAGAGCCAGGAGCACACCGTCGAGGAGGTGCTGATCGGCTGGCTCGCCGGCCGCGACGCCCTCCTGGTGCTCGACAACTGCGAGCACGTGCTGGACGCCGTCGGCGTCCTGCTCGAGCGCCTCCTGACCGCGTGCCCGAGCCTGACCGTGCTCGCCACCAGCAGGTCGCGGCTGCTCCTGCCGTTCGAGTCGGCGTATCCGGTGCCCGGCCTCTCCCTGGCCGCACCCGAGGGCGAGGCGGCCGACGCCGTCGCGTTGTTCCTCAGTCGCGCGTCGGCGGGCGGGTCCACCGTCGAGGCGGCCGACCTCGGCCGGGTCGCGGCACTCTGCCGAGGGCTCGACGGTATGGCGCTGGCCATCGAGCTGGCCGCCGCCCGGCTGCCCTCGCTGGGACTGGACGGCCTCGAGTCCGGCCTGTCTGACCAGCTGCTGCTCCTGGCGGGCGGATCGCGCGCCGCCGACCGGCATCGGTCGCTGCGCTCGGCCCTCGACTGGAGCTACGCGCTGCTCACGGAGGAGGAGCGCGCCCTGGTCCGGCGGGTCTCGGTGTTCGCCGGGGCCTTCTCGGCCAACGCCGTGACCGAGCTCGTCAGCGGGTGGGACCCGGTGGTCGGCGACCAGGTGCCCGACCTCCTGGCCGAGACTGACCGAGCAGAGCCTGCTCGTGTCGGTGTCGACTCCGCTCGGCACGCGCTACCGGGCGCTCGAGACCATCCGTCAGTACGGCGACGCCCTGATGGTCGACGCGGGCGAGGCCGACGAGGCCCATGCCCGGCACCTCGCCTGGTGCCTGACGGCCGCCGAGCGGCTCGGGGCGCCGGTGATGGACGGCCGTGCCGGTGACGACTGGCGTGCGGCGTTCGACGAGGTCTCGGTCGAGGTACGCCGGTCGCTGCCGTGGGCGAGGCCCCGCGCCGACCAGCGCGACACGGCGTACCGGCTGGCGTTGCTCATGGCGCGGCACAGCTACGACCGGGGTCGCCCCGGTGAGGCGCAGCGGAGGTTCGAGCTGGCCGCCGAGCTGGCACCCGACGACGTCGCGGCCACGGCCGCCCTCCGGCAGGCCGCGGGCTCGGCCGAGGCGCGGCAGTTCGGCAACGAGGCCCTGCGGCTGCGCGGCCTGGCGGCCGAGGCCGGACTGAGGTCGGGCGACGAGACCGGCGCGGCCCTGGACTACGCCCGCGCCGCCGAGCTGATCGGCCGCGGCCCGGGGATCATCCGCGAGCTGCCGCCTCCCGAGGAGACCGAGCGGCTGCTCGCGCTGGCCCGCACGCTGGGCGGCGGCGACCCCGTGGTCGAGGCGCGGATCAGCACTGCCGAGGCGTTCACCCTCGACGAGCGCGACGAGCGCGTGCGTGGACTGGCCCGACGCGCCCTCCAGCTGGCGACCTCGGCCGGGGACCTGCTCGGCGAAAGTGCCGCGCTCGACGTGCTCACGAGCGCCCAGCTCGCGGCGGGCGAGGCGACCGCCGCGCTCGCGAGCGCCGTACGCCGGACCGAGCTGCTGGCTCCGCTGCCGGTGTCCGCCGAGTCGGCGCTGGAGGTCTTCGACGCCTACCAGATGGCGGCGGGCTCCGCGGTCGCCGCCGGCGACCTCGTCGCGGCCAGGCAGCTGGGACAGGGGCTGTCCTGCCTGCCGTTCTACCGCGAGGAGGACCACCTGGCGAGCTCGCGGCTGGTGCTGGTCGACATGCTGGCCGGTGAGTGGGACGAGGCGCTGGAGCTGGCCGAGGAGTTCCGCACCGGGTGGGAGCGGGCGGGACGTCCGATCGCGGGGAACCTGCGCAACACGCCCTGGGCCGCCGCGACCATCTGCGGCATCCGCGGCGACGAGCCGGCACGTCGTGGATGGCTCGACCTCGTCGGCACGCTCGTCACGCCCGGACGGCCGACCTCGGCACAGCGCGTCGGCAACTACTTCGACGCGATGGTGCTGCTCCATCACGGCGACATCGAGGCCGCGCTGGCCGTCCTCGCCGACGACCCGGAGCAGCTGGTCACCGACTACAACGGCACGTGGCGGGCGTGGTACGCCGGCGCCTGGGCCGAGGCGGCCGTGCTCGCCGATCTTCCCGACGCGGAGGACCGGATCCTCCGTGCCCGGGCCCAGACGACGGAGAACCCGATCGCCGCCGCCGTCGTACGCCGGGCCGGAGGACTCGCCCTGCGGCGTTCCGGTCAGGAGTCCGACGGCCGCGACGAGCTGGTAGCAGCGGCCGCCGAGCTCCACGCACTCGGGTCCCGCTACGAGCGGGCGCGCACCCTGGTGTTGCTCGGCGTCCCCGAGGACGCCGAGGGACTGGCGGAGCTGGCCCGGCTGGGGGCCGCGCCTATGGCCTGGCCTCGATGATGAGGTTCAGCGGCGTCTGCGTGGCCACGCGGACGTGGGTGAAGCCCGCTTCCCGCAGCACCTCCTCGAGACGCGCGGGTCCGGCCTGGGCGCCGAGGCCGAGCGCGACGTCCTGCGACAGCGACGACGGCGTGCAGATCACCGACGACAGCCCGTAGTACAGGCGGCCGACCGGGTTGAGGTTGTCCGCCAGCGACTCGCCGGCGGCCGGCTCGACGAGCAGGAAGGTGCCGTCGGACGCGAGCGACTCGCGCACGCTCCGGGCCGCGCCGACCGGGTCGCCCATGTCGTGCAGGCAGTCGAACATCGTGACCAGGTCGTAGCCCTCGCCCGGGATCTCGGTCGCGGGCGCGACCTCGAACTGCGCCCGACGGTCGAGACCTTCGGCGACCGCGGCGGCACGCGCCTCGCTGATGGAGGGCGCGTGGTTGTCGGTCCCGACGAACGTCGATCGCTCGAACTCGCGGGCCATGATCAGCGTCGACGCGCCGTACCCGCAGCCGACGTCCGCCACGCTCGCCCCCGAGCGCAGCTTCTCGACGACCCCGTCGAGCGCGGGCAGCCACGACTGCACGAGGTTGGCGGCGTACCCCGGGCGGAACAGCCGCAGGCAGCCGCTGAAGAGGCGGTCGTCGTGCGCGCCCCAGGCGATCCCCTCGCCGGTGGTGAAGGCGGTCACGAACGCCTCGTGGTCGGTGAAGCAGGACGCGATCGTCTCGAAGGCTCCGCCCAGGAACACCGGGCTGTTCTCGTCGGCCAGCACGAGCGCGTGCTCGGCGCTCAGCTCGAACGTGCCCGCCTCCGCGTCGAAGGCGAGGTAGCCGCCGGCCGCCTGGTTGCTCAGCCACTCGCGCACGTAGCGCTCGTGGGTGCCGGTGCGCGTCGCGAGGTCGGCCGGGGTCAGCGGACCCGACTCCGCGAGGGCGGCGTAGAGACCCAGACGGTCGCCCAGGTGGACCATCAGTCCCGAGATCGCCGCGGCGAGGTCGCCCACCGCCTGGTGGACGAACTGCTCGAGCGCGGCCTCGTCGAGGCGGGGCTTGTCGATCGTGGTCATGTGCTTCTCCTCCGGTTCTGCAACGTCGTCGCAAGCGCCACGACGTACGACTGACCACCCGGTCGGGTGGCATCTCCCACGGTCGCTACGTAGGCGACGACCCGCATCCGTGGTCGCCACGGTAGGCACCACGGAACCTCGACCTAGGTGGTCGCCACCGATGTGGGAAGGCCCTCCCTGACGGCACCGTGGTTGCACACACCAAGCACCACGCCCGAGAGGAACCAGAACCGTGTCGACCCACTTCGTCCTGATGGAGCTCGCGTCCCAGCGCGAGGAGCTCACGGCGGCTCGCGCCCGCAGGACCTCCGGCCGCGCCCGGCCGCGCCGCGTCCGCGGCCGGCTCGCGTCGGGCCTTCGAACCTCGCGCGCGTCCACGCCGTACTGAAGATGTCGGCGCTGATCAGCGCCGCCGGAGCCGCCGCCTCCTGGCGGGCTCGGCCGGCTCCGCACCTGGCATTCCTGCCATCACACCTGAGGAGAGTCACCCATGATGCCCGCAGCACTGATCCGCGTCCTCGTGGACGTGGTCAGCGAACAACCCGCACACCACCGATCCGGACGACGCTCGAGCCGCTCGGAGCGGATCGGTGCCCCCCGCTCGGCGTCCCGCGCCCGGCGTACCGAGAGGACGTGGTGAGCGTGAGCTGCCTGTCGGTCTCCTCGGCACACGACTCGGCGCCGTACGACCTCGCGGTGGAGCTCCGCCTGCTCGACCCGGGTGACGGCGAGACGGTGCTGCAGGTGTTCGAGGGTCTCGGTGACCGGTCGCGGGCGCTGCGGTTCCTGACGGCGAAGCCTCGGCTGACCGCCGCCGACCTCCGCCAGCTGACGGCGGTCGACCAGCGTGACCACGTCGCGGTCGTCGCCCACTCGACGCTGGACGGCCGCGCGGTGGGGATCGCCCGGTTCGTGCGCGACGCCGACGACCCCGGATCCGCCGACGTCGCGGTGGCGGTGGTCGACGCCTGGCAGGGCATCGGCCTCGGGACGATGCTCACCCAGGATCTCGTCGAGCGGGCGCTCGCACTCGGCGTCCACCGCTTCACCATGGCGATGTCGTCGCAGAACGAGGCCGCCGTCCGCCTGCTGCACCGCACGCCCGGCGAGATCGAGCGACTCTCGATCGACGAGCAGCTCGCGGAGTTCGCGATCGAGGTCGGCCGCCGCCCGGTGCAGCCCTGGCCCAGGCTCGGTGCGGGGCTCCGGGCAGGGCTCCGGCGATGACCGTGCCGGCCTCGGTGTCGGACGTCGGGAACCTGCCAGCGATCGGCACCCTGCTCGGGGTATGGGCCCACCCGGACGACGAGGCGTACCTCTCGAGCGGCCTGATGGCCAGGGTCCGTCAGCGCGGCGGGCGGGTCGTCGTCGTGACCGCCACGCGCGGCGAGCACGGGACGGACGACCCGGTGCGCTGGCCACCGGAGCGACTCGGGCCGCTGCGCGAGGCCGAGCTCGCCGCCAGCCTGGGCGAGGTCGGCGTGCGCGAGCACCGCTGGCTCGGCCATCGCGACGGTGAGCTGGACCGGCTCACCGTCGGGGACGGCGCCGCCGAGCTCGTGCCGCTGATCGAGGACCTGCGCCCGGACGTGATCGTCACCTTCGGTCCTGACGGGATGACCGGGCATGCCGACCACCGCGCCGTCTCGGCCTGGGTGACCGAGGCGTGGCGACGGACCGGCCAGCCCGGAGACCTCTGGTACGCCACGCACACCCCCGAGTTCCACCGGACCTGGGGCGAGCTGAACGAGAGCGTCGGACTCTGGATGGACACCCCGCCGTCCACACCGGCCGGCGACCTCGCCGCGTCGGTGCGGCTGACCGGCTCACTGCTCGCCCGCAAGCATCGCGCCCTCCGCGCCCACGCCTCCCAGACTCACGCCCTGGAGCAGCTGGTCGGCGTCGATCGCTATCGCGAGTGGTTCGCCACCGAGAGCTTCGTCGCCGCCCGCACCGCGGCCGCGCGGCGTCGCGCCAGCTGAAATTGTCAATTGCAAGCAGTGGTAGCATTGCTGTCAGTTCAACGCGAGGAGAAACATGGCGACGCTGACCGTGCGCGACGTTCCTGATGAGACGCGCCAAGCGCTCAAAGAGCTGGCGGCCCGGCACAACCGCTCGATGGAGGCGGAGGTACGCCGAATTCTCGAGGAGGCCGTGAAGCCCAGGACTTTCGCTAAGAACTGGCTGGAAGCAGCCCGGGCCCTTCGCGGGCCCGACCTCGAACTTCCGGCGCGGTCGGTGCCCCGGGAGGTGGACCTCGAGTGATCGTGGCCGACACGAATGTCTGGTCCGAGCCCCTTCGGCGGAGACCCGATCCACGGGTCATCGGTTGGTTTGAGGAGCACCT
Organism: Nocardioides sp.; assembly: GCA_049841015.1. Classification (GTDB taxonomy): domain Bacteria; phylum Actinomycetota; class Actinomycetes; order Propionibacteriales; family Nocardioidaceae; genus Nocardioides. Next base: position 391,181 of record JASGIN010000008.1, read on the forward strand.
CTCGGAACTCGCTCTCACGACGGTCACGGTGGCAGAGCTGCTCTACGGCGCACTCCGCCTCGATCCTGGACGTCGGCGGGACGGACTTCTCGTCGCCATCGAGGCGCTGGTGGAGGAGGCCGAAGAACGAGTGCTGCCGTTCGACATGCCTTCTGCCCGCGCGTACGCCTCTCTGCGCGCGAGCCGGCAGCGGCGCGGGCGACCAGGAGGTATGGAGGACCTCATGATCGGTGCCATCTGTCACGCGGGACGAGTTCCCCTGGCGACGCGCAACGTCCGCGACTTCCACGGGCTCGACCTCGACCTCATCAACCCGTGGCAGTGCTAGGCGGAGCTGACGACGTGAGCGCGCATCACCCAGCGCCACTTGGCGATCTGTCGATCGCGTGCGAAGCCGAAGTCCTCGAAGAGGGTCTCCGGGCCGGTGTGAAGGTAGGCACCCCGCTGTGGGCCCCGGCCCTCGAGCTGCTCGGGGTAGGCCTCCACGACGCCGCCGCCGGCGTCCGCGATGGCGTCCATCACCGCGGCGAGACCGGCCCGGGCGATGCCCGTACGGCGGCGCTTGCTGTCGGTGAAGACACAGCCGATGCGCCAGTCGGGGAGGTCGACGAGCTCCTTCTCGTAGGCCTTGGGGTTCTTGATCGTGGCGATCTCGGCCGGTGGTCCGAACTGGATCCATCCGACGCAGTCCGCGCCGTCGTAGACCAGCATCTGGTGCACCGTGCCGCGCTCGACGTGGTCGCGCTTCGCTCGGCGGTTGCCCTCGCGGGTGCTGGCCTGGGTGACCCCCTCGGGGTGGAAGCCCAGGCACCAGCATCCGCCCCACACTCCGTTGTTGGCCTCCACCAGCTTCGCGAAGTCGTCCCAGGTCTCGGGCGACAACAGCGCGGTGGTCAGCTCGCTCTCGTCCCGGGATGCCATGGGCTCACTCTGCCTCGTGGTGGGGACGGGACTGCCACAGCGCCCAGTCGTTGCTGACGTCGGCAGCGGCGACGAGCAGGTGCGGGAGGTGCTGCTCGACCAGGGTCTGAGTGGAGGTCTCGGCCGCGTGCACGGTGACGTTCATGGCCGCCCGGACGACCCCCGCGCCGTCGCGGACGGGCACGGCGACCGAGCGGACGCCGGGGGCGAGTTCCTCGTCGGCGAGGGCCCACCCGCGGGCACGCACCTGGGTGAGCTCGGCGTCGAGCCGGGCCCGAGCCCCCTCCTCCCCGTCGATCAGGGAGTGGGGTGGCGTCACGCCACTCCGGCTCGGCAGCGCCAGCACCTCGTCGAGCTCGGAGGTCGGAAGGGCCGCGAGCAGGACCTTGCCCTGCGAGGTCACCGGTGCCGGGAAGAGTGTGCCGATGTCGACGCGGAGCGCGATGATCTTCGGCACCGACACCCGCGCGACGTACACGATGTCGCCGCCGTCGAGCTGCGCCATCGACGACGACTCCCCGGTCTGGCCGACCAGGCGCTGGAGGTGCGGGCGCGCCACCTCCCACAGCCCCAGCGACGCGACGTACGCCGTGCCGAGGGCCATGCACCGCGGAGTCAGGGAGAACGCGCCGTCCGCCGACCGCACGTAGCCGAGCTCGGACAGGGTCAGCAGCAGGCGACGCGCGGTCGGTCGTGCGAGCCCGGTCGCGGCCGCGACCTCGGCCAGGGACATCTGGCGGTGCGTGGCGTCGAAGCAGCGCAGGACGTCGAGCCCGCGCGCGAGCGCCTCGACGAAGTCCGGTCCCGAGCCTCGGCCTGCCACGTCCCGCACCCTAGGTCAGTCGGACGTCGAGCCCGGGTCGCCGAACATCGTGCCGCGCGCACCGTGGGTGCTCTCCGACTGGTAGTCGGTGTACTGGTACGGGTTGTCGAGCACCTTGCCGCCCTCGGGCAGGGCCGGGTGCATGCCGGCCTCCCAGGTGTCCTCGCCCATCGTCGAGCGCAGGTGCTCGATGGTCGCGTCGATGCTGCGGCGTGCGGCCGGGGCGTCGAAGCCGACCAGCCGGCCGGCGTCCTTCACCACGCGGCCGTCGACGAGGACGGTGTGGACGTCTCCGCGCTGGGCCTGGAACGCGACATGGCCGTAGGGGTTGACGATCGGGAACGACACCGGCGAGGCGTCGTTCTTGATCAGGACGACGTCGGCCTTCGCCCCTGGGGTGAGCCGGCCGAGGTCGTCCCGACCCAGTGCGCGGGCGCCGCCGCGCGTCGCCCAGTCGACGACGTGCTCGGCGCGCAGCGAGAGTGCGGTGACGGTGTCTCCCTTCACGTGCGCCTCGAGGTGCTCGCGCGACCGGTCGGCGCCCAGCGTCGTCCGCATCGCCGAGAACAGGTCGCCGCTCCACCAGACACTGGTGTCCATCGACAGCGACACCGGGATGTCGTACTGCCGCACCTGCCAGGTCGGGGGGTAGCCCTGCCCGGCGCTCTGCTCGGACTCGGTCGACACCGACACGGACCCCCCGGAGGCCGCGATCCGCTGGTAGGAGTCGGCGCTCAGGCTGGCGGCGTGGACGTAGATGTTCTCGGGGTTGGCGAAGCCGTTCTCGTGGATCAGCCGGATGCCGTCGTCGTTGGTGGCACCCCACACACCCGCGTGAGTCGTCACGGCGAGGCCGAGGTCGCGGGCGACCTCGAAGGCGGCCCGCTCGGGGAACGCCGGGTCGCCGGTGACGTCGAAGGCGAGCTGGAACCCGAGCATGTCGCCTACGCCGGTACGCCGGCGCTCGAAGAAGTCCCGGACGGCCGGGTCCGCCGTCCACTCCCACGGGCCCGCCTGGATGTTGCCGTACGCCAGCACGAACCGGCCGGGCGTCGCCTGGAGCGCGTCGACGGCGGCGTCGGCGTGGTCGACGGTCTGCAGCCCGTGCGACCAGTCGACCGTGGTGGTGACGCCGGCCTCGAGCGACTCCCACGCCGAGAGGAGGTTGCCGGCGTGGATGTCCTCGGGTCGGAACGACTTGCCGTGCTCGAGGTAGTACCAGACGAAGTACTGCGTGAGCGTCCAGTCGGCGCCGTAGGCACGCATCGCCGTCTGCCACATGTGCCGGTGCGTGTCGATCATCCCCGGCATCACGATGCCGCCGGTCGCGTCGATCTCGCGGGTGCCCTCGGGGACGTCGAGCTGCGGGCCGACCGCCTCGACCCGGTCGCCCACGACCAGGACGTCGCCCGGCGCATGGACCGTGTGACTGTCGTCCATGGTGAGCACCGTGCCGCCGCGCAGGACGATCGGTTCGGTCATGGCTACCTCCGTACAGTTGTCCGCTCAGCGGTCAATCTCGACCTGCGCGGGTGCAGGTGTCAACCCTTGACGTCGATCACAAGCGCTGCTGGACTGCCTCGGACACCTGTCCGAATACGAGTAAAGGACCGCCCGTGACCGATCGCCCCTCGGGACCCCTGGCGGGGCTCCTGGTCGCGGACTTCTCCCGGGTGCTCGCCGGGCCGTACGCCACGATGCTGCTCGCCGACCTCGGCGCCCGCGTCATCAAGGTCGAGGCACCGGCCGGCGACGACACCCGGGCCTGGACGCCGCCCGTGCGCGGTGGCATCTCGACGTACTACCTCGCGGTCAACCGGAACAAGCAGTCGGTGGTCCTCGACCTGAAGGACGACTCGGACGTCGTGCTCGCGCGCGAGCTGGTGAGCCGGGCCGACGTGATGATCGAGAACTTCCGGCCCGGGGGGCTCGAGCGGTTCGGGCTCGACTACGACGCGGTCGCCGCGGGGAACCCGGGGCTGGTCTACGCCTCGATCAGCGGCTTCGGGACGACCGAGAAGGGCCGGGTGCTGCCGGGCTACGACCTGATCGTGCAGGCGATGTCGGGCCTGATGAGCCTCACCGGAGCTCCCGACACCGAGCCGTTCCGCTCGGGGATCTCGGTGTTCGACGTGATGGCCGGGATGCACGCGGCCATCGGCATCCTGGCGGCCCTCAACGAGCGCCACCTGACCGGACGCGGACAGCACGTCGAGGTCAACCTGCTGTCCTCCGCGCTGTCGGGGATGGTCAACCAGACCAGCGCGTTCGTTGCCGGTGGCGTCGTGCCGCAGCGGATGGGCAACAGCCATCCGAGCCTCTACCCCTACGAGCCGATCCCCTGCTCGGACGGAGAGCTGATCATCACCTCGGGGAACAACGCCCAGTTCCGCAAGCTGTGCGAGGTGATCGGCGTTCCGGAGCTCGCCGACGACCCGCGGTTCGCGCGCAACGAGGACCGCACGGTCAACCGCGAGCAGTTGCGTCCCCTGCTGACCGAGCGGCTGATGACCCGCACGAAGATGGAGTGGTTCCGCGACATCATCGCCGCCGGCGTTCCCTGCGGGCCGATCAACGACGTCGCCCAGGGCGTCGGGTTCGCCGAGGAGATCGGCCTCGAGCCGGTCGTTGAGGTCGGCGAGGGTGCGGCCATGGTGCCGTCGGTGCGCAACCCGATCACCTTCTCCGAGACGGAGACCGACTACCGCCTGCCGCCTCCCGCGCTCGACGAGCACGGCCCCGAGATCCGACGCTGGCTGTCGGACCCCGACGAGGGTGGTTTCGAGACAGGCGCCAGGGCGCCTTCCTCAACCACCGATGCGGCGGATTCTTCGGTGGTTGAGGAGGTCGCTCTGCGACCGTCTCGAAACCACCCCGACGAGGGGGTGCCCGGTGAGTGAGCTGGAGTTCCCCACCTCGCTCGGGACGTCGGACGCCGACGAGATCCGGCTGCTCGGCCGCAGCCTGACCGAGGACCTCATGGGCAGCGTCGGCTTCGGCGAGCTCGCCTTCTGGCTGGTCGCGCTGCGCCGGCCCACGCCGTCCGAGGTGCGGGTGTTCGAGGCCGTGCTGGTGGCGCTCGCCGACCACGGCTTCACCCCGACGGCGATCGCCGCGCGTCTGACGTACCTCTCGGCACCGGACTCGCTCCAGGGCGCCCTGGCTGCGGGGCTCCTCGGCGGTGGCTCGCGCTTCCTCGGCGTGACGGAGGACTGCGGCCAGTTCCTGCACACCGTCCTCGAAGGGCAGGCCGACCTGCCCGCCGACGACGACGCCTGGGACGCGCTCGCCCTCGACGCCGTACGCCGGGAGCGCGAGGCGGGCCGATACGTCCCGGGCCTCGGACACCCTGTGCACAAGGTGCTCGACCCACGCACCCCGCGGCTGCTCGCGATCGCCGAGGAGGAGGGCCTGCGCGGGCCGCACCTGCGACTGTTCGAGGCGATCGGCCGCACGCACGATCAGGTCCTCGGACGCCGTCTGCCGCTCAACGGAGCGGGTGTCTGCGGTGCCGCCCTCGCTGACCTCGGGCTGCCGGTCGAGCTGCTCCGAGGCTTCGCCCTGCTGGCGAGGGCCGCCGGACTCCTCGGCCAGCTCGCCGAGGAGGTACGCCGTCCGATCGGGATGGACGCCTACCTCGCCGTCGACCGTCACGCGGTCTACGTCGACCCGACCGAGACCTCAGGGGGAGCTGAATGGCCACCGTCGCCGCCGTCGTCGCCTCGACGCACCATCCCTTCTACTACCGCGCGAGCACGAGCACCGGGGCGGACCGGCCGCCGTTCGCCGACGAGTGGCAGGCCAAGATCGAGACGTTCCGCGAGACGCTCACCCGCGCCGAGCCCGACGTCCTGGTGATGGTCGGCAGCGACCACTTCCACCAGCTGTGGCTGGACAACATGCCGCAGTTCCTCGTCGGCAAGGCACCCCACTACGACGCCAACTGGTACAACGAGGAGCGCGAGTTCGGGCTGCCCCGCTTCCGCCTCGACGGCGACGAGGAGCTCTCGCAGCACATCCTGCGCAACGGCCTCGACGCCGACTTCGACCTCGCCTTCAGCAACGAGCTGCGGATCGACCACAGCATCACCTGCCCGATCATCACGCTGCGGCCGGACGCCGACCTCCCGATCGTGCCGATCTACACCAACATCTTCGCGCCGCCGCTGCCGCAGCCGAAGCGCTTCGTCCAGCTGGGCAAGGCGATTCGCGACATGGTCGAGTCGTGGGAGAGCGACAAGCGGGTCGCCATCATCGGGACCGGACACCTGTCGCTGGAGCTGGGCGGTCCGCGTCAGTTCGGCCCGCACGGCCCCGACCCCGAGTTCGACCGGAAGGCCGTCGAGTGGATCGCGAACGGCGACCTCGAGGGCTGCCTGTCGGAGGTCACGCTCGACAGCCTGCACGCGCCGGGCAACGCCACCCACGGCTTCATGGACTTCATGCTGATGATGGGAGTCGCCGGGGACGGCGTGAGGGCCGACCACGTCGACTCCCTCGACCTGTTCCACACGATGGAGGCCTACTTCACGTGGTACCCGGAGGGAGCACTGAGGTGAGACTGGGATGAGCAAGTACCTCCTCAACAAGTTCCTCTACACCGTCGACCGCGACCCCGAGCTGGTCGAGCGCTACCGCGAGGACCCCGCCGGCACTGTCGAGTGGTGGGAGGCCGAGATGGCCAACTCGCTCCTCAACTGCCACTCGCACGAGCAGTCGACCTGGCTGGCCTTCGAGGACGACGAACGACGGGCCCTGCGCGAGCACGACCACGTCGCGCTCTTCGGCCTCGGCGCCCACCCGTTCCTGACGCTCACCCTGTTCATCGCGATGTTCGAGCGCGACCACGGGCCGCTGGAGTACCAGCTCGCCTACGGCCGGGCCCTGGCCCACCTGTCGCTGCCCTACCCGGACATCGCGACATGAGCCCCTCGATGAGAGCCGCTGTCGCTGCGCACGCCCGGCCAGGCGCCGACGTACGGCGAGCACCCCGCGCCCGCGCCGGGTCCCGACCTGGCGGTGATCCGGGTGTCGGCCGCGCCCGTTGTACCCCTCGACCTGCTGTGCGCCTCCGGGACGTCGTACTTCGGCGTGCCGGCGACGCCCTACGTGCCGGGCGGGCAGGGCGTGGGCGTGGTCGAGTCGTCGGACACCATCGCCGCGGGCACCCGCGTCTGGTTCTTCGCGACCGCCGGCATGCAACCCGGCGACGGCTCGCTGGCCGAGCACTGCGCCGTTCCGGACGCCGCCGTCGTTCCCCTGGCGCCCGAGGTCCCCGACGAGCTGGCCGCCGCGCTGGGACTGTCCGGCGTTGCGGCGTGGATGGCGCTGTCGTGGCGGGCCCGTCTGCAGCCCGGCGAGCGCGCGCTGATCCTGGGCGGAGGCGGTGCCGTCGGTCAGGTCGCCACCGGCGTGGCCCGGGTGCTGGGTGCGTCGGCGGTGGTCGCGATGGCCCGGCCGCAGTCGGTCGAGCGGGCCTCGGCGGCCGGCGCCGACGTGGTCGTGCCGCTCACCGGAGACGCGGAGGAGCTGGCGGCCTCCCTCGCCGAGCACGGGCCCTTCGACGTGGTCTCGACCCCGTCTTCGGTGCGGCGTCCGAGGCGGCGGCGCTGTCCCTTGCAGAGCACGGCCGGCTGGTGAACCTCGGTGGCGCGGGCTCCGACCGGGCGACGTTCTCCTCGTCGGTCATCCGGAGCCGCACCGCCTCGATCCTCGGCTACACCAACAATGCGCTCTCGCCCGAGCAGCGCCGGGACGCGATCACCGCCGTGCTCGGCCACGCGGCCGCGGGGCGAGTCCGGATGCAGTACGACGTCCGCCCCCTCGCCGAGGTCGAGGACGTCTGGACCCGCCAGGCCGCGGGCGAGACGGAGCCCCGGCGCGTGCTCGTCCCCTATCGCACCCGCATGCAGTCGGTGCCCCGGGGGTACCGACGACTAGATGAGCGATGACGCGGAGAACAGCGCACACAACGGCGTACAGACCGGCGACGACACCGGATCACCGGGAGCGGCTCGTCGAGCTGATGGAGGACCTGCACGTCGGGATGCTGACGACGTTCGGTGAGGGCGGCGCCCGGTCGGTACCGATGGCGCGGCAGGAGGTCGAGCCGGACGCCGAGATGTGGTTCATCACGGCTCGCGACACCGACCACGTGCGTGCGATCACGGCGGAGCCCCGAGTCGCGCTGACCTTCTCCGCCAGGGACGCCTGGGTCGCCATCGCCGGTCGAGCCGAGGTCGTGGACGACACCGACAAGCTCGCCGAGCTCTGGACCACGTTCGCGGAGGCCTGGCTGCCGGGTGGCCCGGAGGACCCGAACGCCACCCTGCTGCGAGTGGACGTGGATCGGGCCGAGTACTGGACACCCCGGGGAGCAAGGTCGCCTCGCTCGTGAGCTACGTCAAGACGCGGGTGACCGGATCGACGTACGACGCGGAGCACGGCACGGTGGAGGGCTGAACCTGTTCCAGATCGTCGCCCCCGGGGTGGTCTGGAGCGGGAGGGTCCCCTAGCCTGGGCGACGGACGACGCCGCGCCTGGCAACGCCGAGCCGGGCGCGCATCCGAGACGCTTGGGGGAGATCGTGCCGCGCGTGCTCCGGATGCCTGAGGTCGCGGCCGACTCGGGCGACGGCGTGCTCGCCGCGTGGCTGATCGACGAGGAGGCTCGCTTCGACGCGGCCCAGACGATCGCCTACGTGGAGACCGACGCCGAGCTGTTCAGCGTCGAGGCCGGACGCCCGGGGCTGCTGCTCAAGACCTTGGTCGAGCCGGGCACTCGGGTCGCGCCCGGCACGCCGATCGGCATCCTCGGTGAGCCGTGGGAGCAGGTGCAGGACCTGGCCGACGTGCTGGCCGAGCTCGGTGTCGCTCCACGGGAGCGGGTGTCCGCGTCCTCGGCGTCCGCAGCGGCGTCCTCGTCGTGGTTCGAGACGCCTCCGAGGGAGGCTCCCGAGGCCGACGACCCGCTGCAGGTCTCCCTCGTGGCCGAGGCGTCCCCGCTCGAGCTCGACCCCTTGCTCTCGCTCGTCTCCGACGAGCCCCTCCCGACCGGGGGTGCCCACGCGGCGCCGGTCGGGGCCGCCGAGGACGTCGAGGCCGCCGGCTCGGTGACTCGCCCGCCCTGCACCACCACTACCTGCGCGCCCGCGTGCGGGTCGACCGCCTGGTCGCCAACGCCGCCCAGCTCGACCGCCCCGAGTCCGGGGTCACCGACCTCGTGATCCGCGCGGTCGCCGCGGCCCACCGGCAGGTCCCCCAGCTCGCCGTCGCCCACGTGGAGGACGGCTCGTCGGGCATTCCGATCAGCGACCCCGGCCGCTTCGGCGTCGAGGAGGCGGCCCCGATCGTCCCGCCCGGGCAGTCGGCGGCCCTCGCCATCGGCGCCGTCCGCGACGAGCCCGTGATCGACGGCGGTGCCGTCGTCCCCGGGAAGGTGCTCACGCTCACCCTGTCGGTCCGTCCGGGCCGGGTCGACGACGTCCAGGCCTCGCGCTGGCTCGCCGTCCTCGTGGCGCTCCTCGAGCGCCCCGAGTGGCTCCTCGACTGACCCCGAGCGGCGCCGAGCCGGCGCGTCTGTACGCCGAAAGCACCCCGGGTTGTCGCATGCCCACTCGGCGTTCGGGGCTTGCCAGAAGATTAGTAACTTTTGTACACTGGCGGCGTGATGACCGTCACGGTGGAGGAGCGGCTGGCGCGGGTCGTGCACCGGCACAGCCCGACGCCGTTGCACCACCAGATCAAGATCGCGGTGCTGCAGGGCATCGAGCAGGGCTGGCTGCGTCCGGGTTCGCAGCTGCCCCGTGAACGTCGTCTGGCCGAGGCGCTGGGCGTCAGCTTGGCTCCCGTTCGGCAGGCGATGGTCGACCTCACCAAGGAGGGGTACGTCGACCGGAACCGGGGCAAGGGCACGTTCGTGCGGGAGCGCAAGCTGGTCGAGAAGATCCAGATCCTGGGCAGCTTCCACGACTCGATGCGCCAGCAGGGGCTCGACCCACGAGTCACGGTGCTGAGCTCCGAGATCGAGGTGGCACCCGACCACGTCGCCCAGGCGCTCAAGCTGCGCGGCCGTCACGAGGCCTGGTGCCTGCGCCGGCTCGCGGTGCTCGACGACGACCCGGTGGCCCTGCTGGCGGCCTGGCTCCCGGCCCGCCACCTCAAGGGGATGGCCGGGCACGACCTCGGCGAGGGCTCGTTGTACGACGCGCTGGCCGAGGTCCACGGCATCGAGATGACGTCGGCGGACAACCTCGTGGAGGTCGGCCGCGCCGGTCTCGAGGACGCCGACCTGCTCGGGCTCACGCCCGGGAGTCCCCTGCTCGAGGTCGTGGGCGTGACCCGCGACCAGAAGGAGCGACCGGTCGAGTACTCGCGGGTGCTCTACCGGCCCGAGCACTTCCGCTTCGCGATCGAGAGCCGGAAGGGCGACATCCACCACTGACTCGGGGCCCGCGGCGCGGGCACCAAGGAACCAACGCTGCACTGGAGGAACGACATGGCTGAGGCCTCGATCCCTTCGGACTTCTCCGAGGGCGAGCAGCTGTTCGTGCGCAACGCGACCGGCCTGGTCCGTGAGGTGTCCAAGTGGGACGCCCTGATCATGAACACACTCGGCATGAACGTCGCACTCGGGGCCGTCTTCATGCTGTTGCAGGCACCGGGGAACTTCCCCGGCGGGAGCATGCTGCTCTCGATCGTCATCGGCACGCTGGTCATGGCGTTCACCCTGCTGTGGGTGTACGCCGAGTTCGCGGCCGCGATGCCGAGGTCCGGCAGCGACTACGTGTTCGTCAGCAGGGCGCTGCACCCGATCGCGGGCTTCCTGCTCTCGTGGAGCCAGGGCATGTGGCTGATCTTCTTCTGGATCGGCTTCAACGCCTGGTTCTGCCTGACCTTCGCGGTCCCGGTCGCCCTGACGACCATCGGCGCCGTCACCGGGCACTCGGGCTTCATCACCCTGAGCAACGACCTCCTCGCCAAGCACACCGTGCTCGGCATGACCACGCAGTGGTGGGTGATCGTGGTCGGCGCGGCGCTGACCTTCGGCTTCGCCGCCCTCCTGATCTACGGCGCGCAGTGGTACTGGCGGGTGCAGAAGTGGCTGTTCGGCCTGGCCGGTCTGAGCATCGTGCTCGTCGCGGTCCTGCTGATGTTCAAGAGCGGTGACATCGCCGCCCACTGGAACAACCTGGCCGCGCAGAACAAGGGCCTGGCCTACGACCAGATCGTGTCGAGTGCGAAGTCCGCCGGCTTCGACCCCGCCCACGGGTTCAGCCTCTCCGCGACGATCCTGATGCTGCCGTGGGTGTTCTTCGTGGTCGGCTACGCCCAGGGCTCGGCCCAGATCGGCGGCGAGGTCAAGCGCGCCAGCCGTACGCAGTACTTCGCGATGGTCGGCGGCGTGCTCATCAACGGCGCGGTGCTGGCCGTGATCGTGCTCATCTACCAGCACGCCGTGGGCTCGCAGTGGGCCAACAGTCTGAGCTACCTGAGCAACACCGCGCCCGACCAGCTCGCCACGCCAGGCGGCGTACCGGCCAGCATCAACATGATCGCCAGCCTGCTCACCGGCAGCGTCCCGATCCTGCTGCTGATCGGCGTCGGCTTCATGCTCTGGGCGCTGATGGGCACGCCGCTCTCGGCCCTGCAGGCGACGCGCTACATGCTCGCCTGGTCGCTGGACCGGACGGTCCCGCACCAGCTCGGCGACGTCAGCGACAAGCACCACACCCCGGTCAAGGCGATCCTGCTCTGCGCGGTCACCGGCGTGATCGCGCTCGTCGTCCTGGTGCAGGTCCCGAAGGCCAGCCTGCTGGGTGCGTTGATGGCCCAGATCGTCGCCTTCATCCTGGTCAGCATCGCGGGCATCGTGTTCCCCTACCGCCTGCCGCAGATCTGGGAAGGCGGCGGTGGCCGGCGCATCTTCGGCGTCCCGGCCGTGACGCTGGCCGGCATCGGCGGCGTCATCGCCCTGGGTGGGCTGATGATCATGTTCATCGCCAACAACACCGTGAACGCGACGTTCGCGGCCACCCGCGGCCTGTCGCTGAAGTTCATGATCGGCGTCGTCGTCGTGGGCGTGATCTGGTACGTCGTGTCGTGGGCGATCAACCGAAGCCGCGGGGTCGACCTGTCCCTGGCCTACCGCGAGATCCCGCCCGAGTGAGTCCCCCGATCCGGAAAGCAGGAGCGTGACCCAGCAGCACACCGACGTCCCGGCGGCGACCACCCCCGAGGTGGTCGTCGTCGGGAACCTCACCATCGACGACGTCGTCCTCCCCGACGGCACCACCCTCATGGGCGCGCTCGGCGGCAACAGCGTGCACACCGCGGCGGCAGCCTTGGTCGGGGGAGCCGGCGTACGGCTCGTGGCACGGCGCGGCGACGACTTCCCCGAGGCGGCCTGGCAGCGCCTGGAGGCGGCCGGGATCGACGTCGGCCACGTCGTCGACGTCCCGGGGCCGACGGTCCGCAACTGGGTGATCTACGAGCAGGACGGCCGACGGCACTGGGTCTACCGCACCCCCGCGTCCCGGTCGGCCGAGGTGGCGCCACGCCCTGTCGACGTCACCTCGGCCGTCCCCGATGCGCGCGTGGTGCACGTGGCGGCGATGCCGCTGGACAACGCCGAGGCGGTGGTGGCGGAGGTACGACGCGTCGTACCTCAGGCCGTCCTCACCCTCGACACCCACGAGGACTGGGCAGCTGCTGCGAAACCACCCCTCGAGCGGGTGCTGGCGCTGGCGCGGTCGGTGGACCTGTTCGAGCCGAGCCTGGAGGAGCTGCGCGACCTGACCGTGACGACGACCGCGCGGGAAGGCCTGGCCGCCTTGGCCGCGGCGGGCCTGACGTGCGCCGTCGTGAAGGCCGGCGCCGACGGTGCCTACGTCCTGGAGAACGGCGCCGTCACCCACGTCCCTGCCGAGCAGGTCGAGGTGGCCGACACGACCGGCGCGGGCGACTCCTTCTGTGGGGGCGTGGCCGCCGGGCTCGCCCGCGGGATGTCCACGCTCGACGCCGTGGCGCTCGGCGTCGCCACCGCCGGTCGAGCGATCCAGGGCAGCGGGAGCCTGCGCCTCCTCGACGGCGCACCGGCCCGGACCAGTCCGCGTGAGCCGGACGCCGGCGACGACTACGACATCGACGTGATGCGCCGCGAGATCGCGATGATCCCGGACGTCGTCTCGGACACGCTCGACGACGCGGACGGCCACCTCCGCCGCTTCGCGCAGGCCCTGGTCGACCGCGACGTGGAGCACCTGTGGCTCACCGGCTGCGGGGACAGCGCGTTCGCCGGACAGGCCGCGGCCCTCGCCTTCCAGCGGCACACGACGATCACGCCGCACCCGGTCCACGCACTCGACCTCAGCCGCTACCTCCCCCGGGCGCTGCCCAAGGCCAGCGCCGTCGTCTGCGTGTCCTTCTCCGGCAAGGTCGGTCGCACCACCGAGGCCGCGGTCCAGGCCCGTCGCTTCGGCCATCCCGTCTACGCCCTCACCAACGCAGCCGACAGCCAGCTCGGCCGCGCCAGCGACGAGGTGGTGCCGCTCGACGTGGTGACGCTCGGCTTCTCGCCCGGCACCTCGACGTACGTCGCGATGCTCGGCAGCCTGCTGCGCGTCGCCGCACTGGTCTCCGAGCTCCGTGGCCAGGAGGGCGCCCAGAACGGCTCACTCGGCCGTAGCCTCGCCGACTTGCCCCGGCACGCCGCGCGCACGCTCGAGCTGTGCGACGAGGCCTCCGTGGACGCTGCGCGGCTGCTCCTGGGGCGCCCGTGGGCGACGTACCTCGGGGCGGGTCCGAACGAGGCCACCGCGAGGTTCGGCGCGGCCAAGCTCTTCGAAGGCCCGCAGCGTCTCGCCGTCTCGACCAATCTCGAGGAGTGGGCCCACGAGGAGTACTTCGTGACCCAGCCCGGTGACGCCGTCGTGCTGGTCAACCCGTCCGGCGCCGGCCACGACCGTGGTGAGGAGATCCTGTCCGAGCTGCGCTTCGTCGGCGCCGCACCGGTCGTCGTCTCAGACGCCGAGCCCGGCGCCCGCCCCGAGGGCGAGCTGTGGCTGCCCCTGAGCGCCGGAGTCCCCGAGGAGCTGTCACCCGTCACCGCGGCCCTTCCCCTGTCGCTGGTCGGCTTCCACCTCGCGGCGCTGGCGGGCAAGCGGTCCTACAACTTCCCGAGCGAGGAAGCACGGACCGAGCACTACGACACCATCCACCGCGCCACGATCGGAGACCCGGCATGAGCCCCCTCGCCGACGTGGTGGCCGAAGGGCGTCGCCTGGTCGAGTCCACGACCGGGCTGCCGATCCGCCTGCTGGGCGGAGTCGGCGTCGCGCTGCACGACCACCGCCCCGTGCCTGCTGCGCTGGAGCGCGGGTACGGCGACCTCGACGTGGTCGTACCCCCGAAGTCGGCGAAGCAGACCACCGCCGCGTTGACGGCGGCCGGATACCAGCCCAACGAGCGCTTCAACGCTCTGCACGGCGCGCAGCGGATGCTGTTCTACGACACCGACAACAAGCGCCAGGTCGACGTCTTCGTCGGGGTCTTCTCGATGTGCCACCGGCTCGACCTGTCGTCGCGGCTCGACCAGCACCCGTACGCACTGGACGCCGCCGACCTGCTGCTGACCAAGCTGCAGATCCACGAGATCAACCGCAAGGACCTCGTGGACGCGGTCCGGCTCGTCCTCACCCACGAGAACGCCGACATCGCCGGCGGCGGTGACGGCCGGACCAGCTCGATGTCCCTGGACCGGCTCCGCTCGGTGACGTCGTCCGACTGGGGCTGGTTCACCACCGTCACCGACAACCTCGCCCTCGTGCGGACCGCCGCCGGCGAGCTGCTCGACCCGCCCGACTCGGAGCTCGTCCAGGGCCGGGTCGACGTCATCGACGAGGCATTGAGGTCGGCACCGAAGTCCATGCGCTGGAAGGCGCGCAGCGTCGTCGGGCGCAAGACGCCGTGGTACGAGCTGCCCGAGGAAGTGGGAGGCGAGCACGCATGAAGGACACCAAGATCTTCTTCGCGACGGACATCCACGGCTCTGACGTGTGCCTGCGGAAGTTCCTCAACGCGGGGAAGTTCTACGGCGTCGACGCGGTCGTGATGGGCGGTGACATCACCGGCAAGATGATCGTGCCGGTGGTCGAGGAGGCGCCCGACCAGTACGCCGCGCACATCTTCGGGCGAAAGCGCGTCGTCGACTCCACCGGGCTGCCCGGGCTCAACAAGTTCATTGCCGACGCAGGCTTCTACCCGCACCCGATGACTCCCGACGAGGTCGCAGCCCTGCAGCAGGATCCGGCCGGTGTCGACCAGCTCTTCCAGAAGCTGATGACCGAGACGATGAACCGCTGGATCGACATGGCCGAGGACCGGCTCGGCGGCAGCGGCATCGAGGTCATCTTCGCTCCGGGGAACGACGACCCGATGTTCGTGGACGACCTGCTCAAGGGCAGCGACGTCGTCGTCAACCCGGAGGGGCGTGTCGTCGAGCTGCCGGGTGGCTTCCCGATGATCTCGGTCGGCTACTCCAACCGCACGCCGTGGGACTCGCCCCGCGAGCTCGACGAGGACGACCTGCGCAAGGTCATCGACGAGGAGGTCGCCAAGCTGGCCGACCCGCGGCGGGCGATCTTCAACCTCCACGTGCCACCCAAGAACACCCCGATCGACCAGGCCATGGAGCTCGACGCCGAGTTCCGGCCGGTGGTCAAGGGCGGGTCGCCGGTGATCGCCGGCGTCGGGAGCTCCGCGGTGCGCGACGCGATCACGACGTACCAGCCGATGATGAGCCTCCACGGTCACATCCACGAGTCGCGCGGCGAGGCACGCATCGGCAAGACCGTCGCCCTCAACCCCGGCAGCGAATACAGCGAGGGCGTCCTCCGCGGCGTCAT
Source organism: Nocardioides sp. (assembly GCA_049841015.1). Classification (GTDB taxonomy): domain Bacteria; phylum Actinomycetota; class Actinomycetes; order Propionibacteriales; family Nocardioidaceae; genus Nocardioides. The sequence goes on from JASGIN010000008.1 coordinate 406,828, forward strand.
CATCACGCTCAACCAGAGAAGGGGACTCCGTGGCTACCAGCTCGTCTCCGGGTGACCGCACCGTCGAGGTCGGCGTCATCGGGTCCGCGCGGATCCAGCCCGACGACCAGAGGTACGCCGACGCAGCCCGGCTCGGTGGCGCGCTCGCGGCCGAGGGCTGGGCGGTGGTGACCGGCGGGTACGGCGGCCTGATGGGAGCGACGTCCTCCGGCGCGGCCGCGGCAGGGGGGCACACGGTCGGGCTGCCGATGTCGGACTGGAAGCACCTCGCGCCCCACGAGAGCAACGCCGAGCTGCGCTGGTCGCTCGACTACGCCGAGCGCCTGCGGCACCTGATGACCGCCGACGTCGTGGTCGCACTGCCCGGTGGCATCGGCACCCTCAGCGAGGCCTCGATGGTGTGGGCCGCCGCCCAGACCGAGCCCGAGGCCACCCAGCTCGTGCTCGTCGGCGACGACTGGCGCGCCGTACGCGACGCGGTCGGCGCCGGCCTGGTCGTGGACGACGACGATCTGGCCATCGCCCGCTGCGTCGACACGGTCGACGAGGTCGTCGAAGCGGTCCGGCAAGCTCTCTCCGACACCCGCCAGAACCGCGGTCCCCGCGGCTGACGCCGACTCGGCGTCAGGGGTGGAGGTGAGCGCCCTTGAGGACCTTGTCGACGCCGTTGCGCGGACCGTGGACGGCGAGGCCGACCAGGTCGAGGTCGTCGCGACCGACGGCCCCGACGGCGGCCCGGTTGGCCTCGTCGTGGTCGGTGACGAACATGTCGGAGGTGTAGACCGCCATCGTCATCTCCCGGCCCAGCGCTCGCTGGTGGGACGTCGCCAGGTCCTCCTTCGAGCCCTCGAACACCAGCACCGGCTGCCGGAACAGCGCCTGGTACGTCGTGCCGTCCGCGTCGGCGTACGGCTCGCCGACCAGCTCGGGGTCGGAACCCGCGATGCCGCTGGCGAGGAACGCCGTGACGTTGAGGCGCTGCCAGGGCTCGAGGTCGTCACGGAGCAGGATCGCGATCTTGGTGTCGAAGCGCATGGCCTCATCGTCGACGGGGCGCCCGGCTGCGGTCTTGTACGTTCTTGACATGGTGCGCAGAGCGGCGACGGAGCCGCGGATCCGGGCGTGGCGTCCCGAGGTCCCCGGCGTCGCCGAGGTGCTGCACGCGCACTTCCCGGTCCACGCCTACCCGCTGCACACGCACGACACCTGGACCGTGCTGATGGTCGACGACGGCGTGGTCCGCTACGACCTCGACCGCCACCCCCACGACACCGGCCGCGACCACCTCACCCTGCTCCCCCCGCACGTCCCGCACGACGGCCGGTCGGTCGACGCGGTCGGCTTCCGCAAGCGCGTGCTCTACCTCGAGGAGTCGACCCTCGACGCCTCGCGCATCGGCAGCGCCGTCGACCACCCGGGCGTCACCGACGCCGTCCTCCGACACCAGCTCGGCCTCCTGCACGAGGCGCTGGCACATCCGGGTGACGCCTTCGAGTCCGAGAGCCGGCTGGCCCTGGTCCGCGAGCGGCTGACTGCTCACCTCGCCGTCGCCGCTCCACCCGACGTACGACGCGACCGCACCGTCGCGCGGCGCCTCCGCGCGATGCTCGACGACCGAGTGGCCTCCGGCCTCACCCTCGCCGAGGCTGCCGGCGAGCTGAGCACGTCACAGTCCCACCTGGTCCGCGCCTTCACCCGCGAGTACGGCCTTCCACCCCACCAGTACCTCACCGGACGACGTCTCGACCGCGCCCGCCACCTCCTGCTCGCCGGCCGCTCGGTCGCCGACACCGCCGTCGCGGTCGGCTTCTACGACCAGGCCCACCTGACCCGCCACTTCACGCGGCTGCTCGGCGTACCCCCCGGGCAGTTCGCCCGCGCCGGCTGACCCCGGACCGCCGAGCCGCGGCGACGCTAGGGTCTGGCCCATGGACGCCTACGTCGTCGAGGAGGGCGGCGTCGCCGACCTCGGACTGCTGGAGCCGATGTGGCTCGCCGTCCACCACCAGCACCAGCGCGCCATGCCGCACCTCCGCCCGTACGTCGACGACGCGACGTCGTGGCAGGAGCACCGGCTCGTCTACGAGGAGCTCTACGCCGAGCACGATCCCGTGCTCCTCCTCGCCCGCGGCGGCGACGACCTCGCCGGGTACGCGCTCGGCTACACGATGCCGGCCGGCGGCACCTGGCTGTCGGACACCTGGGCGACCGGCGACGTGATCGGGGAGGTCGAGACGCTGTCGGTGCTGCCGGAGCATCGCGGTCGCGGGCTCGGCTCGCGCCTGCTCGAGCAGCTCCACGAGAGGCTGCGCGAGCAGGGCGCGCGGGACGTCCTCCTCGGCGCCCTGGCCGGGAACGCCGACGCCCTCCGCCTCTACGAGCGGCACGGCTACCGCCCGACCTGGCTCTACCTCACCCGCCTCGACGGGCGCGACTAGCGTCGACCGTACGACGTCCAGGGCGCGGCCGATCAGGGCACGTCCCACGACCGGGACCTGCGTCCGCGCGCCCATGCCGTTGAAGATCACGAAGTCGTCGAACCGGTGCGGGCCCGGCCGGTCCGCGACCGACACGGCGGCGTCGCGCATGGCTCGCAGCTGGGGGACCGTCATCTGCAACGGCGGCTCGTCCGGCTGGTAGCGGCAGCCGAGGAAGTAGTCGTGGCCCGGCCGCGTCGTCATCTCGAATGTGGCAGCCGAGCACGTGGCTGACCTCGTGCGTCTCGGCGAGGGCGACCAGCCGCTGCAGGCTGTCGACGAACGCCGGGAAGTCGCGGACGTAGATCCGGCCCGGGTAGACCGAGTCGCCGGTGAGCAGCAGCCCGCTGCGCTCGTCGTACGTCGCGATCGAGGCCGGCTCGTGGCCGGGGATGCCGGTGATCTCGAGGCGTCGCCCGCCCAGGTCGAAGTCGACCACCTGCTGCGGCCACGAGGTGAAGCCGAAGAACGCCTGCACGTCGTCGGCGGTCGTGCCCACCACGACGGTGTCCGCGCGATCCGCGAACGTCGCGTCGCCTGCGATGTGGTCACCGTGCGCGTGCGTGTGGGCGACCACGAGCTGGTACGACGCCGCGGGATGGTCCGCGAGCCAGCCGGCGACCAGGGTGTCGACCTCCCGACGTAGCCCGTCGTCGCTCGTCGAGCCGGTGTCGAAGAGGATCGCCCGCTCGGCACCGAACAGCAGGTAGACGAAGGCCGCCTCGAAGTTGGCGTCCTTGCTCTGCCGCAGGATGACGGTGTCGTCGCGGTAGTGGTGCACCTGCCACTCGGGGTCGGTCTGCCGCTTCCGCGACGCGGACCCGTGGATCCAGCGGACGTCCAGGTCACCCGGGGCGGTTTCCTCGCTCACGCGCCCAGCCTCCCACGGGACGTCATACGCATTGGTCGCCATAGCCCACGAAACGTATGACGTCCCGGGAATGCTCGCCGCTCCACCTCAAGGCCGCCTGAGGTTCTGTTCAGCGCAGGCCCGACGGCGATTGTCGTAGACGTCATTCTCTTGCCGCTCCACGTTCACCGGGCACCGATTGGTTGCTGCCATGCAACTGAATCTCCGTGCCCCCCAGCGGGCAGCAGTCATCGGCGGCACCGCGACCGCCCTCGTGGTGGCCTCGGTCGGGACGGCCACGGCCGTGGCGCATCCGTTCGGGTGGTGGGCATCGTCGTCCCACCCGTTCTCCGTGCGCGCGGACCTCGGGGTCGCCGGCAAGCACAGCGGAGGAACGGTCTCGGGCAACGTCCTCGCCAACGACAACGGCGCCACCGCCGTCGTCCAGCACAGCCCACTCAGCGACCCGTCGGCCGGCGCGCTGACGGTGAACGCCGACGGCTCGTACTCGTTCGTGCCCGCCAGCGGCACCCACGGCACGGTGTCCTTCAGCTACACCGCCACCGACGCGGTCTCGCTGTACAAGGACGCCGTCCCGGGCGCTGACAAGATCCCGCCGATCGGCACGCTCGAGGGAGCCGACGGCAGCACCGTCTCCATCTCCGGCGGCGGCTACGGCTCGTCCCTGGCACCGGTCCCCGGCCACGCAGGCTGGTTCTACGGCCTGACCGACCGCGGCCCGAACGCCGACGACGACGGCCCGCTCGGCGACAAGGTGTTCACCGACCCCACCTTCAACCCGCAGATCGGCGAGTTCCAGCTGCAGGGCGGCAAGGCCGTGCTGCGCAAGACGATCGTGCTCAAGGCGCCCGACGGAACGCCGTACAACGGGCTGCCCGTGCCGATCACGAAGACCGCGGCGAGCTCGGAGAAGACCGAGGACCTCTGGGGCGACGTCATCGACCCGACCGTGCCCTACACGGTCCCGGGCACGAGCACGACGCTCGACCCCGACGACGGCTACGACTCCGAGGGCCTGGTCGCACTGAAGGACGGGACCTTCTGGGTCTCCGACGAGTACGGGCCCTTCGTCACCCACTTCTCCGCCACCGGCCGGGAGATCGAGCGGCTGTCGCCGTGGGGCGCGGACGCCGGGCACGACGTCGACGTCCAGCACCCGCTGCCGCCCGAGCTGCAGCTGCGCACCAAGAACAAGGGCATGGAGGGCCTGACGGTCACGCCCGACGGCAAGACCCTGGTCGGGATCATGCAGTCCGCGCTGACGGTGCCCGACTACGGGACCAGCGCCATCACGGGCAAGACCGTGAAGCCGGCGAACGTCGCGCCGGTGCGGATCGTGACGGTCGACCTGAAGACGCACGCCATGCACGAGTACCTCTACCTGCTCGACAACCCGGCCACCACGGGCAGCGCGGTCAGTGAGATCACGGCACTGTCGAGCACCAAGTTCCTGGTCGACGAGCGGGACGGACTGCAGGGCGAGCCGGGTGCGGCGGCGTTCAAGGACCTGTACCTGATCGACACGACCGGAGCGACCGACGTCAAGGGCGACGGCAGCAACCCGCTCGGCTACACCGTCGGCGGCAAGTCCATCGACGCCTTCGTGGGTGACGCGCCGACGGCCAAGGCGGAGTACCTGCTCCAGCAGGCCGGCGTCAGGCCGGTTAGCAAGGTGCCGTACGTCGAGATCGGCAGCCTGCTGAACCAGCTCGACCCGTCGGGCGCGTTCTTCAGCCACGACAAGATCGAGGGCGTCGCCACCACCGACGGCGGCCGGACCGTGTACCTGTCGAACGACAGCGACTTCGGGATGGACCACCTGCTCGGCACCGACGAGGCCGCCTGCGAGGCGTCGGGTGAGTCGGACACCACGGCGTGCTCCCCGGTCAAGGACCCGGACACCGGTGAGTACCTGGTGCACCAGAAGACGCTGGACGCGAGCGGCGTCGTCGACGACGGGGAGATCCTCAAGATCGACGTCACCGACCTGCCTCCGGTGCTCGGAACGGCGACGGTCACGCTCAAGTACTGACCCAAGCCACCACCAGAGCGCGGCCCGCTCCCAGACGAGAGCGGGTCGCGCTGGTGCTCGTGGAGTGTGTGGGCTCGCTAGGTGAGCCCGTTGAGCACCTCGGTCATGGACCGCTCGGTGTCGCTCCCGACCTTCTCGAAGACGACCTTGACCAGCGGGGCCGCCAGCTTCGCGGCGCCGTTCATCTCGATGACGGCCTCGTAGGTGATCTGGCTGCCGCCGCCCGACCGAGGGAGGACCGTGATGGTGTCGGTCGACGTCGCGGTGTCGTTGCGGCCGACGAGCACGAGCCTCGTGTCGGTGAGCTCGGTCAGCTCGTAGGTGAGCTCGGTGCTCACACCGGCGATCTTGGACTCGTTGTGCCAGCGGCTCCCCACCCGCACGGGCCCGTGGTCGAGCCGCTCGCACTTCTCGGTCCCTGGGTCCCACTCCTCCGCATGGCTGAAGTCCTTCAGGTAGTCGAGCACCAGTTCGGGGGAGGGCTCGACGGAGAACGTCCGGGAAACGGTGGTCATGCCTCCACTGTGCCTCGCGGTGGGTCACCGCCCACCACCCACAAGGCTGAGGCGCCCTGGCGCCTGTCTCGTAACCCGGCGACTCCGACGTGTCGTAGTCAAGGTCTGCCGTTCGTAGGGAAGATGACCACGACCTCACTGACTCCCGGGAGACGACCTTGAAGCTGCTGCTCACCTCCGGTGGCGTGACCAACCCGACCATCCGCAACGCCCTCGTCGGCCTCCTCGGCAAGCCGATCGAGGAGTCCACCGCGCTGTGCATCCCCACCGCGCAGTACGCGCACCCGAGGGTCGGGCCGGGAACGAAGCCGTGGGGCTTCGTCAGCGGCACGGAGCAGAACGCCATGACCGCCTTGGGCTGGAAGTCCGTCGGACTGCTCGAGCTCACGGCCCTGCCGAGTCTCGACGAGGAGATGTGGGTGCCGCTCGTGCGCGAGACCGATGCGCTGCTCGCCGCCGGCGGCGACGTCCTGTACCTGTGCCACTGGATGCGCGAGTCCGGGCTCGCCGACCTGCTGCCGGAACTGCCCGAGTCCGTGTGGGTGGGGCTCAGCGCCGGCAGCATGGTGATGGCCCCGCTGGTTGGGGACGACTTCATCCAGTGGCGGCCGCCCTCCGGTGACGACACCACCCTCGGCGTCGTCGACTTCTCGATCTGCCCGCACCTCGCGGACGACGGGATGCCCGGCAACTCCATGGACGAGGCGACGGCGTGGGCCGTCGGCATCCCGAACCCGACGTACGCCATGGACGACCAGACCGCGATCGTCGTGGTCGACGGCGAGGTCGAGTTCGTGTCCGAGGGTCGCTGGGAGCAGCTGACGTAGCGGCCCCGGTGTGGTGAGGCGTGTGACCTTGGGCCCCCCAAGGGGCGGTCTGTCGCCGTCCCATCTGTGACCTGCGTCTCTCCCGGCGGTCGACGAGCCGGAGCCAGACTCGGGGAGACCCGGACCACCGGGACCGCCCTGAGGAGGCCGACATGAGCGCGACTGCTACCCGGACCGCAGCGCCCGCACCCGCGGCCGCCCTGACCGCGTTGGACCGGTGCGACCGGTGCGGCGCCCAGGCACTCGTGAACGTCCGCTTCCGGACGGGCGGTGAGCTGATGTTCTGCCGGCACCACGCACGGCAGTACGGCGGCGGCCTGCGCGCGCTCGACGTCTCCCTGCACGACAGGTCCGGCAATCCCATCGGCTGAGCAGCCGTCATGCTCTCCGTGCGCGACCTCCGCGGTGTCGACGGACCTGTGAACGGCCGCTAGGCCGCGACGTACTCGTGTCGGAGACTGGTGGGCGACACCCGAGCGCGCGAGGAGACAGCAGTGCCCCACGGACCACGTCTCGACCACATCGGCGTCACCGTCGCCGATCTCGATCTCGTCTCGTCGTTCTTCCTCTCACTCGGCCTGGAGGTCGAGGGCAGGATGTTCGTCGAGGGGGAGTTCCTGGACACCGTCTGCGGCATCGACGATGCCCGCACCGAGGTCATGATGCTGACCGTCCCCGGTGGCGAGGTGAGGTTGGAGCTGGCCAGGTTCGTCCGCCCGGACCACCTGCCCGGCTCACCGAGTGCGCCGTCGAACGAGCTCGGGCTGCGCAACGTCTGCTTCCAGGTCGACGACCTCCAGGCCACCGTCGACCGCGCCGCCGCTGACGGCTACGGCCTGGTCGGCGGCATCGGTGAGTACGAGGGCATCTGGAAGATGGCCTACATCCGCGGCCCCGAGGGCCTCATCGTCTCGGTCTCCGAGCGCATCGGCTGACGGCGCCGCTCGTTCCACCGGTGGTTGAGGAGGGACGAAGTCCCGCTCCACCGTTGGTTGAGGAGGGACGAAGTCCCGTCTCGAAACCTAGCGAGCGTCACACGACGCGGCGAACCCCGCCGCCGTCCGCGCGGTGATCGCGGGCGCGCTCTCGACATCCGCCTCGGACGCGACCTCGTGCCGCCACGCCCGCTCGCCCTGGCGTGCCGCACGCAGGCGCGCGGCGTCGAGCCGGTCGGCGAACGCCACGTAGCGAGTCATCGCCGCGGCGGGGGACTTCGCGGCCGACGGCACCGGTACGGCAGCCAGCGACTTGTCGAAGTCGACCAGTGCATGCCGGTGGGCCGGCCAGTCCGTGAGGTACTGCCGCGCCGAGATGTCCAGGCTCCCGCCGTGCGTCGCCTTGATGACCTTCGGCAGCAGCTGGTCGCACAGCGCGTTCACGTGGTCGAGGTACTCCTGCTTCGCCGACGCCGTCGGCGTACTGGTCCCAGCGGCCGGCGTAGGGCTGTCTCCTGCAGTACCCGGTGACGAGCCGGAGTCGGAGCAACCACCCACGAGCAGGACGACGGCCCCCGCGGCGACCATGGCCTGAAGCTGACGCGACATCGAGCCCATGGGCCGATCCTGCACCCCCGACCGGGCGAGGTCGACCCCTCCGCCCGTCCGCCGCGGCCCCTCTGGCGGAAAACGCGGACGAAGTACCCCGGCGCCCGCGCGTGTCGGCGATTTCGTCCGCGTTTTCTCCGCAGGGGCCGGCTCGGCAGGGCCGGGGCGGACAGCGGGCCGGGGCGGGAGGGGGCGGGAGCAGGTTCCCGCGCGGCCGGGAGCTCGCACCCTGGCTGCGGGATACGCCGGGTGCGGAGTCTGGTCTCACCGGCCACCCGCCGGGTCGAACCAAGGAGAACACCATGTCCGGTCGTCACAGAGTCGTCGGCGCGATCTGCCTCGTGGTCGGCGGCCTCGCCATCCTCCTGCAGTACGTCGTCACCCCCCTCGGCGGCGGCCAGCTGAAGGGCGCCGAGCTCGTCACCCAGGTGACCGAGCACCACACCGCCATGGGCTGGGCGGTCGCACTCGACTTCCTGGTCCTCCTCGCGGCTCCGGCCTTCCTCTACCTGGGATCCCTTGCCGGGGCGCACACCTCGAGGCTCGCGTGGATCGCGACCGGATTCCTCTTCTTCCCGTTCGTGGTGAGCCTGCCGGCGGCGTTCGGCTTCGACGGTCTCGCCTTCCTCGCTGGGTCGGAGCCGGACAAGGCCGCGATGGCCCATCTCGTCGACTCCTGGCAGAACAGCACCTGGTGGGCGGTCGGGCTGTTCCCCTACGTCCTGCTGCAGGTCGTCGGGTCGGTCATGCTCGGCATCGCGTTCCTGCGACGTACGTCGGTGCCGTCCTGGGTCGCGATCGGGACGATGCTCTGGCCGGTGCTCTCCGTCGTGGGCATCGCGAGCGGTGTGCGCGGCATCGCGGTGGCCGGCTACGCACTGCTCTTCGTCACGTGGACGGCCTGCGCCGTGTCCCTGCTGCGCGAGCAGGCCGCGGTCGCGCAACCCTCCGCCACGGCGCTGGCGACCGCATGAGATCAGGGTCGGCCGCCTAGGGTCCTCCTTGTGGGACACCAGGCGCCGACCCTGTTCCTGACCGTGGGCCTCCCCGGGTCCGGCAAGACCACCTGGGCCCAGGGCCTCGCCGACGAGCTGGGGATCCTCAGGCTGACTCCCGACGAGTGGATGGCGCCGCTCTTCGGCGAGAGCGACGCCCAGGGTCGCCGGGACATCCTCGAGGGCCGGTTGATCTGGGTCGCCCACGAGGTCCTCGTCAGCGGGGCGTCGGTGATCGTCGACTTCGGGTGCTGGTCCCCCGAGGAGCGCTACGCGATCCGCAGCATGGCCGAGCTGGCAGGTGCCCGGTTCCGCCTGGAGTACCTCGTCGTCCCGGAGGCCGTACGCCGCGAACGCTGCGACCGGCGTTGGCGCGACGCGCCGGAGACGACGTTCGAGATGACCGCCGATGACCACGACCGCTTCTTCGACCTGTGTCAGCCGCCGACTCCGAACGAGCTGGCCCACGGCCCGATCCCGGATCCGCCCGACGGCTGCGCGACCTGGGCGCGATGGGCGAGCAGCCGCTGGCCGACGTTGCCCCTTCTGGAGACCTAGGCGTCAGGGCAGCCGGACGGTGAGCTGACCGTTGCCGCCCACTTTCGAGACGACGGTGTCGCCGCGGGACTCCACGAAGGCCCGGAACGACGAGTACCCGAGCGACTTCTCCTTGAACGCCGGGTCCATGCGCTGCATCTGGCTCTTCACGCCGGCGGCATACACCCAGTCCTCGTCGCTCTTCTCCAGGCCGACCCGGATCGCGCGGACCAGGAGGCTCGTCGCCGCGGCCTGGGCGGGGTCCACCGCATTGGCCGTCTTCTTGGCGGCGGACTTCTTCGCGGTGGTCTTCTTGGCAGCCGGTGGTGGCGGCGGTGGGGGAGGCGGCTGGACGCCGGGCAGGTGCGCGTAGTCCACGAACTCGTTGCACGCCGACACGAGGGCGCGGCTGGTCGAGCCGGTGACGCCGATGCCCACGACGTACCGCCCCAGCTGCTTGCAGCTCTGGGCCAGCGGCACGAAGTCGGAGTCGCCCGCGACGAGGACGACGTGGGTGATCTCGGGGTGCCGCATCAGGTCCTCGACGGCGTCGACCGCGAGCCGGATGTCCGCGCCGTTCTTGACCCCGGACGCCGTGAACAGCTGGACCAGGTGCAGCGAGCGCTCGATGAGCTCGGTGCGGTACGACGCGTTGACCGGCACCGACCAGTCGGCGTACGCGCGGCTCAGGGAGACGGTCCCGAAGGAGGCGGCGTAGTCGATGATGGCGCCGATGTCGACGCGAGCGGCGGCCAGCTTGAGGTCGATCGGGTCCTGCGAGCCCGACGTGCGTCCGTGTTTCCTCGGGTCGTCGTTGCGCCACGCCAGCTGGCCGTGCGCGTGGTCGTAGCGGGAGATCACGACGTTGTCGAAGTCGATGTAGACCGCCACCCGCTCGTTCATGGGGCGAGCCTACGGGCCGAGCTGCCCGCTGGAACGACGAACGGCCCGCCGGAACAAGGTCCGGCGGGCCGCAGTCGAGCGCGGATCAGTAGAGCGAGACCCCGTAGGCGTTCAGGGCCTCGGTGACCGGCTGGAAGAACGTCGTCCCGCCGGACGTGCAGTCACCGCTGCCGCCGGACGTCAGGCCGAGCGCCGTGCTGCCGTCGTAGAGCGGTCCGCCGGAGTCGCCGCCCTCGGCGCACACGTCGGTCTCGATCAGTCCGGAGACCGTCCCCTCGGGGTAGCTGACCGAGACGTTCAGAGCCTCGACGGTGCCGGAGTGCGTGCCGGTGGTCGAGCCGGTCCGGGTGACGGTCTCACCGACATAGGCGTTGCCCGCGGTCCAGCCACCGGGGTGGCTCTCCGAGGAGTTGGTGTACTGGACGATCGCGTAGTCGTTGCCGGGGAAGCTGTAGTCGAGGGTGGGGCCGATCGGGTTGGTGTGCGCGCCGTCGGTGTACCAGTCACTCGCATCCGCGCCGCAGTGGCCGGCGGTCAGGAAGTAGTACGAGCTGCCGTCGGTGACGTTGAAGCCGAGCGAGCAGCGGTACTGGCCGCCGTAGATGGCCTGCCCGGCACTCGCGAACGGCCGGAACTTCTGGGTCGTGTGACGGATCACCAGCTTCGAGGCCGCGCCGCCGGCCGAGCGGCGGATCTTGGCCACCTCGGACTTCGAGACCGTGCGGTCGGCGGTGACGACGACCTTGCCGGTGGCGTGGTCGGTGTACCAGGCGACGCCGTCGACGCCGGAGGCGCGTACGCCGTGCCGTGCTGTCGCGAGCCGGGTCTGGCCTCCGTGATGCGACGTTGCCGACGTCGATGCTGACGGCGTGCTGGCCGAGGCCGGCGACGCTGTCATGGCGGTGACGGTCGCGAGACCGGCCGCCAGGGCGAGCCCCTGAAGGGCGCGGTTGAGGGTGCGTGGGCATGCTGGACGTGTAGCCACAGTTCCTCCCGAGAACGTGTGAACAGGGATAGGGCCCTTCGACCCAAACACCGGTCACCGCAAAGATGAACACACCAAAGGGTGAGGCCGACCCATGCCGGTCGAGCGCGGATGTTCAGCAGAGGATGCGGGTCCGGTCGGGGTCGAAGAGTGGCTTGAGCGAGACCGCCGCGGGCACGCGGGTGCCGGCGATGTCGATCTCGAACGAACCGGCCGCGAGGTCGGCCGCGGTGATGGGATCGTCGCGGCGGAGCTCCGCGATCCCGCAGGAGGCGCCGAGGGAGTGGCCGAAGCCGCCGGCCCGGACCAGGCCGAGCGGCTGGCCGTCCCAGTAGACCGGCTCGTCGCCGATGAGGTCGTGGTCGGGCGACGCAGCAGCACGTTCACCAGCCGCTTGCTGGGCGGACCGGCCTCCTTCTGCTTCAGCAGAGCCTCGCGGCCGACGAAGCCGCCGGGCTTGTCCCACGCGACGGCGAACCCGAGCCCGGCCTCGATCGGGGTGTCGGTGGAGTCGATGTCGTGGCCCATGTCGCGGTAGGCCTTCTCGAGCCGCATGGTGCTCAGGGCGTCGACGCCCGTCGGGCGGAAGCCCAGGTCCGCACCGGCCTCGCGCAGCTGGTCGTAGAGCGTCGCCCCGAACTCGGTCGGCACCAGGAGGTCCCAGCCCAGCTCGCCGACGTACGTCACGCGGAGTGCCCACAGCGGGGTGTAGCCGAGCTCGACCTTCTGCGCGGTGAGGTAGGGGAACGCGTCGTTGGACCAGTCGTTCGGGCTCAGTCGCTGGAGCAGCTCGCGCGACTTCGGTCCCTGGACCGACAGCAGCGACTGCCCGCTGCTCACGTCGGTGACGGTGAGGAACTCGCCGTCGCGGGTCTGCCTGCGGATCCACGCGGGCACCCGCCGGTGGATGTTGTCGCCGCTGACGACGACGTACTGGTCGTCGGCCAGGCGGGTGACGGTGACGTCCGCGATGATGCCGCCTCGGTCGTCGAGCCACTGGGTGTAGACGATCCGGCCGATCGCGGTGTCGATGTCGCCCGCGCAGACCCGGTTGAGCACGGTCATCGCGTGCGGGCCCTGGACGAGGTGGTGCGACATCAGCGACATGTCGAAGATCGCGAAGTGCTCGCGGGCGTGGAGATGCTCCTCGCCGGTCCGCGCGAAGGCCTCGCCGCGCTGGTAGCCCCACTCGACGGTCGGCGTGACACCGGGGCCGGCGAAGTACGCCGGGTACTCCCAGCCGCTGGTCGCCGCGAAGTGCGCGCCGTCCGCGACGTGGTGCGCGTGGTACGGCGACCGGCGTACGTCGCGGCCGTGGCTGTTGGCGGCGTTCGGCCAGGACAGGTTGTTGAGCAGGAAGCCGAGTCGCTCCACGGTCCGCTCCCGCCGGAACAGCCGGGTCGCCTGGAACTCGTGGGCCCGGTCGACGCCGACGGCGGTGACGTCGATCGGAGGGTGCTCCTCGATCAGCCACCGCGCCATCACGTTGCCGAGCCCGCCGCCGGAGAGGATGCCGACGGAGTTCAGCCCGCAGGCCAGGTAGAGGTTCTCGACCTCCGGGGACTCGCCCAGCATCGGCGAGAGGTCGTCGGTGAAGCTCTCCGGACCGCAGAAGAGGGTGCGGATCCCGGCGTCCTCCAGAGCGGGGAAGCGTCGCATCGCGACCTCGAGGAACGGCGCCATCCGGTCCCAGTCGGGCGGGAGGACCGCGAAGGCGCTGTCGCGCGGCGTACCGTCCAGCGACCAGGCCTTGCCGACAGGCTCGAACATGCCGACCAGCAGGCCCCCGCCCTCCTCGCGGTAGTAGCCGTAGGCCTCGGGCTCCTCGATCACCGGCACCGACTCGGGGGTGACGCCGGCGATCGGCTCGGTGAGGAGGTAGTAGTGCTCCGCGGCCTGGAGCGGCACGGTGACGCCGGCCTTGGCCGCCAGCTCGCGGCCCCACAGGCCGGCGGCGAGCACGACCTTCTCGCACTCGATGTCGCCGCGCTCGGTGCGAACGCCCACGACGCGGGTGCCCTCGAGCGCGAAGCCGGTGACCTCGGTCTCCTCGAAGATCCGCACCCCGCGCTGGCGCGCGCCCTTGGCCAGCGACATGGTGACGTCGACCGGGTTGGCGCGGCCCTCGTCCGGCGTCCAGAAGCCGTGGATCACGTCGTCGGTGCGCATCATCGGCACCATCTCGGCGACCTCCGCCGGCGACAGCACCTCCTTGGTCATCCCGACCGAGCGCATGTACGCCGTCTCGCGGCGGTAGGCCTCGTCGCGGCGCTCGGTGGTGGCGAGCTGGAGGTAGCCGCAGGTCCGGAAGCCGGTCGAGAGCCCGGTCTCCTCCTCCAGCTTGGCGTAGAGCTCGGCGGAGTAGCGCGCCATCCAGAGGGCGTCCTCGGTGGTGCCGCCGGAGACGACCTCACCGGCCGCGTGCCACGTCGTACCCGAGGTGAGCTGCTTGCGCTCGAGGAGCACGACGTCCGTCGCGCCCTGGAGGGCGAGGTGGTAGGCGATCGACGTGCCGATGACCCCGCCGCCGACGACGGCGTACTGCGCACGGCTCGGCAGCTCGCCCGAGGTCGACGCGTCCCCGGCCTTGGCTGCGGCCGGGTTGATGGCGGTGAAGTCGAGCGACATGACAGCACCCTGTCATTGTCTGAACAGTCATTCAACCGCCGTGCTTCGGGTGCCGCCGGCCGTCTCCCGAGAAAACGCGGACGAAGTCGCCGCCACGCCCGGCGTTGCGCCGATTTCGTCCGCGTTTTCCGCCGGGCTCCACTGACGGGTGAGCGAGCCCCGGGGGTGTCGGTGGTCCGCCCCTACGATGAGCGCCCATGGAGATCCTCGCGGGAGCCGGGTCGTACGTCGCGACGTCGAGCAGTGACTGGCAGGAGCACCTCACCGTCCCCGACCTCAGCTGCGGTACCTACTCGCTGCCCGCTGGCGGAGAGGACACCCAGTCGCCGCACACCGAGGACGAGATCTACGTCGTCACCCGCGGCCGCGCCACGCTCTGGACGCCGACGGGGGCGGCCGAGCTGGGACCGGGTGACGTCGCGTTCGTCCCCGCAGGGGAGGAGCATCGGTTCGTCGACATCGTCGAGGACTTCGCGGTGCTCGTCGTGTTCGGGCCCGCGGAGTACTCCCGCGCCCAGACCACCCCGTCCTAGCCCGATGAATGCGGACGCCGGTCGTCCGCGATGGGGGCTACGGTCACCGCAGGAGGCGAGATGAGCGACGAGGGCTGGCGAGCGTTCCTGGCGGCGGACGGGCTCGACGACTGGGTCGTGCTCCACGGTGGCGCGACGGCGGTGTTCGGAGTCGCCTCGCTCGCGGAAGGCGCGCGGCTCGCTGCGGCGCTCGGCGAGGTCGAGAGCCTGGCCGGTCAGGGGGTCCTGCTGACCGTGGGGGACGACGCGGTCACGGTCCGCCTGTCCCGCCGCGTGTTCATGCTCGAACGGCGCCACGTCGAGATGGCGCGGTCGATCTCCGCCGTCGCGCGGGAGCACGGAGCCGTCGCCAACCGGGCTCGGACGCAGGAGGTCCAGCTCGCGATCTCCGCCCAGCCTGCCGAGACGGACGTCGACTTCTGGCGAGCCACGCTCGGCTACACCCCCGGCGCCGCCGACAACGCGACCGACCCGCTCGGCCACGGCTCGACGTTCTGGCTCCAGGAGCTCGACCCGACGCGGCCCCTGCGCCATGCGATGCACGTCGACGTCTCCCTGGCGCGTGAGCATGCGCGGGCCCGGGTCGACGCGGCCGTCGCGGCGGGAGGGCGGATCGTGGACGACTCCGAGGCTCCGCAGTTCTGGACGCTCAGCGACCGCGCCGGCAACCGCGTCTGCATCGCCGCCTGGCCCGACGGCGCGACCATGGCCCCGTCCGAGGAGCAACGGTGACGGCCCCGGTGCTCGAGCTGCGCGAGCTCACGCCCTCGGTGCTCGCCGAGGTGCGCTCTGCCGTCGTCCTGCCGCCACACCAGGCGGAGTGGGTCGGCGGCACCGTCGACGACGCGTTGCAGGAGGCCGCCGAGGAGCCCGAGGGCAACCCGTGGCCGCGCGGCGTCTACGTCGACGGCGAGGCGGTCGGCTTCGTGATGCTGAGCTGGGACACCGAGCCGAACCCGCCGGACCTCCTCGGCCCGTGGTACCTCTGGAAGCTGATGATCGCGCCGGCGGCGCAGGGCACGGGCCTGGGCAGCGCGGTCGTGCGGCACCTCGCGGGGCTGGTCGCGGAGCAGGGCGGGAGCGAACTGCTCACCAGCGTCGATCAGGACGGCGAGCACTCGCCGTACGCCTTCTACGTCGGGCTCGGCTTCGTGCCGTCGGGCGAGTACGCCGCGTGGGGTGAGGAGATCCTGGTCCTCACTCTCTGATCCGCCGCAGCACTAGCCTTCGTGGATGGATGACGCCCGCGAGTTCCTCGACTGGTTCGACACCACGTGGCTCCGCGCGGAGGAGGCCCTCCACGGCGGCGACGCCGGACCGCGCTTCGAGACGTGGTCGACCGCCGAGCCGGTCACGCTGTACGGCGCGTGGTTCAACGCCACGAACGTCGACGAGGCGCACGCCGTGTTCCGGACGCTCGAGCGCTCGATGTCGGACTTCGTCGACGAGCAGATCGACCTGATCGCGTACGGCGTGAGCGGCGACCTGGCCTACACCGTGCACCGCGAGCACACCCGCACGACGGTCCGCGGCGAGGTCAGCGACTACGTGCTGCGGACGACGCAGGTCTACCGCCGCGAGGGCGACGCCTGGAAGGTCGTGCATCGGCACGCGGACCGCGACCCCTCGCCGCCGGCCGGGCTGGATCCCTAGGCTGCGCCCATGGGTCTGGTCCACGCCACCGCCGACATCGTCCCCACCAAGCAGGAGCTGGTCGAGGCCTGGCTCCCGTCGCGGCCGTGGGCCGCCGGCGCGACCGAAGTGAAGGTGCTCGCAGGCTTCCGCTTCGACGACCCCGAGGGCGAGGTCGGCGTGGAGACGATCGTCTGGCGGACACCGGACGACGTGCTCCTGCAAGTGCCGCTCACCTACCGCGGCGCGCCTCTCGACGGCGCCGAGGAGCACCTGATCGGCACGATGGAGCACACGGTGCTCGGAGCGCGTTGGGTCTACGACGCGTGCGGCGACCCGGTGTGGGCCGCGGCACTGGCCACCGCGATCCTGACCGGGGGCACCCAGGCGCAGGTCGTCGCCGAGCGCGACGGCGAGCTGATCGAGCTGCCCGCGCGCCTGCCGGTGCTGGGCTCCGGGTCGCCGGGCGCCGCCGTTCCGACGATCACGGCGGTCGACTCGGTGGCCGACTCGGTGACCGACGATGGGGCAGTCACCCGCGTCGTCGCCGGCGGCGTGACGCTCTCGCTGGCCCGGGTCGTCGGCACACCGCTGCCCGGCGAGGCCACCCTCACCGGCAGCACCGCCGACCGGGACCTCGGCGTCCTCGCCGCGCTCACGACGACCTGACGGCGGGCGCTTCGACGGAAAACGCGGACGAAACGCGCGGTTTCCCGGGCGTGTCGGCGACTTCGTCCGCGTTTTCTCGCCCCGGCCGCGGACAGCACCGTCCGGCCTCAGCCACCCAGCGCGGCGGAGACGACCTCGCGCGCGGCTTGTTGCACCTCCGCGAGGTGGTCGGGGCCGCGGAAGGACTCGGCGTAGATCTTGTAGACGTCCTCGGTGCCGCTGGGTCGGGCGGCGAACCATGCGTTCTCGGTGACGACCTTCAGGCCGCCGATCGCGGCGTCGTTCCCGGGAGCCGACGTGAGCTTGGCGGTGATGTCCTCGCCGGCGAGCGACGTCGCGGTGACGTCGGAGGCCGACAGGGCCGCCAGCTTCGTCTTCTGCTCGCGATCGGCAGGAGCGTCGACCCGGGCGTACGCCGGGTCGCCGTGCCGCGCGACCAGCTCGGCGTACAGCCGGCTCGGCGTCGAGCCCGTGACCGCGAGGATCTCGGAGGCGAGCAGGTCGAGGATGAGCCCGTCCTTGTCGGTGGTCCAGGCCGACCCGTCCCTCCGCAGGAACGACGCGCCCGCCGACTCCTCGCCGCCGAAGCCGAAGGACCCGTCGATGAGCCCGGGCACGAACCACTTGAAGCCGACCGGGACCTCCACCATCTCCTGTCCGACGTCGGCCGCGACCCGGTCGATCATCGACGACGACACCAGCGTCTTGCCGATCCGCGCGCCGGTCGGCCAGCCCGGCCGATGGCCGCCGAAGAGGTAGCCGATCGCGACGGCGAGGTAGTGGTTGGGGTTCATCAGCCCGGCGTCCGGCGTGACGATGCCGTGCCGGTCGGCGTCGGCGTCGTTGCCGGTCGCGAGGTCGTACTCGTCCTTGCGGTGGATCAGTGACGCCATCGCGCTCGGGGACGAGCAGTCCATGCGGATCTTGCCGTCCCAGTCGAGGGTCATGAACCGCCACGTCGGGTCGACCAGCGGGTTGACGACGGTGAGGTCGAGGCGGTGGCGGTCGGCGATCTCGGCCCAGTACGCGACACTCGCGCCGCCCAGCGGATCGGCCCCGATCCGCACGCCCGCTTGGCGGATCGCGTCGACGTCGACGACGTTCGGGAGGTCGTCGACGTAGGTCCCCATGAAGTCGTACGCCGTGCACGCGGCGCGGGCGCGGGCGAAGGCCACGCGTCGTACCCCTTCGAGGTTGGCCTTGACCAGCTCGTTGGCCCGGGCCGCGATCACCTTCGTCGCGTCGGTGTCGGCGGGGCCACCGTGGGGAGGGTTGTACTTGAAGCCGCCGTCGTACGGCGGGTTGTGGCTCGGCGTCACGACGATGCCGTCGGCGAGACCCGCTCCCGACGTGCGCCCGGAGTTGGCGCGGATGATCGCGTGCGAGACGGCCGGCGTCGGGGTGTACCCGTCGCGGTCGTCGACCAGCACCGTCACGTCGTTGGCGACCAGCACCTCGATCGCGGTGGCCCACGCCGGCTCCGAGAGGCCGTGGGTGTCGCGGCCGAGGAACAGCGGGCCGTCGTACCCCTGCTCGCGGCGGTAGTCGCAGATCGCCTGCGTCGTCGCGGCGATGTGGACCTCGTTGAACGCCGACTTCAGGCTGCTGCCGCGGTGGCCGCTGGTCCCGAACACGACCTGCTGGTCGAGGTCGTCGGGGTCGGGCTCGAGGGTGTAGTACGCCGTCACGAGGTGCGCGACGTCCACCAGGTCCGAGGGCTGGGCGGGGGTACCTGCGCGCGGGTCGACCATGCCGCCATCCTGCCGCCCACCTGGCACGCGGTCGAGGTCGCAAGGCGTCGTGTGCCTGAGACCGCGGTATGGCGCGGGGTCAGGCACACGACCCGATGGCGTCGGCTACGTTCGGCGGGTGCTGGTGAGCGAGGTCGACGGGGACGAAGTCGTCGTGCGGTACGACGACCCGGACCACGCCGCGCGGCACGTCGGGGTCTGGGCCCATCTCCATCTCGGCGACGTCGCGATGCGTCGGGTCGAGGGCGGCTGGGAGGTGCGCCTGACCGGGCTCCCGGTCGACCGGCTGGAGTACCTCCTCGACGTCGACGGCGACCTGCGACCCGACCCGTCCAACCCGCGCGTGGCGCCCGGCCCCTTCGGCGACCACTCGTGGCTCCCCCTGGCCGGCTACCGCGAGCCGCGCTGGCTGGGGCAGGACGTGTGCTCCTCCGAGCGCACCTCCCTGACACTCTCGCGGACCGGCGCCGGCCGGCTCGACGTCGAGCTGTGGGCACCAGCGGGGATCCCAGCGTCCGAGCCGATGCCGCTCCTGATGAGCCACGACGGGCCGGAGATGGACGCCTACGGCGGGCTCACGGCGTACGTCGGGGCGCTGGTCGCCGCGGGCGAGCTGCCGGCGATGCGGGTGGCCCTGGTCGCGCCGGGGCCGAGGCGCAACAAGCGGTACGCCGCCAACCCGGCGTACGCCCGCGCGCTCACCTCACGCCTCGTGCCGGCCCTGACGGAGGCCGTCGCGACCACCGGGCGCCCGGTCCTGATGGGGCAGAGCCTCGGAGCGCTCGGCGCCCTGCACGCGGCGTGGACCTCGCCGTCGACGTTCGCGGGGCTGCTCCTGCAGAGCGGCTCCTTCTTCACCCATGAGCTCGACCCGCAGGAGTCCGGCTTCGAGCACTGGCGGGAGGTCACCGGATTCGTCGCGAGCCTGCGGGCTGCCGAGCAGGCAGCCCCGGGGTCGCCTCCGATCACCGTCGTCTGCGGCACCGCCGAGGAGAACTACGCCAACAACCTCGCGCTGTGCCGGCACCTCGCGGAGATCGGGGTCGAGACCGCCTGGGGCGAGGTCCGCGACACCCACACCTGGACGTGCTGGCGCGACACGCTCGACCCGCACCTCACCGAGCTGCTGCGCACGCTCTGGGCATGACTCCAGAGGAGCTGCGCGCCGAGCTGGCCGCAGCCGGTGACCCGGAGCGGGCGCAAGCACAGCAGCGGTACATGAAGTCGAGCATGCCCTTCCACGGCCTCTCGGCACCCGAGCTGCGAGCGCTCCTCCGCCCGCACCTCGCCGACTTCGCTCCTCCTGACCGACTCGTGTGGGAGCAGACCGTGCGTGCCTTCTGGGACGGCGCGACCCATCGCGAGGAGCGGTACGCCGCGATCGCCCTGGCCCGTCATCGCTGCGCCCGGCACTGGCAGGACGTCGACACGCTCGGACTTCATCGTCACCTCGTCGTCACCGGTGCCTGGTGGGACGTCGTCGACGAGGTCGCGGCGCACCTCGTCGGCGCCTGTCTGCTCGCCGACCGGGAGCGGGTCACGCCCGTGCTGCGCACCTGGGCCACCGACGGCGACGTCTGGGTCCGTCGTACCTCGGTGATCTGCCAGCTCTCCCACGGTGCCTCGCTCGACCGCGACCTGCTCACCTACGCGATCGAGCACAACCTCGATGACCCGTCGTTCTGGCTCCGCAAGGCGATCGGGTGGGCGCTGCGCCAGCACGCCCGGATCGACCCCGTGTGGGTGGGCGCGTACGTCGACGAGCTCGGCGACCGGCTCTCCGGTCTCTCCCGCCGAGAGGCGACCAAGCACCTGTGAGGGGGGCGCTAGGTTCGGGCGCATGCCGGTCCGGATCGCGCTCGTGGGCGACGAGTCGAGCCATCCCAGCCACCGCGAGCTCAACGCCGTCCGCACCCGGCTGGGCGACGACGTGCTCGCCGCGTGGGTGGCGACAGACAGCGCGGAGGTGCGCGATCTGTCGGCGTACGACGGGGTGTGGCTCGTGCCCGGCTCGCCGTACCGCGACGACGCCGCCGCCTACTCCGCCATCACCTGGGCGCGCACGAGCGGCGTGCCGTTCCTCGGCGTCTGCGGCGGGCTGCAGTACGCGGTCGTCGAGTACGTCCGGAACGTGCTCGGCCAGGCCGACGCCTCGCACGCCGAGTCCGACGGCAGCGACGCGTCGAACGTCGTCGTCGCGCTCGCGTGCAGTCTCCAGGGAGAGGAGCGTCTGGTGACGCCGGTGCCGGGAAGCCGGTTCGCGACGCTCGTCGAGGCGCCGTTCGTCGGGATGCACTTCTGCGGGTACGGCCCGTCCGCTGCGGTCGTCGAGCAGGTGGTGGCCGGTGGGATGGTCGTCGGCGCCACCGCGGACGACGCGCCGGTCGAGGTGCTCGAGCTGCCGACCCACCCGTTCTACGTGCTCTCGCTCTTCCAGCCGCACATCGGCGCCTCGTCCGGTGCGCCGGTGCATCCCCTCCTCACCGCCTTCACCGCCGCCGCCCGCACCCGGGCGGCTGGGCGGTCGCGCTGAAACCCCGCGTACGCGGGGATTCGTAGGGATATCGGCCTCTGTAACCCCCTGGAACCCGCTGCAACCCCCAGGAACCTGCTGAAACCCCGCGTACGCGGGGATCCCGACAAGACCACCGCACCCATCTGGGAGGGTGGGGCGATGGAGCGGCACCAGGTGGAGCTGGACGCACCCGGGTTCGACCGGGCGGGGACGGTGCTCCGCTACGGCCACTACGGGCGACCGGTCGTCGTGTTCCCGAGCGAGGCCGGCCGCGCCTGGGACTACGAGAACAACGGCATGGTCGGCGCCGTCTCCCACCTCATCGACGCCGGTCGCGTCAAGCTCTACTGCGTCGACAGCTTCGACCACGCCAGCTGGTCCGACCGCGGGCTCCCGATCGAGGAGCGGGCCCGTCGCCACCAGGCCTACCAGGCCTGGGTCACCGACCAGGTCGCGGCGTACGTCGGCTCCGACAGTCCCGGCGCGGGCGGTGCCGTCGCGACGGGGTGCTCGATGGGCGCCTACCACGCCTTGCAGCTGGCCTTGCAGCGCGCCGACCTGTTCCCGGTCGCCATCTGTCAGTCCGGCAACTACGACCCGTCGACCTGGCACGGGTGGGGCGAGCGCGGCGACGCGGCGTACTTCACCAACCCCACCGACTACGTCCCGCACCTGCACGGCGACCACCTCGACTGGCTGCGGTCACAGCTGCACGTCGTGCTGACGGTCGGCGAGGGTGCGTGGGAGACCCACCCGACCGGGTCCCTGCCCAGCGCCCGTCACCTGGCGCACCTGCTCGGCGACCGGGGCATCTCGCACGAGCTCGACGTCTGGGGTCACGACGTCTCCCACGACTGGCCGTGGTGGCGCCGGCAGATCGCGCACCATCTGCCGCGCTTCTGCTGACGCTGGTAGACACGAGGTCATGGCTCGGCTGGTCGTCACCCAGAACATGACCCTCGACGGTCGCATCGAGATGCTCGACAGCTGGTTCGACCCGTCACCGGACGCCGGCGTCGACGACCTGCAGGAGGAGATGGACCGCCAGGGCAGCGCGACGTCCGCGATGCTGCTCGGTCGGCAGACGTTCGAGGACTTCCGCGGCTACTGGCCGCAGCACACAGACGAACCCGCAGGCGCCTCGCTCGAGCGCCTCCAGAAGTACGTCGTGTCGCGCACCCTCGGCGACCCGGGCTGGGTCAACACGACCGTGCTCGACGGCGACCCGCTCGAGGAGGCGAGGTCGCTCGTCGCGGCGGTCGACGGCGACCTCGTGGTGACGGGCAGCATCACCCTCACGCACGCACTGCTGGAGGCCGGGCTCGTCGACGAGCTGCGGCTGTTCGTCCACCCCGCCGTGCAGGGCCGCGGCCGCGGGCTGACGCCAGACGGCGTGGCTCTGCCCGACCTGTCCCTGCTGGAGTCGCGCTCCTTCCGCGCCGGCGTGACGCTGCTGAGTTACGCCGTCCGCGCGGCATGACTAGGGTCGACTCATGGCGGGCACGCAGGACCATCTGATCGGGCTGCTCCTCGGCGCTGAGGAGGACTGGCCCCAGGCGTTCGAGCAGATCCTCCGGCTGGTGGGACCGCTCGGCGTGGGCGGCACCGAGCACCGGCTGGCCAGCGAGCGGCTGACGATCGAGCCGTTCGACCTGACCGACCCGGTCCGCACCGACCTGGTGATCGACCGGCTGGCGCACTGGTACTTCCATCCGCGCGAGTGGCTGAAGAAGGCGGCGCTGGTCAACGGCACCTACCTGCTGAACAGCCCCTTCACGTTCCAGTCGATGGAGAAGCACTCGGCGTACTGCGCGATGATCCGGCTCGGGCTCAAGGTGCCGCCGACGATCCTCGTGCCGTACAAGAACCCCGTCGACAACGTGCGCTGGGCCTACACGTCGGCGACGTACAACAAGTCCTTCGACCTCGACGTCCTCGCGGCCGAGCTCGGGTACCCGCTGTACATGAAGCCGTTCGACGGTGGCGGCTGGCGTGGTGTCAGCCGGGTCGACGACCCCGACGACCTGCACACGGCGTACGACGACTCGGGCGAGATGCTCATGCACCTGCAGGCGACCGTGGAGTACGACCACTTCGCACGTGCGCTGTCGATCGGGCCCGAGACGATGGTGATGGACTTCCGGCCCGAGCAGCCGATGCACCAGCGATACCACGTCAGCCACGGCTTCCTCAGCGAGTCGGCGGGCAAGCAGGCGGTGGCGGTCTCGCGGATCGTGAACGCCTTCTTCCACTGGGAGTTCAACTCCGCGGAGATGCTCGTGCGGGGCGATGAGGTCTACCCGATCGACTACGCCAACGCGTGCCCGGACGTCGCCGTCACGAGCCTGCACTACTACTTCCCGTGGGCGATCTCCGCGCTGGTGAAGTGGTCGGCGTACTGCGTCGTCACCGGTCGTCGGCCCAACGTCGACCTCGAGATGACGCGCTACTTCGAGATCGCGGACTCCGAACGGACGTACGACGAGAAGCTCGACGCCTACCTCGCCCTCGCCGACGAGCATTTCGAGACCGAGCGCTACCACGCGTGGTGCGCCGAGCACCTCGGTCACCTCGACGACCTCGTACGCGAGTGGGTGAGCGGCGCCGACTTCGACCGGCTGCTCGTCGAGACCGTGCGCGCGACGTACCCCGAGCACGAGCACGAGCAGTTCCTCGCCCACTTCCGCGGCCTCCTCGGCCTCTGGGTCGACGACACCACCCCCCACTGACCTCTCCTGTCCTCGTTGACCGGCGCCCTCTGACCGTTGAACGGCGCCTTCTGACCGTTGAACGGCGCCGTCTGACGGTCGAACGGCGCCTTCTGACCACGGTCATGGCAACAAGGCGCCGATGAACGGTCAGACGGCGCCGTTCAACGGTCAGACGGCGCCGGTCAACAACTCAGCGGGTGACGTGCTCGCTGAGGTCCCAGAGGCGGCGGGCGGTGTCGGGGTCGCGGGCGAGGCGGGTGCAGCCGACGACGACGGGGGGGCCGTAGGCCTCGCCGGGACCGGACGGGCCGCAGTACGTCGATCCGGGCAGGCCGGCGGTCGCGGCCATCAACGTGGGCCACGCCCCGGCCGTCGGCGACTGGGAGACGCGCCGGTTCAGCGCGTCGAGCATCGAGGCGCGGCCACCGGAGGGCCGGCCGAAGCGACCGTTCACGACCAGGTGCGTCCCGGCGTACCCCGGGTGCGCCGCGAGTGCTTTGACGGGCCGACGGGCGGCGACGAGCCGACGGTCGAGCTCGAAGGTGAACAGCAGGTTGGCCAGCTTGGTCTGCGAGTACACGATCCAGCGCAGGTAGCGCCGTGGTCGCTCGCGCGGGTCGCCGAGCGGGGCGTGACGCGCGAGCCGGTGCATCTGGCTGGAGACGGTCACGACGCGGCCACCTGAACGCATCTGCGGCAGCAGCAGCTCGGTCAGCAGGAACGGACCGAGGTGGTTGGTGGCCAGCTGGCTCTCGAACCCGTCCTCGGTCACGGAGTACGGCGGAGCCATCACCCCGGCGTTGTTGACCAGCAGGTCCAGCGGCTCCTCGACCTCGGCGGCCGCCCGGCGTACCGAGCTCAACGACGCCAGGTCGATCTCGAGCCGGCGCAGGTCGGCGTCCGGCACGTGCTCGCGGATGACGCGTTCCGCGTCGGCGAGTCGGTCCGGGTTGCGACCCGCGAGCACCACCCGCGCGCCCGCGCGGGCCAGCTCGAGCGCGGTGTGGTGACCGATGCCGCCCAGGCTCACCCCGGTGACCAGCGCGGTGCGCCCGCTCTGGGACGGGATGTCGGCGGTCGTCCAGGTCACTCCTCGACCCTAGGTCGGCCCCCGCAGCAGTAGGGCCGAAACCCGCGCGTTCGCTCGTCGTCCGCCCTACGATTTCCCGGCTCCGCTCGGGACGGAGAACCGCTCACAGAAGAGGCAGAACGACGTGAGGCGCTGGGTCATCTGGGGTGCCTGGGTCGGCGGGATCGCCGCCCTGCTCGCGGTCGGCTTCCTGGCCAACTCACTGGTCCAGCCGCCGAAGCAGCCGGTGTACACGACGCACTCGGCCGTGGACCTGCCCGGCTACTCCTCCAACGGGACCCTGGAGAGGCCGACCGCGGCTGACGTCGCGGTGGTCAAGCAGGACCTCCGAACACGTGCCCACGCGATCCTGGACGGCGACCGCGCGGCGTTTCTCGGCGTGGTCGACACCGGTCGCCCGGCGTTCGCAGCGGAGCAGCAGGACGTGTGGGAGAACACCCGGCAGCTGCACTTCCAGATGCTCAGCTACACCTACGACGGCCTGGTCGAGCCCGATAACCCGCTGCACACGCCGTCGTTCCTCGCGCGGGTGACGACGACCTACGAGCTGAAGGGATTCGACGCCGCGCCGATCGAGGTCGACGACGGGTTCACCTTCGTCAAGCAGAACGGCGCGTGGCGACTCGCCAGCGTCAGCGACGCCGAGGGCCAGTTCAACGGCCACACCCTGCCGGTGCCGTGGGAGGGCAAGCCGATGCAGGCCTTCGGCGACGCTGACTACCTCGCCATCGTCAACCGCGGCCAGGAGTCGCTGGCGCGCCACCTCGTGGCGCTGTGCCACCAGGCGAACGCCGCGGCCTCGCAGCTGCTCGGATCGCAGAACACCCGGCCGACGGTCGTCTTGGCGACGACGCACACGCGTGGCTTCAAGAAGTTCAGCGGACCCGATGCGCTCGCCGTCACCTACCGGGTCCCGACCGCCGACGGGCAGCTGTCGGGGTGGCGGCTCGTGCTCAACCCCGAGTACGTCGGCCGCGTGGTCGCCGATCCCGTGGTGCTGACCCACGAGCTGACGCACCTGGCGACCCAGAGCTACCTCAGCTACCTGCCGTCCTGGCTGGCCGAGGGGACGGCGGAGTACGTCGGCTGGCACGCGGCCGGTGGACAGGCGGCGCAGGCGAAGTGGCGCGGCTACACCTCGCCGCGGGCCCTTCCCGACCGGCTGCCGATCACCTCGAACTACTACGTCCAGAACGTCCAGCTCAACTACGTCGAAGGCATGGCGCTGGTCACCTGGATCGAGGCCCACGGCGGCAGCGAGCAGGTGCTCGCGCTGATGCGCGCGTACGCCGCCGCGGGGTCCGGCGACCCGTCGTACGACCCTGACGTCGCGAGCGACCACGTGCTGCGGACGACGCTCGGCATCTCCGGCGCGGCCCTCGCGCACGCGGCGTACGCCGAGCTGAACGCGACGGTCTCCTAGCGCCCCGGCAGCAGCGAGCGCACGGTTCGCTGCTCGGGGTTCCACCGCCGCAGGCCGACCAGGCTGATCGACACGTCGGCGTAGCCCACGGCGTCGATCGCCCGTTGGGCGTCGCTGCGCGAGATGCGACGGCCGAGCGTGAGGTGGGGCAACCAGCCCGGGTGCCGGTCGCCGGTCACGGCATCGCGCAGGGTGTGCACGGCGTCGGTCAGAGAAGCCGGTACGTCGAGCAGACGGACGACGCTGACCTTCTCACCGCTGAGCAGGGCGACGCCGCTGGGCCGGACCACGACCGGCAGCACCGCGCCCAGCTGTGCTGTCGCCTGCTGCTCGACAGCCTCATCGATCGACGGCAGCGCGAGGACCGTGAGGTGCGGCGTGTTCGTGCCGCCGGTGTGGTCGAGCATCGACGGCAGCCCGGCATCGCGCAGGGCCTGCCAGTCACGGCGTACGACCGCCTCGCCCTCGGCGTCGGGCAGGAGCTCGAGCGCGTGCAGGCGCGGCATCAGGACGCCTCGAGGTCGACCTCGTCGCCGACGTGGATGACGCCGCCCTCGAGCACCCGGCACAGCGAGCCGCTGCGCTCGCGCAGCACATGGCGAACGCCCGCACCCATGGTGTCGTCGAGCAGCTTGCAGGGCTGCCGGATGCAGACGATCTCGAGCAGCACCGGCCCGACCCGGATCAGGGTCCCCGGTTGCCGCGGCACCACGCCCTCGTCGATGGTGAGGTTGCGCCGCGTGAGACCTGCCGGCACCGGCGCGCCGAACTCGGCCGCGGCCTCGGCCAGCGAGGCTGCGCTCTGCAGGGTGACCTGACGGAATCCCGTGCCGTGGTAGCGATCGCCGACGATGCCCTTGTCGGTCTCGACCTCGACCGACGACAGCTCCTTCATCGGAAGTCGGCTCGCCTTGGCGACATGGATGCTCACCAGCCTCGGCATCCGGCCAGCCTAGAGGCGAAGGGGCGTCGGGGATTCGGGGATTCGGGGATTCGGGGATGTGGTCCACCGAGCCGTAGAATCTCTGGTGTCAGCGGCCCGCCGAAGGCGAGCCGCTTCTTTCATGCCCGGTGTGGCGCGGGGAACCCCGTGAGGCCAGTGATCGGGCGCCGACCCGATTCCCGAGGAACTCCTGCATGTCCACCTTCACCGGGCTTCCGCCCGAGCTCGTCTCTGCGCTCTCAGCCCAGGGCATCGTCACCCCGACCGCCGTCCAGGAGGCCGTCATCCCCGACGCCCTCGCGGGCCACGACGTCCTCGGGCGCGCACGCACCGGGTCCGGCAAGACGCTGGCGTTCGGCCTGCCGATCCTGGCCCGCCTGGCCGGCCGGCGTTCCCGCCCGTGCCACCCCCGCGCCCTCGTGATCGTGCCCACCCGTGAGCTCGCCTCGCAGGTCGCCCGCGCCGTCGAGCCGCTGACCTCCGCGCTCGGCCTGAAGCTGACAACGGTCTACGGCGGCACGCCGTACGAGAAGCAGACCCGGCAGCTGCGTCAGCGCGCCGACCTCGTCGTCGCGACCCCGGGTCGGCTCGAGGACCTCTTCGAGAACGGCTACGTGTTCTTCGACGACGTCGAGGTCACCGTCCTCGACGAGGCCGACCACCTGTGCGACCTCGGCTTCTACCCGGCCGTCGACAAGCTGGTCGGCCTCACTCCCGCCGGCAGCCAGCGGCTGCTGCTCAGCGCCACCCTCGACGGCGATGTCGACCTGCTGGTGCGCACCCACCTGCGCGACCCGCAGGTGCACGAGCTGGACCCGAACGCCGGGTCCGTCACGACGATGACCCACCACACGCTGACCGTCGGCGGCTTCCGCGACAAGGTCGAGGCACTGACCCGCCTGGTCGAGGCCAACGGCCGCACCATCGTCTTCACCCGCACCCGCGAGGGCGCGACCCAGATCGCCGAGGCGCTGACCAAGTCCGGTGTTCCGGCCGTCGACCTGCAGGGCAGCCTGTCCCAGCGCGTGCGCGAGCGGAACCTCGAGCGCTTCGCCAAGGGCGCCGCGCACGTCGTCGTCGCCACCGACGTGGCTGCGCGCGGCATCCACGTCGACGACGTCGGCCTGGTCGTTCACTTCGACGCGGCGGGTGATGCCAAGGCGTACCTCCACCGCAGCGGTCGTACGGCGCGCGCCGGCCAGGACGGCTGCGTCGTCACGCTGACGACCGCCCGCGCCGTCCACCAGGTCGTCCGGCTCCAGCAGGACGCCGGCGTCGAGGTGCTCCACCACGACCTGCGCACGGCGCCGCGTCCGATGACCGCCGACGCCCTCGCCGCCGCCGGGCACCCGGGACCGGTCCGCTCCCAGGACCGCGGCCACGACCGCTCGCACTCGCGTCCGCCGGCCCGCCGCGGCCCGCGCACGCCGTACCGCGGCCAGGGCCGCCGCCCCCGCCCCGCCGCCCGCTCCGGCCGCTGACTGCCGGGGTCGAAGACCCAGAGAAAACGCGGACGAAAGAGCCTCGCCACCGGGCGTGTCGCCGAACTCGTCCGCGTTTTCTCGTCTGCAAGCCCCGACTGAGTCCCGAGCAGGCGTCAGCCGCGGGCGAGCTGGACGGCGATGGTCAGCATCGTCAGCCCGATCAGAACGTCGAGCACCTGCCAGGCGCGCGGGCGGGAGAGCAGCGGTGCCGCCAGGCGCGCGCCGTACCCCAGGCCGGTGAACCACACGATGCTGCCGATGCCGGCACCGACGCCGAACCACCACTTGCCCGTCGGACCGTGGTGGGCGGCGATCGAGCCGAGCAGTAGCACGGTGTCGAGGTACACGTGCGGGTTGAGCCACGTCAGCGCCACCGACTGGGCGAGTGCCCCGCGCAACCGCGGATCGGTCTCGGATGCAGCTGTCAGGGCGTCCGCGTGCCGGGCGCGCCACAGCGCCCGCACGCCGTACGCCGTGAGGAAGGCGACGCCGAGCCACCGGACGACGGTCAGGGCGGTGGGGGCGTGCTGGACGATCGCGCCGATGCCGCCGACCCCGGCGGCGATCAGGACCAGGTCGGAGACCGAGCACACCGCCACGACCGGCCCGACGTACTGGCGAAGCAGGCCCTGCCGCAACACGAACGCGTTCTGCGCGCCGATCGCCACGATCAGCGAAAGGCCGGTGAGCAGTCCGGCAAGCGCGGCTGCGAACATCGGCTGAGGTTAGTGTGTCGGTGGCCCGCTTGGGGGTCGCGTCTCGGGGAAAGGCTCTCCATGTCGTCCAGCTCCGCCGCGCGGGTGCGTACGAGCGTCCTGTCCGCGGCCACCGCCGCCGTCTTGGGCGCTGCGCTCGCCGCCGTCCCGATCGCCGCCGTTCCCGCGCAGGCCGGGGCGGTCCACGCCGATACCTCGACGGCTCGTCCGTGGCAGAGCCAGAGCCTGCGCCCGCAGGTGGTGACGCTGGTGACCGGCGACCGCGTCCTCGTCCGCCACGACGCGTCGGGCCACACCTTGGCCTCGCTGACCCCCTCCTCGCCGCACTACGGCCAGCCGGTCCAGTTCGTCCACACCCCCGACCACACCTGGGTCATGCCGAAGCTGCCTCGCCGGGTCCGGGGCCGGTTCGATCCGTCGGTCTTCGACGTCGCCGCCCTCGCCGGCTCGACACACGTACGGCTCGACGTCACCTTCGCCCGCGGCACCGCGCCGCGCAGCCTGCCCGGGCTCGGCCTGCGTCGCGACACCTCGCGCACCCTCCCGAGCGGCCGGACCACCGCCGTCGCGACGTACGACGCCAGCCGGGCGCTGCCGGCCTCGCTCGCGTCGTCCCTGCGTGGCGTCTCCAAGATCTCTCTCGCGCGGCCGGCTGTGGCCCCGGACCCCGGCTACACGCTGCAGACGCTGACGATCGACGCGACGTCCGCCAAGGGTCAGCCGCTGGCCGACAGCTCGGTCTTCGTGATGAACGCGGACGACGGCCGACTGTTCGACGCGATGGGCGGCATCGTCGACGGTCAGTGGAAGGTCGCGGTGCCGCCGGGTCACTACTTCGTGGTCGTGAGCACGTTCAACCGCGTGGTCGTCGACCAGGCGACGGTCGGCGACGCCGATGCCGAGACAGCCATGACGATGGCCGATGCCACCGTGCGTCCCAAGACCAAGGCACCGCCGGGCTTCCACGCGGCCGACCCGGAGCTCCAGATCACCGGCTCCGACGAGACCGGGAACTCCGGCTTCGGGTTCGGCTTCTCCGGTGCCTACCCGCTGGTCAGCCCGGTCTCGAGCGTGCCCGCCGGGTCGCTGTTCACCGAGCTCTCCGACGTGTGGACGCCCAAGAAGTACCGCCCGATCACCTTCCACGGCTCCACGATCACCAAGCACCCGATCAAGCGGGTCGCCGCCGCCAAGCGGCTGTTGAAGGGCATCCCGCGACACCTGACCTTCGGCTACCGCAAGAAGGACTACGCCGACGTCACCATCAAGCACAGTGCGACCGGCCCGAAGCAGTTGGCCTTCGACGGGTGGGTCGCCTTCAGTCCGGTCGACCAGGGGCTGATGGTCACGACGTTCCCCAGCGTCCGACCGGGCGTCATCCACGCGTCGTTCCTGGCCGACAAGAGACTCGTCTGGGACAGCTCGACCACGATCGACGACAACCCGGGCAGCTTCACCGAGCTCGACCAGACCGCGAAGTACCGCGCCGGTCAGCACGCGGTCGTGCACTTCTTCCGCGGGCCGGTCACGCCGGTCGCCGACGTGGGGGGCGAGTCCAAGAAGGTGTCGTACGCCTGCCAGCTCTGCGTCATCGACGGCACCCTGGGTGGCTCGCTGGCGATGATGTCCAGCGCCGGCTCCGACCAGGTGGGGCTGAACGACCACGGACGGTTCCAGGTCTACCGCGGGGCACACCTGCTGAACCGGGGCAACACTCTCCTGAGCCCGTTCGTCCCCGGGGTGAAGCCGGGTCAGCGCCTGCGCATGCTGGCGTTCACGTCACCGCCGGACAAGAACTACGTGCTGTCCGACAAGGTCAGTGACGAGTGGTGGTTCAAGATCCCCTCCGGCCGTCGCGCGATCGTGCCGATGCTGCGCGCGGCGTACGTGCCGCCCACGACCATGAAGGGCGTGGGGAAGTCGGGCTCCGTCTCCTATCCGATCACCTTCGACAACCTCGGACCTGTCGACTCCCGTGTGCGCAAGGCGAAGGTCGCGTGGTCGCTGGACGGCGAGCACTGGCACGCCGCACATCTCAAGCGCCGCGACAAGAACGCCTTCCGCGTCTCCTACCGCCAGCCGGCGGCCACCAAGGGTCACCCCTACCTGAGCCTGAGGGTCCAGGCGTCCGACTCCATCGGCGGCAAGATCCGGGAGGTCGTCTCCCACGCCTACGTGCTGCCGCACGGATCGCCGAAGCATCATCGGACGACGCCGACCAAGCGGCACCGCACCTTCCACCCGGGTCGGCTGTGCCGGACGTCGGGCAAGCACGGCTACTCCTGCTTCGTGAAGCTGGACCGACGTACCCGGTCGGCCGGACGGGCCGCGCCCGACCCGGCGGGGCTGGGTGCGACGGACCTCCGGAGCGCCTACGACATCGGTGCCGACTCGGGCACTCCGGACACGGTCGCGGTGATCGACGCCTTCGGGTACCCGCACGCCGAGGCCGACATGAACGCCTACCGCGCGCAGTACGGACTCCCGCCCTGCACGACCGCCAGCGGCTGCTTCACCAAGCTCAACCAGGACGGCGACGCGGGCCATTATCCGCCCGCCGACTACGACTGGGGTGTCGAGACGGCCCTCGACCTGCAGATGATCTCGACGGCGTGCCCGACCTGCCACATCGTGCTGGTGGAGGCGAACCAACCCTCCGACGCGTCGTTCTTCGCCTCCGAGCAGACCGCCGTGGACGCGGGGGCCCTGGTGACCAGCCACTCGTTCGGCCGCATCGAGCTGACGGGTGCCGAGCAGGACGCGCTGAACTACGACCACCCGGGCGTGACCGCCGTCGCGTCGACCGGCGACGACAGCTACGGCCCGGCGCACTTCCCGGCGAGCTCGCCCGACGTGGTCGCGGTGGGGGGCACCGTGCTGTCGCCGTCGGGCAGCAGCCCGCGGGGGTGGACGGAGACGGCGTGGGCCGGCGGGAGCTCCGGCTGCTCGGCGTACTTCGCCAAGCCGGCGGGGCAGAACGACGCGGCGTGCCACGGTCGCACCGTCTCGGATATCTCTGCGGCCGCGAGCGGCATCGCGGTCTACGACACCTCGCTGCCCAAGCGATACCGCGGCTGGCTCACCGTCGACGGCACCAGCGCCTCAGCGCCGTTGATCGCCGGGATGGTCGCCTCCACGGGCGCCGCCGGGCTGCGCCCCGCCGACCTGTACGCCGAGAGCAGCGACGCCTTCAACGACGTCGTCAGCGGCTCGAACGGCTTCTGCCGAGGCAGCTACATGTGCACCGGCGTCCCCGGCTACGACGCCCCGACCGGCCTCGGTACCCCCGCCTCCCCGGCCGCCCTCGACCCACCCTCCTGACCGCCGCTTGCCCGGGTCGTCCGCTTGCGGTGGGGCTATAGCCCCACCTGGGGCGGACGACCCATGGGGGTTAGAAGGAGGCCTCGGGGAGGTCCATGAGCGCGAGGTCCGTGGCCTCGGCGATGCGGCGCTCGGCCGAGATCCGGGGCAGCACCGTCTGGGCGAAGAACTGCGCGGCGGCGACCTTGCCCTCGTAGAACGACTGGTCCTTCGCCGACACCTCGCCGGCGAGCGCCTCGAGCGCCACCTGGGCCCCGCGCAGCATCAGCCAGCCGCACACGACGTCCCCGAGCGCCATCAGCAGGCGGCTGGTGTTGAGGCCGACCTTGTAGATGTTGCGGACGTCGCCGCCCTCGGCGGAGGCGTCGGCGCTCATCAGGTCGTTGATCATGTGCCCGACGATGGCCTGGGAGTCCTCGAGCGCCTGCGCGAGAAGCCCGCGCTCGACCTTGAGCCGACCGTTGCCGGCCTCGCTGTCGAGGAAAGCCTGGATCTCCTGCGCGAGGTGACCGAGCGCCCGGCCCTGGTCCTTGACGATCTTGCGGAAGAACAGGTCCTGGCCCTGGATAGCCGTCGTGCCCTCGTAGAGGGTGTCGATCTTGGCGTCGCGGACGTACTGCTCGATCGGGTAGTCCTGCAGGAAGCCCGAGCCGCCGAAGGTCTGCAGCGCCTCCGTGCCCAGGAGCACCCACGAGCGCTCCGAGCCGTAGCCCTTGACGATCGGCAGCAGCAGGTCGTTGACCGCCATCGCCAGCTCGTCCTTCTCGCCGGCGTGCTCGGAGATCGCGACCCGGTCCTGCCATGACGCGGTGTAGAGCACCAGCGCCCGCATCGCCTCGGCGCACGACTTCTGCGTCATCAGCGACCGGCGTACGTCGGGGTGGTGGGTGATCGTCACGCGCGGCGCGGTCTTGTCCGCGGCCTGGGTCAGATCGGCACCCTGCACCCGCTCCTTGGCGAACTCCAGGGCGTTCAGGTAGCCCGTCGAGAGGGTGGCGATGGCCTTGGTGCCGACCATCATCCGGGCGTTCTCGATGACCTGGAACATCTGGGCGATGCCGTTGTGCACCTCGCCCAGCAGCCAGCCGCGGGCGGGCTCGCCGCCGCCGACACCCGGGTCGCCGAAGGTCAGCTCGCAGGTGTTGGAGACCTTGATCCCCATCTTGTGCTCGACGCCGGTGACGTAGACGCCGTTGCGCTCGCCGGTCAGCTCGCCGGTCTCCACGTCGAAGTGGAACTTCGGGACGATGAACAGGCTCAGGCCCTTGGTGCCCGGCCCGCCGGCACCCTCGACGCCCTGCGGCCGCGCGAGCACCATGTGGATGACGTTGTCGCTGAGGTCGCTCTCACCGGAGGTGATGAAGCGCTTGACGCCCTCGATGTTCCAGGTGCCGTCGTCGTTCGGCGTGGCCTTGGTGCGGCCGGCGCCCACGTCGGAGCCGGCGTCTGGCTCGGTCAGCACCATGGTGGTGACCCAGCGCTGGTCGACGATCAGGCGCGCGATCTTCTTGTCCCGCTCGTTGCCGTTGCGGTTGAGGACGCCGGCGAACATCGGGCCCGCGCCGTACATCCAGACCGCGGGGTTGGCGCCGAGGACCATCTCGCCGACGGCCCACTCCATGGTGGACGGCGCGGGCGTACCGCCGAGGTCGGCGTGGGTGGCCAGTCGCCAGTACTCCGCGTCCATCCAGGCGTGGTAGCTCTTCTTGAACGCCTCGGGGACGGGGGCGGTGTGGGTCTCGGGGTCGAACACCGGTGGCGTCCGGTCGCTCTCCTCGAACGACGCCGCGAGGTCCTCGCGGGCGATCCGGTCGACCTCGGCGAGGATCTCGCGTGCGGTCTCACCGTCCACCTCGGAGAAGGGGCCGGTGCCCAGGATGTCGTCGCGACCCAGCACCTCGAAGAGGTTGAACTCGATGTCGCGCAGGTTGCTCTTGTAGTGGCCCATGTCCCCTTGTCCCGAATCTGGCTACTCGTCAGTAACTTAATTGTGCCTCGGGAGATCCGGGCAGGCAACCGGATCGGGTGGAACTTCTCGCGACGTGGCCTTCCCGCCACTCACACTGTGAGCGAGACCACGCACAGATACCGGGTTCGGAAGTGCGGTCTGCGAGACTGCGCGCATGCGAGTGTCAGCCAAGGCCGACTACGCGCTGCGCGCCCTGATCGAGATGGCCGCGCGCGCGGACGGCGAGGGGGGCCGTCCGGTCAGCGCCGAGGAGCTCGGTCGGCTCCAGGACATCCCGCACAACTTCCTCCAGGCGATCCTCGCCGACCTGCGCAAGGCCGGCATCGTGCACGCCCAGCGCGGTCAGTCGGGCGGCTGGCGGCTGGCCAAGGAGGCCGACGAGGTCTCGGTGGCCGACGTGATCCGGGCCGTCGACGGACCCTTGGTCTCGGTCTACGGCCTGCGCCCGGAGGCCGTGTCCTACAACGAGCGCGCGGACGCACTGCAGCGAGTGTGGATCGCCGCGCGGCACTCGCTGCGCGACGTCTTCGAGCAGGTCACCGTCGCCGACCTGGCCGTCGGGAAGCTACCGGCGGGCGTCGCCGCGCTGACCGAGGACGAGGACGCGTGGCAGCCCCACTGATCCTGTGAGAGCCGGCGTCACTCGGCTTCGGTGACCCACTCCACGAACGGTCGCAGGGTGCGCCAGTCGTCGCGCACCGCCTCGAGCAGCTCGGTGGTGTGGATGATCGGCTCGAAGCCGTAGTCGTGGCCGATGGTCAGCGACTTGTGCCGCAGCAGGTTGATCCGGGGATGGCTCAGGTCGTAGCCGCGCGGCGCGGTCTTGAGCACGTGGCCGCCGATGCGCCACCCGTTGGCCTCGAGCTTCTTGATGAGCTGGGCCAGGTCGTTGCCGCGCCCGTCCTCGTCGATGGCGGCGCGGATACGCGCGATGCGCGGCCCGCTGGCGTCGTAGAAGCCGGCACCGGTGCGTACGCCGCGGGCCGAGATCTCGACGTACCACCCGGTCGCGGGGCCGACCTCGATGAAGGCACCCTGCGCGGTCTTGTACGGCGTCTTGTCCTTCGCGAAGCGCACGTCACGGTAGGGCCGGAAAACCTTGGCCTCGCCGAACTCGTCGGCCAACGCAGCGCACAGGGCGACCATCGGCCGACGCACGCTGTACTCGTAGGTGCCCTTGTGCTTCTCCCAGAACGTCTTGCTGTTGTCGACTTCCAGGTCGTCGTAGAAGTCGAGCGCCTGGCTGGGGAATCCGGTGAAGTCTGCAGGCATGCGGCCCACCCTACGGGTCCGGCACGCCTCGGCGATCAGCCCAGACCGGCCGTGACCTGCTCGTCACCGCCTTGTGAGTAGTCCGTGACCGTCAGGTGACTCCCGCCGCAGCGAGGAGGCGAGAGGAAGGCGTTGCCGGTCGACTTCGAGGTGTAGGCCAACGTCAACTGGTCGTGGACCGGGTCCCAGCGCAAGAGACTCGCGGGCTCGGTGCGCGACTGCGGGTCGCGGGTGAAGAACGCCGAGCCGCCGCACGTCACCAGGGACCCCGACGTGCCGGGTCCGAGGTCGTACCAGCCCGTGGCGGTGTGGGCGTAGAAGTGGGCGGCGTCGATGCGGTGCTCGTTCGGGACCACCGACCAGATCGCCGTACCGCCGAGGAGGGCGGAGTCCCAGCCCTTGCAGTCGGTGACGCCGGGCAGCGGATGCAGGGTCGCCCCGTCGACCTGGTTCAGGACCCGGCACGACGGGTGGTGGTCGTCGAAGGTCATCACCGTCGTCCCATCGTCGGTGACCGTGGCGCCGCGGAACCCGTGTCGCGGGGCGGCGCACCAGTCGGTGGTCCCGGACAGGTCGCCCAGGTCGGCCGTGGCCAGGCAGTACCGGTGACGGGGGCCGGACGTCGCGTGCACGAGCGTCGTCGGACCGAGAGCCCACGTGCCGCCGACGACGGTGGGCGGCTGGGAGTGGTTGTCGAGGACGGAGACGTGTCCGGTCTTGAGGGCGACGACGCTCGCGCGGTCGGCCGTCTGGGCGAACCGGTCCTCGCTGACGACGAGCGCATGGTCGCCGGAGAGATAGGCGTCGGTGATCCGGGAGTGAGCGCCGGCGGGGATGGTCAGTGGGTGAGGTCCGGTCAGCCGGGCCGACGTACCTCCGCGCAGGATGGTCAACGTCGCCCGATCGCCCACGGTGACAAGGTTCTTGGTCGATCCCGGCACCGGCTGCCAGTCCAGCAGCTGTCGCTCGGCCGTCACCACGACGGGGTGGTCGGGGCTACCGCTGGGGGTCGCGCCTGTGCTGCTCGGCGTGCCGCTCGTGCTCGCCGGCGCCGTCGGCGACGTCTGCGTGGGTGGACTGCTGGGCCCGCCTCCCGCCGTACTCGAGGAGGATCCCGACCCGCAGGCCGCCACCACCACGGCGAACCCCACCCCCGCGACCACCCACCGCGCCACCGCGATACTTCGCAGCAGTTGGCACCTGAAATGCCCCTGATGAGGGGCCATGCGCTGCGAACTATCCCGCACGGGCATCAGACGCCGAGGTCGTGTTGGAAGTGCGCCTCGTTGGCCCGGTAGGACTTGTACGCCTCGCGCCACTGGACCCGGTCGATGAAGGGCTCGTCGGGGTGGAAGCGCTGCTGGTTCCACGGCTCGAAGTAGCCGAGCAGCGGGGTCTTTCCGGGGCGCTTGCGGTAGCCGCGCCCGACCTGGAAGTGCCCGGAGCCGTCGTGGTCGAGGTAGGGGTAGAAGCGCTGCAGCAGCACCGGGTGCAAGACGACGGGCGAGCGGTAGTCGACGACGTGGCGGGCGATGAGCAGCTTCCACTGCTTGAAGGACCAGTCGCTGATGTCGAGGGTGATGTAGGGCCCGGCGTACGACGGCTTGTCGTAGCCCGTGGCCTGGTTGACGACGTGGACCATCGCGGTGATCGAGCTGCCGTCGGTGGTGGTGCCGAGCCGGTGCGCCCAGTGCAGCTGCGCGCGCTTCTTCTGCTGCCAGCCCCACGCGATCATCTGCATCGTGGTCGGCCCGCACCAGTAGGTACGGTGCTGCTCGGTGACGTCCTTCGCGTCCAGGACCGACGCGTGGCTCGGGTAGTCGCCCCAGCGCTTGACCTTGTGCCGGCCGCCGCCGTCGGAGCCGGACGTCGTCTTCGCCACGCCGCGCCCGCGCTCGGCGACCGCCGCGCGACGTACCTCGGGGTGTCGGGCGTAGAAGCCGTGCGGCAGCGGGACCCCCTGGATCTGGTGCCGCAGCAGCCAGACCTTGGCGACCGAGCGTGCGGCCCGGGTGAGCTCGGCCCGATCCGCGCGGGCTCGCTGCTCCGGCGACAGCCGAGCCTCCTGCCGGAGGGCGTCGGCAGCAGAGAGGTCGCCGGTGCTCTCCCCGGAGGCGACGCCGGAGGGAGTCTTGGTCAGCTGCCTCATCGTCTGCGTCCGCAGCTCGGCCTGGGTGCGGTCGGTCCACCCCGTGCCCAGGCAGTAGCGCTGGCCCTCGAACGTCGCGCAGCGGACGAGGCCGTCGACCAGGGCGCGCTTCGACGACGTCGCATCGAGGCCACGCGAGGCGGGCGCGTCGACGACGTGGTCGATGGCCCGCCGGTACGCCGGAGTGACCCGGCCGTAGCCCGCCGTCAGGGCGGGCGCCGCCGCGTGCTTCGTGGTGTGACCCGAGGCGGTCCGGCCGGCCGCGGCCGCACTCGGAGCACCCTGCGGGACCAGCGCTGCGAGCAGCACGAGGACAACAGGAACGGACGTTCGCGCGGGCGACATGGGAAGACCTCGAGACAGGGGTTGGGCAGTCGTCACTTGCACACCACTGTCCCCAACGGCCTCAGAATCGTCAACCGCGGCTGGGATGGAGCTGATCTCCGTTGTGTCAGGTAGCGAACAGAGAGAGTGCTCGTCTTGGCGAACGATCGGGGCCATGAGAACCCCCCTTCGTCGCCGGCTCCGCGTCCGGCTCGCCTCCCTCGTCCTCGTCGTCGCCGCCCCCGCGGGCGTGGTGGCGCTGTCCGATGGGGGCGCCGCGCAGGCCTCGTCCCCGACGCCGGGCCTGTACGCCGCGCAGGCCGCGACCTCCGAGGTGGGCTACGCCTTCATGCTCGGAGGGACCGGCCCGTTGACGTTCGACGGCCCCGGTCTGACGAGGTACGCGTGGGCCGAGGCCGGCGTCGACCTCGAGCACTCCGTGTCGAGTCAGTACGCGTCCGGGACCCAGGTGGCCAAGGACCAGCTCCAGGCAGGGGACCTCGTCGTCTTCTACTCGCACCTCGACGTCGGGATCTACGTCGGCGACGGGAAGGTCGTCTTCGCCGACGAGGGCTCCGGGGTCGTCAGGGAGATGTCCACGGCGCTCTTGCCCGGCGACGCCGTCGGCGTGCGCCCGGACCCCGGCATCTAGCGCGCCCTCAGGACGTCATACGAACTGGTCGCCATAGCCACCGAAACGTATGACGTCCCGGGCTTCTCGGAGCGGATGACGAGGCTCGAACTCGCGACATCGACCTTGGGAAGGTCGCGCTCTACCAACTGAGCTACATCCGCATGCCGGCGGTGTCCCGACCGGCGTGGTGGATCGTACCCGACGTACGACGAGGGGTCAGAGATCGGCTCGAGCGTGGGCCGCTTGGCCGTGACGCCGTCCCCGGACGACCGGCCGGTGAGCCGTCGCTTGATCCACGGGGCGGCGTGCCGGACCACCCATTCGAGGTCGGCGCGCTTGCCGGCCCTGAAGGGTGTCTCGCCGAGGGAGCCCGTGGGATCGGACAGGTCCAGGGCGTGCTCGACGCCGAGGGTGTCGAGCACCTCGATGGCGACCGCCCGGTGGCCGAGCGGGCCGAGGTGGAGGCGGTCCTCCGACCACATGAGCTCGGGATGCTCGGGGCGCATCCGCCAGGAGTCGAGGACGACGGCGCCGTGCCGGTCGGCGATCTCGCGGATGCGCTCGTTGTAGACGGCGAAGCGTCCGCGCAGCCGGGCGAAGGGCCCGCCGCCGCCCGGGTCGAACGCCGTGAAGAGGCCGACGGTCGCGCCGCTCGCGGCGAGCGTCGCCACCGCGTCGTCGTACGGCTCGGTGAGTACGTCGACGTCGCAGCGCGGTCGGATCAGGTCGTTGCCGCCGGCGTAGATCGTGACCAGGTCGGGCGCGAGGGCCAGTGCGGGGTCGAGCTGCTCGGCCAGGATCGGGCGCATCGTGCGGCCGCGGATGGCGAGGTTGGCATACCCGAAGTCGTCGGTGTGGCCGGCGAGCACCTCGGCGACCCGGTCCGCCCATCCGCGTACGCCGTTGGGCCGGTTCGCGTCGACGTCTCCCACGCCCTCGGTGAAGGAGTCCCCGATCGCGACGAACCTGTGGAAGACGGGAGCGGTCACGGCGGCATGCTGCCAGACGGGTCGGTGCGGGTGGCGGGGTGGCTTCGAGACGGTCGCGGAGCGACCTCCTCAACCACCGGGCTGGGTGCCCGGTAGCGTGCGCCGTGTGCTGCTGAGCGACCGAGACATCCTGGCCGAGATCGATGCCGGCCGGATCGTCATGGAGCCCTGGGAGCCGCAGATGATGCAGCCGTCGTCGATCGACGTACGCCTCGACCGCTTCTTCCGCGTCTTCGAGAACCACAAGTACCCGCACATCGACCCGGCCGCCGACCAGTCCGACCTGACTCGCATGGTGGAGCCGGAGGGCGACGACCCGTTCATCCTGCACCCGGGCGAGTTCGTGCTCGGCTCGACGTACGAGGTCTGCTCGCTCCCCGACGACATCGCGGCCCGGGTGGAGGGCAAGTCCTCCTTGGGCCGGCTCGGCCTGCTGACCCACGCCACCGCAGGCTTCGTCGACCCGGGGTTCTCGGGGCACGTGACCCTGGAGCTGGCCAACGTCGCGACGCTGCCGATCAAGCTCTACCCCGGCATGAAGATCGGGCAGTTCTGCTTCTTCCGGCTCTCGTCGCCGTCGGAGCATCCCTACGGCTCGGAGAAGTACGGGTCGCGCTACCAGGGCCAGCGCGGGCCGACGCCGTCGCGCTCCTTCCAGAACTTCCACCGGACCTCGATCTGATGGCCGACGAGTCGTCGGTCCTGCACGGGATCACGGTCGCCGTTCTCGGCGGCACGGGCCCGCAGGGTCGCGGCCTGGGCCGGCGCTGGGCGATGGCCGGGATCCAGGTTGTCATCGGCAGCCGCGACGCAGGGCGAGCCGCCGAGGCCGCGGCCGAGCTCGCGGCCGCGACCGGCGGTGACGTCCGAGGCATGGCGAACGCCGACGCCGCTCGCGCGGGCGACGTGGTACTGGTCGCAGTGCCGTACGCCGGGCACGCCGACCTGCTGCGCTCGCTGGCCGAGCCGCTCGCGGGCAAGACGGTCGTCGACTGCGTGAACCCGCTCGGCTTCGACAAGCAGGGCGCCCATGCACTCGACGTCGCGGACGGCTCGGCGGCGCAGGAGGCCGCCGCGATCCTGCCCGACTCGATCGTGGTGGCGGCGTTCCACCACGTCAGCGCCGAGCTCCTCAACGACCCCGAGACCGAGGCCGTCGACACCGACGTGCTCGTGCTCGGCGAGGGCGAGCACCGCGAGGCCACCGACCTGGTCCGGGCTCTGGCCGACGCCATCCCCGGGATGCGCGGCGTCTACGCCGGGCGGCTGCGCAACGCCCACCAGGTCGAGGCGCTGACGGCGAACCTGATCGCGGTCAACCGCAGGTACAAGGCGAACGCCGGCCTGCGCGTCACCGGCCTCTAGGCACGCACGAAAGAGCCGGCCCCCCGAGAGGGGTCGGCTCTTCGCACCTTCTGGGTCACAGCCAGCTGATCCGACGGATCCTGCGGTGGCGACGGCGTACGTCGGTGGGCTGGTGCTGGTGGGTGGGGTGGACCCGGTCCTCGATCAGGTAGCGGGCCTGGGCCTCGATCACGGTCTCGTTCATGGCGGTTCTCCTTCGGTGGTCGTCGTGGTGTGCGGTGGATGGGTGGTGGTGGTTGGTCGGTCAGACCTGGTTGAGCGAGATGTCGCCGCTCACGGTGCGGGCGGAGAGCTCGATGTGGTCCTGGCCCTCCTGCGGGGCGCCGACGCTGTCGAGGTTGGAGCGGATGGAGCCGGTCACGGTGTTGATGTCGGTCCAGACCGGGGTGCCGGCCGGGACGCCGATGCGGACGTCGCTGCTGGCGCCCTTGAGGCTGACTCGGCCGCGGCGAGCGGTCTTGATGGTGAGGTCGCCGCTCCCGGTTGACAGCGAGATGTCGGCGTTGGCCACGGACACGGTGAGGTCACCGGACCCGGTCTTGACGACCGCCTTGTCGTTGGTCGTGCCGACCTCGACGTCGCCGGAGCCGGTGGAGATGTTGAGGGCTCCGACGCAGGTGCCGACCGAGATGTCGCCCGATCCGCTCTTCACCTGAAGCTCGGCGTGGGCCTCGGAGACCGCGACGTCGCCCGACCCGGTGTTGATGCGGCCGGCACCGCTGAAGGTGTCGCAGGTGACGTCACCCGAGCCGGTCTTGAGGTCGACCTCGTTGAGCTGACCGTCGAGCGCGATGTCGGCGCTGCCGGTGCGGACCGCGACGTCGCTGCCGGTCGGCAGGTCGACGCGCACGTCGAGGTGACGGTCGCGACCGCCGAACCAGCCACCGCTCTCCTTGGGTGCGATCACCGAGAGGCGGTTGTCCTCGAAGGTGACGGTGACCTCGTCGGCGTTCTCGCCGCGGACCTCGAGGGAGGTGGTCTGTGTCTCGGTCGCGTGGACGGTGACCTTGCCCTTGCCGATCTCGACGTAGAGCTCGATCGGCTCGGGGGTCTCGAACTGGCGGTTCATCTGGTGCCTCCTGATGGCGGTTGCTGCAGGGTGTGGGGATCCGGGGGAGCGGCGGACGCCGTCCCCTGAGGTGCTGGTGATCAGGTGGTGCTGCTGGTCAGAGCCAGCCGTTCATCCGCTTGCCTCCGCGGCCGGGCTTGCCCCCGAAGGGCTCGTTGCCGCCGAAGAACGGGAGGCTCGAGAGGTCGACGTCGATGTTGATGGCGCCGTCGCGGGTGGCCGCGCGGACGATGCTGACCAGCCAGGTGTTGAGCGACTGGCCGGCCTCGGCGGCGCGCTCCTCGGCCTTGGCCTTCACCGACTCCGGGATGCGGAGGGTGATCCGCGACAGGTTGCCGTCCTCGACGTCCTCCGGCGCGGGCGGCGGCGGGGGAGTGGGCGGGGTCGGGGCGGCGACGTGGACCAGGAAGTCGAGGTCTCGACCGTTGAGCCGTACGTCGACGCCGCCGTTGGGCATCTCGGCGGTGATCTCCGCGGCGGCCTGGGAGACCGCCTCCATGATCGCCAGCCGGGCGCTGGAGTCGAGGGCGAAGCCGAGCCGCTCGGCGGCCTGGCGGGTCTCGTCGCCGGCTGAGTCGGCGGCCGAGACGAGCGAGGACCGGAGGCTCTCGACGTAGGGGGTGATGTCCATGTGCATCACTATGACATCACCGTGATGTCATGTCAAGGAAGTGGTGACATCAAATGATGTCATCGCGACATCAAGTCGCGTTTGCGCAGGTCAGCGGCCTAGAGGTCGAACAACGACGTCGTCTCGTCGAGGTCGACCGCCTTCGTCGGCGAGGCGGGCTTCTTCTCCGAGGCAGCCTCGGGCTCAGCCGGGACCGGCGCAGCTTCGCCTGCGTCGCCCAGGTCGAACAGCGAGACGTGGTCGGGCAGCACCGTCGCCTGGCCGGGGACCGCTGCGGGAGCCTGGGACTCAGCCTCAGCCTCGGCCTCGGCCTGGGGTTCGGGCGGTGCCTCGGCGGAAGGTGCCTCGGCGTCCGGCGCCGGCAGGTCGAAGAGCGACCCGGTCGGGGCCGGTGCCTCGGGCTCGGGCTCGGGCGCCTTGGTCTCTGCGGCGGGCTCCGGCTCGGGGTCCGGCGCCAGGTCGAACAGAGACCCGCTCGGCGCCGGGGACTCAGCTTCGGGCTCCGTAGCCGGCTCGGGCTCCGCGGCCGGCTCGGGCGCCAGGTCGAAGAGCGACCCGCCGGCCGGCTCGGCTTCCGGCTGGGCTGTCTCGGCCTCCGAGGTCTCGGGCTCGGCGAGGTCGAACAGGGACGAGCCGCCGGACGCCTCGGCCGCGGGGCCGGCGTCCTCGGTCGCGGTGATCGTGTCCTCGGTCTGGGTGACGTCCCCGGGCTCCGGCTCGGCCTTGGTCTCCACGCTGCGCGCCGTCGGAGCCGAAGCACCCGCCGGTGCCCGCGTCGCCGACTCGCCCCGCACCGAGGCGAGCAGCATCTGCGCGACGTCGAGCACCTCGACCTCCTCGCGCGCGTGGCCGTCGGTCTGCTCGGCGGTCAGTCCGTCGGAGAGCATCACCCGGCAGAAGGGGCAGCCGACGGCGATCTGGTCGGCCCCTGTCGCGACGGCCTCGCGGGTGCGGTTGACGTTGATCCGCTCCCCGATCGTCTCCTCCATCCACATCCGGGCACCGCCGGCCCCGCAGCAGAAGGAGCGTTCCTGCGACCGCTCCATCTCGACGTACGACGCCCCGGGCAGCACCTGCAGCAGCTCGCGC
This sequence comes from Nocardioides sp., assembly GCA_049841015.1. Lineage (GTDB taxonomy): Bacteria > Actinomycetota > Actinomycetes > Propionibacteriales > Nocardioidaceae > Nocardioides. The sequence goes on from JASGIN010000008.1 coordinate 451,421, forward strand.
GGCGGCGCGTACACCTGGTTGTGGCGGCCGAGGTAGCACGGGTCGTGGTAGGTGATGGACCGCTTCGCGGCGCCGGCCCCGTCGCGGACCGGCGTCAGCTTCCCCTCGCGGACGAGCCGGTTAAGCAGTTGGGTGTGGTGGACGACGTCCAGCTCGACGCCGAGGTCGCGGTACTCGTTCTTGAGGGTGTTGAGGCAGTGCGGGCACGTCGTGACGACCTGCTTGACGCGGTACTCGCGGAAGGTCTCGACGTTCTGCGCGGCGAGCCCCTGGTAGACGAACTCGTTGCCCGCGCGTCGGGCCGGGTCGCCGGTGCAGGTCTCACCGTTGCCGAGGACGCCGAACGAGACGTCGGCCAGGTGGAGCAGCTCGGCGACGGCCCGGACGGTCTTCTTCGCGCGGTCCTCGTAGGCGCCGGCGCAGCCGATCCAGAACAGCCAGTCGACCGACTCCAGCGACTCGAGGTCCTCGCCCACGACCGGGACCTCGAAGTCGAGCCCCTTCGCCCAGTCCATGCGCGCCTGGGCGGACATGTTCCACGGGTTGCCCTTGCTCTCCAGACCGCGGAAGAGCTGGTTGAGCTCGGCCGGGAAGTTGTTCTCGACCAGCACCTGGTAGCGCCGCATGTCGACGATGTGGTCGACGTGCTCGATGTCCACCGGGCACTGGTTGACGCAGGCCCCGCACGACGTACAGGACCAGAGAACGTCGGGGTCGATGACGCCGTACGCCGACTCGTCCGCGATCAGCGGGCGCTCGAGCTCCTTGACCGCGCCCTCGGGGGCCTTGCCCGTGTCGCCGGCGAGGAGGGCCGGCGCCGCGGCCAGCGCGTGGTCGCGCAGGTCCATGATCAGCAGCTTGGGCGACAGCGGCTTCTCGGTGTTCCAGGCGGGGCACTGGGACTGGCACCGGCCGCATTCGGTGCACGTGGTGAAGTCGAGCAGGCCCTTCCAGGAGAAGTCCGCGACCGAGCCGATGCCGAGCCGGGCGTCCTCGTCGAGGTCGTCGATGTCGGCGAGAGTCACCGGCTTGCCCGCGGTGACCAGCGGCTTGACGGCACCGAGGGCGACCGGGCGGCGGCCGAACAGCACGTTGAGCGGCGCCACGAAGATGTGGAGGTGCTTGGAGTTCAGCACGAAGATCAAGAACGCCAGCATCACGCCGATGTGCAGGAGCAGGCCGATCCCGATCAGGGTCGTGCTGTCGGGCAGCACCTTGCCGAGCAGGTACGAGACGAATGCCGCCTTGCCGTAGCCGCGGTCGGTGCCCATGTCGCGGGCCTCGACGGCGCCGCGGAACAGGAACAGCGTCCAGACGACGTTGAAGATCATGAAGAGCGTGAAGTACGCCGGGCCCAGGTGCGAGCCGAAGAACCGCGACCTGCGCCCCAGCTGCGACGGCTGGTTGCGCAGGCGGATCGCCCAGAAGACGGCGATGCCGGCCAGGGCCATCACGGCGATGAAGTCCTGGACGAAGCCCAGCACCGCCCAGTTGCCGAAGACGAACCAGTTCCACTCCGGGTCGCGCGTGAGCAGCACGACGTACGCCTCGAGGTAGACGGTCCCGAGGATCACGAACGCCCAGAACACGAAGAAGTGGGCGGCGCCCGGGACGCTCCACTTGAGCAGCTTCTTCTGCCCGAAGACCTCGACGACCTGGCGCTTGATCGCCGCGCCGAGGCGGCCGGTCACGCCGGCGATGCGGTCGGGAGCCGGCTGGCCGCTGGTGATCAGCCGGAACAGGAAGACGACCCTGTTCGCCGCGATCGGCAGTGCGATCGCGTTGAGCAGCAGCCCGAGGATCAGAACGGCGGTCACGGTCACTCCCAGCAGGTACGGGCAGCGGACCCAGCGGATCCTACGGGGACCCCTCCCCCAGGCGGGACCCGTGCCCACCCGTCGGCGATGCGCCGTTGATCACGCTGCGCGGCTCGCTCACGGGCCGCCGAGGCGGGTGGTCAGGGCCGCGGCCGCCCGGCGTACCTCGGTGGCCAGGGTGGTGACGTCCGCGTCGTCGGCGTCCTGGTAGGTCACGGCGACTCCGGCGACCGGGTGTGCGTTGTGGTCGAGCACCGGCGCGGCGACGCTCGACAGGCCCGGTGTCACCTCACCGTGCTCGGTCGCGTGGCCACGTCGTCGGGTCTCGGAGAGGACGGCCCGCAGGGCGCTCAGGGTGCGTGGTCCGGTCCCGTGGCGGTCGACGAACGCCGATGCGTCGGGGTAGAGCGCGCGGACCTGCGCCGGTGGCAGTCCGGAGAGGATCGCCCGACCGCTGGCGGTGAGGTGGGCCGGGAGCCGGACGCCGACGTCGGTGACCAGCGGCGGGCGGCCGGGTGCCCGCTCCTCCACGACGTACAGCACGTCGCGCCCGTGCAGGACCGCGAGGTGCGCCGTACGCCCGGTGCGGTCGACCAGGTCCGTCAGCGTGCGCCGGCTGATGCGCTGCAGGGGCTCTTGGCGGCTGTACCCGCTGCCGACCTCGAAGGCCGCGATGCCGAGGCCGTAGCGGTGCTCGTCGGCGAGGTGGACGACGAAGCCCTCCTCGGTCATGGCCGCCAGGAGGTGGTACGCCGTGGAGCGCGGCAGCGTGCACGCCCGCGCGATCCGGTCCAGGGCGACCGGCTCCGGCTGGCTGGCCAGGAAGCGCAGTACGCGAAGCGTGCGCGTCGCCGCCGGCACCTGACCCATGGCGGCGATGCTCCCACGCGCGACGGCGTGGCCGCCGTCGGCGGAAAACGCGGACGAAAGCGCGGCGGGGAACGTGGCGGGTGAGCGGCGGAAAACGCGGACGACGTACGACGTCAGCCGGGCGTGTCGCCGGATTCGTCCGCGTTTTCTCAAGAAACGGGGCGGCGGGTGTCGCCCGCTGCTGCGTCGGTCCCGGCGGCCCGATGGCTGCCCCCGTCGCTGGCACCCTCGCTGGCACCCTCGCTGGCACCCTCGCTGGCACCGTCGGTGTCGTGCCAGACGTCCGGCTGGTAGTCCTTCGCATGCGTGTCGACGTCGGGATCGAGTCGGTCGGCCTCACGGAGCCGGTCCTCGTAGCCGGCCTGCTCGACCTGGTGACCCTCCTCGGCAGCCACCGCCCGCTCCTCGGCTCGGTCCGCCTCGGCGTGGGCGAGGTCGGCCTTGGCGCGCAGCTCCTCGGCCTGACGGTGCGACTCGGGCAGGCCCGCGGCTCGGTGCTGTGCCTCCTGACGCAGTTCCCCCGCACGGGCGCGACGGGTCGTCGTACGCCGCTTGCCGGCCATCGAGACCACGAGCGCGATCACCGCGATGACGACGATGACGACGATCACCCAGATCAGCAAGGTAGGCATGACATCCTCCTTCTCCCGGCGACCCCGTACCCACTCGCGGGTGGAGCACAAGCGCGGGGCCGCGTCAGATCAGGGGGCGGGAGGCGGCGGGTCGCTCCCAGGCCCAGCCGAGCGCGCTCAGGCCGGCGCACCGGGTGGTGGTGAGCTCGTCGAACGCCCCGTCGCTGAGACGACCCTTCGAGACCGACCGGGCGACCGGACTGGCGACCAGACCGGTCACGCGGTACGTCGTCCGGACGAGGCGGTAGCCGGTCGTGCCGGTCAGGAGCACGCGGTTCGCGACGAGACCGTCGGGCCCGCACACCCATCCCGTGGTGACGCCCCCGACCCCCAGGTCGAAGTCGGGCTCGCCGTCGGGGAAGCGGATGAGGCGCAGCCTCCCGTCGCGCAGCGTGAAGACCGTCGCCAGCGTGTCGCAGAGACGGTACCCGCCGTCGCACCCTGTGGTGGTCGAGCCCACCAGGATCTCCGGGCGCCCGTCGCCCGTCAGGTCGGTGAAGCCCTGGAGCCGGTCGGTCGGCCGTCCCGGCGCCCGGGCCATCAGCCGGCGACCGCCGGCGCGCACCACGACGCGACCGCTCGGGCGCACCACCACCGTGTCTGGATGTCCGTCGCCGTCCAGGTCGGCGCGCCCCCACGTCGGCGTGTGCCCAGGCAGGAACGACGTGTGCAGGCTGATCGCGACCGGGCCCGTCGCCGTACGTCGACCGGACCAGCTGCCGATCGCCCCGACGTGCACGCGCTGGTCGCCGTCGTCTCGCGGGCAGAACGGGAGCCCGGCTTCCGCCGCGGGAACGTGGGCGCGCAGGGTCCCCGCGCCGTTCGGGAGGGTGACCACGATCGCCGCGTCGTACGACGGCTGCGTGGTGTCGCACCGGTACTTCGCCAGCGGGAACGACGTCGGGTGCCGCCGGTCGACGAGGACCGGGTCGTGCCGCTCAGGGCCCGACCAGTGCCGGGTGACCGCGTAGCGCATGTCCCGCCCGGCGGTATCGAGGAGGCCGAGGTCCGGGGTGCCCCACAGCGTGCAGGGGCTCCCGGACACCAGTCGGATCGACCAGATCTCGTACGTCGTGCCGGTGGCGCCGTCCGACGTGCCGTAGGAGAGGCGCAGCTGGCCGGGCAGGCATCCCGGTGGCAGGAGGGTGAGAGGTCCGTGGCTGTGGTGGACCGCCTGGGTCACCGGGGCAGACGCGGGCGGTGTGGGCTGTGTGGGCTGTGTGGGTTGCCTCGCCTCGGACGACAGGGGCTGTTCCGGCGTCGGCGCCCCAGTCGCGTTGTCCTGCGAGCTCGACCCGCAGCCGGCGAGGAGCAGCGCGACAGCCACTGCGATCGCCACAGCCCCTGCCGTCAGTGCTCGTCGTCCGTCCACGGCCGTGGGACGTCGGGGTTCCGGCGATGGTTGCCGAGCAGCGCCGAGTGCGTGGGAGGAGAGACAACAAGCCCGGCCCGCCCGTCGTACGTCCTCCCCGATGGGACGTCGCTGACGGGCGGGCCGGGCCCCCCGAGTCGAATCAGCCGGCTCTCCAGGTGCTGTTCGACGTGCAGGTGAAGAGCGAGCGGCGGGGTCTCCGTGGGGGGAGGTGGATGGGGGTCCGGACCCCGCCGCCCGCTCAAGGGGGATAGGTCAGGTCAGCTCGACAGCTTGCCGATCTTGAGGCTGGCCTCTCCGAGGTTGATCACGGCGCCCGAGCCGTCGAGCAGGGTGATCCGCAGGCTGACGACGCGGATGCCGCTGTGGGACTTGCTCACGACGTCACGCTCGAGCTTCGCGACGCCCGGGATCTCGAGGGTCCCGGTCTGCGGGAAGGTCTGCACCTGTCCGGCCACCGTCACGGTGCCCAGCTGGGTGCCCTTGTCCGAGACCTTGACCTTCTTGCCGTCGCGGGTGACCGACGCCTTGCCGACGATGCCGTCGATGACCAGCTGATCGCCGAGGTTCACGCGAGCGATCTCGGACCGGGAGAAGCCCCAGGCGTGGGTGCCGTGCTGGGTGCCGCGCTCGCGCGCGTTGGCGCCCTTCACGATCAGCTGCCCGCCGAGGTCGACCGAGGCCAAGGACTTCTCGTGGACCTTGCCGTAGGTGCCCTGGCACGGCATCACCGCCAGCGGGTTGGGCCCGCTCTGGACGATGTCACCGAGCGCCGTCACGACGTGCGTCGCAGCTGAGCGACCGCTGAAGACGCCGCCGGTCATCCCGTTGGCGAGGATGGCGCGGGAGTGCCCGAGCCGCACCGAGGTCCCGGTCGGGATCACGTCGACACGCAGCGCGTAGGCGTCCGCCGTGGCACCGTTCGCGTTCTGGTGGGTCACGTGGCGACCCGCGTAGATCGTCGCCAGCCCGGGAATGGTGAGGGGCTGGTCCGGCGTCGGCAGCGGGAAGGTCTGGGCCGGGCCGATCGGCGGTGTGAACGAGAGGCCGCCGACGTGGGTCGTGGTGTTCGCGTGGAAGCCGGACGCGTCGTGCGAGGCCGTGGCCCGCGAGGTGATCGCGTTCAGCGCCAGGCTGCCGAGTGCGCTCTGGACGAGCGTGACCCGGGCGATCCGATGCAGCGAGTGTGCGGCGACCGTGCCGTGACGAGAGGTCGTCCAGACGTGGGTCTTGATGCCGGACGCCTGGCCGAGACCCGGGAGGGTCGCCTGGGCCACGTCGTTGGTGCGCGAGCGGCCCGACTTGTTGGTGCAGCCGATCGCCTTGTACCCGGTCGTCTCCGAGCCGGCCGGCAGCTGGCCGCCGACGATCCGGGTACCGAAGCCGGAGCTCTTGAAGGCGAACGTCGTCTCACGGACGTGCGCACGAGCCTTTGCGTGGTGGGTACCTGCGAAGCCGGGTGCCGCCGTCAGTGACAGCGCCAGAAGCGCCGGGACGGTGGCTGCAACGAGTACTTGGGGGGATTTCATGGGGGGTAGCTCCTTCCCTGAGTTGATGGACTCTTAACGAGGGCTTGAAAGGCGTGTCACGGGGTCGTGACGAGGTTTAACCTTCCGGTTTCCCGCGTGGGTGAGGTCCGGTATCCCCAGGGGTGAGGAAGTCATCGAGAAGCCCCCCAGGTGGTTGACGATGCAATGACAATTGCTTGACTTATTACTCCCTTAACCATCTCTCATGGACCGGATCCGGGTCCTGCGAATGGCCGAAGTCGTGGTCGACCGAGACCCCTGTCTCGGATGCCAGACACCGGGTGCGGGTCCGGCCCTGGTCCCCGGCTCGGGCGCGGGAGTTGGATGGCGGCATGCAGACCGTGCACGTGGGCGTGGGCCCGGTGACCTTCGAGGACGTCCTGGCCGTGGCTCGCGGAGGCGCGGCGGTCGAGCTCACCGAGGACTCGTTGGCCGCCGTCGATCGAGCCCGCGCCGTCGTGGAGGAGCTCGCTGCGGCCCCGACGCCGGCGTACGGCATCTCGACCGGGTTCGGCGCCCTGGCGACACGACACATCCCGGCCGAGCTCCGCGAGCAGCTGCAGCGATCGCTGATCCGCTCGCACGCCGCCGGCTCCGGCCCCGAGGTGGAGCGCGAGGTGGTGCGGGGCCTGATGCTGCTGCGGCTGTCGACTCTCGCCACCGGGCACACCGGCGTACGTCGGGAGACCGCGCAGCTCATGGCCGCGCTGCTGTCGGCGGGGATCACGCCGGTGGTCCGCGAGTACGGCTCGCTCGGGTGCTCTGGCGACCTCGCCCCCCTCGCGCACTGCGCCCTGGCACTGATGGGCGAGGGCGAGGTGCGCGACGCGGAGGGCACGTTGATGCCGGCCACCGACGCGCTGGCTGCGGCCGGGCTGTCACCGGTGCAGCTGGGCGCCAAGGAGGGCCTGGCCCTGATCAACGGCACCGACGGGATGCTCGCGATGCTCGTCCTCGCGATCACCGACCTGCGCCTGCTCTTGCGCACCGCCGACGTGGCGGCGGCCATGAGCGTCGAGGCGCAGATGGGCACCGACCGGGTCTTCGCCGCCGAGCTGCAGACGCTCAGACCCCAAGTGGGACAAGGGATCTCGGCCGCCAACCTCACCCGCGTGCTCGCCGGGTCGGGGGTGATGGCCCACCATCGCGAGGACCGCTTCCACCGGGTCCAGGACGCGTACTCGCTCCGCTGCTCCCCGCAGGTCCACGGCGCGGCTCGCGACACCGTGGACCACGCCGCCTCCGTCGCCGGGCGCGAGCTGGCCTCGGCGATCGACAACCCCGTCGTGCTGGTGGACGAGGGCCGCGTGGAGTCCAACGGCAACTTCCACGGAGCGCCGGTCGCCTACGTCCTGGACTTCCTGGCGATCGTCGCCGCCGACGTCGCGTCGATCTCCGAGCGTCGCAGCGACCGCTTCCTCGACCGGTCCCGCAACCACGACCTCCCGCCGTTCCTCGCCGACGACCCGGGCGTGGACAGCGGCCTGATGATCGCGCAGTACACGCAAGCTGCGATCGTCTCCGAGCTCAAGCGGCTCGCGGTGCCCGCCAGCGTCGACTCGATCCCCTCCAGCGCCATGCAGGAGGACCACGTCTCGATGGGCTGGAACGCCGCGCGCAAGCTGCGCCGTTCGATCGACGGGCTGACCCGGGTGGTGGCGGTCGAGCTCATGACCGCGGCCCGCGGCCTCGAGCTGCGCACCACCACCGGGGACACGGCCGGGACCACTCCCGCGCCGGCCACCGGAGCCGTCGTACACCTGCTGCACGAGCACGGGGTCGGGGCGCCCGGACCCGACCGATTCCTCTCGCCCGAGATCGAGACCGCCGTCGCGCTGGTCGGCTCGGGCGCCGTCCTGTCCGCCGTCGAAGAAGTGATCGGAGAGCTCCAGTGAACGACCGACTGCCCATCCACGCCCCCCACGGCACCGAGCTCTCCGCGAAGAGCTGGCAGACCGAGGGGCCGCTGCGGATGCTGATGAACAACCTCGACCCCGAGGTGGCCGAGCGCCCCGAGGACCTCGTCGTGTACGGCGGGACCGGCAAGGCCGCGCGCACGTGGCCGGCGTACGACGCGATCCTGGCCAGCCTGCGCGACCTCGAGGACGACGAGACGCTGCTCGTCCAGTCGGGCAAGCCGGTCGGCGTGATGCGCACCCACGAGTGGGCCCCGCGCGTGCTGATCGCGAACTCCAACTTGGTCGGCGACTGGGCCAACTGGGAGGAGTTCCGCAAGCTCGACGAGCTGGGCCTGATCATGTACGGCCAGATGACCGCCGGCTCGTGGATCTACATCGGCACGCAGGGGATCCTGCAGGGCACCTTCGAGACGTTCGCCGCGGTGGCCGACAAGAGGTTCGGCGGGACCCTCGCTGGCACGATCACGGTGACCGCCGGACTCGGGGGGATGGGTGGGGCGCAGCCGCTCGCGGTGACGATGAACGACGGCGTCGCGATCTGCATCGACGTCGACCAGTCGCGCATCACCCGCCGGATCGAGCACCGCTACCTCGACGAGCAGGCCGACTCCCTGGAGGACGCCGTCGCCCGGGCCGTCGCGGCGCGCGACGAGAGGCGGCCGCTGTCGATCGGCGTACTCGGCAATGCGGCGGAGCTGCTGCCCCAGCTGTTGGAGATGAAGGCGCCGATCGACATCGTGACCGACCAGACCTCCGCGCACGACCCGCTGTCGTACCTGCCGGTGGGCGTGCCCTTCGAGGACTGGCACGACGCCGCGGAGAAGGACCCGAAGGGCTTCACCAAGGACGCCCAGGCGTCGATGGCCGCGCACGTGCGCGCCATGGTCGAGCTGCAGGACGCCGGCGCCGAGGTGTTCGACTACGGAAACTCGATCCGCGACGAGGCCCGCAAGGGCGGGTACGACCGGGCTTTCGAGTTCCCCGGCTTCGTGCCGGCGTACATCCGGCCGCTGTTCTGCGAGGGGAAGGGGCCGTTCCGCTGGGCGGCGCTCTCGGGCGATCCGGCCGACATCGCGGCGACCGACCGGGCGATCCTCGAGCTGTTCCCCGACAACGAGCGGCTGCGGAAGTGGATCACGATGGCCGGCGAGCGGGTCCACTTCCAGGGGCTGCCCGCGCGGATCTGCTGGCTGGGGTACGGCGAGCGACACCTCGCCGGGCTGAGGTTCAACGAGATGGTCGCCTCGGGTGAGCTGAAGGCGCCGATCGTGATCGGCCGCGACCACCTCGACTGCGGGTCCGTCGCGTCGCCGTACCGCGAGACCGAGGCCATGCTGGACGGCTCCGACGCCATCGCCGACTGGGCCATCCTCAACGCGCTGGTGAACACGGCCTCCGGTGCGTCCTGGGTGTCCTTCCACCACGGCGGCGGCGTCGGCATGGGTCGATCGCTGCACGCCGGGCAGGTCTGCGTCGCCGACGGCACCGACCTCGCGGCCGCCAAGATCGAGCGGGTTCTCACCAACGACCCGGGCATGGGCGTCATCCGGCACGTCGACGCGGGCTACGACCGCGCCGCCGAGGTCGCCGCCGAGCGCGGCGTCCGCATCCCCATGCCCCGTTGACCGGCGCCTCCTGACCGTTGACCGGCGCCGTCTGACCGTTGAACGGCGCCTCCTGCTTGACCGCCCCCTGACGGTTGAACGGCGCCTTCCCGCCCTTAAGGAGGCCGCGCGAGCGGGTGGACTGCGGACCGGAACGCCAAGCGGCGCTGCCCACTTGTCAAACAGCGCCGGTCAACGGTCAGACGGCGCCGGTCAACGGTCAGACGGCGCCGGTCAACGGTCAGACGGCGCCGTTCAACGGTCAAACGGCGCCGGTCAACGGAGGGGGGAGGAGGGCTTCGACGGTCGCGCCGGAGCCGGCGCCGTCGATGGTGACGGTGCCGCCGACCTCGGCGGCGCGTTCGCGCATGGAGCTGATGCCGACGCCCGGGGTCCACGGATGGCCGTGGCGGCCGGAGTCGCGGACCCGCACCGCCAGCCGGTCGTCGCGGACGTCCAGCTCCAGCTCGGCGGTGTCGCCGCCGCTGTGCCGGGCCGCGTTGGTGAGCGCCTCCAGGGCGATGCGGTACGCCGCGGTCTCGACGGCCGCGGACAGCTCCGGCAGCTCGTCGGGAGCCAGGACGGTCACCCGCATCGCCTGCCCCTCCGGCGTGCGTACGCCGGCGGCGCGCTGCCGCAGGGCCGGGACCAGCCCCAGCTCGTCGAGTGCGGGCGGCCGCATGTCGTAGACCAGGCGCCGGATCTCGCCGACGGCGGTGACGGCCTCGGCGCGCAGCCCCTTGAGCAGCTCGTCGGCGGAGTCGGGTCGCTCGTGCAGCGTGTTGCGTGCGGCGTCCGCCGTGAAGGCGATGCCGGACAGGGTCGGTCCGAGACCGTCGTGGAGGTCGCGGCGCAGACGTCGGCGCTCCTCCTCGATCGCGGCGATGGCCTGTCCACGCGACGTCGCGAGGTCCTCGGCGAGCGCCCGTGCGCGCAACGTCTGCGCGAGCAGTGGCGCGACGATCCGCAGCACGTGCTCGTCGCCCGCCGACAGGCTCAGGTCCCCCGGCCGGAGCCCGACCACGACCTCGCCGACCTCGTCGTCCCCCAGGGCGAGGGGGAGGCGGCGTACGTAGGTGACCGGCGTGCCCGATGCTGCCAGCTCGACCCCACCGGCGGTCAGGCTGGCGTAGGGCAGGACGAGCGCCTCGCGGATCGCGCGCAGGGCCAGGACCGGGTCGTCGCCGATGCGGTCGACGACGCGCGCCGCCGCGTCGAGCGGGTCGGGGCGGTCGCCGAAGATCATCTCGTCGATGGCCCCGCGCAGCATCACGCGGAGCGGATGGAACGTCGCCGCCGCGGCGGCGCCGATCACCGCGAGCACCCCGATCGACGGGTCCGGCTGCCCGAGCATGTCGAGGGTCGAGACCGTGCCGACGAAGATCGCGAGGTAGCAGATCAGCACGACGCCGAGGACGACGACCTGGACGACGAGCCCGCGCACGTCCACGATCCGTGGACGGCGTACGCCGATCGCCATCGCCGGACCCACGGTCGCGAAGGCCACCCCTCCGATCACGGCCGCGGCGGGAGCGGTCGTGAGGAACGAGGCATGCCCGTAGACCAACCCCGACGCGACACAGGCGAGACCGACCCACAGGACGGCGAGGCGCTCCTCCTCGTCGGTCGTCTCGTAGCGCCACCACAGATGGGCGAGCAGCCCGCCGATGGTGGCGATGACCATCGGGGCGACGAACACCCGGTCGGGCACGAAGGTCGCCAGGAGGCCGGCGACGACGACCAGGACGAGCGCGCAGTAGTCCACCGCATGGCCGGTCCGGACCGACGGGTAGACGAGGAGCGCCAGTGCCAGTGGCAGGAACAGCGCGCCGATGAAGATCGTGGCGCCGGCGCCCGTGGCGCCGGCGGCGATGGTCCCCAGGGCGAGGAGCACCCCGACGCCGGCGGTGACCGCCAGCAGCCCCGACATCTTGGCGCGAGTCGGCACCAGCCAGGCGCCGCCCCCGACCAGGGTCACGCTCGGCAGCACGCCCGCGGCCAGGAGCACGGGCTGGCTCACGTAGGCGCTCCGCCCAGCCCGCTCTCGCGGGCCCTGACGATGGCCTCGGCTCGGCTCGCGACCTGGAGCTTGGCGAAGATCGTGGTGAGGTTGTTGGCCACTGTCTTCGGGGAGAGGAAGAGCTCGCCGGCGATCTCAGGGGTACGACGGCCTCGCGCCAGGAGCTCGAGCACGACCCGCTCTCGCTCGGTCAGCTCCGGGAAGGGGTAGTCGCGCACGGCGGTCGTCGGCGGGCCGGAGAAGTAGCCCAGCACCCGCTCGGCGACCCCGGGACCGAAGATCGCCTCGCCCGCGACGACCGCGCGGAGGGCGCGCACGATCTCCTCCTGCTCCGCCTCCTTGAGCAGGTAGCCCTGAGCACCGGCCTGCATGGCGGTGAACACCGTCGAGTCGTCGTCGTACATCGTGAGCATGAGGACCCGGGTCGTCGGGACCGCCGCCCGGATCCGCCGGGTCGCCTCGACCCCGTCGAGGCCCGGCATGCGCACGTCCATCAGGACGACGTCCGGCCGGGCGAGCTGGGCCTCGCGTACGGCGGCCTCCCCGTCCGCCGCCTCGCCCACCACGTCGAAGCCGTCGATGGTGCGCAGGAGTGCCACCAGTCCGCCGCGCACGACGGGATGGTCGTCGGCGACCAGGATCCGGATCGACGGGGCGTCCTCCATGGGGACATGATGACGGCGGCAGGGCCCCACTGGCCCGGGAAGAAGCTCCCCGGTTCCGGGAAACCGGCGGGGAACGACCGGGGAGAGCATCCCCTGCCGACGGGTGGGCGAGGTCGACGAGCGTGCAGACATCGACCAACGAAGGAGTCACCATGACCACCATGACCACGACGTCCGGCGCCGCCACCGTGACCGGGCGATTCCGCACCGGCCTCGTCATCTCGGCGCTGCTCGCGCTCACCCAGATCCCGTTCGTCTTCCTGCCCACGCCCGACACGGGGCAGGACGGCCCGCCCGAGCTCGTGCTCGTCGTCAACGCGCTGCTGGGGCTGGTCTCCATCGCCTGCGTCGTCGTCGCCTGGCGGTCGGGCAACCGGCTCGCGGTCCGGATCAACGCCGCCATCCTGATCATCAACGCCCTGCTCGCGATGCCGCCGTTCTTCATCGACATCGACGCCTGGGTCAAGGTCTCCTCGGCCGTGGTCGTGATCTTGACCGTGGTGGCCCTGGTGCTGACGCTGCGCCGCGAGCACACGCCGTACACCGTCACCGACTGAGCGCGCCGGTGCAGGTCGTGTGCCTGAGGACGGTCCCTGGACCGTCCTCAGGCACACGACCCCCTTTCGACCAGGCGTGGCGCATACTTCGCACATGACCGAGTCCAACGAGTCCCGCCCCGCGCGTTCACGGGTGGTGCTCCGCAACATCAGCTCCCGCGCCTGGGAGCACCCGGCGGATCGCGGCGCCCTGGTCGCGCTGCGCAAGCTCAAGGGCTTCGACACCGTCGTCAAGCTGCTCAACGGCCTGTTCCGAGAGCGGGCCAACCGGCTGTTCTTCCTCGGCTCGATGGTCCGGGTCGACGAGCGGCAGTTCCCGGTCCTGCACCGCGCGCTGAACGACGCCGCCGGCATCCTCGACGCCGAGGCCGTCCCCGAGCTGTACGTGCAGGCCGACCCGACGTTCAACTCCTACTGCGCCGGCATGGAGACCCCGGTCATCGTGATCAACTCCGGCCTGGTCGACCTGCTCGACGAGGACGAGCTGCGGTGGGTGCTGGCCCACGAGCTCGGGCACGCGATGAGCGGCCACGCCGTCTACCGCACGATCCTGTACCGGCTGCGTCGGATGAGCAGTGCCTTCGGGGTGATCCCGGTGGGTGGCCTCGGCCTGCGCATGATCGAGGCCGGGCTGCTGGAGTGGCAGCGCAAGTCGGAGCTCTCGGCCGACCGCGCCGGGCTGCTGGCCACCCAGGACCCCGCGGTCGCCTACCGCGCCCTGATGAAGATCGCCAGCGGCGGCCACCTCGACGACCTCGACCAGACGTCCTTCTTCCAGCAGGGCACCGAGTACGACGCGACCGACCTGCGCGACTCCGTGCTGAAGATGCTGCTCATCGAGAACCGCACCCACCCGATGCCCGTCTCGAGGGCGAGTGAGCTGCGGTCCTGGGTCGACAGTGGCTCGTACACGAGCGTGCTCGCCGGTGAGTACCCCACGCGGGACACCGACGACGACGCCAAGGTCAGCGAGGCGGCGCAGGAGGCGGCGAACAGCTACACGCGGGCCTTCCGCGAGACCCAGGACGCGCTCGGCCGCCTCGTCCACGACACCGCCGGCTGGGTGGGCAGTGCGAAGACCTGGTGGGACGAGCAGTGGCGCCGCGGCGGCGAGGAGGACGCGTCGTAGTCGTCGCGTCGCTCAGCCGGCTGCGGTGATCGCCTCGTGCAGCTCGAGGGTCCGGCGCGCCGTCTCGACGTGCAGGCTCTCGACCATCCGACCCTGGTAGGTGACGACGCCGGCGCCCCGGCCGTCCTCCCACGCCTGGATCAGGCCACGCGCGTCGTCCACCTCGTCCGGACCGGGTGAGTACGCCGTGTTGGCGCCCTCGACCTGACCCGGGTGGATCAGGGTCTTGCCGTCGAAGCCCATCTCGCGGCCCTGGCGGCACTCGGCGAGGAAGCCGTCGGCGTCGCGAACGTCGTTGAAGACGCCGTCGAGGATCACCTTGCCGGCCGCGCGGGCGGCGAGCAGCGCCAGGCCCAGGCCGGGCAGCAGCGGATGCCGGCCGGGGACGTGGGCCGCGAAGAGCTCCTTGGCCAGGTCGTTGGTGCCCATCACCAGCACGGTGAGACGCTCGTCCGCGGCCGCGATCTCCTCGCAGTGCAGCATGGCGACCGGTGACTCCACCATGGCCCACAGCTGCGTGTGGGCGGGAGCGTCGGAGTCGGTCATCGCCTCCACCAGCCGGAGCACGGCGTCGGCGCTGTTGACCTTGGGGACCAGGACGGCGCCGGGCCCGGCGGCACACGCGGCCGCCAGGTCGTCGCGGTGCCACTCGGTGTCGGCGCCGTTGACCCGGATCGCGACCTCGCGCGTGCCGTAGCCCCCCTCGGCCACCGACCGGCAGGCCGCGTCGCGCGCGTCGGCCTTCGCGTCCGGCGCGACGGCGTCCTCCAGGTCCAGGATCAGGCCGTCGCACGGCAGCGTCCGCGCCTTCTCCATGGCCCTCGCGTTGGACGCCGGGAGGTAGAGCACCGACCTTCGCGGCCGCACGTCCACGCTCACGAGGCGTCGCCCGACGGGATCGCGTCGTAGGCCTGCCTCAGCTCGGGATCGCGCTCCGCGAGCTGCTCGGCCAGCGCGACCAGCACGAGGCACTGCTTGAGGGAGGCGTCGTCCTCCATCTTCCCGTCGAGCATGACCGCGCCGGTGCCGTCACCCATCGCGGCCACGACGCGGCGGGCGTGGGCGATGTCCTCGACACTCGGCGAGAAGACCCGGTTGGCGATCTCGATCTGGCTCGGGTGCAGGCTCCACGCACCGACGCAGCCGAGGAGGTAGGCGTTGCGGAACTGGTCCTCGCAGGCCACGGTGTCGGCGATGTCGCCGAACGGTCCGTAGTAGGGGTAGATCCCGGACGCCACGCAGGCGTCGACCATGCGCGCGATCGTGTAATGCCACAGATCCTGCTGGTACGTCGCGCGGGCACCCTCGACGTCCACGCCGTCGGAGGTCTTGCGCGGGTCGGCGCGCACGACGTACCCCGGGTGCCCGCCGCCGACCCGGGTGGTCTTCATCCGACGGTCGGCGGCGAGGTCGGCCGGTCCGAGGCTGAGCCCCTGCATGCGGGGACTGGCGCCGCAGATCTCCTCGACGTTCGCCACCCCGCGCGCGGTCTCGAGGATGGCGTGCACGAGGAGCGGGCGGTCGAGGCCGGCCCGGGCCTCGAGCTGGGCGAGGAGCCGGTCGACGTACGCGATGTCCTCGGCGCCCTGCACCTTCGGCACCATCACGACGTCGAGCCGGTCGCCGACCTCGGCCACCAGCGTGGTGAGGTCGTCGAGGACCCACGGGCTGTCGAGGGCGTTGACGCGGGTCCAGAGCTGGGTGGTGCTGCCCGGGCCCCCGAGGTCGGTCGTGGCGCGGGCGATCTTCACCAGTCCGGCGCGGGCGGCCTCCTTGCGGTCGGCGCGGACGCCGTCCTCGAGGTTGCCGAGCAGGACGTCG
Source organism: Nocardioides sp. (assembly GCA_049841015.1). Classification (GTDB taxonomy): domain Bacteria; phylum Actinomycetota; class Actinomycetes; order Propionibacteriales; family Nocardioidaceae; genus Nocardioides. The sequence goes on from JASGIN010000008.1 coordinate 467,356, forward strand.
ACCGTCCCGGTCAGCTGCGGCACCTTCGCGGCCATCTTCTCGTTCGACGGGTCGAAGAAGTGGATCGCGCGGCTGGGACGGGCCGGGATCTCGCGCAGCGGCTCAGGTGCGCCGAGAGCGAGCGGCCGGAAGAAGTCCTTCGGGGGACGCATGCGCGGACCGTACCGCCGGACCGGGGGACCCGGGTATGACGCACTCCACTCCGGCTAGGCGTGCGCGACTCCGTGGGGGTCGAGCTCGACCTCGACGTCCCGATCGCCGACATCAGCGTGGAAGTCGTCGGGCGCGGTCTGGTCGGTGCCCGGCTCGAGGCGCAGAGCCCGGAACACGACCGTGAGCACGACCGTGACCACGAGGTTCAGCAGGAAGGCGATCCCGGCGATGTAGAACTTCGTGTCGGTGCCGGGGAAGCTCACCAGCGGCCCGCCGAAGTGGGCCTGCGTGGGCGACGAGACGCCGTACGCCGCCCAGGTACCGTAGACCATGGCTGCGGCCCACCCGACGAGCAGCGCCCACCGGTGCAGCCAGCGGGTGTAGAGCCCCACCACGATCGCGGGGAAGGTCTGCAGGATCCAGACGCCGCCGAGCAGCTGCAGGTTGATCGCGAAGGAGCGCGACAGCGCCAGCACGAAGACCAGCGCCCCGACCTTGACCACGAGCGAGACGATCTTGCTGACCTGGGCCTCCTCCCGCGGCGTCGCGTTCGGGCGGAAGTAGGCGCGGTAGATGTTGCGGGTGAACAGGTTCGCCGCGGCGATCGACATGATCGCGGCGGGCACGAGCGCCCCGATCGCGATCGCGGCGTACCCGACTCCCGCGAACCACGACGGGAACTCGTTCTCGAACAGCTGCGGGACGGCGAGCTGCGGGTTGGGTGGGTCGCCGGCGACCTTCACCCCGGCCGCGACGGCGATGAAGCCGAGAAGGGCGAGCAGGCCGAGCAGGAACGAGTACGCCGGCAGCAGGGCGGCGTTGCGGCGGATCACGCCGCGGTTCCTGGTCGACAGGACGCCGGTCACCGAGTGCGGGTACATGAACAGCGCGAGCGCGGAGCCGAGGGCGAGGGAGGCGTAGGCCCAGTGCAGCGTCGGTGGCGGCATCAGCCCCTTGCCTCCGGCCTTGCCGGACGCGATCGCCTGCGCGTTGTCGGAGTTGAACTGCGTGAACGACGCGTCGGAGGCGTGGAAGATGTGGCCCCAGCCGCCGAGCTTGTGGGGCAGGTAGACCACGGCGACGATGATCACGACGTAGATCAGCACGTCCTTGACGAACGCGATCAGCGCCGGTGCGCGCAGGCCCGACGAGTAGGTGTACGCCGCGAGCACCAGGAACGCGATGAACAGCGGGAGGTCCTTGACGAACCAGTTGCCGTGGCCGCCGAAGCCGGCGACCTGCAGCACCGACTGGATCCCGACCAGCTGCAGGGCGATGTACGGCGCGGTGGCCAGGATGCCGGTCAGGGCGATGGCCAGGCCGAGGGTCCGCGAGCCGTAGCGGCCCTCCACGAAGTCGGCCGGGGTGACGTAGCCGTGCCGGTGGGAGACCGACCAGAGGCGCGGCAGGAACACGAAGATGATCGGGTAGGCCACGATCGTGTACGGCACGGCGAAGAAGCCGGTGACGCTGCCGGCGTACAGCGTCGCGGGCACCGCGATGAAGGTGTACGCCGTGTAGAGGTCGCCGCCGATCAGGAACCACGAGACGAAGGTGCCGAAGCCGCGCCCGCCCAGGCCCCACTCGTCGAGGCTGTTGAGATCCGCGCGGCGCCACCGGGCGGCCGCGAAGCCGAGCACGGTGACCACCAGGAACAGGAAGACGAAGACGCTGACGGCGACGGCGCTCATCGGGCGTCACCACCCTCACGACGTCCGGCGTCCTCTCGTCGACGATCGAGCGTGAGGGAGAGGGCGTACGCGATCACCGTGAGGACCGCCGAGCCGAGGATCAGCGCGAACTGGAACCAGTAGAAGAAGGGGAAGCCCCACAGCTCGGGGTCGGTCTTGTTGTACAGCGGGACCCACAGCGGGACGACGACCGCCGGCAGCAGGACGATCAGGATCAGGACCCGCAGGCCGATCGGGCGACGACCGGCGGGTCGGTACAGCTGGGACATCGGCAACCTCCGAGTAGGCGACCCCCGTGACCTCTTTGTACCCCGGCGTGGCGCTCGTCACACATGCGCCGTCCGGGGGCCGGTCACATCCCGTCGAGAGCGGCGTGCCGGGTCACCGGGTTCCACTCGTGCACGGTGGCGGTGACGCCGGCCGCCGAGTAGTACGGATCGGCGGACATGATCTCCTCGAGCGCGGCCTCGCCGTCGACGAGGAAGAGCAGGAGGGCGCCCGTGTCGTCGCCCCACGGGCCTGCCGCCAACAGGCGGCCGTCGGCGACGAGGGCGGCCAGCCGCTCGCGGTGCGCCGGCCGCAGCTCCAGCCGGTCCGGGTCGTCGGTGAACGTCAGCTCCACGGCGTACATGCGGGTCATCGTAGGCGGGGCCGGACGCGGGTCAGGGCAGGCCTCGCGGACCACTCGGCGGGTGGAGGCGGGGTGCGCCGCCAACTCGGCCGGAGGGCGGATCGGGCGCGCGACGAAGCCGCCGCCGCAGTTGGGGCAGACGCCGTGCAGGACGTCGTCGACGCAACGTGCGCAGAACGTGCACTCGAAACTGCAGATGCGCGCGTCGGCACTCTCCGGTGGCAGGTCGACGTCACAGCACTCGCACGACGGACGCAGTTCCAGCACGCACGCCACGCTAGTCGCCGAGTCGGCCCATGTGTACGCCGAGAAGACGCCGACTCGGCGGTCAGGGGCGTTTGAACCAGCGGCGGCGGGGCTTGGACGTCCTCGCTCGCGCTTCGGTCGCGTTCCGGGCCTCGGCCTTGCGGACCTCGGCCTCGCGGCGTCGGGCGATCCGGCGTTCGCGCCAGGCGTCGACCTCGGCCTCGACGTCGCGCGGCATCGTGACCAGGGGCGGGCCGTCGACCGGGGTGTATCGCGCCTTCATGACGCGCTGGTTGAACTCCTCGAGGATCCGGCGTACCTCCGCCTCGGCCGTGTGTCGGTCGAGCCGCGCGTCCAGCTCGGCGTCGTCCTTGCGGAGCTGGAGCGCCGGCGGCAGGACGCCGCTGATCTTCTCCCGCTCGATGAGCTGCTTGATCCACCAGTCGGGATCGTGCTGGGTGCCGAGGTTCTTGATGGGCTTGCCGGCGCCCGGGAGGTTGTCGAAGTCGCCGCGCTCCATCGCCTGCTTGATCTGCAGGTCGACCCACTCGTGCTGCTTCTGCATCCGCTGTGCGGCGGCAGCGCGCCCGGTGCGGTCGTCGCGCTCGGTCGCGGCGCGGTCGACGCGTTCGCCTCGTTCGGCGCTGTCAGGTGTGCCCGGCCGGCGTCCGGGCGTCTCCGAGGTGCCCATGCCCCATCGTCCCACGCACCTCGTGGCTACTCGTCGGCGGCCGTGGGGCGAGGGGTGAGGAGGAGGGCCAGGGCGGCGAGGAGGGCGGCGGCGGCGCAGACCGACCACACGACGAGGTACCCGTGCAGAGGGGCATGCCCGCGGACGGGGTCGCGGATCGAGCCGGTGCTGGACAGCGAGATGGCGAAGATCGCGGAGGCGATGGCGCCACCGACGGTCTTGGTCGCGTTGGTCATGCCGGTGGCGAAGCCCGTGCGGTCCTCGGGGGCGCCGGCGGCGGCGCTGGCGGGCAGGGCGGCGACGAGCGCGCCGGAGCCGACGCCGGCCACCGCCATGTTCACCAGGGCCTGGGCCGTCGAGTCGTGGAAGGGCAGCCAGAGCGCGTACCCGACGGCGACGAGCAGCGCCGAGAGGACCAGCGCCCCGCGGGCGCCCAGCCGGCGCGTGGTCAGGGGAAGGGTGAACGCGCCGAGGGCCAGGAACACGACGTAGACACCGACCAGCGTGGACACGAAGTCGGCACTCGCGCCGAGGCCGTACCCCGCCACGTCGGGGTCGGTCCGCGCGAACGTCGAGAGCGGGATCTGTGCCCCCAGCACCGACATGCCGAAGAGGAACGCCGTCAGCTGGACCGGCCACTGCAGCCGACTGGCGAACAGGCCGACGTCGACCAGCGGCTCGGCCTGGCGCTGCTCGTAGCGCACGAACGGCCAGAGCGCGGTGAGCCCGAGGACGACCAGCAGCCAGCCCAGCGGGTTTCCGGGTCCCTGGAGCCGGATCGCGATCAGTCCGCCCATGACCAGCCCGAGCACGACGCAGATGAGGGCCAGGCCACCCAGGTCGAGGCCACCCCCACCGCGCACGGGATCGCGCTCGATCCCGAACCAGATCACCACGAGGACCGCCGACACCACGGCTGCCGGGATCATCAGCACGACGGTCATCGAGGTGGCGTCGACGAGCGCCCCGGAGGTCAGGGCGCCGATGATCACCGAGAGCTCGAGCGCACCCACCAGGACCGCGGCCGCGCGGCGGGTGAGGACGTCGCGGCGCCGGTCGCCCGACGTACGCCGGTAGACGATGGCGACCTCCATCGGCAGCCACACGACGTACGCACCCTGGACGGCGAACCCGATCAGGAACGTCGTGAACCCCGGCGCGAACGCGAGGATCCACGAGCCGAGCGCCGTGATGGCCGTCGAGAGCAGCAGTACCCTGCGCGCGCCGACCAGGTCGCCGAGCCGCGCCAGCAGCGGGACGGCGAGAGCGGAGACCACGAGCTGGGCGGCCTCGAACCAGTTGACGCTGGCGTCACGGATGTCGAGATGGCCCGCGATGTCCTTGTAGATGGGCGTGTAGTAGCCCTGCAGGACGCCGCTGGCGAGCTCGACGCAGACCAGGAAGCCGACGACCGTCGCGAGCGACCGGGCCGCGTCGCGCGACTGGGTCAGCGGCTGGGTCACTCGGGCAGTCTCTCGAGCAGCGCCTGGTACCAGTCGATCCCGGCCAGGAAGTCCTCGACGCCGAGGTGCTCGTCGTAGGAGTGGATCGCGCGGCGCTGGTCGGCGTTCATCCGGAACGGCGCGAAGCGGTAGACGTGGCGGCTGATGCGGGTGAAGTGCCGGGAGTCGGTGGCGCCCGCCTGGACGTACGGCGCGACGACGGCGTCGGGGAACCTGTCCTCGACCAGGTCCGCCAGGAAGTCGAAGATGTCGTCCACCGGGGAGACCGCGCTGGCCTCGCCGCGCTCGATGACGCGGAGCTGGACCTCGGGGTCGTCGATCACGCGGCGCAGGTGGGTGACGACCTCGTCGACCGTGTCGCCGGGCATGACCCGGACGTTGACGCCGGCGATCGCGGAGGAGGCGATCACGTTGAGCGCCGGGCTTCCGGCCAGCGTCGTCACCGCGAACGTCGTCCGCGCCATGGCCGCGGCCTCGGGGCCGGCGGCGGTGAGTCCCCGGGCCAGGAGTGGCCGCATCCGGTCGGCGCGGGCGAGCACCGGGCGCGCGAGCGCGGGGAGATGGGGTGCGAGCCGCCGCATCAGCTCGACCGTCGTGTCGGGCAGCCGTGCGGCCATCGGCGACCGGTCGATGCGCAGGATCGCGCGCGCCAGGCGCACCGTCGGGCCGTTGCGGGCCGGGGTCGACGCATGCCCGCCGCGGCCGTCGACCCGCAGCTCGATGCTCGTCGTTCCCTTCTCGGCGACCCCGATCGCGGCCACGGGGCGCGACAGCCCGGGGAACGCGCCGTGCGCGACGGCTCCGCCCTCGTCGAGCACGAGCCAGGGACGGACGCCGCGCTGCTCGAGCTCTCTGACGGCCTCGACCGCCGCCTGCCCGGAGACCTCCTCGTCGCAGCCGAAGGACAGCCAGACGTCCTGGGCCGGGCTGTGGTCCGTCTCCAGGAGCCGCTCGACGGCCTCGCACACGGCGGCGACGCAGCCCTTGTCGTCGAGCGTGCCACGACCCCAGACGGCACTGTCGGCGATCTCCGCTGCGAAGGGCGGATGACGCCACGGCGCCGACTCGTCGACCGGTACGACGTCCAGGTGGGCCATCAGGACCACCGGTCGTTCGGTCGACCTCCCCGGCCACCGGAACAGGAGCCCCTGGCCGCCCACCCGGGTGAGCTCGAGGTGCTCGTGGAGCAGCGGGAACTGTGTGCGGAGCTCCGCGTGCAACCGGTCGAACGCCGCGGTGTCGACCAGCTCGGCCTCGCGGTTCGAGACGCTCGGGATCCGGATCAGGGCCTGCAGCTTCGCCACGGCGCGGTCGGCAGTGGCGTCCATGGCTGCAACCTAGCCCGCACCTGGGGTGGGAAGACCTCTGCGGTTTGGCACCAAACCGCAGCATTTCTGCCCCGGAACATGCGGTTTGGCACCAATCGGCGTGTGCATGCCCGGCCACCGGGCGTCTCGGTGCCGAGACGGGCGGCCGGGTGCGTCGCGTTGACCCGGGGCCGCCGTAGCGCTGGACTTGCGGGGTGTCAGGACGTCCAGCGACCTCGGTGGACGACGTCGGCCTGCGGCTTGCGGGTGCGCTTGGTCGGCGAGCCGGAGGGGGCCTCGTCCGGCAGACGATGACCCAGCGTGATCGCACCGACCGGGTCGAAGTCGTCGGGGATCCCGAACGCCGTTCGCGTCGCGGCCTCGTGCTCCGGCGGGATGCCGAAGAAGCAGGCGCCGAGCCCTTCGTCGACGGCGGTCAGCAGCACCAGCAGGCTCGCCATCGCCGCGTCCATGTGCCAGAACGGCACCGGCCAGCGGGCCTCGTCGAGGTCGGTCCAGCCCTTGTCCGGCTCGGCGTAGCGGCCGAGGTAGGCCGCCTTGCTGGAGCACGGCACGATCACCACCGGAGCGGTCTGCATGCCACGCAGCCAGCTGTCCGGGAGCTCGCCGGGAGTCGTGGTGACCTCCCAGAACGTCGCGATGTCGGCGGGCTGGTCGAGGACCAGGAAGGCCCAGCCCTGGCTGAACCCGGCGCTCGGCGCGCGTACGGCGTTGGCCAGCGCGCGGTCGACGAAGGCCGGGTCGACGGGGGTGTCGGCGTACTCGCGGATCATGCGGCGTCGCCTGACGACGTCCTGGAACTCCATGGGGGCGAGTGTGCCTGATCACTTCGAGGAGATGTGGCGTGCGATCGAGCCGCTGGGCCGGTCGGCGCGCAGCGGGGGCTACTTCCGGCAGCCCTTCGCGTCGGCCGAGCGCGAGCTCGACGCGTGGTTCGTCGAGCAGGCCGCGGCCCGTGACCTCCGGCTCGAGTCCGACTCGTTCGGCAACCGGATCGCGTGGTGGGACGCGGGGCAGGGCCTCCCCGGTCCGGGGGTTGTCACCGGATCGCACCTCGACTCCGTGCTCGACGGTGGTGCGTACGACGGACCGCTGGGGGTGGTCTCGGCCCTGGCTGCGGTGGACGTGCTGCGCGAGCGCGGGTTCCGCCCGGTGCGGCCGATCGGGGTGTCGGTGTTCGTCGAGGAGGAGGGGTCGCGGTTCGGGCTGGCCTGCCTCGGGTCGCGGCTGGCGACGGGGGCGACGAGCTGGGAGACCGCCCGAGCTCTGCGAGACCGGGACGGCGTACGACTCGACGAGGCGATGGCGGAGGCCGGGCTGGACGAGGAGAATCCCGAGCCCTGGTTGAGATCTGAGCATCTCGCGTGCTTCGTCGAGCTGCACGTCGAGCAGGGGCGCGACCTCGTCGACCGAGGTGCGGCGATCGGGGTGGCGAGCCGAATCTGGCCGCACGGGCGCTTCCGCTTCGAGATCGACGGCGAGCCCAACCATGCCGGCACGACGCGGATGGAGGATCGTCGCGACCCGATGCTGACCTATGCGATGACGGCACTGGCGGCGAACAAGCAGGCGCGCGTCGCGGGTCAGCGGGCGACGTTCGGACGGCTCGAGACGACGCCGAACTCCACGAACTCCGTGCCGTCTGCCGTCACCGCCTGGCTCGACGCTCGGTGCGAGAGCGACGAGGCGTTGGCCGAGCTGATCGCGACGATCACGCGGCAGGCGGAGGAGCGCGCGACACGCGACGGGACCTCGCTGACCGTGACCGCGGAGTCGGTGTCGGGTGCAGTCGAGTTCGACCCGGCGCTGGCCGAGCGGATCGCCGCCGACCACGAGGCTGGGCCCTGGCCGGTGCTGCCGACCCAGGCCGGGCACGATGCCGGGATCCTGTCGGCCCAGGGCATCCCGAGCGCGATGCTGTTCGTGCGCAACCCGAGCGGGGTGTCCCACTCACCCGCCGAGCACGCCGAGACGCCGGACTGCCTGGCAGGGGTCGACGCCCTCGCCGAGACGCTCGCGAGGCTGGCGTCGTGAGCACGTCGTACCTCCTGGAGAGGGCGTGGGTCGACGGCGCCGTGCGGGACGACGTACTCGTGGAGATCGCGGACGGACGGTTCACGGCGGTCGAGGTTCCTGGGGTTTCCACACCGTTATCGGGGTCTGCAGAGGCCAATAAGGCTGCGAAACCCCGCGTACGCGGGGTTTCCGACACCCTCCCCGGCCTCACCATCCCGGGGCTGGCGAACTGCCACAGCCACGCGTTCCACCGCGCGCTGCGGGGGAGGACCCAGCGCGACCGGGGGACGTTCTGGACCTGGCGCGACCAGATGTACGCCGTCGCGGCGCGGCTGGACCCGGAGAGCTACCTCGAGCTGGCGACGGTCACGTTCCGCGAGATGGTCGCCGCCGGGATCACCGGTGTCGGGGAGTTCCACTACCTGCACCACCAGCCCGACGGCACGCCGTACGACGACCCGAACGCGATGGGCCACGCCCTCGTCGAGGCGGCCAGCAGGGCGGGGCTGCGGATCACCCTCCTCGACACCTGCTACCTCAGCTCCGGCTTCGGCAAGCCACCCGAGGGCGTCCAGGTGCGGTACGACGACGGCAGCGCCGCCGCGTGGGCCGAGCGCGTCGCGGGGCTGCAGGAGGGCGACGCGACAAGGGTGGGCGCGGCCATCCACTCCGTGCGCGCGGTCCCTCGCGACCAGCTGCCGGCCGTCGTCGAGGCGGCTCGCGGCCGCCCGCTCCACGCCCACCTCTCCGAGCAGGTCGCCGAGAACGACCGCTGCGTGCGGGCCTACGGCGCCACGCCCACGAGGGTGCTCGCCGACGCGGGAGCGCTCGGCCCTCTGAGCACGGTCGTGCACGCGACCCACCTCACGCCCACCGACGTCGGCCTCCTGGG
>JASGIN010000009.1:0-84375 GCA_049841015.1 Nocardioides sp.
GAGGAGCGACGCGGGCCGATCCGCGCCGAGATCGTGGAGCGCATCAGTGCGGCCCGCGACGAGGGTGACCTCAAGGAGAACGGCGGGTACCACGCCGCCAAGGACGAGCAGGGCACCAACGAAGGTCGGATCCGTCAGCTCGAGGAGCTGCTCAAGGACGCCACGACCGAGCCTGCTCCCGACGACCAGACCGTCTCGGCGGGCAAGCTCGTGACCTACCGCTTCTCCGGCGACGACGAGGAGTCGTTCCTGCTCGGCGCCCGCGAGATCGCCGAGGACCAGACGGACGTCGAGGTCTACTCCCCGCAGTCGCCGCTCGGTGCGGCCCTGGAGGGGCACAAGTCCGGCGACGTCGTCGACTTCGAGCAGCCCAACGGCCGGGTCGCGAAGATCGAGATCGTCAGCGCCGTTCCCTTCAGCGCCTGATCGCCGACCCGGCGCTCTCAGGCGTCGTCGTCGCTGGGTGATGAGGCTGGCGGGACCTCGTCGTCCTCGTCGGCCACCTCGGCCTGGTCGAGGTCTCCGACGTGTCCGTCGTCGTGGTCGACGTGCCCCTCGGCGTCCTCCCCCACCTCCGTCTCGGTGGCGAGGTGCTGGACGACGGCGTTAGCGGCGGCCGCGAACGGCACCGCGACCAGGGCTCCGGCGACGCCGGCCACCAGGATCCCGGCCGCGATCGCGATGATGATGCCCAGGGGATGGATGGCCACGAAGCGCCCCATGAGGAACGGCTGCAGCACGTGGCTCTCGATCTGCTGCACCAGGACGACGGCGCCGAGCATGATCAGCGCGACCACGAACCCGTGGTCGACCAGGGCGACCAGCACGGCGACCGTCCCGGCGACGAAGGCGCCGACGATCGGCACGAACGCACCGAGGAAGACCAGGACGCCGATCGCCAGCACGAACTGCACGCGCAGGATCCCCGCCGCCAGCATCACGCCGCAGGCGTCGGTGACGGCCACGATCACGGTCGCGCGCACGAACTGCGTCAGCGACACCCACGCCACTCGGCCCGAGCTGTCGACCCGCGACCGCGCGGCCCGCGGTGCGATCCGTACCACCCACGCCCAGATCCGAGCGCCGTCCGCGAGGAAGAAGTACGTCGAGAACAGGACGAGGAACAGCCCGGCCAGGATGTGCGTCAGCGCCGACCCGATGTTGGTGATCTGGCTGACGACCGTGCCGTCCTTGGCCTTGCCCTGTAGCCAGTCCTGCGCCTTCTGCAGGTAGTCGTTGATCTGCTTGTCGCTGACGTGGAACGGGCCCGTCTGCAGCCAGTTCTTGATCTCCTCGATGCCGGCCGAGACCTGGTTGGCGAGGTCGTTCGCGCCGTTGGCGACCTGCTGCCCGGCGAAGCCCAGCATCGTGGACACCGCCGCCAGCCCGCCGAGCACGACCAGGAGCGCGCCCAGACTGCGCCGGATCCCGATCCGCTCCAGGGCGTCGACCACCGGGGCGCCGAGCGCGGTGACCAGGATCGCCACGATCAGCGGGATGGTGAGCTCGGCGAAGAAGACCACGCCGCGGTAGAGCACGTACGTCGCGAGGCCGATCACGATGAGCCGCCAGGCCCAGGCGGCGGCGAGGTCGAGTCCCCACGGGACCTGCGCCCGCGAGAAGTTGGACGTCCCGGGCGCGACCGCGGACGTCTCGCTGCGACGTTGCTGCTCGCGCAGGTGCGCCCACTGGTGAGCCAGGCGGCCGGTCAGCCGCTCCCCCGCCCGTCCGGACGGCTCCTGACTGCTCACGCGATCACCCTAGGCTGTGTCGGCGCCCGGATGGCCGACCAGCCCCGCGACCAGCCGACGCGCGGCCCCGCCGTACCGACCCGCCAAGAGGCCGGCGGCCGCCAGGACGTACTCCTCGTCCACGGTCACCGAGGCTCGCCGCGGCAGCTGCCAGCCGCCCTCGACCTCGCCGACGCTGCCGGCGAACACGCGCTCCGCGACCCCCGGCCGCCCGTGCCGCAGAACACCGCCCGAGCCGACCAGCAGGTCCACCTCGCGGAGGTCCTTGCCGGTCCGCTCGACGACCCGCCCCTCCGGGCTCACGACGACCTTGCTCCGACCGGCGTGCCGACGCAGCGCCAACCCCACCGCCTCTCGGGCGATCTGCTCGTCCAAGTCGCCCTCGACCGCGTCGGTGGGCACGAACCCGACCTCGGCCCGCCGGCGTACGGCGGCCTCGTACAGGTCGTCGCGACCCGCCGCCTCGGCGGTGGTCACGGCCGACCAGCGCATGCCGAGGTCGCCCTCGACGGTCCTGGTCACGCGCGTGGTGGCGACGACCTCCCGGCTCAGGCCGGCATCCTCCGGGTCGAGCTCGACGACACTGTGGACATCGGTGGTCGCCCCACCGACGTCGACGACGACGGTGTCGCCCGCCATGTCGGCGAGCAGCTCGACGCCGGTGAGCACGACGTCCGGTGTGGCGCCTTGCACCATCGCGAGGAAGTCATCTCGTGCGCTGAGGTGCTTGCCCCCGATGACGTGGGAGAGGAAGAGCTCACGGATCGCGGTGCGGGCACCCTCGGGTGCGAGCACGCCGATGCGCGGCACGATGTTGGGAGCGACGACGAGCGGATGGTGGGCGAGGATCTCGGCCACGCCCGCCTGCGCGTCGACGTTCCCGGCCACGACGACGGGGCCCTGCCACACGTCGGCCAGGTCGCGGGCACAGGCCAGGATCGGCTCGGGGTTGCCGCCGTCGGTGCCGCCCGTCAGCAGCACGACGTCGGGCTCGCTCTCGGTGACGGCCCGTAGGTCGTCCCCGCGGCTGGCCGCGAGCACGGCCACCACCTTGCCTCCGCTGGACAGGGCGACGCGTCGGCCCGCCTCGGCGGTCACCAGCTCTTCGTTGCCGACCACGGCGATGCGCAGCCCACCTCCGGCGCTGGAGCACGCCAACGTCGCTGCGCCGGCCGCGCGCACGTCCTGCTCGGCCAGCGTCGCCAGGCACGCGTCGTACCCGTCGAGCACGTCGGTGTCGATCGTCGTGCGGTGCTCGGCCGCGGCCGCGATCAGACCGCTGTCCAGGTCGACCAGCGAGGCCTTGGTGAACGTCGACCCGAAGTCGACGCAGATGACGACGCCGTCGTGAGGCTCAGGAGAGGACACGGTCGAGGTCCGCCACGAGGTCGGCGGCGGTCTCGATGCCGACGCTGAGCCGGATCAGGTCGGCGGGGACCTCGAGCTCCGTGCCGGCGACGCTCATGTGCGTCATCCGCCCCGGGTGCTCGATCAGGCTCTCCACGCCACCCAGCGACTCGCCGAGGGTGAACACCTCGGCCCGCGCGCACGCCTCGATCGAGGCCTGCTCCCCGTCGGCGTGCCGGAAGCTGACCATGCCACCGAAGCGCTTCATCTGCCGCGCAGCGACCTCGTGTCCGGGGTGCTCGGGGAGTCCTGGGTAGATCACCTGCGCGACCTTCGGGTGACGCGTCAGGAAGTCGACGACCTGCTCGGCGTTGTCGCAGTGGCGGTCCATGCGCACCCCGAGGGTCTTCAGGCCGCGATGGGTCAGGAAGCAGTCGAACGGCCCCGCCACCGCGCCCATGGCGTTCTGGTGGAAGGTGATCGCCTCGGCCAGGTCGAGGTCGCGGACGACGACCGCGCCGCCGACCACGTCGCTGTGCCCGCCGACGTACTTCGTGGTCGAGTGCACGACGATGTCGGCGCCGAGCGTCAGCGGCTGCTGGAGGTACGGCGAGGCGAAGGTGTTGTCGACCACCAGCAGGGCGCCCGCGTCGTGGGCGACGGCGGCCAGGGCCTCGATGTCGCCGATGGCGAGCAGCGGGTTCGTCGGCGTCTCCACCCAGACCACACGCGTGGTGCCGGGCCGGATGGCGGCACGCACCGCGTCGACGTCCGGCACGTGGGCGGGCGTGTGGTCGAGCCCCCAGAGCCTCGCCACCTTGTCGAACAGCCGGAACGTGCCGCCGTAGGCGTCGTCGGGGATCACGCAGTGGTCACCCGGCCGCGTCAGCGCCCGCAGGATGGTGTCCTCGGCGGCGAGGCCGCTGGCGAACGCGAAGCCACGCTCTCCCTCCTCCACGGCGGCGAGGGCGCCCTCGAGAGCGGTGCGGGTGGGGTTGGCGCTGCGGCTGTACTCGTAGCCGCCGCGCAGACCGCCGACACCGTCCTGCTTGTAGGTGCTCGTCGCATAGATCGGCGGGATCACAGCGCCCGTGGTCGGGTCGGGCTCGTAGCCGGCGTGGATGGCGCGGGTGTCGAAGCCGGACTTGTGGCGATGCTCCTGGGTCACGTAGGGAGCGTAAGGGTTTCGTCACCCCGCCCGGGAACGCGGTGGGGGCCTCCGGTGTTGGACACTGTGGAGGCACCATCCAGGTGTCCCAGAAGGAGTGACCGTGTCGATCTTCTCCCGCCACAAGTCCACGCTTCCCACCGCCGACGAGGCCCTGTCGGGCCGGGAGTCCCGTCCGTTCGCCGTCGCCGAGAAGCACCTCGTACTCGACGCGCCCGTCATCACCGACGAGGTGCCCGACGGCTACGAGGTCGCGATCTTCGGGCTCGGCTGCTTCTGGGGAGCCGAGGAGATCTACTGGCAGATCCCCGGCGTCTGGTCGACTTCGGTCGGGTACGCCGGCGGCATGACGCCCAACCCGACGTACGAAGAGGTGTGCAGCGGCCGCACCGGCCACACCGAGGCCATCCGGGTCGTCTTCGACCCGCGGCAGGTGTCGTACGCCGACCTGGTCAAGCGGTTCTTCGAGGTGCACGACCCGACCCAGGGCATGCGCCAGGGCAACGACGTCGGGACGCAGTACCGCTCGGCGATCTACTGGACGACTCCCGAGCAGGAGCAGACCGCTCGCGAGCTGACCAAGATCTACGGCGACGAGCTGCACCGCCAGCGCATCGGCGACATCACCACCGAGATCCGCCCGGCCTCGGAGATCACCTACTACTACGCCGAGGACCACCACCAGCAGTACCTCGCGAAGAACCCGTTCGGGTACCGCTGCCACGCCAACACCGGCATCCGGTTCCCCGAGACCGCCTGACCACCAACAGATGTGCCCCACGTCGACCGACGCGGGGCACATCTGTCCGAGACGCGGTGCGCGACCGTCTCCCCCGAGAAGCCTCTCGCCCTCAGTCCGAGCCCGACGGTGCGGACTCGGCGAGCAGCTTGAGCCTCGCGACCTCGTCGTAGACCTCTTGGATGCTCGGCAGGTGGAGAGCCCGGGCGCCTGGATCGGTCGCCGAGGTGCCGAGACCGAGCAGTCGGACGAGGGAGGAGTAGAGGTGGCTCAGCTGAACCAGCCTCTCGAACTCCTCGGGCGAGAACGTGCGATGCGGGGCCACTCCCCCATCCTCCGAGCCCACCTCGGCTCTGAGGCGAGGCGCGAAAGCACCGACTTCAGGTGACCTGTGTCACTGGCTCGACCGCCGGGTCCTGTGGTGCCGGTGGACTCGCCAGGTAGTAGTTCACCAGCGGGACGCCGGTGAACCCCACCGCTTCGTAGAGCGCCCGGGCTGGAGCGTGACCCGGGTCGCCTCCGGTGCCCACGTTGATGAGCCTGAGCCCCTGGCCGCGGAATCGCTCGAGGGCGAACTGCATCAAGGCTCGGGCGTGACCGCGGCGTTGGTGCTGCGGGTGCACGGCGATCATCTCGATCACCCCGAGCGACTCGTCGAGGTCCTGTTGGAGGACGACGAAGCCCACCACGACGTCGTCGGGCGTGGCCATGACGAAGGACTCGGCGCCGTCGGCGAGACAGTTCCCGCGGACGGCAGCGGCCTGAGCCGCGCGCCAGTGTGGGCGGTAGAGCAGATCGAAGATCTCGGTTCCGAGGATCTTCTCGAACGAGATGAAGACCGGCTCCCAAGCTCGCAGGGAGAGGTCGACGACGGCTTCCAGGTCGTGGTCCGACAAGGGCCGGATCCGGTCCGAGGGGTCTGTGATGTCAGGTTGCTGGGGCATGCTCGTGCTCCGTTTCAGGACGACGTGAACGAGACGCGGCGGCGCCTCGGGACGGGCAGCTGAAAGCGGTGAGCGTGGGACTGGGTGACCGCGTGCTCGCCGCTCAGCGGCGGCGCGTGCGCCCAGAGCAGCAGGAAGCGAATGCCATGACGGTGACGCTAGCCCATGCCGCTGGCCGGGACGACCGAGTTGACGCCGGGTGCTCGGCCATGATGTGACATCCGCGAGCCTGCCCGGTGACGACCTCCTCTGCCTGCGTCTCCACGTTCGGACCACACTCGATGGTGAGGAGGGGAGGCAACCATGCCAGTAAGCACACTTCATCAGTCCTCGATCGAGGCACCGCGCGAGAGCCGCGTCTCGCGATTCTTCGTTCCCCAGATGTGGGCGACGCTCGCGATCGTCGCGATGTGGGTGGCGGTCCTGTTCGTCGGGGTCTATGGCGGTGACATGACGTTCCACTCCGTCGACTCCAGCTCGTCCACGATTCCGTCTGGGGTCGCGGTCGCGCTGTTCGCCGCCATCGGCACCGGCTCGGTCGCCAAGCGGGTGTTCGGCCGCAGCTCGAGCTAGCGCCCGGGCAGGAGTGGACCTAGGGCTCCACGCCGACGGGCTTCCGCCCCTGGGGTGCGTCCTCGACCGGCGGGAGTTTGGAAGAGCCTCGAGGGGGACGTCGGACTTCCGGGCCGGAAGCGGGACGCCGGATGACGGGCCGGTCCTCTGGTGATCCCCCGACACCGAGGACCCGGGCCCCGGACGCATCGCGTTCGGGGCTTTGGGGAGCGACCCCTGCGACGGCGTCCGTACGCGAGCTCCGCCGACAGACCGGAGGTTGTGAGCATGAGGATCGTCCCTGGCGAGATGGAGATGTTCGGCTACCGGGCCCGGCGGCTCATCCCGCCGTGGGAGAGTCGGCGTCTGCACGCATGGGGAGTGGCTCGCGTGTGCGGTGCCGTGGTGCTGACCATCGGCAGCCTGCTGATCGTGGGCCTCGGTGGGGACACGGGTAGCACCTATGCGTGGGCCACGACGTTCTCGCTCCTGGCGCTGCTCAACCTCGGCGCTGGAGTCTGGGAGATGGGGGTCTCGAGGTCGTTGCCTGTCGGCGACCAGAGGGCGTCCGCCACGAAATGGCCCAGGGTCACCTCGAGCGCCAGCCAAGGCCCATGCCCGCGGGTGGAGCAGGGGGCCGAGACTCGTGCCATGGAAGCACTCGTCGTGTACGGATCGAAGCGTGGTGGCACCGAAGGACTCGCGCGCATGCTCGACGCCGCCCTGAGCGAACAGGGCGTGAAGGTCGCGCTGCGTCCCGCCCGTGAGCACCGCAACGACCTCGCGCGCTTCGACCTCGTCGTCGTCGGAGGTGCGCTGTACATGGGCCGGTGGCACCGGAGCGCACGACGCTTCGTCCTCCGCGAGTCCCAGACCCTGCGCGACAAGCCGGTGTGGTTCTTCAGCAGCGGTCCGATCGGGGAGTCCGGCGAGAGCGCACCAGACCTCGCGCCGGTGCACCAGGTCAGGCTCCTGATGGACATGGTCGGCGCGCGTGGTCACGCGACGTTCGGCGGCCGGCTCGCACCCACCGCACACGGCTTCGCGGCCCGCGCCATGGCCAAGAAGGCGGCCGGCGACTGGCGCGACGAGGACGCGGTACGCCAGTGGTCGAAGGAGATCATGAGCACCCTCCACCCGTGACCCCGGGTCGTGTGCCTGAGGACGGTCCATGGACCATCCTCAGGCACACGACTCATGGCAGGGCTTCGGTCACCGGGGCCGGGAGGTCTCGTCCGGCTTCTGGGTCGTGTCGGTCCAGACCTCGGTCAGCTCGGAGATCGACCCCTCCCGCACCGTCACGAAGCTCGCGACCTGGAAGTGCTGCACGTGACCGTCGCCGCGCGACGTGACATGGCAGCGAGCCACCGCTCGTGTCTCCGAGCAGACCAGGTCCTCCACGACCAGATGCTCGAAGCCCGGGTACTCGGCATTGAGTCTGACCCAGGTCTCGCCGTCGAACGACTCGCCGGTGTGCACGTAACGGCAGACGAAGTCGTCGTGCAGGAGGCTCGAGAGCTCACCCCAACGATGCGAGTCGATGAGCTCGCACAGGCGGGTCGTCAGCTGCCGAGCATCCATCCATCGAGCCTATGCCGGATGGGCCGCACTGCCACGGTCACGGGTGGCGCCGGGTGAGGAACTCCTGCAACGCCGCGACGACCTCGTCTCGGTGGTCGATGAACAGGTAGTGGCTGGCGGACAGCTCGGCGACCTGCCCGTTGGCCGTCTCCGCGGCGAACCGGTCGCGCGAGCCGACCCGCCACGGCCCCTCGGGTCCCTCCCACTGCTCCCCGAGTGCGTAGATGGCCAGCGCCGGCGCCGAGATCTCGGCGTAGGGGTGCCGGAACTCCTGGAGCGCCCGCACGAACGGCGCGGCGGCTGCGCCGGAGAATCTGTCGACCACGGACTCGTCCGGCTGCTCGACCACACTGGTGCGCAGCATCGCGTCGAACGCCGGGCCCCTGATGTCGTCGTCGAACAGCGAGTAGACGAAGTCGACGTAGTCGTCGTACGACGCGTAGCGGTCCAGGTCTCCCTCGTCCGGCTCCTCGGGTGCGGCACGGTCGGCCCAGTCGTAGGCGCCGTCGAGGTAGACGATCCGGTCCACCCGACCGGGATGACGGGCTGCCAGGACCGAGACCTCGCCACCACCCATCGAGTGCCCCACGACGTGGGCGCGCTCGATGCCCAGGGCGTCGAGGAGACGCCGCGCGTCCTCTGCGCCGTCGGCGATCGTGCAGCCTTCGTCGACCTGCTCGGTCAACCCGTGCCCCCGACGGGTCAGTGCCAGCACCCTGAGCCTGTCGCTCAGGAGCGGAGCCAGCTCCACGAAGAGGTGTGCGTTGCAGCCGAGACCGGCCAGCAGCAGAAGAGGCTCTCCCTCGCCGCCCCAGTCCAGGTAGTGGAAGCGGACGCCGTCGAGGGTGACGAAGCGGTCGGGAGGGATCGCGAGGGGACCCGGCACCCGGTGACTGTACCGACGTGTCAGGCGTTGCTGGGCCCATCCGTCGCTCGTAGTCTCGATGGATGGGCTCTTGGGTGTTCCGCGGCGTTCTCCTGCCCGAGGGCGAGGACGGGGAGGTACTGGTCGGAGACGGGGAGCAGTCGACGCTCCCTGGCCGGTACGCCGTGACCGGCCTGGTGGACGCGCACTGTCACGTCACCGTCGACGTCGATGCGAACGGCTTCCCCTTCATCTCGGACCGGGCCTTCGCCGACCGTCAGCTGGCAGGGCTGGCCGACCAGGGGGTCGCCGTCGCCCGAGACGTCGGGGGTGACAGCGCAATCACTCTCGACTTTGCTGCCAGCACCCGCCCGGGCCTCCCGGTCGTGGTGGCTGCCGGACGCTTCCACTCGACCCGCGACCGCTACTTCCCCCGCATGTACACGCCGTGCGATCCGGACGACCTCGATGCCTCGATCAGGCACGAGGTGGCGGGCGGAGCGACCTGGGTCAAGATCATCACCGACTTCCCCGAGGTCGTCGACGGAGTGCCCGGAGGCGAGGGCGCGACGACGTACGACGAGCAGACGCTGGCGCGCGCCGTCCAGACTGCGCACAGCGTGGGAGCCCGAGTGGCGGCGCACTCGACGATGGCAGCGTCCACGGTCGTGGGCCTCGGGGTCGACTCCATCGAGCACGGCAACGGGTTGACCGAGGACGACGTGAAGGCCCTCGGGGCACGCGGTGGCGCGTGGACCCCCACGATCGGTGCGCTCACCGCAGCGGCAGAGCACCTCCCACCCGAGCACCTCCCCGTCGTGGAGGCCCTCAAGGAGCACTACCGCCATCACCTCCCGATCGCCCTACGGGCCGGCGTCACCGTCATGGCGGGCTCGGACGCGAGCGTCCCGGTCGCCCGAGACATCGCGTTGCTGGCTGAGCACGGCCTGACACCTCTGGAGGCGATCCGAGCCGCGACCGTCTCGGCTCGGAGCTACCTGCAGATGCCACCGTCGGACGACCTGGTCACCTACGACGACGACCCACGGGACGACCCTGCCGTCCTGGCCCGGCCTCGGGCCGTCGTCCTGAGAGGGCAGCGGGTCCGCTGAGCCCCAGACTGCTCGGCCGCTAGGTGTCATGGCCGGACGTCGGTGGTGCGTGCTCTGATCCCCTCGTGGACAACGTGGTCGTCGGGGCGCTGGTGCGTGACGGACGTGTCCTGCTCGCGCATCGCAGAGCGGACAAGCGGGCTCGTCCGGACGTCTGGGACCTGCCCGGCGGCGTCATCGAGACCGGGGAATCGGAGCTGGAAGCCCTCGCGCGTGCGCTCCACGAGGAGCTCGGCGTGCGGATCCAGACGGATTCTGCCGCGCACCTGTGCCGACTGGCGGCAGGACCTGCGGAGCGGCCGGCGCTGCTGAGCGCCTGGCTCGTGCGCGACTGGCGGGGGACGCCGGCCAACGTGGCTCCCGAGGAGCACGTCGACATCCGGTGGTTCGACCTCGAGGAGCTGCCGCCCCCGCCTCATCTGATCGTCCGCGCAGCCCTGGTCGATGCCATGCGCCGTCCCGCGTGACTTGACTCAGCGCAGGAGCGCGAGATCCCGCCGGATGTAGCGCAGGTGGGCCCACTCCTCCTCCAGGATCACCCGGATGCAGTCGCCGACGCTCGGATGCCAGTCGCCCCCACCCCAGGGGTTGTCGCGCTCCTCCGCGAGCAGCTCGGGTGTGGCGGTGGCGAGGAAGTCGGTCACCATCGCCTGGTGCTCGGCGCGCACTGCGAGGATCTCCTCGAAGTCGGGCGGTTCGTCACGGAAGATCGACATGTCGAAGCCCATCTCTCCCGCGCCGGTGAAGATCTGCCCGATCTCGTGGAACGGCTCCGGCATCCGCTGGATCGCGCCCCGTAGCCACGAGTCCGTCGCGAGGATCAGGTGGCGCAGGGTCTGGGCCAACGACCACTCGTCCTCGACATGGGCGTCCACGAGGTCGCGCGGAGTCTCCGCCACCGTGGCCTCCCAGGCGGCCTGCACGGCGACCCACCCCTCGCGCAGGCCCTCCGGCGTCTCCGCCTTCTGCAGCTCGCGGCCGGGGAACTGACGGTTGAGCTCGGCCTCCACGAACGGCACGACGTCGACGCCGTTGACGAGAAGGGTGCCGAAGAACAGGTCGTGGCTGTCGATGTCGAGGCCGCCCACGTCGACGCTGCGCATCGTCATGCCGCTGACGTCGGAGAACCGCACGGTGGCGCCCTTGAAGCTGGTGTCGAGGAACGTCGCGCCCTCGAACTCCTTCGTGCCGGAATAGGTCGTCATCCCCCCATCCTCACCCAGACCGCCGACACCCGCGCTCCGAACCTTTCCGCCGTTGCACTGGTCTCACCGGCATGACATCCACCACCCACCGCACCGCGCTCGTCGCCCGGCTTGTCAGCCTGCTGGTCGGCGTCGTGATCGTCTCGGCCGGTTGCGGAGACCACGCTGGATCCGGCTCCCCGTCGGACCCGAGCAGCCCGGCACCCTCCACCGCGACCAGTCCGACATCCGCGACGACGAACGGCATCCCCGACGACTTCCCGATGGCCCTCGGCCTCAGGTCCGACGGCGACTCGACCGTCACCACGCCCCGGCACGACGCACGCGGCGTGACGTTGCAGCGCACCTGTTGGGGCGGCGCCTGGCCCGGATCGGCCGTGGACCGGCTGGTGGTCCAGCAGACCGGGCCCGAGCTGGGGCTGACCCGCGAGCTCGCGCTCTACCCGAACGCCCGAGCCGCCGCCCAGGTCGGCCGTCAGGTGCGCCGGAAGGCGGGAGTGTGCGGCCAGATCCCGGCGACCCGCAGGACGACCGCGATCGACGTCACGGCGTACGGCGACGACGTCACCGGCGGCGCCCCCGTCACGGCGGGCTTCGCGGAGACCCTGCCCGACGGGCAGCCGGGTGGCTCGGTGTTCGTGTTCACCCGCGTGGGACGCGCGATCCTCGCGGTCGAGGACAGCGGCGAGTGGACCCGAGACACCGCCGGTCGCGGCGTTCGCCATCTGGTCAGGAGTGACCGTGCGCTCGTGGCCCGGCTCTGCGTCTTCACCGGCACCGGCTGCTGAGGCACCGAATCCGGTCGACCCTGTCGTATTCGCCGCCACCTGTTCGTAGCGTGGGTGGAGGCGGACATCGGGTTCGCCCGAGCGAGGGAGCACAGATGGCCGAGTACCTCATCTACTTCAACCAGCAGTGGGTGGGCGACCACACCGAGGAGTGGTTCCGCGGCCGCGGACCGCTCGCGATGGCGGTCGTGGACGAGATCAAGGCCGCAGGTGACTACGTCTTCGCCGGAGGTCTGGAGGAAGAGGGGCCGGTCTTCAGCGCCGACGCCACCAGTGGGTCATTGGTGTTCACCGATGGCCCCTACGTCGAGACCAAGGAGTTCCTCGGCGGCTTCACGGTCGTCGACGTCGCCGACGAGGGATCCGCGAAGGTGTGGGCCGGCAAGATCGCAGAGGCGTGCGGCTGGCCCCAGGAGGTACGCCGGTTCGGGCAGCCGCCGAGTCGCTGAGGCGGCGTCGAGCGGGTGATCGTGGAGGATCCCCGGCACCACGTGCCGGAGATCCTCCACGGTCGAGACTCAGGTCACTGGTTCATGATCTGACGCCACGCGTTCGCCGACGGGGTGTCGGTGAGGCGGAAGTCGTTGTGGATCCCGGTCTGGTCGAAGTAGGTCACGAACGCCGCGTCGTGCTTGCGGCTGTACTTGGCCACGCGGTGCAACCACGCCGCCCGGCCGCTGCCACTCGGATCGCTGGCGATGCGGGCACTGCCGGTCTCGGCGATGGCCCATCGCTTGTGCACATGGCGCGATGCGACGACCGTCTCGCGGTAGAGCTCACGCGGCGCGCCGTACGACCTCGGCGCGGCGTTGACGCTGTTGTACGGGTCCCAGGCCACGACGGAGACGTAGTGCCGGCCGGGGTAGAAGTCCCGCCAGGACTTCCAGGCGTAGTTCACGCTCGCCCCGGACCTCGGGTCCGCGGTCCAGCCCATGAGCACGAGGGTGGGAACGAGGTTGGGGCGGCAGTACTGCGCGGCGATCCGGCCGATGTGCCGGAACGCGCGACGGAACTGGGCCGGCGTGAACTCGTGGGCACGCACGGGCGTCTCGGGCTCGTGGTAGTAGTTCCAGAAGACCAGCCGCTTCTTGGGCGCGTGCTTGAAGAACGCGTTCAGCTCGGAGTCCCACTTGCCCTGGATCACTTCCTGGGGCGAGCGCCGGATCGAGATCACCAGCGCCGTCTTGCGGGTCGTCGTGCGAGTCTGGGCCTTCCAGGTCGACCCGATGTTGTCGTTGTTGATCCACGAGCGCAGAGCCGGGACCTTGCCCCAGTTGCCGCTCATCAGGCCGCCGAGATTGAGTCCGAACAGGGGCTTCTTGGTCGTGTACTTCGGCGCGCACGTGCCCTGGGGGGCCGCGGACGAGGCCGACGCGGTCACGTTGCTGGTGACCGCGCTGGGCGTCGCCGGTCGCGCGTCGACCGACTGGTAGGTGCCCACCCCGAGGGTGAGCGAGACGAGGGCGGACGTCGCGAGGGCGACGTTCGTTCGACGGGGCATCTTTGATTCCTCCATGCCGAGGCTCGGGGGTGCCAGCGGCGGTTGGCCGTCTTGTCTAGCATGATCGGCCGAGCGGCGCGAACCGAGTGCCCCGATCCGGTCAGGGGTCGAGAGTCAGCCGGAGAGCCTCCAACCGGGCCAGCATGGCGGCTCCGACGGACTCCATCCGGTCCAGCTCGCCGGGCTCGAGCCGATCGCGCCAGGCGCCCGCGGCCTGGGCCGGGGAGCGGTTGAAGTCGTGCAGCGCCGGGCGGTCCCCACCACCGCTCGAGCCGGTATCGGCAGGGGCCTTCCCCGCCCCCTGCTCGCGCTCGATCTCGGCCGCCGTCCCCTCGGACGTGCGCAGCCCCAGTGTGGAGAAGAGCTTCTCGACGGCCGGCATCCCGCCACCCGCCAGCCCCTCGTGGGACACCACGACCAGACCGTCGATGCCCTCGGCGCGGTCCAGCGCGATCTCGTAGAGGATGCTCCAGAAGACCGCCATCGCCGTGGCGTCGTCGGTCTCTCCCGGCAGCGGCAGCTCGGGCAGACCGCTGTCAGTCGTTCCGTGGTCGGCGCGGTGTCGGCGCAGGATCGGCCGCAGCTCGGTGAGGTCGGGCTGCCATCCCATCCGGCGATAGCTCACCAGCATCGCCCCGGGATGGCGGTAGACCATGAGCGGCTCGGCGCCCGTCACCTCGCACATCACCGGCAGCGACAGCATCGCGAACGGGTCCTTGACGACGACACGTGTCGACGGCCGCGAGGCACTGAGCTGCCGGCGGCCGTAGCGGCCGAACGTGAACGGGTTCAGCCCGACGTACGAGAGCCTGACCAGGCGGCGTTGTCGAGGCGTGAGGCTGTCCAGCGCCACCCAGCCGTCGATCGAGTGGTGCAGCGCGTAGCCCTCGGGCGTCATCAGCTCGCGGCCCGGCATCGAGGTCCCGGGCGCGGTGGCGCACAGCCTGGCCAGCCAGGTGGTGCCCGACCGCGGCATGCCGGTGACGAGCAGGGGCCGTCGCCGGCGCTCACCACCCGCGGCAGGCGCGCTCAGCACCCGAGACTCCTCGACGTCGACACCCGGCGCAGCCTACGCGGCCGGGAACCTCGCCCAGTTGTGCGCCCACACGCCCGACACGTTGGTGAACTGCCCGCCGATGACCACACCCCAGGGACCCGCGCTGATCGAGCGCACCCCGAAGAACTGGTTGAACGTCGGGCGGAAGCCAGCGTCGAGCGCCCCCGTCTGGGCGTTCGCCACCACGAGCTTCGAGTGCGTGTCTCCCTGGAAGTTGTCGTGGAAGCCGATGTAGACCTCGCCGTCGAAGAAGTCGATCGCCTGGATGTCTCCTCCGGCTGTGACGTGCCAGCTGCGGGCCCCGGTCGTCGGGTTCCACCGTGCGGCGACGTTGTTGGAGTTGCCCGAGCCGCCGAACAGCGCCGTCCCGTCATCGCTCCACGACAGGCTCAGCATCGGCCGGACGGAGAACGCGAAGGTCGGTCCCACGACGTTCCCGGAGCCGGTGTCGACCAGGGCCATGCCGGTGCGGGAGACCCCGGAGACCGTGGTGACGAAACCGCCGACCGCGAGCCTGCTCCCGTCGGGGCTGACCGCCAGGGCGGTGACCTCACCATCCGTTGACGCGGTGTACGCCGACACCCGGGCACCCGTGGTCCCGTTGAACTTGGCCAGGGAGTGCTGCGCCACGCCTCCGGCGAAGGTGAACGATCCCCCGGCGTAGACCGAGCCCCCGCTCGCCTGCAGCCCGAGGACGGCGCCGTTCAGACGCGGCCGGAAGCCGGTGTCGACCGCTCCCGTCGCGAGGTTGACGCTGGCCAGCCAGCTCTGAGACAGACCGCCGATGCTCGAGAAGGTGCCGCCGACGTACAGGTGGCTGCCGTCGGTCGCCAGGCTGCGCACCGAGCCGTTGGCGTTGGCGCTCCAGGTCCCGAGCAGCGCCCCGGTGCTCAGGTTGAACGCCGCGAGGTCGCCGCGGTTCACCGACGCCCCAGCCCTGGTCTGGGCGTGGCTGAAGCTGCCGCCGACGTAGATCGTGTTGCCCACCACCAGCGTGGCGTAGACCTGGCCGTCCAATCCCCCGCTCAGCGCTGGCGTGTCCGGCGGGATGGCAGCGGCTGCTGGGCCCCCGGTGGCGACGACGAGTGCGAGGACCGCACCGATCGCCACGACGAGCGGCCTGATCATCCGGATGCTGCGACGGCGTGGGTGACGTCGGGTCGTTCGAGTGTTCATGTGGTTACCCCCCTCGGGGTCTACGTGAGACGCCCGAGGAGGGTTCACCACATCTCGTGATCGGTCCGGGTCACTGGCTGACGGTCAGCGTCGCCTTCAGGTCGAAGGTCGAGTCCGGCGTCTTGCGGTAGTTGACGTGCGTCTCGGCGGAGACGACGTTCGTCCCGCTGACCAGCAGGCTGGTCGGCACGTTGATCGTCACCTGCTGGGCGCTGGCCGTCTTCACCGCGGAGGACGCGTAGGTGCTCCCCGTGATCGTGCCGGCCGGCATGTTGGTGCGCCCGACCTCGACACCGTTGACGTAGACCACGATGCCGTCGTCGGCCACCGTGTTCAGGGTCAGCTGCGTGACCTTGGAGGCGTCCGCCACCTGGAACTGCTTGGTGTAGTACGACGCGATCGGCCTCGTCGACGGGTCGGCGAAGGTGTCGATGTTGGTCACCACCCCCGCGTTCCCGAACCCGAAGAGCCCAGCACCGCTCTGCCATCCGGAGGCGTCGAACGACGGCGAGTTCCAGTTGCTCGGGAGCGCCGTGTTGTCGTACTTCCAGGACCAGATCGAGCCGTTCGGGATGATCACCGACGTCGGCGACGTCGCGTTGACGACCTGCGACAGGGACGTCGAGCTGCCCTCGTCGTCGGTCACCGTCAGCGTCACCGTGTAGCTGCCGGCGTTCGCGTAGGTGTGCGTCGCGTTCATCGTCGTGGCGTGGGCCGTGCCGTCACCGAAGTTCCAGTCGTAGGCCTCGATCGTGCCGTCGGGGTCGCTCGACGCGGAGCCGTTGAACGAGCCGGCGAGCCCGTTCATCGTCGGGGTGAACGCGGCCACCGGCGGCTGGTCCGAGTCACCCGTGGACTGGGTGGTCAGCGTCGCCTTCAGGTGGAACGACATGTCCGCCGTGCCCCTGTAGTTCAGGTGCGTCTCGGCCGCGATCTCGTTGGTGCCGTTGACCAGCAGGTTCTTGGGAACCGTGATGGTCATCGGCGCCGCGTTGGCCGTCTTCACCGAGGTCGACGCGTACGTCGAGCTGGTCACGTTGCCGGCCGGCATGTTGCCGCGTCCGACCTCGGTCCCGTTGACGTACACCACGACACCGTCGTCCGCCGCCGTGTTGAGCACCAGAGAGGTCACCTGGGTCTTGTCGGTGATCTGGAAGCTCTTGCGGTAGTAGGACGTGATCGGCCGGTTCGACGTCGCACCGAACGTGTCCAGGTTGGTCGCGATCGAGGCGCTGCCGAAGCCGAGTGGCGCCGCGCCCGAGCTCCATGCGGAGTCGTTGAAGGCGATGCCGTTCCAGCCGCTCGGCGTCGCCGTCGAGTCGTACTTGTACAGCCAGCTGGCGTTGTCGGCCACCACGACCGTCGAGACGGGCGGCGCGAGGACGGTCACCTGCTGCTGGGTCGTGGCCGTGGCACCGTCGTCGTCCTTCACCGTCAGGGTCGCCGTGTAGGTGCCCGGGTTGGCGTAGGTGTGGTCGGTGATCTGGCCGCTGCCGGTCGCGCCGTCGCCGAAGGTCCAGGCGTACGACGTGATCGTGCCGTCGGAGTCCGACGAGGTGCCGGCGTCGAAGTGCACGCTGTTGTTCGTCACGCCGGCGCTGAAGGCGGCCGTCGGCGGGTTGTTCGTCCCGCCGCCGATCACGGTCGAGCCGTTGGTGTACTCCGTCTGGATCTGGGCCGGCGTCAGCACCGAGTTGAAGACCGCCGCCTCGTCGAGGCTGCCGTTGAGGTACTTGCTCGACGCGCCCTCCCAGACGTTGTCCGGACCCACGCGCCAGTAGCCGACGTAGTTCTGCGCGGTGCCGTTGGGGTTGGTCCCGACGAGCACGCCGTCGACGTACAGCTTCATGCCGTCGGTCGGCGACATCGTCGCGACCGCCATGTGCCACTGGCCGTTGTTGTACGGCGTGCTGGCCGGCGACTGCACCTCGTTCTCGACGCTGGTGTACGCGCCGAACACGAGCTGCCCGCTGTTCTGCAGGTAGATCATCCGGTCGTAGTTGCTCGAGGAGCCGGACGAGGACGAGCTGTACCCGATCAGTCGGCCGCCCTGCGTCGAGGTCGACTTGAACCAGACCTCGATGCTGAACGTCGCCGGGGCGGTGGTCGTCTTCGGCGAGCTGACGTAGCCCGAGGACGACGAGCCACCGATGGTGATCGACGTGTTCGTCGAGTTCGCCAGAGCACCGGCGGTGCCGTAGGTGATGCCCGTGTTGCTGTTGTAGGTGCCGGTGCGGTTGTCCGGGCCGGCGTCAGCGGCGTTGCTCGTGCGGGTGGTCTCACCGAGGCGGTAGTAGACCCACGGGCTGTCCTGGTAGATCTGCTTGCCGTAGACGTCCGTCGGAGCGGCGTTCGCGGCGGGCGTGCCCACCGTGACCGTCTGCGAGACGCTGCCGGTCGTTCCGTCGCCGTCGGTGACCGTGAGCTTCACGATGTAGCTGCCGGCGGCGGTGTAGGTGTGGTTGAAGGTCGCGCCGTGCGCGCCGGTGCCGTCACCGAAGTCCCAGAGGTAGTCGGTGATGCTGCCGTCGGAGCTGGTCGAGGAGGACCCGTCGACCTTGACGGTCGAGTGGTCGGCCGACCAGGTGAACGCCGCGGTGGGCGGCACGTCGCCGTTGCCGACGACGAGGACACCCGTGCTGGCGCCGACGTTGCCGGACCCGTCAGCAGCTCGGACGAAGAACCGCCCGGACGTGCTCTTGGGCACGGTGATCGACGTCGAGGTCGTGGTCGCGATCGGGCGGTCGTCCCGCAGGATCTGGTACGTCACGCCGCTCGGGTCCGAGACGGCGTTCCAGCCCAGGGTGACCGTCGAGCCGGTCTGCGACTGCACCTGGAAGTTCGTCGGGGTGCCGGGAGCGGTGGAGTCGTTGAGCGGCCACCGCGCGAAGCCGCCGGCGAAGGCGTTCTTCTTCGTCTGCGAGGTCACCGTCTGGATGTCACCACCGGCCCACGTCGTGCCGTTGCTGTCGGTCTGGATCGCCCAGATGCCCGTGCCCTGACGCATCTGCATGTGCGGCATGAACTGGGTGATCCGGGCGCCCGTCGTCGCGTCCCAGGCCCCGAAGAACTCCATGCCGTTGGCCTGGGTCCAGTTGTTGGGCAGGGTCGGCCACGTGTAGGCGTTGGCGTAGTCGAAGTAGTTGCAGTGGCACCCGGCGTACACCGTGTTGTTGTACGACGAGATGGCCTGGACGTCGCCCTTGTCGTACATGATGTCGCCCCAGGTGCGCTGGAACGTCGACGGGTCGAACTGGAAGAGGCTGTGCTCGGAGCCGCCCACCCAGACCTTGTTGCCGACGGCCTCGACGGCGCGCTGGTAGTCGTTCTTGGTGTTGCTCCACGTCGAGGCGGTCGGCGCCCAGGCGGGCGTCGCCAGCGGGGCGCCGGCCGCGGTCTGCAGCGCCACGGCGCTCTCGGTCGCGACCGGGGTGTCGGTGGCCCTGGTGCCGTACTGGCCGAAGTAGCCGGCGGCGTAGATGCGGTCCTGGCCGGCCTGGTTGGCACCGGCGATGTCGTTGACCGTGCCGTTCAGGTTGCCCTGCCAGGTGTTGTCGGGCGTTCCGTCAGCGACGTCCACCCGACCGAGGTTGGAGGTGTAGACCTGTCGGTTGGGCTTGGACCCGCCGATCATGTGGGTGAACGAGCCGCCGATGTAGAGGTAGCTCTCGTAGACCTTCAGGGCGTTGATCTGCACGACCCCGGCCGTCTTCAGGTTGAGGATCGTGAGCTTCCAGTTGGTGTCGGTCGCGCCCGTGATCGGGTTCAGGGCGACGATCTCCGTCGCCGGCGCGCCGTTGGCCTGCGTGAACTGACCGCCCGCGACCACGTCGCCGTTGGGCAGCGTCGCCAGCGACATCACGTTGTCGTTCAGTTGCGGCCGGAAGGACGACAGCCACTGTCCGGTGTTGATGTCGAAGGCGGCGAGGAAGGGCTGGCTGACCGCGTTGGTCCCGCTGGCGTCCTGCTCGACCGTCGCGAAGTTGCCGCCGACGTACATGTAGTTGCCGGACTGCGTGAAGGCCTGCACCTCGACGTCGCCCTCGAGGCTGGTCGAGCCGGCGAGGCCGGTGACGCCCCAGGGGTCGTCGAGAGCGGCCGACTGGGCGACGCTCGGGATGGTCGTCGCGCTGGTGCCGCTGCCCGGGATCGCGGTGAAGCCCGCGTCGGTGCTCGTCACGTGCGGACGGACCCAGACCGTGGCGTACGGCGTGGCGCCGCCCGCGTTGGTGGGCGACCAGAGGTACGAGGTGTCGGCGCTGGTCCCGACGACCGAGCTGCCGTAGGCGAAGCCGTAGCTCCAGTCGTTGCTGGTGCCCGGGACCTGGCTGACCTTGCTGTACGACGAGCCGGTGCCGAAGCTCTGCGAGGTCCCGCCGGTGCCCGACGCGGTCGAGCTGCCACCGGGAGAGGTGGGCGTGGCCGACCAGGTGCTCAGCGGGTAGAGCGCGCCCAGGGCCCAGGCCCAGTGCGGGAACCGGCTGAAGTTCATCCGGACCTCTTGCCAGTTGGTCCCGGCGGCGTCCATGGCCCGCCGGACTCGCACGCCGTCGCTCAGGGCGTCGACGCGCCCGTTGTTGAGCAGCCCGTCGACCGTCGAGCTCGGGTACTGCACGGTGGTGCCGGTCATCGGCGTGGTGTCAGGAGTCAGCAGGGCCGAGGCCTTGCCCTGGCCCGCATCGCTCTTGTCCCACTGGTCGCGGCCCTTGCCGATCAGCTCCCAGCCGCCACCGGCGTTGGTCTGGTCGCAGTAGACCTGCTGCGGAGCAGCCATGGCGGGAGTCAGCACCCAGTAGACACCGCTCGTCGACGACGGGTTCAGCTGCTTGATCTCCCAGCAGGACCCCGCCGCGGTGTCGGAGGTCGAGCCGGCATTCGCGGCTGTGATCGTCGTCAAGGCCTGGGCCTTGCTGGTCGCCGCGGTGGCCGGCTGGACGGTCGCCAGGGCGACGGTGCCGATCATCGTGGCGACGGCCACGAAAGCTCTGACAAAACGCATGGTGTGACTCCTCGACGGGTCCGTACGCACACAAGTCCGAGACCTCTCGGACGGTCGAGGCTAACTTTGCGGAGACACCCTCCACACGCCCGAAATTGGGGAGTCATAACACCTGTGAATTTCCGGTGAGTGGAGGTTTTCGCGTGAGTGCGGAGCGCGGATGAGACGATCGGACCCGGACAACTGAAGTCAGCGCAGGACGGAGCCCCGTGGATCCCCTCGACAGTCTGGTTGAGCAGCTGTGGTCGCCTCTCGTGGACACCGGTGGCGTGCGCGTCGACGTGGACGGGGCGGACGACCCGGACTGGGTCGACGCCGAGTCCTACTGGGCGGTCCCCGACCTGCGTCGGGCCCGACTGCTGGCCCCCCGGGGCGACCGCGCCGTCACGGCGGCCGCCATCGAGAACTACCGCGGCCTGCGCCTGCGTCGGAAGAACCTCATGCGTGCCGTGGTCGGTCCCCTGGCGCGGTACGGCGTCCCGGTCCTGCGCGACGCGGTGACGCTCCAGGTCCGACGCGACCGACCAGAGCTCGGCGAGCTGCTCCCCTTGGCCGTGCTGGAGACCGCGCTCGGACGCCGAGACCTGTCCGCCTCGATCGGGATCCGGACCGGCGACAACCGCAAGGCCAGCCTGGCGCTGGTCGACGATCGCGGCCGTCCCGTCGGCCATGCCAAGGTCGGCTGGGATCCCGTCTCCGACGACTACGTGCGGACCGAGACCAGGGTGCTCGAGGCGATCGGCGGCGGGTCGGGGCCGATGCGAGCGCCCGCCGTGCTGGCCCAGACGACGTACCACGACCATCCGGTGCTGGTGATGGAGCCGCTGCCCGAGGACGTGCGCGGCTCTCGCGGCCGGATCGCGCCGCCGACGTCGGACGAGCTGTACAGCCTCACACCCGTCACCCGCAGGGCGGCCCCGCGAGAGACCGATCACCTGAGCCGGTTGGCGGGACGACTGCGCGGACTGCAGGACGACGGCGTCGCCGGCGACCTGGCCACCCGGGCCAAGCGCCTGCTCGAGACGGTCGAGAGCCGGGACGACGCCTTCCCCGTCACCGCGCGCTGGCACGGCGACCTGACGGTGTGGAACCGCGCTCGCGACAGCTCGGGCCAGCTGTGGGTGTGGGACTGGGAGAACAGCGAGGACGACGCCGCGGCGGGCCTCGACCCTCTGCACTGGGCGTTCAGCGCGCGGCGCAGTCCGTCCGCCCAGCTCCTCGAGGTCGACCTGCCGGCCGTCCTCGACGAGGCGCGACCGCACCTCACGGCCGCCGGCGTCTCCGTCGAGCAGGGCGCGATCGTGGCCGCGCTCTACATGCTGGTGGTCGTCGAGCGCGCCTGCAGTTTGGCGGCCCACCACGGCGACTGGAGCTCGGTCTGGATCTCCAGGCAGGACCTGCAGACTCTCGTCGCCCAGGCCGAGGAGCTCACCAGCTGAGCGGTCGCCCGAGGTGCTCGCTGAGCTCGCGGATCTGGGGCGCGTAGAACGCCGTCAGCTCCTCGCGGGCGGCCTCGGGCATCGGCAGCCGCTTGCTGGCGTTGAAGGTCTTGGTCGTCGGCAGCTGGTACGCCGGCAGGCCGAGGAAGGCGCTCACCCGATCGACGGTGCCCTGTACGTCGGCGTACATGTCCTCGCTGCAGATCACCAGGAGCTGCTCGGGCGGGAACACAGAGGTCCAGTTCTGCAGCTGCGGCAGGTAGGTCCCGCGCGAGCGGTAGGTGTACCAGTCGTGCGCCTCGCTGTAGTAGAGAGGATCCTCGAGCATCCGCTCCAGCTCCCCGCGCGTGCGCGAATCCTCCGCCTCGAGGGCCTGCTCGAACGTGAGCGGCTCGACGCCGTTGTGGGTGCGCTCCTGCCAATGGGAGAACGCCCGCTCGACCGGGTTGCGCACGAGCATGACGGCCTTGAGGTCCGGGTTCACGTCGTAGGCGCGCTGGGCGATCCGCGGATCCCAGACGTAGTACGGCGAGGCCTCGCCGCTCTTCGGCTCGTAGCCGAGCCGCGCCGTCATCCGGTCGCGGAAGGCCTGGGTGTGGAAGTTCGAGCGGTACCACTGCTCCCCACGGTCGTAGCCCTTGAAGAAGTAGTCGGTGCTCTTCTGCAGGCGCGGCCTCGGGAAGAGCCCGAGGAAGCCGGGGTGCATCATCAGGTAGTTGAATAGCGAGGTGGTCCCGCCTCGCTTGGTCCCGATCACCAGGAAGTCCGGCACGATGCGCGCGCGGGACGTGGCGCGCCCGTAGCCGCGAGTCGCCACGATGGCCGCGTCGCGGGCCCATCGGGGCGAACGGTCCTTGATCGAGATCACCGAAGTCACGCGCCGAGGCTACGTGCCGTCGTACGACCGCGCAGCCGGACGACGGGAGTTCATCAATCTTGTCGAGGGCCCCGTCGCATCATCGCGAGGTCGACGAAGTCCAGCCGATGACGGTCTGCGTAGCAGTAGCCCAGCAGCAGCACGCCAGAGACGACGACCGCCAGCACCAGCTGCAGGTTGCCCTGTCCCCAGAGCAGCGCCACGGCCCCGGACGGGACGACGACGCACAGGCAGGTCGCGGCGAGGGCGTACACCGTCGGCCGCAGCGACAGGCTCAGCCCGATCGCGCGGTGTACCTGCCAGGCCGCGAGGATCGTGTCCAGGACCATGCTCGCCGCCCACGCGACGGCGGCGCCGTTGATCCCCATCGTCGGGATCAGCCAGAGGTTCAGCCCCAGGTTGCAGGCGAGCACCGTTGCCTTGTTGACCAGCCCCAGCCGGATCTGGCCGCTCATCAGCAGCAGGGACTGGACGTTCCCGGCAGCCAGGATCGCGATCGAGCCGAGGCACAGGATCGTCATCGCCGTCGCACCGGAGGTGAACCGGTGTCCGAACCAGCCCAGGACGGTGGGTGAGAACACCGCGAGCACGAGGTACGCCGGGCTGCCGAAGAGCACGATCCACCTCGTCGTGACGAGATAGAGGTGGGACAGGTCGTCGATCTCACGCGCCGCGATCATCGCGCTGAAGCGTGGGGCCACGACGATCCGCAGCGCCGTGAAGACGACGACCCCCGCGCTCACGAAGCGCGCCGCCGAGCCGTAGATGCCGGACTGCGTCGCGCCGAGGATCGAGCCCACGAGGATCACGTCGAGCCAGAGGATGGCCTGCTCCAGGCCGGCCATCACCGACCGGGGCAGGGAGTAGGAGAAGATCTCGCGGTCGACCTCGCGGTCGCGCTGCCACGGCAGACCGGCCAGGTCCTCGCGCCGCCTGACCTGTCGCACCACGACCACGAGGGCGGCGACGGCGCCGACCAGCCACGGGAGCGCCCAGGAGAACGCCGCGGCCGTGGCATAGCCGCCCATCGCGATCACGACGAGCATCCCGATCGGGCGCAGCCCCGGAACGATCACGTTGCCGATCAGGTTGAACGGCACGACACCGCCGAAGGCGCGGGTCGAGGCGAGGGCCACCGTCATCACCACGGCAGCCGGCAGGAAGATCGCCGACAGCAGCATCGCGTCGTGCACTTCGCCGGAGAACACGTGGACGCCGGGCAGCTCGACCAGCCCGAGCCACACCAGGTCGGCGAGGAGGCTGGTCACCAGCGCCGGCACGAGCAGCCCGATCAGGGCGGGCTTGACCTTGCCGCGCTCGGAGATCAGGAAGCGGGGAAGACACCACACGGCCGTCGTGTCGAGCCCGAGCTTGCCGAAGCTCAGGGCGATGGTGAAGACCGCGATCGACTGGAGCACGATGCCCGCGCCGTGCGCGCCGAGGTGCCGGGCGAACATCAGGTTCAGCACGAACCCGAGCACCGCGCTCAAGGCGGAGCCGGCCAGGGTGATCGCGCCGCCCTTGGCTGCGCTGCGCACCTCCGACTGCCGCCCTTGCAGGCCGTCTTCCGAGCTCACGGAGGTTGCGATCTCTTTCTCCCGAATTTCTGCGAACCCCCATGCCAGGGCGCCGACTAGGGTTTTCTGGTCAGGCGAAGGCGCGCGATCGTGCCCCCGTTTACCGTGAAAATACTATGGAAAGTCCGTGCTCAGGATGCCCCAAATGCGTGAAGCAGTCGGCGCGACAGCGACGGCACTGCTTCTTCTCGGTCTGACGGCGTGCGGCGGGCACAGCGGCTCCGACGCCGGCTCCTCGCCGCGTTCGAGCGCGCCGACCACGGCTCCGGTCGCCCCGACACCGACGCTGAAGCCCCATCACTACCGGGCGATCCACGTCGACGCCGGCACGCGCCGTGCCTCGGTGACGAGCACCCATGCCTACGTCGTCGGCTCGATGCGCCTGCTGGCCTCACCGGACAGCAAGGCGACGCCCGAGACCTCGATCGCCGGAACTGCGCTGCAGAGCCTGTTGGCGATGCGCCGGGAGTACGCCTCCAACCACTACCGCGTGGTCGGCCGGCCCGAGGTGGTCAGCCAGAAGGTCATCAAGAGGCAGAGCGACCCCGAGCGACTGGTCGTGGCGGCCTGCCTCGACAACAGCGCGGTCAAGGTGCTGGACAAGAACGGCCACCGCGTGAAGTCGTCGCAGGGACCGCAGCGGGTCATGAACATCCTGACCCTCACCCGGCGCGGCGGCTCCTGGGTCGTGACCGGCCAGGACCTGCCGGCCAACCCGACCTGCTGAGCCGCTCGGGTTCGTCCTCGTCGACCGCGTTCGTGGGTGCCGAACTGTGCGGTACGTGGGTGTCATCAGGTGGCACCGGCCTACCGCACTGAAGCCCTGAGTGTGTGTGGGTGAGTCGGGCTCGGTGCTGCTCGCGGCTCAGGAGCGGGCGGAGCCTGACTGTCGCTCGCCCGCCTGGACCGCCTGCGCGGCCGCGGACGCCGAGCCGGCACGCAGCTCGTCGAGGTCCTGGCGGTCGTAGTCGACGTCCTCGTCGTACTCGTCCTCGACATAGCGATCGGCGTCGAGGACAGCCTTCGCGACGGGCTCGGCGGACTCGTCCTTGGTGGCCACGGACGACGCCTTCTGGCCAGAAGTGCGCTTCGCCGCCTTCATGTCGACCGAGCGCCGGCGTGGGACCAGCACCGAGCCGTGGATGACGGCACCGACGGCCTGTAGCTCCTCGACCAGCTGGCGCACCGCACGGACCCGCGTCTCGCGACGCGCGGCCACCAGGATGATCGAGTGGCCCAGCCGACCCGCGGTCAGCCAGAGCGAGCGCGGTGCCGTCGGCGGCATGGCGACGAGCGTCGTCAGGCCCGACTGGCGCGAGGTGGACAGGATGTTGCCGAGTCGCGCACCCGGGGCACCCAGGGCCAGGTCCTCGCGCGTGGCGATGACCACCAGGCCCGGAGCCAGCCGCGAGGAATAGGTCGAGGCGTCGGACGTCGTGCCGTCGGGCTCGAGGTCGAGCACCCGCTCGATGAGACGCATGTGGGCGTCGGTGTAGTCGGGCAGCACGAGCCGCACAGGGTCGCCACGCTCGACCATCGACAGCGCGAGGTTGACGGCGATGTCGGAGGGTCGGTCGCGCACGACCAGGTCCATCACGACCAGGTTCCCCCCGGGCGTGATGGTCGCGAGCAGTCGCTCACGCAGACTGCGGATCTGGTCGAGGTCGTCACCCACCGCGGGAACGATCGCCCGCCGACTCCCGAGCTCGGACAGGATGGCTCCGCCACCGATCCCGGTGAGACCCCGGCCATCGGGGATCCGGCGGTCCAGCACGTTGACCAGGAAGGCCAGCAGTACGCCGATGATGAGGCCGAGCAGGCCACCGGCGCCGTAGACGAGCTTGGAGCTGGGGCTGAACTTCACCGGGTTGTTCGAGGCGCTGCTGATCAGGGTGCCGCCGGTGGTGTCCACGCTGTCGAACTCGTTGATCGTGCCGGCCAGCGAGGTCAGCTGGATGGTGACCGACTGACGATCGGTGTCCGCCTCGACGGAGGCGGGGCTGGTGCCACCCGCGGCGTTGAGGAGCACGTCGTTGTCGTGCTTCAGCCGCTTCAGGAGGTCTGCTCGCTGCCGGTTCAGCTTGGTGACGACCTGCTCGACCTTCGCGACGGCGCCGGCGGAGCGGTAGTCGAGGTACTCGTTCGCGATCGCGTCGGCACCCTGCTCGGCCTTGGTCCTCGAGGACGCGCTGTAGCTGATCTTGACGATCGTGGCGCCGGCGACCGGGGCCGCGGTGGTGCGCGCCCGGATCTGGCCGACGGTCAGTCCGTTGCCCATCTCCTTCGCCGCGTTGGTCAGGACATCCGACGAGGTGGCGAGCGCCTGCTCGGTCGTCGGGTCGTAGAGCTGCGAGGGCTGCTTCTGGTTGCCGAACGGGGTCGAGGAGAAGACGTTGATGTTGACAGACGCCGTCGCGGTCGCGGTCCTGCTGGCGGTCTGCAGGTAGCCGAACGCGCCCAGGACGCCGACGAGCAACCCGGCCACCACGACGTACCAGCGACGCCGCACCACGGCGAGATACTGACTGAGCTCGAGAGACCGGCCCTCATCCAGGTCATGCGTCACTGACCCCACACCTTCCAACCAATTCACAGCGCCCGGTCCACCGTGCGAGGGCGCTCCCCGGGAACACCGTAACCCTCCCATGGGTGCGCTTCCGGCGTCTCGCGCTTGGCCGAGGTCGGTGTTCCCCGAATTCGGGGAACGCGGTGGGGAGGAGTCACCGATCCGCGCGTTCGGCTGGGGAACCGGACGTGCACAGCGCACCATGGGTGCCGTGACGACCCGCACCCGCCTGCTCGCGCCGGTCCTGGCGCTCGCGCTGGGCGGGTTGCTGACGGCCTGTGGGGGCGCCTTGTCATCTCGCGTGGCGAGCCCTCCGTCGACGTCCGGGCCGACGTCCGGGCCGGCGTCCGGGCCGACGTCCTCGACCGGCGTTCCGGTCCCCACCACGTTGCCCACCGACGCCGCGCTGCTCCTGATGCCGGGCGGTGACTCCGACTCAGACGCGGACGACGTCACCCAGGTCGGGACGGCGCCGGTCCGGATCTCCTGGTCTCGTATCGACGACGGACGGGCGACCGGCATCGCGGGACCCCTGGGCACGCGCGGGTGGAACATGCCCGACTTCACCACCTCGGAGGTCTACCCGCGGGCGGCCATGGTGGTCCGCAACGCACCCGGACACGACGGGTTCAGCCCGGGCGACGAGCCCTTCTCGTGGGGTGCCGACTTCCAGCTGGACGCCGAGTCGATCGCCCATACCGGCCCCGACAACGGTGATAATCTCGTCCAGCGCGGGCTCTGGGGTGAGTCCGCCGAGTTCAAGGCTGAGGCTGACCTTCGCCGGGCCAGCTGCGCGGTCCACGGGACCGACGGCATCCTCCTTGTTCGCGCACACATGCAGGCTCAGCCAGGGAAGTGGTACCGGATGCGCTGCTACCGCGGCTCCGACAGCCTGACGGTCTCCGTGCGCGAGCTGGGCGCCGACGGCTGGGGCCCGGACATCACCTCCACCGTCACCGGGCCGGTCGGCTCCGTGGAGTTCCCGGAGCAGATGCCGATCTCCATCGGGGGCAAGATCGCCGCGAACGGCGAGCTGATCCGCAGCGCGACCGACCAGTTCAACGGCTGGATCGCCAACCCGGTCGTCCAGATCGGGTCGCCGTCGTGACTCTCGCCGAGGCCGGGCCGGCGACGACGGAGCCCGAGGCACCGAAGGCGCGCCGGCCTCTCCCGAGCTGGCCGCTCGCGTGGCTCTTCGTGGCGACGCCGTTGTGGTGGGTCACCGGGCTGATCGACATGATCGTCGTGCCGATCGCCGTGGTGATGGCCTACTACCTGCGCCGCACCGGCGGGGTGCGAGTCCCGCGGGGCTTCGCCGTGTGGATGGTCTTCCTGTTCTTCATGCTCGGCTCGGTCATCGAGGTCACCAAGTTCAACTCGTACTTCACCTTCACCTACCGCGCCGGCATCTACCTCGCGTCGACGGTCGTCTTCGTCTACGTCTACAACTCCTGGCGCTGGATCTCCGACCGCCGGGTGCTCGGGTACCTCGTCGCCTACTTCGTGACGATGGTCGCCGGGGGGTTCCTGGGCGCGGTCAAGCCCATCGGCGCGATCCGCACGCCGATGTACTACGTGCTGGCCAAGGTCGCGCCGTTCATGGTCAGCAACGACCTGGTCAAGGTGATGGTGGTCCGGCCGTTCTCGCAGTACGACCCGACGAACTACTTCAAGATCCCGCCGCGGCCCACGGCGCCGTTCATCTACACCAACAACTGGGGAAACGCGTACTCCCTGCTACTGCCGATCGTGCTGGTCTTCTTCCTCGAGTCCCGCAAGGGCACCTGGCAGCGACGCCTGTCCGGGCTGCTGCTCCCGGTCTCGGCGGTCCCGGCGATGCTCACCCTCAACCGCGGCATGTTCATCGGCCTCGGCATCGTCGCGTTGTACGTCGGGCTCCGGCTGGCCGCCCGTGGCTATCTCGGCCGGGTCGTCCTCGCCGGAGCCGTCGCGGGTGTGATCGGACTCGTCCTGTGGAACGCCCTCAACGTGTCGGCCGGCCTCGAGACCCGGGTCCAGGCCAGCACCGACACCCGCGCGTCGCTGTACAGCCAGTCGCTGCACACCATCTCGGCCTCGCCGTTCTTCGGCTACGGCGTGACCATCCAGTCGACGTCCGGCAGCATCTACGACCCGAAGGTCGGGACCCAGGGCCAGTTCTGGATGGTCCTGATCTCGCACGGCATCGTCGCGATCGTCTGCTTCGTCGGGTTCTTCCTGCTGACGGTGGCGCTGACCTTCAGACGACGAGACTTCGCCGGCATGGTCTACAACGCCGTCATCCTCTCGGGCACGATCGAGACGATCTACTACGGCCTGGTGCCCTACGGCCTGCCGCTGATGATGGTGATCGCAGCACTGGCCTTCAGACCGTCGCCCGCGCGCATACGCGCCGCGGAGAGCGCTCAGGCCTTGGGCGCCCGCACCGTCGTCGACACGTAGGCGATGCCGCCCGGGAGCACGTCGCGCGTCACTACGGCACCCGCGCCGATCCGCGCACCAGCGCCGATCGTGACGCTGCCGATCACCACGGCGTTCACACCGAGCTCGACGCCGTCCTCGATCACCGGGCAGTCGTGACGGGTACGCCGGTTGCCCAGGGTCACGCCGTGCCGGATCATCACGTCCGAGCCGATCACCGTCCCCGGGTTGATGACCACGCCGATCGCGTGCCGCAGCCTCAGGCCGGGCCCGATGGTGGTGCCGGCCGGGATCTCGACGCCCAGCATCCACTCGGTGAAGAAGCGGTAGAAGCTGCCGACGACGAGGTACAGCACGCGGCCGGGGACTCCCGGCTGCGAGCGGGCGAACTGGGCCAGCCGCAGCGACAGCACGATCGCCACGCTCTTGGGCACCCGGCGGTTGGCCAGGAAGTCCTGGCGGCAGACGTCCTTGAGCTCGGCCAGGCTCATCCGGTGCGCGGGCGCCTTCATCGGGGCCGTGCCTCCAGGCCGGCCGCCCGGGTCAGGTCGTCGTACGTCAGCTCCGAGGGGTCGACCGAGACGACGAGCGAACGCCGGTCGAGCATCGCGGCGACCTCGACCTGGTGGTCGTCGACGTGCTCGCGCTGCGCCCCGAGACGAGGCAGGACGACCGGGACCTTGCCCTCCCCCAGCGCCGCGAGCACCGTGCCGACACCGGCGTGGGCGATCACGACGTCCGCGTCGGCCATGGCGGCGTACAGCTCGGCGGGCGGCAGCCAGCGCTGCAGCTGCTCGCCCTGGTGGACGTAGTCGGTGACGCCGGCCTGCCAGGTGATCTCCGCGTCGGGGAGCAGCTCGAGGATCCGGTCGACCGCGCGCGTGAAGGGCCACACCTCCGTACCGAGCGCGACCACCGCGCGCTTGATCCGGGGCGGCGGGCTCACCGCCGGCTCGACGCGGAACGAGTCGAAGACCCCGGGCACCGGCGTCCACCGGGGATCACCCCAGCCGTCGCCCTGCACGTGCAGCTTGGCGCGGGTGAAGCGTCGCACGAACGTGCCGGTCGACGACGGCCCGGTGACCCGGGTCGCGCTGTCGATGAACCACGTGGGCGTCCCGGCCAGCGACGCCGCCATCAGGTGCGGCGTCGAGAACAGGGCCCCCGTCGTGATGACGCGGTCGGGCTTGATCCGGCGGTGGACCCGCATGGCCATCGGCAGCCGCGAGGCTGCGCGCAGCCGGCGTCCCGAGCCGACCGGAGGCACCCACTCGACGACGTCGTCGGCGAGCACGGCCTCGGTCTGGGCGTTGCGGCTGGTGAGCCAGACGGCGTCGCGGACGTCGATGTCGAGCTCTCGGACCAGGAGCTTCAGCTCGTCGAGATGCCCACCTGCGGTGGCGATCAGCAGCGTGCGCGGAGCCGGCCGGCTCCGGTCGGCGGGCCAGGCCGGGTCGTCGAGGCTCACGGCCGTCGACGTCTGGCTCTTCGGGATCAGCAGCACGGGCTCAGATCCCCTTGCCGCGCTTCTGCACCTGGCGGATCACCCACGGCGCCGAGAGCACGCGCAGCGCGATGCCGGCGGCGAGCCAGGAGCGCATCTGGCGCACGTCGTGGCGCAGCGAGCGCGCGATCCACGGCCACGCGGCGCGTCGTTCCCCTGCGGCGGCGCGGGAGAACGCGATCTGACCGCAGATCCGGCCGTACGACGCGCGCTCGGTCTCGAACTCGGGGTTGTGCGCGAGCAGGTACGTCAGGCCGTCGGCGTAGAGCGACCACTTGCCGAAGAAGTACGACTGGCCAGCCCACGTGACGCTGACCAGCGGCCGGTTGACGACGTGGATGCGGCCGACCTTGGAGGAGCGCAACAGGAAGTCGTAGTCCTCGCCGTAGCCGCCCGGCAGGTCCTCGTCGGCCATGCCCACCGGTCCGGTCAGCGCGGCGCGGGAGAAGACGAACGTGCTGGAGTGCAGACCGGCCATCCGGTCCCGCAGGAGCTCGGCGTGGGTGACCTCCTCGACCGGGACGAGCCGGTCGAACGTGCGCTGCCCGTCGTCGACCATCATCGCCGTGCCGACCAGCACCGGCGGCTCGGGCTCGAGGAAGTACGGCATCTGGGCGGCGAGCTTGCCCTGCAGCCAGTAGTCGTCGTCGTCGAGGAACGCGACGTACTCGTAGGAGGCCGCGTCGATGCCGGTGTTGCGCGCACCAGCGAGACCCCGGCTGTGCGTGTTGGTGACCGTGCGGACCTTGCGTCGCGCCGGGATGTCCAGCGGCGGGTCGAACGGGTCGCAGGCGTCGAAGACGATGATCACCTCGACGTCCCCGTCGTACTCCTGGTCGAGGATGCTCTGGACGGCGCGCCGCATCATCTCCGGTCGGTTGTGCGTCGGCACCACCGCCGTGACGGCCGGAAGGTCTGTCACGTCCATACCCCATTGTCCCCGTTGTCGACGTCCGTGCCCGCAGTAGGGCCGAACTCGTCCCCCATCGGGCACCAGTCAGGCGCCCGGAGAAGGCATCAGACCACAAGGAATCAGGGTCCGGGAGGCCCCTCCGGACGAGACCGTCAATATTGGTGATTTCCGACTTCGCGCCTCGGCAGGGCCCCTTCCGGCCCCCTAGGTTGGAGGCTCCGAGGGCACGCACGTTCCTCGGGTCAATGGGGTTCTCAACGCTGGGGGGGCGTTTTCTGTGATGCGTGTTGCAGTGGTCGGGGTCGGCAAGATGGGTCTGTCCCATCTCTCGTTGCTCGGGGCACACCCGGATGTCGAGGTGGCTGCGATCTGCGACTCGAGCGGCTACCTGCTCGACGTCCTGAGCAAGAACACCGGCATTCCCGGGGTCAAGGACTACGACGAACTGCTCCAGCGCAGTGACTTGGACGCCGTCGTCATCGCGACTCCGACGCACGCGCACTTCCCGATGGTCAAGGCGGCTCTGGACCGTGGGCTCCACGTGTTCTGCGAGAAGCCGCTGACGCTCGACCTCGCGCAGTCGACCGAGCTCGCCGAGCTCGCGGCCGCCAAGGGCCTGCATACGCAGGTCGGCTACCACAACCGCTTCGTGGCGGCGTTCGCCGAGGCGAAGCGCCTGCTGGACGCCGGCGCGATCGGCGAGGTCCGGCACGCGCAGGCGGAGGCCTACGGCCCCGTCGTACTGCGCGCCAAGGGCGGCACCTGGCGCTCCCGTCGGGCCGAGGGCGGCGGCTGCCTCTACGACTACGCCGCACACCCGCTCGACCTGCTGACGTGGTACCTCGGTGAGCCCACCGCCGTCGGCGGCACAGTGCTCGGCAGCATCTTCTCGGCGACGACCGAGGACGAGGTCTACTCCACGATCTACTACGACGGCGTGGTCTCGGCCCAGCTGTCGGTCAACTGGTCGGACGAGTCCTACCGGAAGATGTCGACCAAGATCACGCTCACCGGCACGACCGGCCGGATCACCGTGGACCGCCAGGAGTGCCAGGTCTACCTGCGCGACACCGCCGTGGTCCCCGAGGGCTACGAGACCGGCTGGAACGTCCGCTACACCACCGACCTCACGCCGCCGGTGTGGTTCTACGTGCGCGGCGAGGAGTACAGCGCCGAGCTCGACCACTTCGTCCGCGCCGTCGAGGGCACCCTGCCCGAGGGACAGCCGGCCGACCTGAACTCGTTCGCGAACGCGGCCGTCACCGACCGCGTCATCGAGTCGCTGCTGCGCGACGCCGAGGACGTCGTCGCCCACACCATGCTGTCGGGCTCCTCCGCGAGCGGTCAGCCCGCCCGAACCACCGCCTCGTCCGCGCCGGCCCGACGCCGCGGCCGCTGGGGCACCCGCCGACGCCGCCGCGCGGCCTGAGCCCGACGACCAACGGACCAAGGGGACAAGGAAACGTCATGGATCGACTTCTGTTCGGAGACAACCAGTTCTTCGGCGTCAACCACATGTCCGAGGAGAAGGCGCGGGCGCAGGCCATGCGCTTCCACGACCTCGACTCCATCCAGTCGGTGCTGGACATCGCCTACGACGAGGGCATCCGCACCTTCATGTGCACCACGCACGACCTGGTCGGCAACATCGCCGACCACGTGCGCAACAATCCCGGTCGCTACCCGGACTTCATCTTCTACCCGGGCATGCCCTACGCCCACAAGTACGCCAACGCCGTGACCGACCTCGGGATGCTCGGGGCGATGCGCAAGTTCGCGGCCGACGACAGCCTGTTCGGCACCGCCGTTCGCGGTGGCAAGGCCGTGGCCTCGAAGGACGTCGAGTCCCTCATGAAGATGCTGGTCGACGCGGAGATGTCGATGTTCGTCGGCCTGAAGACGCCGGTCGTCTTCCTCCAGAACGTCGTCACCGACCTGCTGCTCGGACTGGGCTTCAAGGAGGCGTTCGCGATGTTCGCCCGCCACGTCACCGAGGAGTACCACGCCGAACCCGGCTTCATCACCATGAACATGCCGCGGCTGCTGGACGCCCTCGACGAGGTCGGCGTCGAAAACCCGATCGTGTGCGCCAACATGAACAAGATCGGCTTCCGCATGAGCGGCGGCATGGAGGCCTACGACCGCGCGCTCGAGGAGCGCGAGTTCCGCGCCATCGCCATGTCGGTCCTCGCCTCCGGCGCGCTCAGCCCGCGCGAGGCGCTGGAGTGGGTCGCCGAGCGTCCGAAGATCCAGTCC
Source organism: Nocardioides sp. (assembly GCA_049841015.1). Taxonomy (GTDB): domain Bacteria; phylum Actinomycetota; class Actinomycetes; order Propionibacteriales; family Nocardioidaceae; genus Nocardioides. The sequence continues at coordinate 34,339 of JASGIN010000009.1, forward strand.
GTGGTCTTCGGCGCCTCCAGTGCGGCCAACATCCGCGGCACCAAGGAGATCGCCGACTCGATCTGGGGCACCACCGTCCCCACCCCCGGCCTCACCTACGCCTGACCCACCACCCGCACCCGCACCCGCACCCGTTGGGTTGAGCGGCGCCGTCTGACCGTTGAACGGCGCCCTCTGACCGTTGACCGGCGCCGTCTGACCGTTGACCGGCGCCCTCTGACCACGCGGCGGTGCCGTGGGAGGCGTCAGGACAGCCGTGGCGCCAGAGCCCCCGGCGTACAGATCGAACACGACCTAGCGCCACGGCGGAGTCCGGCCTCCGGCGGCACCGCCGCGTGGTCAGAGGGCGCCGTTCAACGGTCAGAGGGCGCCGGTCAACGGTCAGACGGCGCCGTTCAACCTTGTGTTGGGGCCTACGTGAGGCGGTCGCCGGACTTGGTGTCGAAGACGTGGACGTTCTGCGGGTCGGTGGTGACGTGGAGGACGTCGCCCTTGCGGATCTTGTCGTGTGCGCCGACCCGCACGACGACGGTGCTCGGGGTGCCGGCGACGTCCGAGGTGCCGTAGACGAAGCTGTCGGCGCCCAGCTCTTCGACGACCGTGACGTCGATCGGCAGGCCGCCGTCCGACGGCGACACCAGTTGCCACGCCTCGGGGCGTACGCCGATGGTCACCTCACCCTCCATCTTCTGCTGAGACGCCGGGTCGACCGGCACCGCGTACTGGCCGATCTGCGCCTTGCCGTCGACGGCCTTGGCCTCGAGGAGGTTCATCTGCGGCGAGCCGATGAAGCCGGCGACGAAGAGGTTCACCGGGTTGTCGTAGAGCTTGAGCGGGGTGTCGACCTGCTGGAGGACTCCGTCCTTCATCACCGCGACGCGGTCGCCCATCGTCATGGCCTCGACCTGGTCGTGGGTCACGTAGACGGTGGTGACGCCGAGATCGGCCTGGAGCTTGGCGATGTCGGTGCGCGTCTGGACGCGCATCTTGGCGTCGAGGTTGGACAGCGGCTCGTCCATGCAGAAGACCTGCGGGTTGCGCACGATCGCGCGGCCCATCGCCACTCGCTGCCGCTGACCGCCCGACAGCGCCTTCGGCTTGCGCTCGAGGTAGTCGGTCAGACCCAGCAGCTTGGCGGCGTCCTCGACGCGCTGGCGGCGTTCGGCCGACGGCACCTTGGCCATCTTCAGCGCGAAGCCCATGTTCTCCGCGACCGACATGTGGGGGTAGAGCGCGTAGTTCTGGAAGACCATCGCGATGTCGCGGTCCTTGGGCGGCAGGTGCGTGATGTCGCGGTCGCCGATCTTGATCGTGCCCTCGTCGACCTCCTCCAGACCCGCGAGCATCCGCAGGGTCGTGGACTTGCCGCATCCGGACGGGCCGACCAGGACCATGAACTCGCCGTCGCCGATCTCCAGGTCCATCCCGGCGACCGCGGGGGCGTCGGTGCCGGCGTACCAGCGCTGCGCCTTCTCGAACGTGACTGTGGCCATGCTGAAACAGAGCTCCTTCACCGGCAGGCACGTGCCGGACGATCCGTAGTGAAGTGGCGCCGGGCGAGCCCGGTGGACGACAACGTACACCGAGCCGCGCCCGGGCCGCGTCGCCCACAACTCCGCGGACCCCGACGACGTCGAAGGAGCACGGCGCGACAGTCGCGCCGACACGTCATACGGGGGCACCATGAACAAGCACTACGCACACCTCACCGCGGCTCTGGTCGGAACGCTCGCCGCTGCCGGCGGCACGCTCGCCGTCTCGCCCGCACAGGCGAGCACGGCGGCGACCAGCACGGTCTCCGCCACGGCCTCGGACAACATGCCCGCCTCGGGGCAGACCTTCCGGCTGAGCGGGAACGTGCGGTCGTCCGGTCAGGGGACCCCGGCCACGATCAGGGTCAAGACGCTGCGCAACGGCGCGTGGGTCCGGCTGACCGGGGCGACCATGCACACCGACAGCTCGGGCCACTACTCGATCCGGGTCATCCTGGACGCCAAGGGCAAGCGGCAGCTCCGCGTCGTGGCCAACCCCGACTCGTCGTCGATCCGCAACTCCCGGAGGACCCTGGCCATCAGCGTCGGTATGCCGGGCAACGAGACCTGCGACTGACCGCCGGTCGCCGGAAAACGCGGACGAACGACACCGGATCCCGCGCATGTCGGCTGATTCGTCCGCGTTTTCCCGGGTGACGCCCCGAGCCCACCCGGCCGGGGGCGTCACCGGGCGTCGGGGAGAATGGGGGCATGCCCGAGCTCCCACGCAAGGCCGTCGCGCGCACCGCGCGCCTGGCGGCTCTGCCCCTGGGGTACGCCGGGCGCAACGCGCTCGGACTCGGCAAGCGGCTGGGCGGTCGCCCGGCCGAGGCGGTGATGAGCGAGATCCAGCAGCGCACCGCCGAGCAGCTGTTCCGGACCCTCGGCGAGCTCAAGGGCGGCGCGATGAAGTTCGGGCAGGCGATGTCGGTGCTGGAGGCCGCGCTGCCCGACGAGCTGGTCGCGCCCTACCGCGCCGAGCTGACCCGGCTGCAGGACTCCGCACCGCCGATGCCGACCCGGACCGTGCGCGAGCAGATCGCCGGTGACCTCGGCGCCGACTGGCGCGACGACCTGGTCTGGCTCGACGGCGGTCCCACCGCCGCGGCCAGCATCGGGCAGGTCCACCGCGGCCGCTGGCGCGACGGACGCGACGTCGCGGTCAAGGTGCAGTACCCCGGCGCGGGTGAGGCCCTGCGCTCCGACCTGCGTCAGCTCTCCCGGCTGGCGCGGACGATCGGGCCGCTCGTCCCGGGCATCGAGGTGAAGCCCCTGGTCGAGGAGCTCCAGGCACGGGCCACCGACGAGCTCGACTACGCCCTGGAGGCGGAGGCCCAGGAGACGTTCGCCGACGCGTTCCGCGACGACCCCGACATCGTCGTCCCCGGCGTCGTGGCCGTCGGCCACCAGGTGCTGGTCACGGAGTGGCTGGACAGCCCTGCATCCCTTGCGTCGGTCATCCGCGACGGAACCCAGGAGGAGCGCGACCACTACGGCGAGCTGTTCGTGCGCTTCCTGTTCGCGGGGCCGGCGCGCACTGGGATGCTGCACGCCGACCCGCACCCGGGGAACTTCCGGGTGCTGCCGCGCGAGGACGGATCCCCGGGTCGCCTGGGGGTGCTCGACTACGGCGCGGTTGCGCGGCTGCCCGACGCGGGCCTGCCCGCTGCGATGGGGCGACTGATCCGGATCGCCGGCGACCGCGAGCCCGACGAGCTGGTCGCCGGACTCCGGCAGGAGGGGTTCATCAAGGCCGGCGTCGACCTCGACCCCGCGCTCGTTCTCGACTACCTCTCGCCGTTCGTCGAGCCGACGCTGGTCGACCGGTTCAGGTTCTCCCGGGAGTGGATGCAGGGTCAGTTCCAGCGGCTCCACAACCCCCAGGAGCCGACGTACACGATCGCCCTCAAGCTCAACCTGCCGCCGTCGTACCTGCTCATCCACCGCACCTGGCTCGGCGGTGTCGGCGTGCTCAGCCAGCTCGGCGCAGAAGCGCCGTTCCGGGCGATCCTCGAGGAGAACCTCCCGGGCTTCGCCGACTAGTCCAGCGGCAGGTACATCACGTGCAGCCCGACCCGGCCGTGGGACGCGGACCGGAAGGCTCCGGGCACGGTGCCGACGATCTCGAAGCCGAGTGAACGCCACAGGTGCACGGCCGCGGTGTTGGTCTCGACGACGGCGTTGAACTGGATGCCGGCGTAGCCGTGCTCGCGGTGCCACGCCACGACGTACGTCGCGAGGGCACGGCCGACGCCCTGGCCCGAGGCCGCCGGGTCGACCATGAACGACCCGGTGCCGATGTGGTCGCCGCGAGCCGGTCGGTTGGGGCCCATCTTGGCCGTGCCCAGGACCCGGTCGCCGTCGACCAGCACGACCGTGAGCCCCGGAGGCTCCTCCAGCCACAGGTCGCGCGCCTGCTCCGAGGTCAGGTCCTCGGGATAGGCGTAGCTCTCGCCCTCGGCGACGATCGCCGAGAAGAAGGGCCAGATTCGGGGCCAGTCGTCGGTCGTGGCCGGCCGGATCCGCGGGTCACTCACCCTTCTGGCCGTCGATGGACTCGCGGATCAGGTCGGCGTGACCGTTGTGGCGGGAGTACTCCTCGATCATGTGGACCAGGATCCAGCGCAGGGTGAACGTCGTCGCGGGACGTCGCCCCGGCCGCACCGACTCCTGCTCCAGCCCGCCCCGCGCGAGAGCGTCGTCGACCACCGCGTCGGCGCGACGCACGGCCTCGTCGAACAGAGCCCGCAGCTCGGCCGGTGAGTCGTCGCGCGCCGTGCGCCACTCCCACTCGGTGTCCTCGTCGAGGTCGACGGAGTCGAGCGGCGGCGGGTAGTCACCGCCGGTGAACATCACGTCGAACCAGTAGGACTCGACGACGGCGAGGTGCTTGAGCAGACCGCCCAGGGTCAGGTCGGACGGCGGCAGCTCCTGCGCCAGCTGCTCCTGCGTCAGGCCCTCGCACTTCATCCGCAGGGTGTCGCGGTGATAGGTGAGGAACGCTCGCAGCACCTCGACCTCGTCACCGTGGCGCGGCGGGTCGACCCGCGGGTCGGCGCCCGGGTCACTCACCGGTCTGTCCGTCGATCGACTCGCGGAGCAGGTCGGCCTGGCCGTTGTGGCGCGCGTACTCCTCGATCATGTGCAGGAGGATCCAGCGCAGCTTGAAGACGTCTCCGGACGAGCTCGCGCGGACCGACTCGTGCTCGAGCCCGCCGTCGGCGAGGGACACATCGATCGCGGCGTCGGCACGACGTACGCAGTCGTCGTAGAGGTCGCGCAGAGCCTGCGGAGCGTCGTCGGCCGCCGTGCGCCACTCCCAGTCCGGGTCGGCGTCCCAGTCGACCGCGTCGAACGGCGGCGGGTAGGGCTCGCCGACGAGGGTCTGGCCGAACCAGCCGACCTCGTTGAGCGCGAGGTGCTTCATCATCCCTCCGAGCGTCATGCCGGACGGCGGGTGGTTCTGCGCGAGCTGGGCCTGGGTGAGCCCGGAGCACTTCCACCGGAAGGTGTCGCGGTGGTAGTCGAGGAAGCCGCGCAGCGCGGTCACCTCATCGGCGTCGAACGGCGCCTCCGACCGCGTGCTCTCGTCGAACGTCTGGGTCATGGCCGCGACGCTAGCGAGCGGGACCGACAGCCCGCACCCGCGTTTCCACCGCTGCCCTCACTGCCCCGTCACTGACCCGTCTGGCCGTCGATCGACTCTCGGATCAGGTCGGCATGGCCGTTGTGCCGCGCGTACTCCTCGATCATGTGCAGCAGGATCCAGCGCAGGCTGAAGCGTCCGCGCTCGTCGTCCACCGCGACCGACAGCCCGTCGAGACCGACGCCGCCGGGTGCGAGAGCGTCGTCCAGGACGGCGTCGCTGCGGCGGCACGCCTCGTCGAAGAGCGCCAACAGCTCCTCCGGGGAGTCGTCCTTCGCGCTGTGCCACTCCCAGTCGCGGTCGGCGTCCCAGTCGACGGTGTCGAACGGCGGCATCAGGCCGGCGCCGGCGAAGTCGTCCTCGAACCAGCTCTGGTCGACGATCGCGAGGTGCTTCATCATCCCGCCGAGCGTCATGTCGGTCGGCGGCAGCGGCTGCGCGAGCTGGGCCTGGGTCAGTCCGGCGCACTTCATCCGGAAGGTGTCGCGGTGGTAGTCGAGGAAGCCACGAAGCGACATGGCCTCGTCGGCCCGGACAGGACGTTCGGTGCGTTCCATGGCCCGACGCTAGCGGCTCACCAGAGGCCGAGGAGGTCGCCGCCGATCCGGATCACGAACCCGGCCACGACGACGATGAAGAAGATGCGCACGAACGCCGTGCCGCGGGCCACGGCGGTCCGCGCCCCGACGTACCCACCGACCAGGTTGCACGCCCCCATCACGAGCCCGACCTTCCACAGCACCGCACCCTGGGGCACGAACACGCACAGTGCGGCCAGGTTGGTGGCCCAGTTGGCGATCCGCGCCTTCGCCGAGGCCTCGAGGAAGCTGTAGCCGAGCATGCCGACGAGCGTGATCACGAAGAAGCTGCCGGTCCCGGGCCCGAGCGCGCCGTCGTAGCAGCCGATGACCAGGCCCGTCACGGAGGCGATGCCCACGTGCCGGCGGCCGGCGTAGCGCAGGGACGTGGTCTCGCCGAGGCGCGGCCGGAGGGCGACGTAGGCGCCCACGGCGACCAGCACCACGAGCACGATGGGGTCGAACGCGCTGTCGGAGATGTGGGAGCCGATGAACGCGCCGCCGACCGACCCGGCGAAGGCACACGCCATCAACGGCCCGAACGTCCGGGGATCGGGGCGCACCCGGCGGTAGTACGTCGCGCTGCTCACCGACGTCCCGCAGATGCTGCTGAGCTTGTTGGTCCCGAGGATCTGGACCGGAGACGCATGCGGCAACCCGACCAGCAGGGCGGGCAGCTGGACCAGGCCTCCCCCACCGACGACCGCATCCACGAACCCGGCCGTCAGGCCCGCCAACGCCAGCAGGAGCAGCGTGGACGTCGACGGGTCGCTCATCAGGTGAACCCGTGCCGGGCGAGCGGGCCCCGGAGCTCGCGCTCCTCGTAGGCGAGATGGCTCAACAGTCGGTCGCCGAGGGTGCGCAGGGCCTCGTCGACGGCGTCCAGCTCTGCCGCGCCCTGCTCCCGGACCAGCGCCACCAGGACCCGGTCGACGTCGTCGAGCAGGCCGTGGATGACGACGTGCTCCGCGGCCAGGCGATCGAGCACCGGTCCTGCATCGGGCTCGGCACGGCGCAGGTGCGGGAAGACGCTGGCGTCCTCGAGCGAGTGGTGCCCGTTGACGAAGCCGCAGTAGGACTGGCAGTACGCACCCAGGGCCCAGTTGTTCTGGCGCAGCGACATCTCGTGCACCGCCGACCGAGCCGCTCCCGCGGTCAGGACGCCCCGGCGTACCTCGTCGACCAGGCCGTGCAGCCGGTCGAGCTCGGAGCGGAGGTGGTCGTGGATCTCGACGAGGTGCCGGTGGTACACCTCCTGCTGGGGTGAGTACGTCGTCTCGGCGGCCTCGGCGAGCGAGGGTCGGGTGCTCTCGTCCCAGACGAGTCCGTGGTCGTCGTTCATCGCGTGCCGACCCTAGCCACTGGCTCCGCCGCCTAGGGTGGGCGCGTGCGGATCGTGTCCCTCCTGCCGTCGGCCACGGAGATCCTCTTCGCCGTCGGAGCGGGGGACGACGTGGTCGGCGTGACGTTCGAGTGCGACTACCCACCCGCGGCCCGGGAGCGTCGGGTCGTCTCGACCTCGGCGCTACCGGAGGGCCTGGCCCCGGCCGAGATCGACGCCTTCGTCGTCGCAGCGATGGCACGCGGGGAGGATCTCTACCACCTCGACGAGGGTGCGCTCGCGGGGCTCGATGCTGACCTCGTGGTCACCCAGGACCTCTGCGCGGTCTGCGCGGTGGACGTCTCGGTCGTCGACGACGCGCTGGCACACCTGGGCTGCAACGCCGAGGTGCTCACGATCGACCCGCACACGCTCGAGGAGGTGCTCGCCTCGATCGTCACGATCGGCCGGGCCACCGGTCACGAGGACGCCGCCGTGGCGCTCGTCGCCGAGCAGCGGGCGCGGCTGGGTACGTCGTGGCGGCACAGCCTGGGCCGCCCCCGGCCGCGGGTGATGTTCCTGGAGTGGACCGATCCCCCGTTCGCGCCGGGGCACTGGATCCCCGAGATGATCGAGCTGGCCGGCGGGGAGCCGGTGCTCGCGACGCCGGGCGAGAAGTCGCGGCGGGTCACGTGGGAGCAGGTGCACGCGGCCGCGCCCGAGGTGGTGGTCGTCGCGCCGTGCGGCTTCGACCGGGAGGGGTCGCAGCGCCTCGCCGACGAGCTGGCCGCGAGCGGCGTCCTGCCGCCCGGCGTACCCGTGCACGCGGTGGACGCCAACGCCTCCTGGGCCCGACCCGGCACCCGCCTCCCCGACGGGATCGAGGAGCTGGCGGAGCTCCTGAGGCCGGTCCGCGCAGGTTAGCCGGGTGCAGGTTAGCCGGGTCGTGTGCCTGAGCCCGCGCCATGGCGCGGGCTCAGGCACACGACCCAGAGAAGCGGCAGGGGTCAGGAGCCGTGGGGATCGGCCAGCGGCCAGCCTCCGGCGGCCAGCCTGGCCGACACTCGCGCGACGTCCTCGTCGCTGGCCTGCTGGAGCACGGTCTGCTCGACCATCGCCTCGATGTCGGCGCGCGTGATCGGCTCGTCGCTCCCCATCGTCTGCTCGGCGAGCCCGTCGGCGATCGAGCTGATCTCCTCGTGGGTGAGGCGCCGCTGGATCACCTCGAGGATCGGGATGTAGTCCTGGGGCGGGATGCCCTCGGGGTACCCGGCGCGAAGCCACCCGAGCACGCTCTGGGCGAGCGAGCTTCCCTGCTGCTGGTCGGTCATGGCTTCCTCAGCTCTTCGGGACGATGGTGGGGTAGCCGTGCGAGAAGCTCAGCATCTCGCCCTTGCCGGCGGCGATGACGTAGGTCAGCCCGACGCCGACGCCCGCGACCACGACCAGGAAGCAGATGGCCGCGAGCACCGCACCCACGGGGTTGCGGGCCGGGTTCGCCTCGACCTCCGAGGTGCCGGCTCCCGACCCGAGGGCCAGCGACCGGATGCCGAGCGCGTAGACGATCGGCAGCCCCGCACCGAGGATCACGCTGTAGACGAGCACCTTCCAGGCGTCCTGCAGGAACAGCGAGAACATGGGAGCCCTCCTAGGCGGCGACCGGCTCGCGACGGCCACCAGCCGTCGGAGCGCCCTGCCATTCGTCGTTGACGTTGTCGGACGTGACCGGCTGGTGGTGGGCGCGGTAGAAGATGAACGCCGACGCCGCGACCAGGATGACCACGATCAGCAGCGCTCCGGCGAGGCCGCCGCCGACGGCGTTCCCGATCCACCAGGTGACGGCCCCCACGAGGCCCGCCATCGGCAGCGTGATGACCCAGGCGACCACCATGCGTCCGGCGATCCCCCAGCGGACCGAGGCCCCGGGCTTGCCGATCCCGCTGCCCAGGATCGAGCCGGTCGCCACGTGCGTGGTGGACAGGGCGAAGCCCAGCTGGCTGGAGGCCAGGATCACCGCGGCAGACGCTCCCTCGGCGGCCATCCCCTGGCGGGACTCGATCTCGACCAGACCCTTGCCGAGCGTGCGGATGACGCGCCATCCGCCGACGTACGTGCCCGTGGCGATCGCGAGGGCGCACGCGACCTTGACCCACAGGGGGATCGACGAGGTGCTGTGCCAGCTGCCGTAGCCGATCAGGGCCAGCGTGATCACGCCCATGGTCTTCTGGGCGTCGTTGGTGCCGTGCGCGAGCGAGACCAGGGACGCCGTCCCGATCTGACCGATCCGGAAGCCGCGGTCGTTGAGGCCGGAGCCGATCCTCCGGGTGACCGCGTAGATCACGAAGGTGCCGATCGCCGAGACCAGGGCGGCGATGACCGGCGACACCACAGCCGGCAGCACGACCTTGCCCAGGACCCCGTCCAGCTTGGTGCTGTCGCCGGTCCAGTGGACGCCACCCCAGCCGATGCCGGCGACCGTCGCGCCGATCAGGCCACCGAACAGGGCATGCGACGAGCTCGACGGCAGGCCGAGAAGCCACGTGGCAAGGTTCCACAGGATCCCGCCGACCAGGCCGGCCAGGATGATCATCAGCAGGTCCTGGCCGTGGTGTGCGTTCAGCGACGGCAGGGGGTTCCCGTCGCTGTCCTGGATCTTGACCACCGCGTTGGTCACGGTGACCGCGACGGTCACCGACAGGAAGGCGCCGACCAGGTTGAGGACCGCCGACAGGGCGACCGCGATCTTGGGCGGGAGGGCACCGGTTGCGATGGAGGTGGCCATCGCGTTGCCCGTGTCGTGGAAGCCGTTGGTGAAGTCGAACCCGAGGGCCACGACCGCCACGAGGATCACGATGACGAGTTGCTCCGACACGCGTCGAGTGTCGATCAGTCGGGAGCCCCTTGGCGATGGTCGGGAACGTGAGTTCACCCAGAGTTCACGGGTGCCCGGACGGGCTCAGCTGAGCGGCTCGGTGCTGCAGCGGGTCGGGTAGGACATGTCGCCTTCGGGTCCTGCGTGGCAGAACGCCGTGACGCCCGCGACCTGCGGAACCGTCAGCACCATCTGCAGTCCGAGGTCGGTCTCCCCGGGGATCGTGATCCCGTGGGTGTCGCCGGGATGCGTGGGCCGGACCCACTGGATCTTGACCCACGGTCCGAGTCCGGCGGCGTGCCCGGTCGAGTCGAGCACGTTGCCTTCGAGCGTGGTGACGTCGGCCTCGACGTACACGTCGTCGGCGTGCCCGACCGCGGCGTACGCCGTCCAGACGGCCTCGCCGAGCCAGCTGTTGTCGAAGTCCACGCTCTGGCAGAGCGTGAGCCCCTGCTCGGTGACGCAGTCGCCGCTCAGGTAGGCGTCGGAGTTCTCGTACTCCGACGAGCTGACGGCGGTGATGTCGAGGATCCCCCCGAGCTGGTCGGCGTCGGTGCCGATGCTCCCGGTGGCGTCCTCGGGAGCCGGTGAGGCCCACGCGCCCTGTGAGGCGCCGGAGAGGGCGAGCACGGCGGCCAGGGCCGTGGCGAGAAGCGGGAGGGACAGCCGTCGGGGGGTCATGTCCCGAGCGTGCCGCCGGTCGCACCGACCCGTCTGTCAGGTGGGTGACACAGCGTGGCAGCTCAGTCGACCCAGCTGCTGCGACCGAACCACTCGCGGTACTCCCCGAACCCGGCCGGGTCGCGAGAGCCGAGGTAGGAGCCGACGACGGCGGCACCGAGATCGTCGAGCTCCGGCGCCACCACCCGTCCGTCCACCCGTCTGGCCATGGACTCGATGAAGCGCGCCAGCCCGGGATCGCTGCCGAGGCGGAAGAACGTCGTCTGGGCGCCCAGACGACCGGAGTTGTCCAGCTCGCGCACCGAGTAGGCCACGGTCAGCGGGTGCGGCGGGTACTCGAAGTACACCTCGCCGTTCGGCTCGAGATGCGACGTGGGCTCACCGTCGGTGACGATCAGCAGCACCGGCTGGGCGTTGGGGTGCTTGCGGAAGAAGCGGTTGGCCAGCAGCAGGGCGTGGTGGAGGTTGGTCCCCTTGTCCCACATGGCGTCGAGGCCGGTGAGCTCCTCGATGTCCATGACCTGGGCGTGCCGCCCGAAGCCGACCAGCTGCAGCGCGTCTCCGCGGAACCGCGACCGGATCAGGGTGTGCAGGGCGAGCGCCGTGCGCTTCATAGGCACCCAGCGCCCGTCCATCGCCATCGAGAACGACGTGTCGACCAGCAGCGCGACGGCCGCCTGGGTCCGCGCCTCGGTCTCGGAGACCTCGACGTCCCCGACCTGGATCCGGACCGCCGGCGCACCCCCACGATTGGTGGCAAACCGCACGCCGTCGGGGGGTTTTGTTGCGGTTTGGTGCCAAACCGCAGGGACAGCAGCCTCCCCGACCGTACGGCGTACGGCGTTGGTGATGGTGCGGGTGACGTCCCAGGGCTCGGTGTCGCCGAACTGCCACTCGCGGGTGGCACCCGAGAGGTCACCGGCGGCGCCGGCCTGGCGCAGGTCGCGCTGACCCTGTCGGCCGCTCATCTTGCTCGCGACGTCCTTCAGGAGGGCCTTGCCGAGCTGGCGCATCGCCTTAGGCGAGAGCTTGAGCTGGCCGTCCGAGGAGCGCTTGAGGTAGCCCGAGTCACGCAGGGCCTGCTCGAGCCGCTGCAGCGTGCGGGCGTCCACAGCCGCGTCCTGGCCGAGCTGCTGGGCGAGCTTGTCGAGGTCGATGTCGTCGAGTCGCGCGCCGTCGTAGGACTGGGAGAGCTGGTCCGCGAGCGCGTCGAGGTCGGCGAGGTCCTGGAGCGCGCCGGTGCCGTCACCGAGGCCGAGACCCTGCTCGCCGTCGAAGCCCTCCGAGCCGCTCCAGTCCTCCCCCGGCCGCAGCGCCTGGAGGTTGGCGTCGAGCTGGGCCAGCTGCGCCATGAGCTCAGGCGAGCCGAAGGCCCCCTGCGCCAGCGACATCAGCTCGGCCCGCTGCTCGGCGGACATCGAGTTCAGCATCCGTTGGGCGGCCGCGGCCCGCTGGGCCATGGCGTCGATGAGCTCGTCGACGTTCTGCGGGTTCTCCGGGAAGAAGTCGCCGTGCTTGGCCATGAAGTCGTCGAAGTCCTGCTGGGTGTCCTCTCCCCGCTGGTGGCTCGACAACAGCTCGTTGAGGTCGGTCAGCATCTCGTTCACCGCGGCGCGGTCGGCGTCGGTGGCGTTCTCCAGCGCCTCCTTCATGCCGGCGAACCGCTGATCGAGCAGCTCACGCCCGAGGAGGTCCTTGATCCGCTCGTAGTCCTCCCGTGCCTCGCGGCTCTTCCAGTCGTACGACGAGAGCTCGCTCACCGCGGCGGCGGTCGACTGCGGGAGGTTGTCCAGGGTGAGCTCGCGCAGCGCGCGGTCGCCGTCGTCCAGGTCGATGTCGCGTGCGAGCTGGCCGCGCTCGCTGAGGACGGCGTGGTCGAGCAGCTCCCGGACCTCCTGGAGGGTGCCGTCGAGGTTGTGCCGCTGGGTCAGCTCACGCCGCTTCTCGGCGATGCGGCGAGCGAGGTCGTCCAGCCCGCGGCTGCTCTGGCCGCCGCGCCGCAGGAACTCCCGCATCGCGCGCTCGGGGCTGTACCCCGCCATCACGTCCTCGCCGATCGCGTCGAGCGCCTCGGAGATGTCGACCGGTGGGGCCAGCGGGTCCGGCCCGCCGTCGTACGGCGTGTAGCGGGAGCGTGGCTGGTGACGGCTAGGCATCGACGCGCCCCACGCTCATCCCGGCACGCAGCGCGCGCGGCACCTCCGCGACCTCGTCGACGCGCGCCAGCAGCGCGGCCACGTCGTCGGCCGAGGCGGTCGAGTCGACCTCGACGTCGTAGGAGATCCCGGTCGAGGCCCAGCTCTCCGCGTCGAACTCACCGCGGGCCGACACCCGGACGCCGGCGACGTCGAGGCCGAGGTCGGCGGCCTCGCGGAACGTGTCGTTGAGCACGCACAGCGCGACCGCGACGTGGAGCACACCGGCGCCGTTCGGCTCGGACGTGATCACGACTCCGCTCTCGCTCCACGTGTGCGGGACCAGCCAGCCGGTCTCGGGATCGGCCCGCAGGGAGCCCGCCGACAGCACCACGGGGAAGTCGTCAGCCATAGACGGTCTCTCCGCCGCCGGACTCCTTGCTGATCTTGCGGGCGAGGTAGAGCCCTTCGAGTGCGAGCTCGATGGCGCCCGCGCGCTCGCCGTCGTTGCCGGCGTCGAGGCGCTCGCAGATCTGGTCGTAGAGCTCCGACTCGCCCAGCACCGGCAGCCCGACCAGGAAGTCGCGCGCGGTCACCTGCTCGCCGGTCGTGACCATCTGCCCGGCCTCGATCCGGTCGACCAGGACTGCGAAGTCGAGCCCCCGGAAGTGGTGGCGCACCGCCTCGGCGGTCGCGGTGCGGAGCAGATGGGTGAGAATCTCGTCCTCGCGCCCTTCCTCCCCGGTCTCGAACTCGATCTTGCCCCCGAGTACGTCGATCGCGGTCTCGAGGTCGACGACCCGCGCGACCGGCTCCTCCTCGCCCTGTCGGGTGGCGCGGTGGAGGGCCGACGCGGCGACCGTCTCGGCCCCCGCGATGGCGAAGCGCGCACTGACGCCGGAGCGCTGGTCCACGGAGTTGCTCTCGCGCAGGTTCCGGGTGAAGCGGGCCAGGATCTCGACCAGGTGGTCGGGCACCTCGGCCACGAGCTCGGCCTCCTGCCGGATCACCGCGATCTCGTCCTCGAGCTCGGTCGGGTAGTGGGTGCGGATCTCGGCGCCGAAGCGGTCCTTCAGCGGGGTGATGATCCGGCCACGGTTGGTGTAGTCCTCGGGGTTGGCGCTGGCCACGACCAGCGTGTCGAGCGGCAGCCGCAGCACGTAGCCGCGGATCTGGATGTCCCGCTCCTCCATCACGTTCAACATGGCGACCTGGATCCGCTCGGCCAGGTCGGGCAGCTCGTTGATGGCCACGATGCCGCGGTGGCTGCGCGGGATCAGCCCGAAGTGGATGGTCTCCGGGTCGCCGAGGTGTCGGCCCTCCGCCACCTTCATCGGGTCGACGTCGCCGATCAGGTCGGCCACCGAGGTGTCCGGGGTGGCGAGCTTCTCGGCGTACCGCTCGCTTCGGTGACGCCACTCGACCGGAAGCTCCTCACCGAGCTCCTCGGCGCGGCGTCGCGACTCGGGCGTGATCGGGTCGTAGGGGTGCTCGCCGAGCTCGGAGCCGGCGACGACCGGCGTCCACTCGTCCATCAACCCGACCAGCGAGCGCAGCAGCCGGGTCTTGCCCTGGCCGCGCTCGCCCAGGAGAACGACGTCGTGCCCGGCGAGCAGCGCGCGCTCCAGCTGGGGGATGACGGTGTCGTCGAACCCGTGCATGCCGGGCCAGGGGTCCTCTCCATGGGCCAGCTTGGTCAGGAGGTTGTCGCGCAGCTCGGTGCGCAGCGGCTTGTGGACGTGACCCGACTCGCGGAGCTGTCCGAGGGTGCGTGGCTGAGGTGCGTCTGTCACACCATCCACGCTAGTCCGGGGCACAATGCCCGCCGTGACCTCCTCCCCCGCCCGGCGGCTCGTCGGCATCGCCGGCGCACCCGGCGCGGGCAAGACGACGTACGCCGAGCGGCTCGTGGCCGACGCCGACGTACTGGCGGCGTACCTGCCGATGGACGGCTTCCACCTGGCTGACCGGACGCTGGTCACGCTCGGGCTGCTCGACCGCAAGGGAGCGCCGGAGACCTTCGACGCCTGGGGGTACGCCGCGCTGCTGCACCGCGTGCGGGCCGCCAGGGAGACGGTCTGGGCACCGGCGTTCGAACGGGACCTCGAACAGCCCCTCGCGGGAGCGCTCGCGATCCCACCCGACGCCGAGCTCGTCGTGACCGAGGGGAACTACCTGCTGCTGGACCTTCCCGAGTGGCGTGCGGTGCGGGCCGAGCTGGACGAGGTCTGGTACCTCGACTGTCCCGACGACGTACGACGGCCCCGGCTGGTCGCGCGGCACGTGGAGTTCGGCAAGTCCCCCACGGAGGCGGAGGCCTGGGTCGCGCGCGTCGACGACGCGAACGCCGCGCTGGTCGCCGCGAGCCGGGACCGTGCCGACCGCGTCGTCACCGCCTGAGCAGTCCCGAGCAGGGCCCGAACGCCGAAAGACCCCGGCCCCGACGAGAGGTCGGGGCCCGGGGTCTTTTCCGGGGGGTAGGACTGGTCGCGGGGGGAGCGATCGGCCCTTGATTAACGCTGAGTCATGAGTATGTCATGCACATTCGTGCATGATCATGCTTTCGATATGTCGGCCAAAAGGTTTTACCAACGGATCGGTCAGTCCTGGCCGAGCAGCTTCGAGGCGAGCACCGCGGCCTGCGTCCGCCGTTCGAGGCCGAGCTTGGACAGGATGCTGGAGACGTAGTTCTTCACCGTCTTCTCGGCCAGGAACATCCGCTCCCCGATCTGCCGGTTGGTCAGCCCCTCGGCGATCAGGCTCAGCAGCTTCAGCTCCTGCTCGGTCAGGTCGGCCAGCTCGGGCACGGTGGCGGGCCCGTTGCGGACGCGATCCAGGACGCGCGCCGTCAGCGACGGGTCGATCAGGGAGTTGCCGGCGGCGACCTGGCGCACGGCGCCGACCAGGTCGTGACCGGCGATCTCCTTGAGGACGTAGCCGGAGGCACCGGCCATGATCGCGGCGAAGAGCGCCTCGTCGTCGTCGTACGACGTGAGGATCAGGGCGCGCACGTGGGGGTCCACCGCGCGGACGGCCCGGCACACCTCGATCCCGGACCCGTCGGGCAGCCGCGCGTCGAGCACGGCGACGTCCACCTGCAGGGCCGGGAGTCGCGAGCTCGCCTCGGCGGCCGTCCCGGACTCCCCCACCACGACGATGTCGCCGGCCGACTCCAGCAGCGCGCGCAGGCCGTGCCGGACGACCTCGTGGTCGTCGAGCAGGAACACCCGGATGCCCGAGGAGCCGTCGCTCATGGGCTAGTTCTAGCAAGTTCCGCCGCCGCCCGCAGTCGCCGACCTGGAAGAAAACGCGGACGGGATGGGCGACACGCCGGTGTGAGGCGGCGTTTCGTCCGCGTTTTCCGCCTGGAACGGCGCCTCAAGCGCCGGCGAGGAAGGCCAGGAGGTCCTGGCGGGTGAGGACGCCGACCGGCTTGCCGTCCTCGTGAACGAGCACGGCGTCGGCATCCTCGAGGATCGCCACCGCCGCCTGCGCCGACTCGGCGGAGCCGATGGTCGGCAGCGGCGGCGACATGTGGTCCTCGACCTGGTCGGTCAGGTGCGCGGCGCCGGTGAAGAGGGCGTCGAGCAGCGTGCGCTCCGAGACGGATCCGGCGACCTCGGCGGCCACGATCGGCGGCTCGGCACGGACGACCGGCATCTGGGAGACGCCGTACTCCTGGAGGATGGCGACCGCCTCGGCGATCGTCTCGCCCGGGTGGGTGTGCACCAGGTCGGGGAGCCGCCCGGACTTCCCGCGCAGCACCTCGCCGACGGTCCGGTCGGTCGTGTCGGTCGCGGTGGCGAAGCCGTACTGCGCCAGCCAGGCGTCGTTGAAGACCTTGGTGAGGTATCCGCGGCCCGAGTCGGGCAGCAGCACGACGATCACGGCGCTCTCGCCCTCCGGCGTCCCGGCCAGCTCGCGCGCCACCTGCCGCGCGGCGTACGCCGCCATCCCCGACGAGCCGCCGACCAGCATCGCCTCCTCGCGGGCGAGGCGGCGGGTGAAGGCGAAGGAGTCGGCGTCGGAGACCTCGATCACGCGGTCGGCGACGGACCGGTCGTAGGTCTCGGGCCAGAAGTCCTCGCCCACGCCCTCGACGAGGTAGGGGCGGCCGGTCCCTCCGGAGTAGACCGACCCGGCCGGGTCGGCGCCGATCACCTGGATCGCCGGGTTCTGCTCCTTGAGGTAGCGACCCACGCCGCTGATGGTGCCGCCGGTCCCCATGCCGCACACGAAGTGCGTGATCCTGCCCTCGGTCTGGCGCCAGATCTCGGGACCGGTCGTCTCGTAGTGGGAGCGCGGGTTGTGCGGGTTGGAGTACTGGTCGGGCTTCCAGGCGCCCGGCTGCGACGCGAGCCGGTCGCTGACGTTGTAGTAGGAGTCCGGGTGCTCGGGCGCGACCGCCGTCGGGCAGACGACGACCTCGGCGCCGTAGGCCTTGAGCACGTTGCGCTTGTCCTCGCTGACCTTGTCGGGGCACACGAAGACGCAGCGGTAGCCCTTGGCCTGGGCGACCATCGCGAGCCCGACGCCGGTGTTGCCGGACGTCGGCTCCACGATCGTGCCGCCTGGTTGCAGCTCGCCCGAGGCCTCGGCCGCCTCGACCATCCGGGCGGCGATGCGGTCCTTCACCGAGCCACCCGGGTTGAGGTACTCGACCTTCGCCAGCACCAGCGGCGCCGCCGCGCCCTCGTCGAGGTCGAGAGTGCGGGACAGCCGCACGAGCGGGGTGTTGCCGACCAGGTCGAGCAGCGACTCCACGTACTCCATGGCGGTCAAGATAGCCGCGCCGCAAGGCCTTGCCCGCATCGGCGAGGATGGCCGCATGGAGGCCGACAGCCCACCCAGCCGGACGGCGTACGGCGCTGCGCGGCACCGGGCGGTCCACCAGGTGGCCGAAGGAGGCCGGATCTTCCACGACCCGCTGGCGGTGCCGATCCTGGGCGAGGATCCGGAGGCTCTCCGCGAGCGCGCTCGTGCCGAGAGCTCGGACCGGCCGATGCGGTGGTTCATCTGCGCCCGGGCGAGGTACGCCGCCGCCGCGCTCGACGCGGCCGTCTCCGCCGGCGTGGACCAGCTGGTCGTGCTGGGTGCCGGTCTGGACACGTTCGGCTACCGCAACCCCTACCCGCGACTGCGCGTCGTCGAGCTCGACCACCCGGCGACGCACGACTGGAAGCAGGAGCGGCTGCGGACCGCCGGGATCGCCGTTCCCGAGTCGGTCGCCCACGCCACCATCGACTTCGAGCGCCAGGCGCTCGACGAGGTTCTCTCCGCCGCCATCGACGTCGACCGCGGCACGCTCTTCTGGTGGCTGGGCGTCACGCCGTACCTCTCGGGCGACGCCGTCGCCCAGACCCTGCGGGTCCTCGGAGCCCTGCCCCACGCTGCCGTCGTGCTCGACCACGCCACCCCGCCGACCGGACGCGAGACGCCGGACCAGCTGGCCTGGTCGGCGGCCCGACGCGAGCGCGTGGCGGCGCTCGGCGAGCCGTGGATCTCGGCCTTCGAGCCCACCGATCTGGCCCGGCTCCTGGCCGAGTGCGGCTTCGACGACGTCCATCTCGAGGACGCCGGAGCCACGATCAGGCGGCTGTTCGGGATGCCGCCGTCACCCGACCCGCCGCGGACCCGGCTGGCGCTCGGGGCCCGCGGCTGGCCGGTGCCCGCTCAGGCGGCGCGGTCGTAGCGGCTGGTGAGCTCACGCTGCGGGTTGAAGGCCCACAGCGTGTAGTGGTTCACGCGGCGCCGCAGGCTGGTCCGCTCGGGGCGGCCGCGACGGCTGCCCTTCTGGCGGTCACGGCCTCGGAAGGTGCCGTCGGCGACGAGCGTGGCGAGGGCGGTCGGGTTGGTGATGCGCATGGTCATCTCCTCTCGTGTGGGCGTACACCTGGTGCAATGCCGCAGCCGCTTGGATCGTTCCAAGTTCGCCGGTGACCCGAGTCACGTGGGCTGGGTCACGCTGGATAGGTTCTGAGGCATGGGGAAGGCCGCTGCGGCTCGCAAGCTGGCCTCCGCCGCGGCGTTCGGGGGCGGGGGCCTGTCCGTGCTGGGCATGGGCCTGTACGGCGTGCTGCGCGGCGAGGCCGCGATGGCGCGGCGGATGATCGGCACCGCCCACAACGCGTGGTTCCCCGACTCCACGGGGTGGTACGGCCGCGGTCGTCCGGGGCCGGCGCTCAAGCTCGTCCTGCTCGGTGACTCCAGTGCCGCAGGGTACGGCGTGCAGCGCATCGTCGAGACGCCCGGGGCGTTCTTGGCCAGCAGCCTCGCCGCCGAGGCCGACCGCCGGGTACACCTGCGGACCTTCGCGGTCGTGGGCGCCCAGACCTCCGACCTCGCCGACCAGATCGACCGGGCCCTGCCCGGCGACCCCGACCTCGCCGTGATCCTGATCGGCGCCAACGACGTCACCCACCGGGTGCGGCCGTCGCAGTCGGTGCGCTCCCTCGCGGAGGCCGTACGCCGACTGGTCGAGGCCGACGTCCAGGTCCTGGTCGGCACCTGCCCCGACCTGGGCACGGTCAAGCCGATCCCGCCTCCGCTCAAGCAGGTGGCGCGCTCGATGTCGCGGCGCCTCGCGGCCGCCCAGGCCATCGTGGTCGTCGAGGAGGGTGGGATCGCGGTCTCGCTCGGGTCGATCCTCGGTCCGGACTTCGCCGCGGCCCCGGCCGTGCTCTTCGGGCCCGACCAGTTCCATCCTTCAGCGGAGGGCTACCGCGCACTGTCGGAGGTGCTCGTCCCGAGCGCGCTCAACGCCCTCGGACTGCTGGCCGACGAGCCGCGGCGTACCCGCGGCGAGGGGACGATGCCGGTGGCGACGGCGGCGGTGCGCGCCGCGCGTACGCCGGGCACCGAGCTGCAGGACAAGAAGGGCCTCTGGGTCGAGCTGCGGCGGCGTACGCGGCTTCGCTCGGACCCGGAGGCCCCCGACGCGTCGGACGAGTCGTCCGACGACGTCAGCGACGCATGATCGCCAGCAGGCGCAGCAGGTTGGTGTAGATCCAGACCAGGCTGACGGTCAGGCGCGAACGCCGCCCGCCACGACTCCCGCTCCGGCAGGCCGGCGCTGATGCCGTTCTCGACGAAGTCGAAGTCGAGCACCAGCATGAAGATGCCGAGCACCAGGCCGACCAGCGAGAACAGGAAGCCCACGAAGCCGAAGCCGTAGATGCCGAGGCCGGTGCCGAAGAGGCCGAGGACGATCTCCAGGACGCCGAGGCCGACCATCCCGAACATCGCGGCGATGACGCCGATCCGGAACTTGTTGCTCACCCGGATGTCGAAGAACTTGTACGCCGCGAGGGTGCCGGCGAAGGCCGCGAACGTGCCGATGACGGCCTGGATGACGATGCCGCCGCCGTACTGGTAGTCGAAGAACTTGCTGAACGCACCCAGGGCCACGCCCTCCGCGGCGCAGAACGCCAGCACGAGCGCGGGGCTGATGACGCGCTTGAAGGAGTTGACCAGCGAGAGGCCGAACGCCGCCAGGCCGCCGATCATCATCGCGCCGTAGAGCTGGCCGACGGCGGTGTCGGAGAGGATGGAGTTCTTGTCGCCCAGCGCCGGGGTGAGCACCCAGGTGGCGAAGGCGGCGACCAGGACGACCAGGAGCGAGATGCCGGTCTTCTGCACGACGCTGTCGATGGTCATGGGGCCGGTGGCAGCCCGGGTGTCGCCCGGGGTCCCGACGCTCCAGGTCGACGGCGAGGTCGCGTTGCCGTAGCCGACGTGGGCGGTGCCGCTGCCGTCGTAGACCTGGTTGCCGTAGACGTTGGTCGACCGACCGTTGAACTCCTTGGAGTTGCGGAAGATCGGGTTGTTGCTCTGCATGGTCTCCTCCTTGGAGGCCACGGCCGTCGACGTGGCGGCCGGTTCAGGGTCGATCGTAGCCAGTGGACGCTGCGGACCGGAGGGGTTGCGGCGGAAGCACAGCCTCCCTTCAGGTCTGTGGAAGGGCCCCGCGGGATCGTCGGTGCCGCTTGTTAGCGTCCGAGCCATGCGCTTCGCCCTGAGTGTGCCGCCCTTCACCGAGCCCGACGTCGTCTTGAGCTGGGCCCGGTCGGCCGAGGCGAACGGGTGGGACGGGTTCTTCCTGTGGGACCACCTGCGCTGGGACGACCAGGTCGAGGTGCACGACCCCTGGGTCCTCCTCGGGGCGATCGCGACCGCCACGACGCGGATGCGGATCGGCACGATGGTGACGCCGCTGTCCCGCAGACGGCCTGCCGTCGTCGCCAAGCACCTGGTCACCCTCGACCACCTCAGCCGGGGCCGGGCGACCCTGGGGGTGGGGCTCGGCGACCCGCCGGGGCTGGACTTCTCCGACTTCGGCGACGAGCCGTCGTACGTCACCCGGGCGGAGATCACCGACGAGGCGCTGACCGTCCTGCGCGGGCTCCTCGAGGGGTCGGTCGACCATCACGGCACCCACCTGACGGCGTCGGGGAGCATGCGCCCGAGCCCGATCCAGCCCCGCATCCCGATCTGGATCGCGGGGCGGGCGCCTCACACCAAGCCGCTGGAGCGCGCCCGGCGCTGGGACGGCTACGTCCCGATCGCCAGTCCGTTCCTGACCCCCGGCCAGCTCGCCGCCTACGTCGGGCCCCACCCGCACGACGACTGGGACCTCGTCGCGCAGTGGCCCGAGGGCACCTCCGCCGACGAGTTCGCGGCCGCCGGCGCGACCTGGCTGGTGCGCTCGGTCTGGCCGAACGAGGAGGGCTGGCGCGAGGAGATCGAGCAGTTGACGTCCGCTCCCCCGGCGTGATCAGGACTCCTCGGTGAACCTCATGCGCAGCTCGTAGACTCCGGCGTCGGCCTCCATCCGGACCGTGTGCCCGGCGGCCTTGCGGAACACCTTGAGCATGGCCGGGTTGCTCATCAGGACGTCGGCGGTGAACCCGCGCACACCGTGGGCGGCGGCGTACTCCACGGTGCGCACGTGCAGGGCGGTGGCAAGCCCGTGGCCCTGCCAGTCCGGCTCGACCATGTAGGCCACCTCGGCGAAGCCGTCGCGCGGGTCGCGGTAGTAGCTGCTGGTCGCGACGATCCGCTCGTGCTCGGGCGGCCCGACGACGACGGCGAAAGCCATCTCCTCGTCGTAGTCGACATTGCACAGGTGGTCGGCGGCTTGGTCGGTCAGCGAGGTCAGCCGGTTGAAGAACCTGGTCCGGACGTCCTGATCCGAGAGCCGGTGGAACAGCTCCTGCATCCCGCCCCGATCACCGGCCCGGGTCGGACGGACCGTGACGCGGCGCCCGTCGCGCAGCTCGATCGTGCGCACCTCCTCGTCCGGGTACGCCGTCCCACTGCGAAGCTCCTGGTCGGAGGCGACGATCCCCAGGGCTCGGGCCCGGTCCATGAGGGCCGCGCGGTCGTCCGGATGGGCGATCGCAATCAGGGCGAGCGCCCGCTCGGCCAACGACCGTCCGAACAGGTACGCCGTGCCGTACTCCGTCACGACCCAGCGGACGTCGGCACGCGCCAGCGCCACCGGCTCGTCCGGACCGAGGGCGACGCGGATCGCGGCCTGGCCGCCCGGCGTACGCGAGGACAGGCAGACGACCGGGACGCCGCGCGCGGCGGCCAACGCACCGCGGTGGAAGTCGGGACCGGTCGAGACGCCGCCGTACAGCCGGCCGTCCAGGCTCTCGGTGCAGACCTGGCCGCTGAGGTCGATCGTGAACGCCTGCGTCACCGAGACCATGCGGTCGTGAGCGCCGATCACCGCCGGGTCGCAGACGTGGTCGATCGGATGGAGCTCGAAGCGGTCGTCGTTCGCCAGCCGCTCGTAGAGGCGGGAGGTCCCCATCGCCCAGCTGCCCACGACCCGGCCGCTAACCACGCCGCTGTCGACCAGGTCGACGACCGGGTCGGTGATCACGTCGGAATGGACCGAGAGGTCGCGGCGGTGGTGCAGGTGCCGCAGCATCTCGGTCGGGACCCGGCCCAGCCCGACCTGCAGGGTGGCGCGGTCGTCGACGAGCCGGGCGACGTACCGCGCGATCTGCTCGGCCACCGCGGCAGCCGGCTCGTGGACGTACTCGGTGACCGGGGTGTCGACCTCGACCACGTGGTCGATGCGGTCCACGGGGACCCGACTGTCACCGCGGCTGCGGGGCATGGCCGGGTTGACCTCGGCGATGACGAGGTCCGCCGCGAGCACGGCCGCTCGCGTGATGTCGACCGAGACGCCGAGGCTGCAGGTGCCGTCGGCGTCCGGCGGGGCCACCTGCACGAGGGCCACGTCGAGCGGCAGGTGGCCGTCGGCGAACATCCGCGGCACGTCGGCCAGTGAGATCGGCACGTAGTCGACCTCTCCGGTCGCCGCCAGGTCGCGCACGTCGCTGCCGGCGTAGAAGACGCGGTGGCGGTACGCCGTGCGCGGCGGGTCGCCGTACCCCACCCGGTCGGTGAGCGCGTGGACGAGCGTGACGCCCGGGATCGGGTCGGGCAGCTCCTCCAGGGCCCGCATCAAGGTGCGCGGTGTCGCGCACGCCGTTCCCACGAAGACGCGCTGACCGGGCCGGATCAGCCGCACGGCCTCCTCAGCCGACTGCACCTCTCCGCTCACCCGGCCCGCCCTTCCCGATAGTACGGATCAAAAGGCCCCTGAAATCCCCCGACAGACGGGCCTTTTGATGCGTACTATCCCCCACCCGCGGCAGGGGTAAGTCCCAGCAGCTCGCGGAGCACGCCGCTCACATCATGAGAGTCGTCGGCCGGATGCGGGTCTGGTTCGGGGCGACCGCGAGGCTCCCTGGTGACTGTTGTGCGGTGGGGAGTGCCGGGCTAGAAACGATCATGCTCTCGGCGACGCGGACTCGGCGACGTGCGCTGAGCCGTCGGTGGGGCGTGATCCCGCTGGTGGTGGCCTCGGTGGCGCTAGCGGTGGCGGGATGCGGCTCAGGCGGCGATGCTGCCAAGGTCCGGCTTTCCGTCGGTCCTGCCCGCGCGCTGTATGACACGCCGATCACCATTGGAGTGTCGGGTCTGAACGCCGGCCAGACGGTGACGTTGAGGATGTCGACGACAGACAAGACCGGACGCCTGTGGTCCGCGTCGGCCACCTTTCGAGCTGACTCCCAGGGGCGCGTGAACGGCAGCTCCGAGCCGACCAGTGGCAGCGGCGGGGGGCCGGATCCGCAGGGCCTCTACGACTCGCTCATGCCCGCAGGTGGCGGCCAGGTCGAGTTCACCCCACCCCGCCCGTGGACGATCCAGGTCTCACTTCTGGACGGCGGCCCGGGCAGCGCGGTGGTGGCCACGCACACCATCGTTCGCCAGACCCCGCTGGAGGATCGTCTCGTGACCGTTCACTCCCTCCGACCGAGCCACGGCGGGCTGTACGGCGAGCTGTTCGAGCCGGTCCATCCCCGTCGCGATGCGACGGCGGTCCTCGTCTTCGGAGGTTCCGAGGGCGGCTTGCACTTCCCCGCCCAGACTGCGGCCGCCCTGGCTGCCGCGGGCCACCCGGCCCTCGCTCTGGCCTACTTCAGGGCACCGGGCCTGCCCCAGAACCTGGACCAGATCCCGATCGAGTACTTCGGCGCCGCGCTCCACCGCCTCGACCGCGCCGCCCACGTGGACGCCCATCGAGTCGCCGTCTGGGGAGTGTCCCGCGGAAGCGAGGCAGCCCAGCTCACCGCGGTGCACTACGCCTCACTCGTAGCGGGCGTGGTGGCCATGGTGCCCAGCGATGTCGCCTACCCGGCCCTGCCCGACGTGACCCACGCCGCCTGGACCTTCGGCCATCAACCGGTGCCGACCTCCCACGAGTTCGACAACCCCGCCCCCACCGACGTCCCCGACGCCGTCATCCCGATCGCGCGCTTCCCGGGCAGGTCTTCATGGCCTGCGGCAGGTTCGACGAGGTCTGGAGCTCCTGTGCGTTCGCCGACGCCATCCAGGCGGCACTCGGAGCGCGAGCCACCGTTCGCCGCTACGACACGGGACACCTGGTCGGCCAGGTGCCCGCCTACCCGTCGTCGCTCACGAGTCTCGAGCAGGCCGGGGCCACCATCGACTACGGCGGCTCACCGTCAGCGACCGCCGAGGCACGGGGTCAGGCATGGCCCCTGCTTCTCCGATTCCTGAACACCCTGCCCCGCAGATAGAGCCCGGAGGGCCTGACCACGTCGAGGGTGCCCCCGCTGGGATTCGAACCCAGACTGCGGCCGCTTTTAAGGCGGCTTCCTCTACCGATTGGGATACAGGGGCGCTTCGGGGATTATCCCGGCCAGGTCGCGTGCGGTGGTGAGGACGTCGTCGAGCATGGTCGGCGTCAACCGCCCGGTGAAGGTGTTGTGCTGCGAGGGGTGGTAGCAGCCCACCAGCGTGATGTCCCCCAGGGCGATCTGTGCGGCATGAGCGAACCGCGGACGCGGCTTGGGTACGTCGGAACCCGCCCCGCCGAGCGCGCGCAGCGCGCCGTCCCAGCCGTAGGCGCCCAGCGCCACGACCACGCGCAGGGACGGCGCGAGCAGGGCCAGCTCACGGTTGATCCACGGCGCGCACGTGTCGCGTTCGGCCACGGTGGGCTTGTTGGCCGGTGGTGCGCAGCGCACGGTCGCGACCATGCGCGCGCCGACGAGCCGCTGGCCGTCGCCGGCGTGGACGCTCGTGGCCTGGGCCGCGAGGCCGACCCGGTGCAGGCTCGCGAACAGCCAGTCGCCCGACGAGTCGCCGGTGAAGACCCGGCCCGTGCGGTTGCCGCCGTTGGCGGCCGGGGCCAGGCCGACGATGACGAGCCGGGGCTCGGGATCCCCCCACCCGGCGATCGGGCGACCCCAGTAGGGCTGGTCGGCGAACGACGCCCGTTTGTCACGGGCGACGTCCTCGCGCCACCGGACGAGCCGCGGGCAGGCGGCGCACACGCTGACGCGCGCGTCGAGCTCGGCGAGGTCCTCGGTCGCCGAGAGGCGGCGCACGGCGGCGCTCGTCCGTGCGACCGGGGTGTCGGCCGACGCCGGGTCGTCGGGCCAGTCGGTGCCGGGTGGGACGGGGCTGGGGTACGGCGTGCCGGTCAGCGGGTGCGGCAGTTCGCCGGAGCTCACGGCGTGACCAGCGAGGCGGCGATGCCGTAGAGGATGTCGGCCTCGGACACCCGGTAGCTCGCAACGCCGCACCGCGCGAGCACCCGGGTCCAGATCAGCGCCCCGGCCCCGATCACGTCGGCGCGGCCCGGATGCATCGACGGGATGGAGCGGCGCTCGGCGACGGTCATCGCGAGCAGGCGCTCGACAAACGCGGACGTCTCGGCCACCCCCAGCTCGGCGCCGTCGATCGCGTCGCGGTCGTAGAGCGGCAGCTCGAGCATCGCCGCGGCCAGGGTCTTGATCGTCCCGGACGTGCCGATCACCGACGCCGCCTCAGGAAGGGGCACCCGACCGGCGTCCAGGTGGGCGTCCACGTCGGCCAGGCAGGCGTCGATCTGAGCGCGAGTCGGTGGGTCGTCGGCGAGGTGCCGCTCGTGCAGGCGCACCGCCCCGATGTCGATCGACTCCGCCACGTCGGGCGCCTGGCGCCCCAGGACCAGCTCGGTCGACCCGCCGCCGATGTCGACGACGAGGACCGGCTCGGGCATCGGCGTGCGCTGGTGTCCGACCGCGCCCTCGAACACCAGCGCCGCCTCCTCGTCGCCGGAGAGGACCTCGGGCTCGACGCCCAGCCGGGCGCGAACGCCGTCGGTGAACACGGCTGCGTTCTGCGCGTCGCGGGTCGCGGACGTCGCGCAGAAGCGCACCCGGGTGACGTCGTGCTGCCGGATCAGCGCGGCGTACTCGTCGATGGCCGCGAAGGTGCGCGCGAGCGCCTCGTCGGCGAGCACTCCGGTCGTGTCGACGCCCTGTCCCAGTCGCACCATCCGCGACTCGCGGACCAGGATGTCCGGGAAGTCGCCGATCAGGATCTTGATCGAGTTGGTGCCGCAGTCGATCGCGGCGATCCGCTCAGCCATCCGTGACCTCAGCGGGCCCGACGCAGGGGCCGGTCACCCACCATGCCCCCAGCCGCTCGACCACCTCGTCGCCCAGCGGGTTGACGCCCGGGCCGGCCGCCAGGGCCTGGGCCGCCAGGACGTGGAGGCACTTGACCCGATCGGGCATCCCGCCGGCGCTCACCCCCTCGATCTCGGGCACGTCGCCCAGCGCGGCCCGGGCGGCGAGATAGGCCTCGTGGGCGGCGCGGTACGCCGCGGCGAGCTCGGCGTCGGTGGCCAGCCGGGCCTCCAGCTCCCGCATCAGGCCTGACCCCTCGAGGGTGCCGACGAGAGATGTCGCCCGGGGGCAGGTGAGGTAGTAGGTCGTCGGGAACGGCGTGCCGTCCGGCAGCCGGGGCTCGGTGACGACGACGTCGGGCAGCCCACATCCGCACCGGTGTCCCACCGCGTGGATGCCTCGCGGCGTACGCCCCAGCTGGGCCTCGACCGCGGCCAGGTCGTCGGACGAGACCGGGCCGGATCCGGTCACTGCTGGTGGCCGCCGAGATAGGACAGCGGCTGCTTCTTGTCGGGCGACGGCGGGTCTCCGGCCAACTGGACCGACCGCCACTCGCGGGTCCACCACGCGGTCGGGGTCGTCGACCGCGACGTGCGGGGGTCGGAGAGGGTCGACTGCGCGGAGATCGGCTTGCCGTCCTCGCCGATCACGACGTACGACGTCTGGCCGGGCATGAGGTAGCCGAACCGCGCGCGTGCCTGCTCGCGCACGTAGGCCGGGTCACGCCAGCGCGCCTTCTCACCCTCGAGCCGGGTGATGTTGCTCTGGCTGTCGGCGATCTGGTGACGCAGCTGCTGGATCTGGCTGTGCTGCTGGAAGTAGGCCTTCAGCGACGACGCGTAGGAGATGGTCAGCACCGACAGCACGAGCACCAGGACCATCATCCGGCCGGTCACCCGCGACTGGCGCGGCTCCGAGGGCCGGGCCGCGGGGACCTCGGACTGCGCCGCGGCCGCGGTGCGCGGTCGAGGACGCTGCCGCGAGCCGCCCGGGCGAGAGCCGGGGCGACCGCTGGGAGCGCGACGCGGCTGGACCATCGGCGTCAGGCCTCGAACCTCGGGAAGGCCCGCGCGCCGGCGTACCGTGCCGCGTCGCCGAGCTCCTCCTCGATGCGGAGGAGCTGGTTGTACTTGGCCACCCGCTCGGAGCGGGCCGGGGCGCCGGTCTTGATCTGGCCGCAGTTGGTCGCCACCGCGAGGTCGGCGATCGTGGTGTCCTCGGTCTCCCCGGAGCGGTGGCTCATCATGCAGCGGTAGCGGTTGCGATGGGCGAGGTCGACCGAGTCGAGCGTCTCGGTCAGGGACCCGATCTGGTTGACCTTCACCAGCAGCGCGTTGGCCTGGCCGCCGTCGATCCCGCGCTGGAGGCGCTCGACGTTGGTCACGAAGAGGTCGTCGCCCACGATCTGGATGCGGCTGCCGAGCTCGTCGGTCAGCGTCTTCCAGCCGTCCCAGTCGTCCTCGTTGAGCGGGTCCTCGATGGACACGATCGGGTACGCCGAGACCAGGTCGGCGTAGTACGCCGTCATCTCGGCGGCCGACTTGGAGCCGCCCTCGAAGGCGTAGGAGCCGTTGTCGTAGAACTCGCTGGCCGCGACGTCCATCGCCAGCGCGATGTCGGTGCCGAGGCTCAACCCGGCGGCCGAGACGGCCTCGCCGATCAGGTCGAGGGCCGCGCGGTTGCTCTCCAGGTTGGGCGCGAACCCGCCCTCGTCGCCGAGGCCTGTCGCCAGGCCCTTGGTCTTCAGCACGCTCTTGAGCGCGTGGTAGACCTCGGCGCCCTGCTGCAGCGCCTCGCGGAAGGTCGCCGCGCCGATCGGGGCGATCATGAACTCCTGGACGTCGACGTTGGAGTCGGCGTGGGAGCCGCCGTTGAGGATGTTCATCATCGGGACCGGCAGGAGGTGGGCGTTGGGGCCGCCGACGTAGCGGTAGAGCGGCAGGTCGGCCGAGTCGGCGGCGGCCTTGGCGACCGCGAGCGAGGCGCCGAGGATCGCGTTGGCGCCGAGATTGGCCTTGTTGGGCGTGCCGTCGAGGTCGAGCATCGTCTGGTCGACGACGCGCTGGTCGTCGGCGTCCAGGCCCTCCAGCGCCGGCCCGATCTGCTGGACCACGGCCGCGACGGCCTTCTGGACGCCCTTGCCGCCGTAGGCCTTCTCGCCGTCGCGGAGCTCGACCGCCTCGAATGCCCCCGTGGACGCGCCGCTCGGCACCGCCGCCCGCGAGTAGGTGCCGTCGTCCAGGAGCACCTCGACCTCGACGGTCGGGTTGCCCCGGGAGTCCAGGATCTCGCGCGCCCCGACGGCCTCGATCATCGCCATGCCGTCACCCTAACGGCGCAGCCTGCGGTAACCCCGCAGCACCCGCGGACCGGTCACCCGCGCCGGATCACCAGTACTGGGGAACGTCTCGAAACGCCTGCGCGAGCCGTCTCACCCCCGCACACTTGCCTGGCCACGTCGTGTGGCTCGCACTCGGACTCGGAGCACATCAATGACCACGCCGTCGTACGGGTCGCCTTCGTACCCGCCACCGCCGCAGGGCTCGCCGTACGGACAGCCCTATCCGGTCCAGCCCGGTCACCAGGAGCCGGTCGGCCCCCCGCCGAGCAAGGCCACGGCCATCTGGTCGCTCGTGCTCGGGTGGATCCCGTTCTTCCTCGGCTGGGTGGTCGCCGTGATCCTCGCGATCGTGGTCCTCAACCGCTCCGGCGACGGGCGCAACCACGGTCGCAAGCTCGCGATCGGGGGGCTGGTCGGGGTGGGGTTCTGGGTCGCGGTGATCGTGGCCGTCTTCGTCTTCCGGCCGCTCGCCGCGCATCGCGACGACGCGGGCAACGTGACCCGGGCCGGCAACGTCACCATCGACGGCCTGCACGTCGGGGACTGCGGCGACCACCCGCCGACCGGGCCGACCAACATCATGCACGTCGTGCCGTGCTCCCAGCCGCACGACTACCAGGTGCTCACGACGTTCGAGTTGAGCGGCGACTACCCCGGTGACGCCGTCGTCGTACGCCGGGCCGAGGCCGGGTGCGAGCAGCGCGTCAAGAAGATGGCGGCCCTGCGCGGGCACGTCGGCCTGCAGCTCAGCCTGATGCGGCCCGAGGCCAGCTCGTGGACCCGGCAGAAGACGGTCGTCTGCATGGCCAGCACCGAGCAGCCGACCACCGGCTCACTGCTCTCCAACAGCTGACGCGGGGACGGTGCGCCTCACGGCGTCGCGAAGAGCCTGCTCGGGGTCGACGCCGGACTCCTTCGCCTCCGCCACGAGGGCCAGCAGACGGTCGCCGAGGTCGGCGGACCCGGAGGGCGGCATCGCCCCCGGCGCCCGCTCGAGCACCTTCGTGGCGAGCAGGAGGGCCGAGAGCCCCGGTGCGATCCCGTCGTACGGCGAGGAGCGCGGCTTCTCGTCCTGCTTGATCTCCTGCCACCGGGCGTCCACCTCGGCGGCCGACAGCTCGTCGGCACCGGCCTCGGGACCGAAGACGTGCGGGTTGCGGCGGTGCATCTTGTCCTGGATGCCCCGCGCCACGTCGTCGAGGGTGAAGGCTCCGGACTCCTCGGCCACGACGGCGTGGAAGTACACCTGCAGCAGCAGGTCGCCCAGCTCCTCACGCAGGTGGGCGTCGTCGCCGCTGTCGATCGCCTCGAGCGTCTCGGCGGTCTCCTCCTGCAGGTAGCGCGCCAGCGACCGGTGGGTCTGCTCCCGCTTCCAAGGACACTCCCGGCGCAGCCGGCGCATGTCGTCGGCGAAGTCGAGCAGGGGCTGCCCGTCGGTCACGCGTCACTCACACAGCTGCGAGGCCGACAGCGCCGAGGTGTAGGAGTCGTCGGGTGCCGCCGTCGTCTGGGCGCCGGCCGACGCCAGAGCGCTCAGCGGGTACGACGTCTGGTCCTTGGCGGTGGTGAACTTGCCGTCGTCGACGGCCAGCCCGTAGACCGGATTGACGTAGGCCTTGTGGTCGGCGAACCACTCGGTGGCGACCACCTCGCCGCGCTGGAGGGCGGCCTTGAGCGCGGCGTTGGTCGTGTCGTTCTGGCCGGTGAGCTTCTGACCGATGGCGACCTCGACGTTCTGCAGGTACGCGTCGGCGCCGGCGACCTCGATCGCGGCGTCGCGCTGGTCGGCGGGCGAGGAGGCGAGCGCGGCTTGGTACTGGCTGACCTGCTGCTGGTAGCCGGAGGCCGGGGACACGTCGTACTTCTCGGCCAGCTGGCTGCCGAGCGCGCGCTTGGCCAGGCTGGAGGCGGCGTAGCTGCGGAACGAGCCCATCGGGATCGGCCCGGACTGCGACGAGGACGCCTGGCTCTGGGACTGGGTGACGTAGACCTTGCAGAAGAGGACCGAGGTCTTGTCGACCTTGCTCATCGCGACCGACTGGTCGCCCACCACGACGGCTGCTCCCGGGTGGATGCCGAGCGAGCTGCCGCACCCGCTCAGGAGCAACCCTGCGGCGGCGAGACCGGCGAGTGCGCCGCGCTGTCGGGTGAGGTTCACGATGACTCCTGGGACTTCGGGGTGGTGCTGGCCTGAGGCGCCGGGTCGATCACCGAGTCGATGACCCCGCGGGCCCATTCAAGCAGGGCGACCCCGTCGATCGGACGGCCCCCGATGACCTGGGTCTGCGGACGCGGCACGAGGAGGGTGCCGACCTGGCTCTTGACCACGCTGCGCGGGTAGAGCCGGTCGAGTCGCAGGCGCCGCGACTCGGGGAGCTCGGGAACCGGCGCGAACCGGACGTTGCGCCCGGCGATGGTCACCTCGGAGATGCCCGCGGTCCGGGCCCGGGCTCGGAATCTCGCGACGAGCAGCAGCGAGGCCACCTCGACCGGCGGCTCGCCGTACCGGTCGTCGAGCTCGTCGCGGATGGAGTCGACGTCGTCGTCGGTGCGCACCTCGGCCAGCCGCCGGTACATCTCCAGCCGCAGCCGCTCGCTGGGGATGTAGGCGTGCGGCAGGTGCGCGTCGACGGGCAGCTCGATGCGGACCTCCCCCAGGTCGTCGGCCCCACCGCCGTCGGAGCGGAACTCCTGGACCGCCTCGCCGACCAGGCGCACGTAGAGGTCGAAGCCGACGTCGGCGATGTGCCCGGACTGCTCGCCGCCGAGGAGGTTGCCGGCGCCGCGGATCTCGAGGTCCTTCATCGCGATCGCCATGCCGCCGCCCAGGTCGGAGTGCTGGGCGAGCGTGGCAAGGCGCTCGTGGGCGGTCTCGGTGAGCGGCTTCTCGGCCGGGTAGAGGAAGTAGGCGTACGCCCGCTCGCTTGAGCGCCCGACGCGTCCGCGCAGCTGGTGGAGCTGCGAGAGCCCGAGGGTGTCGGCGCGCTCGATGATCATCGTGTTGGCGTTGGACACGTCGAGGCCCGACTCCACGATCGTGGTGCACACGAGCACGTCGAAGCGCTTCTCCCAGAAGTCGAGCATGACCTGCTCGAGCTGGTGCTCCCCCATCTGCCCGTGTGCGGTCGCGACCCGCGCCTCCGGCACCAGCTCGCGGATGCGGGCCGCGGCCTTCTCGATCGACTGGACGCGGTTGTGGATGAAGAAGACCTGGCCCTCGCGCAGCAGCTCGCGCCGGATCGCGGCGGTGACGGTGCGGTCCTCGTATCCGCCGACGTACGTGAGCACCGGATGGCGCTCCTCGGGAGGCGTGGTGATCGTCGACATCTCGCGGATGCCGGTGATCGCCATCTCGAGTGTGCGCGGGATCGGGGTCGCGCTCATCGACAGCACGTCGACGCTGGTGCGCAACCGCTTCATCTGCTCCTTGTGCTCGACCCCGAAGCGCTGCTCCTCGTCGACGATGATCAGGCCGAGATCCTTCAGCCGGATGTCGGGGTTGAGGAGCCGGTGGGTGCCGATCACGATGTCGACCGAGCCCTCGCGCAGACCCTCGGCGACCTCGCGTGCCTCACGCTCGGTCTGGAACCGGCTCAGCGACCGGATCGTGACCGGGAACGCTCCCATCCTCTCGGCGAACGTCGTGTGGTGCTGCTGGACGAGGAGCGTCGTCGGCACGAGGACGGCGACCTGCTTGCCGTCCTGGACCGCCTTGAACGCCGCGCGGACGGCGATCTCGGTCTTGCCGTACCCGACGTCGCCGCAGACCAGCCGGTCCATCGGCACGGTCTGCCGCATGTCGGCCTTGACCTCGTCGACGGTGGTCAGCTGGTCGGGCGTCTCGTGGAACGGGAACGCGTCCTCCAGCTCGCGCTGCCACGGGGTGTCGGGACCGAAGGCGAAGCCCTGCGTCGCCTGGCGCGCGGCGTACAGCTTGATCAGCTCGGCGGCGATCTCGCGGACGGCCCGGCGGGCGCGGTTCTTCCGCTTGGACCAGTCGGAGCCGCCGAGCCGGTCGAGATGGGGCTGCTCGCCGCCGACGTAGCGGGTGACCTGGTCGAGGGCGTCGGCCGGCACGAAGAGCATGTCGGCCGGCCCGCCGCGCTTGCTGGCGCCGTACTCGAGCACGAGGTACTCGCGGGTCGCGCCCTGCACCTCGCGCCGGCGCATCTCGACGAACCTGCCGACGCCGTGCTGCTCGTGGACGACGTAGTCGCCCTTCGCGAGCTCGAGGGGGTCGATCTGGCGCTTGCGTCGCGTCGGCATCCGGCTCTGGTCGCGGGTGGCGCCGCGCTGACCGGACAGGTCGTCGCCGGTGAGCAGCACCAGGCCGGCGGCGTCGGCGACGAAGCCGTGGGCGAGCGCCCCGCACGTCACGGTGACCAGGCCCCGCTCGAGGGTGAGGTCGTCGGGCTCGACCAGGCGCGCCGCCACGTCGTGCTCGGCGAGCACCTCGACCATGCGCTGGGCCGGCCCGTGGGCCGGGTGGACCACGACGACGCGGTGGCCGTCGGCGAGCCAGCCGCGCAGGTCGGCCACGGCGCGCTCGATGTCACCGCGGTAGCCCTCGACCGGCGAGGCCGCGACCGTGCGCCCCGAGCCGTCGAGGAGCTCGTCGTCGAGGCCGAACGGGCTGACCGTCCACCACGGTCGGCCGAGGTCGCGGGTGTGGGCGAGGACGTCGTCGAGCTCGTGGTAGGACGCGGCGCCCAGGTCGATCGGCGCCGTGCCGCCACCGGCCGCGGCCGCCCAGGAAGCCCCGAGGAACTCCTCGCTCGTGGCGACCAGGTCGTGGGCGCGGCTGCGCACCCGCTCGGGGTCGACCACGACCACGAGCGTGTCGTCGGGCATCGCGTCGACCAGCAGCTCGAGCTCGTCGACCAGGACCGGGGCCAGCGACTCCATCCCCTCGACGGCGATCCCGGCCGCGATCTTGTCGGTCATCTCGGCCAGCTGCGGGTGGGCCTCACCCAGCGCGGCCGCGCGCCGTCGTACGTCGTCGGTCAGGAGGAGCTCGCGACACGGAGGAGCCCACAGGCGCCCGACCTTCTCGATGGTGCGCTGGTCGGCCACCGCGAACGACCGGATCTCCTCGACCTCGTCACCCCAGAACTCCACCCGGATCGGGTGCTGCTCGGTCGGCGGGAACACGTCGACGAGACCGCCGCGGACCGCGAACTCGCCGCGCTTCTCGACCAGGTCGACGCGGGTGTACGCCGCGTCGGCGAGGCGGCGGGTCACGTCGTCGAGCTCGGCGGCCGAGCCCGGCTCCAGCTCCACCGGCTCCAGGTCGCCCAGGCCACGCACCTGGGGCTGCAGGATCGACCGCACGGGCGCCACCACGACCCGCAGCGGTCCGGTCGTGGCGTCGGAGCCCGGGTGACGCAGGCGGCGCAGCACCGCCAGCCGTCGGCCGACCGTGTCGCTGCGCGGGCTGAGCCGCTCGTGGGGCAGCGTCTCCCAGCTCGGGAACGACGCCACCGCCGCCGGGTCGACGAGCGAGGAGACCTCCTCGGTCAGCTCGTCAGCCTCGCGACCCGTGGCCGTCACCAGCAGCACCGTGCGCCCCGCCCGGACCAGGCCGTCGACCAGGAACGGGCGGACGCCGGCCGGCGCGGTCAGGTCGAGCCGGCCCAGCGGCGTGGTGTCGGCGAGCGCTCCGGCCAGCGCAGGCTCGGCGAGCACGGCGTCGGAGAGCTGGGAGGAGAGCACACAGGGCCTTTCTCTGATGGGGGCAGACAGCACCAACGCCCCCAAGTCCGCTGGCGGAGGGGGTGATGACTCCCACGATAGTCGGCGGCGCCGACGGGCTCGCGCGTCAGTGCGAGGCGCCCAGCTCCACGAGCAGGACGCCGCCGATGATGAGAGCCAGGCCGGCGAGCATGACGGCGTTGAGCGGCTCGTCGAAGAACAGCTGGGAGCCGATCGCCGTGAGGGCGACCCCGCACGCCGCCCACACGCCGTACGCGACTCCGATGCCGACGCCGGCACGCAGGGTGAGGGTCAGGAGGACGAACGCGGCGACGTACCCCGCCGCGACGACGACGTACATGACCGGCTGGTCGAGCGCCTTCTTCAGCGACAGCGAGGCGCCTACCTCGCACAGGATGGCGCTGGCGAGCAGCAGCCAGGCGCTCATCGTCCCTCCTCGGCGCGGGCGGTGGGTTCAGCCCGTGCGCTCGGCGTACACCTTGGCAGCATCCTCGTTGAATTGGCTCTCCGGGCTCGTTGAGTTGGCTCTCCGGGCTGCGTCGAGTTGGCTCTCCGGGTTTGGTGAGTTGGCCCTGCCGGTGCCTCCTCAGCCACGGAGTGCCACTGAACACGCCGCCGGGGCCAATTCAACGAGCCCGGAGGGCCAACTCAACGAGGGGTGGGGTTGGTGACGCGGCCGACGAAGAGGGGGGTGCCGTGGGCGGTGTCGTGGATGACGTACAGGAACGGCCGGTCGAGCACGAGCGGGGGCGCGCTCTGAGCGATGGCCGACTCCGCCATCCCGACGGCGGTCGCGGCCGCGGCCTCCGTGCCCTTCTCGTCGACGGCGACATAGGTCTGGTGGAGCGCCTCGCTGATCTGGAGGTCCACGGCGGTCGTCATGCCGCTGAAGTCCGCGCCCCCTCCGAACGCCGTGCTCATCCCGAGCGTGAGCAGCGGATCCTTGAGGTCGGTCGCGACCCGGTAGGTCCAGCGGGGCATCGTCAGCTGCAGCCCGGGCCGACCCTCGCGGACGAGGCCTTCGTCGAGCAGCTCGCCGAGCGCGGCCTCCTCGTCGCCCGGGTCGGGCAGGGCGAGGGTCATCGCCAGCGCTCCCCCGGCGTACTGGAGTCGGGCGCCTCGGTAGCGCTCGCCGTCGGCGGAGGACGGTACCTCCGCCAGCGACATCATCGGTACGTCGGCACGGGAGCCGTCGCCGCGGGTGAAGGGGCCGGGCTTGGTCATGGACTCCTCGAACGGGACCGCCCACGGCGCCTTGAAGTACAGCGCGTCGACCAGCACGAGCCGCGTCGACGGGTCGACGGTGCCGGCCGGCATGATCTCCGGGATCCGGTCGTGGGTCTGGCCCGCGGTCCAGTCGTTGATCAGGCCACGAGCCGTCTCGGGAGCGGTGGCGAAGTCCACGGTGCGCATGCCCGCGCCGTACTGCTTGGCGAGGACCGTCAGGAAGGACGGCTGCCAGCGCACGGCGCCGTCCCCGAAGAGCTGGTTGGCCGTGCTCAGCGCGACGTCCACCGTGTCGTCGCCGAGCTTGACCGGGCCGTCCAGACGCGCGAGCTGCTGAGTGAGCGCGGCCATGCCGGCGTTGTACGTCGCGAGCGACTCGACGTGCATGACCTCGAGCATCTGCGCCGCCGTCGTGCCGCGGGCGCCGTTGACGGTCATGGCCAGGGCGACGGCGATGGAGTACGGCGAGAGCGCCAGGTTGTCGTCCGGCTTGCCGACCGCGCGCCACAGGTCGCGCGCGAACGCCGACATCGACGACACCGCACCGCCCGTGGCCTCGACGTCGCCCGGACCCTGCGGGACGTCCGCGCTGACCAGCCGCAGCCCGCCCGAGTCCCCGGCGTGGATGCTCGGGGTCGATCCCCCTCCACACGCGGCGAGCAACGGCGCGGCGATGCCCAGTGCTCCGGCACCGTGCAGCGTCTGTCGACGAGTCAGCATGGGGTTCAGACGGCGGCGGCGTCCTCACGGTTCCCGCAATCGCAGCGGTCGCAGGGCAGGAAGCGGTGCCCCGCATGGCCGCACCTCGGGCACGGCAGGTCGTGCGAGAGGCGGGTCGAGCTCTCCACCACCGTGTCCCACATGACTGCCTCCCCCGACGATCGAGAAGAGGAGGCTCGCGCGAGGCGGGTAGATACCCAGGGGTGGTTTCGAGACAGGCGCAGAGCGCCTTCCTCAACCACCGACTCCAGCGCGGAGCGCCTTCCTCAACCACCGAGGGCAGCAGCGTCAGCCGAAGCGGCCGTTGACGTAGTCGGCGGTGCGGGGGTCCTGGGGGTCGCTGAACATCGCCGCGGTGTCGCCGTGCTCGACGATGACGCCCGGAGTGTTGTGCGAGGCCAGGAAGAACGCCGTCTGGTCCGAGACCCGCGCGGCCTGCTGCATGTTGTGCGTGACGATGACGATGGTGACCTCCTGTGCGAGGAACTTCATCGTCTCCTCGATCACCCGGGTCGAGGTCGGGTCGAGCGCCGAGCACGGCTCGTCCATGAGGAGCACGCGCGGCCGGATGGCCATCGAGCGGGCGATGCACAGGCGCTGCTGCTGACCGCCGGAGAGGCTGCCGCCCGGGGCGTCGAGCCGGTCCTTGACCTCGTTCCAGAGACCGCCGAGTCGCAGGCAGTGCTCGACCAGGTCCTCCTTGGCCGAGCGCGAGGCCTTGGTGCCCGTCAGCTTGAGGCCGGCGAGCACGTTGTCCTGGATCGACATCGCCGGGAAGGGGTTGGGCTTCTGGAACACCATGCCGATCTCGCGGCGGGCGTCGGTGAGCTTCTTGTCGGGCGCGTAGATGTCCTGCCCGTCCAGCAGCACCTCGCCGGCGAGCTTGGCGCTCGGCACCAGCTCGTGCATCCGGTTCAGGGTCCGCAGGAACGTCGACTTGCCGCACCCCGAGGGTCCGATCAGCGCCGTGATCCCACCGGCGGGCATCGTCAGCGACACCCGGTCCAGGACGAGGTGGTCGCCGAACCAGGCGCTCACTCCCCGAGCGTCGAGCGTGGCCAGCCGGCTCGACGGCGCTGCAGCGTCAGCGTTCCCGCCGGGAACGTCGACGGCGGGGATCGCCTGCGTCTGTTCGGTCGTGCTCATGGGACTCGTGCTCTCGATTCGGTTCGGTCGACTGATGGAGCCACGGTGGTGGACCGGGCCGAGCCCCGGTCCACCACCGTGCGGATCACCTCACTTGGTGCGCGTGATGGTGACCTTCGCTGCCTTGCTGGGTGCCTTGAAGCTGCCCTTGGGGGCGTACTTCACGACGAGGTGGTTCTTGCCCTTCTTGAGCGAGGAGCCCTTGACCGTGATGGTCACCTTGCCCTTCTTCAGCGTGCCCGTCCCGACCTTCTTCGAGCCGAGCATCAAGGTGACCTTGCCGGTCGGCTTGGCCGAACCCGAGGAAGCCTTCACGGTGACCGTCACCTTCGACTTCTTGCTGGCGTTGGCGAGCGTCGCCGGCTTGGCCTTGGCCTTGACCGAGGTCCCGACCTTCTTCGCCGACACCTTCGCGTCGAAGTGGAAGTACGACGAGCCCATGGCCGCGTGGCCCGTGGTGCCGTTCCCACCGAAGTCGCTCGGCAGGTAGGCGACGTCGATCGCCTGCTGACCCGTGACACCGGACGGCACCGGCACGGTGGCCGTCCCGTCGTTGGCCAGGGACACCACCGAGTGGAAGGACGCGGCCGGGTGGTTGCCCGGCGTACCCGGAGCGGCGGCCACGACCTGGACCTTGCCCGCCGGGGTGCCACCGTTGCTGCTGATGGTGATGTGGATGGCCCCGCCCGAGTAGAAGGCGCTGGTCGTGGTCGCGGCGCCCTCGCCGACACCGTTGGAGGCGGTGGCGTCGATGGTGTCCTCCGTGTTGGTGTTCTTCACACCGCACTTGCCGGAGGTCGTGCCGGTCTGCAGCGGCCAGAAGCCGGCGTTGGCGATGTCGGCCTGGGCCGTGGCGTTCGTGCACACCCAACCGGTGTTGGAGAAGAGGTTCTCCAGCACGTTGCCGTCGCTGCCGTACAGGAACGGCGTGGTGTCGGCACCGGCGATCGCCGCGCCGCGCACGACGTGGTACAGCTCGCGGTCACGCGACCAGCCGCCCTCGATGCGGACGGTCTGCGACGCGCCGTTGGCCAGCTGCGCCCGGCCGTAGGAGAACGGCTCGATCGCGGCCTTGTCGGCGATCGTCACCGAGGGGTCGTGCTCCTCGACGTTGGCCGAGCCGGTGTTCCAGTTGCCGTCGTTGATGGTGCCGCCCGGGCCCTGCCAGGTCTGCGAGGCGGCCGAGTGCGAGGTCGGGTCGTTGTCGCTGCCCGGGGCCTCGTTCACGCCGTCCAGGGCCGCGAGGAAGGACTCGAAGGCGTTCAGCGTGCTCGAGCCGGCCTTCGGCATGTACGGGTGGATCGCGGCGTTCTTGCCGCCCACCTGGTTCCAGTTGGTGTAGGTGCCGTTGAAGATCCCGAGGATCTGCTGGCCCGTCAGCGACGCGGGCGCGGGACCACCCGGGTGGGTGACCACGACGATCTTGTCGACCGCGAACGGGAGGGCGATCTCACCGGCCGCCAGGTCGGTGGTGTTGATCGGGCCCGACGAGCGGCCGTAGGCGACGTCCCCGAACAGCTTGTCGGACGGCGTGCGCAGCAGCGTGCGACCGTCGCCCGAGCCGCTCGGCAGCGAGCCGCCGGCGGCGGCCGCGTCGACGACGCCCTCGTCACGCTTCACGCCGGCCTGGGTGCCGGTGTGGTCGGCGCCGCAAGGGAAGCCCGATCCGTCCGGGTTGTCTCCCTTGCCAGGTGCGTCTGCCGAGGTGTTCCCGAGGCAGGCGTCGAAGTCGGCCCAGGCGGGCGACGGCGTGGAGGCCTGGTTGTCGTAGTCCTTGGAGAGCTGGTCGTCGACCCACTGGATCGTGTCGGAGCCCACGCCGATGACGGTGGTCCCGA
The DNA here is from genome assembly GCA_049841015.1 of Nocardioides sp. Classification (GTDB taxonomy): domain Bacteria; phylum Actinomycetota; class Actinomycetes; order Propionibacteriales; family Nocardioidaceae; genus Nocardioides. The sequence continues at coordinate 74,091 of JASGIN010000009.1, forward strand.
GGGTGTAGGTGCCGTTCACCCCTCCGGTGCCGGGCTTGGTGTCCGCGTTGGCAGGCGCCAACACGGTGAGTGCCAGGGCGCAGGCGGCCACGGTGGCCAGCCCCAACTTGGCGCTTGTCTTACGGACAGACATCAGTTGCTCCTGATCTCGTGTTCTTTCTTCATCTCGATGCGGTTACATCAAGTTCGGGAGGAGGCGCATGACCTGGTCGGTCACGCCCCACGCCAGCGCGATCGCGACCGGTGTGGCCACGAGCCACACCAACGTCGCGCGGACATGTCGGCGCGCGATGCTCACCGCGAGCACCAGCGCCGCGAGGAACGCCAGCAGCAGCACGAGCAGCGGCCACGCCGCGGGGTCGTGCTGCATCGTCTTCTCGGCGTTCGGAACGGCCGGGTAGACCGGGCCGGAGGGGAAGGCCTTGTGGGTGTCGGCGTCGACGTAGACCACGTCGCGGGCCCGCAACGACGACAGGAAGCCGGAGCCGTCGGCGGTGGCCAGGATCAGCCGACCTGCGGAGCTGCCCACCGGAGCCGCCGGGATGGGGTCGCCGGCCCGGCGTACGTCGGTGACGGTGTAGGTCACCTGGCCCTGGGCGCCCAGGACCAGGATCTGGTCTCCCGGGCGGAGCGAGGTGATCTTCGCGAACGGCGCGCCGTACGTCGCTCCGCGGCCCATCACCAGCGACGTCCCGGCGTTGCCCGGCAGCGGCGTGGTGCGGAGGTGCCCGGGGCCGTCGAGGAGGTCCCCGGAGGCGGTGCCGTCGACGACCACGTCGCTGATCCCCAGCGCGGGGATCGACATCAGCGCCACGGGGCTGCCCTCGGCGACGGGCTTGCCGTCGTAGTCGAGGGCGCCGCTGGGGGCCGTCTCCGTCGCCAGCTGCGAGCGGTACTCGTTGTAGAGCAGGTGCTGCGCCCGCGACTCGCTCAGCCGACCGAGCACGAGCATCTGCAGGAGCACCCACGCGCAGACCAGCAGGACGATCGTGCAGGCCGACGAGACGACGTAGAACGTCTCGGCGGCCTCTCCGGGTCGGATCAGGCGCGCCGGGGTCGCCGACCTCGGCCGGGGCCGGGTCAGGGTCGCGGCGCCCATCGCACCCCCTTCTGCCACAGGTAGATCCGACCGATGAGCACGCCGAGGCTGGCCACGACACCGACGCCGAGCAGGGCCAGCAGCAGGCCCCCGCCCGTGCGCGACGTCACCGCCGCGGTCGTGACGATGGGTCCGCTCGCTACGGGGCCGGTGCTGCCGGTCGGAGCCGGTGGCTTGCTCGCCGGCGGCCCACCGGTGGGGGCGTCGCTCGGCGTGGTCGGAGGCGGCTGGCTCCCTGACGGGTGGCTCGGAGGGGGGTTGCCGCCGCCCGGGGGCTTCTGGCTCGGAGGGGCCTTCTGCGCCGCGACCGCGGCCGCCACCTTCCGGGCCTGCCCGTAGAGACCCTTGGTCACCCCGGACTTCACGATCGGGACGTAGCCGGCGGCGAGCTGGCCGTTGCCGCGCCCTGACTTCTGTCCCTCGGTCGAGGAGACCCGGATGAACTGCGCGACGTCCGCCGCGGTCGACTTCGGCAGGCCGTAGGTCTTGGCAGCCGTGTAGACGAGCATCGAGCCCGGGTAGGCCTTCGTGGACTTCCGGATGCTGGCCTGGGTCAGGTCGAACGGCCGCAGCTTCGAGGTCGGCTTCGCCAGCGACAGCGCGGCCTTGATGCCCGCCGGATCCGCGGCGATGTAGTGCCCCGGCGCTGCCTGGAGCTGCGCGGTGGTGAGCCCGTAGCGCTCGGCGTCGCCCAGCGTCACCAGGCCGAGCATGAAGCGGTTGCCGTAGCCCTGCGGGGCGATCCGGCCGAGCTGGTACGGATCGCTCGCCGTGCCGGTCCCGGTGCAGCCGGTCTCGACGTTGGGCCAGTTGTAGAGCAGCGCCTGCGCCACCAGCTGCATGCTCGTCATCGGGTTGGCGATCAGCGGCATGTACGGCGGCATCGACTTGCCCTGCGCCTTGAGGCAGGAGTTCGGGGCCGACTTGAACTGCCAGGTGTCGAGCTGCGGCCAGGAGTCCACCGGCAGCTTCATGCCTTGGTACGCCGGGTTGACGTGCATCGTGTACGGGCCGTCGTGCTCGGCCTTGCCGTCGATGAACGCCATGGCCTTCGGGTCCGAGGCGATGTACGACGAGACCTCGCTCATCACCTTCGAGCTCGTCGAAGTCGCCAGGATCGTGGCCGCCGCCTCCGACCAGTGGGTGAGGTCGAGTCCGGGGTTGAGCTTGTAGAAGTCCGGGTCGAGGTTCAGCGACAGCGGGTTGGTCTTGAAGCCCGGGTGGTCGGCCGCGACGGTCGTGGAGCCGGGATAGGACTCGGTGAGCAGCTTGGCGAGCAGCAGCGCGTTGAGCTTGATCGTCGTCTGCTGACCGGCGTTCGCGGGTTTGTCGATGTCGAACGCGACCGCCCACCCCGTCGCCGCCGTCGGCGCGTAGCCCACGCCCGTATCGCTCTCCCCACGACCGGAGACCTCGGCCGCCGCGGCGGTCCCGGCCTGCATGAGGCCGAACGCCGCGTCGTCGGGCATCGCGTTGTCCTGCCAGTTGAAGCGCTTCTTGTTCAGGCAGTACGCCGGGATCCACTGCAGGGCGGCCTGGTCGAGCAGCTCCGAGCCGTAGAAGGGCACGGGGGCGCCTGCCTTGGCGACGGTGCAGACACTGGGCGGCTCCGCGAAGCCGAGCGGGACCGGGATCCGGCGCTCCCAGTTGGAGGGCGAGGCCCAGAACGCCGGAGCGACGGCGTCCTCAGGCGCTTGGCCGTTGTTGACCTGACCCGGGGGGAGGTCGCCGGTCTCGTTGCACGGCGCCGTGGCGTCGGTGTCGTCGCAGTTGATCCCGTCGATCGGGATCACCTCGAGCGTGCACTTCACGGTGGCCGAGCAGCCCAGCGACTGGTTCTCCAGGGAGGTCCGCACCTCGAAGGGGAAGCTGCCGGTGCCGTCTGTGTTGGTGAAGGCGTAGACCTCGTTGGGGATGCTCACCGAGCTGACCGTGGCCTCGGGGGGCATCGACTGCGACGAGCAGCCGGCGTACTCCTTGCCGTTGGTGGCGAGGAACGGCGTGATCAGGTAGTCGAACTGGCTGTTGACGTTGCAGTCGGCCGGGATCCTGGTCGGGTCGATGCCCTGGATGTGGTCGGTGGCGTCGCCGTTGTCGGCGTCCTGCTCCCAGATGCCCTGTCCGGGGTTGGCCGAGTTGGTCCGCTGGAAGTAGGTGTTGGTCCAGCAGGTGTCGGGCGAGACCGCCTCGGCGTTCTTCGGGACGTTCCCGCTGGCGTAGTCCTTCGGGTCGAGCCCTCGGCACTCCATCAGCACGACCGGGTACTCCTGCGGGAGGCCGGTTTCGCCGTACGGGTTGAGCGAGCGGCCGCCGGTGACATGTGCGCCCGACCACGTCACGGTGATCCGCTCGTGGTCCTGGAGGTCGGTGTGCTTGTCGACGGAGAGGCGGATGCAGTTGCTGGTGGTGGTCGGCCCGGAGGCGTCGTAGAAGCTCCGCTGGAGGGGTTCGGTGGCGCTCCAGGAGTCGCCCTTCGTCGACGTCCCGTAGGACTCGGCGCAGCCCTGCTTGGCCGATGCCGACGACCCGGGCAGGGTGACGACGACGCCCGCGCCGGCGAAGGCCAGGGCGGCGACCAGGGCCAGGAGCCGCATCAGCCGCGTCACGGGGCCACGCCCTTGCGGCGGTTCATCCAGGCGACGAACAGGCCGGGGATCAGCACGATGGCGAGCAGCAGGATGCCTGCGGTCCAGACCCAGATGGTTGAGGAGCTGGTCCGCTGCGCGGGCAGCACCGTCGACGTGGGAGTCGTGCTGGCCTCGGTGGTGGTGCCGTCGCCGGACGTGTCGCCGGTGTTGGTGCCATCACCTGAGGTGGGGGTGTTCCCGCCAGGTGGTGCGGTGCCGTCGCCGGTGTTCGACCCGCTGTTGTCGGTCCCGTCGCCGCTGTTGTTGCCGTTGCCGTTCCCGCTGTTGTTCCCGTTGCTGCCGTTGGTGCCCGGCGGCAGGGTCCCGTCGCCACACGGCTGCGCCGTGGCCTTCTGGCACGCCAGCGGCAGGGGTGCGATCTGGGCCAGGTGATTGGCGGCTAGGTTGCCCTTCACGAACGTCGGGTTGTCGCAGCTGGCGAGGTTGGCCGACGGGTTCTTGATCTTGACGCCCGACACCGCGCCGCCCTGCGCGTCGGGTCCGAGCTTCTCCAGCTGGCCGAACGCCGCCTTGACCAGGTTCAGCGGGAGTGGCGAGTAGCCGTAGGGGCCGGCCAGGCGCTGTCCGGTGCAGAGGTCGTAGCTGAGGAAGTCCGCGAGGGTCTGTCGCTTGGGCACCGTCAGGCGCTGATCCGATTTCGAGGTCGGCACGATCATGTAGGAGTACGACGACAGCGGGTAGGTCCGCGGGTCCTTGTACGTGTAGACCTTGTCGAGGTTCTGGGTCAGATAGCTGTTCGCGGGAACGCCGCTGGGGTTGCAGGAGCCGCCCTTGGTGCAGCCGACGATGCTCGCCTGCGTCAGCGCGACCGCCACGTTGTATTGCGTGGGCTGGACGTAGTAGCCGTCGCGGTTCTCGACGTACACCACCGGGTAGTGCGCCTGCAGTGGGTAGGAGTACTCCGTGTACCCGATCTCACCCTCGCCGCCGGCGCCCTTGATGGTGTTCATGACACCGGCGTCCTGGGCCACGGCGATCTGGTTTCCCTGCCGCGGGTAGATCGAGGTCACGCCTGCCTTGCCGCCGTTGAAGGGCCGCCAGATCGACGGGTACTGCTTGTCCATCCAGAGCGTGAACTGGGCCGTCGCGCCCGACCCGTCCGAGCGGACCACCGGCTTGATCGTCTCCGACGGCAGCGCGTGACCGCCGTTCTCCTTGGTGATCTCGGAGTCGTTCCAGTTGGTGATCTTGTTGGTGAAGATCTTCGCGAGGGTCTCGCCCGACAGGCGGAGGTTCGTGACGAGGTGCCCGGCGACGGTGACGTGGTAGGTGAACGCCGTGCCGCCGGCCACGACCGGCAGGTAGGCGTAGGAACGCTTGCTGGCATCCGTCTGGCCGGTCGTCGGGTCGACGCCCTGGTAGGGGATGTCGGAGTCGCCGAAGTCGGTGACTCCGTTGGCGAAGTCCTTGCGACCCTGCGACGATCCGGACTGGTTGAACGTGATCTGCATGCCGTAGGCCGCCTGCACCTGGGCGATCCAGGGCGCGATGATCCCGTAGGCCCAGGTCGAGCCGGAGCCTTCGATCTCGGCGTACTCCGTGCGTGCACCGGCCGGTGACGCGGCGAACAGGACGACGATGCCAAGCGCCACGAACGCGCTGATCAGCGCGGCGGGTCGGAACGGTCGGGTCTTCACTCGGCCACCTCGGGACTCGGGCGTCGGGACTGGAGGGAGCGCTGGATGCGTCGGCGCAGCGACGGCTTGGCCGACGGCGGGCGGGCCAGCAGGCGCGCGATCACGAACAGGATCAGGACCAGCATCAGCAGCACCGCGGCCGTCGCGTAGCCACGCACGACCGCCTGCGGCTCCGGCGCGATGACGCTGTTGTAGACCGAGAGCGGCAGCGAGCTCATGACGCCGTGGAACGGCTGGGTGACCAGGAACGTCGCGTAGCCGGACGCGATCAGCACCGGCGAGGTCTCACCCACGCCGCGTGCGACGGCGAGGATCAGCGCGGTCGCCAGGCCCGGTCGTGCAGTCGGCAGCACGACGTGCCAGATCGTGCGCCAGCGGCTGGCACCCAGGCCGAGCGACGCCTCGCGCAGGTTGCCCGGGACGACGCGCAGCACGACGTCCGACGCACGCGCCACGATCGGCAGCATCATCACGCCGATCGCCATCGCGCCGGCGAAGCCCGATCGCGGCTGGTGCAGCGAGATGATCCAGAACGAGTAGACGAACAGGCCGGCGACGATCGAGGGCAGTGCCGTCATCGCCTCGACCACCGTGCGGATGATCCGAGCGAAGCGGCCGCCGACCTCGTTCATGTAGACGGCCGTGCCGACGCCCAGAGGAAGGGTGATCGCCACCGCGATGCCGATCTCGATCAGGGTGCCGACGACCGACTGCAGCACGCCGCCCTGGTTGTACGGCGCGTCGGGAAGCGTCGTGTGCATCGTCTGGGTGAAGAAGTTCCAGTGGTGCAGGGCCGGCCAGCCGCGCTTGAAGACGAAGCCGATCGTCGAGGCGAGCGCGGCCATCACGACCAGCGCCCCAGCGGAGACGACCCACTGCGCGACTCGGTCCGCCATCGCGATCGGGGTGTCGATCACCAGCGTGCCGACGGCCAGCAGGACGACGTTCGCCAGGGCTGCGAACACCACGAACCAGCCGAATCCCTGGACCGGCAGGACGCGCTCGGTCAGCAGCCACCCCAGCCCGAGAGCGGCGAACCGGGCACCCCAGGACAGGAACCGGTACTCCAGCGGCAGGACGCCGAGCGACGTGCGCGGGACCGGCGGGGCCGTGTCAGGCCCGTGGTCGGGGATGACGGTCCGCGGAGCGTCGTCCACCGGGGCCGGGTCGCGGTCGAGCACGGCGGTCACGAGGTCGACTCCCCGGACCGGCTGCGACTGACCACGATCGCGGCGAGCGTGTTGACCACGAGCGTGATGACGAAGAGGACGAAGCCGGCGGTCAGCAGTGCCTTCAGCTGGATGCCGGTGGCCTCCCCGAACTGCGCCGCGATCGTCGAGGACACCGTGGCGGTGCCGGTCTCGAGGACGTTGGGCTTGATCTGGAAGACCTGGTTGATGATCAGCAGGACCGCGATCGTCTCGCCGAGCGCCCGACCGAGGGCGAGCATCGTGCCGCCGATGATGCCGCCCTTGCCGAAGGGCAGGACGACGGCCCGGATCATCCCCCACTTGGTCGAGCCGAGGGCGAGCGCCGCCTCCTTCTCGCCCGGAGGGGTCTGGCTGAAGACCTGACGCATGATCGCGCAGGCCATCGGCAGCACCATCATCGAGACCGCGATGCCGGCGATGAACGCGCTCTTCTGGAACGACGACGCCTGGGGGGCGAGGTTCGCGGCGTTCGGATCGGCGTTCACGGTGAGGCAGACGGGGATCAGCGCGATGGCGGCCGCGGCCGCCACGAAGAACGGGATCCTCGCCCAGAGCTCCTCGCGACCCAGCGTCCAGCGGGCCGAGAAGCCGATCAGCACCCCGACCAGCATCAGCAGCACCAGCCCCGACCGGACGGCGCCGTGTACCGCGAGCGGTCCGACATGGCGGTCGACGAACATCGCCACCGTGCCGGCGTGCGGCTGGATCAGGTCACGGCCCCAGAGCCCGTAGACGATCGAGGGCACCGCCGCCATCAGGTCGATCGCCGAGATCAGCGTCGCCTGGAGCTTCGGCGGTGCGTACTCGCTGATGTAGAGCGCCGTGGCGAGCGCCAGGGGGAACGAGATCGAGATGGCGATGAGGGCCACCTCGACCGTGCCGACCAGCAGCGAGGCCACGCTGACCTGGTCGGTGTCGAAGTTCCAGCCGCGGTGGACGCTGAAGAACGCCGGACCGTAGTGGCGCAGCGTCGGGATCGACTGCAGCGCCAGGAAGATCCCGATCCCGCCGGTGATGACCAGCACCGACGCGCCGACCGCGCGCGAGACGTAGACGAAGACCGCGTCGCTGCCGGTCGGCTTCCGGGACAGCCGTCGGGGCGAGGTCGCCGCCTCGGCCGGCGGGTCCTGGACGGGGACGCTGGTCAACGGCCCGGGCCTCCCAGGAGTCCCGAGGTGGACCGGCCGGGCCCGCTGACGGTGGACTCGGGGCCCGGCCGGAGGGAGCGCGCGTGTGCGCGGGGGGTGGGGTGGCCCTCGAACGGGCATCCCGGAACAGGAATCGTGGTCACGCTCGTGCTCTCGTACCGGCCGGCCCCACCGTGGGCCGTCACGAGAGAAAAGTCCTGGAGTCAGACCAACGGCGCGCTCAACACCGGTGAACGCGGCACGAACAGCATTGCCGAGTTGGGCGAATCCCGGTCAGTCGGTGCCGTGACGACGTACGAACTCCAGGATCTGCTCCGACAGCTCCGGCCGGCACACGATCAGGTCCGGCAGCGAGACGTCGTCCTGGTTGTAGCGCAGCTCCGAGCCGTCGACACGAGAGCAGAAGAGCCCCGCGGCGCGGGCGACCGCGACCGGGGCGGCGTTGTCCCACTCGTACTGCCCGCCGGCGTGGACGTAGGCGTCGGTCACGTCGCGCACGACCGAGATCACCTTGACCCCGGCGGAGCCCATCGGCACCAGGTCGGCCCCGATCTCCTCGGCGAGAGCCTCCACGAACGCCGGCGGCCTGGTCCGCGAGACGGCGATGCGCGGGCGCTGGCTGGTGCGCGGGGGCACGACGGGCGGCTCCCCCGTGTGGAAGGTGCGGCCCAGAGCAGGCTGCGCCACGGCGCCGGCCGTCAGGTCGCCGTCCTCCCAGAGAGCCACGTGCACGGCCCAGTCGTCGCGAGGAGGCTCGGAGAACTCGCGGGTGCCGTCGAGAGGGTCGATGATCCAGACCCGCGAGGCGGTCAGCCGCGCCTTGTCGTCGGCGGCCTCCTCGGAGAGGACGGCGTCATCGGGACGGTGCTCGGCCAGAAGCCGCGCGAGCACCTCCTGAGCGGCGCGGTCGCCCGCGTCCTTCAGGTCACGCCCGGTGAGTCCCTGCTGCCGGACCTCCAACAACCGCTCCCCCGCCGCGTCGGCAAGCCAGGCGGCGAGGGAGTGGTCGTCGAAGTCGGACGGTGTGTCGGACGAGCTGGTCGTCGGATCCGCAGGCATCCGCCGATGCTATCCAGCGGCGGCTCAGCCGGCCGCGACCAACCCGCGCCTCGGCGGCTTGGCCGGAGCGTCGTCGCCCTCGACCTGCGGCGGCTGCCAGCGCGCCTTGTGCGCCAGCCCGACCGCGGTGAGCTGCGAGCTGACCTGCAGCTTGGCCAGGATCGACTTCACCTGGGTCCGTACGGTCGACTCGGAGACAAAGCGGGCCTTGGCGATCTCGGTGACCTGCTCACCGGCCATCAGGCGGCCGAGGACCTCGGCCTCCCGCCGCGTCATCAGGTGGAACCGCTGGCGCAGCTCGGTCAGCGACTCCGCATCGGCGCGGTAGGTGCGCAGCAGGGCCTCACGGTCGGCACGCGGCATCGCAGGCAGACCGTTGCGGATGCGGTCGGCGGTGCCGACGATCTCGGCGAACGGCGCGGTCTTGGGCACGACGGCGCGCGCTCCGTTGGCCAGGGCCTCACCGTGCCGGACCTTGTCCGCCGAGCCGGTCACGACCACGACGGAGACGCCGTTGCCGGACAGTGCCGCCACGAGCCGCATGACGTCGCCGACGACCCCGAGGTCGAGGTCGAGCAGGACGATCGCCGGCGAGCTCTGGACGACGCTGCGCGCCAACGAGGCGAACGTCGTCGTCGCGTCGGGCACGGCGCACTGGACCTGGAACGACTGCCCGCGCAGGGCGATCGCCATCGTCTCCGCGAACAGCGAGTGGTCGTCGACCACCGTGACGCGGGTCAGCCGGCCGCTCACGCGGCACCGTGCATCGTGGCCGTGGTCCCCAGGGTCACGACGAAGCAGGCACCCTCGGCCGACGAGCGGAGCTCGAGCGAGCCACCCAGATCGGCCACGAGGTCTCGCGCCATCGCGAGCCCCAGGCCCTGCCCGGGCGAGCACGCGCGGCGTACGCCACGCTCGAAGATGGACTCACGGAGCGCGTCGGGCACGCCCGGACCGCGGTCGCTGACCGCGATCTGGAGCGAGCCGCCGAGGTCGGTGACGTCGATCCGGGCCGGTGAACCCCCGGCATGCCGCCAGGCGTTGACCAGCAGGATGTTGACGACCTCGACGAGGTCGTCGCGCCGCGCCCAGGCGGTGAGGCCGGTGCCGCTCCACGCGACCTCCTGACCCGCCGAGCGGCGGGACAGGACGACGTCGGCCAGGACCCGGTCGATGTCGACCGGCTCGAGCGCGATGTCGCCGGCCTCGGTGGCGTCCGCAGGCGCGACGAGGCGCTGCAGCCGCTCGACCTCGGCGACGACCATGGACTCGAGACGCTCGCGCGAACCCTCGGGCAGGTCCTGCGGACCCGTCGTCAGGATGTGCAGCGCCCCGGCCAGGCCGGCCAGGCCCGAGCGAACGGCGTGAAGCTTGTCCTCGCAGTCGGCGACGACTCGTGCCTCGTAGGCTCGCGTGGCGAGCTCACGAACTTCCCCCAACAGGACGGGGCTGTGCCCACCCTGGAAATTCTCGTGCGTGTTCA
>JASGIN010000010.1:0-429209 GCA_049841015.1 Nocardioides sp.
TATTGCTAAGGTTAATAGGGAAACACGATAGAATCCGAACAGCACCTGCAACCCGTCCTGCAGCGAACAGGCAGGTGAAGGCTTCGGGCGGGAAGCCCGCCGCCTCGAGCAGCAGCGCGGTAAAGAACTCGACGTTGGTGTCGAGCGGCCGGCCGGGCTTTTCCTGACGGAGTACGGCCAGGGCTTCGCCTTCGACCTGTTCGGCAAAGGCCAGGCGTTCGGTGATTGCCGGCAGCCCGCGCAGTCGCTCGACCGCTGCCTTCAGCGCATCGGCGCGGGGGTCTCGCGTCTTGTAGATGCGATGGCCGAACCCCATCAGACGGCCGCCCGCGCGTACTTCGCGTTCGAGCCAGGGCCGGGCATCGCCTTCGCGTGCGATCTCGTCGAGCATCTTGATGACAGGGCCGGGAGCTCCGCCGTGAAGCGGGCCCTTGAGCGCGCTCATCCCGGCCAGGACCGAGGACGTAAGGCCGGCATGGGTCGAGGCGACAACCCTTGCCGCGAACGTAGAGGCGTTGAGGCCGTGGTCACTGACGGTCACCAGATAGGCGTCGAGCGCTCGCGCGATAAACCCGTCGGCATCGTTGCGTCCCGTCATCCGCAGCATGTCCGCGGCGTGCCCGGCCGCCGCGTCGGGCGCAATCGGGGCGCTACCAGCCTGACGTCGTAACAGGGCAGCGGTGAGTACGGCGGGTGCCGCAAGCAGGCACAAGGCATCTTCCAGGCTTTCGCCGTCGGGCATCATGGCCAGCCCTGCGCGCACGCCATCGTAGATTGGAAGCGGTGCGAGCCTGCCCAGCGAGGAGTTGATCCGTCCGAAAACCTCGCACCGCGCGGCGCCGATTGCACGGGTCAAGTCCTCGCCTGCCGGCAGGTTGGCGAAGAATTCCTCGAAGAGGAGTCCGACAACGTCTTCAAACGACCAGCGCCCGGATATCTCGGCGAGTGTCTTGCCTCTGATAATCAGCCGGCCCGCTAGCCCGTCTACATCCGACAGTACGGTTTCCGCCGCGACGACATCGTCCAAACCATTCGCCATTTGATCGCTCCTAGCGGTTTCGATGCGGCAGACATGATATTTCCTTGAAGAATCATCAATCTTGATCAATTATATCAATATATGGACGATTGGATCGATCGCATCGCCGCGCTCGCCCGCCTCGGCGTGCCGGCAACCGACGCTCTATGCCTATGTCAGCCGCGGTCGGATCAGTGTCCGCTCCGATCCGGACGACCCGCGCCGAAGTCTCTACAGCGCGGGCGACATCGAAGACTTGCGTGCTCGGCGGTCCGCGCGGCCGCGGCCGGGCCGCCGTTCGAGTAGCGCGATGTCCTGGGGCGAGCCGTCGCTCGAAACCGCGATCTCGACGGTCCATCAGGGGAGGTTGATCTATCGGGGAACCGACGCGACCTTGCTGGCGCGATCGGTCGCCTGGGAAGACGCCGCAGAGATTCTTTGGCAGGCTGGTCGGCCGGTCACGCTTTCGCTTTCCCCGAAGGAAGCGCCCAGCCAGCCTTTTTCGGCGCTCGCAGCGCTTGTTCCGGAAAGCTATCCGGGTCTCGGGCGCAGCCGGGACAGGCTCTTCGTAGATGGGGAGGCTGCAATATCGCGGCTGGCTGAAGCATTCGGTGCGGCGCCGATCAAGGAAGCGCTGGATAGGCGGCTTGCGAGCGGCTGGTCGCTGGACGGGGACTATGTCGAGGCGCTGCGCCGCGCGTTCGATTTTCCTCGCCGACCACGAACTCAACGCTTCGACCTTTTCCGTTCGTGTCGCGGCGTCGACGGGTGCACCGGTGGCGGCATGTCTGCTGGCCGGCCTTTCCGCCCTGACCGGGCCGCGGCATGGCGGCGCGGGCGCTGCGGCTCTTGCCTTGCTGGACGAGGCTCAGCGGCGCGGCCCGGTCATTGCAGTTCGCCAGGCATTGGCCGCTCACCGACATTTGCCTGGGTTCGGCCACCCCCTCTATCCGATGGGCGACCCGCGCGCCGCGGCGCTGTTCGAAATCTTGCCGGGATATGCTGTGGCCGATGACCTCTGCGCGGAAGTCGAGGAGGTGTGTGGTCTACGCCCCAATATCGATTTTGCGCTCACGGTCCTGATACCTCCGGCTCGGGCATCTGCCTGAAGATGCGTCGTTTAGGCTCTTCGCTCTGGGACGCAGCATCGGGTGGGTGGCCCATGCCGTGGAACAATTCGGCGAAGACAAGCTGATCTAGGCCGCGCGCCCAATATACCGGCGGGCTTCCGGATTGAGCGTGAGCGTACAGACATAGCAGCCATTATCGGCGTGCTACAACTTCTCTGATACCGGCTGTTGGTTCATAATTGAGCTGTGAGGCTGAAGACCCGTAAGAGACGTGTGAGTCCCGGATCGCTCGCAAGCCTCGAAGCGGAAATGGGATCGAGCCATTTGCGCTGGTGCTGGCGGCGCGCCGGCCAATCAGGAAGCTGTTCGGTAACGCGCATTGGAAAGACCGTTACGCCGACATCAGCATCAGATATGCCTAGCGGGTGCTTCCTATAGCGAAACTTGCCAATGGGTTTGCGCGACGTTTTCCCATGGACACCGGCTTCTTCAGATGCCTTACGGGCAGCTGCGCGATGGGATTTGAGACCGCGAATGGGATTACCCTTCGGAATAATCCAGCGCATTGCCCCTGTATCTGAAATGCGCCTCGGCATGAACAATCCCATCATTCCGGCATAAGAATTCCTCCAGGCCCGTTGTCGCTCCAGCACTTCGTTTGCCTAGTCGCAAAGCGAGAGCGTCTGAAAGAGTGCCTGAAGATCGCGGGGCGCCAGTTTCCGGCGCCCCGCGTCATGGCGAACTAGGACTTCTTGCTAAGGCCGAACTGGACCACGCGGCCGAGAGTCTGGCTCTGGCCGCTCGGGAAGCCGTTTTGGCGTGCGGCACCGTCGCGAAACACCGGGGGCGACGTATCCAGCACGTTGTTGACGTGCAGCGTCAGCGCCAGATCGTCGGTCAGGCCGCCGCCTTCGAAGTCGTACTTGAAGAACAGGTTGACCACGTCGAAGGCGCCGATGCGGTCCTGCAGCCGCGTGGAAGACCGCACCGTATCGTAGCCGTGGGTGTGATAGAGGCTCGCCGGGCGCGGAATTTGCCGACATTGGCGCCCAGGGTTGCCGAGAACCGCAGGACGGGCTCGTTGGTGTCGAGGAGGTCCACCTGCGGGGCCAGCGGGCTGACCTGGTTGGTCCTGACCGTCTGCAGGTTGCCGCCGAAGCTGGCATCGATCGATCCGAAGCCCGTGTCGCGGGTGTAGTTCGCGCTGAAGTCGATACCGCCGAGGCGGAACAGTCCGAGATTGCGCGCCCGGATATCGAAGATTGCAACGACGCGCGGGCCGCCGGGCGTGTTGATCGCGATCGGATTGCCGTTGATGATCGTCGTCTCGAGTGCTGCCGTTCCGCCGACGACCTGCGAGGCATAGGCCCGGACCTGCGCGTCAGTCGGGTCGACGATGACGAGTTCGGGGAACTGCGCGAAGAAGGCCTGCGAATCGGAACCGCTCTGCGGGCTGTTGATCGCGTCGCGGTAGTCGATGCGATAGTAGCTGGCGCTGAGTTGGAGCCCCGGAACGAAGGGCGGCTGGATCTTCGCGCCGACCGACCAGTTGGTGGTCCGCTGCGGCTTCAGATTGCTCACGGTGCCGCGCAGCAGCGATAGATTGTAGACGGTTTGGCCAATGGTGAGCGGCGCATAGGTTGCCGTGTTCGGGGCAGAGAGCGTCGCGGGGAGCGATGCCGAACTGCTGCCGGGCACCGTCACCACGCCCGACGAGATGTTCGTGCCCGCCGTCAGCGGACCGAACTGATCGGCGGCGCTCGGCGCGGCGAAGGACTTGCCGTAGTTGGCCGTGATCGTGATCCAGTCGACCGGCTTCCAGGTCAGTGCGAACTTCGGATTGAAGGTGTCGCCGAAGTCGTTGTACTTGTCGTAGCGCCCAGAGGCGGAGAACGAGAGCTCCTCAGCCCCGGCATGGCGTTGTCGGTTCCGAAGACCGGGACCTGGATCTCGCCGAACAGCGATTTGACGTTTTGGCCATACGAAACCGCGGCGGGCAGCGTGTAATTGGTCGTATCGGTCTTTTGCTGGATGTAGCGCGTGTTCATGTATTCGCCGCCGGCAGCCACCTTCACGTCGCCGCCGGGCAGGCTGAACAGCGTTCCGTCGAGCACCGCGCGCACGTCGGTGAAGCGGTGGCGACCGGTGCCGATGTTGTGCTTCAGCAGGCCGGCGAGGACGGCCGGGTTGGTCGCGGCGATATCATAGGGGTTGAGCGCGGTCGCCAGTGTCGTGCCGTTGATCGCGGCGGTCTGTGCGGCCGTATAGAGATCGACGTTGTCGAACAGCGTCGTACTCTCGCCATAGTTGAACAGCGTGCGAAGCTGCCAGTTGCCCTTGCCGCCGAGATCGGCGGTGAAGGTCGGCGTGATGTTCCAGGTGTCGTAGACGTTGCGCGTGGTGCGCGCATAGTCGCCGAAAACCGGACCATAGCTGAAGCTGACGGTCTGGTTCGCGCCGGCATCGGTAGTGCCGGTGAGACTGCGGTAATAGGGATTGCTCGGCCGGATCGTCAGGTTGTTCGCGCGCGCGGGGCCGACGCTGCCCTTGTCCTCGCGCCAGGTGTAGTAGGCCTTGATGTCAACGGTCAGCCAGTCGGAGAGCTCCTGATAGAGGCTGGCTAGGGCGTGATGCTGCTCGCCCGCCGGATAGATCGCCTGGTAGTCGGAAATGTCGCAAGTGTTGGGCAGCGTGGTGCGCGTCAGTCCCGGCATCGGATAGTTGCGTCCGCCGACCGAGACGTTGGCAGCGTCGCAGCCGCGCTCTTGGCCCATGCCATAGGTGGCGTTGGCCGGGTTCCAGTCGATGTTCTTCACGTAGTCGCGCTCGATGCCGAAGATCGAAATCGTGCTTCGAATAGGAATAGGCGGCGTATATCGAACCGCTGCCCCAGTCCTTGCCGACGATCGTGTTGGCATCCCAGGTCCAATAATCGTCGCCGAAGCCATAGTGCGCTTCGACCTTCACGCCGTCGAAGCGCTTGCGTGTGATGAAGTTGATCACGCCGCCGATCGCATCGGAGCCATAGACGGCCGAGCCGCCGTCGGTGATCGCCTCGACCCGCTCGATCGCGCCCGGTGGGATCGCGTCGGGATCGACCGCGACGGTGCCGATGCCGGCCCCGACCACGCGGTGGCCGTCGAACAGGACGAGCGTCAATGCGGCGCCGCTGGTCGAGCTGCCGGGCAGGTTGCGCAGGTTGGGCCGGTTGATCGTCGAAACGCTGTTGCCGCCGGCCGTGCCGCCGCCGGGCTGGGGCAGGACGTTGAAGAAGTTGGTCGCCTGCGGGATCTTCGCGAGCAGGTCGTTCGTGGTGACCGCGCCGGTTGCGGCGATCTGCTGTTCGCCCAGGCCGATGACGTTGGACCCGGCGGGCGCGATGCCGCGGATCTGCGATCCGGTGACGACGATGTCCTTGCTTTCCTCATCGACCCAAGCCGTGTCCTGCGCCATCGCTGCGCTGTTGAAACTGGCCGCCGCTGCGGCGAGGCTGACGCCGAGCTTGAGGGCTGTCCTGAACTGCATCAAAAATATCTCCTCCCATGGACGTCCACTGTCGGGACGGGAGGAAGACGCAGCGGCCGGGAAAGTCCGAACCTGTTTTTGCGTCAGCGATCCACGCCGAAGGCGTAGCGCAGATTGAGTCCGATCTGGCGGGGCGTCACGACGCGGACGGCGTAGTAGCCGCTGCTGCCGAAATAGGTGCCGAGGTTGGCCTCCGACTGGGCCGACACCGAATCCCGCGACACCAAATGGGCCGTATCGAAGGCATTGCGGACGAACAGCGATATGTCCCAGCCCGCCTCTCCGGTCAGGCCCGCATAGAGATTGACCGTGCTGTAGGCGCGGATCGGAGCCGTTTCGTTGTCGTTGGCATTGCGTGGAAAGTGGGTGAGCAGGCTGCGTGCATAGGCGGAGACCCCACGCGCGACCGGAACGCGGTATTCCGATTGCAGGGTCAGGCTCCAGCGCGGGGAGCGCGTGACCGAACGGTTCGACAGGCACAGCGCGACTTTCTGCCCGGCCGCGGCGAAGTCCGCCGGCGAGGGCGCGATGTTGTCGGGAACGCCATCGAAATTGCCGTCGTTGCAGGGCACGAAGTCGTTCTGCACGCGGCCATCGGCATAGCTGAAAGCGCCGGCAAGGCTCAACCGCGGCGTCGCGCGTGCCGACAGTTCGAGCTCCACGCCTCTGACCAGGGCATCGACGTTGCTGGTGAAGCTGAAGCGGCCGACGCTGGGCGCGGAAAAGCCGTTGTCGACGAGATAGGCCGTCGGCGGTCCGCGATAGATCAGCCCGTCGAACTTCTGGCGATAGACCGCGGCATTCAGTCGCAGCCGCCGGTCGAACAGGACGGCCTTGAGGCCGATCTCGAACGAGTGCGACGTTTCGGGACTGGCATTGGCCAGTCGTCGCAGTAGCGGATCGCCGGCACCGCCGTCTCTGCCTATGCCGCCGTTGGTGATGCCGACGATGCCGGGGCCGTCGCGCCATGAGGTGCCGTAGTTACCGTAGATCATCAGCGCCTCGTCGAAGCGATGCGAAAGCTGGATGCTGTAGATCACCGGCCGGCGGGTGCCCCTCTCCACCAGCGGCGCGCCGAGCTGGCCTGCCGCGACCGGGACGTCGCAGAAACCCGCATAAAGCGCGCTGGCCATCTGCCCCAGGCACAGGACGCTGGAGGCGGGTTCCAGGCGGAAACCGCCGGCATCGCGGAGGAAGCGGGTGAGGTTGTCGCGCTTGGCGACGATGTAGCGGGCACCCGCGGCAAGCTCGGTCCGCTCGCCCAGATAGACGGTGAGATTGCCGAACAGCGAGCTTTCGGTTTCGTCGCGCAGGCGCGAGATCGCCGTTGCCACAGCATAGCGCGCCACCACCGGTGCGGAGAGCGAAGGCGCGCCGAGCGGCGAGCCGAAGGCGCCAGGCCCATAGGTCGGGCCGCGCTCGCTCAGGGCATCGGTCGCTCGCCGCGTGTGGAACGCACCGACGACATATTTGAACAGGCCGGCGACGCGCGTTTCCGATTCGAGTTTGAGCTCGTGCGTCCAATAGCGGCTCAGCGTCGCGGTCAGGAGATCGAGGTCATAGCCGGGAAGCTGGTCGGCATCGTCGGCCGGGGCCAGCGTACGCCGGCGGCTGCGTGCATAGCTGCCCGAATAGGCGAGCTTCTGGTCGGCGAAGCGCCAGACGGCGAGAGCGGTGACGAGCGTTTGCCGTTCGGTCATGCGGCGCTGGTTTTCGGAAAGGCCGCTGCGGTCTTCCGGGCGCAGGACCGGGCCGTTATAACCGGCGGCGATCGCCGCGGGCAGCGCATAGCCCGTATCGGTGGGCGCCGCGCCCGGCGATCCCTCGCCGGCGAGCTGGCTATAGCTCCATATCGAATTGACGACGTGCTGCGCCATCAGCGTCGTCGACAGGTCTTCGCCCGGGTCAAAGCGCAGCGTGCCACGCAGCCCCCAGCTGTGTTGACGCGGCGGCGCCGGACTGTTGAGGCTGAAGACGCCGTCATAGTCGTCGCGGTCGATCACGCCGGCGATCCGCAACGCCAGCCTGTCGCGCAGGATCGGCAGACCGACGGCGGCCTGCGCATTGACGTTGCCGTGAAGGGTGCCCGTCGCGTTCGCATAGCCGCCTGGTTCGTCGAGGTCGGGCTGCCGCGTAGTCAGCGTGATCGCGCCCGAAGGCGCCGCCCGGCCGCGCAGGGTGCCCTGCGGCCCGCGTAGCACTTCGAGCTGGCCGGCGTCGAACAGCGGCTGGAACACGAAGCTGCTGCTGACCGGAATATCGTTCAGATAGAATTCGACCGTCGGCGATGCGGCGGTCTCGGTCGCGAAGGTCACGCCGCGCATCGAAGCGGTGTTGCTGACGCCGCTCGCGCCGCTCGACAGGAAAAGGCCCGCGACCACGTTCGGAACGTCCTCGAAGACGTGCAGAGCCAGGCTGCGGAGCTGTTCGCCTGTGACCGCGTTGACCGTCTGCGGTACGTTCTCCAGCGCTTCCTCGCGGCGGCGGGCGGTGACGACGATGTCGTCCTCGATTTCGGGCTGCGGCAGCGCAATCGGTCGCTTCTCTGCACGGGGCGGCGGGGCGACCTTGGTCGGTTCCGACGGCGGGCTTGGCGCCCGGCTCACGACGAGCACGCCGGCGCGCGTGCGCCGCGCGTCGAGGCCGGTGCCCTGCAGCATGCGCCGCAGCGCCTGTAGCGGCGGATAGGTTCCTGACACGGCGCGCGCCTGACGGCCGCGGGCGATCTCGGGCGGGTAAAGAATTCTGCTGGCCCGTCTGGCGCGAGAATTCGATCAGCGCTGCGCTCAGCGGCTGCGCCGCGATCGATAGGCGCACGCTCGCCTCCTGCGCGCTGGAGGGTGTGGGCGCGACGGACAGCGCTGCCAGCCCGCAGGCCAGCAGGCTGATACCAAGACTGCCGCGGCCTCTCCCCAATTTTCGCCCTAGCGCGCTTTCAGTACGATCCGGTCGGCCGTGCGCTCGGTCGTCTCGATCGGCAGGACGTCGGCGAGCGCATCGGCGAAGGCCTGCGTATCGCCGACGCGAAACGCGCCGCTGATCCGCATCCGCGCGGTCCGCTCGTCGGCGAATTCGATCTGCGTGGCGTCGTAGCGGTTCATTTCCGCCGCGGCGGAGCGCAGGTCGCGGTCGTGCAGGACCAGCAGTCCCTCGCGCCAGGACGCCAGCGCGCGCACGTCTTCGTGATCGACCGCGATCCGGTCGCCGCGTGCGGTCAGGACTTCGTTCGGCTGCAGTTTGACCAGTCCCGCCGGTCTGCCGGCATGTGGCGCGAACGAGATCGAGCCTTCCAGCAGGGCCACGCGGAAGAGATCGGTGTCGACACGGACGTCGAACTCCGTCCCGTGCGCGACCACCTGCCGGTTTCCAGAGGTGACGGTGAAGGGCCGCGCGGCATCCTTGGCGACCTTGAACAGCGCCTGGCCGCGATCGAGCACGAGGCGGCGTTCCTCTGCCGAATATGTGACTTTCAACCGGCTGTCGGTGTTGAGCGTGACTTCGGAGCCGTCGGCGAGCTGGATCGTGCGGCGCTCGCCAACGGCGGTACGGTACTGCTGCGGCGCAGCGGTGGCCTCGCCCGAGGTCAGCGCGGCGACATGGGAATAGCTGAACCAGGCGGCCGGGACTGCCAGGGCCAGCACCAACGCGGCTGCGGCGGCACGCGTGGTGTACCAGGGGCGTCTGCGGGACAGGGCCACGCGCGCCAGCGTCTGGTGACGCAGCGCCAGCAGACCCGGATCTTCTGCGGCTTCGCGTGCGAGCGCCACGGTTGCCTCGACCTCGGCGAAGGCTCCAGCGTTGACCGGTGAGGCGGCGATCCAGTTTGCAAAGGCGTTGCGGGTCCGGTGGTCGGGGTCCTGGGCCATCCGCTCGTGCCAGAGCGCGGCCTCTTCCAACAGCCGTTCGCCGGCCGAGGGGGCTTCGGGGGCTGGCTCAGACATGGCCGCGCGCCTTCATCGCCGCGGTGACCTTGGCCAGTGCCTTGGCGTGATGTTTTTCGACCGCGCGCTGCGAGATTCCCAGGGCTGAGGCGATTTCCGCCGTGCGCATGTCCTCGAACACGCGCAGGACGAAGATGTCGCGTGTGCGTTCGGGCAGCCGCGCGATAACCTCCCGCAGTTCGCGGACCGCGAAGCGACCGATGGTCACCCGCTCGGGCGAGATATCGGTGCCGCCGTGATAGGTCTCGTCGAATTCCTGGTGCGCGCCGCGCTCGCGCACGTTGTCGCGCCGGGCCCGGTCGCGCAGCGCCGAGGATGCGGTCTGGAAGAGGTAGTGCTCGGGCTGCCGGACATCGTCCAGGCTGCGTAGCTTGGCTAGGCGCAGGAAGGTGTCCTGCACCAGATCTGGCACGTCGGCCGTGTTCGATACGCGGCGGCGGAAGAAGCTCGCCAACGCGCGCGAATAGCGCCGCGCCAGATGTTCGAGCGAACGTTCCACTTCCCCGCCGCTGTCGGCTTCTGTCCTGTGATTCTCGCTCTGCGGCATGACCCTTCCCACGACGGAAAAGGCCGAACTCTGCGCGCCATCACAAGCGAAAAGCGCCGGCGCATAGCAATAACGCCGTGGCGTGGCGCGGTCCGTACGCGGCGCCACGGCATCTTCGATGATATCGGCCTCGCCCACCTGCGGGTCACTCGGCGGCGAGCGCCGCAGCCTCCGCCGCACAATCGCGCTTTGCAGGGATAGTGGGCAAGTTCGCCAGCTCACGCCGTGCGGCGTCGAGATCGGCCGTGAAAGCCGGACTTGCCTGCAACCTTACGAAAGTCGCGGTTGCCGTGACGCGGCCCTCTTCGACGTCGCTGAGCCAATGGACGTTGCAGATGCGCCGACTGTCGCCGAAAGCCCGCCCCCGCGCGACGAGCGCCGTCGTTCGGTCAGGAAGCAGCTCCGCCAGGACGAGTGCCCAGCCATAGCCGATCGCGCTGTGACCCGAGGGGTAGGAGCCGTTGACCTGCAGATAACGCTCGGCGTCGGGCGTACAGCTCGGCTGGCCATTCTCCATGAACGGCCGTGGCCGCTTGTAGTGATCCTTGGCCGAGGCCGTCGAACTGGAGAAATCGACGGCCGATCGAAACAGCAGCTTGTAGGTGGCTGGCGTCGCCTCGGCGTCGATCTGCCGGCCTGCCGCGCAAGATAGCGTCGCAGTGGCCGTAGGGGTGAACAGGTCGGCGTCGCTTGTCGCGAGCGCCCATCTTGCACTGCCGCGCTGTGCAATCGCCCGCTGCGCGCCGTCGAGATCGCGCGCCTCGGCGGCCGAGCCGCTCTTCGGCGGTGGCGGAACGAGGAGCAGTCCGTCGGGCAGCTCGCCGGCTGCAAGATAGGGGGTGGGACGATTGGCCGCCAGCGGTGCGCCGGCCATGGCAGCGATGGCGGGATGCGGCGACTGCTCGGCTGCTTGCGACGACGCGACGCAACCTGCGGCCAATGAGATGAGTGGCAAAAACAGGAGGTGGGCTCTCTGGTCGGGCAGGCAATCGCGCAAATTTTTTCGGCCCGTATCTTCGATCATATCGACTGCTCCCTTATCCCGATTTCGTTCACGGCAGCCGGTGAGACGCATAGTGCAGCACATACCGAACCAAAATTTGTAGGGCGCCATTTGCACGGTGCCAACTCAACGAATCCGGCAATATGGAACCGAACCTGCGGATCGTTGATCCTCTCGTCCTGCTGCAATCGGATGGCGGGTCGACGCGTCTCGATGCGCCGATAAAATCGACGTTCCCGAACGATCTCTGAAGACTTGAGAACTGCCGGTCGTTCATATGGCGATATCAAGACTTTCGATGACGACTTGCGCCGAATTTCGCTTTGAAGCTCTTCTCCGCCTGCGGTTCAAGGGGAGGGGGCAGCAGCCTGTTCCTCTATTCGGCGGGCTGAGCCGATGGCTTAGGTAGGGGGCGTCTGCGTTTCATGCGGCGAACGTCACGCCGGATTTTCGTTAGGCCCATCCAGGTTCCCGTGACGCAGACCAGCGTCACTAGGGCTAGCAGCGGCAGCACTACGATGTCGCGTACGGGATGTTTGCGCAGCGCGGGAAAGTCGAGGCTGTGAAGCCCGTCCTGCAGCCAGCGAAACGCGCGGCCGTTACGGTCGAACGCCCGGACAAGCTGACCGGAAACGGGATCGATGTAGAGTTGGGTCTGTTCACTATCGGTCAGTACGGCCCGCCACACCGGCAAAGGTGCGGGAGACCGATGTGCGTAGTAGTAGCTGTCTTCCTCGCGCAGCAGGACCAGTGAGCCCAGTTGGAAGTGCGCCGCGAGCGCTTGGCGGAGTTCATCGCGCCTCAGCGGCGCGGTGCTTCCGGTCTGGGAAAAGCGGTTCAGCCGCCCGTCACGGGCAATCGCAACAAGATGGACCTGACCGTTCAGCGGAGCGGTTTCCAGCCGTACCGTTCCCGCCGGGGCTTCGGGCAGTGCCGCCAGCGCCGCGCGGGCCTGCGACCACCGTATGGTTCCGGCAAGCGTCTGACGCTCGGCGAAGCCGGCCATGGAATTGAGGAAGCCCCAAGGGTTCATCGAAAACAGCCCGCTGGCGATCCAGGTCACGGTCAGCAGCCCGAAGAACAGCCCGAACACATGGTGCCACCACCAGATGCCGCGAAAGGGCGAGCCGATCGTGCCGCCGGGCCTACGTCGCAGCCGGGCAATGCCGGTCCAGAGGCCGGTGACGGTGAGAAAACAGCCGGCGAGCGAGGTCCAGATGACGACTTGGCTCCACAATTCGCCGTTTTGGCGCAGCATGGTGGGATAGAGCCAGTGCGGCACTGCGCCCAGCCATCCCCAGAAACGCTGAAAGCGCGTGGTCCTTTGCACGACCTCGCCGCTCTTGCCGGAGACATAAAGCTCGGTGCCTGCCGGGTCGGCGAAGTCGGCGCGATAGAGCGGTGCGTTCTGGCGATAGGCCTGGACCGTCCACTGGTCCATCGGGGTCAACACCAGGGCCTCGAGCGGACCCGCGACGCCCGTATGGGCCGCGAAAGTGCGCGCCGCCGTTGCCACATCTGCCTTGGGGACAGTCTCGATCGCGTGTCCCGTCACAAGATCGAAGGCGGTCGGCGTCGCGCGCATCTGCGCGATCGGGCGGCCGGGATCGTGCGCGCGGATGACGCGCAGCACGAGCCGCCCCGCCAGCATCTCGATCCGGGCCGAGGTCAGCGGCTGATCGTCGGGCAGCGGCACCGCCTGCAAGCGCTCCGCCGTCGCCAGCTGCAGGGGGGCGAGCCCCTGCAGCTGGTCGGCGGGCAGCAGCCGCGGATAGTCCGCATACATCATGACGAAGCCCGACAGGCACCAGAGGGTCATGACCAGCCCGACGACCACGCCGAGCCAGCGATGCAGGAACAGGATCGGCCGCAGCATCGCGGTTCTCAGAAGGCCAAGCCGTAGCTCAGCCGCACCGTGCGCGGCAGGCCGCGATAGAAGAACAGGAAGCGGCTGAAACTTCCGTCGAGCACGCCCTGGTCGCTCACGCCCGAGCCGAAGCCGCGCGTCGCGTATTCCTTGTCGAACAGGTTCTCGACGTTGAGCGCGACCCTGTGATGCCGGCTCGCCCCGTCGAGGTAGACGAAGGCGCCGGCATCGACGAGCGCGTAGTTGCCGTAATTGCGCCGCCCGAAACCCGACGGGCTCGACCAGGCATCGCCGACCCAGTTCACCACGACATTGCCGCCGAACGGCCTGTCGTCGGGAGCATAGGAGATCGCGCCCTTGGCATATTGCTCGGGATTGCGGTCACGCTGGATCGAGCTGCCTTCGTTGCGCACGCGCGCATAGGTGAAGCTCGCCTGCGCCGACCAGCCGCCCGAGAGATCGGCGTCGAGTTCGATCTCTACGCCCTTGGCGCGGACCCTGTCCTTGACGTTGGTATAGGTGCCGTTGGGGAAGGCGGGGTTGTCGTAATCGGTGTCGATCAGGTCGGTGATGCGGCGGTTGAAGTAGGTCACCTTCCATTTGACCCCGTTCTCGGTCAACGCGAAGCGGCCGCCGAGCGAGGCGGTGAAGTTCAGCGCTTCCTCGGGCTTGAGGTTCGGATTGCCGATCTCGCAGCACGGATCGTTACCGTAGAGCGACGAGGCATCGGGCAGGATGAACGAGGTTCCGGCATTGCCCTCGGCATAGAACGCGTCGCTGAAGCCATAACGGCCGCTGACGTTCCAGATCGTCTTCTGTCGGCCCGCGACGGTCTTGTTGTAGCGCAGCCCCGCGGCGAGCCGGCCCTTGCTCGACAGTTCGTCGTTGGTCCGCACTTGAAATATCCCGGCATGGACCGTCTCGAAGGTCGGTGCGATCAGCAGCACGTCATCGCGGCCGTTGAACTTCTGCAAGTCGTAGCCGAGCAGATATTCGAGCCCGCGGTGCGGATGCAGCTTGACCACGGCCTGGCCGCCCCAGTCGCGGTAGCCCCAGAAGGTCCCCTCGGGATAGACGGTGATCGGCGGGCCGGCCGGGATCGGATTCAGGATCTGGACGTAGGCGGTCTTCCAGTCATGGAAATAGCCCTTGAGGAAAAACTGCACGCCATCGTCGGCCGTGTAGTCGAGCCGCAGGCTGGCGATCTCCTCGTTGCGGTCGTTGCGGCTCTTGTTGACGCGCGACGGCGCCAGGTTGTCGAGCTTCGCGTCGGTATGCTGCCACTGAGCGTTGAGCACCAGGTCTGGCGCGAGCTGGTACTGGTATTTGAGCCCAGCCATCCAGATGTCGTAACCGTACTTCTTGTCGGTCAGGCTAGGCTGCGAGACGCTGTAGTTGCGATAGCCGTCGGATTGGATGTGCGATGCGTAGGCGACGAAGCGATGGTCGCCGAGCGCGCCGCGGATGAAACCATCGACCGTGTTGCTGGCGCGGCTGTCGATGCTGGCGTTGAGCTGGCCGCCGAGTTCGTCGGTGAAGCTGCGCGTGACGACATTGATCATGCCCGCGGCCGCCTGGGTGCCGTAGAACAGGCTTTCGCCGCCCTTGAGCACTTCGATCCGCTCGATCATCGAGGCGGGCAGCGTGTCGTTGGGCGAAGTCGTGCCGTAGAGGCGGTTGTTCAGGCGGATGCCGTCGAGCGTCCACAGCACATCCTGCGTGCGCGAGCCCTGGAGCGAGATGTCGGCATAGCTGAAAGGCCCGCTTTGTGAACGCACGTAGAGGCCTGGTACAGACTGCAGCGCCGCGACCACATCGAGCGGCGCGCGTGCCTTGATCGTCTTCTCGTCGACTATTTCGATGTCGTGGCCGTAGCGTGACAGTTCCTGAGGCAGGGTCTGCTCGAGGCTCTGGCCGGTGACGATGATGGTCTCGTCGGCCTCATCGGCCAGGGCGTGCGGTGTGCAGGTCAGAAAAAGCGCGGCAGCGAGCGCAGCGTGGGATACGCGTTGAATGGACATGATTACCCCCAGTCGGCGCCAGCGACGGATGGCGGGGGCATACCGCGCAGGCGCGCGGCCTCGGCGCCGGCCGACCGGGCGCCCATGGGCAGCCGGCCAACGCCTTCGTGCGGCCCCTGCCGCTCGTTCGTCGCTCAGACGGAGAGTTACCGTGCCGTGGCCATCCCCTGGACCGCAGCAAGAGCGACCGGTGCGCTGGCAGGTCTCCTGGCTCGCGGGTCACAGCTTGATGCACGGCCTTCCCAGGCTGCCGGCAAAAGCGGCTGGCCCAGTGGCTTGCTCATCCTCGAAAAGGAAGAGCGATGTGCATCGCGCTCGCCGCTTACAGTTGCAGGGACAGCCTCGGATTAGGACGGGCAAGCCCATCCGCACCGCGTTCCCATTTTAAGCCCCTCTCGGGGCACCGGCGCGATCATTCGCCCGGAGCCATGCTGGTTACGGGCGAGCGGGCTGATACAGACGGCATGCGATTTGAGCAAGCGTCAGGTGGCGGGGCCCAGCGCTTGCAGCCGCCAAGTGTTGTGGAATGACAACAGGGTGTGCGACAGCGGCGCGATGTCGATCGCCAGCGTCGTGCGCAGCGGCATGCGCAATGCATGGGCGAGCGCGGCGCGGATGACCGTGGCATGGGTGATCGCGCAGATCGGTGCATCTTCCCGTGAGACGGCATCGAGCCAGGCGCCGACGCGGTCCTCGACCCCGCGCATCGCTTCGCCGCCCGGAACGGCCTGGGTTGGGTCGATCAGCCAGCGGGCAAGTTCTGTGGGCGCGTCGGTATGCACGGCCTCGAAGGCGCGACCGGCCCATTCGCCATGATCTATATCGCCCAGCGCGATTTCCTCGCGGCCATCGAGGCGCATGGCGGCGGCGGTTTCGACGGCGGCGAGCGAAGGGCTGAGGCGAACCCGCGCGCGAAAGCGATCCTCCAGCCTGACGCTGGTGGCCGCGCGTCGCCCGGCCTCGTCGAGCGGCTCGTCGAATGCGGGAAAGCCGCCGGTCCGGCTCGATCGCGTCGCCGCGGCGCACAGAAGTATCAGCGTCGTAGCCAAGTCTGTCTTCAACCTTGCATTGACGCGAGGCGGCTGCACGCCATAGAGCGAGAGCAATTCCTGCGGAAGAAGCCGGTGAGATGCCGGCACGGTCGCGCCACTGTAATCGACGGCAAGCCTGCACGTCGAGAGTCAGACCTTCCAGGGAACCTATTCACCTTCGGGACGCGCAATCCCGCACAGGAGTACGATACCATGGCTCATGCCGCCACGCTGTTCGACGATGCCTTCGTTCCGGTCCGGGGACAGGCTGCGATCCCCTTCGACGAAATCCTGCCCTGGGCGGTGTTCGGCGCGCTGATCGCGATGATCTGCCTCTATTTCGTCAGCACCGAGCAGGGCGCCTACGCCTTCTTCAAGGGCATGTACGTGCACGAATTCGTCCACGACGGCCGCCATCTCCTCGGCTTCCCCTGTCACTGACCTCTCGGCATGGTCAGACAGCTGCTGTGGCGCGGGATGCTTGCGGGCGTCCTCGCGGCCTTGCTCGCCACGCTGTTCGCGCGCGTCGTCGCCGAACCGCAGATCGACCTCGCGATCGGCTTTGAAGCCGCGCATGAGGCTCACCATGCCGCCGACGGTATGACGGCTCCGGAAAAGGAACTGGTCAGCCGGGACACGCAGAAGGGCGTGGGCCTGCTTACCGCGTTGGCGCTCTATGGCGCCGCAGTGGGCGGCATATTCTCGCTGGTCTTCGCTTACGGCTATGGCCGGATGACGCGCATGGGGCCGCGCAGCTTCGCGCTGATGCTGGCGGGATTGGCGTTTCTGCTCGTCGTGGTGGTGCCCAGCATCAAATATCCCCAGACGCCGCCAGCCGTGGGCAAGCATGAGACCGTTCAACTGCGCACGATGGCCTATTTTGCGATGATCGTGCTGTCTATCGGAGCGGCGGTGATGGCAAACAAGCTGGGTTCGGTGTTCGCGCGATCGATGCCCGGTTTCGACGCCGGTTTGCTGGCAGTGGGCGCCTACGTGCTGATCGTCGTGCTCGGCCAGTTCGCGCTTCCCATGGTCAACGAAGTGCCTGCGGACTTCTCGGCCGTCTTGCTGTGGAATTTCCGCGTCGCCTCGCTTGGCACCCAGCTGTTGCTATGGTCTGTGATCGGCCTGCTGTTCGGCCGCTGGGCTGCGACTGTGCTGAAAAGCGCAAATCGATAGGCATTTTCCGCCGCCAATCTCGCCATTCGCTCACTGGTTTCTGCTTCCGAAAGCTGTCGTCCGTTCATGGCAACGGCGGCGACGGCGAAATGCCGGCCATTGATATTCAGTTGACGTCCGACAGCCTTGGTTTCCGACGAGAACTTATGATGGCAAAGGCGCATGCTGACTGACGAGATTTGCGGCGCGCAATTCCTGCCAGAAGTCCGCAGGAACGAGCTCACGCAGCGCGGCGCTGTCTTCGGCGATGCGGCTCGGGCGGCTGGCACCGGGGATCACCGCGGCGACGGCCGGGTTGGCCAGCGCGAACTGCAGGCCGGCGGCCTTCATGCTCACCCCGTGACGGTCGGCGATCGCCTTGATCGCGGCCACTTTGGCAACCATTTCCGGCGTGATCGGCGCATATTCGAAGTGCGGACCGCCGACCAGCGCGCCGGAGCTGTAGGGGCCGCCGACGACGATTCCGAGGCCGCGTTCGGCCACTGCCGGCATCACCCGCTGCAAGGCGCGATCGTGATCTAGCAGCGTGTAGCGGCCGGCGAGCAGGAAGGCGTCGGGCTGCGCTTCCTGGAGGTCGAGCGCCAACTCGATCGGCTCGACCAGGTTCACGCCGAGGCCCCAGGCCTTGATCGTTCCCTCGTCACGCAGCCGGTCGAGCGCTTTGAAGGCGCCGTTGCGGGCTATCTCGAACTGCTCGAGCCAGCGGTCGCCCCAGAAGTCGCGGGCGAGATCGTGGACGAAGACGACTTCGATGTGGTCGGTACGCAGGCGCTTTAGGCTGTCCTCGATCGACCGCAGCGTTGCGTCGTAGCCGTAGTCCTGCACCACTTTGTTCGGACGGCCGTTGGCGAAGACGTCGCCTTTCTCGCCGTTGTCGCGCAGCGAGATTTCCTCGACCTCGTCGAGGATCACACGGCCGACCTTGGTGCTGATAACGTATTCGTCGCGCGGCTTGCCCGCGAGCGCTTCGCCCATACGGATCTCGGCGAGGCCGGCACCGTAGAACGGGGCGTTGTCGTAGTAACGGATGCCGTCGCTCCAGGCGGCTTCGACCGTGGCGAGCGCCTCGCTCTCGGGAATGGCGCGGAACATGTTACCCAGCGGCGCAGCGCCGAAGCCGAGGCGGGTCTTGAGAATGTCGGCAAGAGGCATGGAATGGTCCTTGATTAGGCGATCGGATCGAGCGTGAATGCGCTGCGATCGGCGAGGGAGGGGATGGCGGAGAGGTAGGCCTGGAAGTGGGGCGTCGCGCGATGGGCGGCAGCGGCCTCGACATCCAGGTAAAGTTCGTCGAGCACGAAGCGATTGTTGTCCGCCCGGTCGCGCCACAGATCGTAGCGCAGATTGCCGGGCTCGGCGCGACTGGGGGCGAGCATGTCGTTCAGCAGGGCTTCCAGTGCTTCCGTCTGACCGGGCAGGGCGGTGAGGACGGCGACGATCTTGACGGGCTGGGACATGGTTTTCACTCCTCTGGCGATGGCGGGACGCCGTAGCGCCCCGCCAGTCATCCGCGTGCTCATGCGGCCACGAGCTGTCGGTTGAGCGCTTCGACCAGCGCCTTGGCGAGCGGATGGTCGGAACGCGGATTCTGGCCGGTGATCAGCTCGCGGTCGATGACGACGTTGGGTTCGAAATCGACCTCGGTCGTGGTCACCTGGCCACCGGCCGCGCGCAGAGCCTCGGGCATCGTGAAGAACATCTTGTCGTGCAGGATGTAGTCCTCGACGACCTTCTCCTCGGTATCCGAGAAGACAGTCATGTCGTAGCCGGCATAGGCCCAACCTTCGGCCAGTTCGGCCGCCTTGGCCTGATCCCCGGCGAGCATCGCGGTCCGGAATTCGGCTGCGCGAGGCATGGCGGCGACCGTGGCGATCGGGCCGTGGCAGAGGAAAGCGGTTGGCTTGGCCTCGGCGTGGAAGTGCCGCAGGATCGTGCCGAGATCGGCATCCTGCATCAGGTCGACCACCGGGGCTTGGCCGCCAGGTACGAACAGGCCGACGTAGTTGCCCAAGCCTTCCTCGATCACCGAGCGCAGCGTGCGCACCCGGTTCATCGACGGATCGTTGGCATAGAAGTCCTTGGCGCGTCGGTAGGCCGCCTCGTCGCCCTCAAAATGCTGCGCCGAATCCGAAGCTTCGTCGATATGCGGCTTGGTGCCGTTCGGCGTGGCGAGGACGACGTCGTAGCCAGCCTCGATCAGCGCCATGGCGGGCACGACGGTTTCGTTGAGATACTGACCGGTTGCACCCCAGCCACCCTGGACTTCGATCCGGGTGGCGTTGGAACCGATCACGAGCACTTTACCCTTGGTCATGGGAACCTCCTTGGCTGGCGTCATATTCGACCCACCCAAGATGGACCTGCGAGACATATTTCAGAACTTTATTATTTGAATTTTAGTTATCATCATGAGAGCATAACTGATGCGCTACGATCTCAACCTCCTGCCGATCTTTGTGGCACTGATGGAGGAGCGAAGTGTCACCCGCGCGGCCGAGCGGTTGGGGATGACGCAGCCGGCGCTGTCCAATGCCCTGGGCCGCTTGCGGGTGATGCTGCAGGACCAACTCTTCGTTCGCGAACGCTACGGCGTGCAGCCGACCGAGGTGGCACACACGCTCGCGCCGGGGATCGCCGATGCACTGGCCGTGCTCGATGATGCTGTGCTCGGTCAGCAGGCCTTCGATCCCGCGAGCGCCGAGCGGATCTTCACCATCGCGCCCAATGGCTACGTCGAATTCGTGCTGGTTCCCGCATTGGTGGCGCGGCTGGAAAAGGATGCGCCAGGCATCAAGCTGAGGCTGACGCCCTACGGCAACGACCTCGCCGAGACCGGCGTCACGTCAGGGACGACAGCGATGGTGCTCGGCCGCATAGTCGATCCGCCTGACAACCTCGTCGTGCAGCACCTGATGGACGAGAGCCTCGAATGCGTCGTGCGTGCCGGCCATCCCAAGGTCGGGGAGAAGATCTCGCGCCAGCAGTTCGAGGCATTGAAACATGTCAACGTCATGCCGCCCGGCCGCCTCCGTGCAGGGTTGTTCCAGGCGATGGCGCGGCAGAACCTCAAGCGCGAGGTGGCGCTGTCCGTAACAAATTTCTTCGCCGTCATCGAGATGATCGCGGTGACCGACAACGTTGCGACGTTGCCCAGTCTGATCTGTCGCAGGCTGGCCCACGACCCACGAGTGAAAGTGCTGCCATCGCCGGTCGACCTGGGCACTTTCCCGGTCGAGATGGCCTGGCATGTCCGCTACCGGCACGATCCGGCGCACCGCTGGCTACGCGGGCTGGTCAGCGAGATCGTGCGGGAACTGGCATCTCGATGAGGTTCGGCTCCTGCCGACACAGTCTATGTTCGCCGCTCGGCGGCTGCTCCTCGAACCCGGCGCTGATTTATCAGGCTGGCGCACGAACGACTGCTTGCCTGGCCGCCAGCAGCGGCTAAGCGTTGGGCATGACGGCTTCCGACCTCGAACAACTGCTTATCGCCCGCCTCGTCCGAGAGGAAGGCGGCACTTCGCAGACATGGCAGCGGGCGCTTGGCAAGGTGATTGTGCGCAACACGGAGACGCATGCCCATTGCAATTGGGATGTCAGGCTAAGCGGCACCGATGCCGAGCGCGCCCTGATCGAGCGGTTGCTCGACGATGTACGCCTCGAACATTCCATCGTGGCAGCCGGTTGAGCACCCAAAGGCCTGGAGGTGGCAACCATCGGGCCAATGCGATCGCCGGGCAGTCGATGGCTGGGATGCGGCGAGTTTTGTACGGGCGCTGAAGCGGCTCATCGAGACCCCGGCGCTTATCCTTTCGGACGGGCTCTCCGGACTCACGCAACTATCGTTCCGGACAGACAGCGCCGGCGCGGATCCTCGGCCTTCGAGCGCGCTGCGGCCGAACCGGTGTGGGCGTCAGGCGGAGCCGGCCGATAGGTCGGCAGGGCGCCATCGACGCAGCGTTGCGCTTTTCGATATCGGCGGGGCCTCAGCGACGTCCGGCTCCGGCCCCTGTGCCGATCGGTGTTCGTTCTTCAGTGTTTGCGGCGGAAATGGGCAATTGCGCATTCTCGGACCGGCGTTCACCTTCATTCTGTCACCAGGAGGCGGTGCGCTTGCTGGAGCTCGCCGTCGATTTCATGACATTTTGTATCGATAGGTAGGAATTTTTGCCAAATATCTGAAATCAATTCCGATGTTAGGTTGCCTCTCAATATGACAATCGGGAGGTACTTTATGCGAAAAACCATGGCACTTTTGCTGGCATCGTCGATGGCCGCATGCTTCCCGTCTGCCGGAAACGCGCAATCGGCCGCCGGTGTCGCGGCATCGGAAAGCGGTGCCAGCGGTGACGCTTCGGCCGAGCAGGGTGACATCATCGTCACGGCACGCATGCGCGGAGAACGGCTGAAGGACATTCCCGACACGATTACCGCCTTTTCGTCGGAGGCGATCGAGCGGGCGGCGATCACCAGCGTCAAGGACTTCGTCAATCTGACGCCCAATATAACGCTGCTGCCGTCATTCCGGCAGGGTGTCTTCAATCTCACGGCACGCGGCAATTCGACGCCGCAGGGCGGGGATTCGCCCATCGTCGTCAATTTCGATGGTGTGCAGGCACCCGCCCTTGATCTCATCGACCAGGATCTTTTCGACATCGAGCGGATCGAGGTGTTGAAGGGGCCGCAAAGCGCGCTTTACGGTCAGGGGGCGACGGCCGGCGCGATCAACATTTTCACCAAGGCTCCGGACAACGGCTTCACCGGATTTGCCAAGGGCGCCTACGGCAACGGAAACAGCTACCGGCTCGCGGCCGAAGTCGGCGGCCCCATCGTGGAAGACCGCGTGTTTTTCCGCCTCGCCGGCTTTCACAAGCACAGCGATGGCCTGATTCCGAACATCACCCTGGGCACGAAGGCCGACTTCTATGCAGCTTCGGGTGTCCGGGGCCGGGTTCTGGCCGAGTTCGGCGATTTCACCGCCGATGCGAGAGTCGGCTATACCAATTCGAAGGGTGGTTTCGCATACGAGACGGTGATCCCCTATGTCCCGGGCCGCCGGATCGATACCGACGTCAGCGATCTCAAGATTCGCAGCAATCTGCCGTCGCGCGAACGGACCAAATTGTTCAACGCATCGCTCAAGCTCGATTACCGTTTCGGCGCGGGCACGCTGACCTCGGTCACGGGATATAGCCGCAGCGTTCAGGAGGGGTGGGGCGATCTCGACTTCGGTCCCCAGCAGATCTTGACGCAGCACGTCGGTTTCCGGGTTCGCGCTTTCAATACCGAACTGCGCTACACCTCCGACACGGCTTCGCGGTTGAAATACGTCGTGGGTGCCTTCTTTCAACGCCGCAACCTGTTCAATATCGCCCATATTCCCTCCTATCTCGAAGATGGCGGACCGGTTCCGACGCGGCTCGATGATCCGCGCCTGTTCGGTCCGCCTCTTCTCGACGGGAGAGACGAGACCAAAAGTACGTCATGGGCTTTGTTCGGCAATGCCATCTACAAGATCACCGATCGGCTCGAACTAAGAGACTCTGGCGGCGCGTTATGATTCCGATCGGCGATCGGCACAGAGCCTGAACGCCGGGCCGATCTCGGCGGCGGCGGGAACCTTCGCGCAATTGCAGCCCAAGGTGAGCCTGGCGTTCCATGCCTCTCGCGATGCGATGTTCTATGCCACCTATGGCCGCGGCTTCCGCAGCGGCAGCTTCAACCCCTATCTCTCGATCGCGGAAAGGCTGATCAAGGCCGAGACGACCGACAACTACGAAGCGGGGACGAAGCTCGATCTTCTTGACGGTGTGCTTTAGTTCAACGCAGCAATCTACCAGGTCAATTTCGCCAATCGACCGTATTATTTCTTCCTCGCCGATGGCGGCAACAGTTCGCAGAACATCGTGACGATCAAGTCCGCCTCCTCGAAAGGCGTGGAACTGGACGCGACGCTGCGTCCCGTCACGGGGCTGACGTTGCAGGCGAGCTTTGGAACCGTACTGGGACGGGTGAAACGCTTCGACAGCACCAGTGCCTACATCGGCAACGATCTGCCCGACACGCCC
Organism: Nocardioides sp.; assembly: GCA_049841015.1. Classification (GTDB taxonomy): domain Bacteria; phylum Actinomycetota; class Actinomycetes; order Propionibacteriales; family Nocardioidaceae; genus Nocardioides. Next base: position 23,271 of record JASGIN010000010.1, read on the forward strand.
AACTATACCGCCAATGTCAGCATCGACTATCGCCAGCCCGTCGCGGTAGGCGCCGATCTGCTGCTGCATCTTGGGGCAAGGCGGCAGGGGCGGATTTTCTATGATCTCGCCAACCTCGTAGAAGCCAGGCCCAAGACGTTTGTCGACGCCCGGCTGGGGCTCGAGCGGGATGGCTGGAGCTTGACCGCCTACGTCCAGAACCTGACGAACGCGCGTTTCCTGTCGAACTTCACGCCGACGGCGACGGGCATTGCCTTCGTCCAGCCCAATCAGCCGCGCACCTATGGGGCGGAACTGTCCTTCAAGTTCTGACGCGAGGATCGAAGGACATGAAAAGCCTGCTCTCCCTCGATGACGTCGAGGCTGCGGTTCTCGGCGGGCTGGTCCTCGGTGGCGGCGGTGGCGGTCTGATGGAGCCCGGCCTTGCCCGCGCGCGCACCGCCGCCGCTGCGGGGCCGGCCCGGTTGTGGACGGTGGACGAACTGCCCGACAACGCGCTGACCGCGACCGTAGCGCTGGTCGGCGCACCGTCGGCTGCCAATCCGCTCGTCACTGTCGCCCACCTCGAGCGGTCGCTTGCGCTTCTGCTGGATCAACTCGCCGGTTCTCTGGCAGCGATAAACACCAACGAGAACGGTGCGGAGACCACGCTCAACGGCTGGGTGCAATCTCTGGCGCTGGGGCTGCCGCTGCTTGATTTCGCCTGCAACGGGCGGGCGCATCCCACGGGCCTGATGGGGGCGCTCGGCCTCCATCGCTGGGCGGAGTACCGCTCGCGCCAGGCCTTTGCCGGCGGTCCGCCCGACCGGCATGTCGAAGGTACCATCGAGGGATCGCTTCGCGGCGCTGCGGCCGTCGTCAACCGCGCCGCGGCCGAAGCGGGTGGCATCATCGCCGTTGCGCGCAACCCCGTGACGATAGGCTTCGCGGCTCGCCAGGGCGCGCCCGGTGCCATCTCTCACGCCATCGCGGTCGGCCGCGCGCATCTGGACGGCGGCCTTGCGCGCCTGGAAAGAGATTTCGGCCTGGCCATGCACGGCGAGGGACGCGTCGTTGAACTGTGCTGCGAGCAGGTCGAAGGCGTGGATGTCGGTCATGCGGTCATCGATGACGCCAACGCCACGCGGGTCGATTTCGTCAACGAATACCTGGTGCTGCAGGGGGGCGGTGATCCGGTTCATTTCCCGAATCTGATCATGCTGTTCGACCCGACCGGCGTGCCGTTGCCCTCGGCGTCCCTGACCACTGGACAGGCGGTCCAGATCGGTGTCGTCCCCGCCGAACGCCTACTGTTGGCGCACACCATGCGCATGACCGAGCTCTACGATCCGTTGCGCGCGCTGTTGCAGCGCGCGCCGCGAGGAACCGCGGACCGGCGTGACGACGACGATCCGCTGGCGGTCCTGTGAACTCGGTGCGTGAGGATCAGGGAAACGTAGGCAGATCGATTTGCCGAACGGGCTTCGGGCGAAGCGGAAGGTAGGTTCGGGGGCTGTGGGCGATGCCCAGTCGCAGCGCGGCAATCGCCGCAAGCGCCGCTGCGCGCAGCGGATTGATGACGGAAACCTCGAGCCCCCGCGCATGCAGCGCTTCCGTCACGGCGGTATCCACGCCGAGAAAGCCGGTACAGCCGAGCACGATCTGGTCGGCGCGGTCGCGCAGAACGGCCAATTCGCTGGCCTCGATCAGTCGCGACAACAGCGTTTCGCCATCGCCTTCGATCTCCCGCACGGGCATGTCCACGACGCGCACGCAGGCCAGCCGGTCGCTCAGGCCGGCGAGCCTCACCTGATCCTCGATCAAGGCCCTCACGCTTTCCATGATCGTGACGACGCCGATCCGGTGGGCGAACTGCGCGGCGAGATGCAGGCTCGCGGTACCCGGCCCGATCACCGGGATCGAGACGGCCTCTCGCGCCGCGCGCAGTGCTGGATCGGCGAAGCAATCGATGATGATCGCAGATACGCCCTCGGCCTGCGCTTCGAGCGCACGCCCAACCACTCCGGGTGCGCAGAGCATCTCATCGAAAGCGCTCTCGATCGAGATCGGCCCGCCGGCGATGTTGACCTGCGAGAACATCACCTGCGAGCTTTCCGCAATGTCGGCGATCTCTTCGAGCTTGCGGGGGACCGGGGCGACATGCGGCGTGATGATGCGGATATGCTCCATCCTGGCGCTCCCTGTCAGCGAAGGACGAAGCCGCCGTCCGGATAGAGGGTCGATCCGGTGACGAACCCGTTCTTCATGAGAAACAGCACGCAATCGGCCACTTCGTCTTCCGTGCCCGGCCGGCCGACGGTGGAAATTTCGCGGAAGCCGGCAAAGGCCGCATTGCGGACTTCTTCCGGCCGCTGGCGCCACAGATTGCCGTCGATCGTTCCGGGCGAGACGACGTTCACCCGGATGGGCGAAAGATCGACCGCCAGGGCGCGTCCCAGCCCCTCGATCGCGCTGTTACAGGCGACATAGGCGGGAATGCCCTTGACCGGCCGGGCGCCGGCCGCCCCGGCCATGAGCGTGATCGAACCATCCGGTGCCAGATGCGGCAAGGCATCGCGCACGGCCCAATACTGACCCCAGAACTTGGAGCGGAACGGGCTTTCGGCGTCCTCGTCGCTTATCTGGTCGATCGGACCGAGCGTGTAGCTTGCTGCCGATATGAACAGGTGGTCGATGGTTTCCTGTCGGCCGAAAAACCGGCTGATCGAATCCTTGTCCGCTGTGTCGATCGTATGGGCCGTCGCGGCATCGCCCAGTCGTTCTACCGCGGATGCCAGCCGTCCTTCGTCGCGGCTGCCGATGATCGTGCTCGCGCCTTCTGCGATGGCCTTTTGCGCGACGCGGAAGCCGATGCCGGAACCTCCACCGACGATGGTGATGCGCTTGCCTGCTAGTGACATGGAACTGGCTCCCAAAATTCGGCCGATGGGCCGTTGCGTTCGGGAGCGATATATCATGTAAATTTGGTCTCACTTTGGGTATGAAATCGTATTGGATGAGACAAATTTTCAGGACTGGGCATGATTTCGAGCGAGCGCCTCAACGGGATACGTGCCTTCGTGCAAGCGGAGCAGTCGGGAAACTTCGCGCGCGCCGCGGACAAACTGGGTCTTTCGCAGTCGGCCATCAGCAAGGCGGTCGCGCGGCTCGAGGATCGGCTCGGAGTGCAGTTGTTCTTCCGCACGACCCGCCACCTGAGCCTGACCGATGAAGGGCGCTCCTATTACCAGAGCTGCGTTCGCGCGCTCGCGGAGCTAGAGGCGGCCGAAGCGGCCCTGGCCGACCGGAAGGCATCGCCGTCGGGCACGCTGCGCATCAACCTGCCCGACCTGTTCGGACGCCAATGGGTGCTCCCGACCCTGTTCGATCTCGCGCACGAATATCCGGCGCTCAATCTCGAGGTGTCGTTCGAAAGCCGCATGATCGATCTGGCCGAGGAAGGGTTCGATCTGTCCGTCCGCATCGGCGAACTCGCGGACAGTGCGGGACTGATTGCTCGCAAGATCGGCGTGCAGGATCTGGTGATCTGCGGTGCGAAATCGTATTTCGCGTCACGTCCCGCACCTGTGACCCCGAATGACCTGACGAACCATCATTGCGTCACGCATCTGCGAAAGGGACACGACGAGCCCTGGATATTCCTGTCGGACAAAGGAGCCGTGCAACGCGTCAACGTCCGCGGGCAGCACCGCTTCGCGTCCTTTGATGTGATCGCGACCGCTGTCGCCGCCGGCATGGGCATCGCGCAGGTTCCGGCATGGCTGGTCGCGGATCAGCTTGGTGCAGGTGAACTCGTCCCGATTTTCAGGGACCTACGGCAACCTCGCCTGCCGATCCACATCGTCTGGTTGGAAGCGAAGGGTATGGCGCCCCGAGTGCGGGTGGCGGTCGATGCACTCGTGAGGGCCTTGCGTCCGCTCGCAATATTCTCGGCCGCGGGCGAAGCGGCTGTGCGCTGATAGGCGGCTGCAAGCGGCAGGCCTGCCCAGATCAGCGCTTTGCGCGTCTCCGGATGCAAACCGGTGACGAATTTCGCAACCTTCCGGATACCAGCGATCGTCACCGGAGGCGGAGACGCAAGGTTCCGGGCGCATGGGAATGTTCGATCATCGAGCAGCCGGACGCGGCTGGCATTCCCGCGAAGCGCCTGTTCGCTCAATGTCGGCAGGACGTTCATATAACCCCGAAATATCAGCACCGCGGCGCTTCGACGTCCGCGTATGCTTGTGTCAGCAACGGACCTGCATCCGCTCGATGTAGGATGACTTGGATTGGGTCGGTTGCTGCTATCACGGCGGGGTAGCGCAACCCCCGACAAAGCGGACTTTCAGGCAAATCGGCGTGCGCTGAAACCGGTCGCTCATATGTCTTCGATTCTGGCCTGATGCCTCGGGGATTGATCCATGCGCTGGTCTAACGCACGTTCAGGCCGAGTTCGCTCAAGAGCTGTGCTGCCTGCTCTCGAGAAATGGTTGCGCCGCGAAACATCCCTGCGTCCATCAGCCGCAGCCCCCCGAGATCCGCGCCGCGCAGGTCTGCGCCCTCGAAGCGCGCTCCATCCATGTTGGCCTCGCGCAAGCTGCAATCCGCAAAAGTCGCGTGCCGAAAGTCGCATTTGCCAAGGTCTGCATGAGAGAAATCGATCCGGTTCAGGGTCGTCTTGCGGAACGAATGGCCGGGCAGCTTGGCATTGATCAGCAGTGTCTCGTCGAAGGTGATGTCGAGCCCCCTGACCTCGAACAGATCCGCGCCGGTCAGCTTGCACTGGACAAACCTGGCCGACTGAAGGTTCGCGCGCTTGAACGTCGCATTGTTGAAATCGGTTGCGACGAGCATGGCTTCACTCATGTCGCTGGCCGTGAAATTGGCGAAAGCGCCTCGGCAGGATTGCCAGGCGGTGCCGTCCAGCTTCGCGCGACTGAAATCGGCTCGGCGCAGGTTGCACCGCTCAAATCGCCAGTTCGAGAGATCGAGCCCCGATGCGTCCGCTTCTTCGAGATCGCATTCGACCAGCGCTTGGGGAAATCCGATGATGCGCTCCAGATCCGCTCGAGCCAGGCTTTTGCCGCGAACCGTTCTATCGGAAAACAAGTCGTCCATTGCCTGCTGTTAGCGGCGGCTCGCGGTGCGAACCAGAGGCGCAGAGCCATTTCTGCGGTCGGCGAGCCGCCCGGAGCCGTCAACCTGATTTGATTTCAGCATCGCAACCGGCGTATGATTTTCGGCACGGTCAATTTTCGGATCCCAGATGCTGAGTCAGGCTGTGCAGGCCTCCCTGAACCTGGAGCAGGCGCGTGAGCTGCGAGCACGGGGGAAGTCGTATCGAGAGATACGCCGAGAGCTCGGGATCACCGTTCACCAGTTGGGTCATATCCGCCGGGCGCTGAAGCGCGAGAAGGCATCGCGCACAAGACTGGTCAATATGCGACAGTCGGCAACGGAGCGCGATCTTCCGATCCGGCAATCGGTTCTTCCGTCCGGCTTGCGACAGCTCCTGATCGCATCAGGCTACCAGACGCTCGGGGATCTTTCCGACCGGGTTGCCGATCCCGACCTGCCTGGATTGGAGGCGATCTCAGGCATCGGCCCTCACAGGGCAGGTCTCGTGACGCAGTTGCTCAACCATTACGGTCTCCTCTCTGGTCCGGCCGATCTGCGCGCTGCGGTCGAAAGGCTATTTCCCGAGTTCGCGCCCGACTAGGCGTCCCGGCATGCCAAACCTCCTGCGCACGGGAGCGATGAGCTTCGCCGAGAGGGCCGTCGTTCTTGCGGCGATGCTCGAGACGCGCCAGTTCGTCGCGCGATTGAGCTTATTCGAACTCGGCCATTGCTGCCTGGCGTATTGCGGCATCGAGGCGACAAGGTCTGGTCCTCTGAGGTCGCGATGTTCGTGGTGCTATGCCAGTGCGTCGGCCGCTGTCGATCAACGGGAACTGCCCCTCGCGGTTCACTGTCTCGCCGCGCCCCAGAGCGCGAAGATATCGAGGAATATCGACGCCGCCAAGATCCAGGCGACGGCGCACATCGCGCCTGAGCACGCTGTAACATGATGGGCTCTGTCAATCGCTCCAAAGCATGTCGGATCGGCCCAGCGGCTCGCCTTCGATAGTGATGCGATGCATTTTGCACCGATCGCCGTGGCATTCTTCTTCGTCCGACTCCTGCGCGTCGAACGCTACTTGGATTGGTCGCATTCCAGGGAAGCACGTTATTGGGAAATGAATTCAGCAGCACAGAAGAAGCGGCGTTTGGACCAGTTCGCGAAACGCTGCCATGAGCGTTGCTGCGATTGCCCCATCGATCGCGCGATGATCAAAGCTGCCGGTGACCGCCATCACCGTGGCAAGGGCAATGGCATCTTTAACCCGCCACGGTTGAGCGATCCCCGCACCGATGCCCAGGATCAGGGCTTGGGGCGGGTTGATGACCGGCAGCATCTCGTCGATCCCGTACATGCCGAGGTTCGACAGTGATGCTGTGCCGCCGGCATAGTCGTCCGGCGTCATTTGGCCGTTTCTGGCCCGGTCTGCCAGCGAGCGGCTGGCCTGCGCGATCGCGGAGAGCGAGAGCGACCCGGCATCGCGGATCACCGGTGTCACCAGGCCGCCGGGGATCGCAACGGCCATGGCGATGTCAGCGCGGGTGAAGCGATGCAGGGTGTCCCCGCCATACTGGACGTTCGCTTCAGGCACCCGCATCAGCGCCATTCCCAGCGCCTTGATCAGCATGTCGTTGACGCTTAGCCGGACGCCCGGTTCCGCATTCAGTTGGCCGCGCAGTTGCAGCAGAGGATCCAGGTTGCAGCGCGTCGTCAGATAGAAATGCGGCACCGTTCGCTTGCTCTCCGACAGGCGGTGCGCGATCGTTCTGCGCATGGTGGACAGCTTGGCGCTCTCGACCGGAACACCGACAGGCGGCGACGCGCCGCCGGCTTCGGCCGGCTGTTGCGGGGCCGATCCGCCTGCACCCATCGGAATCCGTGATGACAGCCCTACGATCCGCCTGACGATTCTGCCTCCGGAGCCGCTTCCGGCGATGTCAGCGAGCGACAGGCCGCGGGCCGATGCGATGCGGCGGGCCAGCGGTGCGGCATCAATCTGCGGGTCGATCATCGGCGGCGTGGCGGCACGATCGAGGACTGCGGGAGTTGGAGTTGGTGCGGCGGCGGGCACGGATGGCGGCGCTTTGGTCCCGGATGCTGCGGTGCGCCCCTCGCCTACAGCGGCAAGGATCGCGATCACGCTGCCCACCGGCACGTCGTTGGTGCCTTCGGCAACGGTCAATCGCGCGATCCAGCCGTTCTGATCGGCTTCCACTTCCATCGTCGCCTTGTCGGTCTCGACTTCGGCCACCACGTCGCCGACGCGGATCTCGTCTCCGGCCGCAATCAGCCACCGGGCGAGCGTGCCCTTTTCCATGGTCGGCGACAGAGCCGGCATCGTCAGTTGCATCGTCATGCCATGAAATCCCGGAAGAGTTCGCGGCTCGGCCGACGGTTGCGACCCGTCGGTCTGCTGCCTCTGAAGCTGGTGCGATGGGCGTGATGGATCGTCCGGATCGCACGCCCGAGCCGATGTTTTTCAGGATATTCGAGCGACTGGATCACAGCGATCCGCGCCTGTGTTGTCTTGGTCATGAGCTGTGTCCCCGGTCACGGGACAATAGCGGGAAATCGTCGGCGTTTTCTTGCGAACTTGCTCCCGGTTCGTTTGGAAAAGGGCGGAATTCTGCCACCGTTCGCCCCCTTGGGAGCAAATCATGTGGAAGCAAGTCATGCCCCCTCTCGCACTCGACAATCTGGACCTGAAGATTCTCGCACAGCTCCAGGCCGATGGCCGCGTTACCAACCAGCAGTTGTCGATGCGGATCGGTCTGTCGCCCAGCCCCTGCCTTCGCCGGCTGAAGCAACTGGAGGCGTCGGGCATCATCAGCCGCTATGTCGCGCTGATCGATCCGGAGCAGGTCGGGCTGGGCGTGACCGCTTTCGTGCGGGTGCGGCTGGATCAGCAGGATGACCGCCACCTCGAAGCCTTCGAAGCCGCCGTTTCCGGATTTCCCGAAGTGATGGAATGCTATCTGATGACCGGCGATGCCGACTATCAGTTGCGAGTGCTCGTCGATTGCCTGACGACGTTTGAAGATTTCCTGCGCAACCGGCTCACCCGAATCGAGGGCGTTTCCCAGGTCACGAGCAGTTTTGCGCTCCGCCCGGTCATCTATCGCACCGCGCTGCCGATCAAGGCCCGGCGCTGACGCCGGACGCGGCAGGGATTACAGGCACGCGCTTCCTGCTTGTCTTCCACTTCCGGATCTATCCGACCGGAAGTGGAGTATCGATTGATGAGCGGCAAACATCGCAGCGAACGCGCAGGGGGCAGGGCTGTACGAGGCCGGCACAGATTGCGGGCGCTCGGCCTTGCAGTCGCATGGCTCGCCGCGATGCCCACCCCGCAGGGCGCACTTGCTCAGCCAGCCCCTGCCCAGCCTGCGTCCCTACCCGCGCGCCTGCCTCCGGAAGTGACCCGCCAGGCCGCGGTCCGCCTCGCCGATGGGACCAGGCTGGACTATCGCGTTACCGCGGGTTCGTTGCCGGCGACCGATGCGCAAGGCACGGTGCTGGGGGAGGTGAGCTATACGGCCTATGTTGCGGCCGGGCCGGATGCTTCCCGCCGCCCGGTCACCTTCGCGTTCAATGGCGGTCCCGGCGCCTCTTCGGTATTCCTGCATCTGGGACTGCTCGGACCCAAGCGGGTGGATTTCGCGATCGCCGGCGCATCGCCGTCTGGCGCCACGCCGATCCTCGACAATCCCGACACCTGGCTTTCCTTCACCGACCTCGTTTTCGTCGATCCGATCGGCACGGGGTTCAGCAAGTCGCTTGTCGCCGCCGATGCCACGCGCAAGGCCTTCTACGGCACCGCGCAGGATGCGGAATATCTGTCGGCCTTCGTGGCCAGGTGGCTGGCGCGCAGTGGCCGGACGGCCTCTCCCAAATATCTTGTCGGCGAAAGCTATGCCGGTATTCGCGTGCCCAAGATGGCCTACCGTCTGGTCAAGACCGAAGGGGTGGCGATCTCGGGCATCATCCTCATCTCGCCCGTGCTCAATTCGGTGATGAGCGCCAGTCCCGATATCTCACCGCTGCCGTGGGTCGCACGGCTGCCCTCGATGGCGGCGACGCATCTCGAGCGGCAAGGCAAGCTGACCGAAGCCGCGATGCGCGAGGCCGAAACCTATGCGCGCGGCGACTATCTGCGCGATCTGATGCTCGGGCGCGATGATCCGCAAGCCGTGGTCCGTGCTGCCGACAGCGTGGCGGCGATGATCGGGCTGCCCGCGGCGACGGTGCGTCAGCTTGGCGCGCGCGTGAACAACGTCGTCTATACCCGTGAACTCGAACGGCCGAAGGGGATGTTCGTCAGTGCTTACGATCCCGTGGTCACCAATTTCGATCCCTATCCTCAGTCGCACGAACGGCAGGGCGATGACGCGATCCTGCAGGGCAGCCTCGCTCCGCTGACATCCGCCATCGTCCACTATGTCACCCAGCAGATCGGGTGGAAACCCGATGACCTCTACAGGACGCTCAACATCCCGATCAACCGCGGCTGGGACCATGGCGGCGTGGCGCAGGAATCGGTCGGCGACCTGCGCAAGGCGATGGCGATGGACGGCCGGATGCGGCTGCTGATCTCGCACGGCTACACCGATCTTCGCACGCCCTATTTCGCCAGCAAGCTGATCTTCGATCAGCTGCCGCCGATGGGGGACGCCGGGCGGGCGCGCTTCAGCGTCTATCCCGGCGGCCACATGTTCTATGCACGGGCCGATAGCCGTGCGGCCTATCTGCACGAGGTGCGCCGGGTCTATGGTCTGGAATGAGTGCTCGTCGCCCCGTCGATCGGCTCAGTTGTACATCCGGTCGGGTTCCATGCCTTCCTGAACCAGGCGATCGATGATCCGGGCATAGTGTTCCTCGTCCTGAACCTCGATCAGCATTTCCACGCGGGTGCCTTTCGGGCTTGGCGAGGTGGCGAGCCGGTTGTGGACCAGTTCGACGATGTTGGCGCCCGCCGCACCGAGATGGGTGGCGAGCGCAGCGAGCGTTCCGGGCTGGTCGTTCACCGTCACGCCGAAGCGGACCAGTTGTCCGCTGCGCACCAGCGCGCGCAGCGCCACCGAGGACAGGATGCGGAGATCGATGTTGCCGCCCGTAAGGGGGACCGCCACCCGTCGGCCGGTGAACAGCGAAGGAAAGGTCTGAACCGCAGCGAGGGCGGCGGCACCGGCACCTTCGGTGACCGTCTTCTCGATCGCCAGCAGATCGGCGATTGCGCGCTCGATCGCGCCCTCGGGCACCTCGACGATATCGTCGACCAGCCGCGCGATGATCTCACGGGTCAAGGGATGGGCCTCTTTTACCGCGATGCCCTCCGCGATGGTCACGCGATCGGCGCAGGGCGTCGGATCCCCCCCGATCGCCCGTGCCATCGACGGAAAGGCTTCCGACTGGACGCCGACGATGCGGATCGCGGGCTTGATCGCCTTGGCCGCGATCGCGATACCCGCTATCAGACCGCCGCCGCCGATCGGCACGACGATGCAGTCGAGGTCCGGTTGATCGGCCAGCATCTCGATCGCCAGCGTGCCCTGGCCGGCGATCACCGCGCCATCGGCATAGGGGTGGATGAAGGTCAGTCGATTTTCGCGAGCGATTTCCAGCGCACGGCTGGTCGCTTCCGAAAAATTCCTGCCATGTACGATCACGGTGGCTCCGTGGTCGCGTGTGCGGGATATCTTGGTGAGCGGAGTCCCCTGCGGCATCACGATCGTCGCGGCGATCCCCAGCCGGCTGGCATGATAGGCTACGCCCTGGGCGTGATTGCCCGCCGACATGGCGCAGACGCCGGCGCGCCGCTCGTCGTCCGCGAGCGTCAGCAGCTTGGCGAGCGCCCCCCGTTCCTTGAACGAGGCAGTGAACTGGAGGTTCTCGAACTTCAGCGACAGGTCGCACCCCGTCAGCCGGGAAAGCGTCCGGCTCGGCAGGAACGGCGTCCTCAGGATCGCCGGCTCAAGCGCGGCGGCGGTCTGCTCGATCCTTGCGAGGTCCGGCGCCGCGGCGTTGATGTCGTCTGTGATCTCTTGCTGCATTTCGTCCATTTTCCGGCTGGATTCGCGCACGATCATAGAGAAATCGAAAATTTCGAGAATAGCTCCAAGAAAAATTGGCATAATCTGCCAAATTGTATCGCTATTATGTCGGTGAAAGGTCGAATGATTTCAAAATATCGTGTATTTTTCAATATTCATGCTATCGTGCTCGTGGTCGCGGCATATTGCGGGATTGTTGAGTGATATTTCATTTTCGGCAGTCGCGTGCGGGATGTGGCAGCCTCATACGGCTAAAAAGAAATTTTCGGCCGGCATTACAGCCGGGCGCTACCTGATTGTCTTTATGCACGCCCATGGCACATTCGGAAGGGGCGGCACGACGGATGATCGACGACGATTTGCTGGAAGCCTGGTTCTGTCAGGAAGTGCTGCCGCTCGAGCGGTCGCTGACCAATTTCATCCGGAACAACTGGCGCGTGCCGGAGGAGGTGCCCGATCTGCGGCACGACGTCTACGAACTCGTTATCGCGGGTGCGCGGCGGGGCCTGCCCACCAGCACGCGGCACTACCTCTTCACGGTTGCGCGCAACCACCTGATCAATCGGGCCAAGCGTGCGCGGATCGTTTCCTTCGATCTGGTCGCGGATCTGGAAATGGTGGAGCGCGACATCGACCTGCTGGCAACCGAACGCCATCTGAGTGCGCGTGAAGCCCTGCGGCAGGTTCAGCTTGGTCTTGAAAAGCTGTCGCCGCGGGTGCGCGAGATCGTGTGGCTGCGTAAGATCGAGGGATTGAACGTTGCGGAGACCGCGGCGCGACTGGGTATTGGCAAGGATGCCGTGAATCATCAGGTCATGATGGGAATGAAGGCCTTGGCGGATCACATGCTTGGCGGAAGCGGCAAAGTGGTCCGGCCGCCAAGGCCCACCCGCCTGAAGCGAGAGGACAAAGGATGAGCCGCTTTGGCGAAGCGAACGACCGAGCAGCCCACTGGTTGGCCGCGCGGGAAGAGCCCGGCTGGAACGCGCAGGACGAGGCAGCTCTAGCCGCCTGGCTGGCGGAAGCCGATGGCAACAAGGCTGCCTATTGGCGGCTGCGCCACGCCTGGCGCGAAGCCGACCGGATCGGCGCGCTTGGCTCACCGACCCTGGCACGCGCCGTGCCGGACCGGTCCGCGCGTCGCCTGCCGTCCCGGCGTCTGGTGCTGGGCGGCGCGATCGCGGCATCGATCGTCGCGGTCCTGTTCGGCGTTCTGGTAATGGGCGGGGGCGGTATGGAGCCGAAGGTGGCCACGCAAAGCTATGCGACGGTGACCGGCGGCAGTCGCGTGCTCGACCTGGCGGACGGCAGCAGGGTCCAGCTTAACACCGAAAGCCGCATCCGCGTCGCCGTGTCCGATCGGGGCCGAGAAGTGTGGCTCGATGAAGGGGAGGCCTATTTCGAGGTCGCTAAGCACGAAGGCCGCAAGTTCGTCATCCATGCCGGCAGCCGCGACATCACCGTGCTGGGCACCAAGTTCTCGGTGCGGCGCAAGGGCACGACGGTGATCGTCAGGGTTCTCGAAGGCCGGGTGCGCGTTCACGATACCGCGGGCGACGTGCCCGCACGGTCATCGACGATCTCTGCCGGCGATGTGGCGATGGCGCAGGACACGGCGACGCTGGTCGTCACGCAAGGGAGCGCCAGCGTCGAAGGGCAACTCGCCTGGCGCAGCGGGATGCTCAATCTCGACAATGCGAAATTGAGCGACGTTGCCGAAGATTTCAATCGCTACAACCGGCGGCACATCATCGTGCTGGACAGCGCTGCCGGCGCGCTGCGGATTGGGGGAATTTTTCCCGTATCCCAACCCGATGCCTTCGCGCGGCTGCTGCACGATGCCTATGGTTTGAAGGTCGAAGAAACGCCCGAAGCCTTAAAAATATCAAGCTAGTGTTACAACTTCGCGATGCGCGGTTGTCTTGATCCGGGAGCAGCGACGAAACGCGCTCGCATACCGGGGGGTAACATGAAGCTCAATCGCGTGACATCTGTGTTTGCTGCCAGCGTTTGTCTTGCCGCTCTGGGCGCGCCGGCACAGGCGGCAGAGAATGGGTTCAGCATTCCGGCAGGCACGCTGCGCGACGTGCTGATCGCGTTCGGCCGGCAGGCCAAGCGCCCGATCATCTACCCCGCGGACAAGGTGCGCGGACAGACGTCGCGCGGCTTCCGTGGCACCGCGTCGCCAGAGAGGGCGCTGGACGAAATCCTGAAGGGAACCCGCTTCGGCTGGCGCGTCAATTCCTCGGGCGCCTTCGCGATCCGCTACGAAGGCGCGCATCAGGGCGATGCCACTGGACCGACGGGGGCTGCGGTGATCGACGCCGCGGAAGAGCCGGCTGCACCCGAGATCGTCGTAACCGGCAGCAACATTCGCGGGAGCGGCAGCATCGGGGCGCCGATGGTCGGCATCTCCGCCGAGGACATCGCCCGCTCCGGCCGGAGTTCGGTAGCGGAAGTGTTGCGCGATCTGCCGCAGAACTTTCAGGGCGGCGTGGAAGGCGACCAGTTGAGCATCGGCCTGTCGCGCGTCGGCAACAACGGCGCCAACGTGTCCGCGGGTCAGGGCATGAACCTGCGCGGCCTGGGGCCGTTGTCCACCCTGACGCTGGTCAACGGCCGACGCATGCCCGGATCTGGGCAGTATGCCGAGTTCGTTGACATCTCGAATATCCCCGCAGCCGTCCTCGATCGGATCGAGGTGGTGACCGACGGTGCTTCGGCGATCTACGGATCCGATGCCGTCGGCGGCGTGGTCAACCTGATCCTCAAGAAGCGCTTCACCGAACCGGTGACCACCCTGCGCTATGGCGGCGCCACGCGCGGCGGTGCCCGGACCGTGCAGTTCAGCCAGACGATCGGCGCCAAATGGGGCAGCGGCGACATCTCGCTCGCCTATGAATTCAGCCGGCAGGAGCGGATCCGCGCCGAGGATCGCGATTTCGTCTACGGCGGGGATTTCACGCCTGCGGGCGGGATCAACTGGCGCTTCCTCAACAACCGTTTCGGCGTTCAGGCCAATATCACCGGCACGGCGGCCGGAGCCACAGCCGCGGCGACTTTCATCATTCCGCCCAATTCCAACGGCGTCGGCCTGACCGCGGCCAACCTCCTGCCGGCGGGATCGAACCCGACCAGCACCTTCGATCCCTACGCCGAGATGGACCTCAGCCCCCGGCAGGAACGCCACAGCGCCTTCATCGCCTGGAACCAGGAGGTCGGCACGCTCTCGCTGCACGCCGATCTGCGCTATACCCGCCGCCGCGGCCACAGCTACAACGGCTATGCGACACTGGGCTTCCAGGGCGCGGCGGTCCGTGACAGCAGTCCGTTCTTCATCTCCAATCCCACCAACTTGCTCGGGCTCTACGCCACGCGGGCCTATCGGCCCGGCCTGACGCCCGAGCAGCTGATCAACGTCAACTACCTGATCACTGAACGCGTGCTGCAGAGCGACTATGGCGTTGACAGTTATGGCGCGACGCTGGAAGCGGAACTGCCGTTGTTCGGCGACTGGCGGGGCCAGGCGGTGGCGAACTATGGCGCGGAGGACCAGTTTCGCAATTCCGACGTCGCACGCACCGGCGCCAACAATTACGATTTCATCACCATCGGCGGCAATCTGGTGCAGGCGCCCAATTCGATCGACTGCGCGCTGATGGCGGTCCCGGCCAGCTATGCCGGCAGCGACCCGACCAAGCGGTTCTGCGCCACCACCGGCTATGTCGCCTTCAATCCCTTCACCTCGTTGGCGAACAACAGCGCGGCCGCGGTCGACCAGGTGATCGGATATCAGGACATCAAGTTCCTCTCGCAGCTCTGGCAAGGCATGGTGAAGGCGGACGGCAGCCTGTTCAGGCTGCCCGGCGGCTCCGCCAAGCTCGCGCTGGGCGTCGATCTGCGGCACGAAAAGATATCGGCCGACCTGCTGTTCAACACGGCCAGCATCAAACCGGTCAATGTCAAGTACAACACCCATTCGCGCACCGTCGGCGCGGTGTTCGCGGAAGCCCTGCTGCCGCTGGTCGGACCGGGCAACGCGATGCCCTTCCTGCGTGGGCTCGATCTGTCCTTCGCGCTGCGCCACGAATCCTATTTCGACTATGTCTCGACCACCAATCCCAAGGCCAGCCTGCGCTGGAAGCCGATCGACGACCTAACCCTGCGCGGCACCTGGGGAACCTCGTTCCACGCGCCCGGTCTGCGCGACCGTGATACCGGCCCGGCGCCCGTGGGCGGCGGCAACGGCATATCGATGACCGATCGCAGCTATTCGGTTCCCTGCGGCAATACGATCATACCCCAGAACGTGAACGGCGCCGCCGGCACGAACTGCACGGTCACCTCGCTCAATGTCGTCGGGGGCAATCCAGATCTGCGCCCGGAAGAGGCGGAAACCTGGTCTCTGGGATTCGACTACCGCCCATCGTTCGTGCCTGGCCTGCGGATCGAGGCGAACTATTTCGACGTGACGATCAAGGACCGCATCACGATCGTCAGCGGCGGCGACGTGCAGATCTTCCTGAACGATGCCGTCACCAACCCGAACAGCCTGTTCCGCGACCTGTTCGTGTTCAACCCCTCCGCCGCGCAGATCGCCGCGCTGCTGGCGGATCCACGCTACGCGGGGCAGGCGACGGCGATCTTCCGCCAGCCGAGCGACGTGGCCCTGGTCACTTACGCCACCTATCGCAACATTGGCGGGTTGAAGGAAACCGGCCTCGACATGCGCGTCGACTATGTCCTGCCGACGGAGAAGGCGGGAACCTTCACCTTCGCGGCCAATGCGACCAAGCTGTTCTCCTACAAGATACAGCGCTCGGCCGGGCAGCCCTATGTCGATCTGCGCGATGTCTATCAGAGTGCACTGGCCAATCCGGTCTCGTTCCGCATGCAGGGGCGGCTGGCCTGGCAGGGTGACAGCCTGGGCCTCTCGGCCACGGTCAACCACATCGGCGCCTATCGCAACTTCACCGTCTACGCGATGAACGCGGCGGGCACGGCCGCCACACTGCAGCCGGGCGCCACCGCGCCGATTTCCGCCTGGACCACCGTCGATGCCCAGATCAGCTATCGGGTGAATGCCCAGAGCGGCCCGCTGGCCGGGCTCAGCTTTGCGCTCTCGGCGGTCAATCTGCTCGATGAGGATCCGCCCTTCGTCGATGGCGGCGCGCCCGGGCGGGCGCGGTCCGATGCCTATGACGGTAACAATGCCAACGGCCGCGGGCGTTTCGTCTCGCTCCAGATCGTCAAGAAATTCTGAGCACCGGGGAAGCACGATGCCCGCAACGATCCGCGCGGTTCGCCGTCGCAGCCGCCGCCTCCTGTTCCTTGCCCTCGCGACCTGGCTGAGTTTCTTCGGCCCGGCCGCTTGGGGACAGACGGTGCCGCCGCCCACGATCCAGACCACCGGTCCCGCCGGAGCGCCCGTGCCCGCCGCCTGGGACTATGTGCGCATGACCCCGCAGCAGCGCTATGAGCTGCGCCAGCGCGCACGCGCGCTACCGCCGGAGGAGCGCCGCGCGCACAATCTGGCGCTGCGCGATGCGATCAACAGTCTGCCTGACTGGGTCCATTCGGCCCTGCACAACGAGCGCGGCGTCTGGGATTGCCGAAAGGGCACCGTCGTGCCGTTACCGCCGGCGGCACCGATCACCGACGGTTGGGCCTATGCGCTGCTCCTGCCGACCGACCGGCACGAACTGCGCCTGCGCGCCAACGCGCTGCCGCCTGAGGCGCGGCAGACCTACGACGTGCAATTTGCCAAGGCCCTGGAGATGCTGCCGCCCTGGCTGGTCGAGGCGCTGCAGGCAGAGGCCACCGATCTCGACGCCAAACATGGCCGAAAGCCTTGCGCGTCGCCGCGCGACTGATCTTCCCGATTTCCTCAAAGCACGAATGGAGTACGCAGCGATGCAGTTTCCGAGACACTCAACGCGCCACGCAGCCTTGCTGGCGGCCGCCCTGCTGGCATCGGGACAGCCCGCCCGTGCCCAGGCTGCGGAAGCCAAGACACCCCCTGCCGCGATCCTCGCCCAGATCCCGCGCAGCGAGCAGATCGATCTCGTGTCGCCTAGCAACGGCAGCTTCCGCATCATGATTTCCGCTCCGCGCGGCAAAGCGCCGCCGCAAGGCTATCCCGTGGTCTATCTGCTCGACGGCAATTCGGTGTTCGGAACGATGACCGAAGCTGTGCGAATGCAGGAGGGGCGCATCGGACCGGCGGTCATCGTCGCGATCGGCTATCCGATCGACACCGCACTCGACGGCCCGCGCCGGTTCTATGATCTCACCGAAGTGACCGATCCGAAAAATCTTCCCGAACAGACCGGCCGGGACCGTCGGACCGGTGGGCGCGAAACCTTTCTCGATTTCCTGATCGGACAGGTAAAGCCGCTGGTCGAAAGCAAGTATCCGATCGACCAGAATAGCTCGACATTGTTCGGCCACTCGCTGGGCGGTTATTTCGTACTGCATACCCTGTTCTCGCGGCCCGAGGCCTTTCACAAATATGTCGCGGCCAGTCCGTCGATCTGGTGGAACGGCCATTCGCTCGTCACCGAGCGGAAATCCTATATCGAGAAGCGGCGCGGCCACGAAAAGCGCAACGAACTGATGGTGATCGTCGGCGCCGAGGAACTGGGCTACATGGTCAACGACGCGCGCGACATAGTGCGCACGCTTGCTCCCATGCGCGTCTATCACAAGGAGATAGCCGGCGAGGATCATGTGTCGGTCCTGCCGCCGGCGCTCAACGCGGCGCTGCATTTCGCGCTGGATCCGCGATGAGGTTCACGATGGCCGTCGCCGCGCTGGCGCTGGCCGCATCGCTGGGGCTGGCCGGGACGGCGGCGCGCGTCTCGGCACAAGCCGCCGCGCCCGCGCGCACCGCTATCCACGCCGGCTGGCTGCTGGCGGATCCCGACGCCGGTACGGTACTGACCGAGCGCACCGTCGTGATCGAGGGCGGGCGCGTGCTGTCGATCGAGCCCGGCTATATGACGCCGGAAGGCGCGTCGGTGATCGACCTGCGGGATGCCTTCGTGCTGCCCGGCCTGATCGACGGTCACGTGCATGTCACCAAGCAGGCTGGTCCCACGTCCGAACTCGACAAGGTGAGCAAGACCGCCTCCGCGCTCACGCTCGACGGGTTGGTCCATGCGCGCCGCCTGCTAGCGGCCGGCTTCACCACCGTCGCCGATCTCGGCGTGGTCGACAACGCCCCGGACAATGAGCAGGCGGTCTTCGCACTGCGCGACGCGATCGCCGCGGGCATGGTCGAAGGGCCGCGTATCCTGGCTGCGGGATCGATCGTCACGCCGCATGGCGGGCACGGCGAAACGCACGGATTTCGGCCCGACGTCGTGCGGACGCTGGCCAATCCATCGGCCTGTTCGGGTGTCGACGATTGCCGGCGGGTGGTGCGCGAGCAGGTCCGGCGCGGTGCGGACATCATCAAGGTGACCGCGACCGGCGGCGTATTGTCCGGCACCGACGCAGGATTGGAACAGCAGTTCACCGATAGCGAACTGGCCGCGATCGTCGAGACCGCGCACGCGCTGGGGCGCGGCGTCACGGCTCATGCCCATGGTCGGGGCGGTGTCGAGGCCGCACTGCGCGCGGGCGTCGATAGCATCCAGCACGGCACCTTCCTTTCGCGGGAATCGATTCCGCTGTTCAGGAAAACGGGTGCGGCGCTGGCGCCAACGCTGCTCGCCGAGGTTACGGTTGGCTGCAATGCGCGCGATCCCCATTGGCGCAACGCAACGGTCCGGGCCAAAGCGTTAGCGGTGGCCCCGGCCGCGATCGCGGCGGCAAGGCTGGCGCATGCAACCGGGGTCAGCTTCATCTTCGGAACCGATGCCGGCGTATTCCCCCACGGCAACAACGCCTATGAGTTTGTTCTGCTGCATGAGGCTGGTCTCAGCCCGTTGCAGGCGCTGCGCAGCGCAACCACCAATGCCGCCCGATCGCTTCGTCTGGAGCGCACCGTCGGCAGGATCGCGCCGGACATGACCGCCGATATCGTCGCAGTGCGCGGCAACCCACTCGACGACCTTCGCGTTCTGTCCAAGATGCTCTTCGTGATGCAGAGCGGTAGGATCATCGACGTGGGCGCTATCCCCCCGGCGCGGCCGCCTTGCTAGGGTCAAGCTCGTTGAGCAGAGCGATGAAGATGACTTGGGCGCCAAGTGCGATGGCGGAGAAGAAGGCCGCAAAAGCCTTGACTTTGCGGTGTGGCTAGGCCTGACACCGCGTCAGCACTCGACCGGCGGCAAGCACCGGCTTGGCAGCATCCTGAGGACGGGAGAGCGGACCATCAGGAGACCGCTGATCATCGGTGGTCGTTCCATGCTGCGCTAGGCATTCCGGTTCGGAGCGTCGGCAGGCTCATGGTTGGACCGGTTGATGACACGCAAACCGCGCATGCCCATTTCGATGGCACTCGCTAACAAGTTGGCCTGCCTGGTTTTGGTGTTGCTCACGAAAAACGAGGATTACAAAGCTTCGGCAGCGGTCGCCGCCACAGCTGTCGTAAAAGGGGATAAATTGTCTCCCTGATTCCTGCCGATCATTCAGGTTATCCGTAGAATGACGATTGGCCCTCAAAGCCGATTGGCCCGATATCTCGGATCGTCTTGAGCGACAGCCGCAAGCCGATGGGTAACTGTGGGTGGCTCGAGTGGTAAATTTGGAAGTTGTCGCCCGTTGATGCCCAGCCGTCCCGCACGGGTCGATCCGGGAGCGTGCAGAGTGTGAACGGAACACGTTGCGGCAGCGCTCGCAGGCCGGTGACTTGATTTGTCTACATAGATTATACATAAGTGATTCCAACGTGCGCCCGAACTCTTGCGGGCGACTGTTCGGCTAGCTGGGCGACGGCGGGGAAGCATGATGACAGGTGATTACGGGCAAGGCGATGAACTCGCGGATCGAGTGGCTGGCCATTTCCACAAGGCTTATCGACCGGGTAAGGGCCAGTTTCACGCCATTGTCGGTGCAGTGGAGAATGGGGAGACCGGCACGATTGCATTCGCCGGTTCAGTCTATGGCGAGAGCGGCTTCCCCATTGCGCGGATCGGGCTGATCGCAGTCGATGGCATTGTGCGACTCCTGAACGAGGATGAGCGGAATGATGCTGATCCGCAGTGGTCGCCAGATGGTACAACGCTGGCATTCCTTTCGGACCGAGGACAGGCTCACGGCAATTTCCAGCTCCATTTCGCCGCGGCCGGGGAGCCGGCGTCACAGCGTCTTGCCGTCGCGTTGAAAGGGCAGGCGGTCGAGAGCTTTGCTTGGTCTGCTGATGGCGCGCGCATCCTGATCCAGGCAGCGGATGCTGGGGCGGATGCGGCGGGATCGGCGTCCCGGGCGCGGATCGGCAGCGGCGTGGAGGCGGAAGGGCCGGCCTGGGCGCCGACGGTGACCACCGGACACGGGCATTCCTGGCGCCGGGCCTATGTTTGGGATCTGGCGGCGGACCGGCTGACCGCGATCGGCGGCGAGGGGCAGAACGTCTGGGAAGCGGCGTGGTGCGGCAGGGAATCGGTGGTGGCGATCCTGTCGGCCAATCCCACTGAGGGGGGGTGGTATGATACCGGAATCGGCATCGCGCCGGCCGCGGGCGGCGCGTTTGTGCCATTCCTGGAGGCCGAGCGTGAGCTGGGGGTGATCGCCGCCTCGCCCGACGGACGGTGGATTTCCTTCGTGGAAGGCCGCTTTCACAGAGGCTTGGCGCTCGGTACCCTGGCGTCGATCTCGGCGCCGAGGCTGCGCAGGATGTCCAGGGCCAGTCCGACGACGACCAGGTAGACGCCGATGTCGAAGAAGAGCGCGGTCACCAGCTTGACCTCGCCGAAGACCGGCAGGGTGGCGCTCCAGATGGTGCTCTGCAGGACCTGGCCTCCGGCGATCAGCGCGGCGAGACCGGTCCCGCCCGCGACCAGCAGGCCGAGACCCAGCACCAGCCCGGCGTCGACCGGCGCCGCCTCCCCGAGCTCGTACCGGCCGGCCGCGACGTAGCGCAGCACCAGAGCCAGTCCGGCGACGAGCCCGCCGGCGAAACCGCCGCCGGGCGCGTTGTGGCCGGCGAAGAGCAGGTAGACCGACAGCACGATCATCGTCGGGAAGATCAGCCGGGTGGCGACCTCCAGGATGAGCGAGCGCTGCGCCGGTCGGCACTGCGAGCCCGCCGCGCAGGAAGGTCCGCGACGAGGGCAGCGGGTCGCGCCGGTTGCTGTCATCGAGCTGCGGCGGGGAACCGGTCCGGCGGCGCAGGAAGACCATGCTCGCGACACCGGTGGCGGCCGCGATCAGCACGGAGATCTCGCCGAACGTGTCCCAGGCGCGCAGGTCGACGAGGATCACGTTGACGACGTTGGTGCCGCCACCGAACGCGTACGCGAGGTCGGGAAAGTCCAGTGACACCGCCGGAGACGTCCGGGCGCCGAGGGCGACGGCGCCCCCGACGGCGACGAGCAGCCCGACGGGTACGGCGATCGCGAGCCGGCGCAAACGCCCCCTGCGAGTGTCCCGCTCGGTGATCTGCTTGGGCAGCTTGCGCAGGACGAGGACGAAGACGACCAGCGTGCACGTCTCGACCAGTGCCTGGGTCAGTGCGAGATCGGGTGCCCCGTGCAGGACGAAGATCGTCACCATCGCGTAGCCGCTCGCACCGACGAGCAGGACGGCCGCGAGCCGCTGGCGGACCAGGACCGCACCGACGACCACCGCCGTGCTCAGGACGGTGATCCACAATTGGGCAGGGGTGTCCCACGCGTACCACTGCGCCGATAATCCGTTGCGCGCCAGGGAGATGGCCAGCAGGAGGCCGAGCACGACAAGCGCCGTCCCGAGGTAGAACGGGACCGAGCCGCGTTGGGTCACCCCGGTGGTCTCGACGGCCAGCCGGTCCACCCCGCGCATCAGGCGGCGGTAGCGCTGCTGGGCCTGCCATGGCTCGGGCAGGAACGGCTTCGGCGCACCGCGCCGGCGCAGCACCAGGTAGCCGGCGACCCCGAGCGCGAGGCCGAGCACCGACAGTCCCAGCTCCGCCGACAACCCGTGCCACAGTGCGGGTTCCGCCGGCGCGTGGCCCGCGGCGGGCACGGTGTGGGCGTACGCCAGGACGAGCCGCCCGACCGCGGGTGCCGCGATGCCGCCGACGAGCCCGGCCAGGGCCAGCGCGGCCGGGCCGGCCAGGATCGCCCGGCTGCCGCCGGCCGCTGCCGGCGGGTCCAGCCCGGGTTTGCCGGCGAACGCCCCCCAGAGGAACCGGCCGGCGTAGCCGACGGTCAGGGCCGCGCCGGCCAGCACCACCGCCAGCACGACCCAGCCCAGGCCGTCGACCGAGGTCGCGAACGCGCCCACCGCGCCGTACGCCGACTCCTTGGCCACGAAGCCGAGCAACGGTGGCAGGCCCACCATCGAGGCCGCCGCCAGGCCCGCGATGCCGGCCAGCCACGGCGCGGCCCGGCCCACGCCGGAGAGCCGGGTGAGGTCGCGGGTGCCGTACTCGTGGTCGACGACACCCACCACGAGGAAGAGTGCGGACTTGTAGAGCGCGTGCGCGGTCAGGACCAGCAGCGCTGCCGCGACGGCGTACGGCGTGCCGAGCCCGAGCAGCAGCGCTATCAGACCCAGCTGGCCCACCGTCCCGTACGCGAGCAGCAGCTTGATGTCGCTCTGGCGCAACGCCACCCACGACCCGAGCAGCAGGCCGAGGCCGCCGAGCACCACCAGCGGCACCCGCCAGACCCCGAGCATCCCGAAGGCGGGCGCGAAGCGGGCGAGTAGGTAGAGCCCCGCCTTGACCATTGCCGCGGCATGCAGGTATGCGCTCACCGGCGTCGGGGCCGCCATCGCCGCCGGGAGCCAGAAGTGCAACGGCACGAGGGCCGATTTCGACAATGCGCCGAGCAGCAATGCGATCACCGCCACCGTGGCCACCGGGCCGGTCGGCGGGTGCGCCACCACCGCGGACAGCGTCCAGGATCCGGTCGACGTGCCCAACGCCACGATGCCCACCAGCATCGCCAGGCCGCCGAAGGTCGTCACCATCAGGGCCTGCATCGCCGCCCGGCGGCTCGCCCGCAGATCGACGTGCTGGGCGATCAGCAGGTAGGAGAAGATCGTGGTCAGTTCCCAGAAGACATAGAGCACCAACATGTTGTCGACGACGATCAGGCCGAGCATGGAGCCCGCGAAAGCGACGAACGCGAGCGCGTACCGCTCGAGGCCCGCCCGCTGGTGCGCGAAGTACCAGCGACTGTAGAGCAAGATCACCGCGCCGACCCCGGTCACCGACAGGGCGAGCAGCATCGAGAGCGGGTCGATCCGCACATCGAGCGTCAGGTGCAGCGACGGCACCCAGGTCAGCGACTCGACGACCGGCCGCCCGTCGAGCACGCCCGGCACCGACCACGCCAGCCAGGCGAACGCCGCCGCCGGGACCAGCGCCAGCAGCCAGAACGCGCGTGCCCCCCACCACCGCACCAGCACCGGGGCGAGCACCGCCGCCACCGCATGGGCGACGATCAGGACCAGCATGGGCGGCGCTCCAAGGGTCGTCCAGCGGTGTCCGGCCAACCTATCAAGGACGACGACCCCTGCGCCGCCCGACGCCGCCCACTGTCCACCGATTCCGTCCACAGGCCTGTGCGCAACTGCGGACCTGAGCGTGCCGCGCTGTGGACGGAGCTGTGGGCAACGGAACTGCCAGAATCAGTTCCGAGAAGGTGTTGCGGTGCCGGGGAAAGAGGACTAGAACTACCCCACGCCCTTCACCGGGGCGGACGCAGCGGGGAAGCCCGCGACGACCGCAGACGGGAAGGACGAGCCGGACGAGAACCGGTGGGTGATCGCACCGAGGTGGCAACGCCGAGGAGCAGGCGTACGACGGCGCCGTCGCCCACACGACTGGTCCGACGGTCGACAGGCAGCGACCGGGCAACCGGATCGCGCCGGCCGCACGTCGAGCGGTGAGCGCCACCGCCGGGCACCCCCCCGCCCGCCGCGGAGCGCACGACCGGAACGAGGGCCCCTCGGACTCATACTCCGAGGGGCCCTCTCTGTTGCTCCGCGGGCCGAAGCGCGCTTTCGACCTGCTCGGGTAGGTCGCCGCAAAGAGCGCGGCGCCCCACCCTGCGCGGCCGAAGGTCGCTGGCGCTCCCGGGCGCGCGGCCCGCGGTCTTTGGGTCGCCTTGGTGGTCGCCCGACCTTGTGGGCGTTCGGTTGTTGATCATGGGGTTGGGCGCGGTTTTCGCGCGATTTCCGCATGTAGGCCCATGATCAACCGGTGTGGGGGTGGCTCCGTGGCATTCTTTGGGGGTGGGTTCGGCGCAGGAGTCCTTGGTTGCGGCGGTGGGGGCGATCGGCAGCGACCTCGACCTGCCGGCGGTGCTGGCCCGGATCGTGCAGACATCGGCGTCGCTGGTCGGGGCGCGGTACGGCGCGCTCGGGGTGCTGCGTGCGGACGGGCGGGTCGGCGACCGGCTGATCGAATTCGTCACCGAGGGCCTGACCGACGAACAGGAGGCCGCGATCGGCCACCGGCCCCGGGGAGAGGGCATCCTCGGGCTGCTGATCGACGACCCGCGCCCGCTGCGGCTCGCCGACCTGAGCGCCCACCCGCGCTCGGCCGGCTTTCCCCCCGGCCACCCGCCGATGCACAGCTTCCTCGGCGTCCCGATCCGGGTCCGCGGGACGGTCTTCGGCAACCTCTACCTGACCGACAAGGAGCAGGGGCTCTTCACCGCCGAGGACGAGGACATCGTCACGGCGCTCGCCGACGCCGCCGGCGTCGCCGTCGACAACGCGTGGGCCCACGAGGAGAGCCTGGATCGCGAGCGCTGGCTGCGCGCCATCGTCACGACCCGCACCGAGGTGCTCTCCGGAGCCGCCCCCGCCGAGGCGGCACGGCTGATCGCGCGGACAGCGCAGGAGACCGCCGGCGCGTCCGCCGTGGCGCTCGCGATCCGCAGTCGGGACGGCGGCTGGCGGGTCGAGGCCGTCGCCCCCGACGAGGTGGACGCCGACGCGCTCCTCGGTGCCGCCGTCACCGACGCCGACGCCCTCGCCGCGATGCTCGGCGACGGGCCGACCCTCGCGGTACCCGCCGACGCGTCCGGCGAGACCTGGGGGCTGCTGGCGCTGCGCTTCGCCGACGGCCACGGTCCCGCGCGCCGGACCGGTGAGCTGGTCACGTCCTACGCGGGCGCCGCGGCGGTGGCGGTCGAGCTCGCCGCCCGGCGGGCCGACGCCGAGCAGCTCGCCCTGATGGGCGACCGTGACCGGATCGCCCGCGACCTGCACGACGTCGTGATCCAGCGGCTGTTCGCGAGCGGGATGGCGTTGCAGAGCACCGAGCGGCTGATCACCGACGAGACGGCCGCCGCCCGCGTCCGCGGGGTCGTCGACGATCTCGACGACACGATCGCGCAGATCCGCTCGGCGATCTACGCCCTGCAGACCCAGACGCGTCCACAGGAGGGCGCCGGCATCCGGGCCCGGCTGCTCGCGCTCGCCGACCGCTCGGCGGGCGCGCTCGGGATCACGCCGTCGATGCGTTTCGACGGCGCGGTCGATGCCCTGGTCGGGTCCACCCTCGCCGACCACTTGGTGGCCGTGACCTCCGAGGCGCTGTCCAACATCGCCCGGCACGCGAGCGCGGCGCGCGCGAGCGTGAGCCTGGAGGTGACTCCCAGCAGCGCCACCCTGGTCGTCGAGGACGACGGTGTCGGGGTGCCCCCCGGCGGGCGGCGCAGCGGGCTGGTCAACCTCGCCCACCGCGCGGCGGTGCTGGGCGGCACGCTGGACGTCGGCCCGGCCACCCCGACCGGCACCCGCCTGGTCTGGTCCGTGCCACTGTCGGTCTGAGCCACGCTCAGGCCGAGCGGTGCGCCTCGGTGACCAGGATCGCGGCCTGGGTGCGGCGCTCGATGCCGAGCTTGGCCATCAGGTTGGACACATAGTTCTTGACGGTCTTCTCGGCCAGGTGCAGCCGTTCGCCGATCTGCCGGTTCGTGAGCCCCTCGCCGATCAGGTCGAGCACCTCGCGCTCCCGCTCGGTGAGCACGTCGAGCGGGTCGGCCGCCCGGTGCGAGAGCCCGTCCATCAGCCGCGCCACGGTCGCCTGGTCGATCAGCGAACCGCCGTCGGCAACGGTCCGTACGGCGCAGGCCAGGTCCGAGCCGCGGATCTGCTTGAGCACGTAGCCGCTCGCGCCCGCCATGACCGCATCGAGCAGCGCCTCGTCATCGGCGAACGAGGTGAGGATCAGTACGCCGAGGTCGGGCAGCTTGGAGCGCAGCTCCCGGCACACGCTGATCCCGTCGCCGTCGGGCAGGCGCACGTCGAGGACCGCGACGTCCGGTCGCACCGCGGGGATGCGGACCAGCGCCTCGGCGGCGCCCGACGCCTCGCCGACGACGGTGATGTCGCCGTCGCTCTCGAGCAGGTCGCGTACGCCCCGCCGGACGACCTCGTGGTCATCGAGCAGGAAGACGCGGATCTGGGGGTTCACGGGTCCGATCCTGCCGTCAGCCGCGGCCGCGGCCCGGGACGACGACGACCGGGGAGGGCACGTCGTGCAGCACGTTCGTCGAGACCGATCCGAGGACCAGGCGCCCCATCGCGCCGCGACCGTGCGTCCCGACGACGAGCAGCTGCGCCCGCCCGGCGGCGTCGGCCAGGACGGCGGCCGGGGAACCCGCGACCACCTGGCCTTCGACGGTCAGCCCGGGGTGGCGCTTGCGGACATCATCGACCAGCCGGGCCAGGGCCAGCTCGTCGGACCTCTGGATCTCCGCGAGGGCGCCGCTGTCCGGTCCGATCTCGGCGTACGAGTAGGGGCCCGACAGGTGCCAAGCGTGCAACACCACCAGCGTGGCGGTCCGCAGCCGGGCCTCCTTCGCCGCGAACTCGATCGCCTCCTCGGCGGCGGGCAGCTCCACGCCGACCACGACCGGCAGGGTCGGATCCCCGACGGGTTGGCGCACGACCGCGACGGGAGTGCGGGAGCGGGTGACGACCGCGTGGCTCACCGAGCCGAGCACGAGCCGCCCGGTCGCCCCGCGGCCGTGCGAGCCGACCACGACCAGTGCCGCGGTCGAGGCTTCCCGCACCAGGGCCGAGCCGGGGTCTCCGACGACCGCCCGGACCTGCACGACCACGCCGGGATGGGACTTCAGGACCGCGGCCCGGACTGCGGCCAGCCGCTCCTCGACGGCGGCCGCGGTGCGCCGCAGGGTCAGATCGTCGTCGTACTGTTCGGCGGGCCGCGGTCCGTACGTGCTCGCCAGAACGAGCGGGACCCCCCACCGCTCGGCGGTGTCGGCCGCCCAGGCCAGCGCCACATCGCTCGAACTGCCGTCGTCGATCCCGACCACGATCGGTCCGCTCTCGTCGGCACCCGGCACCTCGTCGGCAATCGGCTCAGTCATCCTCGCGCTCCCATCGTCGACATCGAGCGTGGCGCATCGGGGCCGGGGCTGCCAGGGCCGAAGGTCCCTCGCGGGGTGAGACTCGACGCCCCGGCCCGGCGGACGCGCGCGCCGTGGCAGGCTCGCCCGTGTGGGCGCAGAATCGGAGCGGGTACGCAGTCTGGGCCGGCTCGAGGACGGGCTGCGCGAGGCCGGCGAGTGGTATCACTGGGGGCCGTATGTCAGCGAGCGCCAGTGGGGCACGGTGCGCGAGGACTACAGCGCCGACGGCGATGCCTGGAACTACCTCCCGCACGACGATGCCCGGTCGCGGGCGTACCGGTGGGGCGAGGACGGGCTGGCCGGCTTCTGCGACATCGAACAGCGACTGTGCCTGGGACTGGCCCTGTGGAACCACGCGGACCCGATCCTCAAGGAGCGGATCTTCGGACTGACCGGGCCGCAGGGCAACCACGGGGAGGACGCCAAGGAGTACTGGTGGTACACCGACGCGACCCCCACCCACTCGTGGAACAGCTGGCGCTACCACTACCCGCAGTGCGCGTTCCCGTACCGCGACCTGGTCGCCGAGAATGCCCGGAGGGGCAGACACGAACCGGAGTACGAGCTCCTCGACACCGGCGTCTTCGACGAGGACCGCTACTGGGTCGTGGACGTCAACTACGCCAAGGCGGCGCCGCATGACGTGCTCATGCGGGTGAGGGTCACCAACGCCGGCCCGGACCCGGCTGCCATCGACGTGCTGCCGACGGTGTGGTTCCGCAACACCTGGTCCTGGCACGAGGGCGCCGACCGGCCCGAGCTGAGCGCCGGACCCGGGACGACGGTGACCGCCCAGCACCCGTGGCTCGGCGACCTCGAGATCATCGGGGGGACCGAGCCGGTCGCCCCCACCTTGCTCTTCTGCGAGAACGAGACCAACACCGGACGGCTCTTCGCGCAACCCGGACCGGCGCACCCGAAGGACGGCATCAACGACCACGTCTGCGACGGCGCCGGCACCGTCAACCCGGCCCGGCGCGGGACGAAGGCTGCCTTCTGGTATCGCCTGCAGATCGAGCCGGGGGACACGGCCGAACTGCGGATCCGCCTGCGCCCGCACGACGTACGCCCGCCGGACGACCCGGCGATCACGACCGACTTCGACGACGTGATGGTGCTGCGCGAGCGAGAGGCCGACGAGTTCTACGCCGAGCTGCTCCCGACGAAGACACCCGCCGAAGAGGCGCGGGTCGCCCGTCAAGCGTTGGCGGGAATGCTGTGGGGCAAGCAGTTCTACGCCTACGACGTGGCGCGCTGGCTCGACGGAGACCCGGCCAACCCGCCAGCGCCTGCCGCCCGCCTGCAGGCGCGCAACTCCCGGTGGCGGACGTTCGACGCCTTCGACATCATGTCGATGCCCGACCCGTGGGAGTACCCCTGGTTCGCGGCGTGGGACATGGGGTTTCACGCCCTCGCGCTCGCGCACATCGACCCCGGGTTCGCGAAGTATCAGTTGGTGCTGCTGTGTCGGGAGTGGTTCCAGCACCCCAACGGTGCGCTGCCCGCGTACGAATGGTCCTTCGACGACGTGAACCCGCCGGTGCACGCGTGGGCGGCGCTCGAGGTCTTCGCCATCGACGGGGCGTGGGATCTCGACTTCCTGGAACGGATCTTCGACAAGCTGCTGGTCAACTTCACCTGGTGGGTCAACCGGGAGGACTGCGCGGGCAACAACCTTTTCGAGGGCGGCTTCCTCGGCCTGGACAACATCGGTCCGATCGACCGCGACCACGTGCCCGCCGGGTACCGGCTCGAGCAGTGCGACGCGACCGCCTGGATGGCGGCCTACGCGGTCCACATGGCCACGATCGCCGCGGTCCTGCGCCGGCACGGTCACCCGACGTTCGACCTGGTGCTGAAGTTCCTCGAGCACATCGCGCAGATCCACGATGTGTTCGCCGGGCAGGAGCTGTGGGACGACGAGGACGGCTTCTACTATGACCGGCTCGTCGCCGCCGACGGCACCGGTCGCGCGGTCAAGGCACGCACCCTCGTCGGCGTACTCCCGCTGCTCGCCATGGTCATCCTCGGCGAGCACACGCTGTCCAGAACAGCGGTCCTGGGCAAGGGATTCGCCCGCTGGGGCGTCGAGAGCCTCTTGTCCCCGGACAACGCGCGCCTGCGCGGGGCACCGGGGGAGCGGCGCCTGCTGGTCGGCGTCGCGAGCCACGATCGGGTGGGGCGCGTGCTGACCCGGCTCTTCGACGAGCAGGAGTTCCTCTCCCCGTACGGGCTGCGCTCCCTGTCGGCCTACCACCGCGATCACCCGTACGAGATCGAGGTCGACGGATCCAGCTTCGGCATCGACTACGAGCCCGCCGAATCCACCACGCCGATGTTCGGTGGCAACTCCAACTGGCGCGGTCCGGTGTGGATGCCGCTGAACTTCCTGGTCGCCGAGGTGCTGCGCCGCCTCGGCTGGTTCTACGGCGACGAGGAGCTCATCGAATATCCGACCGGCAGCGGCCGGCGTTTGACCTATGCCCAAGTCGCCGACGACCTGCGGGACCGGCTCATCTCGCTCTTCCTGCCCGGAGCGGATGGGCGCCGTCCCTGCTTCGGTCACGTCGACCGGATGCAGGACGATCCTCGCTGGCGGGACAACATCCTTTTCTACGAGTACTTCCACGGCGACAACGGCGCCGGCATCGGCGCGTCCCACCAGACCGGCTGGACCGGCGTGGTCGCCGACCTGATCCTGCGCAAGAACGGCCGATACGTCCCCACCCTCTTCGACCTGCTCGAATCCGACGACCCGACCTGACCTGCGGGTCGTCGCCGGGTTGGTGGGGCCAGGCGTTGAACGAGTCCGCACAAGCCCAGCCCGACGGGAACGCCGAGCGCGAGCGCGATGCGATTCCAGCTGCGCCCGTGTGCCCGCACACGGGCTGGGAGCGAGCGCGGTCCTTCCGCCTCGCTAGACTCATCGCCGTCGGCGACCGCTAAGATCGACGGCCCGGCTCCCGTAGCTCAGGGGATAGAGCAGTGGTTTCCTAAACCGCGTGTCGGAGGTTCGAATCCTCTCGGGAGCACTCGCCTGTCGGGCGGCACGTGAGCCGGAGTGACCGAAGCACGACGGCGCGACACCGGGACCCTGGGCGGGCCATCCATCCGGACCGACGGCTCAGGCATCGCAACCGCGGGTCCGAAGTCGCCAACGACCCGGTGGCTTCGGTCTCTCCTGTCAGCCCCGCACAGATCGGGCGGTGCGGCAGGCGGCCGGGGCCGTTTGCGACTTCAGACTCCCTCGCTACGTCCGTACGTACGTACGTACGTACGGACGGGTGCGGTGCGGCCCGCTTTCCCCCTCAGGCACACCGGGGCCACCTCCATCGCGACGGTCAGGTCACGCGGCGGCGGCTGATCCGCATCACGGCCATGCCCAGCAGGACGAGGACGAACCCGGTGGCGACTGTGCCGAGGCCGATGGTCAGGCCGGTGACCGGCAGGCTGCCGGTGTCGTCATCGTCATCCGTCGTCGGCTCGCTGTCGGTGTCCTTGAGGACCACACCGGCGTCCCAGGTCGGGTCGATGCCCTGCGTCGCGCCGATCTGGCGGTACTCGTAGTCACCGGTGAGCGCCGTGTTCGAGTCGTCGAGCACGATCGTCCGCGTCCAGCCGGTGGTCGGGTTCGCGTCGGAGTCGATCGCGGTGTCGGTACCGGCGTTCCGGGTGGTGAACTCGTACTTCTTCTTCTGCTCGTCGGTCAGCGTGAACTTCACCCGGTATGTGCCCGCGGGCAGATTGTCGAAGACGTAGCGGCCCTTGCTGTCGGTCGCCGTCGTCGCGATGCTCTTGCCGTCCTTGAAGAGCTCGACCTTCACGCCCTCGAGCGGCTTCTCGCCGGTGTCCTGCTTGCCGTTGCCGTTGGCGTCGATCCACACGACGTCGCCGATGGCGTAGGTCTTCTGCACGAAGCCGAAGTCCAACGTCGGGTCGCGATCCCCGTCCCCGTGCAACTGGCCCGGGACCGTGGTCGCGACCCAGCTGGACGAGTCGCCGGCCCGGTCGCCCACACCGGGCTTGGTCGGCACGTACGGCGCGAGTGCCGTGGCCGAGGCGTCCTTGTCGATCCGGACGGTGTACGTCTGATCGCCGGTCAGGGTGGGCAGATTCTCGAAGGTGTATTTGCCGTTCTTGTCGGTGGTCACGGGACCGACCGGGTTCCCGTAGACGTCGGTCACCGGCAGTCCGTCCGGACCGGTGATCCGCAGGACGACACCGGGGATGCCCGGCTCACCGGTGCTCTGCCGGCCATCGCGGTTGCTGTCGACCCAGACGAAGTCGCCGACCGAGACCTTGTTCAACGGGACGATGGTGGCTGAGGAGCTACCGACCTTGTTGACGATCGGTCCGGAGGAGTCGAGGACCTGCACCGCGAAGAACACGACGATCGGCTCGCTGGCGTCCAGGACCGTGCCGCTCTTCTGCTCGAGGGTCACCTTGCCCCGTGGTGGTGTCATAGGTGGCCCTCATGTTGCCGCCGATGTCAACCGGCCCGACCTGCGGGTTGGCGCCGGTCGCCGCGTCGGCCGCGTCCACGAAGCCGAGGAACTTCACGCTCGAGGGAAGGACATCGGGGACCGGGACCACCACGACGTTGTCGTAGCTGCCGTGCGGGATGAACTGGATCCGGTAGACGAAGGTGTCATTCACCAGTGCGCCGGCACCGTTCGTCTCCGCTCCGACCGTGTCGGACCACTTGTCCGTGGCGGGGTCGTAGAGCTCCTTGCGCACCTCGGCCTCGTCGCCGTACGACGTGGCCTCGGCCGAGGTCCTCGACCAGAACAGCGGCGTGTCGCCGGCGCCGAAGAGGGTGGCCTTGTTGGTGATGGTCTTGGTGACCTTGCCTTCGAACGGCTTGCTGGTCAGGGCGATCTTGACCTCGAATGCCTTGTCCGGGCCGTGGGTGCTCACCACCGCCTTGCCGGAGGTGCTGAGCTCGATGAGGAGGTTGCCGTCCGGGTCGACGCTGAGCTGGAAGTCGTCGGCGTCGAGCGTCTGCCCGTCGTAGCTGCCGACCGCGGCGATCGTTGAGGGGTCGCCGATGGTGAAGATGTCGTGGTCCACGTAGTCCACGATGTGGCTGTCGCGCATGTCCACGCCCTTGCCCGCGGTGACCTTGAACGTGTAGTCGACGGTCACCGACTCACCGGGGTCAACCGTCGCCGATCGTGGCGTGCCGGTCTTGGTGAACGCGCTCGAGTCGTTGATGCCGTCGGTGTCGTCGGGCAGCGCGACGACATGCACGTTGCGGGTGGCGGTGTACGGATTGCCCGACCGGTAGTAGTAGTTCGCGGTGTTGGGCCACAGGTACAAGGTCGCACCCTCGATCGTGGAGGTGCCGTCCTTGGTGAGCCCGGTGACGGTGTTGAGCACCGCCTTGACCTGGATGCTGGCGTTGGTGGTGTTGCTCATGCCGACGTTGACCAGCAGCTGCTGGCCGGTGACGCAGTACTGCCCGACGTAGGAGTCGTCGGCGAACGCGGCCTGGCCCGGGCAGCTCGCCGCTTCGGTCAGCGTGATGCCGCTGGCGGTGACGAAGTCGGTGGCGTCGGTCTTCCACGACGCCTGCGAGGGCAGGGTGTCGGAGATGACCACGTTGCGGTCCAACGTGAAGTTGGCACCACCGACCCACTGCCGTAGGTCAGCCTTGAGCGTGTAGGTGATGTCGGTCGGCGGGGCGAGCGTACCGTCCTCGTCGGGCTTGACGTTCTTGGTGCTCCAGTCCGATCCCTTGCTGAAGGCCTGGCCGACGTTGACGCCCGCGACAGTGCCGCGCAGCCGGACCGAGGCGGTCCGGGTCGTGGCGGCGAAGGTCGCCGTGTTGGTCGGGGTGATCTGGAAGTTGCCGGTACCGCCGTTGAGGTTCTCGTACTGGGTCTGAAGCTGGGCGCTGAGCGCGTCAACGTCGGTCACCTTGACCTTGTAGGTGATGGTCAGGATCGACGGGCCGGGGACGTCAACGGTGCCGGCGAAGGAGGTGCCACCGGTCACCGTGGGTGCGAACGTCGAGGCCGCCGTGGCCCGGTTCAACCCGTTGGCGTCCCAGGTGGTCAGCGCCGCGGTGAAGGACCCGGCGACGTAGGAAAATCCTGCCGGCAGCTGGTCGGCGATCGGGTAGTCGGTGCGCGCCTGCGGGGAGTCGAGCTGCAGCGTGTAGGTGAGCTCCTGGTTGGCGATGGTGGGGTTGACCTGGACCTGACCGCCGACGACGCTCACGAAGCTGTCGAGGTTGGTCGGGTTCACGCTCTTCGCGTACGCCTCGGTGACGTTGGCGAACTGGTCCCCGGTGTTGCGGATGATCACGTCGAACGGACTGCTGCTCGCCGTCAACGCTCCAAGTGAGCTGGTCGAGCTTGCTCTCGTCGAACGTCGTTGACCGTGAAGTTCAGGTCGAAGACGCCTTGGTTGACCCCGGTCGGCCACGGGTTCTTGAACGTGACGGCCACCTTGTTGCCGGTCTTGGTGACCGACTCGATGGCGGAGTTGCCCGCCGGCACCCCGGTCAGCGTCACGTTGGGGCCGAGCTCGAACTCGACGGTGGACCCGGAAGTCACGGTGTCGTCGTATTGGACTCTCAGCGTCAGGGTGTCACCCTCGTTGACGACCTGCGTGCCGTTGTAGACCGTGCCGTTGAGCAGGATGCTCGACGTGATCCCCTCGGTCGCGGCCTGGGCGGCGAACGGGAGCCCGATGACCGACGCGACCGCGATCAGGAAGGCCACACAGACCGCAACACCGCGCCGGTGGATCGGTCAACGTACGGATTCGACGTGAGACACCGTGCACAACTCCTTGTACTTCGACTCATCCCTCATGACCGTGATCGACCCTACAGACCCCGGCCGGTGGACGGACTGCGGACACACTGTCTTCTTTGACGAAGATGAGAGTCCTCTGAGTGATCGAGCGACTACTATAAGTGGTCACCCTCGGCAAGCGGAAGCGGGGTCGTCGGAGGCGGTCGGGCGAGCCGGCTGGTTCGGGACCCGTTACGCTTGTTTCGCGACCCCCGCTGCGACGTCCCCCCTCGCGCGGGGGTCGCCTCTTGCCGCCCCGCAGCTCGGGCCGCAGCACGGCTCCGATCGACCCATCCCGACGCCGCCGTACTCGAGGTGAACGATGCCGGAGCCTGGCCCGCGGGGCGCGTCGATGGACCCGGATCGACCCGGCCGGGCGTCATCCGAGACCGGTAGCGTGGCGCGGTGACCTCGACACTCGACCGGCCGGCCGCCGGGGACTCGTACGCCGCGCAGGTGGAGCGACTGCGCGCGCAGTACGACGCGATCCCCGTCGGCGAGCCGGTGCGGCTGGCGAAGAAGACCTCCAACCTGTTCCGTCCGCGGGCCGACACCGAGCGACCCGGGCTCGACGTGGCCGCCTTCGACGGGGTCCTGTCGGTGGACCCGGAGGCGGGCACCGCGGACGTCCAGGGCATGACGACGTACGAGCACCTGGTCGACGCCACGCTCCCGCACGGGGTCGCGCCGCTGGTCGTGCCGCAGCTGCGCACCATCACCCTCGGCGGCGCCGTCACCGGCCTGGGGATCGAGTCCACCTCGTGGCGCAACGGGCTGCCGCACGAGTCGGTGCTCGAGATGGACGTGCTCACCGGGGCCGGCCAGGTCCTCACCGTCAGCGGTCGCGACGACGACCCGCACCGTGACCTCTTCCACGCCTTCCCGAACTCCTACGGCTCGCTCGGCTACGTCCTGCGGCTGCGGATCGAGGTCGAGCCGGTCACCCGCTACGTCCGGCTGCGCCACGTCCCGGTCGGTGACGCCGCCGGCGCCGCGACCGCGCTGGCCCGGGTCGTCGAGCACGGCGCGTGGGACGGTGAGCAGGTCGACTTCGTCGACGGGATGGTCTTCTCGCCCACCGAGGCGTACGTCACGCTCGGTCGCTACGAGGATGACGCCCGCGGTCAGACCCCGTCGGACCGGACCAAGGCGAGCATCTACTACCGCTCGATCCAGTCCGAGCGCCAGGACCTGCTCACCACGCACGACTACCTGTGGCGCTGGGACACCGACTGGTTCTGGTGCTCGCGCGCCTTCGGGGCACAACAGCCCCTGGTGCGCCGGCTGTGGCCCGCGAGCAGGCTGCGCTCGGACACCTACTGGAAGCTGGTCGCCCTCGACCGGCGCACCCGGTTCTCCGCCCGGCTGACCGCGGCCCGCCGGCTCCCGCCCCGGGAGAACGTGGTGCAGGACATCGAGGTCCCGATCGGCCGGCTCGCCGAGTTCCTCGACTTCTTCCATCGCGAGATCGGGATCTCCCCGGTCTGGCTGTGCCCCCTGCGGGTGCGCCGACCCGCTCGAAGCTGGCCGCTCTACGTCATGGACCCGGACACCGCGTACGTCAACGTCGGCTTCTGGTCCACGGTGGCGGTGCCGCACGGCGTGGACCCCGAAGAGGGCGCGGGTGAACCGCCGGATCGAGCAGATGGTGACCGGCCTCGGCGGTCGCAAGTCGCTCTACTCGACCGCGTTCTACGATCGGGACGAGTTCGACCGCGCTGTACGGCGGCGGCGCGTACCGCGAAGTGAAGGAGCGGTACGACCCCGACCACCGGCTGGCGGATCTCTACGACAAGACCGTAGGTCGTCGCTGACGAGGCGGCGAGGGAAAGGGGTACGGCGAATGAAGATCGCCGAGATCTTCGAGCTGGTCGCGGGCACGGCCGACGACGTGGAGCTCGTCGCGTACGACGGCAGCCGGGCGGGGACACCCGAGGCCCCCGCCCGGCTCACCATCCGCAGCCCGCGGGCGGTCCAGCTGCTGCTGTCGGCGCCCGGTCAACTCGGCCTCGCCCGGGCGTACGTCGCCGGTGAGCTGGAGGTCGAGCGGTGACATCTACGAAGCCCTCTCCCGGCTGAACGACCTGGGCATCGGGCACCTGTCGCTGTCGGAGAAGACCCGGGTCGCCAAGGCGCTGGCTCCGTTCGCGCGCGACTACCGGCGCACACCGCGGCCGCCGGAGGAGGTCCGATCTGCCACGGCGGACGGCACGGCAAACGTCGCGACGCCGACGCCATCTCCCACCACTACGACGTGAGCAACCGCTTCTACGGCTGGGTCCTCGGCCCGTCGATGGCCTACACCTGCGCGGTCTACGCGACCCCCGACACTTCGCTCGAGCAGGCGCAGGAGGAGAAGTTCGACCTGGTCTGCCGCAAGCTCGACCTGCAGCCCGGGCAACGGCTGCTCGACATCGGGTGCGGGTGGGGCGGCATGGTCCTGCACGCGGTGAAGAACTACGGCGTGACCGCGATCGGCGCGACGCTCTCGCGCCAGCAGGCCGAGTACGGGCAGGCCGCAGATCGACGACGCGGGCCTCGGCGACCGGGCCCAGATCCGCTTCCAGGACTACCGCGACGTGCCGGAGACCGGCTTCGACGCGATCAGCTCGATCGGGCTCACCGAGCACATCGGCCTGCGCAACTACCCGTCCTACTTCACCTTCCTGCGCGAGCCGGCTGCGGCCCGAGGGCCGGCTGCTCAACCACAGCATCGCCCGGACCGATCCGAAGGCCAAGCGTTCCTACCGCAACGGCTTCATCAACCGCTACGTCTTCCCCGACGGCGAGATCGTGCCCGAGAGCCGGGTCATGTCGGTGATGGAGGACGAGCGCTTCGAGATCCGGCACGTCGAGAACCTGCGCGAGCACTACGCGCTGACCCTGCGCGACTGGTCGGCCAACCTCGACGCGAAGTGGGACGACGCGCTGGCCGAGGTCGGCCCCGGCAAGGCCCGGGTGTGGCGGCTCTACCTGGCCGCCTCGCGCCTGGGCTTCGACCGCAACATGATCCAGCTGCACCAGGTGCTGCTCACCCGGACGAGTGACGGCGGGCGGTCCGGGATGCCGCTGCGCCCGGACTTCGCCGGCCGACGAACTCCAAGAAGAGGCTGCCCGACGCGAGGGGGGACGTCGCGCCGGGCAGCGGCCTTCACTCTACGACGTCGGGTTTGGACCCCACCCCATCACGAAATTCAGCCGAACCGGGCGCTCACCCCACTTCGACGGCGACGTGACCGGCGGACCCGAGATCGAGCTCGACGAACTCCCCGCCACTGCCGACCCGTACGCCGCGCGGCGAGGCGCTCACCTCGACCGCGCTGCCGGGACGTACGCCGGCCCGCAGCAGCAGCGTCATCACGGCGGTGTCCTCCTGCAAGGTCTCCCCGATCCGGTGGATCGTCACCTGGACCGAATCGTCGCCGGCGACATCGACGAGGGTCGTCAGCGACTCGACCTCCTCCTTCGAGGACGTGGTCGTCGAGTTCCTCCAGACCCGGGATCGGATTGCCGAACGGTGAGCGGCGCGGATGGCCGAGCAAGACCAGCAGCCGGCGCTCGACCGACTCGCTCATCACGTGCTCCCACCGGCAGGCCTCGGCGTGGACCTCGTCCCAGGGCAGACCGACGACATCGACGAGCAGGCATTCGGCGAGCCGGTGCTTGCGCATCACCCGGGTGGCCAGGCCCCCGCCCTTGTCGGGAGAGTTGCAGGTGCCGGTCGCCTTCGACGATGAGCAGGCCGTCCCGTTCCATCCGGGCCACGGTCTGGCTCACCGTCGGCCCGCTCTGCCCGAGCCGTTCGGCGATCCGCGCGCGCAGCGGGATCGTCCCCTCCTCCTCGAGCTCGAAGATGGTCCGCAGGTACATCTCGGTGGTGTCGATCAGATCGCTCATGGCTGCGCGGCCTCCTCAGATCCCTGTGCCGGCACCATCCAACCCCACCCGGGCCGGTCCTGGACAACCCGCGAGCCCGGGGCGCCCCCCGCGACCCGCGGGAAGGTGGAATGATCTCGCGCATGGGGGCCGCCGACGCACGCCGACCGGCGCTGTCCTGCGCCGTCACGGCGATCAAGGGGGGCGTCGGCAAGACGACGACGACCCTCGGGCTGGCCGGTGCGGCCTGGACCAGGGGGCTGCGCACGCTGGTCGTGGACCTCGACCCGCAGGGCGTGGGTCGACGGCGCCGTGCGGGACGACGTACTCGTGGAGATCGCGGACGGACGGTTCACGGCGGTCGAGGTTCCTGGGGTTTCCACACCGTTATCGGGGTCTGCAGAGGCCAATAAGGCTGCGAAACCCCGCGTACGCGGGGTTTCCGACACCCTCCCCGGCCTCACCATCCCGGGGCTGGCGAACTGCCACAGCCACGCGTTCCACCGCGCGCTGCGGGGGAGGACCCAGCGCGACCGGGGGACGTTCTGGACCTGGCGCGACCAGATGTACGCCGTCGCGGCGCGGCTGGACCCGGAGAGCTACCTCGAGCTGGCGACGGTCACGTTCCGCGAGATGGTCGCCGCCGGGATCACCGGTGTCGGGGAGTTCCACTACCTGCACCACCAGCCCGACGGCACGCCGTACGACGACCCGAACGCGATGGGCCGCGCCCTCGTCGAGGCGGCCAGCAGGGCGGGGCTGCGGATCACCCTCCTCGACACCTGCTACCTCAGCTCCGGCTTCGGCAAGCCACCCGAGGGCGTCCAGGTGCGGTACGACGACGGCAGCGCCGCCGCGTGGGCCGAGCGCGTCGCGGGGCTGCAGGAGGGCGACGCGACAAGGGTGGGCGCGGCCATCCACTCCGTGCGCGCGGTCCCTCGCGACCAGCTGCCGGCCGTCGTCGAGGCGGCTCGCGGCCGCCCGCTCCACGCCCACCTCTCCGAGCAGGTCGCCGAGAACGACCGCTGCGTGCGGGCCTACGGCGCCACGCCCACGAGGGTGCTCGCCGACGCGGGAGCGCTCGGCCCGCTGAGCACGGTCGTGCACGCGACCCACCTCACGCCCACCGACGTCGGCCTCCTGGGCGACAGCGCGACGTACGCCTGCTTCTGTCCGACCACCGAGCGCGACCTGGGCGACGGGATCGGGCCGAGCCGCGCGCTGCACGATGCCGGCAGCCCGCTCACGCTGGGCAGCGACAGCCACGCGGTGATCGACCCGTTCGAGGAGATGCGCGCGGTGGAGCTCGACGAGCGTCTGGCGAGCCAGCGGCGCGGCCACTGGACGGCGGCGGAGCTCCTCGACGCCGCGACCCGTCACGACTCGCTCGGCTGGGACGACGCCGGGGCGATCGCCGTCGGGAGGCGCGCCGATCTGGTGACCGTCGCGACCGACCGGGTGCGTACGGCGGGGACGGGCGCGGACGAGCAGACGGCGGTGTTCGCGGCGACCGCCGAGGACGTCACCCACGTCGTCTCCGACGGACGGGTGGTCTTCCGCGAGGGCGACCGCGAGCAGCTGGGCCGCGACCTCGCGGACGTGATCGGGAGGATCTGGGCATGAGCAGCACCGTGATCACCCACATCGGCGAGCTCGTGACGCACGACCCCACCGTCGGACCCTCGGGGATCGTCGAGGACGCCGCCGTGGTCATCGAGGGCCCGACCGTCGCCTGGGTCGGTCGCGCCACCGACGCCCCCGCCGCCGACCAGCAGGTCGATGCCGGCGGGAGAGCGGTGATCCCGGGCTTCGTCGACTCGCACTCCCACCTGGTCTTCGCCGGCGACCGGGCGGCCGAGTTCGCAGCGCGCATGGCCGGCGAGCCCTACGCGGCCGGCGGCATCCGGACGACCGTCGCCGCCACCCGTGCGGCCAGTGACGAGCAGCTGACGAGCCACGTCGCGCGGCTGGTGCAGGAGATGCGGCGCCAGGGCACGACGACCGTCGAGATCAAGAGCGGCTACGGCCTCACGGTGCACGACGAGGCGCGCAGCCTGGCGGTCGCCCGTCAGTTCACCGAGGAGACCACCTTCCTGGGCGCGCACGTCGTCCCGGCGGACACCACGCCCGAGGAGTACGTCGCGCTGGTCACCGGCCCGATGCTGGAGGCGTGCGCGCCGCACGCGCGGTGGGTCGACGCGTTCTGCGAGACCGGCGCGTTCGACGCCGACCAGTCCCGTGCCGTGATCGAGGCCGGCGCCGCGGCCGGCCTGCGCGGGCGCCTGCACGCCAACCAGCTCGGCCCGGGGCCCGGCGTACGCCTGGCCTGCGAGCTCGGGCTCACCGCGGTCGACCACTGCACGTACTTGAGCGACGACGACGTCGCCGCCCTGGCCGACTCGGGCACCGTCGCGACGCTGCTGCCGGGGGTCGAGTTCTCGACCCGGCAGCCCTACCCGGACGCGCGCCGACTGCTCGACGCCGGGGTCCGGGTCGCGCTCGCCTCGGACTGCAACCCGGGGTCCTGCTACACCAGCTCCCTGCCCCTCTGCGTGGCCCTCGCGGTGCGCGAGATGGGGATGACGCCCGCCGAGGCGGTGTACGCCGCGACGGCCGGCGGCGCGGTCGCCCTGGACCGCGACGACGTGGGCGCCCTGGTCCCCGGGCGACGGGCCGATCTGGTCCTCCTGGACGCCCCGACCCACGTCCATCTGGCCTACCGGCCGGGGGTCCCGCTGATCAGCGCCGTCTGGGTGTCCGGGCGCCCGATCTGAGCGCGTCTCGAGGTAGGCGGTCCGGGTATCCGCCGTCCATATGAGGTAGGGCGCCGGCGGAGATAGGGCACGGTGCCGATGTCCGGCCCTACCTCAGGGAGCGAGTCTCTTCAGTGTCAGCAACGACGGACCAGAAGGGATGAGCGAGATGAACGACCTTTTCCTCCTCGAGCCGGAGTACCGCTACCACGCGGACCGCACGCGTAGCGAGCTCCAGCCCGTGCGCCACCGCAAGTGGCGCCGCCGGCTGCGCT
This sequence comes from Nocardioides sp., assembly GCA_049841015.1. Taxonomy (GTDB): domain Bacteria; phylum Actinomycetota; class Actinomycetes; order Propionibacteriales; family Nocardioidaceae; genus Nocardioides. The sequence continues at coordinate 64,613 of JASGIN010000010.1, forward strand.
GGGACGGTCCCAACGCGGCCACCGACGAGAAGAACTGGATCAACTGAGATGCCGGTGTCCGTGGTCCCCGACAAGATGGACCACATGACATCGGAGTTGGTCGGACGAGATGCCGAGCTGGAGCAGCTGTGCTCCACGCTCGGCATCTCTGTGTCTGCGGCCTCCGCCGAGCGCTCCGCCGTGCTGCTCGCGGGCGACGCCGGTGTCGGCAAGACCCGCCTCCTGACCGAGCTGCGCGACCGCGCGGTCGAGCAGGGCTGGCTCGTCCAGGCCGGTCACTGCCTCGACTTCGCCGACAGTGCCTTGCCCTACCTCCCGTTCTCCGAGATCACCGGCCGGATCGCCCGTGAGCTGCCCGACCTCTTCGACGAGGTCGCCGAGCGCCACCCCGCCCTGCTCCGTCTGCTGCCCGGTCAGCGGATGTTGAGCAAGGCCGCCGACCCCGAGTCCGTCCCGGCCGACCAGGCCGCCCTCTTCGAGGCCGTCCACGCCCTGGCCGAGGCCGTGGGCGAGCGGCAGTGCCTCCTCCTCGTCGTCGAGGACCTCCACTGGGCCGACCAGTCCACGCGCGACCTCATGAGCTTCCTGTTCGGCCGCGGCTTCGAGGCCCCGGTGGCCCTGGTGGCGTCCTACCGCTCCGACGACCTCCACCGCCGTCACCCGCTGCGGCGTCAGGTGTCCACGTGGGCCCGGATGAGCGGCGTCGAGCGGGTGCAGCTGGAGCCGCTGCGCCGCGCCGACGTACGCCGCCTGGTCGTGCAGCTGAGTCCCGAGCCGCTCCCGGAGCAGCGGGTCCGCGACATCGTGGGCCGCGCCGAGGGCAACGCGTTCTTCGCCGAGGAGCTGGTCGGGGCCACCCACACCCGCACCGGCCGGATCCCCGAAGACCTGGCCGAGCTGCTGTTGGTCCGTCTGGAGAGCCTCGACGACGCGGCGGTGCGCGTCGTCCGAGCCGCCGCCGTGGCCGGTCGACGGGTCTCCCACGCGGCCCTCAGTGCGGTGGTCGAGCTCGACTCCGGCGAGCTCGACCGGGCGCTCCGCGACGCCGTCGACGCCCACGTGCTGGTGCCGACCAGCGACGACTTCTACCGCTTCCGGCACGCCTTGCTGGCCGAGGCGGTCTACGACGACCTCCTGCCGGGCGAGCGGGCCGCTCTCCACGCGGCGTACGTCACGGCACTGCTGGACGGCCGCGCCAGCGGCACCGCCGCCGAGCTCGCCCGTCACGCACGGTTGGCCAAGGACTACGCGACCGCCCTGACCGCGAGCCTGCGGGCGGGCGACGACGCCCGTGGCGTCGGTGGCGCCGAGGAGGCGGCGCAGCACTACCTCCAGGCCCTCGACCTGTGGTTCGACGCCCGACTGCCCGATCCGGCGGCGGAGGCGGGTCTCGACTACCCGCGCCTGGTGGGGCTGGTCTCCGAGGCGCTGATCGCAGCCGGTCACCCGGCCCGCGCGCTGGGTGTGGTGCGCGAGCAGTTCGAGGCCCTGTCGGCCGACACCGACCCGTCGGTGCGCGGACAGATCCTCGGGGTGCTCGCCGGCTCGCTCTACATGACCGAGACCCTCGAGGACCCGCTCGCGCTGACCACCGAGGCCGTGGCCCTGGTCCCCGACGAGCCGTCGCGAGCGCGGGCGAAGGTGCTGGCGATCCACGCCCTCATGCTGGGCCGCGCCGGAAGGTACGCCGAGGCCCGCGAGATCGCGATGACCGCGGCGGCGCTCGCCGAGCGGCTCGACATGCCACGACTGGCCAGCGACATCCAGACGACGCTGGTCAGCCTGCAGCGCAAGGACGGCGCCACGGAGTCGCTGGTCGAGGCCTTCCGCACGGCGATCGCCGGGGCGGTCGACGCCGGCGCGTCCAACACCGAGCTGCGCGCGCTGCTGCTCCTCGGCAACCACCTGCTCGACAACGGCGAGTTCGCCGAGGCCGACGAGGTGCTGAGCCGGGCGACCTCGCGCGCGCAGGCCGAGGGCACGCCGTGGGTGCCCTACGCCGCGGAGGCCCGCTGGCTGCACGCCGTCTCGCTGCGCCTCCAGGGCCGGTGGGACGACGCCCTGGCCGTGCTGGACACCTCGATGGAGATCGTGCCCCCGATCTACGAGGCCGTGCTCGGCGCGACCCGGGCGCAGATCCTCGTGGCGCGCGGCGACGCCGACGGGCTGGCCCTGGCCCGCGAGCTCCGCCCGTTCTGGCGCGAGGAGGGTCTGGTCGCCACCACCGGGGGTGCGGCCGAGCTCGAGGCCGCGGAGCTGGCCGGCGACCAGGCCGCCGCCACCGAGCTCTACGCCCTGATCACCGAGATGCTGACCAAGATCTGGCATCCGCTGTTCCAGGCGCGGGTCCGACTGGCCGCCGTCACGCTCAGCGCGTTCGCGCAGGGCGCCCCGCAGCGCAGCGCCGGCGAGCGGCTGGCCGACGCGCCGTTCGTGGCTGAGCTCGCCGACGACGCCCATGCCGTCTTCGACCGCCGGCACACCCACGCAGGCAGCGCCTGGGGCCCCGAGAGCCTGGCCTGGGCGGCGCGGGTGGACGCCGAGCTCCTGCGCTGGCGCTGGGTGGCCGACGTCGACCCTCCGCCCCAGTCCGAGCTGGTCGAGGCGTGGCGCGAGGTCGAGGCGCGGTTCGTGACCTTCGGTGCTCCCTACGAGCTCGCCGCGGTGCGCACCACCCTGGCCGAGATCCTCACCGCCACCGGTGACATCGCCGGCGCCGACCAGGTCGCCAAGGCCGCGGTCGACGTCGCCGAGGCGCTGGGTGCCCGCCCGCTCCTGACCCGGCTGGGTCGCCTGGGTGCCGCGCCACGACCGGTGGCTGCCCAGGGGGTGAGCCTGACTCCCCGCGAGTCGGAGATCCTCGCCCTGGTGGCTCAGGGCCGGAGCAACGGCGAGATCGGGCGACAGCTGTTCATCAGCACCAAGACTGTCTCCGTCCACGTCTCGAACATCCTCGGCAAGCTCGGCGCCTCCGGCCGCACCGAGGCCGCGGCGATCGCCCGCCGAGACGGTCTGCTGTCCTGACCGTCGACGCGCTCATTCAGGCGTGGCACTGTGCGGGTTGGGGTACGACGCGGTCGAGGATCGCTTCGGTCCTCGGCCCGCCCAGCGAAGGAGAGTGTCATGACCACCACCCCTGACGAGCCCACCGGTGGGCTCAGCGACGACGACATCACCACGAGCGGAAGCGGCGTCGGCGAGCCCGCACCCGGAGACGCCGACGGCACCGACGGCACCGACGGTGACGGGACCGACGGCGACGGCACCGATGGCACCGACGGCGACGGCACGGACGGCGACGGCACGGACGGCACCGACGGTGACGGGACCGACGGCGACGGCACCGACGGCACCGACGGGAGCGCGAGCTGAGCTCGTCGCTCGACCTGCTCAGCGGGGACGCTCAGACCTTCGGCACGAAGGTCTGGGCGTCCCGGGTGCTCGTCCACCGGACCGACCCCGAGCGTCTGGTCGGCCTGCTGTCCTTGGCCGACGTCGACCACCTGCTCACCGAGACCGCCATCCGGGCGCCCATGGTGCGGGTCGCCCGTGACGGCAGTGTGCTGCCCGACTCGACGTTCGTCCGCACGGGCGTGACCGTCGCGGGCAAGCCGCTGACCGGCTTGATCGACCCGCGCAAGCTCCTCGCGCTCCACGACGACGGCGCCACCGTCGTCCTGCAGGCACTCCAGCGCTACTGGCCGCCGTTGAACGAGCTCGCCTCTGGTCTGGAGCTCGAGCTCGGTCATCCCGTCCAGGCCAACGCCTACCTGACCCCGCCGGGCTCGCAGGGCTTCGCCGTCCACTCCGACTCCCACGACGTCTTCGTGTTCCAGACCCACGGCACGAAGCTGTGGGAGGTCCACCACCCCGACGGCGAGCGGCCCTGCGAGCAGCACCCCGACTGCCGCGTCGACGACGTCTTGATGGAGCCCGGCGTCTCGATGTACCTGCCCACCGGTACGCCGCACGCCGCACGCGCCCAGGACGACGCGAGCCTCCACGTCACCGTCGGCATCAACCAGCGCACCTGGACCGACCTGCTCAAGGGCGTGGTCGAGCCGCTGCTCGACGAGGTCGGGGCCGGCCACCTCCCGGCCGGCTCGCTGGACCTGACCGAGGAGCTCGCCGGAGGACTGGCCGATCGCCTCGAGGACCTCGCCGACGCCGTACGCCGCGTGGATGCGGCCGGCGCCGTGGCTCGCGATCGCGACCGGTTCCTCCGCACCCGCAACCCCCGCGCCGTCGGCGGCCTGCTCGCCAGATCGGTCGCCCGCGAGCTGACGGCGCAGACGCCGTTGCGTCGACGGGCCGGCGTCCCCTGCGTCGTACGAGCGCGGGGCGACCGGCTCGAGCTGCTGCTCGGCGACCGCTCGCTCGACGTGCCCGCGTGGCTCGCGCCCGCCATCGACGAGCTCCGGCCCGGTCGGGAGTTCCGGCCCGGGGACCTCCCGCTGAGCGACGAGAGTGCCGTGGTCCTGTGCCGTCGGCTTCTGCGTGAAGGCCTGCTCGAGCCGGCATGAGCGAGCGCTGCAGCGTCGCCGCGCTCGCCCGGGGCGACGAGCTGGCCGGGACGGCGACCAAGGTGGGCTCGTTCCTCCTGGTCGAGGACCCGGGACCCTGGGGCGAGGTGGCACTGCGCGACTCACGGCTTCCCGCCGAGGTGTCCCGGTGGCTGCTGGCGCAGGCGGCCGCGACCGGCGTCCGGATCCTGCTGATCCGTCGACCGGGCCGGACGACCCGCACCCGCCCACGCGTGTTCGCGGTCAGGTCCGGTCAGTGGTGCGAGCGCGCCGACCTCGACCGCATCGAGGACGTCATGTCCCTGGACCTCGCGGCTCTCGCCGCCGGGGCCTCACCGGGGCTCCAGCCGTGGGGCGAGCCGCTCGTGCTCGTGTGCACCCATGGCCGGCACGACGCCTGCTGTGCCGAGCGTGGGCGCCCGCTCGCCGCCGAGCTGGCCCACCACGAGCCGGGCCGGGTCTGGGAGTGCTCCCACCTCGGCGGCGACCGGTTCGCCGGCAACGTGCTGGTGCTCCCGGAGGGCCTCGGGTTCGGCCGCGTGGGCCTCCCCGCGGTGGCCGGGCTCGTCGCCGACCTCGACCGCGGCGTCCTCGACCTGGACCTCCTGCGCGGTCGGTGCACGCTGCCGATGGCGGCGCAGTACGCCGAGATCCGGCTGCGCCGGGAGCTGGCGGAGACCCGGGACGACGCGCTCCACTGCACGTCTGCCCGCCGCGTCGACGGGCTCATGCACGCGACGTTCGCGGTGGACGGCACGACGTACGACGTGACGGTGCGGACCGTCCTCGGAGACCCGGCGCCGCTGACGTGCCGGGCGGGGAGACCGAGCCCGGTGCCTCGTCACGAGCTCGTGGCGATCGCCACACGCTAGACCTTCCACATACTCGTAGTATGGCGACGGAACGGAGTCGCCATGACCACCCTCGAGCACGAGACCGACAGCAACCGGCTGACCGCGCGGCGCTTCGAGCGCATGCGCCCCTTCGGAGGGGAGAAGGCGCCGACGTTCGAGACGCGCGGCCTCCCGCCGGGCCCACGCTGGCCGGTCTGGCTGCAGAGCGTGGCGCTGCTCCGTTTCCGGCACCAGTTCGTCCCCCGGATGTGGCGCCGCCACGGCGACGTGTTCACGGTGCGCGTCATCCCCGGCGGCCGCCCGCTCGTGCTGTTCACCCGACCCGAGCACGCCAAGGAGATCTTCGCCGGCGACCCCGACGTGTTCCACGCGGGCAAGGGGAACGCCATCCTCGGTCCGATCATGGGCGAGCACTCCCTGCTGCTGCAGGACGGTCGCGAGCACCAGCGGGCGCGCACGCTGCTGATGCCGGCGTTCAACGGTCACGCCCTGCGCGGCTACCGCGAGCTGGTCGAGGAGGTCGCGCGGGCCGAGGTGGCCACGTGGCGGTCGGGGGAGGAGTTCCGCAGCCTGGAGCGGATGAACGCGCTGACCCTGGAGGTCATCCTCCGCGTCGTGTTCGGGGTCACCGACGAGCACCGGCTCTCGCAGCTGCGGCCCTGCGTCACCCGCACGGTCAACATCAGCCCGGCGGTGCTGCTCGGGTGGGGGTACCCGGCGCTGCAGCGCTTCGGGCCGTGGAAGCGCACCGTCGACAACGCCTATCGTCTCGACGAGCTGATCTACGCCGAGATCCGCGAGCGCCGTACCGCCACCGACCTGGAGACCCGCGGCGACGTCCTCTCGCGACTGATCCTGGCCGGGGAGGGCGGTGACCGGCTGACCGACGAGGAGCTGCGCGACCAGCTGGTCACGCTGCTGCTGGCCGGGCACGAGACCACCGCGTCGGCCCTGTCGTGGGCGCTGTACGAGCTCGGCCGCGACCCCGGTCAGCTCGAGCGGGCCCGGGCGGCGGCGTACTCGGCGGACGACGCCCTCCTCGAGGCGGTCCTGAAGGAGTCGATGCGGCTGCACCCGGTGATCCCGATGGTGGTGCGGACGCTGATGCGACCCGCGACGGTGGGTGGCTGGGACCTTCCGGCGGGAGCCACGGTCGGGCCGTCGATCCTGGTGGCGCACAGCCGCGAGGACAACCACGCGAGCCCCGAGCGCTTCGACCCCGGCCGGTTCCTCGGTCAGAACCCGCCGGCCAACACCTGGATCCCGTTCGGGGGCGGCGTACGCCGGTGCATCGGGGCCGGCTTCTCGCTCATGGAGGGCGTCGAGGTGCTCCGGCAGGTTCTCTCGGCGTACTCCGTGACGGCGGTGGAGGAAGACCGTCCGCGGGTCCGCAACATCACCAGCGTCCCCCGCCGCGGCGCGCGGATCCGGGTCAGCGCCGGGTGAAACCGGTCACGGGTTGCGACATTCGGGTCTCACACCCCGCCTCGGGCCGTCACACTTGAGTGTCATGGGATGGGGGGCTCGTCTTCGCGCGCTCCGGATGGATCTCGGGCCGTTCCGAGAGCACCGGGACTTCCGCCTGCTCCTGGTCGCCGGGACGGTGTTCTACCTCGGCGGGATGATGACCTACGTCGCGATCCCGTTCCAGGTCTACCAGCTCACCCACTCCAACTTCGACGTCGGCGCGATCGGCCTGGTGGAGCTCGGCCCGCTGATCGTGTTCGGGCTGTACGGCGGCGCGTTGGCCGACCATGTCGACCGGCGGCTGCTGCTGATCTGGACCGGCATCGCGCAGGCGGCGTTCACCGCGTGGCTGTGCATCAACGCCTTCTCCCCGCACCCGCGCCTGTGGATGATCTTCGTCGTCTCCGGTCTCCTGGCGTCGTCCTCGGCGCTGCAGCGACCCTCACGTGAGGCGCTGCTGCCGCGCACGGTGCGGCACGACGAGCTCACCGCCGCGAATGCGCTCTCCAGCTTCGGGATGCAGGCGGGCGTCCTGGTCGGCCCCACGATCGGCGGCCTGATCGTCGCCTCGGCCGGGGCCGGCTGGTGCTTCCTCGTGGACATCGTGGGGCTGTTCGTCGCCTCGATGATGTACGCCGCGATGCGTCGCTACCCCCACGTCGGCGAGACCGAGGCGCCGAGCCTGGCCGGCATCGGCAAGGGGCTGCGCTACGCCCTCAGCCGCCGCGACCTGCTGGGCACCTACGTGGTCGACCTCGCGGCGATGCTGCTGGCGATGCCGGTGGTGCTGTTCCCGGCGCTGGCCCAGAAGGTCTTCGGCGACCCGCATCTCCTGGGGCTGCTGTACTCCGCGGAGACGGTCGGGGCGCTGGCGGCGACCGCGCTGTCCGGCTGGACCAGACGGGTGCACCACCACGGCCGGGCCATCGTCCTGGCCGCCGCGACGTACGGCGCGTTCATCGCGCTCGCCGGGCTGGCGCCGTCCATCTGGCTGGCGGTGCTGTGCTTCACCCTCGCCGGGGCCGCGGACATGATCTCGGCGGTGTTCCGGGGCACGATCTGGAGCCAGACGATCCCCGACACCCTCCGGGGTCGCCTCGCCGGAATCGAGATGCTCAGCTACTCGATCGGGCCGCTCGGCGGTCAGGTCCGGGCCGGCATCGTCGCCGACCGGTGGACCGTGCGCGGCTCGATCGTCAGCGGGGGTGCCTCCTGCGTGGCCGGCGTCGCCCTGACCGCGGCCTGGCTGCACGACTTCTGGCGGTACGACGAGCGCACCGACGAGTTCGCCCGCGCCCAGCGCGAGGCCCGGGTGGCCGCCGCCGCGCAGGCCTCCGACTCCTGACGTCGTACCCGCGCGTGATCGGGTCTCCGAGGGGCTCTGCACAGGCGGCGAGCACCCCGATGTTTGAGCTCGGGTGCCGTCTCCGTGACAATGGCCGGGTCTAAGGAGGTGGCGGCACCGTGTCCGCTGATGAGAACCGCCCCGTGCTCGCCGGGCTGGTCGCGCTGGTCGGGGTCGCCCTGGCCGTCGGTGTGATCGCGTCGGTGGCGGTGGTCGCCGGCGCCCACGTGCTCGGCCTCGGCGGCGGGCATGCGGCGGCGGTCGGCGGCAACGACGGGGCGACGTTGGACGTCCCGAAGCCGGAGAAGACGCACTCGTCCGGTGGGCCCTCGATCACCTTGGGCTCGAGCCCGTCGTCGACCACCTCCGACGACACCTCGTCCCCCACGATCAAGAAGCCGAAGAAGAAGATCTCGCTCCAGGCCGGGGAGACGTCGGTGGCGCCGATGGGCCGGATCAACCTCAGCGGGACGTACCCCGGCGGCGAGGGCGAGGTGCTCAACGTCCAGAAGTTCAGCAACGGCAGCTGGCAGGGCTTCTACTCGATCTCCGCGACGGTCACCAACGGCACGTTCCAGACCTACATCCAGACCGGTACCCCCGGCATGAACCGGTTCCGGGTCATCGACAGCGACACCCAGCTCGCCTCCAACGAGGTCCGCGTCCAGATCCGCTGAGGTCGCGGCCTTGCGATAGTACGGATCGAGAAGCCGCTCCTTGCCCGCGTTTCACTGGCTCTTTGATCCGTACTATCGCGAGGTTCAGGCTGTCGGGCAGGGGTTGGCCGCCGTCGAGGTACGCCGGGCGGGCAGGTGGCGTCGTACCCAGGCCAGCGCGCCGGGCTGACCGCCGAGGACGCCGCCGATCACGAGCAGCATTCCGGCCGCCTGGACCCAGCCGAAGGCCTCGCCGGCGACGGTGACTCCGAGCAGGGTGCCCACGACCGGGTTGACCAGCCCGATCAGCGAGACGGCGCCCGCGGGCATCGCCCTCAGCCCCGTGAACCAGCACCAGTACGCGACGCCGGTGCCGGCGACCATCAGCCAGAGGTAGCCACCGATCGCCCGAGTCGCCAGATGCGGCGGCGGGCCCTCCACGAGCAGGGTCACCGGCAGGAGCGCGAGGCCGCCGACGACCAGCTGCCATGAGACGAGGGTCAGCATGTCGACCGGCGGCGTCCACCGCTTGATCAGCACGAAGCCGAGCGCCGAGACGACGACCGAGCCGAACGCCGCCACGAGGCCGACCGTGTCGAGGTGACCGGGCGAGCGCAGCACGAGCAGGCCGACGCCGGCCAGGCCGATGGCGGCCGCGGCGATCCGCGCGAGTCCGGCCCGTTCGCCGATCAGCAGCGCCGCCAGGGCCATCACCGCGAGCGGGGAGGTCGCCTGCAGGGTCGAGGCGAGGCCGCCGGGGAGTCGGTAGGCGGCGAGGAAGAGCAGGGGGAAGAACATCCCGATGTTGCACAACCCGAGCAACGCGGCGCGCCACCACCACGCGCCGGAGGGCAGGCGACGGGTGATGGCCAGCAGCACCAGCCCGGTGGGGAGCGCGCGCAGGGTCGCCGAGAGCAGCGGCCGGTCCGGCGGCAGGAGGCGCTCGGTGACGAGGTACGTCGTACCCCAGGCCGCCGGGGCGAAGACGGTGAGAGCGGCTGCGCGCCAGCCATTAGTTTCCATGGAAACTATTATAGCTTCCCGGGAAGATATAGTGAAGGCATGGAGCCCGATCACGTGGACAGGATCCTCGAGCAGTGGGCCCGCGAGCGGCCCGACCTCGACGCCTCGCCGATCGGCCTGATCGGGCGGCTGCACCGGCTCGCCGACGTGCTGAACGTCGAGCTGCGCCGCGTGTTCGCGGAGGCGGGACTGGGCGACGGGGACTTCGACGTCCTTGTGACGCTGCGCCGCAACGGGGCGCCGTACGAGCTGACACCGAGCGAGCTCGGAGCCTCGACCATGGTGACCTCGTCGGCGGTGACCAAGCGGATCGACCGGCTCGAGCGGGCGGGGCTCGTGACGCGCACGGTCAGCGAGCAGGACGCCAGGTCGCGGCGGATCCGGCTGACCGACTCAGGCTTCGAGCTCGTCGACCAGCTGATGGCCGATCACGTCGCGAACGAGCGTCGCCTCGTCTCCGGTCTCAGCGAGCGCGACCGCTCCCAGCTCGCCGCCATCCTCCGCCGCTGGGGCCAGTCCCTCGAGGGCTGACCCCACCGACTCGGCGGAGAGTGGGTGCAGGGTCAGCGGCCCTCGAAGGTGTTGGGGTTGGGGCCGGTACGGCCGGTCTCGCCGCGGTCGAGGGCGGAGATGGCGCTCACGTCCTCGTCGGTGAGCGTGAAGTCGAAGAGCGCGAAGTTCTCCTCGATCCGCTCCCGGTGCGTCGACTTCGGGAAGACGATGTCGCCGCGCTGGATGTGCCAGCGCAGCGCGACCTGAGCCGGTGTGCGCTCGACCCGCGCGGCGATCGCCTCGATGGTCTCGTCGCCGGCCAGACCGCCGCGGGCGATCGGCGACCAGGCCTCGGTGGCGACCCCGTGTCGTAGGTCAGCGGCCCGGGCGGCCTCGTTGGTGAAGTAGGGGTTGACCTCGATCTGGTTCACGGCGGGGACGACGCCCACCTCCGCGATGATCCGGTCCAGGTGGTCCGGCTCGAAGTTCGACACTCCGATCGACGTCGTCCCGCCGCCCTCGCGCAGCTCGACGAGCGTGCGCCACGTGCTGACAAAGTCGCCGTCGTACCTCGTCGGCAGCGGCCAGTGGATCAAGAACAGGTCGACCCGATCGAGGGCGAGCTTCTCGAGGGACTCGGCGAACGCCCGCCGCGCGTCGTCGGGGAGGTGGTGGCCGTTGTTCAGCTTGGTGGTCACGTAGAGCTCGTCGCGCGACAGGCCACTGGCTGCGATCGCGGCACCGACCTCGCGCTCGTTGCCGTACATCTGCGCGGTGTCGATGTGCCGATAGCCGATCTCGAGGGCCTGCTCGACGGTTCGCTGCGTCTCCTCGGGCTCGACCAGGAAGACGCCGAAGCCGAGCTGCGGGATCGAGGTGCCGTCGTTGAGTGCGATCGTCGGGACAGGTGCGATCGTGGAAGTCATGTCAGGCGTGACAACACGATTCGGCAACTTATTCCGGTCCCAGCGCAGGTGAGTCCCGCCACATTGGGGCCACCCTGTTAGATGGGGCCCGTGCGAATCCTGCGTTCCCTGTTCCCGCTCGCGCTCGTCGCGGGACTCGTGGCGGCGTGCGGCGGCGGCGGTTCCAGCTCGCAGGGCGCCGACGGCGACTCGACGATCCACGGTGCGTCGTCCGGCTTCGAGGTGCGCCCGGTCTTCGCCCGCTACGCGCCCGGCGTTCCCTTCGGGCCCGAGGTGCCGCAGGCGCTCGTCCAGGTCATGCAGAGCCAGGCCTGCCCGATGACGGCGAAGGTCGTCGACACCTACCTCATGGAGTGCGACACCGGGAAGACCGTCTACGCGCTGCAGAACCCGCTCGCGACGGGGAGCGTGGCCTCCGCGACGGCCAAGCAGATCGGCCACAAGAACATCTGGTACGTCGAGGTGGCGCTCGACTCGAGCGTCGCCAGCAAGCTGCAGTCACTCATCCCGTCGATCACCGGGGAGCAGTTGGCCTTCACGTACGGCGGAGCGGTGCTCACCTCGATCGCGGTCGACAGCTCGTTCCACCCCGACCACTTCGCGATCACCGGCGACTACGACAAGGCCTCGGCGACCAAGCTCGCCACCCAGCTCACCGGCTGAGGCCCCGTACGCCGCGCCCGACGTCGGACAGTTCGCAGAAAACGCGGACGAAATCGTCGCCGCGCCCGGCGTACTGCTGATCTCGTCCGCGTTTTCCCTCGGGGGAGCCGGGCGGACGGACGACTGTCGGCGGGCCTTGCTCAGCCGCCGGCCTCGTTGGGCTTGCGCCACTGGCGCTCGAAGGGCAGCCGCCAGGTGAAAGGCGCGACGAGCTGGTGGATCTGGTTGGGACCCCACGAGCCCTGGGCGTACGGCCGGACCACCGGCGGGTTCTCCAGGAGCGGGGTCGAGATCTCCCAGAGCCGCTCGATGCCCTTCGCCGTCGTGAACAGGGTCCGGTCTCCGCGGGCGGCGTCGTAGATCAGGCGCTCGTAGGCCTCGAGAACGGCGCCCGCCCAGCCGGTGTCGTGCATGGCGAACTGCATCGACAGCTTGTCGAGCTTCATGCCCGGCCCGGGGCGCTTGCCGTAGAACGACAGCGACATCTTCGCCTCGTCGGCGAGGTCGAAGGTCAGGTGGTCGGGACCGTGGTCGCCGACGCCGGACCCGGTCGGGAACATCGACCGCGGTGGCTCCCGGAACGCGATCGAGATGATCCGCGCGCCCTCGGCCATGCGCTTGCCGGTGCGCAGGTAGAACGGCACGCCGGCCCAGCGCCAGTTGTCGATGTAGCACTTGAGGGCGACGAACGTCTCGGTCTCGGAGTCGGGGGCGACGCCCTCGATGTCGCGGTAGCCGACGTACTGCCCACGAACGACGTCGCTCGGCTCGATCGGGAGCATCGAGCGGAAGACCTTGTTCTTCTCCTCCCCGATGGCGTCGGGCTCCAGCGCCGTCGGCGGCTCCATCGCGGCGAACGCGAGGACCTGGAAGAGGTGGGTCACGACCATGTCGCGGTAGGCGCCGGTGCTCTCGTAGAAGTTCGCCCGCTGGTCCAGGCCGAGCTCCTCGGGAACGTCGATCTGGATGTGGTCGATGTGGTTGCGGTGCCAGATGGGCTCGAAGAGGCCGTTGGCGAAGCGGAAGGCGAGGATGTTCTGCGCGGCCTCCTTGCCCAGGAAGTGGTCGATCCGGAAGATCTGCTCCTCGCGGAAGACCTCGTGCAGCTCGGCGTTCAGCTTCACCGCGCTGGCCAGGTCGGTGCCGAACGGCTTCTCCATCACGATCCGGCTGTTCTCCACCAGACCGGCCTCCGCGAGCTCCTTGACCACGGAGAGCGCGGCCTTGGGCGGGACGCTGAGGTAGTGCAGCCGGTCGAACTCGCCGGAGCGACTGCCCTCGGCCTCCTCGATGGCACGACGCAGGCCCTCGGGTCCGCCGTCGCCGGGTGCCCAGTGCAGGAGCTTGGAGAACTCCGGCCAGCCGTCCGTGTCGTGGTCGTCGCCGCCGAACTCCTCGACCGCCTGGTGGGCGAAGTCCAGGAACGACTCGCGGTCGTGGTCGTCCAGCGACGTCGCGACGACCAGGATGTCGCGCATCAGCCCGGTCTGGAACAGGTGCAGCAGACCTGGCAGGAGCTTGCGGCGGCTCAGGTCACCGGTCGCCCCGAACAGGACGACGGTGGTCGGCTTCATCGGCATGGGCTCAGCCTGCCCCTCGCCCTCCGAGCCGACAACCCGTCGGTGCCCAGCCGTCAGCCGCGGGTCTCGGCCAGGGACTCCTCGCGCGACCCGGCGTCCTCGTCCTCGGTCTCGTCGGCCTGGTCCACCGAGTCGTCGACGTCGCCCTCGGCCTCGCCGTCGGTGTGGACGGCGGCCTGGACGTCGTCGGCGGTCTCGTCGCTCTCGCCAGAAGCACCGGCGGCGTCGGGGGCGTCGGCAGTGTCGGCAGTGTCGGCGGGGTCGGCGGGGTCGTCCTCGTCGTCGGCGCCGAACGCGCTGAGCGGCATCTGGGCCGTGCCCGTCAACGTCGCCAGCATCTGGCGGACGTTGGCCAGCTGGGCGTTGATGCTGTCGCGACGCTGGCTGGCGGCGGCCAGCTCACGGTCGGAGTCGCCGCGGACGCGCTCGGCGGTCGCCTTGGCGTCGTTGACGATCCGAGCCGCCTCCTGGCGGGCCTCCTCGACCAGCCTCGAAGCCTCTCGGCCGGCTTCGAGACGGGCGTGCTCGGCGTCGGTGCGGGTGCGCTCGGCCAGCTGGTGGGCCTCGTCGAGCCGCCCCTGCGACTCGGCCATCTTCTGGGTGAACTCGTCCTCGGCGGCCTGACGGCGTCCGGCCAGCGTGGTCTCGAAGTCCGCCGCGGCCTTGGCGGCGCGGGCGCGCTGCTCCTCGTAGACGGCCTCGGCTTCCTGCAGCCGCACGGAGGCGTCGCGCTCGGCGCCGTCACGGTGCTCGTCGGCCGCCTTGCGCGCGTCCTCCTCGATCCGGGCGGCCGCGGAGTCGGCCTCGCTGCGGGTGCGAGCGGCGTACTGGTCTGCTTCGTCGCGGGCCTGCGCGGCGGTCGCGTGGACCGAGGTGCTGTGCGCCTCGGCGTCGTCGCGCGCCTTCTGGCGCAGCTCGCTGGCCTCGGCGTCGGCCAGCGACAGGATCTGGCCCACGCGGTCACCGAGGTGCTCGAAGCTCGGCGGCTCCGACGTCGTCGACGCGGCGTCGTGCAGCTCCTGCACCCGGGCGGCGAGTCCGTCGCGCTGCTGGGTCAGCGCGCCCACCGCCGAAGTGAGCTCCTCGAGTCGGCGGTCCACCTCGGCCGGGTCGTAGCCACGCATGACGGTCTTGAAGCTGGTCTGATCGCTCACTGGTCGGGTTCCTGTGGTGTGGGGGGATGGGTCGGGGTGGGTACGGCGAGAGCCTGGATCACGCCCGAGAGCTGGCCGAGCTCCTGCGTGATGCCGTCGCGCTGGCGTGCGAGCAGCGCGACCTCGGCCCGCGCGTCCTCGACGATACGCCGTGCCTGGGCTCGCAGCTCGTCGGCTTCCTCGCGGGCCGACGCCACGAGGGCGGCGCCTTCGTTGCGGGCCCGGCGCAGCTCGTCGTCGGCGGTGCGCTGCTGCTGCAGGACGTAGTCGGCCACCTGCTCGCGCAGGGCCCGCGCGCCCTGCTCGGACTCGGCGAGCCGATGGCTCGCGCGCTCTTCGGCCTGGGCCAGGACGGCGTCGGCGTCCTCGCGGGTACGCCGGGCATCCTGCTCGCCGGTGGCCCTTGTCTGCTGGGCTTCGGTCGCCGCGCTGGCCAGCGCGTCCTCGGCCGAGCGACGCCGCTGGTCGGCCTCGAGGCGCGAGGCGTCGGCCTCGTCGGCGAGCCGCTGGCGCAGTCGCCCGGACACCCCGGCCGCGGCCTGGCGAGCCCGGCGTACGACGTCCTGGGCGTCGCGGCCACCGACCGCGCGCAGGCGGTCGGCCTCGAGATCGGCGGCTGCCAGTAGGGACTGCACGGTCTCCTGGGTCCACGCGGTCTGCTCGGCCGCGGCGGCGAGCTGACGTTGGGCCTCGGCCTCGGCCTCGGCGACGTGGGCGGCGGCGTGGGCACGCGCCTCGGCAAGGGCCTGGTCGGCCTCGCGGCGCGTGGCGTCGGCCTCGGCACCGGCGTCGTCCCGGACCTGCTTGACGTCGTGCTCGGCCTGCTCGCGCGCGGAGGCGATGTGGTCGTGGGCCTCGGCCATCAGCCGCTCGGCGGCGGCCGCCGCCTCGGCGGTCCGCGACTCGACGAGGTCTCGGGTCTCGGAGTCGTGCTGGTCGGCACGGGCCTGCGCGCTGGCCAGGACGGCGTCCGCCTGCTGCTGGGCCTCGTCGCGCACGCGCTGGGCGGCGAGCTGGCTCTCGTCGTGGGCCTGCTGGCCTCGGGCGGCATGCTCGGCGGCTGCCCGCTCGGCCTCGGCGACGATCTGGTCGTGGTGGGTCTGCGCCGCCTGCATCAGGACCTGCGCCTGCTCGCCGGCGTCGCCGACGATCTTCTGCGCGTCGCTGGAGGTGTCGTCCAGGAGCCGCTGGGCCCGGTCTCGGGCGCGGGTGGCCTCGAGGTGGAGGTCGGCTGCCTCCTCGCGGAGCGACCTGGCCTGCTCGGCGTGGGCCCTGGCCTCCTCCTCTGCCCGGGCCTGGAGCTCGTCGGCCACCCGCTGCGCGTGACGCAGCAGCGCAGCAGCACGCTCGCTGCCGGCGGAGTCGGGGGGCGGCGCGGCGGCCGGACCGTCGGGGAAGCCGGTCATGGCGCCCATCCTCGCAAAGGATTCCGAATCGCGGGAGTCGTCCTGGGTGAAGCCTGGGGCCGCATCAGCCCTGGGAGCCGCCCGCAGGGCCAACTCGACGAGCCCGGAGGGCCAATTCGACGAGTGGGGGGCGTCAGTGGACGGGGTGCAGGAAGCGGAACGCCGGCAGCGGGACGTCGTGGACCTGGGCCGGGGCGGACCGCCGCGCCTCCCTGCGGGCGGCGCGGGCGGCCCGGCGTACGGCGCGGGCCTCGGCCCGGCGGGACGCGGCGTAGACCCGCTCGTCGATCAGCTGTCGGGCGATGACCTCCGAAGGGCTGAGGTTGGTGCTCATGGTGTGCTCCTGGTGGTGAGTTCCGGTGTCGCCCACACTCGTCCCTGAGGCACCCGCCGGGGATCCGGCATCCGCCGTAGATCACGCCTCAGTTCCGCGCCGTACGTGGGTGGACCGCGCCTCAGACCGGTCTGAGGTACCTGGGCTCGGAGCCTCGCCGCGCAGCCCGGGCGCCCGTCGCCGAGAAAACGCGGACGAACGAGGGGGACACGCCGGGGGACGCGGTCGTTCGTCCGCGTTTTCTTGCCCGTCCTCGGTAGTGCGGTGGCTCGGCGGTGGGGTCGCCAGGGCCCGGCAGCGAAGGGGCCCGTCACAGGAGCAGCTGGTAGCACGCGGTGTCGACCCAGCGGTCGAGCTTCCACCCCACCTCACGCATGGTCCCGACCAGCTCGAAGCCGCACGCCTCGTGCAGGGCCGCGCTGGCGGGGTTCGGCTGCGCCACGATCGCCAGCACGGTGTGCATGCCGTCCGCGCGGACCCGCGCCAGCAGCTCGTCGTACAGCCGGCGGCCCAGACCCCGACCTCGCGCGCGGTGGTCGACGTACACCGACGCCTCCCGGGTCAGGCGGTACGCCGGCCGCGGCCGGTACGTCGACGAGGAGGCGAAGCCCACGACGTCACCATCGTCGGCGACCAGGAAGTGATCGCCCGGGTCGCTGCTCGCCAGGTAGCGCTCCCAGTGCGAGACCGGCGGCGGCTCGAGGTCGAACGTCGCGATGCCGCCGCGCACCTGCTCGTCGTAGATCGCCGCGACGCCGGCGAGGTCGTCTGCCGTGGCCGGCCGGACCACGACCGGCTCCGTCACCGCAGCATCCCGTGCGCGCGGAACATCCGGTCGTAGATCTGGCGGACCACCGGCTCCTTGACCGCGTTGTAGTCCATGGCGGTGCCGCCTTGTTCGCGCGCGTTGACCTCCGATGCCGCCGTCCGCTTGGTGTCGGCGTACAGCTGGAGCTCCTCTGGCCGATCGAGCAGCCACTGCCGGAACATCGTGTGACGCACGACCTCGGGACTGTCCGGCCCGAAGACGTGCAGGTTGGTCTCGGGCGCGTCGTACTTCAGCATCCGGTGGCCGTGCCACCACGGCTCCCGGACCCGGTGCACGAACCCGGCCGACACCAGAGCCGGGATGTACGTCGCCTCGTCGGCCGGGTCCGCGACGACCAGGTCGACGTCGATGATCGGCTTGGCCGGCAGGCCCGGCACGGACGTCGAGCCGACGTGGTGCAGCTCCAGTACGACGTCGCCGAGCGTCTCGCGGATACGTCGGGCCACCTGCTCGAAGTCGGCGGGCCACCGCTCGTCGTACTCGACGATCGCGATCTCGTACGGCGCCGGCGGGCCGCTCACCCACGGGCTCCGGCCCGGCGGCGCCGGGGAGTCGTGGTGGCGCGTGATCTCGTCGTTCGTCGGCACCCGGCCACGCTAGGCCCCGGTCCCTCCCGTCCGCATCTGGCCAACGTGTCATCGGAGGAACAGAGCGTCGACGACCGTGCGACCTACCTTGCGGTCCTACGCCGGCAGGTGCCGGCCCGCATCTCGACAGCAGGGGGAGTCATGGCCGGTCACCGGAGCGTCGTCACGAAGTCGCGGCACCCGCTCGCCTGGTCGCTGGGTCACACGTTGGGTCACACGTTGGGTCACACGTTGGGTCACACGCTGGCCCACTCGGCCCGACGACGTCGGCGCCCTGCCGCCCCCGGCTCCTACGCCTTCGTCACCACCGGCCTCGCGGGCTCGGACTCGGTCTCGATGGTCGACACCCGGTCGGGCCGCACGATCGCGACCATCCCGGTCGGGGACCGCCCTGACGCCGTCGTCGTGTCCCCCGACGGCCACCGCGCCTACGTCGCGAACTTCTACGACGGCTCGGTCTCGGTGATCGACTCGGCCCGTGAGGTCGTCGTCGACACCATCGTCCTCCCGGTGTCGGAGGACTACGCGTTCGCCGCCGACCTGGCCCTGTCGTCGGACGGCGCCCGACTCTTCGTCGCCGACTCGGCCTCCGACTCGCTGGTGGTCATCGACACCGGCACCCACGAGGTCGTCGCCAACGTGCCGGTCGGCCGCGGCCCCGAAGCGGTGGTCGCCTCGAGCCGGAAGGTCTACGTCGCCAACCGCGACGACGCGACCCTGTCCGTGGTCGACGTGGACTCCCTCGCCGTCAGTCGAACGGTGGCGGTGCCGGCCGAGCCCCTCGACCTCGCACTCGTCGAGCACACCGGGATGCTCTACGTCGCCAGCGCCGCCGCCGGTCGGGTCGCGGTGCTCGACACGACCACCGACCGGATCCGGGAGAGCATCCCCATGCCGCGCGCATCCTGGCTGGCCGCGGCGCCGGAGGGGACCCGGCTGTACGTCGGTCACCTGGGCGGTGTCTCCGTGCTCGACCTCGCCTCGCACGACGTCCCGGTCACTCTCGCGCTACAGGGCTGCGGCACAGCTCCGAGGGTCGCGGTCGGCCCCGACGGACGCGTCTACGTCGGCTACTCCTCGGCGTCGGGGGCCACCCTCGACGTCTTCGACGCTGGCCTGCAGCGCCGCTTCGACACCCGATCCCTGACCGGTCTGGTCACCGGCGTCACGGTGGGCACGCTCGCCGCCTGACACCGCGGGCCGACAGCCTCGTCACCGGCCCGGGCGGTCGCGCAACGCGACCGCGCGGGCCGGGTTGTTCGTGGTGATCATCCAGATCCTCCGGTCGTGGACGAACCTCCTCTGGAGGCGGGTCGAGTCGACCGTCCAGACCAGGAGCGGGACGCCGATCCGGGTCGTCCACCTGGCCAGCCGGATCATGGCGAGCGCGAAGTGGGCGGCGACGCCGTCGGCGCCCGAGGCCTCGAACCGCAGCTTGGGGAACAGCTCGCTCCAGCGCCGTCGTACGGCGTCGCGCCAGGTCATGCCGCGCACGCTGCCCCCGATGCTCAGGGCCACGACCAGCTCGGGCGCATGCTGGTCGGCCCACGCGCGCAGCGATGTCGTGGTCTCGCGCACCCCGGCGGTGAACACCACCCGCGCAGGCTCGACGTGCTCGACGATGACGCGGGCCAGGTCGACCTCCCACGCGCCGCCCTCTGCACGCACCCGCGCCGGCGTCCGGAACTTCATGTCGACGTGGGCGCCCATCCCGCTCGCCACCAGCGCGTCCAGCAGGACGTCGAGGCGGACGACGTCGGGTGCCTTCTCGCCGACCTCGGCCCAGGTGAGCTTCGCGAGCACGACCGACTCGTCGCCGACGCCTCCGTCGGGGTCGTGCGAGACCACGAACGTGCCGTCGCTGCACCGGCGCACGTCGAACTCGCAGTAGTCGGCGCCGACCCGGGCGGAGTGGACGATCCCGGCGAGCGGGTCCTCGTGGCCGCCGACCGTGCCCAGCTCGGCGTACCCGCAGCGATGGGCCGAGACCAGGACCCGGTGACGCTCCACGGACCGGACGTTAGTGGACCCGGGATTTTGCCCCGCCGAGACGGGAACAACCCCGGGGAGGCCGGTCGTTGGAACGGATGTCAGACTTGAGTGCACGCGACTCAAGAATTTTGTCAGCAAGGGGCCCACCCGCGAGGATGGGAGCACCGCAGACCACGACAGACCCAACAGACCAGCGGCCGGACGGACCGGCCGGAGGACCCGGAGGTAACCAGACATGGCCCGTGCCGTCGGCATCGACCTCGGGACGACGAACAGCGTCGTCGCCGTACTCGAAGGTGGCGAGCCCACCGTCATCGCCAACGCGGAAGGCGCCCGCACCACCCCCTCGGTGGTCGCGTTCGCGAAGTCCGGCGAGGTGCTCGTCGGCGAGGTCGCGAAGCGTCAGGCCGTCACCAACATCGACCGCACCATCCGCTCGGTCAAGCGCCACATGGGCACCGACTGGAAGGTGAAGATCGACGACAAGGAGTTCACGCCGCAGCAGATCAGCGCGTTCGTGCTCCAGAAGCTCAAGCGGGACGCCGAGTCCTACCTCGGCGAGACCGTGACCGACGCGGTGATCACCGTGCCGGCGTACTTCTCCGACGCCCAGCGCCAGGCGACCAAGGAGGCCGGCGAGATCGCCGGGCTCAACGTCCAGCGCATCGTCAACGAGCCGACCGCGGCCGCTCTGGCCTACGGCCTGGACAAGGGCGACAGCGACCAGACCATCCTGGTCTTCGACCTCGGCGGCGGCACGTTCGACGTCTCCCTGCTCGAGGTGGGCAAGGACGACGACGGCTTCTCCACCATCGAGGTCAAGGCGACCTCCGGCGACAACCTGCTCGGCGGTGACGACTGGGACAGCCGGGTCGTCGAGTGGATGGTCAAGAAGTTCAAGGACAACAACGGCGTCGACCTCTCGCAGGACAAGATCGCGATGCAGCGCCTCCAGGAGGCCGCGGAGAAGGCCAAGATCGAGCTCTCGGCTTCGAGCGAGACCACGATCCACCTGCCCTACATCACCCACGGTGAGTCCGGCCCGCTGCACTTCGAGGAGCGGCTCACCCGCTCGGAGTTCCAGAAGCTGACCTCCGACCTGCTCGACCGCACCAAGGCGCCGTTCCAGTCGGTGCTCAAGGACGGCGGCGTCGACGTGTCGAAGATCGACCACGTCGTCCTGGTCGGCGGCTCGACCCGGATGCCGGCCGTGACCGACCTGGTCAAGGAGCTGCTCGGCGGCAAGGAGCCCAACAAGGGCGTCAACCCCGACGAGGTCGTCGCGGTCGGCGCGGCGCTGCAGGCCGGCGTGCTCAAGGGCGAGGTCAAGGACGTCCTGCTGCTCGACGTCACGCCGCTGAGCCTGGGCATCGAGACCAAGGGCGGGGTGTTCACCACCCTCATCGACCGCAACACCACGATCCCGGCCAAGCGGTCGGAGATCTTCACCACGGCCGACGACAACCAGCCGAGCGTGGAGATCAAGGTCGCCCAGGGCGAGCGTCAGATGTGGGCGCAGAACCAGCCGCTCGGCAACTTCGAGCTGACCGGCCTGCCCCCGGCACCGCGCAACGTGCCCAAGATCGAGGTCACCTTCGACATCGACGCCAACGGCATCGTGCACGTGTCCGCCAAGGACCAGGCCTCGGGCCGCGAGCAGTCGATGACGATCTCCGGGGGCAGTGCCCTCGGCAAGGACGAGATCGACCGGATGGTCAAGGAGGCCGAGCAGTACGCCGCCGAGGACGCCGCTCGTCGCGACGCCGTCGAGACCCGCAACCAGGCGGAGTCGTTGGTCTACTCGACCGAGAAGTTCCTCGGCGACAACGCCGAGAAGATCCCGGATGACGTCAAGACCGAGGTCCAGACCGACGTCGACGCGCTGAAGGCGACCCTCGAGAAGGAGGACGCCGGCTCCGACGAGATCCAGGCGGGGATCACCAAGCTCGGCGAGTCCAGCCAGAAGATGGGTGCGGCGATGTACGCCGCGGCCGAGGCCGACCAGTCCGCCGCCGGCGGCGACCGACACCTCGACCGGCGCTGCCGACGACGACGTCGTCGACGCCGAGATCGTGGACGAGTCCGGTGACGAGTCCGGCGCCGAGGGCGGCGAGGGCGAGTCGAAGTGACCACAGGGCGGAAGGGGGAGTCGCACGACGCGGCTCCCCCTCCGACCGGGTCGTTCGGCGACGACGCCGCGACGATGGCCAACGAGACCGAGGTGGAGGAGCCCGTGGCGCAGCCGCACGACGACGGCGTGAGCGACGTCGTCACCGATCCCGGGACGGAGTCCGACGTCCAGCCCGACATCAGTGGGGTCGACAACTTCATCGAGGAGGGGGCTCCGCTGGAGCCCGGCGACCTCGACGACGGGGTGCTTCCGGAGCCGGTGCCGCTCGATGCGGCGCAGCTGGAGGTCGCGCTCGCCGAGCGCACGACGGACCTCCAGCGCCTGCAGGCCGAGTACGTCAACTACAAGCGCCGGGTCGACCGTGACCGCGAGCTGGTCCGCGAGAACGCGACGTACGCCGCACTCGCGCCGATCGTCGAGGTCCTCGACACGATCGACCGGGCCCGCGAGTCCGCCGCGTCCCAGGACAGCGAGCTGGACGAGGGGCTGCGGGCCGTGGCCGACCAGCTCGAGCGGGTCGTGGCCAACGCGGGGCTGGTGAAGTACGGCGAGCCCGGTGACCCCTTCGACCCGCGCCTGCACGAGGCGCTGAGCCACATCGGGGAGGATCCCGACGTGGCGGTGACGACCTGCAAGGTCGTCGCGAAGGCGGGCTATCGCATCGGCGACCGCGTCGTGCGCGCCGCGCAGGTCCTGGTCGTCGACCCGGCCGCCGGCGCCTGAAGAACGGCGGTGGTCGAGGAGGGCCGAAGGCCCGGAGGTTTCGGCGGTTGAGGAGGGCCGAAGGCCCGTCTCGAAACCACCCGACACGGCACACTGAACGGGAGGGGGTGAACCCATGAGCACCACGGACGGCATCCGCGCCGACTGGGCGAGCAAGGACTATTACGCCGAGCTCGGCGTCGACAAGAGCGCGACCCAGGCCGAGATCAAGAAGGCCTACCGCAAGCTCGCGCGCGCCAACCACCCCGACTCCAACCCCGGAGACACCGCCAAGCACGAGAAGTTCAAGGCGGTCGCGGAGGCCTACGACGTCGTCGGCGACGAGGAGAAGCGCCCGAAGTACGACGAGGTGCGACGCCTCTACGGCGGGGGCGGCGGGTTCGGCTTCCCGGGTACGTCGGGCGGTGGCGGCGGTGCCGGGTTCGACATCGGCGACCTGCTCCGCGATCGCGCCGGCGGCTTCGGCGACCTGTTCGGCGACATCTTCGGCGGCAACCGCGGCGGTGGCGGCACTCGTGCTCGCACGCGTCCGGTCCGCGGCGCCGATGTCGAGAGCGGCGCGACCATCGGCTTCACCGACGCCCTCGGCGGCGTCACCATCAGCCTGCGGCTGACGTCCGACTCCGCCTGCCCCGACTGTCACGGCACGGGCGGCAAGCCGGGCACCCAGCCGAAGATCTGTCCGGAGTGCGAGGGCGCCGGGTTCGTCGTGAACTCCACCGGCGGCGGCTTCTCCATCAACGAGACCTGCCCGCGCTGCGGCGGTCGGCAGCTGATCTACGACGAGGTCTGCCCCACGTGCCACGGCTCCGGTCGCGGCACCTCGGCCCGCACCATCCAGGCACGCATCCCGGCCGGGGTGAAGGACGGGCAGCGCATCCGCCTGCGCGGCAAGGGCGGCGCCGGCGAGAACGGCGGGCCCAGCGGCGACCTGTTCGTGACCGTCAAGGTCACGCCGGACCGGCTGTTCGGACGCAAGGGCGACAACCTCACCCTCGACGTTCCTGTCTCGTTCGACGAGGTGGCGCTGGGCGCCGACATCAAGATCCCGACCCTGGGCGGGGCGCCGGTGACCCTCAAGATCCCGGCCGGCACGCCCAACGGTCGGACCTTCCGCGTGCGCGGGCGCGGTGCCCCGAAGAAGGACGGCACCAAAGGCGACCTCCTCGCCACGGTGCAGGTCCAGGTGCCGGCCCGGCTCAACGACGCGGCCCGTGAGGCGATCGCGAGCTACCGCGCGGCCGGCGTCGACGCGACGTTGCGGGCCAACCTGTTCCAGGAGGGCGGGTCGTGAGCCGACGCGAGGGCCGGGCCCCGGCACCCGACGCGGCTGTCTACGTCATCTCCGTCGCCGCCGAGCTGTCCGGACTGCACCCGCAGACCCTGCGCTCCTACGAGCGGATGGGCCTGATCATGCCCGGCCGCACCGGTGGCGGCGGCCGGCGCTACAGCCACCGCGACATCGAGCTCCTCCGCGAGATCGCGACGTTGACGTCCGGTGGCGTGGGGATCGAGGGCGTCCGCCGCATCCTCGAGCTCGAGCACCAGGTGGCCGCCCTCCAAGCCCGCAACGAGGAGCTGCAGGCCGAGCTGGTCGCCACCCGCGACGCATTGCTCGCCGCGGCGTCGGCGACCACCCGGCGTACCGGCTCCAACCGGCTGCCGGTCCTGCGGCAACCCGATCCGGCTGCCTCCCTCGTGGTCTGGCGCCGCACCCGCGACTGACGCTCGTTCCCGGCGTCCCCCGAGAAAACGCGGACGAAACCGGGTGTACGCCGGGCGTGTCGGCGAATTCGTCCGCGTTTTCCGCGAACCGGCAGGGCTCCAGCGACCGTCGGCTGACGGATCTCGCGCCTCTGTCAGGCAGGTGACAGAGGAAATCTCTGCGCGACGCGACGATTCACAGGTCGCCAACGAACGGCGATCCCCACACGTGAACCGCCCAGGAGCCCCCCATGCGCATCAGCACTCGCCACCTCGTCCCGGTCGCGGTCCTCGCCGCGCTCGCCGTGTCCACGCTGTCCCTCACCGACGACGGCGCCGCCGACGCCTCGGACGGTACGGCGCACTACGGCGGCGGCGCCGGGCAGCCGACGTACTTCTTCTTCGACGCCCACGACACCGCCGGCGCCGCGAACGCCGCCGAGAGCGACCCGGGCAACCAGCCCGAGTGGAACTCCTCGGACGTGTGCGACAACAACCCGCAGCTCGAGGCCCTGATGGGCACGCAGGACGCCGACTCGCAGCTGTACACGTGCGCGCTGCTGATCAACGACTGCCCGGTCCCCGCGTCCGGCCAGCTGCTCGGCCTCACCGTCGCCCCGGGGAACGACCCGTCGACGGTCACCGACAACAGCACCTGCTGGACCTACCCCGACAACGTGGACGTCGAGCGGACGGCGCCGCAGGTCTGGCTGCCCTCCGAGCGGACCGCGCAGGACCCGGTCTTCGACGTCAGCGACCGCGGCGGCGCGGCCGACCCGGCCTGGACGCTCCAGATCGCCGCACCGAACGGCCCGAAGACCGGCACCGAGATCCGCGCGAGCGAGGCGACCGTCGACGGGTCCGTGCCGCTGCACTCGCTGGGAGAGACGACGAACGGTGGCACCGAGACAGCCAGAGCGTCGTTCGCCTACGTCGACTGGAGCCAGACCAAGAGGTGGGCCGAGGTCACCACCGACGGCCGGTGGATCGTGATCTCGCAGGCCGACGGCCTCACCCTCGACCCGCAGGTCTGCCTCGACTCCGGCATGTGCCAGGAGACCAAGACCCTGCAGTACATCGGCTGGGACAGCGGCCGCGACAGCGCGACGATCCTGCCCCACATGTGACCTCGGGGGGGGCGCCTAAGACCCGCCGTTTGGCACCAAACCGCAGGTTTTCGGTGCGAAACCATGCGGTTTGGTGCCAAACGGCAACCTTCGGAGACCGGCGGCCACTGTTGCCAGGACCGCAACCTTTCGCTCTGCGACGCCGTCTCACCGTCGTGACGTCTCGCGTCGGCTGGGTGGCCGTCCTCGCCTCTGCGGTGTTCCTCGGCGGCTGCTCGTCGTCGTCGGACGACGAGCGGGACGACGCCGGCCGTCCCCGCCAGGAGCCGACCACGCCGACCGGATCGGCCACCGCGCCGACCGGATCGTCCACGGCACCGACCACCACGCCGACCGACGTGGTCCTGACACAGGACCTGCCTTCCGGTCGGCCACCGCACGTGCCCTACCTCGTGGGCAGGCGTCTGAGCCCGGCTCCCTGGCGTCTGGTAGGCCCCGACGGGACGTCGCAGCTGGTGCGCAAGATCCCCGGAGAGTTCGCCCCACTCGGTGGCGGCATCGTCTCGCTGGTCTCTGCCGAGGGAGTCTCCTCGGTGTTCGTGCTCGGGTCCGACGGTCGGCTCGTGGAGCGCCCGAGCTACACCTCGAGCAGTCGCCTGGTCGTCGGAGCGGCCGGACGGGCCGTGGGCTGGGTGAGCCTCGATCGGGCGAAGCTGAGGCGGAGCGTCGTCGCGGCCACCACCGAGGTGCGGTTCGCCGACGGCCGGCGCTGGCTCCTGCCGGCCAGGCCCGACACGGTGCTCGTCGGAATCCGCGGAGGGGCCGCCTGCGCACGTCGCCATGACCGATGCCGAGTCGTGGTCTCCGAAGGGCGGCGCACGTACGTCGTGGGTCCGCACTCCCGCAGGCGGATCACGTCGCACCCTGCGGTCGACGTACGAGCGGATCTGACCACGATCAGCTCCCGTTCCGGCACCCTGTGCTCGGCGATGTGGACCCCGGCCGGACGGCGGGTCTGGCGCGACTGCCACCACGGCGCCGTCTCCTTCTCGCCGTCGGGTCGCCACGTCCTGGCCATCGAGGGGGAGGGGACGCAGGTCGCCACCCGCCGGATCTTCATCCTCGACGACCGCGGCCGGGTCGAGTCGACGTTCCGGGCGCCAAGGCGCCTGGCCATCATGGGCGCCACCTGGGAGGACGACCGACACCTGCTCCTGGTCGTGTCCCGCGACTGGACCACCTCGTACGTCGTGCGGGTCGCGGTCGACGGCCACGCCGAGCTGGTGTTCCCGTCGCAGGGCCGGATCAGGACGCTGGTGACCTACCAGCTCCCCACGCGCTGATAGGCGGTCAGGCCCAGTGTGAGGGGCGGCTCACTGCCTCCGGCAGGGTCGTGCGGGCGTCGCCGCGTGCTGAGTTGACCTGTGCCTGGCTCAGGAAGAGCGCGTCCGCGAGCGCGGCGCCGCGGAGGTCGGCATCGCGCACGTCGGCGCCGAGGAGGTCGGCGCAACCGAGGTCCTGGCCGCGCAGGTCGGCGGCGATCAGGACCGCTCCGCGAAGGTCGGCGTCGCGCAGGTCCGACGGTCGCAGGTCGCGGCCGGCCAGGTCGGCCCGGTGGTACGACGCCCCGCGGCGCAGGCGCGCGCTGGCGGCTGCGAGCGCGTCCCCGACCCGCTCGCGCAGGTCGTCGATGTCGAGGCCGAGCAGCTCGGTCGGCGTCGCGCCGGTGAGCGCGACGACCTCGTCCTGAAGGTCGTCGGCATCGGAGTCCGGGCTTCGTCGCCCCACCTCGACGAGGTGGGCGAGCATCTCGTGCAGCATCCGCATCACCGAGAGCACGGCCGCCATCTCGCCGAGATTGTCCTGCTCGCGCCAGGAGACCCCGGCGTACGTCACCTGTGACACCTGCTGTCCCGCGCCGAAGCAGTCGAAGGTCGCGCAGCCCGTCCAGCCGTCCTCCCGCAGGGTCGCGTGGATGCGGCAGCGGTCGTCGTCGGCGAGGTTGGGACAGGGGGTGCCGCCGGGCTTGTCGATCCCGAAGCCGGAGACGGCAGCGAACGGCAGGAGCACGCAACACAGCGCGAAGCATCGGTCGCAGTCCGCGACCAGCGACGGGGTCTGCGGCGCACTCACCCCGCCATCCTGGCAGGCGGAAAATGTCAGAGTTGAGGGGAATCGACTCAACTTCTGGCTCGTTGTCATCGATGAGGGCCACAGTGGCCCTACCCAGACGTGCACGAGGAGCCAGATGAGCCAGTTCGGGGCCGAGAAGTTCACGACCCGCAGTCGTGAGGCCATCGAGACCGCCCAGCTCGCCGCGACGACGGCGGGCAACACCCAGACCGAGCCGCTGCACCTGCTGGCCGCTCTGATGCGCGACGCCGACGGTACGGCGCGCCAGCTGGTGGGCAAGGCGGGGGCGGACGCCGCATCCCTGGCCGCCGCGACCGAGCAGGCGCTGCTGGGCCTGCCGAAGGCGAGCGGCGCGACCGTCCAGCAGCCGGCGGCGTCGCCGGCGCTGACCCGGGTCCTCGCGGGGGCCCTCGACCTGGCCGCGTCGATGAAGGACGACTACGTCGCCACCGAGCACCTGCTCGTCAGCCTGGCGACGGTCGAGTCGAGCGCGCAGAAGCTGCTCGCCGACGCCGGTCTGACCGCCGACGGACTGCGCGAAGGCCTCACCGCGCTGCGCGGCAACCGCCGGGTCACCAGCCAGGAGGCGGAGTCGACGTACGAGAGCCTCGAGAAGTTCTCCGTCGACCTCACCCAGGCCGCACAGGACGGCAAGCTCGACCCGGTCATCGGCCGCGACTCCGAGATCCGGCGGGTCATCCAGGTGCTGTCGCGCCGGACCAAGAACAACCCGGTCCTGATCGGCGACCCGGGCGTCGGCAAGACCGCGGTGGTCGAGGGGCTGGCCCAGCGGATCGTGGCCGGCGACGTGCCGGACTCGCTCAAGGGCCGGCGGCTGCTCTCGCTGGACCTGGCGGCGATGGTCGCGGGCGCGAAGTACCGCGGCGAGTTCGAGGAGCGGCTCAAGGCCGTGCTGGAGGAGATCAAGGACTCCGGCGGCCAGGTGATCACCTTCATCGACGAGCTGCACACCGTGGTCGGCGCGGGCGCGGGCGGCGACTCCGCGATGGACGCCGGCAACATGCTCAAGCCGATGCTGGCCCGTGGCGAGCTGCGGATGATCGGCGCGACGACGCTGGACGAGTACCGCGAGCGGATCGAGAAGGACCCGGCGCTCGAGCGCCGCTTCCAGCAGGTGTTCGTGGGCGAGCCCTCGGTCGAGGACACGATCCAGATCCTGCGCGGGATCCAGGAGAAGTACGAGGCGCACCACGGCGTGCGCATCACCGACGCGGCGCTGGTCGCGGCCGCGACGTTGAGCGACCGCTACATCACCGGGCGGCAGCTGCCCGACAAGGCGATCGACCTGATCGACGAGTCGGCGTCGCGGCTGCGCATGGAGATCGAGTCGTCGCCGGAGGAGATCGACCAGCTACGGCGCACCGTCGACCGGCTGAAGATGGAGGAGTTCGCGCTCGAGAAGGAGACCGACCCGGCCTCCCAGGAGCGGCTCGAGCGGCTGCGCGCCGACCTCGCCGACTCCGAGGAGCAGCTGCGCGGCCTCGAGGCGCGGTGGGAACAGGAGAAGGCCTCGCTCGAGGGCGAGGGCGAGATCCGGCGGGCGCTGGACCAGCTGCGGATCGAGGCCGACAAGATGCTCCGCGAGGGCAACCTCGAGGGCGCCTCGAAGATCCGCTACGAGTCCATCCCAGAGCTGGAGAAGAAGCTCCAGGCCGTCGAGGACGCCGAGCGGTCCGAGCTCGAGCCGCTGGTCGGCGAGGAGGTCGGCGCCGAGCAGATCGCCGAGGTCGTCGAGGCCTGGACCGGCATCCCCACCGGGAAGCTGCTGCAGGGCGAGACCGCCAAGCTGCTGGAGATGGAGGACGTGATCGGACGTCGCCTGATCGGCCAGCGCGAGGCCGTCCGCGCGGTGAGTGACGCCGTACGCCGGTCGCGGGCCGGGATCTCGGACCCCAACCGGCCGACCGGGTCGTTCCTGTTCCTCGGGCCCACCGGCACGGGCAAGACCGAGCTGGCCAAGTCGCTGGCGGAGTTCCTCTTCGACGACGAGCGGGCGATCGTCCGCATCGACATGAGCGAGTACTCCGAGAAGCACTCGGTCGCTCGTCTGGTGGGCGCGCCTCCGGGCTACGTCGGGTACGACGAGGGCGGGCAGCTCACCGAGGCGGTGCGCCGTCGTCCCTACTCCGTCGTCTTGCTCGACGAGGTCGAGAAGGCGCACCCGGAGGTCTTCGACATCCTGCTGCAGGTGCTCGACGACGGGCGGCTGACCGACGGCCAGGGCCGCACGGTCGACTTCCGCAACACCCTGCTGATCCTCACCTCCAACCTCGGGTCGGCGTACCTCGTGGACCCGACGCTGGAGCCGCAGGCCAAGCGCGACTCGGTGCTGTCGGTGGTGCGGGCGAGCTTCAAGCCCGAGTTCCTCAACCGGCTCGACGAGATCGTGGTCTTCGATGCCCTGTCGAAGGACGAGCTGGCGCACATCGTCGACCTGCAGCTGTCCCTGCTGGAGAAGCGGCTCGCGGTGCGGCGGATCTCGATCGAGGTCACCGACGCCGCCCGGGCCTGGCTGGCCGAGACCGGCTACGACCCGGCGTACGGCGCCCGGCCGCTGCGGCGGCTGATCCAGTCCTCGATCGGCGACCGCCTCGCCCGGCTCCTGATCGGCGGTGAGGTCGTGGACGGCGGCAAGGTCCACGTCGACGTCCACGACGGCGAGCTCACCCTGAGCTGACCTGGCGATTGCGTGACTGTTGACCGGCGCCTTCTGACCGTTGAACGGCGCCTTCTGACCATCTCGATCTCGTGCGTCGAGACGAGTCCTCCTACCGATGGTCAGAAGGCGCCGTTCAACGGTCAGAAGGCGCCGGTCAACGGAGGTTGTGCGTGGTGACGGTGCAGGTGTCGAGGATGTCGGGGCGTACGTCGACGCCGATGCCCGGGCCTGTCGGCACGGCGAGATGTCCGTCGACGAGCTCGAACTGCGTGGTGAGGTCCTCGGCGTAGTAGCGCGAGGACGCCGACGTGTCGCCCGGGAGGACGAAGTTCGGCAGCGCGGCCAGGGCGACGTTCGCAGCTCGGCCGATCCCGGTCTCCAGCATCCCGCCGCACCACACCGGTACGCCGTGCGCCGCCGCCACGTCGTGGATGCGACGCGCCTCGAGGTAGCCGCCGACCCGCGCGGGCTTGATGTTGATCACCGAGCACGCGCCGAGGGCGATCGCGGTCGCGGCGTCCCGCGCCGAGCAGATCGACTCGTCCAGGCAGATCGGGGTGCGGACGAGCCGGGCCAGCTCCGCGTGCCCGCGCAGGTCGTCCTCCTTCAGCGGCTGCTCCATGAGCAGCAGGTCGAAGGCGTCGAGACGCGCCAGGTGGCGTGCGTCGGCCAGCGAGTACGCCGTGTTGGCGTCGACCTGCAGCATCAGCCCGTCGCCGTACCGCTCCCGGACGGCCCGCACCGGCTCGACGTCCCAGCCCGGCTCGATCTTGAGCTTGATCCGCAGGTAGCCCTCGTCGAGATAGCGCCCCACTGCGTCGAGCAGCTCGGGGATCGAGTCCATGATGCCGACCGACACCCCCGCGGGTACCCGGTCGCGCACGGCCCCGAGATAGCCGCCGAACGACTGGCCGAGCGCCCGCAGCTCGGCGTCGAGGATGGCCGTCTCGAGGACGTGCTTGGCCATCTGGTGGCCCTTGACCGGAGCGAGCGCGGTCTGGACGCGGCCGGCGGTGAGCGCCGGGCCCAGTGCGAGCACGCGCGGCACCAGCTGGTCGCGAACGACGATCTCGGACCCGGCGAGGAACTCCGAGCTGTACAGCGGATCGGGCTCCGCTCCGCTCTCCGCCCAGCCCTCGGCGTCCTCGGTGACGACGCGGAGGAGGAAGGTCTCGCGGTCGTGGGACGTCCCGAACGACGTACGGAACGGCGCCACCAGGGGCAGCCGGACGTAGCGGAGCTCGATGTGCTCGATCTTCACGTGACGGCCTCTCGGGAGAGTCGGTACCAGCCGGAGCGGGTCACCCCGCTGGCGACGAGGCCCGCCCCGAACGCATCGGACAGGGCCTCGCGGACGACCGCGCGCCAGCCGGCCGCGGTGGCCGGGTCGGTCGAGCGGAGGGCGACCACGTCGTGGGGCACCCGGCACCACCTGCCGCCGTCGTCCTCGACGTAGCACGGCTCGCCGTCCGGACCGGAGAGCAGCGCCCGCCAGGCGGAGGGGTCGGGGTCGCCCGGCTCACCCGGCGTACCACCGGCGGCCGCGACGGCGCGGGGAGAGTCGAGGCGCCAGTCGGCCACAAGCCGGTCGGATTCGTCGTCGCCGTTGATCTCGTCGGTCATCCGGCCGTAGAACGCGACGACGTACTCGGCCGCAGAAGCGCCGAGCTTGGTCAGGTTGAAGCGCGCGTTGCGACCGACCAGCGGGTCGAACGTCCAGCGGATGCTCGTCAGCCCGCCGTCGAGGGCCCACGCGCGCTGGCGGAGCTTGAGGGCGTGGCCGATGCCGCGGTCGCTGTGGCCCGCGGAGGCCGCGGCGATCAGCGAGTACGCCGAGGGCGACTCGCCGAGGGCGAGCACGGCCGCACCGACGATCGCGCCGGGCTCGTCGCGGGCGACGGTGACGGCACCGCCTGCGTGGACCAGGCTGCGCAGGACCTCGCTGCCGATCGGCACGCCCTCGTCGTTGCGGCCCCAGACGCTCTCGAGGAGTCGCGACACCGCGCGGAGGTCGTCGATCGACTCGACCTCGCCGGTCCGCACCGCCGCCCGGTCGTCAGCCGCCCCGGCGGCTTCCCGCGCCGAGGCGACCACATCAGGGAACGGCGTACTCACCCGCCCACCCTCCCACTAGGGCCGGACCTCCACCCGACGTGGATGCGGTGGGGAGCCTTGTCGGAAACCCCGCGTACGCGGGGTTTCTGCACGTTCTTGGGGTCTGCACACCCCCATAACCCTCTGAAACCCCGCGTACGCGGGGATTCCGACAATGCCCTAGAGCCGGCTCGACGTCAGTCGTCGGTGGCGTCGGCCCAGAGGTTGATGCCGGACTCGACGGCGTGCCGGTCGATCTCGGCCAGCTCGCCGTCGGTGAGCGCCGGGAAGTCGAGGGCGTCGAGGTTGGTGTCGAGCTGCTCGACGCTGGAGGCGCCGATCACGGCCGACGTGACGCGCGGGTCGCGCAGCGCCCACTGCAGTGCCAGCTGGGCGAGCTTCTGGCCACGCTGCTCGGCGACCTGGTTCAGCGAGCGGACCCGGTCGAGAACGCCGTCGTCGAGACCGGTCAGCGTCGACTCCTCGCGTGCCGCCCTCGAGTCGTCGGGTACGCCGTCGAGGTAGCGGTCGGTGAGCAGCCCCTGGGCCAGCGCCGTGAACACGATGCAGCCCATGCCCTGCTCCTCGAGCTCGTCGAGCAGCTCGCCCTCGATCCAGCGGTTGAGCATGGAGTAC
The DNA here is from genome assembly GCA_049841015.1 of Nocardioides sp. Taxonomy (GTDB): domain Bacteria; phylum Actinomycetota; class Actinomycetes; order Propionibacteriales; family Nocardioidaceae; genus Nocardioides. The sequence goes on from JASGIN010000010.1 coordinate 97,612, forward strand.
GACGGCTGGTGGATCAGCAGCGGCGTGCCGAGCTCGCGGGCGATGGTGGCGGCCTCGCGGGTCTTCGCCGCGGAGTACGACGAGATCCCGGCGTACAGCGCACGACCCGAGCGCACCGCCGTGTCCAGGGCGCCCATCGTCTCCTCGAGCGGCGTGTCCGGGTCGAAGACGTGGCTGTAGAAGATGTCGACGTACTCCAGACCCATCCGCTCCAGCGACTGGTCGAGCGAGGACAGGAGGTACTTGCGGGAGCCGCCACCCTGGCCGTAGGGCCCCGGCCACATGTCGTAGCCCGCCTTGGTCGAGATCACCAGCTCGTCGCGGTACGGCGCGAAGTCCTCGCGCATCCAGCGGCCGAAGTTCTCCTCGGCCCGGCCGTACGGCGGCCCGTAGTTGTTGGCCAGGTCGAAGTGGCTCACTCCGCGGTCGAACGCCCGCCGCAGGATCGCCCGCTGCACGTCCTCGGGCCGGTCGTCGCCGAAGTTCTGCCACAGGCCCAGCGACAGCGGCGGGAGCTTCAGCCCGCTCCGGCCGGTCCTGCGGTAGTCGGTGTCGTCGTAGCGGGTGGCGGCGGCCTCGTAGGTCATGACCTCATCCTCCACCTCGTTCCGCACCGCCCCCGGCCGGGCCCGACGATGCCCCCGAGCCTCGGGCCGCGTGGTGCAATGGGGTCCGTGAGCGAGGAGAAGGCGAAGCAGCCGCGCCCTCCCCAGGTGGCGGTCGCCTCCGCCATCGTGATGCTCGGCTCGGTCGTCGTGATCCTGCTGATGTGGGACCGCATCGCCCACCTGCACGACCTCGACTCCCGGCGTTCGCTCCAGGACTTCCTCGACAGCTCCAAGCTGGACGACGAGGGCGTCAGCCTCCACGGTCTGCTGACCACGGTGCAGGTCCTCTCGATGGTCTGCGCCGCGGGTGCGGTGGCGATGGCCGTGCAGGGCTGGCAGGCGTTCCAGGGCAGCCGCAGCGCCCGGGTGGCGCTCAGCGTCGTCGCCGTCCCGCTGTTCGCGTGCGGCCTGGTGGGCGACGGCATCGTCGGCTCCGCGGCCGCGACGTTCTGGTGTACGACGGTCGCCGCCGGCGTGGCGACGATGTGGATGGGACCCAACCGCGTCTGGTTCGGCGACCCGCCGCCGGCCCCGCGTCCCCAGGCTCCACCACCACCCCACCTGCGCGCCTGGACCGATCCGGACCGCGTCCAGCCGCCGCCGGCGACGTCGCCGTTCGGCACGCCGGCCGGGCCGGGCGCGACGTCGTATCCGCCCACACTCCCGGCCGCAGCCCCACCGCCCTGGCAGGCTCCCCCGACCTCGGTGTACGACGCCCGCCGCTCGCCCACGGCTCGGCCCCGCGCCCTGCTCTGGGCCTGCGCTCTGACCTGGGTCTCGACCGGCATCGCCGCCGTCGGCCTCGTGCTCTCGCTGGTGGCGATGAGCACGAACTCCGGCTCGGCGCTGGACGACGTCTACCGCCGCAACCCTCAGCTGGCCGACCACGGGCTGAGCCGGCACGCCGTGCTGGTGACCCTGATCGTGCTCTCGGCGATCGTGCTGGTGGCGGCGCTGGCCGCGGCGGCGTTCGCACTCCTGGTGTTCCTGCGCCGCCGCTGGGCGTGGTACGCCCTGGTCGGCTGCGCCTCTGCCGCGACGCTGCTGTTCGTGATCGGCTCGATCGGGACGCCGGTGTCGTTCGTGATGCTGGGCGCCAGCCTGGCGACGATCGCCTGCCTGGTCCGGCCCGAGGTGCGAGCCTGGCTCCTGCTCAGGCGCTGAGGCGAGCCGCGCCCAGGCGCGTCAGCGCCTCCTCGATCACGGTGGCCTCCTTGCAGAACGCCCACCGCACGAGCTGGTCGCCCGCGTCGCCGTCGTGGAACGGCTGCGCCGGGATCGCGACCACGCCGGCCCGCTCGGGCAGTGCCAGGCAGAACTCCATCCCGTCCTTCCAGCCCAGCTCGGAGATGTCGGTGAGCGCGAAGTACGTGCCCTCGGGCCGTCGTACGTCGAGCCCGAGCGTCGCGAGCCCGTTGCAGAGGAGGTCACGGCGGGTCTGCAGGTCGCGGGCCAGGGCCCGCGGCCACTCCGGCTCCTCGTCGAGAGCGGTGGCGATCGCCGGCTGCAGCGGCGAGCCCGAGGTGAACGTCAGCCACTGCTTGGCCGCGAGCACCGCCGAGACGAGCTCGGGCGGTCCGGTCGCCCAGCCGACCTTCCAGCCGGTGAGGCTGTAGGACTTGCCGGCGCTGGACAGGGTCAGCGTCCGCTCGAACATCCCGGGCAGCGTCGAGATCGGGACGTGCTCGTGTGTGCCGCTGTCATCGGCGAAGGTGAGGTGCTCGTAGACCTCGTCGGTGATCACGACCAGGTCGTGCTCGATCGCCACGTCGGCGACGGCCTGGAGCTCGGCGCGCGTCAACACCGTGCCGGTGGGGTTGTGCGGGGAGTTCAGCAGGATGAACCGGGTGCGGGGTCCGACCGCCGCCCGCAGCTCGTCGGCGTCGAGCCGGAAGTCCGGGGCACGCAGGGTGACCGGACGGCGTACGCCCCCGGCCATCTGGAGCATCGCGACGTAGGAGTCGTAGTAGGGCTCCAGGACGACGACCTCGTCGCCGGGATCGACCAGGCCGAGCAGGGCCGCGGCGATGCCTTCCGTGCACCCGGTCGTCACGACGACCTGGCGGTCGGGGTCGAGCTCAAGCCCGTAGTGCCGCAGCTGGTGCCGCGCGATCGCCTGCCTCAGCGCGGGGACCCCGAGGCCCGGGGCGTACTGGTTGGCCCCGTCGTGCATCGCCCGCTCGGCGGCGGCCAGGACCGACGCCGGTCCGTCGGCGTCGGGGAAGCCCTGGCCGAGGTTGACCGCGCCGGTCCGGATCGCCAGCGCCGACATGGTGGAGAAGATCGTCGGCGGAATGCCGTCGAGCCGGTGGGCGAGGGTCATGAGGACGCGGCCCAGGAGGCGAGCAGCTCCCGCTCGCGCTCGGGCGCCATGCCCCACTGGGGGTCGGTCGCGTCGTCGGGGTTGGCCTGCGCCCAGGCCAGCGTGTCGCGGACGGTCTCGGAGAACGGCCGGCACTCGAGACCCGCGGCCTGCGCTCGACCGGTCGCCATGGCCAGCGAGAACTCCGGGCTCCCCTCGGTCCACAGCGGCAGCTGGAGCCCGTCGATGCCATGCTCGACCAGCCAGTCGCCGTCGACCTGCACGAGCCGGGCGTCGCTGTCGACGGCGCCGACGGTCTCGTCGAGCATCGCGCCGAACGTCGTCGCGGGCGCGGCGGCGGTGAAGGTCCCAGAGACGCCGCCCTCCGCCAGCCGCACGGTCCAGGCGCCCATGTCGCGCGCGTCGATGTACTGCATCGGCGCCTCCGACGGGCCCGGCGCGATCATCGCCCCGCCCCGGGCCGCGCGCAGCGGCCACCAGGGGTAGCGGGCGGTCTTGTCGCGCGGACCGACGACGTACGTCGGGCGGATCAGCGTGAGGCTGCTCGCGCCGTACACCTCGGTGGCGACGTTCTCGCAGGTCACCTTGAGCGGACCGTAGGTCTCGTTGGTGACCTCGGTCGCGTTCTCGAGCGCCGCCTCGAACAGCGGGGAGTCCTCGTCGGCCCCCGGTGCGTCGGGCTCGGTGTAGACCGACACGGTCGAGATGAAGAGATGGTGTCCCCCGCGGTCACCCAGCGCGGCCCGCAGCGAGCGGACCTGTCCGGGCACGTAGGCGCAGACGTCGATGGTGGCGTCGAAGCTCAGCCCGTCGAGCACCGACAGGTCGCCGTTGCGGTCGGCCAGCAGGTGGGTCGCCCCGGGCAGCTCGGCGGTGGTGTTGCGGTGGAGGAGGCTGACGTCGTGGCCGGCCTGCACCGCGGCCTCGGCCATCGCGTATCCGACGAAGTGGGTGCCACCGATGATCAGGATCCGCATGCTGCGAGAGTAGGGCACGTGCCGCACGACGACGCCCAGCCCGCAGCCACCCTCGGCGACCTCGCCCGCGACGTCGACGCGCGCTGTCGGCTCACCGGTGAGTTCACGCTGAGGTCGGGCCAGATCGCCTCCGAGTACTTCGACAAGTACCTCTTCGAGACCGACCCCGAGCTGCTGGCGCGCGTCGCCGCGGCGATGGTCCCGCTGGTGCCGGAGGGCACCGACCTGCTGGGCGGTCTCGAGATGGGCGGGATCCCGATCGTGACCGTGCTGAGCGCGCAGACCGGCATCCCGGCGCTGTTCGTGCGCAAGGAGGCCAAGACCTACGGCACCTGCAAGCTCGCCGAGGGACCCGACGTCTCGGGTCGCCGGATCACCCTGGTCGAGGACGTCATCACGACCGGGGGCGCAGTGCGCAACGCCGTGCTCGCCCTGCGCGGCTCGGGGGCCGGGGTGGAGACGGTGGTCTGCGCCATCGACCGCTCACCGGGCGAGGACAACCCGCTCGCCGACGTCGGGCTCGAGATCCGGTCGGTCCTCACCAAGGCCGACCTGGACGCCGTCCACTAGCCACGCCAGGCGGAGTCGTCGTCGAGGCGGGCGTGAGCGCGGACCCAGGCGTGCATCGCGATCGCGGCCGCCGCCGAGGCGTTGATCGAGCGCGTCGAGCCGAACTGGGCGATCGAGAAGGTGCCGTCGCAGGCGTCGCGCGCGGCCGCTGACAGACCCGGACCCTCCTGGCCGAACAGGAAGCACACCCGCCGCGGCATCGGCATCGTCTCCAGGTGGGCCGAGCCCGGCAGGTTGTCGATCCCGAGCAGCGGCACCGGGCCGCCGTCGCGGTCCCGGAGGTACGCCGCGAGGTCGGCGGCGGTCTCGTGGTGCCGGACGTGCTGGTAGCGGTCGGTGACCATCGCGCCGCGGCGGTTCCACCGGCGGTTGCCGACGATGTGCACCTCGGCGGCGAGGAAGGCGTTGGCCGTGCGCACGATCGTGCCGATGTTGAAGTCGTGCTGCCAGTTCTCGATCGCGACGTGGAAGTCGTGCCGCCTCGTGTCGAGGTCGGCGACGATCGCCTCGAGCCGCCAGTAGCGGTAGCGGTCGACGACGTTGCGCCGGTCGCCCTCGGCCAGCAGCTGCTCGTCGTACTCCTCGCCGGTGGGCAGCTCGCCCTCCCAAGGGCCGACCCCCACCTCGGGTGGCCCGTGCGGCATCGGGTCGTACGGCGCTCGCTCGCCGTCGTCGGTGCCCATCGGCCGCTTCAGAACGCCGACACCGAGGCCGGCGCCCGCTGCGGACGGCTGAGCGCGCGCACGACCGCCGCCTGGCCGTGCCGGCGGCAGGCGACCTGCGTCAGCAGGCCGAGCACCGGCCCGAGCACGTCGTCGGGAAACACCGGCGTCTCGAGGTCGACGCTGGCGGCGAGGTCGTCGCAGTGGACCACCAGCTCCATCATCCGCGTCAGCAGGAAGTCCGACTCGGTCAGCGACCAGCCCTGCCACGGGATGAGGACCGGTCCGCAGCGGTCCGAGCCCAGGACCTCGGCCACGCGCGGGCGCAGCTCGTCGACGAGCGACCGCATCGAGTCGAAGCCCTCGGCCGCCAGCTCCTCGCTGCCCTGCCGGATCTCGACGTTCGCCTCGTCGTCGTGCTCGGCGCTGACCCAGGCCGCACGCAGGTAGTGGTCGACCACCGGGATCGGGTCGACGCCGGCGGGAGCCCGGAGCAGCCGATCGGCGTTGAACCACTGCGACACGACGTGCCGTGCCAGGGCGCCCACCGACATGTCGGCACAGGCGCTCTCGTCGTCCCACCGCGCCGCGACCTCCGGCCGCAGCACCAGCTCGGCGGCGACGTCGACGGCCCCGGCGAAGGGGGCCCGCTGCTCCTGCTCCATGTCCGCGAGGCTAGTGCCGGGCTCCGACACGGCCGGACGGTTCCCGTTCAGGTTGTGGACAGACGCTCTGGATAGGCTCTGTGGGTGACCGGCGTCAACGCCCTTCTCCTGGGGATCCCGTGGATGGACCCCCACTGGCTGCTGCAGCACTTCCACACCGAGTTCGTGTGGCTGAGCCTCGTCATCGTCTTCGTCGAGTGCGGCCTGTTCTTCCCGTTCCTCCCCGGTGACACCCTGCTGTTCTCGGTCGGCCTCTTCATCGCCACCAACGAGCTGAACTTCGCCGCCGGCCCGAACGGCGTCGGGCTGACGGTCGCCTGCGTCCTGTTCGCCCTGGCGGCGTTCCTCGGCAACGTCGCGGGCTACGAGATAGGCCGCAGGATCGGGCCCGCAGTCCGCCGGCTCGACGGGCGCATCGTCAAACGCCGGCACATCGACCGCACCGTGGACTTCTTCGAGCAGCACGGCAGCCAGGCGCTGGTGGTCGGCCGGTTCGTGCCCTTCGTGCGTACCTACGTCACCCTGGTCGCCGGTGTGAGCGAGATGCACCGGGTCCGGTTCTGGCTGTGGAGCGCGGTCGGAGCCGTCGGATGGGTCCTCCTCATCACCTGCCTGGGCTTCTTCCTGGGCCGTACGTTCCCGTGGCTGAGCGACAACATCGACTGGGTGATCCTCGGGCTCCTGCTGGTGACCGTGATCCCGATCGCGATCGAGTGGTGGCGGCAGCGCCGGCACCAGGAGGTCACCCAGGGCTGACGTCCTGGCGACGCGTGGCTACTTGGTGGGTCTGGCTGTAGCAGACGACCGTGTGGTCGCCGGCTGCCCACGTGGCGGCGTCCCGGTAGGTGAAGCGGTAGAACCTCTTGGTGGTGTCCACCTTCGACAGGCACCGCCGCGCCGCCACCTTGTTCAGTGCCTTGACCGCCGGTCGCTTCGCGACGTCGTAGGTGAAGGTGCCGCTGGCGCGGAAGTCGTGCGAGGCGCTGCAGGTCGTGGTGAGGTACGTCCCCGTCGCCGAGTCCAGGGTGAGGCACCGCGCGATGCCGTCGGCGTGCTGGCCGCCGGGCACGAGCGGGGCCTTCTTCTTCGGCAGGTCGGCCAGCTTCGCGCCGTGCTCCAGCACGACCGAGCAGCTCAGCCAGCGGGCGCCGTCCGCCATCTCGGCGCTCGTCGGACGGAACCAGACGGTGCCGTACGCCGTGGTGTCCGCACGTGCCCATGTGGAAGGCCCCAGGGTCGTCAGGATCTTCGGGCCACATCGATCGGCGACCACGCCGCGCAGGTCCTGGTCGGTGGCCGTGTCCCAGTCGAGCCTCTTCGGGAGCTTCACGACGCCCGCGACCAGCGCGGTGTGCGGCTGCTTGCACGGCACCACGGTCGAGGAGTCGGTGTCCTGCTCGGCCTGGGCGGGGGTCAGCGTGGTGCAGGTGCCGACGCTCGGCGCTCCCGTGAGAGCACCCGTCGCCCGCTGCGACCCGGCGTACGCCGGCACGGAGAGCAGGACGGCGGCCACGGCGGCCGTGACGCTCAGGGTTCGGGTGAGCCGGGGACGCGGCATGGGACCTCCTCGCTGGTGCCCGAATCGTAGGTCACCGTGGGGGCTCCGAGCGGTCAGTCAGCTCGAGAACGCGTCCTGCGCCTTCTTCACCCGGGCCAACCAGGCGGGGAGGGTGTCGGCGCGGACGCCGACCGGCTCGGAGTAGAGCTGGCTCAGGCCGTGACAGTCGAAGCCGACCACGAACCAGTCCTGGTCGGGGCGGTCCACCTGCACCGCCTGGGCGTGGCAGGGCGGCACCGCCTGGGCGTTGGCCAGGGGGTCGCGGATCCGCCGGGTGACGGTCCCGCCCGGCTGGGCGATCAGCACGTGGTCGGCGAACTCGGCCGGCGAGTCGGCCGACGAGACCGGCGGCTCGAAGGGACCGGGAGCGGTGGCGGCGAGCGCCAGCTGCCCCGACAGCAACACGAACTGCACCTGCGACCAGCCCATGAACAGCTGGTAGTTGTACGACGCGGACTTCTCCGCGACCAGGCGCTCGGGCTCGTCTCCCACCACCGCCACCCACGACGTGTGGCCACCGATCTCGACGATCGCCGCGCCGCGCGGGTGCGTCGTCGAGACGTCGATCTCGCCGTACGTCGCGAGCACCTTCACGTCGCGGTCGCGCTTGAACATCCGGCCGTAGAGGTACAGCACCGGCGGAGTGTCGGGCCGCACGAACTTCGCCGGCGCCACGAGCAGGTGGACCGGGGTGGGGGCCGCGGTGACGACCGGAGTCGGCGCCGGCGGATCGATGCCACCGCCCGCACCACCGTGCGGTCGCAGGAGCAGGGGACCCAGTGCGACGGCGGCCGCGACGACGAGGACCCCGCTGGTGACCCACCGCCGGCGCCGGCGCAGCGCTCCACGGCCGGAGGCGATGCTGTCGGCCACGGGCCGATGCCCGGGCTCGTCGGCGAAGCCGGCCTCGAGCGGCTCCAGCAGGTCGTGGGTCATCGGACCTCCCGCGCCAGCGCGGTCCGGAGGGCGGCCAGGCCCCGGTCGGCCTGGGTCTGCGCGTGGGAGGCGGTGCTGCCGAGCTCCTCCGCGGTCTGCTCCACCGACAGGCCGAGCCAATGGTGCAGCAGCACGGCCTTGCGCTGCTTGATCGGCAGCGCGAGCACTGCCTCCCGCAGCGTGTCCGGCTCCCCGACCACCTCGGGGCGGTGGTGGACGGGCGCGGCCGCGCGGACGATGCGGCGGCGCACGAACGCCTCCTCGTCGCCCTCGCGCTCGAGGCGGGGCCACGCGACGTACAACTGGGTGAAGGCGCTCTGGAGCACCTCCTCGGCTCGCTCCCAGTCGCCGCACAGGAGGTAGGCCAGACGGCGCAGGCGGGTCCGGCGCGCCGTGACGAACTCGGCGTACGCCGTCTCACGGGCCTCGCGTGACGTCGACCGCATCGCGTCCCCTGTCCTCTCCTCCCGATTGTGGACCACTCTCCGGTTCTACGTCGCGGGCGGCGGATCGGTTGTCCCGCGGCCGCACTAGGCTGGGACCGCTGGATGTCCGCGTCACGAGGAGCCACCGATGCCCATCGCCACCCCCGAGATCTACGCGCAGATGCTCGACACCGCGAAGGAGAAGTCCTTCGCCTTCCCGGCCATCAACGTCTCCTCGTCGCAGACGCTGAATGCGGCGCTGAAGGGCTTCGCCGACGCCGAGTCCGACGGCATCATCCAGATCTCGACCGGCGGTGCCGAGTACCTCTCCGGCCCGTCGGTGAAGAACATGGTGACCGGGTCGGTGGCGTTCGCGGCGTACGCCGCCGAGGTCGCCAAGAGCTACCCGGTCAACGTCGCGCTGCACACCGACCACTGCCCGAAGGACAAGCTCGACGGCTTCGTGCGGCCGCTGGTCGACATCAGCGCCGAGCGCGTGGCCCGGGGCGAGGCCCCGCTGTTCCAGTCGCACATGTGGGACGGCTCCGCCGTACCGCTGACCGAGAACCTCGAGATCGCCCAGGAGTTGCTCGCCAAGTGCGCGGCGGCGCACATCATCCTCGAGGTCGAGATCGGCGTCGTCGGCGGCGAGGAGGACGGCGTCGAGGGCGCGATCGACGAGAAGCTGTACACGACCCCGCAGGACGCGCTCGACACCGTCGAGGCGCTGGGCCTGGGCGACAAGGGGCGCTACCTGTGCGCCCTGACCTTCGGCAACGTCCACGGCGTCTACAAGCCCGGCAACGTCAAGCTGCGCCCGGAGATCCTGAAGAAGGCCCAGGACGCCATCATCGAGAAGTACGGCAAGGACGCCGGGTTCGGGCCGGGCTCACTGCCCCTCGACCTGGTCTTCCACGGCGGCTCGGGATCCACCGAGCAGGAGATCGCCGACGCGGTCACCTACGGCGTGGTGAAGATGAACGTCGACACCGACACGCAGTACGCCTTCACCCGACCGGTCGCCGACCACATGTTCAGCCACTACTCCGGCGTCCTGAAGGTCGACGGCGACGTGGGGGACAAGAAGACCTACGACCCGCGGGCGTGGGGCAAGGCCGCCGAGGCCGGCATGTCGGCCCGGGTGGTCGAGGCCTGCTCCAACCTCTCCGCCACCGGCCACACCCTCCACTGACCCCTCTTCGTTGAACGGCGCCGTCTGACCGTTGACCGGCGCCGTCTGACCGTTGAACGGCGCCGTCTGACCGACGGCAACGTGCCGCCGGAGGCTGGACTCCGCCGCGACGGCCGGTTGTCTTCACTCCGTACGCCGGGCGGTGTGGCGCCACGGCTGTCCTGACGCCTCCCACGGCATCGCCGCGTCGTCACACGGCGCCGGTCAACAGTCAGACGGACGCCGTTCAACGGTCAGAGGACGCCTTAACGGTCAGAGGACGCCGTCAACGGGGTCAGGGGGCGGGATCGGCGGGGTCGGGGGGAGCTGGTAAGCTGCTGCGCCTGCTGGGGCGGGGGTGCGGGGCGCGAGGTGGCGGGGGAGTTGGAAGAACAGCACCGACACCAGGCCGAGCACGAGCACCGCGGCGGGCAGGAGCAGCGCGTCCTGCATCGCCTCGCTGAACGGAGCGCGGACGAACGTCGGAAGCTGGTGGCTCACGCCGTCGTCGGCACCGCCCGAGAGGCCGTGGGCGGCGATCCGGGTGTCCATGAGGACGGCGATCGCGGCCGAGCCGAGCACCGCGCCGACCTGTCGGGTGGCGTTGTAGACCCCCGAGCCCGCGCCGGCCAGCTGCATCGGCAGGTTGCGCGTCGCGGTCGCGGCGAGCGGGGCCCAGATGCCGGCCATGCCGAACCCGAGCAGCGCCATCGCGCCGAGGATGTGCCACACCGCGCCGGTCGGCGTCAGCGTGCGGGAGATCAGGAAGATGGCGAACGCCGTGATCGCGAAGCCGACGCCGCACAGCATCCGTGGGTGCACCTTGTCGGTGAACTTGCCCACGATCGGCGCCATCACGATCGACACCACGGCCATCGGCACGAAGAGCAGAGCGGAGTTCAGCGGGGAGTACCCCCGCACGAGCTGCGCGTAGAGCATCGTCGGGAAGCCCATCGCCGTGGCCGTGAACGACATCGTCGAGATCGAGAAGTTGGAGATCGAGAAGTTGCGGTCGTTGAAGAGGCTGAGCGGCACCAGCGGCTCGGCGCGGTTCTTCGCCTGCCAGACCACGAACACCACGAAGAGCACGACGCCGCCGATGATCGAGGTCATCACCCAGCCGTTCCAGTGGTACTTGTGTCCCTGCTGGATGCCGTAGACCAGGAAGAACATGCCCAGCCCGCTGAGCGCGACGCCGAGCCAGTCGAAGCGGTGCGTGTGGGTGGGCAGGGTCGGCACGAGGCGCGTGGCCAGGAAGAAGCCGACGATGCCGACGGGCACGTTGATGAAGAAGATCCACTCCCAGCCGAACGCGTCGACCAGGACGCCACCCAGGATCGGGCCGACGAGGGTCGCGACGCCGGCGGTCGCACCCCACAGCGCCATCGCCTGGCCGCGGCGGTCGGCGGGGAAGATCCGGGTGATCACCGCCATCGTCTGCGGGGTCAGCATCGAGGCGCCCAGACCCTGCACGACGCGGGCCGCGATCAGCATCCCGATCGAGGTCGTCAGGCCGCACCAGAGGGACGCCAGGGTGAAGACGGTCAGGCCGACGAGGTAGAGGTTCTTCGGGCCGAAGCGGTCGCCGAGCCGTCCGGTGATCAGTACCGGCACGGCGTACGCCAGCAGGTAGGCGCTGGTCACCCAGACCACGCTGTTCACGTCGGCGTGCAGGTCGGAGATGATCGCGGGCGTCGCGACGGTCACGATCGTGGTGTCGACCAGGATCATGAAGAAGCCGAGACAGAGCGCGAACAGCGCCGGCCAGGGGCGGACGTCGGAGGGGACCTGGTCGCGGGTGGGTGTCGCCGATGCCATGACCTCAGTCAACACCCGAGGACCGACATCGATTCCATTCTTTCTCTCGGCACGCATGCCCTGATGACGGATCTGCCGCCGCATTCCTGACTCGCGGCATCTGACAGGCTGGCGCCATGAGCCACGTCGACCTCATGGCCGGTCCTCCGCCCACCCACCTGCCCGCCGACCCTGCCGACGGTGAGCTCGCCGCCGGCGACGCGGCCGCGGCCGTCGTACGCCGTCACCCGGCGTCGCCCGCCGCCTGGGCGGCGCTCGCGGAGCAGGCGCGTGGGCAAGGTGCCGACGACGTCACGGTGTACGCCTACGCGCGGGTCGGCTACCACCGCAGCCTCGACCTCCTGCGCCGCAACGGGTGGAAGGGGCACGGACCGGTGCCCTGGGAGCACGAGCCGAACCGCGGGTTCCTCCGCTCGCTCGCGCTGCTGGCCCTCTCGGCACGCGCCATCGGCGAGGACGACGAGTGGCAGCGCTGCGCGGAGTTCCTCCGAGACTCCAGCCCGGCCGCCGCCGACGAGCTCCTCTGACTCACGCGCCCAGCAGTGACCTGACCCGATCGGCACCCAGGGCGACGATCAACGTCGGCAGGCGCGGACCGCGCTCGGCGTCGACCAGCAGGTGGTAGAGCAGCCGGAAGAGCTCCTTCTGGTCGGCCTTGACCTCGTCGGTCGGTGCGTCGTCGAGGGACAACCCGCGGGCGAGCTTCGGAACGCCGTAGACCAGCGAGGTCACCCGGTCGAGCTCGAGGTCGCCCTGGAGCCCCTGCAGGAGGAGGGAGAGCCACTCGCGCTCGGTGGGTGAGAGCGCCTCGATCGCGGCGACTTCGGGCTCGGAGCGCACCGTCGTGCGATCGGACTCCGGCACGAACTCCTCGGTCCACGCCATCGCCCGCGACAGCCGCGGCTCCAGCTGCTCGACGTCGTCGTGGGCGTAGCCGAGGTCGCCGACGATCCGGCTAACCTGCTCGGGCTCGCCGGCGGTGACGTCGGCGACCGAGGAGAGCATCCGGAAGGGCACCACCACGGCCGGAGCCGGGAGCGCGCCCGCGGTCGCGGTCGAGGCGGCACGCTCGTAGGCCAGCACCTGGACGTCGCGCTTGGCCGGATCGGCCGCCTTGCGGGCCAGCGCGTCCCACTCGTCGTACAGCCGGACGACCTCGGGGCCGAAGTCGATGTCGAAGGTCTGCCGCGGCTGGCGGCGGACGTAGAGCCAGCGCAGGATCCCGGGCTCCAGCACGCGCAGCGCGTCCTCGGCGGTGGGGGCACCGCCCGCGGACGACGACATCTTCTGGACGCCGGCGAAGCCGACGAAGCCGTAGCCGAACCACGCCGGGCGCGGGTAGTCCCACACCGACTCGACCAGCTCGTGGCCCACCGTGAACGACGAGCCGGGCGTGGCGTGGTCCATGCCGGCCGGCTCGAAGTCGACGTTCTCGAAGGCCCAGCGCATCGGCCAGTCGGCCTTCCAGACCAGCTTGCCCTCGTCCTGGGTCCTCAGGTTGGTGGTGCCGTGGTAGTCGCCGTGGCTGCAGGTATAGGCGAGGTCTCCGGTCTCGTCGTCGTACGCCGTGACGGTGGTCGTGTCGCGGCCGCAGTCGCGGCAGTAGGGCTTGAACGGGAAGTACCCGACGCCGCTCTCGCCCTCGCGCTCGTCGTCGTTGGCCACCGAATCGGCCATCGCCTCGGCCTCCTGGGCGGCGTGGTCGTCGCTCTCCGAGCCGAGCTCGACGGTGCCGGGGGCCTTCTTGGTGCGGTGACGCGCGAGGACCGCGTCGATGTCGGCGCGGTGGCGGACGGCGCGCAGCACCTCGTCGCGGTAGACGCCCGCGCGGTAGCGCTCCGTCTGCGAGATCTCCTCCATGTCGACGCCGAGGGCGTGGAGCGCGGTGACGATCGGCTCCTTGTAGTGGTCGGACCACGACGCGTGACAGCCCCAGGGGTCGGGGATCGCGGTGTACGGCCGCCCGATGTGCTCGGCGTACGACGGGTCGACGCCGGCTGGCACCTTGCGGAACCGGTCGTAGTCGTCCCACACGTGCAGGTGCCGGACGGGAACGCCGCGCCGGCGCAGCTCGTCGGCCACGAAGTGCGGCATCAGGAACTCGCGCAGGTTGCCGAGGTGCACCGGCCCCGACGGGGAGGCGCCTGAGGAGCAGGTGACCGGCCCGGAGGCCCCGGTCTTCTCGTGATGCGCGATCGCGTCGTCGGCGGCGCGGGTCACCCAGTCCTGGGGCGCGCTGGTCGGCTCGGCTCGGGGCATCGCGGTGGCATCTCCTGCTCGGTGCTGACGGACGGGCCGCCACGCTATCGCGCGGGCACGCGTCGCCCCGACCGGGTTTCCCTGGCTGAACTCGGGGGATAGTACGGATCAGACGGCCGGTCATCAGGGGCCGGGCAGCGGCCAGGTGATCCGTACTATCCGCAGACCGCCCGGAGACAGGGGGAGGGCGCCCGCCTCGCGGCTGGCGCCCTCATCGACGAACGGCCGGATCATCCCCCGATGTGTGCCGGCCTAGCAGCCCCGTCGCTGCCCGTCGGGCCCATCATGACCCTTTGGATCGGTCCAATCGGCGGTCCGGGCGGTCAGTGGCACTAAAGTGCCACTCGGTGCCACGGAGAAGAGCGATCTCGGTCCTCTCCGCGCTCGGGATGAGCGCGGAGGACGAACGGCGCTACCAGCACGTGCTGCCGCTGAGCGGCTCGACGGTCGCCGACATCGCGGGCGCGCTCGGAGTCGACGTCCCGCGCGTTCCCGCCGCGCTGGGTGGCCTGACGTCGCTCGGGATCGTCCGGGTCGAGAGCGGCCGGGTGTTCGTCCAACGGGTCGACGAGGCGCTCGAGGCGGCGATCGCCCGCGAGGCGGACGCCGCCGTCCGGGCACGCGACCGGCTGACCGACCTGGCCCGGGCGATCCCGCTGCTGATCGCGGCGGGCGCGCGGCCCGGCCCGGGCGAGGTGGAGAACGTCCAGTCGCTGGACGGCGAGCTCAGCACCGGCGGCAACGCCCTCGAGCTGCTCACCGACCTGATCGAGCACAGCCGCGGAGACCTGCTGTTCCTGCGCCCGGACGCCTGGCTGATGCCGCGCGAGTCGGCGATGTCCCAGGTGGTGGCCCGCGCGGTCCGGTCGGGACGGCGTTCGCGCGCCGTCTACCCGCTGCGCGCGCTGCACGAGGCGCCCGAGGCCCTGCGGATCCGGGTGGACGCGGGGGAGGAGGTCCGGCTCATCGATGACCTGCCGACCAGGCTGATGATCCTCGGCGCCACGCACGCGATCGTGCCCGAGCCCCTCGGCTTCTCCGACTCGCCGCGTCTGCTGGTACGGCAGGGTGCGCTGGTCGGTGCGCTGACCCTGCTGTTCGAGCTGTACTGGGAGCGCGCGGTGCCCGTCTCGGAGCTCTCGGGCCCGCGGAGCAACGAGCGCACCTTCCTGCTGCGTCAGCTCCAGGCCGGAGCCAAGGACGAGCAGATCGCCCGCACCATGGGCATCAGCCTGCGCACGGTCCGGCGCCGCGTCTCCGACCTCATGATCGAGCTCGGCGCCGACACCCGCTTCCAGGCCGCCGCCGAGGCCGCCCGCCGCGGCTGGCTCTGACCCTCCATGAGGTCTCCGAAATCCGGGTAGTCCCTGACGTTCGGGTACGCGACACGCCGTGTACGGCGTGCAAAACGTCAGGGACTACCCGGATTTGCGGAGGACTCTCAGCGGGGGAGGATGAAGGAGTACGCCGCGGGCTCGACGTGCCAGCTGCGCTGCCGCTCGGGACCGCTGAGCTCGCCGTCGGCGCTGATCCAGAAGGCGTCGCCGGAGACCGTGACCTGGGAGCCGCGGAGGTACTGCACGTCGTCGCGCTCGTGGTGCCGTCCCCGCCGTAGGTGCAGGGCGTAGCCGAGCTTGGCCCGCGCGCTGACCGCGTGCGACACCATCACGTCGACCCGGCCGTCCGCCGGGTCGGCCTCCGGCGTCAGCGGGGTGCCGCCGCCGACGTTGGCGCCGTTCCCGATGGCCACCATGAGGACCGGCTCGTCGAGGTCGGAGACGACCTTCCCGTCGAGCTCGACGTGCAGGTGTACGCCGTGCTGGTCGAACGCCGAGAGGAGGGCGCCGACCGGGTAGCCCAGGCGGCCGAGGTTCAGCCGGCCCACCCCGACCTCGCCGAGCCGCTCCTTGATCCGCGCACCGCGCCGGCTTGCCTCGGCGCCGGCGCCGACGTGGACGTTGTTCACCACGACCTCGCCGAGCTCGTCGACGATCAGGTCCATCGGCACGACGTCCCCGGCCAGCAGGACGTGGGCGGCCTCCTCCACGTCGAGGGGGATGCCGAGGGTCCGCGCGAAGTCGTTGCCCGTGCCCATCGGGAGCAGTCCCACGACCGCCCGGGCGAGCTCGTGCCGGCGGTAGAGCGCCGCGACCACGGCGTGCAGGCTGCCGTCACCCCCGGCCACCACGATCCGCCGCGATCCGGCTCGCTGCAGGACCCCGTCGAGCTCACCGGGCTGCGACGTCGTCTGGACGTCGACCGAGCACTGCTCGCGCAGGACGGCGAGCGCGGCGTCGAGTCGCTCGCTGTCGGAGGTCCCCGCGTCGTCGTGGGTGATGACGAGGAGCGGGTCCACGGGCGGGACCATAGCCGAGACCAGCACGGGGTCGGCTCCCCCGGTGGGGTATGGTCGCCACCGCCCGAACGGCCCCGCTCCACGTCCCCGACCGTCCCCGGATGCCCGTGCAGGAGGCCCGATGCCCGCGATCGTGGTCCTCGGAGCCCAGTGGGGCGACGAAGGCAAGGGCAAGGCCACCGACCTCCTCGCCACGACCGAGTCGATCGGCTACGTCGTGCGCACCAGCGGCGGCCACAACGCCGGCCACACCATCGTCGTGGACGGCGAGAAGTACGCCACCCACCTCCTCCCGAGCGGGATCCTGACCCCGGGTTGCACGGCCGTGATCGGCAACGGCGTCGTGGTCTCGCCGGAGGCGCTGTTCCGCGAGCTCGACGACCTGGCCGCCCGCGGGGTCGACGTCTCGCGCCTCGTGGTCAGCGCCAACGCGCACGTGATCGCGTCGTACCACCAGACCATCGACAAGGTCACGGAGCGGTTCCTGGGCAAGAACAAGGTCGGCACCACCGGACGCGGCATCGGTCCGACGTACGCCGACAAAGTCGCGCGCGTCGGCATCCGCGTCGCCGACCTCTTCGACGAGGGCATCCTGCGCGACAAGATCGAGGCCAGCCTCGAGGTCAAGAACCAGCTGCTGGCCAAGGTCTACAACCGGCGGGCCGTGGAGGTCGACGCGGTCGTCGAGGAGCTGCTGGTCTACGTCGACCGGCTCCGACCGCTCGTGCGTGACACGACGCTGCTGCTCAACGACGCGCTCGACCGCGGCGAGACAGTGCTGTTCGAGGGTGCCCAGGCGACGATGCTGGACGTCGACCACGGCACCTACCCGTTCGTCACGTCGTCCAGCGCGGTGGCCGGGGGAGTGTGCACCGGTGCCGGTGTGGGGCCGACGCGGATCGACCGGGTGATCGGCGTCATCAAGGCCTACACGACGCGCGTGGGCTCGGGGCCGTTCCCGACCGAGCTCTTCGACGAGGACGGCGAGAAGCTGTGGAAGATCGGCGGCGAGGTGGGGGTCTCGACGGGGCGCGACCGCCGGTGCGGCTGGTACGACGCCGTCATCGCCCGCTACGCCTCCCGGGTCAACGGGCTCACCGACCTGTTCCTGACCAAGCTCGACGTGCTCTCCAGCTGGGAGCGGGTTCCGGTCTGCGTGGCCTACGACGTCGACGGTGTGCGGCACGACGAGATGCCGATGACCCAGACCGAGTTCCACCATGCTAAGCCGGTCTACGAGCACCTCGACGGCTGGTGGGAGGACATCTCGGCCTGCCGGACCTTCGACGCGCTGCCCGCCAACGCGCAGGCCTACGTCCGCGCGCTCGAGGACATGTCGGGCACCCGGATCTGGGGTGTCGGGGTGGGGCCCGGTCGCGAGCAGACCCTCGTCGTACCCCACTGACCTTCCTCTCCCCGCGGACGGATCGGTCGGGCAAACCGGGTCAAGCGCCGCGTCGACGTGCCGGCGCACGCTCTTCTCATGACCCTTCCGTACGCCGAGCCGCTCACCGTCCTCGCTCCTGCCGAGCTCGTCGTCCCGGAGCCGCCGCGACGCGGCGAGCCCGGCGGCGAGCCCTGCTTCCCCTGTCAGGCCACCTCCGGTGAGGGGGTGCTCTGGTCCGACGAGCACTGGACGCTGCACGACCCGGGCCGCACCAGCCTGCCCGGCTCGGTCTGGCTCGCCTCGCGCGAGCACTTCGACTCCTTCGCCGACATGCCGGCCGACGTCGCGGCGACGTTCGCCGGCGTGTGCGGCCGGATCGAGAACGCCGTGCTGTCGCTGGGCGACGTCGGCCGGGTGCACCTCTACCGGTGGGGTGACGGCGGGGCGCACTTCCACGTCTGGTTCGTGCCGCGTCCCCTCGGCCGCCTCGACATGAGCGGCCACCAGCTGATGGCCTGGGAGGACACCATGCCGCCCGCCTCGGCCGACCACATCGCCGAGGTCGGCCGCCGGATCGCCGCCGCGATGGTGTGAGATGACCACCGTGACGCAGGCGCAGCCGGGTCTCGTGCGTCGGCTCGGCCTGGGCGACGCGGTCTTCATCGGGCTGGGGTCGATGGTCGGCGCCGGCGTGTTCGCGGCGTACGCCCCGGCCGCGCGGGCCGCCGGCAGCGGCCTCCTCGTCGGGCTCGCCGTCGCCGCGGTCGTCGCCTACTGCAACGCCACGGCGTCGGCGCAGCTCGCCGCGTCGTACCCCCGAGCGGGCGGCACCTACCTGTACGGCCGCGAGGTGCTCGGGCCGTGGTGGGGCTATCTCGCGGGGTGGGGCTTCATGGTCGGCAAGACGGCGTCGTGCGCCGCGATGGCGCTGACCTTCGCGGCGTACGTCGCGCCGGGCGACGCCCTGCGACCGGTCGCGGCGGCCGTGGTGGTCGTCGTGGCGCTGGTCAACTGCGCCGGGATCACTCGAACGGCGTTGCTGACCCGCGTGCTGGTGACGCTCGTGCTGATCGCCCTGGTCGTCGCCGTGGTCGTCTGCCTGCGCGGCGGCTCGACGTCCCACCTGGCGGGCTGGTCGTCGCCGACCCACGGCCTGTACGGCGTGCTGCAGTCGGCGGGTCTGCTGTTCTTCGCGTTCGCGGGCTACGCCCGGATCGCGACCTTGGGCGAGGAGGTGCGCGATCCCGCGCGCGTCATCCCGCGCGCGATCGTGATCGCGCTGACCTGCGCCGTCGCGGTGTACGCCGTCGTGGCGCTCGCCGTCCTGTCCGCCCTGGGCCCGGACGCCACCGCTGCCTCCTCCGCGCCCGTTGCCGACGCCGTGCGAGCCACGTCGAACGGCTGGCTGGTCGCAGTCGTGCGGGTGGGCGGCGCGCTCGCGTCGGGTGGGGCGCTGCTGGCCCTGGTCGCGGGGCTCGGCCGGACCGGTCTGGCGATGGCCCGCGAGCGCGACCTGCCGGGCTGGCTCGACGCCGTACACCCGCGCTTCCACGTGCCGCACCGTGCGGAGCTCACGGTCGCCGCGGTCGTGGTGGCCCTCGTGCTCACGACCGACCTGCGCGGCGCGATCGGGTTCTCGTCGTTCGGCGTGCTCCTCTACTACTTCGTCGCCAACTCGGCCGCCTATCGCCAACCGGCCTCCGCCCGCCGGTTCCCCCGATGGCTGCAGCTCGTCGGCTGCGCCGGCTGCCTCCTCCTCGTGGCCTCGCTCCCCTGGCGGTCGGTCGTGGTCGGCCTGGCGGTCTTCGCGGTCGGCCTCGCCCTCCGCGCCCTCCGCCCCCCCCCCTCCGTATTCGTTGACCGGCGCCTTCTGACCGTTGAACGGCGCCCTCTGACCGTTGAACGGCGCGTACTGACGCTTGAACGGCGCCTTTCGGCCACGGACATGGTCGGACGGCGCCGGTGAACGGTCAGACGGCGCCGGTCGAACGGTCAGACGGCGCCGGTCAACGGTCAGACGGCGCCGGTCAACGGTCAGACGGCGCCGGTCAACTCAGTAGGGTGGCGCGGGTGGACGTCCTCGTGATCGGGACCGGTGGGCGTGAGCACGCCCTGGTCGAAGCGCTGGCCACCGACCCCGAGGTGAACGTCGTGCACGCGGCGCCGGGCAACCCCGGGATGGCCGCGCGGGCCGAGCTCCACGCGGTGGACCCGATGGACGGCCGCGCGGTGGCGTCGCTGGCCCGCGAGCTGGCGGTCGGCCTCGTCGTCGTCGGGCCCGAGGCGCCCCTCGTCGCGGGCGTGGCGGACGCGGTCCGGGCCTCCGGCATCCCCTGCTTCGGCCCGACTGCGGAGGCGGCGCGGCTGGAGGGGTCCAAGGCGTTCGCCAAGGACGTGATGGTGTCCGCGGGCGTGCCGACCGCACGCGCCCACGTCTGCACGACACCCGAGGAGGCCGCGGCCGCCCTCGACGACTTCGGGCCGCCGTACGTCGTGAAGGACGACGGCCTCGCGGCGGGCAAGGGGGTGGTCGTGACCGACGACCGCCAGCTGGCGCTCAACCACGCGAAGGCCTGCGACCGCGTCGTGATCGAGGAGTACCTCGACGGGCCGGAGGTCAGCCTGTTCGCGATCTGCGACGGCTCGACCGTGCGCCCGCTCCAGCCGGCGCAGGACTTCAAGCGACTCCTCGAGGGCGACGAAGGGCCCAACACCGGAGGCATGGGTGCCTATGCGCCGTTGACCTGGGTGCCGGACGACCTGGTCGACGAGGTGCTCCGCACCGTCCTGCAGCCGACTGTGGACGAGCTCGCGCGACGCGGGACGCCGTTCGCCGGACTGTTGTACGCCGGGCTGGCGCTCACCTCGCGGGGGGTCCGGGTGGTGGAGTTCAACGTGCGCTTCGGCGATCCCGAGACCCAGGTTCTGTTGCCCCTCCTGGCCTCGCCGTTGTCGCCCCTGCTGCTCGGCGCGGCCACCGGCTCGCTGGCCGACGTCGCGCCCCCCACCTGGCGAGACCAGGCTGCCGTGACGGTGGTGATGGCGGGCCAGGGGTACCCCGAGTCGTCGGCCCACGACGACGTGATCACCGGCACCGACGACGTGCCCGACGGCGTCCGCGTCATCCACGCCGGCACCGCGCGACGGGACGGCGACCTGGTCACCGCCGGGGGTCGGGTGCTGGCCGTGACCGCCCTCGGGGACGACGTGGCCGACGCCCGCGCCCGGGCCTACGACGGGGTCCGCGTCGTCGACTTCCCGGGCGCGCAGTGGCGGTCGGACATCGCCGGCGGCCGATGAGCGAGCCGCTGATCGAGAGGTCGGGCGACCATGCCGTGTCGGCCAGCGGCGGGACGATGCGGCGGCTCACCGAGCCGCCGGCGGACTCAGTGGACTCCTCGCCGGAGCTCGGGCTGCTCGCGTCGCTGCGCCGCGTCGTACCCGAGGCGGAGCTGCGGGCAGCGGTCGGATCGCCGTACTTCGACCCCGGTGACGTCCTGACCTGGCACTACGGCGCGAGCCTCGACGTGCTCCGGGTCGTGCAGGACGACGAACGTGGTCTGGTGGCCTGGCTGCCGGCCGGCTCCGAGCGCCTCGCCCCGACGGCGCGCGACGGCCGCGGGCTGCGTGAACGCAGCCTCGCCGAGCGGACCGCGCTGGCCGTCGACGGCGAGTACGACCTGAAGGTCGTGCCGTGGCACGGGGCGGGGCTGCTCCGGATCGCCCCGGCCGGTCGTGCGTGGTCGATCTGGTACTTCCGCGAGGACGACGGGACCTTCGCTGGCCACTACCTGAACCTCGAGCTCCCGCACGAGCGCCCGGTCGACCGCTCGCGACGCATCCACACCCGCGACCTGACCCTGGACCTCTGGGTCGACGCCACCGGCACCTGGCTCAAGGACGCCGACGAGCTGGAGGCCGGTGTGGCCGGGGGCTGGTGCAGCGCCGAGCAGGCAGCGGTCATCCACGACGTGGCCGACCAGGCCCGCCGGGAGCAGGTAGACGGCCGAGGCTGGCCACTCGACGAGCGCTGGGAGGACTGGCAGCCTTCCGAGGCGTACGACGAGCCGCTGAGCCTGCCGGAGAAGCTCGTCGACGAGCTGTCGAAGTCGGGACACGTCGTTCGACGTGGGTGAGAGCAGCCGACACCCCTGTCGGCGTTCCGTGAGGAGATGACGCATGAGCACCCAGCCCGCAACCGCGACCACCGCGTCGGCCGATGGCACCACGATCGCCTACCAGGCCTACGGCGAGGGGCCGGCCGTCGTGATCATCGGAGGTGCGACCAACCGCAAGGAGGACTGGGTCGAGCTGGCGCAGGCCCTGGCCGGCGAGGGCTTCGCCGGCGTCACCTACGACCGGCGGGGCCGCGGCGAGAGCGGCGACACCCGCCCGTACGCCGTGGAGCGCGAGGTCGAGGATCTCGCCGCCGTGATCGAGGCAGTGGGAGCACCGGCGGGCGTGCACACGGTCTCGTCGGGTGGCGCCGTGGCCTACCGGGCGATCGCCGCCGGCGTTCCGATCGCGACGATGTCGGCGTTCGAGACGCCGTACCGCGTCGCGGGCGCTCCGAGCCCGCCCGCCGACTACACCGAGCATCTTCAGGAGCTGTACGACGCCGACCGTCGCGGCGACATGCTCGAGTACTTCATGACCGCCGGCGTCGGCCAGCCGCAGGAGGCGGTCGACCAGATGAAGCAGCTGCCGTTCTGGGACGACCTCGCCAGGCTCGGACCGACCGTCCTCTACGACGGCCTCCAGCTCGGCGGCGGCCAGACCCCGCTGCCGACCGACCTGCTCGCGTCCCGGTCCTGTGCGTGGCCAGCACCGGCAGCCCCGACTGGCTGCGCGACGCCGCGAGCGCGGCAGCCGAGGTCGTGCCGGACGCGACGTTCACACTGCTCGAGGGTGAGTTCCACAGCGCGCCGGTGGCGGTACTCGCGCCGGTCCTGGCCGCACACCACCGTCGCTGAGCCGGTTCCATACGATGGGGTCGTGACCGTCCCCAACGTCCTCGCGACGCGGTACGCCGCGCCCGACCTGGTCGAGATCTGGTCGCCGGCGCACAAGGTGGTGGTGGAGCGTCGGCTCTGGATCGCCGTCCTGACCGCTCAGCGCGACCTCGGTGTCACGGTGCCCGACGGCGTCGTCGAGGCCTACGAGAAGGTCGTCGACCAGGTCGACCTCGACTCCATCGCGGCCCGCGAGCGGGTGACCCGGCACGACGTGAAGGCGCGGATCGAGGAGTTCTCGGCGCTGGCCGGCCATGAGCTCATCCATCTGGGCATGACCTCGCGCGACCTCACCGAGAACGTCGAGCAGCTCCAGGTGCGCCAGTCTCTGACCCTGGTCCGAGATCGTGCCGTCGCGGCACTCGCCCGGCTCGCCCGCCTGGCGGTCGAGCACGAGACGACCGTGCTCGCCGGCCGCTCGCACAACGTCGCGGCCCAGGCCACGACGCTCGGCAAGCGGTTCGCCAGCGCGGCCGACGAGCTGCTGGTCGCCGTCGAGCGCCTGGAGGAGCTGCTCGCCCGCTACCCCCTGCGTGGGATCAAGGGCCCGATGGGCACCTCCCAGGACATGCTCGACCTCCTCGGAGGCGACGAGGAGCGGCTGGCCGAGCTCGAGCGCCGGGTGGCGGGTCACCTCGGCTTCGAGCGGGTCCTCGACAGCGTCGGCCAGGTCTACCCGCGCTCGCTGGACCTCGACGTCGTCTCCGCGCTCGTGCAGCTGGTCGCCGGCCCGTCCAGCCTCGCGACCACCATCCGGCTCATGGCCGGGCACGAGCTGGTCACCGAGGGCTTCGCCGAGGGTCAGGTCGGATCGAGCGCGATGCCGCACAAGATGAACACCCGCTCGTGCGAGCGGGTCAACGGCCTCGCCGTCGTCCTCCGCGGCCACCTCACGATGGTCGGCGAGCTGGCCGGCGCCCAGTGGAACGAAGGCGACGTCTCCTGCTCCGTCGTACGCCGGGTGGCGCTGCCCGACGCGTTCTTCGCCACCGACGGGCTCTTCCAGACGTTCCTCACGGTGCTCGACGAGTTCGGGGCCTTCCCGGCGGTGATCCAGCGCGAGCTCGACCGCTACCTGCCGTTCCTCACCACGACGAAGGTCCTCATGGCCGCGGTCCGTGCGGGCGTGGGGCGCGAGGCTGCGCACGAGGCGATCAAGGAGCACGCGGTGGCCGTGGCGCTCGAGATGCGCCAGGGCCGCGCCGACAACGACCTGTTCGACCGGCTGGCGGCCGACTCCCGGCTCGGGCTCGACCGTCCTGCGATCGCCGCGCTCGTGGCCGACCCGATCGAGTTCACCGGCGCCGCGCGGGCGCAGACCCAGGCCGTCGTACGCCGGGTCGAGGCGCTGGTGGCCCGCCATCCGGAGTCCGCGGCGTACACCCCCGGCGCCATTCTCTAGCGGGTCGGGATGAAGGCCGTGACCGTGCACGTGACCGGCCGGGTCCAGGGCGTCTCCTTCCGGTGGTACACGCTGCAGGAGGCCAGGCGGGAGGGTGTGCGGGGCTGGGTCCGCAACGAGCCCGACGGCTCGGTCGCCGGTCACTTCGAG
Source organism: Nocardioides sp. (assembly GCA_049841015.1). GTDB lineage: Bacteria > Actinomycetota > Actinomycetes > Propionibacteriales > Nocardioidaceae > Nocardioides. Next base: position 121,891 of record JASGIN010000010.1, read on the forward strand.
GGTGACGACCAGGCCGTGGATGCGGTGGTCGCGTGGTGCCGGCGCGGTCCCGCCGGAGCCTCGGTGCGCGACGTCGCGGTGACCGGGGCCACGCCGATCGGTGCTGATGCGTTCGACATCAGGTACTGAGTAGCCTCGGGCCATGCTCACCCCGGTGGCCCCCGAGATCGACGGAGCCAGGCACGTCCACTCCGGCAAGGTCCGCGACCTCTACGAGCTCGCTGACGGCCGGCTGCTGATGGTGGCCAGCGACCGCATCTCGGCGTTCGACTTCATCCTCGACACCCCGATCCCCGACAAGGGGGAGATCCTGACCCGGATGTCGCTGTGGTGGTTCGGCCAGCTCGAGGACATCGTGCCGCACCACGTCCTCTCGACCGACGTTCCCGACGCCCTGCGCGGGCGGGCGGTCATCTGCGAGCGGCTGGACATGTTCCCGGTCGAGTGCGTGGTCCGGGGCTACCTCACCGGGACCGGACTGCTCGACTACCGCGCGAGCGGCGAGGTGTGCGGCATCCGGCTGCCGGAGGGGCTCGAGGACGGCAGCCGACTGCCGGAGCCGATCTTCACCCCCGCCGCCAAGGCCGAGCTGGGGGACCACGACGAGAACGTCAGCTACGACGCGGTCGTGGCCACCGTGGGCGCCGACGTCGCGGCGACGCTGCGCCACCTCACGCTGCGGGTCTACGCCCGCGCCGAGCAGCTGGCCCGCGAGAGGGGCATCATCCTGGCCGACACCAAGCTCGAGCTCGGGCGTCGGTCGGACGGCCGCATCGTCCTGGGCGACGAGGTGCTGACCCCGGACTCGTCGCGCTTCTGGTCGACCGCCGACTGGCAGCCGGGCCGCTCGCAGCCGTCGTACGACAAGCAGATCGTGCGCGACTGGCTGCTCTCGCCCGCCTCCGGGTGGGACCGGAGCACCGGCGAGCCGCCGCCCCCGCTGCCCGACGAGGTGGTCGCCCACACGCGAGCCCGCTACATCGAGGCCTTCGAGACCCTGACGGGCCAGACCTGGTGAACGACTTCTCGGTCACCGTCGAGATGCCGCACCCACCGTCGGCGGTGTTCAAGTTCCTGGCCGACCCGCGCAACCGGCCGCTCTGGCAGGCCAGCCTGAAGTCGGTGGCGGACGTCGACGCGGGGGAGCCGCGCGTGGGCATGTCGTGGACCGACGTGACCAAGGTCGGGCTGAAGCCGGCGATGTCGATCACCGAGCTCACGCCGTTCCGGGTCCTGACCGAGAAGGGCACCTGGCGCGGGGTCGAAGGTGTGCTGACGATGAAGTTCGTCAAGACCCAGCAGGGCACCCGGCTCACCACCGAGGGCAGGCTCACCGGGCAGGGCGCCTTCGCGCTGGCCGCGGCGTTCACCGGACGCCTCGCCCCCCAGACCGTCCGCAAAGACCTGCTCCGCGCCTCCGAGATCCTCAGCGGGCGTCCGGGATAGCTGCCCGCCACGGGCGCCGTCGTCGCTGCCATGGGGCGCCGATTGGTGGCAAACCGCATGCCGCGGGCCGGTTTTCTTGCGGTTTGGTGCCAAACCGCAGGCTTCGCCCGTCCACCCCGGGGGGGCGAGGTCACGGGTTGATGGGTCGAACCCGGGGCGATCAGGCGAAGGGGTTGGGGCGCGAGCCGGGGAGCTGGGCGAGGAGCTCTTGGGCCTGGGTCAGCAGCTTGTGCTCGACCAGGACCTCGTAGCGGGTGGCGACGACGACGCGGACGGAGGAGAAGTCGCGCTGACCGCGGGTCGCGACGTACCCCACCATCGCCCAGACGACGCCGAACACCACGCCGAAGAGGGCGGTCGTGATGATGGTGGCGAAGCCGTTGCTCTTGGTGTCGAAGAGCGAAAGCACGACCCCGACGAAGATGCCGAGCCAGAGGCCGGACAGAGCGCCCCCGAGGGCGACCTTGCCGTTCGTGAGCCGGCCGGTGATCCGCTCGACCTGCTTGAGGTCGGTGCCGACGATCATGCAGTTCTCGACCGGGAACTCCTTGTCGGAGAGGAAGTCGACCGCCTTCTGGGCGGCCGCGTAGTCGTCGTACACGGCCAGGGACTGAGGGAACTGCAGCTGCAGGAGGCGCGCGCCCTGCAGTCCGGGGTTCGCGGCTCCGCCGAGTCCGCCGATCGGGTTGTTCGATGCCATGGGCCCCAGTCTGCCCGGTCCGGGTGGCGATGTACTGGCCGGACCGGCCCGATCCCTAGACTGAGCGTGCAGTCGAGCGGCTCCCAGCCGCTCCCAGCCGCCAGCGAAAGGCACGCCGTGGCCCGGTACGTCGTCGACGTGATGCCCAAGCGCGAGATCCTCGACCCGCAGGGCAAGGCCGTGCTCGGGGCACTCCCACGGCTGGGCTTCGACGGCGTGAGCGAGGTCCGTCAGGGCAAGCGCTTCGAGATCGAGGTCGAGGGCGACGCCGACGACACCCGTCTGGACGAGGTACGCCGGATGGCCGAGACCCTGCTGGCCAACCCGGTCATCGAGGACTACACCGTCACCGCGCAGGACCCGTCGTGAAGGTCGGGGTCGTCACCTTCCCGGGCTCGCTCGACGACGCCGACGCCGCGCGCGCCGTTCGCATCGCGGGGGGCGAGGCGGTCGCGCTCTGGCACGCCGACGCCGACCTCCGCGGCGTCGACGCGGTGATCCTGCCCGGCGGCTTCTCGTACGGCGACTACCTCCGCTGCGGAGCCATCTCGCGCTTCGCGCCGGTGATGACGGAGGTCGTGGCGGCTGCCGGACGCGGGATGCCGGTGCTCGGCATCTGCAACGGGTTCCAGATCCTCTGCGAGTCGCAGCTCCTGCCCGGCGCGCTCACCCGCAACGACCACCGCAAGTTCGTCTGCCGCGACCAGCGGCTCCGCATCGAGAGCACCCGCACGCCCTGGACCTCGTCGTACGCCGAGAACGCCGAGGTCACGATCCCGCTGAAGAACGGCGAGGGCGGCTTCGTCGCCGACGAGCAGACCCTGGCCCGTCTCGAGGGCGAGGGCCTGGTCGTCGCGCGCTACCTCGACGGCAACCCCAACGGATCCCTGCACGACATCGCCGGGATCGCCAACGAGCGGGGGAACGTCGTCGGCCTGATGCCGCATCCCGAGCACGCCGTGGAGGCCCTCATCGGGGCCGGGACCGACGGCCTCGGGTTCTTCACCGGCCTCGCGGCCCTGGCGGCGTCTGCCGGCTGACCCGTTCGTTCATCGGGTGCCGGCCGCGAGCGCCTTCCACGTGCTGGGGTTGACCACGCCGAGCGCCTTGCGCTGCTGGGAGATCTGCCAGGCGCGGAGCGCGGAGTCGGTCATCTGCGCGAAGACGCCGGTGACCGGCAGGTCCGTGCCGTGCGTGGCGGCGTTCAGCGTCCGCTGCAGCCGACGTACGGCTGGGCCGGTCGAGCCGAACTTCAGCACCGGCCGTCCGCCGACGGTGAACAGCGTCATCCACGCGCGCCGCGTCCAGTACGGCCGCACCGCGAGATCGTGGTCCTGCTGCCAGGTCTGGGCAGCCTTGAGGGTCGCGGCGTTGTAGCGGCCGCTGATCTTCCCGGCGTACGCCTTCTGCTCGGTCAACAGGCACTGCAGCGCCTTGACCGTTCCTGCGGGGGCGCCCTGTTGGACGCGCGGGTAGTCGGGCAGGTCGACCGCGACGCCGCCGCAGTGGGTCACGGGACGGAGCGTGTGCTTGCCGAGGTCGAGGAAGTCCCGGTCGATGTTGATCGTGACCTTGCCCCAGGTCTCGTTGTGGCCGCCGAGGTACTGCTTCATCCGGTTGCCGGGCACCCACCCGTCAGCCCTGATGTACGACGACGACGTGTTCGCCTCGCCGTCCCACCGGGCCAGCCAGATGCGGTCCGGCATCACGTAGGTCCCGGGGGAGTTCACGCGGGCGTGGTCGAGGGCCTTGATGCCCGACCCGGCGCTGGAGTACACGCCGGAGACGTACTTCAGCGCGTGCAGTCCCTGCGTCCACCCGCTGAGGAAGGACAGCGAGGCACGGCGGCAGCGGGCCTTGGTCTGGTCGTAGCTCTCGAGGTCGTACCACAGCGTGGAGCCCGCGGCGATGCCGAGCTTCTGGGCCGCGGCGACCGCGCTCTTCGCCTCGGTGGTGCCACGCTGCCGGGCCTGGGTGAACTTCTTGGCCTTGCCCGGCGTGCTCGGGATGGAGGCGTCCTTGCCGTAGCGCGGAAACCGCGGGTTGCAGGGTGCCTGCGGCCCGACCGTGATCGGGAGCAGTCGCCAACCCTTCGCGACCTGCGTGCTGACCCAGGTCGGCGTGAGGTTCTCCTGCTTCTTGCAGGCCCGCGAGGCGCCGGAGATGTAGATGCCGACCGCGAGGTACGGCGAGTTGTCCAGCCAGGCGTCCATCGCGCTCTGGCTCGGGGTGTTGCACTGGTCGAACCCGAAGCCCAGGAAGTTGCCGGGGGTGACGATGGTCGGCGTGGTGGACGACGCGGCGCTCGCCTCGCTGCTGCTCGGCACACCGGAGGCCAGGCCGGCTATCACCGCCAGAGTCGTGACGGCGAGCAGGGCGCGGCGGACGAGCATGAAGTGACTCCCACAGACGACGGCATCCCCGCGGTGGGGGGTCCGGCGCTGGGGCCGGATTCCGCGAGGACGGCCCACCATAAACACATCAGTCACACCAGTAACAGGCGTTCGAAGTAACTACAAACCTGTAGTTATGACCGACCCGGCAGAGGCGCTGGGCCTCCGCCGGGTCGGTGTTGCCTTCTCTCGAGTCAGGCCGCGTCGGCCAGCTCGGGCTCCAGCTCGAGCACCTTCGGCTCCGGCGCGCGCCGCACGCGCAGCGCCGTGGCGGCGACGACGAAGGCCACGAGGGCGAACGTCGCCGAGGTGAGGAACGCCGCCCGGACGCCCGGCACGAACTGCCCGGGCACCGCGCCGGTCGCGTAGACCGACACGATCGCGGCGACACCCACCGCACCACCCAGCTGCTGCGTGGTCTGCAGCAGGCCGGACGCGGAGCCGGCGTGCTCCGGCTCGACCCCGCCGAGCACGGTGGCCGTGATCGGCATGAAGATGAAGCCGGTCGACAGTCCCGCGATCAGCACCGGTCCGAAGACCGAGCCGACGTAGGACGACGTGGTGCCGATCTGGCTCAGCCAGCCGAAGCCGACGACCAGGGCCGACGTACCGATCATCACCATGGTGCGCGGGCCGAGCGTCGAGATCAGGCGCGGGGTGATCCGCGACATTCCGAAGACGCCCAGGCTGAACGGCAGGAACGCCAGGCCGGTCTGGAACGGGCCGAACCCGAGCACTCGCTCGTCGTACTGCACGACGAGGAAGAACATCGAGAAGTTCGCCCCGATCACCAGCGCCATCACCGCGAGCGCGCCGATGCGGCGCGTGTTGCGGACCAGGTGCGGCTGCACCAGCGGGTGCGGGTGTCGGACCTCGGTGCGACCGAGGACCAGCAGCAGAGCCAGGCCGACGACGAAGCCGGCGATGGTGCGGAACGACAGCCAGCCGTGCTCCGGCGTACCGATCAGCGACCAGACGATCGCGACGGCGCCCAGGGTCGCGGTGACCGCGCCCACGACGTCGAAGCGTCCGGGGCGACGCGGCGTCTCGGAGACGAAGCGACGGGCCAGCAGCAGGACGGCGATGCCGATCGGGACGTTGATGAACAGCGTCCAGCGCCACGAGCCGAGGTCCGTGACGACTCCGCCGAGGAGCAGTCCGATCGAGGCGCCGGCCGACGAGACGGCACCGAACAGGGCCAGGGCCCGGTTGCGCGCGGCCTCGTCGGGGGCGCTGGTGGTCAGCAGGGCCAGGACGCTCGGGGCGGCCATGGCGGCGCCGGCGCCTTGCAGGGCGCGGGCGATGACGAGCTGGCTCGGGGTCTGCGCGAGGCCGCCGAGCAGGGAGAACACGGTGAACATGCTCAGCCCGATCTCGAACATGCGCAGGCGGCCGCGGACGTCGCCGAGCCGGCCGCCGAGCAGGAGGAGCCCGCCGAAGGCGAGCGTGTAGGCGTTGAGGACCCAGGACAACGACGCGGGGCCGAAGCCCAGGGCGACGTCGATGCGCGGGAGCGCGACGTTCACGACGGTGGCGTCCAGCACCAGCATGAGCTGGGCCACCAGCACGATCGCGATCCCCGTGGCGGCGCGTCCGGCGTTCGCCGGGAGCTCCACCGGGTGGTCCGAGGATCCGTGGGTGGGTCGGGTGGACAGTGCAGATGACACGAGGTCTTCTTCCTTAGTCTTGGCTCCTGGCTGGGAGCCGAGGTACTGTGTAACGGAGAACTTCTCCGCTTGGAGAAACTATACGGAGACTGTCTCCGTTTGGCAAGTGAGGTGGACATGCGGGCCGATGCCCAGCGCAACCGGGAGCGCCTCATCGAGGCTGCCCGCGAGGTGTTCCGCGAGCAGGGCTACGACGCCTCGCTCGACGAGGTCGCCAAGCGAGCCGGGGTCGGCGCCGGCACCCTCTACCGCCACTTCCCGAGCCGCGACGTCCTGATGGACGCGATGTTGCAGAGCTGGGTCGACCGCGTGAACGACGCCGTCGACAAGGTGCTCGTGCACGAGGGCGGCTCGCGCGACCTGCTGCTCGCGTGGTTCGACACCTACGTCGACCTGATCAGCATGCACAAGGGCGGCCCGGCCAAGATCACCAGCGCCATGGGCGACGCGACGTCCCCGATCATGACCAAGTGCCAGGTGCTCTCGGCCGCGACCCAGCGCGTGGTGGACCGGCTGGAGGAGGCTCACGCCCTGCGCGAGCACATCGAGGCCGTGCAGATGTGCCGCCTGGTCGGCGGGGTCGCCTCGGTGGCCGACAACGGCAACCTCGACCGGGACGCGGTACGCCCGCTGCTCGAGGTCATCGCCGACGGCATGCTCGCCTGACCCTGCGCCGTTCCCCGTCCCTCGCTGACCTTCCCGGGGTTTCCATCGGGTTCCTGGGGGCTGTACACCCCAGGAACCCTGCGAAACCCCGCGTACGCGGGGATCCCGGCACCAGCGAAACCACCCCGCCCGCCCCGACCGGAGCGGTCACCCAGCGATAGGTTGGAGCCGTGCCGCAGCCCCTCGACACCGTCGCGCTCGCCGCATCGGATCCCGACCGCGAGCAGCCGTGGGCCGAGCTGGGACTGAAGGCCGACGAGTACGCCCGGATCCGCGAGATCCTCGGCCGGCGCCCGACCAGCAGCGAGCTCGCGATGTACTCCGTGATGTGGAGCGAGCACTGCTCCTACAAGTCCTCCAAGGTGCACCTCCGCCAGTTCGGGGAGCTCGCCCAGGAGACGCCGGTCGGCAAGATGCTGGCCGGCATCGGTGAGAACGCCGGCGTGCTCGACATCGGCCAGGGCTACGCCGTGACCTTCAAGATCGAGTCGCACAACCACCCGTCGTACGTCGAGCCCTACCAGGGTGCGGCGACCGGCGTCGGCGGCATCGTCCGCGACATCCTGGCGATGGGGGCGCGGCCGGTCGCGGTCATGGACCCGCTGCGCTTCGGGCCGCTCGACGCCGACGACACCCATCGCGTGCTGCCCGGGATCGTGGCCGGCGTCGGCGGCTACGGCAACTGTCTCGGGCTGCCCAACATCGGCGGTGAGACCATCTTCGACGAGACCTACGCCGGCAACCCGCTGGTCAACGCGCTCTGCGTCGGCGTGCTCCGCCACGAGGACCTGCACCTCGCGAAGGCGTCCGGCGTCGGCAACCAGGTGATCCTGTACGGCGCCCGCACCGGCGGCGACGGCATCGGCGGCGTGAGTGTGCTGGCGTCCGAGACCTTCACCGACACCGGTCCGACCAAGCGGCCCAGCGTCCAGGTCGGCGACCCCTTCATGGAGAAGCTGCTGATCGAGTGCACCCTCGAGCTGTTCGCGGCCGGGGTGGTCACCGGCATCCAGGACCTCGGCGGCGCCGGCCTCTCCTGCGCCACCTCCGAGCTCGCCAGCGCGGGCGACGGCGGCATGAAGGTCCGGCTCGACGAGGTACCCCTGCGCGACTCCTCGCTGGTCCCCGAGGAGATCTTGATGAGCGAGTCGCAGGAGCGGATGATGGCCGTCTGCGAGCCCGGCGATGTCGCGCGCTTCCTGGCGATCTGCGAGAAGTGGGACGTCGAGGCCGTCGTCGTCGGCGAGGTGACCGACACCGGGCGGCTCGAGATCGAGTGGCACGGCGAGACCGTGGTCGACGTACCGCCTCGCTCGGTGGCCCACGACGGGCCGACGTACGAGCGCCCGTTCGCGCGCCCGGACTGGCAGGACTCCCTGCAGTCCGATGCCGCCGAGTCGCTCCCACGGCCGGCCGACGCCGACGAGCTGCGCGCGACCGTCCTGCGGCTCGCGAGCTCCCCCAACCTGTGCGACAAGTCGTGGGTGACCGACCAGTACGACCGCTACGTCCAGGGCAACACGGTGCTGTCGCAGCCGTCCGATGCCGGCATGGTCCGCGTCGACGAGGACACCCACCTCGGGGTGGCGGTCGCCACCGACGGCAACGGTCGCTTCGGCCGGCTGGACCCGTACGCCGGTGCGCAGCTCGCCCTCGCCGAGGCCTACCGCAACGTCGCCTGCGCCGGTGCCACGCCACTGGCCGTCTCCGACTGCCTGAACTTCGGCTCACCCGAGGACCCCGCGGTGATGTGGCAGTTCGCCGAGACCTGCCGTGGTCTCAAGGACGCCTGCGCCTCGCTCGGGGTGCCGGTCACGGGTGGCAACGTCTCGCTCTACAACCAGACCGGCGAGACGGCGATCCTGCCGACGCCCGTGGTCGCCGTGCTCGGGGTGATCGACGACGTGCGACGACGTACGCCGACCGGGTTCGTCGCCGCCGAGCAGACGATCGTCCACCTCGGCCAGACCCGCGAGGAGCTCTCCGGGTCGGAGTGGGCGCACGTCGTGCACGGACATCTCGGCGGCCGGCCGCCCGTGGTGGACCTGCGCGACGAGGCCAACCTCGCCCGGCTCCTCGTGGACGCCGCGCGGGGCGGGTATGTGACCAGCGCCCACGACATGTCGGAGGGCGGCCTGTGCCAGGCCCTCGTCGAGTCGTGCCTGCGCCACGGCGTCGGGGCGACCGTCTCGTTGATGGGCGACGCCTTCGTGGGCCTCTTCTCGGAGTCCGCCTCGCGGGCGGTCGTGACGGTCCCCGACGACCGCCTCGACTCGTTCCTCACCATGGCGGCGTCGCTCGGCGTACCCGCCGGGCCGGTGGGCCGCACCGGTGGCACCTCCCTGGTGGTCGCCGACCAGTTCGAGATCCCGCTCGACGAGCTGTCCGCGGCCTGGCGCGGGACCCTCCCGGCGGCGTTCGGCGTCTGACGGCCGGTACCCGCTCCCGGGACCCAGGTCCCTGTCGCGGCCGCCGCGCGCGCACCATGCTGGCCCCATGATCGACCACTTCGGCATCAACTGCGCCGACCTCGAGGCCTCGAAGCGCTTCTACGACGCCGTGCTGACTCCGCTCGGCTACACCCGGCAGATGGACGTGGGGGTGGGGGTCGGGTACGGCAGCGACGGGCACCCGTCGTTCTGGGTCAGCGGCTTCTTGGGCGACGTTCCCAACCGGGAGGTGCACCTGGCCTTCCAGGCCGCGGACGCGGAGCACGTGCGGGCGTTCTACGACGCAGCGACCGCCCTGGGAGCCGAGTCGCTCCACGAGCCGCGGCTGTGGCCGGAGTACCACGCCCACTACTACGGCGCGTTCGTCCGAGACCCGGACGGCAACAACGTCGAGGCCGTCTGTCACACCGCGGGTCCCGACGACTGACTCCGGCCCCTGCGAGACTCGACGCGTGAGCAGCGAGCCCCGCCGGGTCGCCTACGGCGACGACCCCAGCCAGTTCGCGGAGCTCTGGCTGCCCCAGGGCACGCCGCGCGGTGTCGTCGTGGTCATCCACGGCGGCTTCTGGAAGGCGGCCTACGACCTGTCCCTGGGTCGGCCGCTGGCGGCGAGCCTGATCGAGCACGGCTGGGCGGCCTGGAACATCGAGTACCGCCGGGTCGGCGTCGGCTCTGGAGGGGGCGGCGGCGCTCCGGAGACGCTCGACGACGTCGCGACGGCGATCGACGCCCTCGCCGACCTGGACCTCGACCTCACCCGGGTGCTCGCCGTCGGCCACTCGGCGGGCGGTCACCTGGCGACCTGGGCCGCGTCACGGGGGCGGTTCGAACGCTGGCGCGCCCGCGTCGACCTGACCGGGGTCGTGTCGCAGGCCGGCGTACTCGATCTCTGGTCGGCGTACGCCGACGGGCTGGGCAGCGGTGCCGTGCAGGGGTTCCTCGGTCATCCCCCGGGTCCGGAGGACGAGCCGGTCGACCCGCTGTACCAGGTGCCGCTCGACGTCCCGGTGCACTGCGTGCACGGCCAGGGCGACGACGTCGTCCCGCTGAGTCAGTCCCGTGACTACGTGCGCGCCGCCTCGGCGGTCGGCGCCCGCGCCGAGCTGACCGAGGTCGAGGGTGACCACTTCGTCGTCATCGACCCGCACGGCGAGGCCTGGCAGGTCACCCTCGAGATCCTGGAGGCCCTGTGAGCGGGCTCGAGGGACTGCGCATCTCGCGGGCGGTCGTCGTTCCCGAGCGGGAGCTGTCCGAGCGGTTCTCCCGGTCCTCGGGGCCCGGCGGGCAGGGGGTCAACACCGCCGACTCGCGGGTCGAGCTGTCCTTCGACGTCGTCCGCTCGCCCTCTCTCCCGGAGACGACGCGGGCCCGGATGCTGGCCCGCCTCGCAGGCCGCCTCGTCGACGGCGTCGTCACGGTGTCGGCGTCGGAGCATCGTGCCCAGCTGGCCAACCGGCGAGCGGCCCGCGAGCGCCTCGGCGCCCTGCTCACCGAGGCGGCCGCGCCCCCGCCGCGTCCCGGCGTCCCACCAAGCCCTCGCGCGCCGCCGACCGTCGCCGCCTCGACGCCAAGCGCCGCCGCGCGGAGACCAAGCAGTCCCGCAGCGGCCGCTGGGACTGAGCGCCGAGTCGTCCTATGCCGACCCGGCGGAGAGGTGGTCCCGGAGGGCGGCGGTGACGGTCGCGTGGTCCCAGGTGAGCAGCTCGGACGACGGGTGCTCGGCGAGGAGCCGGCGGACGAGGAGGTCTCCGAGCCAGTAGCCGGCGCGCGGCGGCAGCTCGTGCTCGTCGTCCTGGGTCGTGAACAGGGCCCGGCAGACCTTCTCGTCGTACGACGTGCCCAGGTGGTCGAGCGCCCGTCGTACGATCGCGCGCTCGGAGGCCGCGCACTCCCGGACCCAGTCGTCGTGCCGGTCGTCGAACCAGAGGTAGGCGCTGTCGTCGAGGCCCGGGTGGAGCTGTCGCGAGATGGCGGTCGCGATGCCCTCCTGGAACAGCGACGCCGCGCCGTCCTCCGGCCAGCCGTCGGCGCCGTGCCGGGAGTGCGCGACGTGGAACGCCTCGTGCGACGCCAGGACGCCGTCGTACGGCGGATCGCCCAGGAACTCCAGGGCGAGGAAGAGCGTGACGGTCTCGTCCAGCTCGGTGATCCAGCCGTTGGAGGTGTGTCCGCCGACGAGCAGGACGACGTCGAGGTCGTCGCTCAGGAGACCGTCGGCCCGGAACGACCGCTCCGTCTCCTCGAGGAGGGCTCGCGCGCGCGCCTCGACCGCGAGGATCCGCGGCGCCTCGGACGGCACGTCGACCGCCGCCGCCAGGCAGCGCTCGTGCTTTCCCCACCCCGAGTGGTAGGTCGCGAAGATCTCGGGGTACGCCGCCTCGTAGACGTCCGTCCAGGCGCTCTCGCGCCGGTCGGGAGGGATGTCGGCCAGTGCGACGTACCCGGGCACCGTGCTCGTCACGCGCATGTGGTCAGCCTGGCCGATGGTGCCGCGTCACAACCAGTGGGGCCGGGGGAACCGGTGGTGACGCCGGCGCGGGCCCGGGGCCGGCGTCCGACGTCGCGCGCTCACGCGGTCCTCGATCAGGTAGCGGGCCTGGGCCTCGATGACGGTCTGGTTCATGGCGGTCTCCTTCTGGTCGTCGTGAACGGATCGGTGTGGGTCACACGTGCTGGGCGGAGGGCTCGGTCTCGGGGCGGGTCCACTCCGACGGACGGGGCACCGAGCTCATCGAGCGGCTGAACGTCGGGATCAACGCGGTGAGGATCGACGCCGTCACCATGCCGGCGATCGCGGCCGGTCCGCCGAGCGACTGCAGGAGGAACCCGCCGACCACCGGGGCGAGCGGCAGGCCGGCCATGGTCACGAAGCCCATCGCCGAGCCCACGCGGCCCTGCAGCTCGTCGGGGGTCATCGCGGCCCGGTAGGCGCCGATGCCGGCGTTGCCGGACGGGTTCATCAGCAGGAGGGCGAAGACCGAGGCGCAGGCCGCCCAGGTGGTCGACCACCACAGGAGGGGTAGCAGCGGCAGCACGCTGGCCCACCCGACGACCACGGTCAGCGTGCCGGTGCGCATCCGGTCGATGACGTACGGCGCGACGAGGGCACCGAGGATGCCGCCGATGCCGGCCGCGGTCGAGACGAGCCCGATCTGGGCGGGCTGCACGCCGTCGCGGACCAGGCGCATCATCACCACGAAGAACAACGCGTTGACGACCAGGTTGCTGAGCGTCGCCCACACCATCAGGGTCCGGAAGAAGGGCTGGCTGCGGATGAACCGGTAGCCCTCCTGGACCTGACCGAGCGGTCGTGTCGGCGCGCCCTCGCGGGGATGTGGCCGGAGGTCGGTCCTGATCCGGCTCAGCGTCATGCACGAGACGCAGTAGGAGACGGCGTCGACGGCGAACGGCGCCCACGCGCGGACGGCGTACAGCGCGCCGCCGAGCGGACCGCCGAGCAAGGAGGCGACGTGCTGGCGGGCCTGGTTCTGGCTGAACGCCGTGGCGAGCTCGTCGGTGGACACCACCGTGCGGATCGCGGCCATCTGCGCCGGCTGGAAGACGCCCTGCGCGACGCCCGTGAGCAGGGCGACGGCCGCGAGGTGCGGGACGGTGAGGGCGCCCAGGAGGCCGGCGATCACGAGGCTGCCGTAGAGGAGGGCGCCGGTGCCGCTGGCGCCGATCATCAGCCGGCGGCGGTCGAAGCGGTCAGCCAGCAGGCCGGCCGGCAGCATCATGGCGACCATCCCGAGGAGACCCGCGCCCTCGAGGAGGGCGGCGGCAGCGGTGGAGCCGGTCAGGTGGTAGCCGAGCAGGGGGAACACGAACAGCGACATCGTCGAGCCCAGCTCGCTGATCGTCTCGCCGGCCCACAGGATCGTGAAGTCGCGGTTGCGGGCGAGCTGTCGGTAGCCGGTCACATTCCGCACCATATGTTGCGCAATGGTCATTGCGCAAGAGGTAATGCGCAATGAATCGTGCGGAGTTTGCTAGGGTGCTGGCATGGCCGAGCAACGACGGATCCACGACCCCAAGGTCCTCCGGGCGATCGCACACCCCGCACGCAGCCGGATCCTCGACGAGCTCCATGCCTCCGGACCGTTGCGCGCCGCCGACGTCGCGCGCCTGCTCGACGTACCCGCCAACCAGGCCAGCTTCCACCTGCGCCAGCTCGCGAAGTACGGCCTCGTGGAGCCGGCACCCGAGCTGGCCAAAGACGGGCGCGACCGGGTGTGGCGGACCGTGCCGGGCGGGTTGCGCTTCGACGACGAGGACCTCGACGACACCCCGGGAGCCAAGGCCGCGCACGCCGTCTTCATGGACCAGAAGGCCGCCTTCGCGCGGGTGATGGTCGACCGCGCGTTCGCGCCGAGGAAGCGGGCCGACGACACGGTGTACGTCGCGATGATGGACTCGCTGCGCCTCAGCAAGGCCGAGGGGCAGCAGTTCATGACCGAGGTCTCCGAGCTGGTCGACAGCTGGGGGAAGAGGACGCGGGGCACCGACCCCCATCGCAGGACCTATGCGTTCCTGTCCTTGGTGCAGCCCTATCCCGAGGGCGACCTCGGCAGGTGATTCGATGGGGTCGTGCCCGCACGACTTCGACCCGCGTCGTCCGCCGAGGTGCAGGCGGCGCTCGCGGCCCGGCCGCGTGACACCGAGCAGACCCGGCTGCTGGTCAAGCACTTCCTCGCCGTGCTCGTCGAGCGCTCACCCGGCGCCTCGGTCGAGGTGCGGGTGCCGCCGTACGCCGCGGTGCAGGCCGTCGCCGGTGTTCGCCATACGCGCGGCACGCCGCCCGCGGTCGTCGAGCTGGACGCCGAGACCTGGATCGCCCTGGCGACCGGCGCCCTCGCCTGGACCGACGCCGAGACCGACGGGCGCGTGCGCGCCAGCGGCGAGCGCGCCGATCTCTCCCCACTGCTGCCGTTGGAGGCATCGTGACCGTCGCCGCCGTCCAGTCCTCCGAGCTCGCCGCTGCGGTCGGTCCCGTCGACGAGGTCGAGGTCCTCGTCTGGCCGGAGGGCGAGGAGCTCCCCGACCGTGCCGGGGAGATCGAGCTGCTCGTGCCCGACTACATCCGGGCGCGCCGGACGATCCGGCAGCTCGATCGCTTCCCGCGCCTGCGCGCCGTACAGCTGCAGACGGCGGGGTACGACGCCGTGATCGACCTCGTGCCGCCCGAGATCCAGCTCCTCAGCGCCCGGGGCGTGCACGACGACCCGACCGCCGAGATGGCGCTCGGGCTGACGATCGCCTCGCTGCGTGGCATCGACATCGCGGTGCGCGACCACGGCCACTGGGCCCAGGAGGTCGAGCGCCGCAGTCTCGCCGACAGCAACGTCGCGATCCTGGGCTACGGCTCGATCGGCCGCGCGGTCGCCGTACGCATGCTGGCCTGTGGTGCACACGTCGTCGGCGTCGCGACGTCCGGGCGCGACGACGACCTCGTGGGTCGGGTCGTGGCCGCCGACGAGGTCGACTGGTCCGCGCAGCACGTGGTGGTCGTCGTCCTCCCGCTGTCGTCGACGACCCGGCACGTCGTCGACGCGACGTTCCTGGCCCGGCTGCACGACGGCGCGCTGGTCGTGAACGTCGGGCGCGGGCCGCTGCTCGACACCGACGCAGTGCTCGCCGAGGCCGGACGGCTCGCGTTCGCCCTCGACGTGACCGACCCCGAGCCGCTGCCGGACGACCACCCGCTGTGGGCTGCGCCGTCGGTCCTGATCACCCCGCACATCGCCGGCGGCACGACCGCGATGCTGCCCCGGATGGCCGCCCTGGTCCGCGACCAGCTCACCCGCCTCCGCGACGGCCAACCCCTCCGCAACCTCGTCCCTCGTTGAGTTGGCCCTCCGGGATTGTTGACTTGGCCTTCCGGGTCTTTCGACTCGGCCCTCCGGGCCTGTCGAATTGGCTCTTGCGGTTGGTCGCGCCGCCCGGAGGGCCAAGTCGAAAGACCCGGAAGGCCAAGTCAACAATCCCGGAGGGCCAACTCAACGATCAGGCGGTGAGGACGTCGCGGAAGGAGGTGACGAGGAGGTCGATGTCGGACTCCGAGGCGACGATCGGCGGGGCAAGGCGGACCGTCTGGCCGTGCGCCTCCTTGGCCAGGATCCCCTTGCCCAGCAGGGCCTCGGTGAACTCCCGGCCGGTCATCTTGTCGGCCGAGATGTCGATGCCGGCCCACAGGCCGCGCGCGCGAACGCCGTCGATGCCGTGCCCGACCAGCCCGGCGAGCCCGTCGTGCAGCTGGTCGCCGAGCTTGGCGGCGCGCTCCTGGAACTCGCCGGTCTTCAGCATCGCGATGACCTCACGGCCGATCGCCGCGGCCAGCGGGTTGCCGCCGAACGTCGAGCCGTGGGTGCCGGGCGTGATCACGCCGAGGATGTCGCGGTTGGCCGCCACCGCCGAGACCGGGTAGAGGCCGCCGCCGAGAGCCTTGCCGAGGATGTACATGTCAGGGACGACGTCCTCGTGGTCGCAGGCGAAGGTGCGGCCGGTGCGCGCCAGCCCCGACTGGATCTCGTCGGCGACCATGAGCACGTTCTGGTCGCGGCACAGCGTGCGAACGTCCCGGAGGAACCCGTCGCGCGGGATCACGACGCCGGCCTCGCCCTGGACCGGCTCGAGCAGAACGGCGACGGTCGAGTCGTCGATCGCGGCGCGCATCGCGTCGATGTCGCCGTACGGCACCAGCCGGAAGCCCGGGGTGTACGGCGCGTAGCCCAGCGTCGCGTCCGGGTCGGTGGAGAACGACACGATCGTTGTCGTCCGGCCGTGGAAGTTGCCCTCCATGGCCACGATGGTGGCCTGGCTCTCGGGCACTCCCTTGACCTGGTAGCCCCACTTGCGGCTGACCTTGATCGCGGTCTCCACGGCCTCGGCGCCGGAGTTCATCGGCAGGATCATCTCCTTGCCGGTCAGCTCGGCGAGCGCCTGCGCGAAGGGTCCGAGCTGGTCGTTGTAGAAGGCCCGGCTCGTCAGCGTCAGCCGGCCGAGCTGCTCGCGCGCGACCTCCACGAGGCGCGGGTGGGCGTGACCGAAGTTGAGGGCGGAGTAGCCCGCGAGGCAGTCGAGGTAGCGCCGCCCGTCGACGTCGGTCACCCACGCGCCGTCGCCGGAGGCGAGGACCACCGGCAGCGGGTGGTAGTTGTGCGCGGCGTAGGTCTCGGTGAGCTCGATGTGGTGGGCGGTGTCAGTCACGGTGTCTGCCTTCGTGAAGCCGAGATGGTCGTGGAGAACTCTCGCCATGGTCCCGCACCCACCCCCGGTTCTCCAAATTATTGTCAGACAATTCTTCGGGTAGTCCCTGACAGAAGCGCCCCTCGTGGGGCCGCTGGAGGACCGTCTTGTCAGGGACTACCCGGAGCGTCGGTAGGTTCACCGGCATGAGCGACGAACTGCGCGCGCGGGTGCGCGAGGTGCTGCCCGGCGTACGACGTGACCTCGAGGCGCTGGTCCGCATCGAGTCGGTGAGCGCCGACCCCGAGCGGGCGGAGGAGGTGGCGCGCAGCGCGGAGGCGGTCCGTGAGCTGTTCGTCGCAGAAGGCTTCGAGGCCCAGATCACGACCGCCGACGGCGGCGGCCCAGCCGTGATCGCCCACAAGCAGAGCTCTCGTGAAGGCGCCAAGACGGTCCTGCTCTACGCCCACCACGACGTCCAGCCCGAGAACGACCACGCCGACTGGGACTCGCCGCCGTTCGAGCCGACCGAGCGCGACGGCCGGCTGTACGGCCGCGGCGCCGCCGACGACAAGGCCGGCATCGCGGCTCACCTGGGCGCCATCCGCGCGCACGGAGACGAGCTGCCGGTGAACGTCGTGATGTTCGTCGAGGGGGAGGAGGAGGTCGGCTCCGAGAGCCTCTCGGCCCTGTTGAGGCAGCATCTCGACGAGCTGCGGGCCGACGTCATCGTCATCGCCGACAGCGGCAACTGGGACATCGGCGTGCCGGCTCTCACGACCAGCCTGCGCGGCCTGGTCCGAGTCGACGTCGAGGTCCGCACCCTCACCCACGGCGTCCACTCCGGCATGTGGGGCGGACTCGTCGCCGACTCGCTGATGACGCTGGCTCGCGTGATCGCTTCTTGCCACGACGACGAGGGAAACGTCGCCGTCGAGGGCCTGTACGCCGGGCCAGCGGCCGACGTGGACTACCCCGAGGACCGTCTGCGAGCCGAGTCCGGTGCCGTCCCCGGCCTGGAGTGGATCGGCTCCGGCTCGACGGTCGAGCGGCTCTGGACCAAGCCGTCCCTCTCGGTGATCGGCCTGACCGCGCCGAAGGCCGAGGGGTCGAGCAACACTCTCGTCCCCGCGGCGAAGGCCCGCCTCAGCATGCGCATCGCGCCGGGGGACACGGTGGCCAACGCCGCGGCAGCGCTGACCCGGCATCTCGAACGGCACGTGCCCTGGGGCGCGGAGCTGACGATCACCCCCGTGGACACCGGCGAGGCCACCCGGATCGACGCGACCGGTCCGGCGTACGACGCGGCGCGTGCGGCGTTCGCCGAGGCATGGGACGGCACGGCACCGATCGACATGGGCGTCGGCGGGTCGATCCCGTTCATCGCCGAGTTCCTCGAGTCGTTCCCGGAGGCGAGCGTGCTCGTCACCGGCGTCGAAGACCCCGACACCCGCGCCCACGGTGCGAACGAGGGGCTGCATCTTGCGGAGTTCGAGCGCGTGGTCCACGCCGAGGCGCTGCTCCTCGCTCGGCTCGGCGAGCTCTAGGGACTCCCTGCGGTTTGGCACCAAACCGCAGGAAAACCGGGGCCGGGCATGCGGTTTGCCACCAATCGGCGACCTGGATTTCAGCCCGGCCTCAGCGGGTGACGGCGTACAGGAAGCACTGCGGCAGGGCGGTCCGCACGTGCACCGTCGCGACGTCCGGCTGATCGAGCAGGCGGTCGAGGGCGGGCGCGAGGTCCTCGTCGTCGACCAGGGTGTTGTGCTCGTAGTTCATCGAACCGTCGGCGCGGTAGGTGCGCAGGACCCGGGGTCCGCGGCTCAGCTGCGCGGGCAACCTCGCGTCCGAGAAGCCCTCGCAGCGCGCAGCGTGCACGTAGACCGGCCCGACCTCGCGCCACGGCGAGACCTCGGTGAACGGCGCGTAGGAGATCAACGCGATCTGCTCGCCGGGAGTCGCGAACCGCAGGCAGCATCGCAGCGGTTCGCCCGACCCGCTTGCGGGGTACGGCGTTAGCGGGTTGCCGAAGCCGTCCTCGCCGGCCGTGCGTACGGCGTCCAACCGGGCCGGGTCGATGGCGTGCACGGTCAGGGTCCGGATCGTCTGCTGCAGTGTCATGCCCACCACGATCCCCGACGGCGACCACCGGTTCCGGCGGAAATCGGACACGACGAGGGAGGCGAACGCCGGGCGCGGGGATGTGGTCCGCCGGCGCAGGTCGCCTAGACTGCGAGCCGTGACCCCCTCCAGCGGCCGGCCATCGCGCCGCGGCGGTGACGGTCGGCTCACGGCGGCGATCGACCCGCTCGACCAGGGCCCGCAGGACGCCTGCGGAGTGTTCGGAGTCTGGGCGCCCGGCGAGGAGGTCTCCAAGCTCGTCTACTTCGGCCTGTACGCGCTGCAGCACCGCGGCCAGGAGTCCGCCGGGATCGCCGTCAGCAACGGCCGGCAGATCCTCGTCTACAAGGACATGGGCCTGGTCTCCCAGGTGTTCGACGACTCGACCCTGGAGTCGCTCAAGGGGCACCTCGCGATCGGCCACGCGCGCTACTCCACGACCGGCGCCAGCACGTGGGAGAACGCCCAGCCGACGTTCCGCCCGACCGACGACGGCTCGATCGCCCTGGGGCACAACGGCAACCTCATCAACGCCCACGAGCTGCGTGAGATGGTCGCCGGCCTGCCCGGACCCGCCGGCGAGCTCGACCTCCACGGCCGCGGCGTGGAGCCCTCGACCAGCGACACCTCGCTGGTCACCGCCCTGCTGGCCCACCACCCCGACACGACCCTGGAGCAGCGCGCGCTCGAGGTGCTGCCCAGCCTCCGCGGCGCCTTCTCGTTCGTCTGGATGAACGAGCAGACCCTGTACGCCGCGCGCGACCCGCAGGGCATCCGGCCACTGGTCCTCGGTCGTCTCGACCGCGGCTGGGTCGTGGCCAGCGAGGACGCCGCGCTGGCCACGGTCGGCGCCAGCGTCGTCCGCGAGGTCGAGCCCGGCGAGCTCCTCGTCATCGACGAGAACGGCCTTCGCTCCCACACCTTCGCCACCCCCGAGCCCAAGGGCTGCGTCTTCGAGTACGTCTACCTCGCCCGCCCCGACGCCACCATCGCCGGCCGCAGCGTGCACCAGGCCCGGGTCGAGATGGGGCGGCAGCTGGCCCGTGAGTTCCCGGTCGACGCCGACCTCGTGATGCCCGTCCCGGAGTCCGGAACGCCCGCCGCCGCCGGGTACGCCGAGGCGTCCGGCATCCCGTTCGGCCAGGGCTTCGTGAAGAACGCCTACGTCGGGCGCACGTTCATCCAGCCCAGCCAGACGCTGCGGCAGCTCGGCATCCGGCTGAAGCTCAACGCGCTCGAGCACATGGTCCGCGGCCGGCGCCTCGTCGTCGTCGACGACTCGATCGTCCGCGGCAACACCCAGCGGGCCCAGATCCGGATGCTGCGCGAGGCCGGGGCCGCCGAGGTGCACGTCCGGATCAGCAGCCCGCCGGTCAAGTGGCCGTGCTTCTACGGCATCGACTTCGCCACCCGCGCCGAGCTCATCGCCAACGGCCTGGACGTCGAGGAGATCGCCTCCAGCGTCGGGGCCGACAGCCTGGGCTACATCTCGCTGGAGTCGATGATCGCGGCCACCGGGCAGGCGCCGTCCAGCCTCTGCCTGGCCTGCTTCACCGGCGAGTACCCGGTGCCCCTTCCCGACGAGAGCCTCCTCGGCAAGCACCTGCTCGAGGTGAGCCTGACCTCTCCGGTGGGCCGGGCGCTGCCGGTGCTGAACAACCCCTGAGCCGACGAGGACACCGACCCGACGTGAGCGAGCCGACCAGCGCCGCAGCACCCTCGGCGTACGCCACCTCGGGGGTCGACATCGACGCAGCCGACAAGGCCGTCGACCTGATGAAGGCGTGGGTCGAGAAGACCGGCCGCCCCGAGGTGATCGGCTCGATCGGCGGCTTCGCCGGCCTCTTCGACGCCTCGGCGCTCACCCGCTACCGGCAGCCCATCCTGGCCACCTCCACCGACGGCGCGGGCACCAAGGTCGCCATCGCGCAGGCGATGCAGGTCCACGACACGATCGGCTTCGACCTCGTCGGGATGGTCGTCGACGACCTCGTCGTCTGTGGTGCCGAGCCGCTGTTCATGACCGACTACATCGCCTGCGGGCGAGTCGTCCCCGAGCGGATCGCCGCCATCGTGAAGGGGATCGCCGAGGCCTGTGTCGAGGCCGGCTGCGCGCTCGTCGGCGGCGAGACGGCCGAGCACCCCGGGCTGATGGAGCCCGACGCCTACGACGTCGCGGGCGCGGCCACCGGTGTGGTCGAGGCGGCCTCGCTTCTGGGCCCGGCCCGGGTCCGGCCCGGCGACGTCGTGCTGGCGATGGCGTCCAGCGGGCTGCACTCCAACGGCTACTCGCTGGTGCGCCACGTCCTCCTCCAGGAGGCCGGCTGGGCCCTGGACCGCGACGTTCCCGAGCTCGGTCGCACCCTCGGCGCGGAGCTGCTGGAGCCGACCCGGATCTACGCGCGCGCCTGCTTGGCGCTCGCCCAGGAGACCGGCGTCCACGCGATGGCCCACGTCACCGGCGGCGGGCTCGCGGCGAACCTCGCCCGTGTGGTGCCCCTCGAGGTGTCGGTCACGGTCGACCGCGGGACCTGGACCCCCGCCCCCGTCTTCGACGTCGTACGTCGCGTGGGGGGCCTGACGCAGGAGGACGTCGAGGCGACGCTCAACTGCGGGGTCGGCATGGTCGCGCTCCTGCCGGCCGACGAGGTGGGTCGGGCGACGGAGACGCTGGCCGGCTTCGGGATCTCGTCCTGGGCGGCCGGCGAGGTCGCCCTCGACGACGAGCGCGGCGGTCAGGTCGTGATGGCGGGGCAGCATCCAGGCTGGTGAGCGGGCTCTCGAGCAGAGATTCGGACTCAATTCGGGATGGGGTGTGCGGGAACAGCCACCCATTGGGTAGCGTTGGCCTCACGAAGAAGACCGAACAGACCGGTGCGTCTCGGTGATCTCTCCCGAGGCCCCGGCCCAGCGTGCGAGGGGGTCGACCCTATGGGGCGCGGCCGAGCAAAGGCCAAGCAGACGAAGGTCGCCCGCGACCTGAAGTACCGCACCCACGAGACGGACTTCGGGGCGCTGGCACGCGAGCTGCACGGCGACAGCGACAGTGAGACCCAGAGCGACTCCTCCGAGGACTCCTCGGACGAGTACGACGAGTGGTCCGACTACGTCGAGCCCTCCCGCGACTGACCTGGCCGTCGTTCGCGATCTCAGGTGTGGGGTGGTTTCGAGACGGGCCTAGCGGCCCTCCTCAACCACCGACCTGAACGATCTTCTCAACCGCGGAGGTAGACGCCGCGCAGCCGACCGACGTCACGCATGCGCCGCTCGGCCAGCCGGTCGGCGGCCCCAGCGGGCGTGACGGCTTCGCTCTGTGCCAAGGCCAGCACCGACCGAGTGGTCTCGAAGATCCCGCTCGCGCGCTGCTCGGCGCGCTCGAAGCTGAACCCCTCCAGCTCGTCGGCGACCTGGATCACGCCGCCGGAGTTGACGCAGAAGTCCGGTGCGTACAGCACGCCCCGGTCGGCCAGGGCCTTCTCGATGCCGGGGTGGGCGAGCTGGTTGTTCGCGGCGCCGCAGACGATCCTCGCGGCGAGAACCTCGACCACCTCGTCGGTGAGCGCGCCGCCCATCGCGCACGGCGCGAAGACGTCGATCTCGGCGCGGACCAGAGCGTCGGTGTCGGCGACCGCGGTCGCGCCGTACTCCCGGACCATGGACTCGACCGCCGCCGGGTTGACGTCGGTCACGACGACCCTCGCGCCGTCCTCGACGAGGTGCCGGACCAGGTGGTGGCCGACCTTGCCGACCCCCTCCACACCGACGGTGCGGCCGGCCAGCGTCGGGGCGCCCCAGACGGCCTCGGCGCTGGCACGCATGCCCTGGAACACGCCGTACGCCGTGAGCACCGACGAGTCGCCGGCGCCGCCGTGGGCGACGGTCCGGCCGGTGACGTAGTCGCACTCGTGGGCGATGACGTCCATGTCGGCGGAGTAGGTGCCGACGTCACAGGCCGTGAAGTAGCGGCCGTTCAGCGACTGCACGAAGCGGCCGTAGGCCCGCAGCAGGGCCTCGGTCTTGTCACGCGCCGGGTCGCCGATGATGACGGCCTTGCCGCCGCCCAGGTCGAGCCCGGCGAGGGAGTTCTTGTAGGTCATGCCGCGCGAGAGGTTCAGCACGTCGTGGACCGCGTCGGCCGTCGAGGCGTAGGGGTAGAAGCGGGTGCCGCCCAGGGCGGGGCCGAGCGCGGTGGAGTGGATCGCGACGATCGCCTTGAGCCCCGAGGCCGGGTCGTTGCAGAAGACGACCTGCTCGTGCTCGGCGGCCAGCTCGAAGACGTCGACCGAGGGTTCGACGGAGCCGGAGTGATCCACGGACGACATGCGAGGCCTGCTTTCGGTCGGTGCCACTGCGGGTGGGTGGCGGTCGGGGCGGGCCACAGGGGTGGCGTGGCTCCACCCAGCAGGGTAGCCGCGCGGTCGGCGACCGGACGGGCAGGTCAGCCGAGCTGCTGCGTCACCAGCAGCGCGCCCACGAAGCAGACGACGAACACGCCGAGGCAGATCAGGGCCAGCAGTGCCCGCGACCCCGACGGCTCGCTGCCCGGCTCCGCGACCTGCGGTCGGTCCGGCGCCGGGACCAGCAGGGTGCGGGCCCGGCCGGGCGCGGTGGACTGGAGGGCCTCGACGTAGGAGTGGACGTCCGGCCACCGGTCCTCGCGGTCTGCGGCGAGCCCGCGCAGCACGACGTCGTCGACGCCGTCGGGGACGTCGACGGTCTCCGACGGTGCTGTGGGGGGAGTGAGCTGGGCGAGCTCGGCGATCGTGCCCGAGTGGGCCACCTCGCCGGTCAGCAGCTGGTAGGTGACCGCCGCGAGGGCGTAGACGTCGGCGCGCTCGTCGACGCCGCCGCCGGTGGCCTGCTCCGGTGCCATGTACGCCGGGGTGCCCACGACGTGGGTGAGCCCGCTGGCGTGGAGCAGCGCCTTGGCCACGCCGAGGTCCGCCACCATCACCCGGGCCCCGGCGCCGTCGGTGCGCAGCAGCAGGTTGGCCGGCTTGATGTCGCGATGGACCGAGCCCTGGGCGTGCAGCACCGACAGCCCCGCCCCGGCCTGGCTGACCAGGGCGACGGTGCGGTCCAGCGGGAGCGCGTGCTCGCGCTCGAGGAGGTTCGCCACGGTGCCGCGGTCGGCGTACGACATGACGAAGTACGGCGTGCCGTCGACCTCCCCGACGTCGTACACCCGGACGACGAAGTCGGAGTCGGCGCGGCGGAGGATGCGTGCCTCCTGCAGGAAGCGCTCGCGGATGTCCAGGCGCTGGGCCCAGTTGTCGGCGAGCGCCTTCACGGCCACGTCGGACTGCAGCTCGTCGTCGCGGTAGAGCCACACGGAGGCGAATCCGCCGACCCCGAGTCGCTCCACCTGCGTCAGACGTCCGAGTCGAGCAGGCAGAGACACGATGGGTAGTGTGCCTGATCAGCCACCCGACCCGGAGAGGCACACGTGGACCACTCGGACGACCCTCACGACCTCGAGGTGCTCGCGACGCAGGCCGCGGCCGGCGACCAGCAGGCGCTCGAGCGGCTGTTGGTCGAGATCCAGCCCCGCGTACGACGCATCTGCGGGCGGATGCTGCTCTACCCCGAGGACGCCGAGGAGGCCGCGCAGGACGCCCTCCTCCTGGTCTCGACGCGGATCGGCACGTTCGCGGGTCGGAGCCGCTTCACCACGTGGCTGCACGCCGTCGCCTCCAACAGCGCCCGATCGACGTACCGCACGCTCAAGCGGCGCTCCTCCGAGCTCCCCACCGACGAGCTGCCGATGGCGGCCGACCCGCGGACCACGAGCGTCATCGCCGGCAGCCGACTGGACTTCCTCGAGGCCCTGGAGATCCTGGGCGTGGACCACCCGGCCCTGGTCGAGCCGCTCCTCCTGCGCGACGTGCAGGAGCTGGAGTACTCCGACATCGCAGCCTTGCTCGACATCCCGGTCGGCACGGTCAAGTCGCGCATCCACTCCGCGCGCCAGATCGTGCAGCCCCTGCTGGCCGCCCGCTGAGACAGCCGCTGCGCAAGCCTGATCAGGCCAGGACGTCGGTCGCGCGTGGTAAGCCAGGGGCATGCGCTACGCGATGGTGCTCCCGGGTGGGACGGCGACCGAGCAGCTCGAGCAGGCGGTGCTGGCCGAGGAGGCCGGCTGGGACGGCGTCTTCGTCTGGGAGGCCGCCTACGGCGTGGACGCCTGGGGGCTCCTGTCGGCGATCGCGGCGCGGACGACCCGGCTCACCCTCGGTACCGCGCTGACCCCGCTGCCCTGGCGGCGGCCCTGGAAGGTCGCCAGCCAGGTCGTCACCCTCGACCAGATCTCGGGCGGGAGGGCGGTCCTGATGGTGGGCCTGGGCGCGGTGTCGACGGACCTGCCGATGACGGGTGAGGAACTGGACCTGCGCACCCGCGCCGAGATGATGGACGAGGGCATCGACCTCGTGCGCGAGCTGTGGCGCGGCGGTGGCCACGTCCACGGTCGCCACTACACCTACGACGTCGACCGGACCGATCTCGCGGAGGTCGGCGTGCCGGTGCAGGACCCGATCCCGATCTGGGTGGTCGGCCTGTGGCCGCGGCCGAAGTCGATGCGGCGGGCTCTGCGGTGCGACGGCATCATGCCGCAGTACGCCGAGGAGCCGTCGCCGGCGCTGATGCGCCAGATGTGCGACTGGCTGGGCGAGCAGGGCGCGCCCGACGGGTACGACGTGGTGGCCGAGGGCGAGACGGACGGCGGCGATCCGTCGGCGGCCGCGGCCGCCGTGGCCCCGTGGGTCGACGCCGGCGCGACCTGGTGGCTGGAGACCCGCTGGGCGATGCCCCACCACGGCTCCGACCGCGCGCGCGAGGTCCGCGAGCGGCTGGCCGCCGGGCCACCCCGGGTGGGGTGACCCGGCTCGGGTCGATCAGCGCAGGGCTGCGACGTACCGCGATGCCCGTCGCACGTCGTTCATCCGGCTCTCCCACGTGATGCCCACGGTCAGGAGCAGCGCGCCCGAGATGCCGATGGTCACCCAGCTCGGCACCTGCGCGGCGTACGGCGCGAGCTCGCGCAGCACCAGCATCCCGCCGACCGCCGCGCCGACGACCAGGGGTGCGCTCCACCGCATCGCCGCTCCGCCGAGGGCCAGGACCAGACACGCGACGCCGAGCGCCAGGGCCCGCGGCGACGAGGGGTCGTCCAGTGCGGCCAGCAGCGACGGCACGGTCGCCAACGAGAGCCCAGGGGCGAGGAAGGTCAGCGTCGCCGACTCCTCGTCCGTACGAAGCCGCCACGCGCCGACCGCGACGAGCACGAGGGCGGAGGGCAGCGTGTAGGCCTCCGGGGCGTGGACCCCGAGCTCGTACAGCCGGACCCAGGTCGCCGCGGCGAGCAGGAGCCCACCCACCCAGGACAGCCCGCGACGGCTGGGGTGGACGATCGACGTGGTCGTGACCAGCACGCCGGCGACGGTCAGGTGCACCGCCAGTGCGACGTCGATGTCGCGAGCGCCCGCGATCGCGGCACCCGAGGCGAGCAGCCCGGCAACGACGGAGGAGGTCTCCAGCTCGAGCCGCGGCCGCCAGATCGCGAGGGCACCGACCACGAGGAGCACCGGCACGGCTCGGACGTCCTCGTAAGCACCGGCGACGTTGCCACCGGCCCAGACCAGCCCGGCGAACGTGAGGGGGAAGCAGAGCGAGGCGACGGCGCCCGTGGTGGTGCTGCGGAACATCAAGGTGCCCGCCATCGCGCAGCCCACCGCCAGGACGGCGGTGGTGATCCGGTCACTGGGCAGCGCGGCGAGCGCGGCGCCGGCCATGAGCACGAGGACGACCAGGCGGGTGATGTCCGCGGCGGTGCCCCGGAGCCGCTCGGCGGCGAGCACTCCGACGACCGCGATCGCGACGACGGAGCCGACGACCGACACCAGCGGCACGTCGTACAACGGCAGGGTGGTGACGCCTCCGAGCAGTGCGGCGCCGCCGAGGGCCAGGGCCCAGGCAGCAGCGCTCATGGGGCGCACCAGGCGGACGACGGCGCACGCGGCCGCGGCCACGGTGACCAGGGTGGGCACGAGGAGCAGTGGCGTGACCGGGAGGTGGAAGAGGACCACGTGCACGTCCCACCGCTGGGTGAACGGCGCGCCGACCGACAGCCCCGCGACCGCCCGACCGGCCAGACCCACGCACGTTCCGAACGGAACCAGAACCGTGCCGGCGAGCGGAACGACGGCGGCGACGCGCAGCCCGGACGGAAGGAGCAGCACGGCGGCCACCCACGCGACCGAGACGGCGAGGATGCCGAACGTCTCTGCGGAGGGCTGGTTGTCGAGCAGCGGCATCAGCAGCGCGTAGCTGCCGGTCAGGCCGGCCGTCGCCAGCCCGGCGAGCGTCACCACGCGTCCCGTCCCGGTGACCGGGCCGGCGACCGCGGCGAGCACCACGGCGAGCAGGAGCGGCCAGGCGGTCAGGTCGCCGACGTAGTGGCCCACGGTCAGCGGGCCCGGACCCTGCCAGATCAGGACCAGCGCCGCGACGACGAAGATCGACCAGGTCAGGCCGGCGATCGCCAGCGCGCCGACCCGGAGGACGGCGCTGGGGAGCTCGGTCCCCAGGCGCCCGAGGGCCAGGACGAGGGCGACCGTCACGGCGAGCGGCCACAGCGCGTCGACGTCCAGCTGGGCACCGAGTCCGGCGACCAGCACGGCGGCGGGGGCGATCACGGCCGGAGCGACCAGCGGCTTGCGCGAGGTGGCCACGAGCATCACCAGCGAGCCGGCCGCGACGACCGTGCCGAGCAGCAGGGTCATGCCGCCGTCGTCCACGCCACCGAGCCAGCCGGCGTGCCTGATCCCGACGACGTCGAGCGCGAGCAGGCCGAGCCCGACCACCGACAGGGACTCTGCGGCCATCCGCAGCCCGCGGCTGGCGAATGCCGTGGCCAGCCCGAGCGCGGTTCCGGTGAGAGCGACGAGCACGACCGTGCGGCCGCCGACGCCGAGCCAGGTCCAGGCCACGGCCAGGAAGGTCACCGCGGCGACCAGGAGGCAGAGGGCGCCGAGGGAGAGCAGGATCTTGGGGACGGATGCGCCGCGCAGGCGGGGTGCGGTCGGAGCCGCGTTCGGCATCGTGCGCGGGGCGGGGTAGGGCTCGACGCCGCTCAGCAGTGGGCCGGTCGGCCCGGACGGAGCCGTGACGGTCGACGCGCTCGCCGGGACCGGGACCGGTCGCTTCTGGCGGCGCAGG
The DNA here is from genome assembly GCA_049841015.1 of Nocardioides sp. Classification (GTDB taxonomy): domain Bacteria; phylum Actinomycetota; class Actinomycetes; order Propionibacteriales; family Nocardioidaceae; genus Nocardioides. Next base: position 149,735 of record JASGIN010000010.1, read on the forward strand.
ACGTCGAGGAGGCGGTCAGCCTCCTGCAAGGTGGTGAACAGGGAGACCACGGTCGCGCCGGTCAACGGCAGCGAGCAGGCCGGGCAGGCCTGGGGGTCTCGGGGGAGGACGACCCGGCAGTCCGGGCAGCGTGTGGGATCGGCGTACGTCGGCATGGGACCAGTGCCTCATGCCGACGTCTCGCCGTCCTATCGCCTCGCGACTCAGATCGGCTGAGTACCGGTGCTCAGTCGACCAGCTTGTCGGTCATCGACGCGAAGGCCTGGTCCACCGACGAGTCCGTGGGGATGTAGTGGTGCGTGCCGGAGTTCGCCCGGAACCACACCACCGACTCGATGTCGTCGGCCGCCATCGCCGCCGGGATCCCCTGGTAGAAGTCGATCTGCGTCTGCGTGCTGAAGGTCGAGCCGCTCGAGGACGCGTCCGTCTGGATCCCGGTCTCGGTGATGTGGCGCGGGATGTCGCCGTACCCGTAGGGCACGAGCACGGTGTTGATGAACTTCGCGAACAGCTGGGTCGCCGTCTCGCTGACCGCGTGGCTGCCGGTCTTGTAGGGATCCCAGCCGATGTTGTCGATCTTGGAGTGCGCCGGCAGGAACGACGCCTCGGTGGCGGCGTCCTGGTAGCCCGCGAGCCAGACCATGGACTCGACGTGGGTCGAGTTGGCGTGGATGAGGTCTGCCACGTGGTTGGCCGCGGCGACGTACTGGGCGGGGGTCTGACCCGGGGCTACGCCGGTCCCTCCGTTGTACTGCCCGTCGGGCTCGACGTCGAGGGCCAGCAGTACCCGGGTGTTGAGGGCGTCGAGCGACTGGATCATCGAGATGAGGTGGTCGTCGTAGGTGCCCTTGGCGATGTCGGACCAGGTCACGTAGGACCCGGCCGAGATCTTGGTCGAGATCTCGGCCTGGATCTCCCGGCCCTGGCTCGCGTAGGTCTTCATCAGGGCCGGCACCTTCGAGTTCCAGTTCAGGTAGAAGGAGCCGACGTTCGGCTGCGCGGCCCAGCCCGAGGTGTAGGCGTCAAGGCCGGTTCCGTTGCCCGACATGTAGATGCCGACCTTGGGCGAGCCCGTGTCGCCGGTGCCGGTGCTCGGTGGCGCGCTCGTGGGGCCGGTCGTCGGAGCCGAGGTGGGTCCGGTGGTGGGTCCGGCGGTCGGGGCGACCGTGACGGTGACGGTCTGGGTCGGTCCGGGGACGCTCTTGGTCGCGGTGACGGTCGCCGTCGGGGCGACCGGCCTGGCCGTCACCGTGACGGTCGCCGTCGCGGTCACCGTGTGACGCCAGTGGCGGATGGGCGGGCGCCACCCACCCTTGAGGCCGGACGTGGCGGCACTGCCCGGACTGAGCACGCTCCCGGCGACGATCAGGACCGTGATGACCATGAAACCGACGGCACCGACGGCGCCCGCGCTCGAGCCGACCGGGCCGCGACGGGTGCGGGCGGCCGCCTCACGCGCGACCTTCAAAGCCGAGTAGCGCTCGGTGACCGGAGCGCGCCTGGCGCCGGCGCGATGGGCGGCGCGGAGCTCGGTCAGGCGGGTGCCCAGGTGTGCGCCCTTGGGCGCAGCACCGCGCGGTGCCGGGCGCTCGCTGGATCGGGTGGCCGCATGGGTGGGCCGGGGAGTCTGCACACGGTGCTTGCTGCGTCGGCTACGGGGCATCGCTGACGGTTCCTCCACGCCGGGTCCCGAACACCGGCAGCACAGCCCCCGCTGCGACCTCCGGAGGCGCCACGTGCGGCGGATGCCTCGGAAGATGGGAGGTCGCGGGGGGTGAACGACCCCCCGGGAGGTAAGACTGTCCGGGACTCGCAGAGGCCGCAGGACTTTGCAAAACCTTTACCCAGGTAAAGGAGTAAAGGAATCGAGACGATGCGGTGGCCAGGGGCGGGGTCGAACCGCCGACCTTCCGATTTTCAGTCGGACGCTCGTACCAACTGAGCTACCTGGCCGGGTGCACCCCGCGTGGCGAAGCGCGTGGACACAGTACCGGAGCGCACGCCGCCCCTCGAAACCGCCGTGATCGTGGCCGGGAGTGGCTCAGCCGGCGCCCTGTTCGGTCGTCGCCGGGTGCAGGACGGACTCGGGCAGGCGCGGCCGGTAGGGGTGCGGACCGTCGGCCGTCTCGCGGATCCGGTCGAGCACGCTCGGGTGGACGGAGTCGCCCGGCAGCACCTCACGTCGCCGCCAGCCACCGGCCAGCATCCACACCTTGGCGTTCTGGTGCATCTTCGGGACGCTCGTCGGATCCGGCTTCGTGTCGCCGTGCAGTCCGCGCAGCTCGCGCCTCACCGCCGCCTCGTCGACGACCAGCCCGGCTGTGCGCGACTCGTCGACCATCCAGGTGAAGGCGAAGTCGGAGAGGCGGTGGTCGTCGACGTACTGCCCGCCGACGTCGCTGTGCACGCCGGCGAACCACAGCTCCTTCTGGTCGGCGTTCTCCGGAGCCGGGGCGAAGCGGTACGACGGGAACGGACGCCGGCGCTCGTCGATCGAGATCGCGTGCCGGGCTGTCCCGATGTTCTCGAGCTTGCGGGTGTAGGGCCAGCGCGCCTCCTGCCACCGCGCCTTCCAGTTCAGCCACCCGATCGACTTCACGGTGTCCCAGACCCCGAGGAAGTGCACCTGGCGCTGGCTGGTGTCGAAGCCTCCGGGAAACGCCGGGTTGCCGAACGTGGCGGCGAAGTCCCGGCGTACCTTCCAGTACTTCTGCTGCTGCTTGGTCTGCTCGGGGCTGGTCGTGGCACCGGCGGCGTTGCGGCTCTGCTGCTGCTTGCCCGCCTGGGTGTAGAGCTTGCGGGCGTAGGGGACGAGGTTCTCGGCGCCCGGCCGCAGCAGGCCCACCGTGCGCAGCATGCCGGTCAGCGCTCGGGCGGTGTAGGCCCCGCGGGAGAACCCGTAGGCGTAGATCTGGTCGCCGTGCCGGTAGTTCTGCATGAGGAAGGTGTAGGCCTGCTCCAGGTTGTCGCTGACGCCGTACCCGGCGACCAGGCCGGCCACCGTGGTGGCCTTCTTGGCCAGAGGGGTCACCGCTCCGGGCGCCCCGAGCGTGCCCACGCCGGGGTCGTAGTAGACGAGCTGCTGCTCGGTCTTGGCGGCGACGGCGTACAGCCGCGCGACGTTGGTGCGGCCCGTCTCGGGCTCGTTGCTGGTGCCGTCGAGACAGACGACCAGGTTGCGCGTGACCCGGTCAGGACTTTCGTCTGAGGCCTGGCGGACGCGGGATGCGGGACTCACGGGCCCCTCCTTTCCGTACGACGGTCAGAGCGTCGACGTCGACGCTCGGTGGCAGCTCCTGGGAGGCGATCACGCGGGGCGGGTTCGGCAGCGCCTGCAGCGCGTCCCGCACCGGACCGATCGACTCGATCCGGCGGGTCACGACCCGCACCGTCTTGGGCTGCGACACGAGGGTGCGCACGGCCTCCCACTCAGCCGCGCCCACACTGTCGGGCCGGCCGTCCACGATCTGTCGCTCCAGCCGTTCCGGGAGGCGGACCGCGTTCGCGGGCGCCTGGTACGTGCCGAGGCGCCAGTTCTCCTCGGCAGCGATCTTGCGGACCCGGGCGGCGAGCACGACCGGGTCGCGTCCGGCCAGGTCTCGTCGTCGGCCGGTCGGTGTCAACGGCGCCTCCGAGAGCCGCAGCATGTCCTCTGCACCGTGGGCGTCGCCTTGCTCCAGCATCAGCCAGAGGATCCGGGTCAGGTTCCGAATGCGCCGCCGGCACCGGAGTAGCTCTCGCAGGCATGAGGCGATCTCCTCGGTGGAGAAGGCCCGCTCGGCTGTCGAGATCAGGTCCGGGTACAGGTAGCGCAGCTGGGTGTCGAGCAGGTTGCTCACCTGGTCGACCCGGACGAACCAGTGCCTCCTGGTGGTCAGCTCTGCTCCAAGCCGTTGCACGACCGCCGACCAGTCGGCGTCCGCCTGGAGGGGTTCGAGAGGCAGGTCGACGTGGTTGAGACGCAGCGAGACGGCGCCCGGCGCGGTGTCGGCGAGCTCGACCTGAACGTCGGGATAGACCACGCCGTACTCGCGGAACTCGGACTCGCGCAGCCGCGCGACCGCGTCGACGCTGTGCTCGTCGACGCGTCGCAGCGTCTCGGCGGAGACCGTGAGGACGATCTGCCGAGGAGCGGTCATGCTGATCAGACCCTCGGCCGCCTCCACGGAATCACCGACCCGGCCCTGGCTCTGAGGTAGTGCGCAGCCGACCCCGAGCAGGTACGCGGACACGCCGGAGATGTCGGAGGTGCCCAGCAGGAGTGGCAGTCGGCGCACCACGCCTCCCAGTGCCTCACGGCGGACCAGCTCCACGGGATGCTCGGCATCCTCGAGGGCTGAGGCCGGGATCAGGGCGACCGGTCGTCGGTCGATGGAGACGACGACATCAGGCCCGCTCTCCGCCGTCGTGACGACACCGATCTCGGTGCGGATCCCGAGCTGCAGACAGAGCCCTCGGAGGTCGGTGACAAGCAGAGCCTGCAGTGTGCCCAGGTCGCCGACGAGGCGACCGTCAAGGGTGGCCGGAACACCGATCTCGAGAACGGCGTGATGCGAGGTCTCGCTCGGCCGGGGCGACGTGGTCGGGCGGGAAACCCGCGGGATCGCACGGAGGGCGCGACGGGCCAGCTCGGTCATCGGGCGGCCTCCTCCCGAGTCAGGACCGCGACCTGGCGGTCGGCCAGCAGCCTCCAGACGAACGGACGCAGCCGCTCATCCGACACGACCACGGCGTCCGGGCGCTGGTTCAGCTCCTCGAGCCAGTCGTGCAGCTCCGTCACCAGTCCGTGGGCGGTCCTCCGCGGCAGCTCCCAGACGGGGTCGTCCGGAAGCAGACCCTCGCGAAGCCGGTCCTGCAGGGCTCCCGGGATCGGGGCCAGATGCGTGGACTCGGGGACGCCGAGCTCCGCACGCGAGAGCCGTCGGCGTACGTCGGCGAGGGTGTCGAGAGACGTCCTCACCTCACGCGAGCCGTCGTAGCCGCCGGCGAGAAGTCCCTGCACGACGTTCGTGCGGTCCGCGACGGACGCGCCTTCGCGCAGCAGCATCCGCAGCAGCCGGGCGAGCCGGAGCCGGTCCACCACGGGATCCTCGGGTCGCCACTCAGGGGCGTCCCGATGTCGGAGGTCCCAGCCCTCGAGCCAGAGGTCCACGTCGTCGACACCCACCGCCCGGAACAGGTGCTGACGGACCACGGTCTCCAGGTTCTCCACCAGCGAGCTCACGACCCCGGGTCCGGCGCGTTCCAGGTCGAGCGTCAGGACGGATCTCTCGTAGACGAGGAAGTCGACCCGCCTCAGCCCGAGGCTGGCGTCCGGACCGTGGAAGATGCGCGGGATCTGGACGCCGAGCTGCTCCTGCAGGCGCTGCTCAAGATCGCGCACCGCCGCGTCCAGGACGTCGTCGGACACGTCTTCGGAGACCCCTGGCCCGAGGCGGACCTCGAAGGCACGCACGGAGACGAAGCTCGCCAGTGCGCCCGGATCCTCGGATCGGAGCCGGTAGACCTCGTCCAGCGGGAGCTCCCGCATCAGGCTCCCTGCCGCCTGCCGCGCCAGGTCCGGCGCTGCGTCGTCGTTGCGGACGCGCTGGGCACTGTCGTGGACCCGCCACAGGCCGACCGGGCCGTGGACCACGGCGCGCACGGCTTCGGCCAGGAGGTCCCGGCTCGTCGCGACCGGCAGCCAGCCTCCCGTCTCCGACCAGCTCGCGGGCGAGCCGGTGTCCGCGACCATCAGGTCGGTGACCACCCGACGGGCCCACAGCGAGCCCGCGACGTCCTCGCACTCGGGGAGTTCGGCCACCTGGCGCTCCACGGCGGCCCAGGACGCGCGGGCCGCGTCCAGCTGCCCCGCGGCGTACAGCCGATCGGCGTTCGCGCGGGCGTCTGCCGCCGCCAACGCGACACCCGACTCCGCCTCGGGCAGCTCCGGCGAGCCGACGAGTCCGAGATAGAGGCCCAGAGCCTGCTCGCTGTCTCCGGTCAGCCGTCGGGTCCGGGCGGCAGCCACCCTCGCCACCAGGTCGTCCGGCGGACGTCGCTGGCTCGTCAGCGTGTGCAGCCGGGCCTCGATGCGGGCCTCGAGCTCCGCCAGGAGCCGCTCGGCGTCCGACGCGTGTCCCAGGGGGGCCAGCCGGGCTCGCAGGAGCGGCAGCTCGATGAGGTGGAAGCTGCGCAGGTCGTCGCCGTAGGGACAGGACTCGATCCCGGCGACGAGGTGCTCCCGGGCGTCGTCGAGCTCGCCGGCGACCAGGAGCATCTGGCCGACATCACGGCGGTACGGCAGGTCGGGCGGCGCCTGCTCCGCCAGCGGGCGGTACAGCCTCAGGCCCTCCTGGACGAGGCCGGCGCAGAAGGCCGACCATCCGGGGACCTCCTGGGCCGGTTCCGTCCGGGTGTCGATCCACAAGGACCGGAACTCCTCACGTGCCTTCGTGGCGAGGACGGCGTCGTCGAGACCCCGGAGGGCCATCGCGAACGCATGGGCGTAACGCGCTTCGGTGGTGAGATGGTCCTGGACCAGTTCGGCGGCGAGGGTGAACTCGCCGGTCTTCATCCGAACGCCGGCCCGCTGGACGTCGAGGGCCACAGGGTCGTCGTAGCCCAGCAGCGCGCGCTCGTCGATCATCGTGAGCGCTCGGTCGTAGTCGCCCAGGTCGAGGCAGAGCGACAGCCTCGTCGCGAAGGCCATGTAGTCGAGGACGCCGACGGCCCCTGCCTCTTGCTCCATGACCTCTGCGGCCTCGCCCAGCCAGCTCTGGCGGCGAAGTGCCGCGGCGAGGAAGGCGTAGCCCAGCCCGTAGGCGGGGTCCAGGAGGACGGCGCGCTCCAGCGGCAGGATCGTCGCGTCCGTCGGCTCGCCGGCGATTCCCTCGTCGATCTGCGATCGCGTCACCAGCACCCAGGCTTCGGAGGCCTGGGGCTCCGCATCCGCCTGTGCCATGGCGTCGTGAGCCAGGGACATCTGCTCACGGTCGATGATCCCGCCGGGCTGGTAGGCGGTCAGCCGCAGTGCCTCGGCCCGCTGCCAGTGGATGGCGGACTGCGATCCGTCGAGGTCGAGCGCCTGGTCGAACAGCTCGATGGCACGAGGGAGGTAGCTGGACCAGTAGTAGCGCAGCCCTCCCTCGAAGTACGCGTTCGCGGCGTCGGTGCGCGAGGAGAGGGCCGTGGCTCCCGCTTCGGCGGTGGCTCGGTCGCGCAGTCGGTCGGCCAAGGAGATCCAGACATCCCTGTCCGGGTAGTCGCCGGGCCCGGGGACACCGGTCTCCATCAGGGCGCGGCGCAGAAGGCCGACGGCGTCGTCCGGGCTGGTGCGCACGCGATCGGCGGCCCGCACGAGCAGCCGACCCGGGACCTCGCGCAGCAGCGCCACCTGCGTGGCGAGCGGGTCCGCCGCCAGGGCGCGGTCGTAGCAGCGGTCGGCCTCTGCCCAGGACCCTTCTCTCTCGTGTACGCGCCCGAGCTGGAGGAGGGCATCGGTCGACGGTCGGCTGCTGTCGACAGCCCGGCTCAGCGTCGCGCGGGCGCTCTCGGCGTTCGTGTTGGTCAGCTGCACCTCGGCCAGCGCCGCCAGGGCCAAGGACTGGTCCTGGGCACCCCGGGCCTCTTCCACGGCGGCGGTGGCTGCTTGGTGGACACGAGCTCGGTTGGAGAAGGCTCGCAGCAGGATGCGGACCTCCAGCACCCTGAGCCGCGTCCGGACACCGGCGTCGCCGGGCCCGTCCGAGAGCAGGAGCTCGACTGCGGGGAGAGCAGCGGCCAGATCGTTGCGCGCGAGACCGTCCGAGACCTGGTCGAGGAGACTCGCCGTGGCCTGGAGCGTGGTCGGTCGCTCCGGCAGTCGGGTGAGCTCCTCGCACCACGCCCAGCTACCCCGCTCGAGGGCTGCCATCCACGTCCGCATCCACACGTCCGGCGCCTGGGGCGATCCGTCGCGGAACGCCTTGGCCACGTCGCGACGGTGCGAGCTCCACCAGGCGTCGCCGCTGGGGTCACGGGCCGCCTCGGCGGCCTCTGCCGCGACCAGGCTCGTCACCAGGTCTGCGAGGAGTGTCGAGACGGCCTCTACTTGTGCGTGCAGCTGCTGGGTCGACGAGATCTGGTCGCCGTTGCCGAGGGCGGACCTCAGGGCCTTCCGGACGCCGCGCGCGACGCCGCGTGATGGCCCGGCGTACTCCTCCCCGCTCATCGCGGCGAGTGCCTCCTCCAGGAGCAACCGGTGCTGTGCGGGGAGATCGGACTGGCTCATCGCGATGTCTCCAACCTGAGGAGTCGGCGCAGCATCCGGCCGTAGAGGTCCATGGTGACGTCGTCCGGAGCCTGCCGGAGCGCGAGCATGAGCTCCCGACGAGCCTCGGGCACGGGCTCGGCGCCCAGAGCGAGCTGGCTGATCCATCCGATGGCGGTCGCCTTGTGCGTCGTGCCGAGGCCCAGATCCTCGTCCACGACCTGGATCAGCGCGCGCTTCACCGCCATCGCACTGACGCCGGGATCCGCGGCCCGGGTCCTCGACTCGACGACGTTGCCCGACGTGGGCACGGCCGTGGGGTCCTTCCACAGGGAGCCGTCGTTGCCGAGGTACAGCACCGGGGTCGCGAAACGCCGGTCCAGTGTCTCGGCCAGATGCATGCGGCTGTCCTGGACGGCCTGTCCCACCTGGGTGCCGGCGACCAACGACTCGTAGAAGGCCTTGCCGACCCCGACGTCGTCGGCCCGTCCGGCGTACTGGAGCGCCAGGACGGCGGGCACGTCCTTGCGGATGAGAGCGGGCGCCAGCGCTTCGAAGCTCTCCGAGGCGTCTCCGTCCACGTAGTCCCCGAGGTGCAAGATGACCAGCTTCGGCTTCGTGGGGCCGCTGGTCAGGACGTCGACGAGCTCCTGAGGGTCCTCGAAGTCGCCCTGCGACCCCAGCAGGATGCGTGGCGGCTCTGGCGGGGTTCCCCGACAGATGCCGATGACGTGCACGATGTGGCAGGGCTTGGCCGGGTTGGACAGGTGCTCCCGCACGACCTCGCGGTCCCAGGCGTAGATGGGTTCGAGCACGTCCAGGCGGGGGATGTCCTTGAGGTTCTCGGCGAGTCGCTGGAGCTGTGCGCGCAGGTGCCCGTGCTTGGCGTCCGGGGAGGTGTCGTCCTCCTGCGGAAGGGCGCCGATGAACAACGCGCGGACCTGGTCGCTCTGCACTGGCGTGACCGCGGGCCGTCGCGCGGTCGTCTCCAGCTGGACGAAGCGCGTGAGCAACAGGTTGGTCTGCGCTGCGAGGAAGCCGTGCTCGGGGTGGTGCAGGAACTCCCATGGCAGGCCCTTGAGCGAGTCCCGGGCGTTGTCGGTGAAGGTGAGCACGAGCCTCAGGGGCTCACTCGAGGGTTCATCGAGGTGGCGTACGAGGGCGTCCCCCACCTTGTTGCGCAGGATCAGGTTCCACAGATGGCGCCCGACGACCTGGAAGGTGTCGGCTCCGAAGAGCAGGCGGCCGTGCCGGATGTCGGGCTTGACGATGCGCTGCCAGAAGTTCAGCCAACGTGCCATGACCTGGACGGTCTGCAACGTGAGCTCGTCCAGCTCCAGCTTGTCGTCGTCCTCGACGGGGAGCGTCTCCCCGACGGGCTGCCAGGTGTAGGCCACCCGACTCGCGGAGACCAGGATCTCGAACTCGGCAGAGGCCATCGTCATGCCTCCGTCGCCGGTGTCGGTGCGAACAGCTGGTCCGGGGTCGATTGGTAGACCGACGGGATCCCGAACAGGCGTGGATCCTGGCCCTCGGAGCGCCTCCACATCGCCTGACGGCCGCGTTGTATGCCGTCGTCCAGCGAGCCCCCGGCACCCAGCGCCTCGTACATCGCGATGCTGAAGTGCTGGGCCGCCGACTGTCGTACGACGTACCGCATCGCGATCACGCAGCGCACGCCCTCCTCGCACAGCTGCGGCGCGAGTCCGCCGTACCGCTCCTCGAAGTCCACGGCGCCCCCTTCGCACGTGTGCAGGAAGACGACGGCCGGGCGCCAGGCGCCAGGGCACAGCGCTCGCGCCAGAGAGCTCTCGTCGAGCCAGTGGGTGCCGCCTCCGGGCTTGCGGAGAGCGACGGCGCCCTGGCCGTCTCGGAAACGTCCGTGCCCGAGCAGGTGCACGAGGTGCGGGCGCTCGGAGGGCGGACCCAAGAGGGCGTGGCGGATGGCGTCCTCGGTCGCCTCGACCACCGGGTCGAGCATCCTGAAGCCGGGCTGGTCGTCGAGCGCCCGGATCGCCTCGAGCACGGGCGCGGCATCGAAGCGTCCGAGCTGGTCGTTGTCGGCCTCTCCCACGATGGGGAGGATCCGGACCTCCTCGCTCGGCGTCTCGGCGACGTGGCCGGAGCCGTTCACGACGGTGCGCGTCAGGGCCAGCGCGGGATCCAGGGCCAGGAAGCTGCCCGCACGACCCGGTTGGTCCGGGGTGCAGAGGTACTCCCACGGCAGGGACGCCAGTCGCGACGACGCTCGGTCGAACGGCACCGAGAGCATGAGGCGCGCTCGCTCCGCCCCCCGTCGCGACAGCTGGTCCTCGACCCACCGCCAGCTGTCGTCGACGAAGAGTCGACGGTGCAGGAGCTGGCCCAGCACCCGGATCTCCTCCTCTGTCCAGCTCCGGTTCGGGACGGTGAGCCACTTCTCGAACAGGCGGAGCACGCGACCGTCGAGACCCTCGAGGTCCACCTTCGTCGTGGGGTTGCGCTTTCCGCCCCCCTCGGGGTGAAGGTCGCGCAGCGCGACTGTCCCGTCCGCCTGGACCCGCACGTAGAGATTGAGGGCGTTCATGACGGCCCCACGTCGGCCGCGACCGGTGGCAGAGGCCACCGGATGCCTTCCGCACCTGGCGCGGGATACCGCACGTGGCGACCGGACAGCAGCTTCTCGTCGTTCCAGAACAGGGTCTGCGGACTTCGGTAGTTGAACACCAGCTCGGCCCCTTGCGCGCCGTGCGTGAGCACGCGGGCCACTCCGGCCTGGTCCGGGTGGCCGAACCCGCTGCCGTTGCTCGAGAACAGGTAGGCCCTGGCGGGGGCCATCCGCAGCAGGTCGAGGCTGACGTTGCGAACGCTGCCGTGGTGGGGCATCTTCAGCGCGCTGAGCTCGAGGCGCTTCAGACAGCGCTCGTCAAGCAGTCGCTGCAGGCCGGCCGTCAACGCCGGGAGGGTCGCGTCTCCGGTCAGCAGCACGCTCGCCCCGGCGTACTCGGCGAGCAGTGCGATGCTGCTGGCGTTGGGCACCGAGTCGTCCGGCTGCGCGTACGCCGAGGCCAGCTCACTGACCCAGGTCGCGTCCCTGTCGTCCGGCGCTCCCATGTAGGGGTCGTCCGGCGTGAGAGAACGGCGCCTGCGCAGCTCGGCCAGCGCGGCCTCGGGGCTGTCGAAGATCAGGCCCTCGTCGTCGAGCGTGGAGTTCCAACTGTCTCGCAGACGCCGCAGGGAGGCGACGTCCGGACCCAGGACCGTCAACGTGAGACCGTGGATCTTCCGGCACGGCAGCGGGCCCTGCTCGGGCACCCGCACGGCCCGGCCGTCGAACGAGGTGTTGAACGGGATCGCGCGGGCGCCGACGAGGGCGGCGAACATCTCGCCTTGCGCGGCGCTCAGCTCATGGGAGAGCTGCCCTGGTCCGTTGAACCAGATCTCACCAATGCCGATCCCGACGTCGGCGTCGTTGGTGAGCAGGATCGTGCCCTCGATGTGGTCGGCGTCTATGTGCGTCAGGACCAGGAGCTCGAGGTCGCCCTGGCCCGCGACCTCCTTCAGCCGCGCCCCGACCTCGGTGTAGGCCCGCGCCGGGCCGCCATCGACCAGGAGCCGATGGCGGTCGCCCTCCGGACCCCACGTCAGGAGAACGGCGTCGCCGTGCCTCGCGGGGAGCAACTCGATCTCGAGTGCGTCGGGGGTCTGGTCATGCATGCCCGGCTGCCTTTCGCCGGTTTCGGGGCTCACGGTCCAGGAGCGGCCCGAGGCACGCGGGATACATGGTTCCACGGTCAGACGTGCACGGGTATGGGTCTGTGCGTCTGGGGGCTACCGTGACGGCATGGCAGACGACCTGGACATCCGCCAGCGGATCACCGATCTGGTGAGCGACGAGCGGTCACTACGCGAGCAGCTCGCCGCCGGCGAGATCAGCAGCGACGACGAGCACGAACGCCTGCGCCGCGTCGAGGTGGAGCTGGACCAGTGCTGGGACCTCCTGCGCCAGCGTCAGGCGCTGCGCGAGTACGGCGGTGATCCCGCCCAGGCGTCCGCCCGCTCCGAGGGCACCGTCGAGGGCTACCTCGGCTGAGGCTCCCCGTTCGGAGATCGGGCCTCGCCGTATGCTGTGCCGCGCCCGGAGGTGCGGTCTCCGGACACCCGCCCCCATCGTCTAGTGGCCTAGGACGTCGCCCTTTCACGGCGGTAGCACGGGTTCGAATCCCGTTGGGGGTACTCGTGGATCCGGATAGTCCCTGACGTTCGGCACCCGACACGCCGACCGGGGCGTCCCGAATGTCAGGGACTACCCGGATCGGCGGATCTCGGTCCGGTCAGGCGAGGATGCGCGCGGGGTGCTCGACGAGCTCGACGAGGGCCGCCATCCACCGGGCCGCCACGACGCCGTCGACGGGGCGGTGGTCGACCGACAGCGTCATGGTCAGCACCTGCCCGGCGACGACCGCCCCTTGCTCGACCACGGGCACGTCACGCACGGCGCCGATCGCGAGGATGGCGGCGTGCGGGGGGTTGATGATCGCCGCGAACTCGTCGACCCCGTACATGCCGAGGTTGGTCACGGAGATCGAGCCGCCCTCGAGCTCGTCCGGCCGGAGACGTCCTTCTCGGGCGCGGACGGCCAGTTCTCTGACGGACTCGCTGACCGCGGTCGCGCTGAGCGCGCCCACGTCCCTCACCACCGGGGTCATCAGGCCCCGCTCCGTCGCCACGGCCACCGCGATGTCGACGGTGCGGTAGCGCCGCACGGACTCCGGGCCCCAGGTCACGTTCATCTCCGGGACGCGTTTATGGGCGGCCGCGACCGCCTTCACCAGGAGGTCGTTCACAGAGACCCGGGTCGTCGCGCCCTCGTTCACCTCCGAGCGCAGTGCCAGCAACGCCTCGGCGCGCGCGGTGGCGCGCAGGTAGAAGTGCGGCGCCTGTTGCTTGCTCTCGGTCAGCCTGCGGGCCGTGACCTCGCGGATCCTCGAGTGCGGGATGTCGTCGAAGCCGCGGCCGGTCGCCGGCCCGGGCTCGGTGCCGGCTGTAGCCGCACTCGCCGCTCGAGCGGTCAGGGCGTTCTCCACGTCGCGCCGGAGGATGCGTCCGCGTGGACCGGTGCCCTCGATGTCGGCGACCGCCAGATCGTTCTGCCGCGCGATCCTGCGCGCCAGTGGGCTGGCGAACACCCGCCCCTGGACCGCCCCCGCCGGCCGGGGTCCCGGCGGAGCCGGCATCTCGACCTCCACGGCCAGGGGGGCGGCCGGCTCGGGGGCCGGGGGGACCGTACGTCGCTCGGGGATGGTCGCGTCCTCGACGACCGACACGTCGAGTGACGCCAGCAGGGCGGGGAGGTCCGCGACCTGCTCGCCCGGCTCACCCAGGACGGCGATCGGGTCGCCCACCTCGACCTGGGCGCCGGCCGGGACCAAGGCCCTGAGCATCCTGCCGGCGCCCTCGGCCTCGATCTCGACGGCTGCCTTCTCGGTCTCGACGGTCGCGATCGCCTGGGCGTCTGCGAAGTCGGCGGACTCCGCGACCAGCCACTCGGACAGCACGGCCTCGGTCGCGTTCGCCGCGACTCCGGGCATGCGCAGCACGCGGGCCATGTCAGTAGCTCGCGATCCCGGCCAGCGCGGCCGCCACCTCGGACGTCTGCGCGATGGCGGCCCGCTCGAGCACCTTGCTGATCGACGGCGACGCCTCGCCGCCGGTCACGCGCCAGACCGGCGCGTCGAGGTGGTCGAAGAACCGGCGCTGGATCTCGTCGGCCAGCCACCCGCCGTACGACGTCCCGAGTGCGCCCTGCTCGGCGATCAGGACCTGGTTGGTCTTGGTGACACTCCGCTCGATCGCGGCCCAGTCGATGCTCGCGCGGTCCAGCCAGCGCAGGTCGATCACCTCGGCATCGACGGCGTCCTGGGACTCGACGGCCTCGAGGACGTACGGCGTCATCCCGAGGTAGGTGAGCACAGTCAGGTCCGCGCCGGGGCGGCGCAGGGATGCCGTGCCGACCGGAAGGCAGTAGTCCCAGTCGTCGACCGGACCTGGCCCGGACGACGTGTAGAGATCGACGTGCTCGAGCACGACGACCGGGTCGCCGAGTCGCAGAGCGGTGTTCATCAGCCCCACGTAGTCGTACGGCGTGCTGGGCGCGACGATCCGCCACCCGGCCGACGTGGCGAACACTCCTGCGGGATCCATCGAGTGCTGGGAGCCGTAGCCCGTGCCCATCGCCACCTTGCTGCGCAGGACCAGGGGCACGCCGTCGAGACCGCCGTACATGTGGCGGGCCTTGGCGATCTGGTTGAAGAGCTGGTCGGCCGCGACCCACATGAAGTCGGCGTACATGAACTCGACCACCGGGACGAAGCGTCCGTCGAGGGCGATCCCACCCGCCAGCCCGGCGAACGCGTTCTCGCTGATCGGGGTCCCGAGGACGCGCCCGGGGAACCGCTCCGTGAGGCCACGCGTCGCCCCGTTCGTACCGCCGTTGAGCCGATGCACGTCCTCGCCCATGACCACGACACGGTCATCGGTCTCCATCCGCCGACCCATCACGGTCGCCACCGCGTCGATGAACTTCGTCTCCGTCCGGCTGACGGCGGCCTCGTCCGTCACGACCGGCGCGTCGTCGAGCTCGCGCAGGTCCCCCCTGACACCCACGTCGACCCACCCGGGGTCTGGCCACTCCGAGGCCTTGATCCGTCGCTGTCCGGGCTTGCCTTCAGGGTCCGGCTCGAGCAGCTCGGCGCCGATCTCCTCCATCACGGCCTTGGCGCCGTCGATCGCCCGGCGGTGCTCGTCCTCGGTCAGCAGTCCCAACCGAGCCAGGTGCGCGGCCGACTGGGCCAGCGGATCGCGAGCCCGCCAGGACTGCTCCTCCTCCTTGGACCGGTAGCCGAAGGCGCTGCCGGCGAACCCGCCGTTCTGGTGGAAGAACCGGTACGTCTCGGCCTCCACCACCGTCGGGCCCTCGTGCCGGCGCATGTGGGCGACGGCCTCGGTCATGGCCAGGTGGACCGCCAGGGGATCCATCCCGTCCACCCGCCATGCGGTGATGCCGAAGCCCGGGCCGCGGGAGGAGAGCCGCGGTTCCCCGGTCGCCTCCTCCACGGTGGTCGACACGGCGTACCGGTTGTTCTCGATGAAGAAGCAGACGGGGAGCTTCCAGGCCGCGGCGAGGTTCATGGTCTCGAGCGTGGAGCCGATGTTGGCGGCGCCGTCGCCGAAGTAGGTCACCGAGACCGCGTCGCTTCCTGAGTGCAGGTGCGACCAGGCGAAGCCGGCGGCCTGCGGCACGCCGCCGCCGACGATCGCATTGGTACCGATCGCGCCGGCCTCCTGCCACCGCAGGTGCATCGACCCTCCCCGCCCGTGCGCCCACCCCCGGTCGAGGCCCGCGATCTCGGCGAGCGTGCGCGTCAGGACGTCGCGGAGGTCGGGTCCGGCCGGTGCCAGGGGATCCAGCCCCCGGGGCCTGACGTGGGCGAGGGCCTTCGCCAGGAACTGGTGATGACCGCGGTGGGAGCCGTTGACGACGTCCCCCGCGGCAAGAGCCAGCACCGAGCCGACCGCGGCACCCTCCTGGCCGATGCTGGAGTGGGCCGGACCGTGGATCAGCCCTGCGGCAGCGAGCTCCAGGACGTACTGCTCGAAGGAGCGGATCCAGACGAGCTGCGCGTGCATCGTGCGCAGGAGGTCAGGATCGGCGGCGTCCCAGTCGGCGGCCTCGGCGGTGACCTCGACCCAGGGGACCGCCGGCTGGAGAAGGTGGTGCTCTGGCATGGGTGGGCTCCGTTCGGCCGAGTCACCTTGACACATGATTGGATCCAAAATCAATCGATTGCAGAGTTTCCGTGCCACAATGAGCACCTTCAATGGCTTTTGGGATCCATAGCGGAGGTCATGCATGTCCCTTCCTGGACTACGCCGCTTCGATCACGTCGGCTTCACGGTGCCCGACATCGAGCAGGCACATCGGTTCCTCGTCGACGTCCTCGGGTGCGAGTACCTCTACACGCTCGGCCCCTTCGAGCCGCGTGGCGACTGGATGGCGACCCATCTCGACGTCCACCCCGACGCCCGCATGCTGAA
Organism: Nocardioides sp.; assembly: GCA_049841015.1. Taxonomy (GTDB): domain Bacteria; phylum Actinomycetota; class Actinomycetes; order Propionibacteriales; family Nocardioidaceae; genus Nocardioides. Next base: position 166,041 of record JASGIN010000010.1, read on the forward strand.
CCGGTGGTTTCGCTGTGGTGACCAGGCGGTCTTCGAGGTCTTCCACTACGACGTGCCCGACCAGGACGTCGTGGTGCCGCGCAACAGCGACGTCGGCGGGCACCACGTCGCGCTGTACGTCGACGACCTCGAGGCCGCGATCGAGCACCTTCGTGCGCACGACGTGCGGGTCCTGGAGGGTCCCACCGCCAGTCAGGGCCCGGCCGAGGGGAATCGCTGGATCTACTTCACCTCGCCGTGGGGCATGCAGTTCGAGCTGGTGAGCTACCCCGGTGGCAAGGCATGGGACCGCGAGCATCCCTCCGCGAGAGAGTAGGCCCATGAGTGCCCCCGCCCCCGACGGAGCGGCGTCGGCTCGCGTGGCGGCCTACCTGCGCGATCTGATCCTCCGTGACGTGCTCAAGCCCGGCGACCGCATCCGCCAGGAGGAGATCGCCGAGCGGCTGGGCGCCAGCAGGCTGCCCGTCCGGGAGGCGCTCAGGATGCTGGAGGCCGAGGGCCTGACCGAGCACGAGGCGAACAAGGGTGCGCGCGTGCCACGGCTGTCCATGCACGAGGTCGACGTGGTCTACCGGATGCGGGAGCGGCTCGAGCCGTTGGCGCTCGCCGAGAGCCTGCCGGTGCTGGGCGATGGCGAGATCGAGGAGCTGTCCGACCTCCAGGACCAGATCGAGGGCAACGACGACCTGGACGCCTTCCTCGAGCTCGACCGGGCCTTCCACCTGGGAACGTATGCCGGCTGCCACATCGAGCCTCTCAACGCGATCGTCGCTCGGCTCTGGAACTCCAGCCAGCACTACCGCCGGGCCTACGTCGCGCTCGGCGGGCAGCAGCGCAGGTGGGTGGTCAACTCCGAGCATCGACTGCTGCTTGACGCGCTCGTGCGCCGCGACTCCACCGACGCCGAGCGGTTCCTCGAGGGCCACATCCGGCGCACCCGTGTCGAGCTCAGCCTGCATCCGGCGGTGTTCGACCAGGACTGACGGCCTGGCTGGACCCCTCGTCGGCGGGCGCTTGACGGCGTCAACGGCCGACGCCTAACGTGTGCGTCACAAACGATTGCAGATGGAGTTGACGCGTGTCAGGAGCAGAGCCGGACGGTGGTCGGTGACCACGTCGAGCACGACACCGTCGTCCCCCCTGGCAGCTCCGGGGCACATGGGCGTCGACTACGAGACCCGCGTCGACTTCGACCGGCTCCGGTCCTACCGACTCGGTCGGGCCCGAGCGGCTCTCGAGTCCAGCGACTGCGGCGCCCTCCTGCTGTTCGACTTCTACAACATCCGCTACACCACGCAGACGTGGATCGGCGGGGCGCTCGGCGACAAGATGACCCGCTACGCGCTGCTGACCCGCGACGGTGGCCCGACCCTGTGGGACTTCGGGTCCGCGGCTCGTCATCATCGGCTGTACGCCCCCTGGCTCGACCCGGCGAACTCGCGCGCCGGCATGCTCGGCCTGCGCGGGGCGATCGCACCGAGCGCCGGGCTGATGGAGTCGGCAGTCCGGGAGATCAAGGGCCTGATCGAGGACGCCGGGGTCGCCGACGCGCCCGTCGGGGTCGACATCGTCGAGCCCGCGTTCCTCTTCGAGATGCAGCGCCAGGGCCTCACCGTCGTCGACGCCCAGCAGTTGATGCTGGACGCCCGGCTCATCAAATCCGCCGACGAGGTCATGCTCCTCACCCAGGCGGCTGCCATGGTCGACGGCGTCTACCAGGACATCGTCGAGGTGCTGAAGCCGGGCATCCGGGAGAACCAGATCGTGGCCCTGGCCAACCAACGGCTCTACGAGCAGGGCTCGGACCAGGTCGAGGCGGTCAACGCCGTCTCCGGGGAGCGCTGCAACCCGCACCCGCACAACTTCTCCGACCGCATCATCCGGCCCGGTGACCAGGCGTTCTTCGACATCATCCACTCCTTCAACGGCTACCGGACCTGCTACTACCGGACCTTCAACGTCGGGAGCGCCACGTCCAGCCAGCGCGACGCCTACACGAAGGCGAGAGAGTGGATGGACGCCGCCATCGACCTCGTGAAGCCGGGGATGGGGACCGACCAGATCGCCGCGACCTGGCCCGCCGCCACCGAGTTCGGCTTCGAGGACGAGATGGCGGCGTTCGGGCTCCAGTTCGGCCACGGGCTGGGACTGGGCCTCCACGAGCGGCCGATCATCTCCCGACTCAACAGCATGGTCGAGCCGGTCGAGCTCGCCGAGGGCATGGTGTTCGCCCTGGAGACCTACTGCCCCGCGTCGGACGGCTTCTCGGCCGCCCGGATCGAGGAAGAGGTCGTCGTCACCGCCGACGGCCCCCGGCTCCTGACGTTGTTCCCGGCGCAGGACCTCTTCGTCGCCAACGCGTACTGACCGACCACCGACCGACCGGAGATCCCCATGTTCGACCACCCCACCGACGTCCCCACGGACCTGTACCTGGGTGGGAAGTGGGTCGCCGCGGGGGACGGCGGGCGCTTCGACGTCGAGGACCCGTCGACCGGTGACGTCGTGGCGAGCGTGGCCGACGGCACCGTCGAGGACGCGCGGGCCGCGGTGGACGCAGCCGAGGCGGCCTCCGGCGACTGGGCCGCCCGAGCTCCGCGCGAGCGGTCGGAGATCCTGCGTCGGGCGTTCGAGCTCATGACCCGGGACGCCGAGCACCTCGCCCGACTCGTCACCATCGAGAACGGCAAGGCGCTGCCGGACGCGCGCGGCGAGGTCGCCTACGCCGCGGAGTTCTTCCGGTGGTACGCCGAGGAGGCGGTGCGCGCCCACGGCTCGCTCGTCACCTCGCCGTCCGGCGCCAACCGGATCGTGGTCCTGGAGCAGCCGGTCGGCATCTGCGTCCTGGTGACCCCGTGGAACTTCCCGGCCGCGATGGCCACACGCAAGATCGGTCCCGCGCTGGCTGCCGGCTGCACGGTGGTGCTGAAGCCGGCCAGCGACACGCCCCTGACGGCCCTGGCCATGGCCGGGATCCTGGAGGAGGCGGGGGTGCCTCCCGGGGTCGTGAACGTGCTGCCCGCCCGTCGCTCGGGCGCGGTGGTCTCGGCGATGCTCCACGACCCGCGGGTGCGCAAGCTGTCCTTCACCGGGAGCACCGAGGTGGGCAGGATCCTGCTCAAGGAGGCGGCCGACCAGGTCGTGAACTGCTCCATGGAGCTCGGTGGCAACGCGCCGTTCCTGGTGTTCGGCGACGCCGACCTCGGCCGAGCCGTGGACGATGCGATGGTCGCCAAGATGCGCAACGGTGGCGAGGCGTGCACGGCCGCCAACCGCTTCTATGTCGAGGAGTCCGTCGCCGACGAGTTCGCCCGCCTGCTCACCGATCGGATGTCGGCGCTCCGCGTCGGGCCCGGGCTGGAGGCAGGCACCGAGGTCGGGCCCATGGTCAACGCGAGTGCGGTCGAGAAGATCGACGAGCTGGTCGGCGGGGCCGTGGCCGGCGGCGCACGCCTGACGACCGGTGGCGGCCGGCCGGACCGGGTGGGTCACTTCTACGAACCCACCGTGCTCGTCGACGTACCCGAGACGGCGGCCATCCTGGACGAGGAGATCTTCGGTCCGATCGCACCGATCGTCACCTTCCGCGACGAGGACGAGGCCATCCGGCTCGCGAACGACACGGAGTACGGTCTGGTGTGCTACCTCCACACCGGCGACCTCGCTCGTGGCATGCGGGTCAGTGAGCGCCTCGAGTCCGGGATGATCGGGCTCAACCGTGGCCTGGTCAGCGATCCGGCGGCGCCGTTCGGCGGCACGAAGCAGAGTGGGATCGGTCGCGAGGGCGGCCATGACGGCATGCTCGACTACCTGGAGTCCAAGTACGTGGCGGTGCAGTGGTGACCGGACCGACCCTCGAGAACCCGGCGCTGCTCGACCGGCTGACCGAGACCGCCGGTACGCCGTTCCTGGTGCGCGCCGGCACCGTGCTCACCTCGGACCCTGCTCGCGACCGTGTGGACGGGGGTGAGGTCCTGGTGGTGGACGGCCGGATCGCGGCGGTCGCGGACGCCGTGACCGACCTCCCCGCCGACACGGTGGTGATCGACGCGACCGACTGCATCCTGACGCCCGGCTTCGTCGACGGGCACCGGCACTGCTGGCAGGGCTCACTGCGTCGCCTGGCCGTCGACGCCGATCTCGCGGAGTACCTCGCGATCACCCACGACGGGATCGCCCGGCACTACCGCCCGGAGGACATGTACATCGGGGATCGCGTCGCCCTCACCGGCGCCCTCGACTCGGGGTTCACGACCGTCCTGGATCTCAGCCACAACACGCGATCAAGGGCTCACGCCGACGCGGTCATCCAGGCCTACCGCGACACGGGCATCCGTGCCGTCCACGCATCGGCACCACCCAACGCCTACGAGTGGGAGGAGCACTGGCCGGGGGATCTGACCCGGCTCGTGGAGGTGGTGGCAGCCGAGCCGCTGGTCACTTTGCGCATGGCCATCGACATGCGACGCGTCCGTCCGGTCGAGGAGCTCATGGCGGTGGCTCGTGACCTCGGCCTCGGCATCACGTTCGACGGGGTGATGGGGCCGGGCTCGGCCGACGAGCTCGCCGCCCTCGGCCGCGCCGGCCTGCTCGGGCCGGACGTCACGCTGGTCCACGCCACCGCGCTCAGCGACGAGGCCTGGGAGCAGATCGAGAGGGCGGGCGTGCACATCGTCCTGGCGACGACCTCGGACGAGCAGCTGAGCCTGGCCGGCGGCGTGCCCCCGATCCAGCGCGCGCTGGACACGGGCCGCAAGCCGGGACTCTCCGTGGACGTCGAGATCTCGCTCGCCGGAGACGCGTTCACCCAGATGCGGGCCACCTTGCTCACCCAGCGCATGCTCGCCGTCATGGAGCGGACCGCCGGTCGGCCGCAGCCCACGATGCTGACGAACGCCGACCTGCTGGAGATGGCGACCAGGTCCGGCGCCAGGGCCGTCGGGCTCGAGGACGAGGTGGGCTCGATCACCGTCGGCAAGCAGGCGGATCTCCTTCTCATCGACGCCGGCGGCGTCAACCAGATCCCGGGCGGGAACCCGGTCGGGATCGTGGTGCAGGGGGCGGACCGAGGCGACGTCCGAGCCGTGTTCGTCGGCGGCCGGTTGCGCAAGTGGGACGGTCGCGTCCTGGACGTCGACCTCGAGGATCTCCGGGCGCGCGCCGAGGCGTCGCGCGACCACGTCCTGTCGAGCGCGGGCTTCGCGATCGGCCCCCATGGCCCCGAGGGAGTGCCCACGCTGCAGGACGAGCACCTGCGCGAGTACTTCTCCAGCCACGACTGACCGACCCAGACCATCTCCAGGAGCGAAGGCATGCCCGATCTCAGGATCGCCGTCCTCGGCACCGGCGCGAACGGCGCGGCCGTCGGTGCCGACCTCACCCAGGCAGGACTCGACGTCACGTTGATCGACCAGTGGCCCGCCAACGTGGAGCGGATGCGCGTCGACGGCGTACGTCAGGAGATGCCGGAGGCCAGCACGGTGACCCCCGTCCGGGCACTGCACCTGTGTGACGTCGCCACGCTCCGCGGCAGCTTCGACCTCGTGTTCGTCGTGGTCAACGCCTACGACACCCGGTGGGCCTGCGAGCTGATCAAGCCCTACCTGGCCGAGGACGGGCTGGCCGTCGGACTGCAGAACGGGATGACCGTGGACGTCATGGCCGACGTCCTCGGTCCGCGGCGCACGCTCGGAAGCGTGATCGAGATCGCGGCCGCCATGTTCGACCCCGGAGTCGTCGAGCGACACACCCCCGTCTCCGGCACCTGGTTCGCCCTGGGTGGGCTGGAAGCGACCGCCCAGGAACGTGCCCGGAGCGTCGCCGACGTCCTGCGCCACGCGGGGACGGTGTCGGTCGTGGACGACATCCGCTCGGCGAAGTGGATGAAGCTCGTCGTCAACTGCGCCGAGCTCGTCACCTCCGCGTGCCTCGACCTGCCGCTGCTCCAGGCGGCCCAGGTGCCCGGGATGCACCAGTTCATGGTGCGTGCCGGGAAGGAGGCGGTGCGCACGTCGGTCGACCTCGGCCACCGCGTCGTACCCATCTTCGGTCTCGAGGACGTGGATCCCGACCAGCCGGAGATCTTCGTCGAGCGGATGCTCGACGCCGTGTACACCCAGTGGTCGCTGCCCCACACGCTCACCACCGTCCTCCAGGACTGGCGCAAGGGCCGGCACAGCGAGGTCGACGAGCTCAACGGCCACGTCGTGCGGGAACGAGCCCGGCTCGGTGGCCAGGCCCCCGCCAACGCCCGCACCGTCGAGGTCGCCCACCGCATCGAGGCCGGCGACCTCAAGCCCGGCGTCGAGAACGCCGAGCTGCTTCTCGCACCGTGAACCCACCGAAGGAGCCCACGATGACCCAGACCCATGAGACCCCCGGCGGAGCGGAGCGCTACCGCGTTTCGTCCATGGCCGTCGACCCCGACGCGAGCCTGAGTGCCGACGACGGCTGGATCGACATGGAGGTGCGCTGGCTGGTCACCGCCGAGACCGTCGGCTCCGAGCAGACCGTGGTCGGGCGGACGGTGCTCAAGCCCGGGTCGAAGCACGACATCCACCGTCACCCGAACGCCGAGGAGTGGGAGTACGTCGTCTCCGGCAGCGCGATCAAGCACGTCGGTGACGACTCGGTGCGACTCGAGGCGGGGGACGTGGTGTTCGTCCCGGCGAACGTCTTCCACGGCCTGGAGAACGCCTCACAGACCGAACCGGTCGTCACGGTCTGGGGATACAGCGGGGCCGCCAGTTTGGAGGCCGCCGGCTACGAGCTCCCCGGGGGTGAGCCGGCGTGACTGACGCGTCCGGTCACTCCCCGGCCTCCGTCGCCTTCGTGGGGCTGGGTCGGATGGGGGCGGTGATGGCGTCGCGACTCCTCGAGGCCGGCACGCCGCTGTCGGTCTGGAACCGCACGGCCGCCAAGTGCGACCCGCTGGTGGAGCGTGGCGCGACCCGGCTGGACGACGTCCGGGAGGCAGCAGCGGCGGACGCCGTCTTCTCGATGGTGCTCGACGACGGCGCGCTGGCAGCGCTCCACGATCCCGCGACGGGTCTTCTGTCGGGTCCTGAGGACCAACGCCGCCTCCGGGTGTGGATCGACGGGTCGACCGTGTCCCCGGCTGCCGCCGAGAGGGCTGCGGAGGCAGCAGCCGCCGTCGGCGTCGCCTACGTCTCCGCGCCGATCAGCGGAAATCCCGGAGTCGTCGAGTCGGGCAACGCGATCTTCGCCGTCTCCGGCGACGAGACCGGCCTGGATTTCGCCGAGGAGCTGTGCCTCCGCATGGGACGGGCCGTTCACCGGGTGGGCTCCCGTGCCGAGGCGAACGTCGTCAAGCTCTGCACCAACGCGCTGCTGGCCGTGACGATGCAGTCGATCGCGGAGATCGCGGTTCTCGGGGACATGCTGGGGGTGTCCCGGGCCGCACTGATGGGCTTCGTGAACGACAGCGCCATCGGCTCGCCGTTCAGCACGTACAAGACGCCACCGATCGTGGAGCTCGACTTCCCGACGGCGTTCACCCCGGAGGGGCAGCGCAAGGACATCCGGCTCGCCCTGGAGCTGGCCCGTGGGCTCGAGCTGCCGCTGCCGGTGCTGACCGAGACGGAGGTGGCGTACACACGCCTGATCGCGAGCGGTCTCGCTCGGGACCAGGACTTCGCCACCCTGGTCCTCGGCGTCGCCCGCGATGCGGGGCACACGCTCGAGCCGGAAGCCATGCCGTGACCACCCGGCCCACGACTCTGCCCACCACCATGCGTGCCGCGGTCTACCACGGGCGTGAGGACATCCGCTTCGAGGACGTTCCCGTACCCGAGCCGCCACCCGGTGAGCTCCTGCTCGAGGTCGGGACCGCCGGGGTCTGCGGCTCCGACGTGGGCGAGTGGGCGCACGGTCCACATCAGCACTGGTTCGACGCCCCCCACCCCGCCACGGGCCACCAGGGGCCGATCATCCCCGGTCACGAGTTCAGCGGGACGGTCGTCGCGGTGGGTGACGGAGTCGATCCCTCGTGGATCGGGACGCCGGTCGCCTCCTGCGGCTCGGTCGCCTGCGGCCGCTGCGATGCGTGCACCCGCGGCCAGTCCAACCAGTGCCGCTGGTACGCCGGGGTCGGGCTGCACCGGCACGGCGCCCTTGCCGAGTACGTCGTCACGCCACCTGAGAACTGCCTCTCCGTGGCCGACACCGGTCTCACGCTCGACGAGGCCGCGCTCTGTCAGCCGATGTCCATCGCCGTCCACAACGTCTCCAGGGCCGGGGACGTCCGTGGGCAGAGCGTCGTGGTGCTCGGGGTCGGCGGCATCGGGACCTTCCTCGTGTACGCGTTGGCCGAGAGCGGCGCCGAGGTCCTCGCCGCCGATGTCGATCCCGCGCGGCTCGAGCTCGCCACCGAGCTCGGGGCCCGGCGGACCGTGCTGGTCACGGGAGACTCCGAGAGCGATGTGACGACCCTTCGCGAGCAGGTGGGGAGCGACGACCTGCGGGTGGTGTTCGAGGTCAGCGGCTCCGCGAGCGGCGTGTCGACGGCCGTCGAGCTGGCCCCGAGAGGGTGTCGCATCGTCCTGGTCGGAATCCAGAAGGCGCCGGTGGAGATCGACCTCGGCACCGTCACGATGGAGGAGAAGATCCTGATCGGCACCAACGCCCTGGTGCGCGAGGTGGACTTCCCGCGCGCGGTCGAGCTCGTCAGCCGCCGCGCCGGTCGATGGGCGGTGATCGCACCGAGAGTGGTGCCGCTGGAGTCCTACGTCGACGAGGCGCTGCGACCGATGAGCCTGGGTCGCCCGACGGCGATCAAGACCCTGGTCGACCCGAGGGCGCACCAGGTGCGCCCTCTCCGTTCGGGTGGGAACGTCGCCCGGAGCGCGTCGTGATCCGCCACGTCGTCGTGTTCCGCATGGCCGCGGACAACCCTGAGGAGCGCAGTCGGGACGCGGCCGAGGTGCGCCACCGGCTGGAGGCGCTGGTCGGAGTCGTGCCCGGGGTCCGCGAGCTCGTGGTGCGCCCCGATGTCGGCGTGGACGGCCACTGGGACCTCGCCCTGGTGACGTCGCACGACAGCCGGGAGGACCTGGCGACGTACGCGGCGGACCCGAGACACCGCGAGGTGATCGCCTTCTGCGACTCGGTCGTCGCCGAGCGGGCGGTCGTGGACTCCGACCTCGATGCCTGACCTGGGCCCGCGGATCGCCGTGCTGGGCGCGGGGGCCAACGGCGCGTCGATCGGGGCCGACCTGACGCTCGCGGGCGCCGACGTCACCCTCGTGGAGCAGTGGCCCGATCACGTCGAGGCGATGCGCGCGCACGGCGTGCGGATCAACACCCCTCAGACGTCGACGGTGGTACCGGTACGGGTGCTGCACCTGTGCGACGTCGCGACCCTGCGCCAGCGGTTCGACGTGGTCCTGATGCTGGTGAAGGCCTACGACTCCACCTGGGCGACGCAGCTGATCGAGCCGTACCTGGCCGCCGACGGACTCCTGGTGGGAGTCCAGAACGGCATGACGGTCGACGCGATCGCCGACGTGGTCGGGCGGTCCCGCACCCTCGGCTGCGTCATCGAGATCACCTCGATGATGTTCGAGCCCGGGATCGTCGAGCGCCACTCGCCGCACGAACGGTCGTGGTTCGCCGTGGGCGCCGTCGACGACTCGGCCGCGGGCCGGGAAGAGGAGATCGCGAACCTGCTGCGGCACGTCGGCACGGTCGAGGTGGTCGACGACATCCGGGCCGCCAAGTGGATGAAGATCGTCAGCAACGCGACGACGCTCGTGACGACTGCGATCCTCGGCCTCCCGATGGTGGAGGCGGCCGCGATTCCCCGGATGCGGGCGCTCATGCTGCGCTCGGGACAAGAAGCCCTGCGGGCCACCATGGCCCTCGGCAACCAGGTGCTCCCGATCTTCGGCCTCACGCCCGACGACGTGGCGGATCCCGCGACGGTGGTCGAGACGCTGCTCGACACCCTGCTCGACGGCTTCGTGATGCCGGACTCCAAGACCACGATCCTGCAGGACTGGATCAAGGGTCGCCGCAGCGAGGCGGGCGACATCAACGGTCTGGTCGCGGCCACGCTTCGCGAGCGCGGGATGACGGCGCCGGCGAACGAGGCGATCGTGGAGCTGGCACGCGAGATCGAGCAGGGAGCCCGCCGACCGGGTCCCGACAACCTCGAGGCGCTCTTGAGGCTGGCCGGCGACTGAGGATCGTCAGTGGGGAGCGGGGCCCGTGGAGCCCCGCATCTTGATCTCGGGCCTCATGTGCCGGACCTCGGCGGCCGGGCGTCCGCCGTTGGCCTGCAGCTGGGACAGCAGGAGCTGCGCGGCACTGCGGCCCATCTCGTACTTGGGCACGCTGACCGTGGACAGCGGCGGCGAGGTGTGATCGAGGAACTGGCTGTCGTTGACCCCGATCACGGAGAAGTCCCGGGGACAGCTCCGCGAGGCGGCCTGGTAGGCCGAGAGGCACCCCAGGGCGATCATGTCGTTGGCGGCGACGATGCCGGTCACCTCGGGATGAGCCGCCAACAGCTGCTCGCCGGCGGCGCGTCCGGCCTCGATCGAGAACTGGGCGCTCTCGACGATGGTCGTCGTGACTGTGGGGAGACGTTTGGTCGCTTTCACGAAGCCCTGACGCCGCCGCAGCGCCGTCGAGACGGTGCGGGGCCCGGAGAGGTGCGCGAGCCGGCTGTGCCCGAGGTCGGTCAGGGCACCGACCGCGAGGCTCATCGCCTCCTCGTCGTCGAGCATGACCCCCGAGACGCTCAGCCCGTCCACGTCACGGCTGACCAGCACCATCGGCAGCCCGGTCTCGGCAACCTCGACGATCAGGGGATGCTTCCGCTTCGCCGTCATCACGATGAGACCGTCCACCTGGCGCTCCCGCAGGGTCTCCAGCACACGGCGTTCCTTGACGAAGTCGCCGTCCGTGTTGGCCACCAGGGCGACGTAGGAGCCGGCGCTCAACTCGTCCTCCACCCCGCGGACGATGGGGGGGTAGAACGGGTTGGTGAGATCGGGGATGAGCACCCCGACCGTCAGCGACCGACTCGTGCGGAGACTGCGCGCGATCGGGTTCACGCGGTACCCGAGCTCCGCTGCGGCCGCCATCACCCGCTCGGCCGTCTCGACCTTCACCTGGCTCCGGGTCTCCGGGTTCAGGGCGCGCGACGCCGTGCCCGGGTGCACGTCGGCGGCCCGAGCAACGTCCCGCAGGGTCACAATCGATTGCTCCATGGTCTCTCTTTCATCCTGCCAGAGCCGACCCCGATCGTCACGACCGAGCGCGGGATCGTCCGAGAATTCCTCGTTCCGCGGGGTCGGACAGCCTTGACAGGGCGCCTTCCACCGCCTTACGTTCGATCTACTGCAAAGGTTTGCAGTAATGGTCGGAACGCCCTCGGATCACCCTGTCAGGAGCACTCCCGTGGCCCCTCGTCGCGCCCTTCGATCTCGGTCTCGTCGTCGTGTCCTCACCTCCGCCGGAGCCGTCGGCGTCCTGGCACTCGCGCTCGCCGGCTGCGGGTCGAGTGACAGCAAGGGGGGTCAGGGGGGCTCCGGCTCGACCGTCAAGGTCGGCTACTCCGCGCCGTTCCTCTCCGCCCAGTTCGAGGTCACCCTCCAACAGCAGATGATCGCTGCCTCCAAGAGCACGAACCTCGACTTCCTGGCTCCCACGAACGCCGACAGCGACTCGGGGCAGCAGATCACCGATGTCGCGAACCTGATCTCGGCCGGGGCCAAGGGACTGATCGTGGTCGCCAACGACTCGAAGGCGATCATCCCCGCTCTCGACCAGGCAGCGAACGCTCACGTTCCGGTCGTCAGCATCGACATCGGCCCCGACGGCGGGCACGTCGCCGCGATCGTGCGGGCCGACAACGTCGGCATGGGCCAGATCGCCTGCCAGGACATGGCCAAGGCGATCGGTGAGAAGGGGAAGGTGCTCTCGCTGATGGGGGCCCAGACCTCGATCAACGGTCGCGAGCGCAGCCAGGGGTTCCGTGACTGCATCCAGCAGAACTACCCGAACATCACCTTGATCGAGCGTCCCACGGACTGGGACCCGACCAAGCAGGCCGACGCCCTGCAAACGGTCCTGGCCGCCAACCCCGATCTCAAGGGCATCTTCCAGCAGTCCGACTACGCCCTCTCCCCGACCTTGAACGTCCTCAAGACGGCAGGCCGGGACGCCAAGGTGGGAGAGCCGGGGCACATCTACGACATCAGCATCGACGGAACCCCGCAGGGGTTGGCCCTGGTCAAGTCCGGGGTCATGGACGCCGAGATCTCGCAGCCCCTCGACGGCTACGTCAAGTACGGCCTGCAGTACCTTCAAGACGCGCTGGCCGGCAAGACGATCAGCCCCGGACCCACCGACCACGACAGCAAGATCGTGATGTTCAACGGAAACCCGATGGACCTGCTCCCCGCGACCCTCGTCACCAAGAAGAACGTCGACGACCCTGACCTGTGGGGCAACAAGGCGACAGGGTGAGCTCGGTCCTGAACGATTCCGCCCGCCGGGACTCCCCCGGATCGCCGACTCCGTCGTCGGCGACGCTGACTCCTGCGGCTCTGGTCCGGGCCGCAGGAGTCAGCCGTCGATACGGGGCGACCCATGCATTGCGCGACGTGACCATGAGCGTCCACCCCGGTCGGTCCCATGCCCTCGTCGGACGCAACGGGGCAGGGAAGTCGACCCTGGTCAAGATCCTCACCGGTCTCGAGGCCCCCGACACCGGCGTGGTCGAGTTCGACGGCCAGGCAGCACCTGCCGTGTCGCGACGTCGCGAGTGGGCCGCGAAGGTCGCCTGCGTCCACCAGCGGTCGATGGTGGTCCCCGACCTGTCGGTGCTCGAGAACCTGATGCTCGACCGGATCGCCCAAGGTGGCGGCGGCGTTCCCTGGCGTCGCCTACGACGCGAGGCCGAGGAGCAGCTCGAGGTGTGGGGCCTGGGCGTGCCCCTCACGGTGCGGGCGCGCGAGCTGAGCGTCGGAGAGCGTCAGCTGCTCGAGATCGCCCGGGCCCTGCGAGGGGGTAGCCGGTTCATCGTCATGGACGAGCCGACCTCCCAGCTGCAGGCCAAGGAGATCGAGGCCCTCTTCGGCCACATGGAACGGCTCAAGCGCGAGGGGGTCACCTTCCTCTACATCTCCCACCACCTCTCCGAGATCTACGAGGTCTGCGAGGAGGCGACGGTTCTCCGCGACGGCCGCCACGTCCTCACCAGCGCAGTCGGCTCGCTCGGACGCGACGAGCTGGTCGAGGCCATGGTCGGGTCGCCGGCTTACTCCGACCGGTCCGACTCGTCGGCCGCCGTCCCCGGTCCGGACGAGGAGTCACCCATCGGCCCGGTCGTCCTGGACCTGGCCGGCCTCACGCTGGCCGGGACGTTCCGCGACGTCTCCCTGAAGGTCCGCCGCGGCGAGCGGGTCGGTGTCGCGGGGATCGCGGGCTGCGGCAAGGTCGAGCTCGCGGCGACCATCGCGGGTCTGCACAAAGCCTCGTCCGGCTCGGTGTCGGTCAACGGCCGTACGCCGTCGCCGGGCCGCGTGGACGCCGCGGTGCGAGCGGGGATCGGCTACGTTCCCGAGGACCGCCACCACAACGGCTTCTGTGCCAACCTCACCATCGAGGAGAACCTGACCACCACGGTGCTCGGTCGCCTCTCCCGAGGCGGACTGCTCGACCGGTCCCGACGCGCCGAGCTGGCGGAGCGGCTCTTCCACGAGCTCGACATCAAGGCCAGCTCGCCGAGGCAGCTGTCCGGCGAGCTGTCAGGTGGCAACCAGCAGAAGCTGGCGCTCGGCAGGGCGCTGGCGTCGGAGCCGGACGTGCTGGTGCTCGCGACGCCGACGGCGGGGATCGACATCGCGGCCAAGGAACTGATCTTCGAGCAGGTGCGCCGCCAGGAGTGCGCCGTCCTCATCGTCTCCGACGACCTCGAGGAGCTCGCCCTGTGCGATCGGGTCCTGGTGATGTTCGACGGTGAGATCAGGAGCGAGATGGGGCCACGTCGCAGTGACGACCAGCTGGTCTCCGCCATGGAAGGGGTGGGTCTGTGACCGCGAGCGTGGATGTCGTCCCCGAGGACCCGATGACGCGCGAGCGCCGGAACGTCGTCTGGCACCGGCTGCGAGGGCTGGCCAAGCAGGACCAGCTGGCGCTCCTCCCCGTGGTGGTCATCGCCATGGTCGTCGGGTCGTTCCTGCAGCCGGCCTTCCTGACCCAGACGAACCTCATCAACGTCCTGCGCCAGTCCTCCGAGCTGTCCGTCGTCGTCCTGGCCGAGGCGCTCATCCTCCTGAGCGGGAAGTTCGACCTCTCGCTGGAGTCCACCGTGGGCCTCGCTCCGATGGCCGCTGCCTGGCTGGTCTGCCCCACCGCCATCGGGGGCTCCGGAATCGACCTCAACCCGTGGCTGGCGCTGGTGGCGATGTTCGGGGTCGGGGTGCTCGTCGGCGCACTGAACGGCACGCTGATCGTGGCTCTCCGGCTCAACGCGTTCATGGCGACCCTGGCGATGCTCATCCTCCTGAGAGGGGTGACGATCGGACTGAGCGACGGCAAGACCCTCTACAACCTCCCCGAGAGCTTCGTCTACCTCGGCACCAAGTCGTGGTTCGGCGTGCCGACCTCCGTCTGGGTGGCCGGCCTCCTCTACCTGCTGGTCGGGCTCTTCCTCCGCTACCACCGCATCGGACGGGCGGTCTACGCGATCGGCGGCAACAGCGAGGCCGCCCGCGCGGCGGGGATCCGTGTGGACCGCGTCGTGTTCGGGGTGTACGTCGCCGGGAGCCTGCTGGCGGTCCTCGCCGGGCTGATGCTGACCGGCCGGCTGGCGTCGGTCAGCTCGGGCCAGGGCCAGAACATGATCTTCACCGTCTTCGCCGCGGCCGTGATCGGCCGGATCAGCCTCAACGGCGGACGGGGAACGATGCTCGGTGCCCTGCTGGGCGTGCTGCTGCTCGGGCTCGTGTCCAACATCTTGACCTTGTCCAACATCCAGCCGTTCTGGATCAACGCGGCCTTCGGCGCGATCATCCTGCTCGCCCTGGTCATCGCGCGGTTCACCACCGGCGAGAAGGACCAGGGCTGACCTCTCCGTAGGCCGCCCTCGGGGCTGTCTGGAGGGCCGCCCGACCCGTTTCCAGCGGCGGCCCGGCCAACCCCCACTCTTGACTACAACCGATTGCAGTCCTAATGTCAGCAAACGATTGCAGAGTGACCGGCGTCACCGAAGGGAGCGGCCAGGGTGTCAGTGTTGACGCGCCGCGGTGACACCGTGCCTGCCCTGGCTCTGGTCGGTGTGGACCGCACGTTCGGCGCCACGCACGCCGTCCGCTCGCTCGACCTGCGTCTCGACGCCGGCACGGTGCACTCACTGGTCGGTGAGAACGGCGCCGGCAAGAGCACGGCCGGAAAGATCGCGTCCGGCGTCATCCCCCCGACCTCCGGGCACGTCGAGGTCGGGGGAGAGGTCCGGCACTACCGCTCGGCGCGCGATGCCGAGGCCGACGGCGTCGTGTTCGTGCCCCAGGAGCTCATGCTCTACGACTCGCTGTCGGTCCAGGACAACCTGCTCGCGGGACGCCGTCGTCCGCGCACGTCGTACGGCGCGATGTCGGGCACTGCCATGCGTCGCGATGTCGACGAGGCCCTGGGGGCGCTGGGGCTCGACCTCGATCGGCGCACCCGGGTGGGCGTCCTGTCCCCGGGCATGAAGCAGCTCGTCACCATCGCTCGCGCGCTGGTCAACCGCGTCCGGGTGCTGGTGCTCGACGAGCCCACCGCGGCTCTCGACGAGTGGGAGGCACAGCGGCTGCTCGAGGTGGTGACCCGCCTGCGCGACGACGACGTCGCGGTGCTCTACGTGTCGCACCGGCTCCACGAGGTCATGGCCGTGTCCGACGTCGTCTCGGTGCTCCGCGACGGGCAGCTGATCCGGTCGGGACCGGTCACGGACTTCGACCAGGAGTCACTGGTCGAGCACATGCTCGGGCGCGAGGTCCTGGCGCGCGAACGCACGGAGAGCCGGGCGACCCAGCGGGTCGTCCTGGCGACTCGCGACCTGTGCCGCACAGGAGAGTTCGCCGACGTCTCGCTGGAGGTGCACGCGGGGGAGGTGGTGGGCCTCGCCGG
Source organism: Nocardioides sp. (assembly GCA_049841015.1). GTDB lineage: Bacteria > Actinomycetota > Actinomycetes > Propionibacteriales > Nocardioidaceae > Nocardioides. The sequence continues at coordinate 182,184 of JASGIN010000010.1, forward strand.
CATCGTCGGGGCGGGTCGCAGCCAGCTCGGCCAGGCGGTCTGCGGGATCACCCGACCGACCAGCGGGCAGGTGGAGGTCACCGGGCGTGAAGTGCGGCTCTCCGGTGCTCGCGACGCGAGCCGCCACGGCGTGGCGTACGTACCGGAGGAGCGCTCGTCGCAGGGGCTCTTCCTGGACTTCACCGTCGAGGACAACATCGCGATGTCGTCGTTGGGCCGGCTAGGTCCGACCGGCACGGTCCTCCCGTCCCGCGTGCGCCGCCTGGCCCGCAGGGCGCTCGAGGGACTCGGGTTGCGGGGTGGGGTCGCCGACAACGTCACTGCGCTCTCGGGAGGCAACCAGCAGAAGGTGCTCCTGGCGAAGTGGCTCGCCACGGAGCCCGAGGTCCTCGTGCTCGACGAGCCCACCCGCGGCATCGACGTGGGCGCGCGCTCCGAGATCTACGCGATCGTCGACCGGCTCGCGGCCCAGGGTTGTGGCGTCCTGTTGATCTCGTCCGACCTGCCCGAGCTGCTCCTGCTCTCCGACCGCATCCTGGTCATGCGCGAGGGTCGGCTGGTCGGCGAGTTCACCGGCGACACGATGGTCGAGAGCGCCATCGGACGTGCGGCCCTGGGCGTCGAGGACGCCGACGGAACGCTGGCGGCCCGAGCCGAGCAGGTGACGTTGTGAGCCTGCTCGCGACTTCGACCTCCTCCCGCGACCGGACGCGGCGTCCCGCGGCGCCGAGGTTCGCCGCGCGGTGGATCGCCGGTGCCGACGCCGGAGCGCTGGCGGCCCTGGCACTGCTCATCGTCTTCTTCTCGGTCGCGGCGACAGGGTTCGCCAGCATCGACAACGCGCGGAGCATCGCCATCTCGATCGCGGTCGTCGCCTGCCTGGGACTGGGACAGAACCTCGTCATCATGACCGGGGAGATCGACGTCTCCGTGGGCTCGATCGTGGCCCTGGCCGGCTTCGTGGCCGGACCGGTCGGCGTTCGCAGCAACAGCCTCGTGCTGACCCTGCTGGTGTCCTTGGCAGTCGGTGCCGTGTGCGGCGTGGTGAACGGGATCCTCGTCGCCTGGACGCCCGTGCCGTCGATCGTGGTCACGCTGGGCACGTTGTACGTGTTCCAGGGCGTGGCTCTGATCAGGTCCGACAGTCACAACATCGGGTCGTTCCCCGCCGGCGCCGGCGCGTTCGGTGTCGGGGACGTGCTCGGGGTCCCCCGAGCCCTGGTCGTCGTGCTGATCGCCTTCGCCGTCCTCCTGGTGGTCCGGCACCACTCGAACTGGGGTCGTGACCTTCTGCCGACCGGCGAGAACCGGGTCGCCGCGAAGACGATGGGCGTGCGGGTCAAGAGGGAGCTGGTCGGCGCCTACGTGCTGAGCGGGCTGGCCGCGGGCCTCGGGACCGTGATCTACCTCGGCGCCGTCGGGGGCATGCAGACCTCGATCGTCGACAGCAACCTCGCCCTCCAGGTCATCGCCGCATGTGCGATCGGCGGCACCTCGATCGAAGGGGGCCGTGGCACCGATCTCGCCCCGCTCACCGGCGCCGCGATCGTCGGGGTGATCACCGCGGGCGTCGTGATCATGGGGATCCCCGGCGTCTGGATCTCCTGCGCATACGGCGCCTGCCTGCTCGTGGCGGTCGCCCGGGACCGGGTTCGCGAGCTCGTGATGTCACGGGGGCGCGGCCGTGGCTGACTCCTTCGCCCGCGAGCTGCGGACCGAACGACTCCGGGAGGTCGCCGGTCGCTCGTTCGGGCTGGTGCTCCTGCTGACGGTCTGCGTCGTCTTCTTCTCCTCCTCGTCGCCGTACTTCTTGACGACGTCCAACGCGTTCACCCTCTTCCGGATCGCGTCGGAGTCGGGGCTGATCGCCATCGGCATGGCCGTCGTGATCGCATCCGGCGGCATCGACCTGTCCGTCGGAGCCATCTTCAGCCTGTCGTCGGTGCTGGTCGGCGTCCTGTACTCGCACGGCGTACCGATCGCCGCGAGCGTGGTGCTGGCGGTCGCGGCCGGGCTCGCCTGCGGGCTGTTCAACGGAGTGGCTGTCGTGGTCCTCCGTATTCACCCGCTGCTCGTCACCCTCGGCACCCTGGCACTGTTCCGCGGACTGGCGCTCGGCATCTCGAACGGATCCGGCATCGCCGGCTTCCCGACGTCCTTCGAGTACCTCGGGCAGTCCTACATCGGGCTGATGCCCGGCCAGTGCCTGATCTGGCTCGGCGTGATCGTCGTCGGCGTCCTCGTCACCACGCGAACCGCGGCCGGACGGAGCCTCGTGGCGGTCGGTGCCAACGAAACGGCGGCCCGGTTCAGCGGCGTACGGGTCGGACTCGTCCGGATCAGTGTGTACGGGATCTCCGGCCTTCTCAGCGGCTTCGCCGCGGTCATCTACACGTCCCGGGTGCTGTCGTCACGGGCCGACGCGGGCAACGGCTACGAGCTGCTGGCGATCGCGGCCGTGGTCGTCGGCGGCGCCTCGATCCAGGGCGGACAGATCTCGGTGGTCCGCACGACGCTCGCCGTCATCGCCATCGCGATGATCCCGAACGGCTTCGTACTGGCGGACTACTCCACGAGCTGGCAGTACGTCGCGATCGGGGTCCTGATGATCGCCGCGGTCGTGTTCAACGAGGGCCTCGCGGCCCGCATCTGGCGACTCGGAGCACGGGCGCTTCTGGCCCGGCGAGGAACGTCTCGGAACTGACAACAGGAGGAAACGCACATGTGGAGTTCGAGCATCAGGCGTCGCAGGACGTGGGTGGCGGCGGCCGTGGTCGCCACGTGCGCACTGGCATCGGCGTGCAGCACGAAGGCGCCCAAGGCGGCAGAGCAGAACACCGGCGGCTCGACGTCGAAGACGATCGTGCTGGTCCCCAAGCAGACCAGTGACCCCTTCTTCACCGACGCCGAGAAGGGGGCCAAGGAAGCCGCCGCCAAGCTCGGGTACACCATCGACTACGTCGGTCCGACCACGGCCGACGCTGCCGGTCAGGTCACCACGATCGAGTCGGCTCTCCAGCAGAAGCCGGCTGCGGTGACGATCGCGCCCGACGACCCCGACGCGGTGGCACCGGTGCTGAAGAAGGCGATGTCGCAGGGAGTCGTGGTCTCCTCGTTCAACGCCGACGCCGCGCAGGACGCCCGGCAGTTCTTCGTGAGCCAGGCCTCGGACGAGGGGATCGCCGAGGCGATCGTCAACACGATGGCCGAGCAGACCGGCGGCAAGGGCACGTTCCTGCTCGTCACGTCGACCGCGACCGCGGCGAACCAGAAGACGTGGCTCGCCCTGATGCGTCCCTACATCGCTCAGAAGTACCCGCAGATGAAGATCGCCCAGGTCATTCCGGGCAACGACGACCCGGCCACGGTGCTCCAGGTGACGTCGAGCTACCTCTCGGCCCACAAGAGCGAGACCACGGGCGTCTGGGTGATCGGCGGTGGCATGTCGGGCGCGGTGAAGGCCGAGCAGCAGGTCGGCATCGATCCCAAGCAGATGCCGGTGGCCGGCCTGTGCATCCCCTCCGACGTGCGCGCCGACATGCACGCGGGGCTCATCAAGAACTGCGTCCTGTGGAGTCCGGCCGACACGGCATATGCGGACGTCTACGCCATCGACGCCGTGATCAAGGGCAGCTACCCGTCCTCCGGCAACGGAACCCTCGATGCAGGACGTCTGGGCACCCTCCAGATCAAGGACAACGTCGTCGAGGTCGGGAATCCGGTCACCTTCACGGTGAAGAACATCGACCAGTACCAGTTCTGACCCAGGGCTCGGGTCCTCCTCCTCGTGGACCCGACCCTTCGTCGGTGTCGCTGTTCGGTGCGACACCACGCTCGGCCCCGGTGCGGCGGACTGTGCCGCTGCATCGGGGCCGACGCCCGGTCCGCCGAGCCGGCGTACGACGACTCGGCGAAGGGAGGTCCCACGTTCGTCGCCGGGCGGGTCCACGATTGGGAGCGGCTCGGGCGATGGGTTAGAGTTCCATCCGCTCCGGCGGGTCCCGTCGAAGCGTCACCAGGCCCCGTAGCGCAGTTGGTTAGCGCGCCGCCCTGTCACGGCGGAGGCCGCGGGTTCGAGTCCCGTCGGGGTCGCCCACTCGACACAGACGCCCTGGCTCCCAGCCAGGGCGTTCGTCGTTCCTGGCTACCCTCGGGACGCATGGAGCTCGACCGCGCGGACTTCGAGGCGCTGGTCGACCGGGCCCTCGACGAGATCCCCGACGAGATCGCGGCGCACGTGCACAACCTCGTGGTGCTGGTCGAGGACGACCCGCCACCCGGTGAGCCGGATCTCCTGGGGTTGTACGACGGCGTCTCGCTGACCGAGCGGACCTCCGACCACACCGGGCTCCCCGACCGGATCACGATCTTCCGCCGCCCCCTGCTCGCCATGTGCGCCGACGCCGACGAGCTGACCGAGGAGGTGCGGGTCACCGTCGTGCACGAGATCGCCCACCACTTCGGCATCGACGACGCGCGCCTGCACGAGCTCGGCTACGGCTGAGGGCTCGGCGTGCGGGCTAGGAGAACGTCGAGGCGTGCCGCGGCGGCCACGGGGTCGCCTCCTTGCCCGACCCCTGGCGGACGAACTCGCCGTACAGCCAGGTCTGGAACTCGACCTGCTCGGGCGTGCGGGCCAAGGTGAGGAGGCGCTCGTTGCGGCAGAACGCGTCCGCGAGGTCGTAGAGCTCCATGAGGCGGGCGAAGCGGTCCGCCGCGTCGAGCGGCGCGACCACGTCGATGTCGGCGTGCTCGCGGCCGTCCTGGATCGCGTGGACGAGCGCATCGCCGGCGAACTGCCACCTGAAGTCGCGCGCCACCGCGGAGAAGTACGCCGAGAGGTCGCTGGCGACCGGATAGGTGTCCTGGTGCGCGACGGCCAGGAGGCGCAGCTCGCGGCGGAGCTCGGCGCCGTGGGCCAGGGCGCCCTGCATGAGCTCGACCGGCACGCTCAAGAGCCGGACCGACACCGTCTCCTCGTCGGCGAACGACTCGTCCTCCGGCTCGTCGTCCCAGCCCAGGACGACGCCGCGGGCCGGCCGCTCGGGCTGCACGGGTGAGGGGACGAACCAGACCAGCTTGCCCTCTCCGTCGCGCTCGGCTCCCCAGGCCTCGCTGAAGCTGGCCACGATCGCCAGACCGCGGCCGAACGTCGGGAGCGCGTCGACGAAGTCGGCGGCGTCGTCCGCCGCGATGGCGGGCGGAACCGGCGAGGCGTCGCGCACCTCGACGCGCGGATGGTCACGGGTGCCGCGGAGGCGGACGGTCACCGGAGCCTTGCCGTGGAGGATGGCGTTGGTGACGACCTCCGACATCGCCAGCTCGGCGTTCTCGCGGAGGTCGTCGCGACCGATCTCGACGCAGGCGCTCGCGACCCAACGGCGCGCCTGCGCGGCCCCCTGGGGGCCGGGTGCAAGCGGCTCGGCCGGCCGGTCTAGCGGCACTGTCTCTCCACGTGGTCAGGCGCGCTGACTGCGCCAATCCCGGCTCGTGTACCCGGCCGAGAGACGCCTGAAACCTCATCTCGCACTTCTGTTCCACGCGCCACACACTGTGAGCAACGAGACGGTGCCACCGATTGTGACATGCAGATCGGTCAGGAGGATCGTGGAGACATGGGCGAGGCGCGAAAATCTGGCAGGCACCAGGTCGTCGTGATCGGCTCCGGTTTCGGCGGCCTCTTCGGCACCAAGGCGCTCAAGCGCGCCGACGTCGACGTCACGGTGATCGCCCGCACGGGCCACCATCTGTTCCAGCCGCTGCTCTACCAGGTCGCCACCGGGATCCTGAGCGAGGGCGAGATCGCGCCGTCCACCCGCGAGGTCCTCGCCCGCCAACGCAACGCGCACGTGCTGCTCGGCGAGGTCACGGGGATCGACCTCGCCTCTCGGACTGTCACCTCGACGGTCCTGGGTCGCCAGACCGTCACGCCGTACGACTCGCTGATCGTGGCCGCAGGGTCGGGCCAGTCCTACTTCGGGCACGACGAGTTCGCCGAGTTCGCGCCGGGGATGAAGAGCGTCGACGACGCGCTCGAGCTGCGCGCGCGGATCTTCGGTGCCTTCGAGCTCGCCGAGCTCGGTGCCTCCCGAGGTGAGGACGTCGACGCGCTGCTGACGTTCGTGGTCGTCGGCGCCGGACCGACCGGGGTCGAGATGGCCGGCCAGATCGCGGAGCTCGCCCACCGCACCCTCGGCCGCGACTTCCGCTTCATCAACACCCGGCACGCGCGCGTCGTCCTGGTGGACGCCGCCGGCCAGGTGCTGCCGCCGTTCGGGAAGCAGCTCGGCGCCAAGACCAAGGTCGCGCTGGAGAAGAAGCTGGGCATCGAGGTCCTGCTCGGCGGGATGGTCACCGACCTCGACGAGACCGGCATCGAGGTGGAGTCCAAGGACGGTCGCCGCGAGCGCATCACCGCGGCGACCAAGATCTGGGCGGCTGGAGTGCAGGCCTCGACCCTGACCGGGACGCTCTCCGAGCAGACCGGCGCGGCGTTGGACCGGGCGGGTCGGATCCGGGTCAACCCCGACCTCACGCTCCCGGGCTACCCGGAGGTGTTCGTCGTCGGCGACATGATCGACCTCGACCATCTGCCCGGGGTCGCCCAGGTCGCGATCCAGGGCGCGAAGTACGCCGCGACCGAGATCAAGCGACGTCAGGCCGGCAAACCCCCGCAGAAGCCGTTCCACTACTTCGACAAGGGGGACCTGGCCACGATCAGCCGCTTCCGCGCGGTGGCCCGCATCGGCCGGTTCCGGCTCACCGGCTTCGTCGCCTGGCTGCTCTGGCTCGGCGTACACCTCGTGTACCTGACCGGCTTCAAGAACCGGTTCACCGCGCTCGGCCACTGGGCCGTCTCGTTCATCGGCCGCGGCCGGTCGGAGCGGACGGCGACCGAGCAGCAGGTCTTCGGCCGGCAGGCCCTGCAGCGCGTGGACGGCGGCGCCGCCGCGCTCGTCTCGACCCCTGGCGGGAACGACGAGTCGGCCGCCGAGCTCGTGGCCGAACGGCGGCGGGAGCTCGAGGAGCAGGCTCTGGCGGAGATGCGGCTGACCGACTCCGGGGAGCGCGGCCAGCCGGTCGGCTGACCAGGTGCCCGCGAAGGCAAGATTTCGCACCCAATGTGGGGGATTTCTGGGGTGGGCGCCTTCTCCTGGTGACTCGCGGCGAGGTACATAGAAGCCAGCCATGACGATCCAGACAATGACGCTCGACTCCTTCCACGTGGTCTATCTCGACTGGGCCAGTGGTTGCGGCGCGCTCGTGCTCCCGCCTGAGTCCGAGGACGTCTACTTCGAGCGCGGACACCCCACGGCCCACGAGGCCGCCCTCGTCGACCTCATGGGGGTGCTCGCCGCCATGGGCTGGGAGCTGACCGACGGCGACTTCGGCCCGCCGTGCCTGACCGACGGCGACCTGGGTGGGATGTGCCTCGAGGGCTTCACGGCTGACGGTCGCGCGGTGGTCGGCCTCTACGGCCTGCACCCCAGCGACCCCGAGCTGGCGCACTCGGTGGACGGGATCGGCGAGGCCTTCGCCGCCATCCACCGCATGGTCGGCCTGGTCTGAAACCGAGCCCGTCCGGACGCCACGACGTCATACGACGTGGTCGTCATGGCGACCGATTCGTATGACGTCCTGCGACCAGGGGAAACACTTGTAGGCCCTGTGGGACTCGAACCCACAACCCATGGATTAAAAGTCCACTGCTCTGCCAATTGAGCTAAGGGCCCCCGAGGACCGACACGGACCGGTCCGGGATCACGACCCTAGTGTGGCCCACCGGCGCCTCGCGGAGGCCGGGCGCGCGACCACCGGTCGGTATCCTCGGGGCCGTGACCGACCGCCGAGACGACCGAGGCGAGGTCTTCTCCTACGACGGCTTCGAGCTCACCGCCGACGGGGAGCTGACCTGCCGCTACCACGCCGACGACGAGGAGTTCGTCGAGCGGTTCGTCTTCGACCACGGTGACGATGCCGACTACTCCTCCCCGGCGGCGTACGCCTCCGCCCGGCTGCTGTTCCTGCTCGCCGGCGTCTCCTACTACAAGACCCGCGCCGCCCGGGTGATCCACGGGCCCGACGACGGACTGACCCGGAGAGAGCAGGACTTCCTGCACGACTACTACGTCTCGGGGCTCGCGGAGTTCTCCTATCGCACCGGCGTCGACGTGGGTGACCTGCGGATCGAGTCCACGACCCGCGAGCCGTTGCGCGCGACGGCGTCGACGCGTGAAGGCAGTCCGCTGATTCCGTTCGGTGGTGGCATCGACTCGGTCGTGGTGGTCGAGCAGGCCAAGCACGACCTCGCCGACGGCGCGCTGTTCGTCTCCAATGCCTCCGACGTGCCCTTCGTGCCGATCGAGGAGACCGCCCTGATCACGGGGCTGCCGGTACGCCGGGTGCGCCGTCACCTCGACCCGAAGGTGCTGCGCTCGAAGGAGAACGGCTACCTCAACGGACACGTCCCGGTGACGGGCATCCTCTCCGCCGCGGCCGTCTTGACGGCGGTGGCCCACGGACACGACCGGGTCGTGATGTCCAACGAGCACTCCGCGAGCGAGCCCACCGAGCTCCTGGCGAACGGCGTACGCGTCAATCACCAGTGGAGCAAGGGGATCGAGTTCGAGAGCGGCTTCCGCGAGCTGCTCCAGGAGTCTGTGGCCGGCGTCGACTTCTACTCGGCGCTGCGGCCCTACAGCGAGCTCTGGGTGAGCCGCCGGTTCGCCGAGCTGAGTGAGTACCACCTGGCGTTCCGCAGCTGCAACCGCGCGTTCCACATCGACGCAGGCGCCCGTCTCGCGACGTGGTGCGGGCACTGCGACAAGTGCTGCTTCATCGACCTGATCCTGGCGCCGTACCTCTCGCCCGAGCAGCTGCAGGCGATCTTCCGCGGCCACGAGCCCCTGGCGAACGCCGAGCTGCTCGACGTGTTCCACTCGTTGCTGGGTCAGCCCGGCGTGGCCAAGCCGCTGGAGTGCGTCGGCGACGAGGGGGAGTGCCGGACCGCCGTCGTCCTGGCCGCGGCGCGACCCGACCGGGCCGACAACGAGGTCCTGGCCGAGCTCCGGGCGCACGTCGACCGGCTCGGCAAGCCGGTGCCCGACGAGGAGACCCTGCTGCACGGGCAAGGGCCCCACTTCATCCCGGCACCCGCCTCGCGATGATCGGCTGGCGCGGGCTGGTCGGGAGGCGGGTCGGGGTCTGGGGAGTCGGCGTCGAGGGGACGGCGACGCTCGCCCGGCTCGCGGTCGAGGGCGTCGAGCCGGTGGTGATCGTCGCCCCATCGGCGGGCACTACGGGGGGCCACGAGGTGGTGGCCCTCGACGACGGCGGTGTGGCCCTGTTGCAGGGGTGCGACGTCGTGGTGAAGAGCCCCGGCATCAGCCCGTACGACGAGCCGGCGCAGGCGGTGGCGGGAGCCGGCGTCCAGATCACCAGCGGGCTCGCGCTCTGGCTCGAGGACGCTCCGCGCGAGCGGGTCGCGTGCATCACCGGGACCAAGGGCAAGAGCACGACGACCGCGCTCGCCGGCGCGATCGCCCGCGGTCTCGGGCAGCAGGTGTTCGTAGGCGGCAACCTCGGCTCCCCACCGTGGGCTCCGGACACTCCCGACGCCGACTGGTATCTCGTCGAGACGTCCAGCTACCAGGCCCACGACCTGACGGTGGGTCCCCGGGTCGCGGCGGTCACCTCGCTCAGCGCCGACCACCTCACGTGGCACCACGGGTACGACGCCTACGTCCGCGACAAGCTCTCGGTCTGCACGCTCCCCGGCGTCGAGGTCGTGCTGGCACCGGAGGGGGACGCCGAGCTGAGGCGGTACGACGCACTGCTCGGCCCGCACGTGCAGTTCGTCGCCGAGTCCACGAGTGAGTCCGACGCCGCGTGGCTCGACGAGCTGCACCTGCTCGGGCGGCACAATCTGCGCAACGCACTGCTCGCCCGCGAGGTGCTGCTGGCGCTCGGCGTGCCGGGCAGCGACGACCCGGTGCGGGTGCGGGCGGCCGCTGCGTCGTACGAGCCGCTGCCGAGCCGGATGACCCCGGTCGGCTCGATCGACGGAGTCGCCTTCGTCGACGACAGTCTCAGCACCAACACGCTGCCCACGCTGGCGGCCGTGGACGCCTTCGCGGGCCGACGCGCCGCCCTGCTTGTGGGCGGCCAGGACCGGGGGATCGACTACGCCCCGCTGGCTCGCGGCCTGCGCGGGCGTGCGGCGCCGGTGCGCGTGTTCGCGCTTCCCGACAACGGCCCTCGGATCTCGGCCACGTTGCGTGCGGAGGCGCCGGAGGTGGAAGTCGAGGACGCCGCGGACCTCCGCAGCGCGGTGGCAGCGGCGTACACCTGGGCGCGGCCCGACGGCGTCGTCCTCCTCTCGCCGGCCGCCCCGAGCTTCGGCGTGTTCCGCGACTACGCCGAGCGGGCCGAGGCGTTCGTGGCGGCGATGCAGGAGCTGGCGAACGCTGATGGCTGAGCTCCCGCTGACGCCGTTCCCTTTCGACGGTGACGACGTGGTCGCGGTCGTCAGCACGCGCCACGGCGGGGTCAGCGAAGGGCCGTACGCGAGCCTGAACCTCGCCGACCACGTCGGCGACGACCCGACCCGCGTGCTGCACAACCGGAGGCTCCTCGCCGAGCGGCTGGGCGTCGAGGCGATCACCGTGGCCGACCAGCAGCATCGGGCGACCTGCGCCGTCGTCACCCCCGAGACGGCGGGACGTGGCTTCTCGGGCGTCGAGGAGTCGCGACGGTGGTTCCCGGCCACCGACGCGCTGGTCTCCGCGGTGCCTGGCGTGGCGCTCGGGGTGGTGGTGGCCGACTGTGCGCCGGTGCTGCTCTGGGACCCCGTCCGTCGAGCGGTCGGCGCCGCTCACGCGGGACGACCCGGGGTCGTCGCCGGTGTGGTCGCGTCCACCGTGCAGCGCATGCACGAGGAGTTCGCGACCGAGGCCGCAGACCTCGTCGTGGGCATCGGACCGTGCGTCGGGTACGACAGCTACCCCGTCGGCCGACGCGAGGTCGACGACCTCGAGGCGGTCCTCCCCGACCGCGGCCTGACCAAGGCGCGGGGCGGCGAGTGGCTCCTCGACGTCGGTGGCGGTGTGGAGCAGCAGCTGGCCGACCTCGGCGTGCGCCGCGACCATGTGCACCGGATGCCGGTCGACACCAGGACCGCCACCGACACCTATTTCTCCGACCGCGCCACGCGTCCGTGCGGCAGGTTCATGGCGGTGGTCGTCCTGCGGTCGTGACGTCCGACGTTCGGTCAGCGGCCGACGTCCCGCCCGCCGTTGCTACTGTCGCGGCGTGCCGCAGCTCGTGAGTCCAGCGTGACCGACCTGCTCGCCCGGCTGACCGAGATCGTCGGCCCCCACGGCATCGTGACCGACCCCGCGTCGTTGGGCCGCTACGTCACGGACTGGACCGGCGCCTTCACCGGCTCGACGCCCGCCGTCGTCCGCCCCGGTAGCGCCGCCGAGGTCGCCGGCGTCGTGGCGGCCTGCCGTGAGTCCGGCACCGCCCTGGTGCCGCAGGGCGGCAACACGGGACTCGTGGCCGGAAGCATCCCGCTGGACGGCGAGGTCGTGCTGAGTCTGGAGCGCCTGGCCGACCCGCCTTCGGTGGACGCGGCCGCCGGGCAGGTCACCGTGAGCGCAGGGACGCCGATCGAGACCGTCCAGGAGGCAGCACGCGCCGCCGGCTGGGAGTACGGCGTCGACCTGGCCAGCCGGGGCAGCGCCACCGTCGGCGGCACGATCGGAACGAACGCCGGCGGGCTGCGTGTCCTGCGGTACGGCGACACCCGCGCGCAGCTGGTCGGCGTCGAGGTGGTGCTGGGAGACGGCCGGACCGTCGCGCACATGCGCGGACTCACCCGCGACAACGCGGGCTACCACCTGCCGTCGCTCATCGCCGGCAGCGAGGGGACCCTCGGGATCGTCACCTCCGCTCGGCTCCGGCTCGTGCCGCGCCAACGCAGCCGCGCGACGGCGTTGCTGGGCTTCGACTCGGTGGAGCACGCCGTCGGGGCGGCCCAACGGGTACGCCGGGCCTCCGGGGACGTCGAGGCCGTGGAGCTGATGACCGGGGCCGGGATGCGGCTCGTGGCCGACGTGAAGCAGGTCGCGCCGCCGTTCGAGCTCCCCGAGGCGTGCCTGCTCGTCGAGGTGACGGGGCGCAGCGCCTCCGACGATCTCGTCGAGATCGTGGCCGACCTCCCGCACGTGACGGAGACCGCCGTGGCCGAGGGTGGGCCGGCACGCGAGCGGCTGTGGCTCTGGCGCGAGTCGCACACCGAGTCCATCAACACCCTCGGCCCGCCGCTGAAGCTCGACGTCACCCTGCCGGTGAGCGCCCTGGCGGCGTTCGTGGGCCGGGTGCCGGGCGTGCTCGCCGCCGTGGCCCCCACGGCGCGGCCGTGGTTCTTCGGCCACGTGGCGGACGGCAACGTCCACGTGAACGTCTCGGGGGTGGAGTCGGCTCGGGACGCCGCGAGCGACGCGGTCCTGCACGAGGTGGCGGCGGCCGCCGGCAGCATCAGCAGCGAGCACGGCATCGGTCGCGCCAAGCGGCGCTGGCTGGAGCTGAGCCGGTCGGCCGAGGAGATCGAGACCATGCGCCGGATCAAGAGCGCGTTGGACCCGGACGGCATCCTCAACCCCGCTGTCCTGGTCGGCTGATCTGCCGGTCGGCCCGATCCCGCGTCGAAAGCTTGACGTGACGAGGGTTCCCCGTAGTCGGGTTCCGGTTGATAAGGTCGTCATCGCAACAGGTGCACAGGTTCCAGCAGGTACACGCCAGCGGAGTTTGTGATCCGAACGGCGTTCTCTTCGTGGGTGCCACCCATGCAAGTCGGAGCGACGTGTCACCGCACCTGGTGTTGGGCCGTTGCAGTGACGGCCCGTCGTTCCGAAACAACAGGAGTATCGAGCACATGGCTCAAGGCACCGTGAAGTGGTTCAACGCTGAGAAGGGCTTCGGCTTCATCGCGCAGGAGGACGGCGGCGACGACGTCTTCGTGCACTACTCGGCGATCCAGACCCAGGGTTACAAGTCCCTCGACGAGAACCAGAAGGTCGAGTTCGACGTCACCCAGGGCCCGAAGGGCCCCCAGGCGGAGAACGTCCGCCCGGTCTGATCGAGAAGCAGGTCGACCGGCCCTGAGCCGGTCGTCGACGAGAAAGGACCCCACCGTTCGGTGGGGTCCTTTCCGTTTGTCCGCGCGCCGCGCTATTTTCCGGGTTTCAGGCCGCATGGGGCGGGGAAGCCTGAACAGATGACCCGGTGACGGTGCGCCGTCGACCGGAGCCCCCAGGTGCGCAAGGAGTCTCGTTTCGTGCCCGACCAGTTCGACGTGTCGCTCGAGGACAGCGACCTCCTGGGCGAGGTGGAGCTGACCACCAACCTGATCATCGCCGCGAGCGAGACCGAGGAGCACCTCAGCGACGCCGAGATCGACGAGATCCTCGGCGTCGTCCCCCAACGCCACGCCTAGCCTCGGGCACCGCAGGCTGGGTCTCGATGCGTTGACCGGCGCCTTCTGACCGTTGAACGGCGCCCTCCTTGAACGGCGCCCTCTGACCGTTGAACGGCGCCGTCTGACCACGCGGCGGTGCCGCCGGAGGCTGCACTCCGCCGCGGCGCCCTTCCTGTGCTGTCTGTACACCGGGCGGCCTGGCGCCACGGCTGTCCTGACGCCTCCCACGGCACCCCACGTGGTCAGACGACGCCGGTCAACGGTCAGAGGGCGCCGTTCAACGGTCAGGAGGGCGCCGTTCAACGGTCAGAAGGCGCCGGTCAACGGTCGGGTCAGCAGGTGGCGAAGAGGAGGGGGCCGGTGCTGAGGTCGGAGAGCACCGACGCGTGGGGCCGGGGGTCCAGGCGCATCACCACCAGCGACCCCCGGGCGGTCACCGAGGCGACCCGGAACCGTTCGCCGAACGTGCCGCCCTGTCCCGGCGCGGGGCCGCGGGCGAGCGTCGCGCGGGTGTCGGCGTTGGTGCGGGCCGTGCCGCTGCCGTCGAACTGGAACGCCACCTGCACCGAACCGTCCGGCTGGTAGGACATCGCGAACGCCGAGTAGGGGTTCGCCTCGCCGGCGGCCGCGAGCAGTTGGCGCCCCTGCGCCTGGTCCGCCCCGTCGGCGTGCGCCATCGCCAGCGCGGTGCAGGCGTAGTCGCCGGAGTAGACCTCTGCCGAGAGCGGCTCACCGGCCTCGTGTACGACGGCGTCCAGGCCGCTGGTCGTCGCGCCGTTCCCGCGGACGGCGTCGGCGGCGACGCGCAGGTACGCCGCGGAGTCGGAGGTCAGCACGAGGGAGTCGTGGGCGTCCAGCACGACGTACTGCAGCTCACCCGACAGTCCCGGCGAGATCCGGGCGAGCAGGTCAGCCCCACCGTTCCACACGCCGTCGGACTCGCTCGGCTGCTGGAAGCCGAGCTCGGTGAGGTGGTCCGCGACGTCACCGAGGTCGACCGAGGGCGGCAGGTGCAGCATCACGACCGCGCCCTGGTCGGACTGGCTGTACAGCTCCCAGTCGGCGTTCGCGGGTGAGAAGCCGAAGCGCTGCTGGAGCACGCGGGCCGAGGTGACCAGGGCGGACGCAGAGCCGAGGTCGTCGTCGTAGGCGCGGTCCAGGAACTGATGCAGCTGCGAGTCCGAGGAGACGTCGGCGTGCTCGTGGTCGCGCACCGCCGCCCAGTCGGTCCAGGACAGCCGCTGGGAGCCCGCCGGAGCGTGGTCCACCGCCCACTGGAACGACGTATAGCCGTCCCGGCCCCAGCGCAGGTACGCCGCGCCGCCGGCGACGAGCGCCAGGACGAGTGCCAGCGCCACCGCACCGGAGATCCGGAGTCGAACCGACACGTGTGCTCCGTCCTGGGTGGAGGCGGGCGGGCCACCGAGCCGCCAGGGCCGTGCCGACTCGTCGGCGACCCCTGCACGACGTTCCGCCCGGGTGGTGTGAGACTAGCGGCATGCCCGCGACGTCCCGGCTCGCTCAGGTGTGGGCCGCCGGCGCCGTCGTCCTCCGCCAGGGACACGTGCTCCTCGTGCACCGCCCGAGGTACGACGACTGGTCCTTTCCCAAGGGCAAGCTCGACCGAGGGGAGTCCTCGCCCGCGGCGGCGGTCCGCGAGGTCGCCGAGGAGACCGGGGTGCGGGTGCGTCTCGGCGTGCCGCTGACGACCCAGACCTACCCCAACGGCTCCCGCACGAAGGTCGTCGACTACTGGGTCGGTCGGGTGACCGGCGACCACGACGTGTCCGGCTACCTCGTGAACGACGAGATCGACGACGTGGAGTGGGTCGACGTCGACAAGGCCGAGCGCCAGCTGACCTACCTGCGCGACCGGCACACCCTGAGCGAGGCGCTGGCCACGGGCCGCAAGACCCGCGCGCTGGTGGTGCTGCGACACGGTCAGGCCAGGGCTCGCAAGAGCTGGCGCAAGGACGACCGCGACCGGCCCCTGCTCGTCCGAGGGGTCGCCCAGGCGCGCGCCGCGGCTCCGGTCCTGGCCGCATTCGGGGTGTCCCGGATCGTGACCTCCTCCAGCGCCCGCTGCGCGCAGACCGTCGCGCCGTACGCCGAGCTCGGCGGGCTCGCGGTCACCAGCACCGACAAGCTGTCGGAGGAGGACGCCACCGCGAAGTCGGTGCAGCGGATCGTCGACGGGCTCCTGGCCGGCCGCGAGGACGTCGTGCTCTGCACCCACCGCCCCGTACTACCGGCGGTGTACGACGCGATCGGGATCCCACGCGAGCAGCACGCCACCGGGGAGCTCGTGGTCGTACACCACCGACGGGGCCGGGTGCGCGCCCTCGAGCGGCACCTCGGTTGACCCCGTCAGCAGGCTCCCCAGGCGGTCCCTGTGGTGTTGTCGCGTTGCGTGGGTGCTACGGCAGGCGCAGGTCGGCCCAGATCATGTTGTGGTCCGACGGCCACGGCTTGCCGGTGCGCACTTCCTTGAACTCGTCGGCGCCCGGCATGTTCAGCGTCATGATCGTGTCGATGATGCTGCCGAAGCCGTACGGCGACCGGTGCTCGTGCGCGGTGTAGGCGTTGACCGAGTTGTAGGCCAGGTTGACCTGTCGCTTCGCGGCCATCGCGTTGTAGTACCCGGCGTTGAGCAGCGCTGTGTGCGGCGAGTCGGAGCCCTTGCTGGTCTGCGAGCTGTTGAAGTCGCCGCCCACGATGACCGGCAGGCCGCCGTCGAACTGCTGCACGCCCGAGACGATGGCGGCCGCCTGGCGGCCGCGCAGCGCGTCGGTCGTGGCGTCGTTGCCCGGCGTCAGGTGCGTGCTGACGAACCAGAACTGCTGTCCCGTCGCCACCGACTTGAACTTCGCGTACGCCGCGTAGTGCAGGCCCTTCGGGTCCGGCATCTGGATCAGGCACTGCGTCGAGTCGGGGTCGCAGTTGCTGACCAGCTGGACCTTGCGCGGGTCGTAGAGGATGCGCGAGTCGCCCGGCGCACCACCCTTGACGAACGCCGTGGTGCGGGTGAGCTTGTAGTAGCCCGCGCCGACTTTGTTCAGCGCCTTCTGCAGACCCGGGCCGCCGGCCTGGTGGGTCCACATCGGCGGCAGCATCTCCTGCAGGGAGACGATCGCGGGGTGCGCGCGCTTGATGTTGCGCGCGATCAGGTGCGCCCGCGTCTTCCACGGGTGGCCCGGCTCGTCGCGGGAGAAGATGTGCATGTTGTACTGCCCGATCCGCAGGTGGGCGCCGTTGCCGGTGCCGGCCTCGCCCGCGACCGTGGTCGACAGCAGGCGGCCGTACGGACGGACCTGCGAGTCGGCCTCGCCCTGACGGACCGCGTACACCCGGAAGAACAGGTGCCGCCCGGTGCCGAGGCCCGCGCCCGCGGCCGCGGTCTGCGCCGCGCTCAGGGTCAGGTGGTTGCGCTGGCCGCCGACGCGGAACGTCATCGAGTTCAGACCCTCGGCCGGGGTCTTCTTCGAGCCGAACGGCGAGAGGGCGGTCGTCACGCGGTAGAAGTCGGTGTAGTCGCCCTTGCTCTGCCACCGGAACGTCGTCGTGCCCGGAGTAGGCCCGGGAACGCCGTGCACCTTGCTCATCGGGCCGGGCCAGTGCGCCTTCGTGGCCACCCGGATCGGCGCCGACCAGGGCGCCTTGTTGTTGCCCTTCACCTTGCGCACGCGCACCCAGTAGTAGCTGGCGTCGCGCAGCTGGCCGACGACGGTGGCCTCACGGCCTCCGGCGGGGCGATGGCGGCTGTTGGCCTTCTTGCGGGCCACGACCACCGAGGAGAAGTCCTGGTTCTTGGCGACCTGGATGCGGTACCCGGAGGCCGCCTTGATCCAGTTCCAGCTGACGTGCACGTACGTCGCGCCAGGGGCGGTGGAGTCCAAGCCGATGCCGCTGCGTCGCGACGCATGCGCCGCGGCGTGGGCGGAGGGGCGGGCGGAGGCGGCGTGCTGGGCACGACCTGCCTGCCGAGGGTTCACACTCGAGTGGGCCGCACCGGGTGCCATCGAGGCAACAAGCGCGATCACGGGAATGATCGCCGGGAAGATCCGACGCATTGCCGGGTCCTTTCTCACCTACCCCCACGAACGTCGTACCCCCGTCGAGGAAGGTAAGTCAGCCCCTGACTCGCCGTACCAAGATTTAGCAATCTTTACCTGTTTCGGACCGACCCGTAAACCCCCGGTCGGGTCTCGCCGAAGTCTTTACCTTCGCCCGTTTCGCGCTCAGCGCACCGTGGCAGCGCTGCGCTGACCCGCCCGTTCACCTGGTCGTCGTCCCGGAGGTCCCGTCTCGTCGCGATCTCCATGCCCTGAGTTCACCCCTCGTTCACCGTCGCCGCCATGGCCGTCCACCTCCCCTGCCTACCTTCGAGGAGTCCTAGACGACTGACTCAGGAGCAAAGACGTGAAGAACTCTTCCCTGCGCCGGATCGCCTTCCCGGCGGTGGCGGTGCTCACGATGGGTCTCGCCCTGTCCGCCTGCGGTGACAAGAGCAACAGCGGCGGTAGCGGCAGCGGCGGTGGCGGCACCCTCAACGGGGGCGGCGCGACCTCGCAGGCCAACGCTGAGGACGCCTGGCGCGCGGCCTACCAGAAGGCCAACGGCGGCACCATCAACTACGAGCAGGTCGGGTCCGGCACCGGTGTCCAGAACTTCACCAGCAAGGCCTACAGCTTCGCCGGTACCGACGCCTACCTCACCTCCGACCAGCTGAGCGCCGCCAAGACCACGTGCGGCGCCGACCCGATCGAGGTTCCGGCCTACGTCAGCCCGATCGCGGTGGCCTTCAAGCTCTCGGGCGTGAAGTCGCTCAACCTCGACGCCAAGACCCTCGCCGACATCTTCGACGGCAAGGTCACCAAGTGGAACGACCAGGAGATCGCCTCGCAGAACAGCGGCGTGAACCTCCCCGACACCGCGATCTCGACGGTGCACCGCTCCGACGAGTCGGGCACGACGTTCAACTTCACCGACTACCTGAACAAGGCCAGCGGCGGTGCCTGGAGCGACGCGGCGAACACCGTGTGGCCGGCCAGCATCAAGGGCGGCCAGGGACTGGAAGGCACCTCCGGTGTCATCGGCGGCCTGACCTCGACCGAGGGCTCGATCGGCTACGCCGACGACTCGGCGGTCAAGGCCGACGGCACCCTCGGCGTCGTCTCGATCAAGGTGGGCGGCTCCTACAACGCTCCGACCCCGGACGGTGCCGCGAAGGTTCTCGAGGCCTCTCCGGCCGCTCCGAACCGGCCGGCGACCGACATGGCCACCGACATCGACCGTACGGCGACCGGAGCCGGCGACTACCCGCTGATGCTGGTGTCCTACCTGCTCGCGTGCCCGACGTACAGCGACGCGACGACGGCGAAGATGGTCAAGGGCTACCTCAGCTACATCGTGTCGAGCGAGGGCCAGCAGGCGGCCGCGTCGGCTGCCGGGTCCGCGCCGCTGAGCGCCTCGGTGTCGGCCAAGGCGACCGCGATCGTCTCGAAGATCGCCTCGGGCAGCTGACCGAGCTCACGCAGGTACGACGGCGACCGGGCGCCGTCGTACCTGCTCACAGCACCCTGGAGTCCAAGGAGCCCCAGTGACCGCCACCGCCTCTCCGGAGCGAACCGAAGAAACCTCGTCACCGCGCCCCAGCCAGCGCGGTGATCGTGTGTTCGCAGGTGTGGTCCGCACGGCCGCACTGTTGATCCTGGTCACCCTCGTGGCCGTCTTCGTGTTCCTCGCCGTGGAGGGCTGGGTCGGGCTGACGGCGGACGCCGCCACCTACGCGCCGTTCACCTCGTTCATCAGCTACATCGGGCCGCTGATCGTCAGCACCCTGCTGGCGTCGGCGATCGCGCTCGTCGTCTCCGTGCCCTTCGCGGTGGCGGTGGCGCTGTTCATCTCGCACTACGCGCCGCGTCGGCTCGCAGCCGTGCTGGCCTACGTGATCGACCTGCTGGCGGCTGTGCCGTCGGTGGTGTTCGGGCTGTGGGGCGGCCGGTACCTCGCGGCGTACCTGCTGCCGGCGCACGTGTGGCTGCACGACCACCTGGGCTTCATCCCGATCTTCGGGGACCCGTCGCCGAACGGGCGCTCGCTGTTCACGGCCTCGATCGTGCTCGCGATCATGATCCTGCCGATCATGACCGCGATCTCCCGCGAGATCTTCATGCAGACGCCGCGGCTGCACCAGGAGGCCGCGCTCGCCTTGGGCGCGACCCGCTGGGAGATGGTGCGGTACGCCGTGTTCCCCTACGCCCGCTCGGGGATGATCGCCGGGATCATGCTCGGTCTGGGCCGCGCGCTCGGCGAGACGATGGCCGTGGCGATGGTGCTGGCGACCACGCCGAACACGACTCTCAACGTGATCGGCACCGCGAGCCCGCCGACCATCGCGGCCAACATCGCGCTCAACTACAAGGAGGCGACGCCCGAGCGGCAGTCGCTCCTGATCGCGACGGGCCTCGTGCTGTTCCTGGTGACCTTCCTGGTCAACTTCGCCGCGCGCTGGGTCGCCGGTCGCAGTGAGCGGAGGCTGAACCGATGACCTCGGCTCCCATGCTCATCTCCCACGCGCGCCTGCCGCGCTGGGCCCCCGCCCTCGTCGCCGTGATGGCCCTGGCCGTGGCCGGGCTGCCGGCGTTGCTGGCCGGGTGGGGCATCGTCCGTTGGGTGGTCGCGGCCGCGGTCGTGTTCCTGGTCGCGATGCCGCTGTGGTCGCGCGTGGTCGAGGGTCGCCGCGCGGCGGTGGACAGGCTCGTCACGGCGCTGATCTGGACGTCGTTCGCGGTGGCCGTGTCCCCGCTGGTCTGGCTGCTGTACGTCGTGATCAAGAGCGGCGCGCCCGCGATCAACGGCCAGTTCCTCACGGTCTCGATGCTCAACGTGATCGGCGACGAGCAGGGCGGCATCTACCACGCCCTGCTCGGCACCCTGCTCATCACCGTCGCCGCGGCAGTCATCTCGGTGCCGATCGGCGTGCTGACCGCGGTCTACCTCGTCGAGTACGGCAAGCGTTCGAAGGCGGCGCGGGTGATCACGTTCCTCGTGGACGTGATGACGGGCATCCCGTCGATCGTGGCCGGCCTGTTCGCCCTCGCTCTGCTCGTGCTGCTCTTCGGAACGGCGTTCCGAGCTGGCATCGGCGGCTCGATCGCCCTGTCCCTGTTGATGATCCCCACGGTCGTGCGGTCGTCGGAGGAGATGATGCGGCTGGTGCCCGACGACCTCCGCGAGGCGTCGTACGCCCTCGGGGTGCCGAAATGGCGCACCATCATGCGGGTCGTCATCCCGACTTCGATCGCGGGCATCGTGACCGGCGTCGTGCTGGCGATCTCCCGGGTGATCGGCGAGACCGCGCCGCTGCTCGTCGTTGCCGGCGCGACCGACGGGGTGAACACCAACCTGTTCGACGGCCGCATGACGACGCTGCCGGTCTTCATCTTCTCGCAGTACTCGTCGTCGACGCCGGTCGGGTACCAGCGTGCCTGGGGCGGGGCACTCGTGCTCATCGTCCTGGTGATGGTGCTCAACCTCGTCGCCCGCATCATCGGTCGTATCTTCGCTCCCGCCAAGGGACACTGAGCCAGGCCCAGGAAGGAAACATGGCCAAGAGCATCGACGTCTCGGACCTCGACATCTACTACGGGGACTTCCTCGCGGTGGAGGGGGTCACGATGACGGTCAAGTCCAAGTCCGTGACGGCGTTCATCGGTCCGTCGGGGTGTGGGAAGTCGACCGTGCTTCGGTCGCTGAACCGCATGCACGAGGTGATCCCCGGCGCTCGCGTCGAGGGGAAGGTCGTCGTCGACGGCCAGTCGCTCTACGACCCGAACGTCGACCCGGTCGCCGTACGCCGCCAGATCGGCATGGTCTTCCAGCGGCCCAACCCGTTCCCGACGATGTCGATCTACGACAACGTGCTGGCCGGCAACCGGCTGAACTCCAAGAGGCTGAAGAAGCCCGAGGCCGACGCGATCGTCGAGAAGTCCCTCAAGGGCGCCAACCTCTGGAACGAGGTCAAGGACCGTCTGGGCAAGCCCGGCATGGGGCTCTCCGGCGGGCAGCAGCAGCGCCTGTGCATCGCTCGTGCCATCGCGGTCGAGCCCGAGGTGCTGCTGATGGACGAGCCGTGCTCGGCGCTCGACCCGATCTCGACGTCCGCGATCGAGGACCTGATCCACGAGCTGAAGTCCGACTACACGATCGTGATCGTCACCCACAACATGCAGCAGGCCGCACGGGTCTCCGACGACACCGGCTTCTTCAACCTCAAGGCCGCCGGCCAGCCGGGCCACCTGGTGGAGTTCAACCCCACCAAGAAGATGTTCTCCACCCCCGACGAGCCCTCCACCGAGGCCTACATCTCGGGCCGCTTCGGTTAGTCGTTGAATTGGCCCTCCGGGTCCGTTGAGTTGGCCCTCCGGTCGGCCCACCGGGCTCGTTGATTCGGTCCTTGCGGTTTCGATCCGACCCGCAGAGCCAACTCAACGGACCCGGAGGGCCAACTCCAGCCGGAGGCCAACTCAACGAGCCCGGAGGGCCAACTCAACGGCTAGCCGAGGAAGGGGTGGAGGAGGGCGAAGCAGACGGCGGCGGCGGCGCCGGCGGCGGGGAAGGTGAGGATCCACGCGCCGACGATCGACCGCGCCATGCCCCAGCGAACGGCGGAGACCCGGCGGGTGGCGCCGGAGCCCATGATCGCCGAGGTGATGATGTGGGTCGTCGACACCGGGGCCTGCCAGAGGAACGCCGTCGCGTAGAGCACCGACGCGCCCACCGACTCGGCGGCGAAGGCGTGGGGCGGGTCGAGGTGGATGATCTTGCGCCCGAGGGTCCGCATGATCCGCCAGCCGCCGGAGTAGGTGCCGAGCGAGATGGCGCCCGCGGCGGCCGCGATGACCCACAGCGGGAGGTCCTTGGTGTCCGGGTCGAGGTGCCCGCTGGTGATCAGGGCCAGGAAGATCACGCCCATCGTCTTCTGTGCGTCCTGCAGGCCGTGTCCGAGCGCCATCGCGGACGCCGACACGGTCTGGGCGAGGCGGAAGCCCCGCGTCACGCGCCCGGCGTTCCGCTTCCGGAAGATCCACAGGATCGCGAGCATCACCACGAACGCCAGCGCGAACCCGACCAGCGGCGAGATCACCATCGGGATCACGACCTTGTCGACGATGGTCGACCAGTGCACCGTCGTGCCGGCTGCGATCGCGGCACCCACCAGACCGCCGATGAGCGCGTGGGACGACGACGACGGGAGGCCGAAGTACCACGTCGTGAGGTTCCAGATGATCGCGCCCAGCAGGCCGGCCAGCACGACGACCAGTCCCTCGCGGCCGTCCGGCGGCACGATCACGTCCGAGACCGTGTGGGCGACCTTCTGCCCGAGGAAGGCGCCGACGAAGTTCATGACCGCGGCCAGCACCAGCGCCACCCGAGGGGTGAGCGCGCGGGTCGACACCGACGTGGCGATCGCGTTCGCCGCGTCGTGGAAGCCGTTGGTGTAGTCGAAGGCGAGGGCTACGACCACGACCGTGATGACGATCGCGAGGTCCATGGGACGCCGTTACCTCAGGATTCCTTGACGGCGATCTGCTCGACGATGTTCGCGACCTTCTCGAGGGCGTCGATCGCGCGCTCCAGCGAGGTGACGATGTCCTTGAGCTTGAGCACCTCGATCGCCTTGAAGTCGCCGCTGAAGAGCTTGGCGAGGGTACGGCGATAGCTCTTGTCGCCGCTGTTCTCCAGGCGGTTGATCTCGATCCAGTACTCGTCGAGCCCGGTCATGGTCCGCAGCTTGGGCATCGCCTCGGCGGTGATCTCGGTGCACCGCTGGATGATCTCGACCTGGCTCAGCACCTCCGGCGGGAGGTTGACGACCTCGTAGAGCAGGATCAGGTCGACGACCTCGTCCATGTCGTCCATCACGTCGTCCAGACAGCTGGCCAGCGCGTAGATGTCCTCGCGGTCGAACGGCGTCACGAAGCTGCTGTTGACGCGGCGCACGATCGCGTGGGTGTTCTCGTCGCACTCGTGCTCGGCCTCGCGCATGCGCCGGGCGACCTCGCCGTGGTCGGCCCCTTCGGAGACCATCTCGGCGAGGATCCCGGCGCCGGTGACGAGGTGCTCGGCGGAGATGCTGAACAGCTCGTAGAACGACGTATCGGTGGGACGCAGGCGCAGCGCCACGACGTGCTCCTCACGGGGTGGTGGAGACCGAACGGGCGCCATGCTACGGACTACCGTCGCGCAGGGCGCAACTCGGCCGCTCAGGGGACGAGGCGGGGCCTGCGCTGCCGCTCGATCAGGACCTCCTGGAGGTGGTCCGTGCCGCTGTTCGGCGCCCAGTCGCCGTCCGGCCCGAGCTCCCAGGCGTACGTCGTGGGCGCGAACGCGAGATCGAGCAGCGCGCCCACCTGGGCGGCGTTCTCCTGGCTCGGCACCTGCACCAGCACCTCCACGCGGCGGTCGAGGTTGCGGTGCATGAGGTCGGCCGAGCCGATCCACACGCTCGGGGAGCCGCCGTTGTCGAACCAGTAGACCCGGCTGTGCTCGAGGAAGCGCCCGACGATCGACCGGACCCGGATGTTCTCCGACAGCCCGGGTACGCCGGGTCGCAGCGCGCAGATGCCGCGCACGAGCAGCTCCACGGGGACGCCCGCCTGGGAGGCGACGTACAGCGCGTCGATCAGGCCCTCGTCCACGATCGAGTTGGCCTTGAGCCGGATCCGGGCCGGCCGACCGTTGCGCTGGTGGTCGATCTCGCGGTTGATGCGCTCGATGAGCCCGGTCCGCACCGAGTCGGGGGCGACCAGGAGGCGATCGTAGGTGGGGTTCCGGGAGTAGCCGCTGAGGTTGTTGAACAGGTGGGCGACGTCCTCGCCGATGACCTCGTTGGTCGTCAGCAGTCCGAGATCCTCGTAGAGACGCGCGGTCTTGCTGTTGTAGTTGCCGGTGCCGATGTGGGTGTAGCGGACGATGCCCTCGGGCTCGTCGCGCACGACCATGGCCAGCTTCGCGTGGGTCTTGAGCCCCACCAGCCCGTAGACGACGTGACACCCCGCCTGCTCGAGCTTGCGGGCCCAGCGGATGTTGGCCTCCTCGTCGAACCTGGCCTTGATCTCGACGATGACCAGCACCTGCTTGCCAGCCTCGGCCGCGTCGATGAGGGCGTCGATGATCGGGGAGTCGCCCGACGTGCGGTAGAGGGTCTGCTTGATCGCCAGCACGTGCGGATCGGCCGCGGCCTGCTCGAGGAGGCGCTGCACCGACGTGGCGAACGAGTCGTACGGATGGTGCAGCAGTACGTCGTAGCGCCGCGTGGCCTTGAAGATGTCGACCGGCTTGGCCGACTCGACCTCCGCGAGCTGACGATGGGTCGTGGGCACGAACGCCGGGTACTTGAGGTCCTCGCGCGGCAGGTCGGCGATCGAGTGCAGCCCGACCAGGTCGAGCAGCCCGTCGACCCGGAACACCTCGTCCTCGGAGACCCCGAGCTCCTCGATGAGCAGCTCGAGGACCTGGGGTGCGATGGACTCCTCGACCTCGAGGCGCACCGGAGGGCCGAAGCGTCGCCGCAGCAGCTCCTTCTCCAGGGCCTTGAGGAGGTTCTCCGCGTCGTCCTCCTCGACCTCGAGGTCCTCGTTGCGGGTCACCCGAAAGGTGTGGACCTCGAGCACGTCCATGCCCGGGAAGAGGCGCTTCAGGTGCTCGCCGATGACGTCCTCGAGCGGGACGAAGCGCTGGTTGCCCAGGGGGACGAACCGGCTGAAGATCGGTGGCACCTTCACGCGGGCGAAGTGCTCCTTGCCCGTCTTCGGGTTGCGCACGAGCACCGCGAGGTTCAGGGACAGGCCGGAGATGTAGGGGAACGGGTGGGCCGGGTCGACGGCCAGGGGCGTCAGGACGGGGAACACCCGCTCCTTGAAGAGCCGCTTGCAGGCCTTCTGCTCCTCGCGGTCGAGGTCGGCCCAGCGGACCAGCTCGATGCCCTCGTCGGTCAGGGAGGGGACGAGCTCGTCGCGGAACAGCCGCGCGTGCCGCTCCATCTGGTCGCGGGCCTCGGCCCAGATCCGCTCCAGCACGTCGCGTGGCATCAGCCCGGACGCGGCGCGCACGGCGACGTCGGCGGCGATGCGGCGCTTGAGGCCGGCCACGCGGACCATGAAGAACTCGTCGAGGTTGCTGGAGAAGATCGCGGCGAAGCGCACTCGCTCGAGCAGCGGCAGGCCGGGATCCTCCGCCTGCCCGAGCACACGGCGGCTGTAGGCGAGCCAGGACAGCTCGCGGTCCAGGAACCGGTCGTCGTACGCCGTGACGGCGGCCAGCGCGTCGTCGTCGGGCGTGTAGGGCGGCTCGACGTCGAACGGCTCGTCGGCCGGCGTGTCGGGATCGCGCGACGGGTCGACGGAGGCGAGCTGGACCATGGCAACAGTCTGGCACCCGACCCACGTCCGGTCGCTAGGTTGTGCGCGTGCAGTCGCGGTCGTCCCTCCTCGCCTCGGCGGTCCTGCGGGTGAAGACCGGGGCGCTGCGCGCCGCGATGGGGCTCCCCGAGCGCCTCCAGCGCGTTCTGGCGGGCCGTCGGCTGACGATCGACGGCCAGACGCTGGCGGTGGACACCCAGCTGATGCTGCGGATGGAGCGGCTGGTCCGCGAGCCGTCGACCGAGGACCTCCCCCTACCGGCGGGTCGTCGCCTGCTCGTGGAGCACACCGTGATCGCCGGCGGGCGGCAGCGGGTCGGGGCCGTGCGCGACCTGGCCGTGGGCGACCTGGCCGGACGCCTCTACGTGCCGACCGGTGCGTCGTCACCAGGCCCGCTGCTGGTGTTCTTCCACGGCGGCGGCTGGGTGTACGGCGACCTCGACTCCCACGACCCGCCCTGCCGTTTCCTCGCCGAGCGCAGTGGGGTCCGCGTCTTGTCGGTCGACTACCGGCTGGCCCCGGAGCACCCGTTCCCCGCCGCGGCGGACGACGCGCTCGCGGCGTACCGCTGGGTGGTGGCGAACGCCGCCTCGCTCGGCGTCGACCCCATGAGGCTCGGGGTGGGGGGCGACTCGGCCGGTGGCAACCTCGCGGCGGTGACCGCGATCGAGGCGGCCCGGGAGGGGCTGCCGCTGGCCTTCCAGCTGCTGGTCTATCCGGCCACGGACGCCACGGAGAAGACGCGGAGCCGCGAGCTATTCGGTACCGATCTCTACCTCACCGAGGAGTTCATGGACCGGGTGCTCGCGCAGTACGCGCCGGACTCCGAGAGCTGGCAGAACCCGAGGCTGAGCCCGCTCCTGGCCGACGTCCCACCCGGCCTCGCCCCGGCGTACGTCGCGACGGCCGGCTTCGACCCGCTGCGCGACGAGGGCGAGGCCTACGCACGCAAGCTCGCCGACGCCGGTGTCGACGTCGAGCTGCGGCGCTTCACCGACCAGATCCACGGGTTCCTCAACGTCGTGGGCGCCGGGCGCTCGACGCGGGCGGCCGCGGGCGAGATCGCGGACCGGCTGAGGGCCGCGCTGCGACCCTAGAGTGGACCCATGCCGTTCGAGATCCCCGAGAACATCCACCCGCTCACCGCGCGGCTCGCGTGGCTGATCGGGCGCTGGGAGGGCAACGGGCACGGCGAGTACCCGGGGATCGAGAGCTTCCAGTTCGGCCAGGAGGTCGTCTTCCAGCAGGACGGCCGCCCGTTCATCCACTACTTCAGCCGGGCCTGGATCGTCGACGCCGAGGGCAACCACGTGCGCGAGGCCGCCCAGGAGACCGGGTTCCTGCGCCCGCAGGAGGACGGCACCCTCGAGATGGTCCTGTGCCATGCGACCGGGTTCGCCGAGATCTGGACCGGTGAGATCCACCCCGAGCAGCCGCGGTTCGAGATCGTCACCGACGCGGTGGCGCGCACCGCGACCGCCAAGGAGTACGTCGGCGGCAAGCGTCTCTACGGCTACGTCAACGGCGACCTGCTGTACGCCTTCGACATGGCGGCGACCGGCCACGAGCTGCAGCCGCACACCCACGCCCAGCTGGTCAGGCAGTAGCACCGTGTCCGAGACCCGGCAGAGCGACTGGCGCACCCGGCTCCGCGAGCACGGATACCGCCTCACGCCCCAGCGCGAGCTGATCCTGGAGGCGGTCGAGGAGCTGGGCCACGCGACCCCGGACGAGGTCCTGGCCGAGGTACGCCGGCACTCCTCGGCGGTGAACACCTCCACCGTCTACCGGACGCTGGAGGTGCTCGAGGAGCTGGGACTGGTGCGGCACGCGCACCTCAGCGACCGCGCCCCGACGTACCACACGACCAGCGACCACGAGCACTTCCACCTGGTCTGCAGGAATTGCCACAAGGTGATCTCGGTTGACCCCGACGTGCTCGAACCCGTCACCCAGCGCCTGCAGCAGGACCACGACTTCGTCCTCGACGTGGGCCACCTCACCATCTTCGGCACGTGCGGTGACCACGCGTGACCTCGCCCCTGCTGTCGCTCCCCGGTGCCGTCGGCGGCGCCGGCATCGACGCGCCCGTGGCGGCCCACTACGGCTCGCTGTACGGCGAGCAGACGACGCTCGAGTCGGGTGAGGGGTTCGTCGACCTGTCGCACCACGACGTGCTGCGGATCAGCGGACCCGACCGGCTGCAGTGGCTGCACGACCTGACGACTCAGTTCTTCCTGGACCTGCCTCCGCGCACCTGGACGCAGGCGCTGGTGCTCAGTCCGCAGGGGCACGTCGAGCACGCGTTCGCCGGCATCGACGACGGCACCGCCTTCACCGCCGCCACGGAGCCGGGCGCGGCGGCAGGGCTCGTGGAGTTCCTGGACCGGATGCGCTTCCTGTCGCGGGTGGAGGTCGCCGAGGTCACCGAGGAGCTGGCGTTGACCTACCGGCCGGCCGCCGGGCACGAGCTCGTCCCGCGCGAGCAGCTCACGACGTACGCCGAGGCGGCGGGGCCGGCGTGCGGGCTGTGGGCCTACGAGGCCCTGCGCATCGCCCGGGGCGAGCCGCGGCTCGGGCTCGACACCGACCAGCGGACCATCCCCAACGAGGTCGGCTGGCTCGGGACCGCCGTACACCTGGAGAAGGGCTGCTACCGGGGCCAGGAGACCGTCGCCCGGGTCCACAACCTCGGCCGCCCACCGCGCCGGCTGACGCTGCTGCACCTCGACGGCTCCGAGAACCGCCTGCCCGCGATCGGGTCGGAGCTGAAGCAGGGGGACAAGGCGGTCGGGTTCGTCGGCACCTCCGCCCGGCACCACGAGCTGGGCCCGATCGCGCTGGCCGTGGTCAAGCGCAACGTCCCGCTCGACGTCCAGCTCGAGGTCGACGGACTCCCCGCCGCCCAGGAGGTCGTCGTCGACCCCGAGATCGGCCTCCACTTCCGCCGCTGACCAGTCATGTTGAGTTGGCCCTCCGGGCTCGTCGAGTTGGCCCTCCGGGCTCGTTGAAGGGTCTCTCGAACGCCGTAAGGCACGAGTCGACGAGCCCGGAGGGCCAACTCGACGAGCCCGGAGGGCCAACTCAACGTGGGCGGGAGTACTGGGCGTGGGTGGAGGTGTGGGCGAAGCCCAGGCGGGTGTACGTCGCGATGGCGGCGGCGTTGTCGGACTCGACGTACAGCAGCACGCGGTGTACGCCGAGCGAGGCGAAGTGGGCGAGCCCGGCCGCGGTCACGGCGCCCCCGAGCCCTCGGCCCTGGGCCGCGGGGTCGACGGCGACGACGTACACCTCGCCGTGCTCGGCGTCGTGCTGCTTGGTCCAGTGGAAGGCGAGCAGCCGGTGGTCTGGTCCGCCGGAGTCGGCGACCAGCAGCCCGGCCGGGTCGAACCACGGCTGAGCCATCCGCTCGGCCAGGCCGGCTGCGTCCATCGAGCCCTGCTCGGGGTGGTGGGCGAAGGCCGCGGCGTTCACCCGGAGCACCTCGTCGGCGTCGGACTCGCGGTAGCCGCGGATCGTCACCCCCTCGACGTCCGGTACGTCGACCGGGCCGGCCTCGCGGGTCATCACCCACAGCTCCCGGGTCCGCTCGAAGCCGAACCTCCGGGCCAGGGCGGCCGCCGCGGGATGGTCGGCGTGCGACCACGCCGTGAGCTCCCGGGGCGCCTCGGCCAGCGCGGCCTCGGACAGGGCTCGCCCCACCCCCTCCCCGCGAGCGCGCGGCGCCACGGCCACGTCGAGATCACGTCCCCGCAGGAACGCGAAGCCGTCGGGAGCCGCCCAGAGCGCCCCACCGCGCAGGTCGTCGTGCCCGAGCGCCAGCCGCGCGGCCTCGTCGAGCGGCGTGGCGCCGTCGGCCTCCTCGGCCTCGTCGGCGACCCGGAGCACCACCTCCCGTGCCGCCTCGAGCTCGGAACCCGTGACGCGGACGACGCTCAGTGCCGGGTCTCCTCGGACTCGAGCTCGGTCTCGCGGGCGGGCTCGGCGACCTTGGTCGGGAGGACGAAGCGGTACCCGACGTTGCGCACGGTCCCGATCAGGGTCTCGTGCTCCGGTCCGAGCTTGGCCCGGAGTCGGCGTACGTGCACGTCGACCGTGCGGGTGCCGCCGAAGTAGTCGTAGCCCCACACCTCCTGCAGGAGCTGGTCTCGGCTGAACACCCGGCCGGGGTGCTGGGCGAGGTACTTGAGGAGCTCGAACTCCTTGAACGTCAGGTCGAGCGCCCGGCCACCCACGCTCGCGGTGTACGTCGCGTCGTCGACGACGACCTCGCCGCTGCGGATGACGTGGGCGTCGTCGTCGTCGCTCGTGGCATGCAGGCGACCGATGGCGAGCCGGATCCGTGCCTCGAGCTCGGCGGGCCCGCAGGTGTGGAGCACGACGTCGTCCATGCCCCAGTCGTGGGCGACGACGGCCAGGCCGCCCTCGGTCACCACCAGCAGGACGGGGCAGTCGGTGCCCGTGGTCTGCAGGAGGCGGCACAGGTCGCGCGCGTGCGCGAGCTCCTGACGCCCGTCGACCAGGATCAGGTCGGCGTCCGGTGCATCGATGAGGGCGCTGCCCTCGGCCGGCAGGATCCGGACCTGGTGGCCGAGCAGGGCCAGTCCGGGCAGGACCTCCGCGCTCGGCTGGAGGGCGCTGGTCAGCAGCAACAGGGCGCTCAGGGCTCGCCTCCTGCCGACGGCGGTGGGTCGGGGTCGATGCGCAAGGATATCCGGCATGGAGTCCGGTCCCGGCGATGGCGCAGTAGGTGAGACCGCCGCGATCACCGTCCGCTACTGGGCCTCCGCGCGCGCCGCGGCCGGCGTCGAGAGCGACGCGCTGACCGTCACGGAGCCGCTCACCCTCGCCGACGTCGTACGCCGGGCCGCGGCGCTGCACCCCGGCACGCGGCTGCCAGGGGTGCTCGAGGCGTGCTCGGTCCTGGTCGGCGACCAGCCGGTCAGGTCGCGCGATCCCGAGACCGTCGTCGTGCGACCGGGGCAGATGGTGGAGTTCCTGCCGCCGTTCGCCGGCGGCTGATCACGCGAGCCGCGCTCAGGGTGCGGAGAGGGCGCCGAGCAGCTCGGCCGCGGTCATCGAGCCGGTCCCGGCCCCACCGGTCGACGCGCGCCGCATCAAGGCCTGGATCCGCGCGTTGGCGGGGGTCGGGACGCCGTGCAGGCGCCCCAGCAGGGCGATCTCGCCGTTGAGGAAGTCGGTCTCGATGCCCGAGCCTCGGGCCAGGCTCTGCCAGGTCGAGCCACCGCCCCGGGGCTGGTCCCCGATGGGGCGCAGCTGGAGGTGGTCGCTGCGTCGTGCCTGGTCGTCCTCCTCCGGCACCGGGTCGATCCCGGCCGCCGCGAACGCCGCCACCGCCTCGGCCTCGAGGAGCTCGAGACACGTCGTCACCTCGTCGTCCCGCATGTTCTCGCCGCACAGCGCCTGGACAGCGTTGCCGAGGTTGTTCAGCAGCTTGCGGTGCTTCCAGCGCATGATGTCGGGCCGCGGTGCGCTCGAGAACCGCGAGGCGGACAGCGCGTCGGCGAGCTCCTCGTCCACGGCGTCGGAGCCGGTCGGGAAGGAGCCGACGTCGAGGATCCCGGTGGAGGCGACGGAGTACGCCTCCACGATCCCCGGCTCGAGGTGGGCGGTCGGCATCATCACGCACATGCCGTGCACCCGCTCGAACCACCGCGACAGGGTGCGCTCGTTGGCCACGCCGTTCTGTGCGGAGACGACCGGAACCTGACCCGCCGCGGCGGCGAGGTCGCGGGCTGCCGCCTCGGTGTCCTGGCTCTTGGCCGCCAAGACGACCACGTCGCCGTCGCGCCAGTCGACGTCGCCGGGATGCGCGTACGACGGGATCGGGAGCGTCACCCGCTCCTCGGGGGTCACGAAGGTCAGGCCCTGGGCCCGGATCGCCTCTCCGTGGGGCCCGCGCGCCACCAGCGCGACGTCGTACCCCGCCTGATGGAGCCGGGCACCGATCGTCCCGCCGATACCGCCTGCTCCGAGAACCACCACTCGCACGCTCACACCCTAGGAGCCGGAATGTCGGACGACGGTCAGGGGTTCCCCCTGCATGTCCGCCGGAGCCTGGGTGCTGCTGGCCGCCGTCGTGGTGGCGTTGGTCGGCGGCGCCTGGTGGTCGCTGACCAACGGCGTGTTCCGCGGCACCCACCGGGTGCGGGGTGGTCTCGAGACAGGCGCAGAGCGCCTTCCCCCACCGTCGGTGAGCGTGCTCGCGGGGACGGCGTACGACGCGCAGCGCGGCGACCGGGCGACGCTGCTGCAGTTCTCGTCCGCGTTCTGCGCGCCCTGCCGGGCCACTCGGCGGACCCTGGCCGACGTCGCCGGCAGCGTCCCGGGAGTCACCCACGTCGAGATCGACGCCGAGCACCACCTCGACCTGGTCCGGGCGCTCGGCGTGCTGCGGACGCCGACGACCCTGGTGCTCGACGGGCAGGGCCGGGAGACGACGCGGGCCACCGGGGCACCTCGACCCGGTCAGGTGCTGGCGGCGCTCGAGAGCGGGATTCAGGCGTGACACGTCCAGAGTTCGGACTGCCATCTCAGATAACGGGCAAACCTGGTTCGGGGCGCCCGTGGCTGCCTACAGTTCGGAGCATGGTCACGACGCTCCTGACGCGGCGACGCATCGTCGACCACTGTCACGTGCGCTCGTCGCTGTGTCTGATGCCCTGACGCTGTCCGTCTGCCTATTTCTCGATCAAGTCACTAGACTTTGACGGACCTTCTCCCCCTCTTCCCTCAGGAGCTCCATGACCAGCGCCATCTCGGCACCACCGGCCGTCGCGGGCATCGACCCGCGCGGGCCGCGGCTGGCGGCATCCCTGACGTCGGTGGTCCTGGCGCTGGTCCTGGTCGCGCCCAGGCCCGCAGCCATCGTCCTGCTGGCGCTCCAGACCGTCGTGTTCGCGATCGGGGCCGGCCGCGGCATCCAGCACACGCCGTACGCCGCGCTGTTCCGGTCCGCCGTCCGCCCGCGGCTCTCGCCTCCCGGCGAGCTCGAGGACCCGCGCCCTCCGAGGTTCGCCCAGGGTCTCGGCCTGGCGTTCTCCGCCGTCGGACTGGTCGGCTTCCTGGCCGGAGTGACGGCCGTCGGGCTGGTCGCCACCGGCTTGGCCCTGGTCGCCGCCCTGCTCAACGCCGTCTTCGGGCTGTGCCTGGGCTGCGAGCTCTATCTGATCCTCCGGCGGGCCATCGCCCGCTGACCGTCCGACACCGTCCCTCAGACCCCGCGCCGGGAGCCCGGCGTACAGAAAGGTAGCCACCGAATGAGCCGCGACACCGCACTCGTATCCGCCCAGTGGGTGGAGGACCATCTCGACGACCCGAAGGTCGTCCTCGTCGAGGTCGACGAGGACACCGCCGCCTACGACAAGGGCCACATCAAGGGCGCCATCAAGCTCGACTGGACCACCGACCTCCAGGACCAGGTCCGGCGCGACTTCGTGAACAAGCAGCAGTTCGAGGCGTTGCTCTCGTCGCGCGGGGTCGCCGGTGACGACACCGTCGTGCTCTACGGCGGCAACAACAACTGGTTCGCGGCGTACGCGTACTGGTACTTCAAGCTCTACGGCCACCAGGACGTCAAGCTGCTCGACGGTGGCCGCAAGAAGTGGGAGCTCGACAGCCGCGAGCTCACCGACGAGCTGCCCGAGCGCGCTGCCACGTCGTACACCGCGGGGGAGCAGGACAGCTCGATCCGCGCCTTCCGCGACGAGGTCGTCTCCGCGATCGGCGTGAAGAACCTCGTCGACGTCCGCTCACCCGACGAGTACGCCGGGCGGCTGATGGCGCCGGCCCACCTCCCGCAGGAGCAGGCGCAGCGGGCGGGGCACATCCCCACGGCCGCCAACGTGCCGTGGAGCAAGGCCGCCA
The DNA here is from genome assembly GCA_049841015.1 of Nocardioides sp. Classification (GTDB taxonomy): domain Bacteria; phylum Actinomycetota; class Actinomycetes; order Propionibacteriales; family Nocardioidaceae; genus Nocardioides. Next base: position 215,976 of record JASGIN010000010.1, read on the forward strand.
ACGACGACGGGACCTTCAAGTCCGACGACGAGCTCAAGGAGCTGTACTCCGAGGCCGGCGTCGACTGGAGCAAGGACACCATCGCCTACTGCCGGATCGGCGAGCGCTCGTCGCACACGTGGTTCGTGCTCAAGGAGCTGCTCGGTCAGCAGAACGTGAAGAACTACGACGGCTCGTGGACCGAGTACGGCTCGCTGGTCGGCGTACCCGTGGTGCTCGGCGACGAGCCCGGAACGGCTGACGCCTGATGTGCGGCGCGACCGCGGGAGGGCTCTCCCTCGACGGGGTGGACGTCGCCAAGGAGGCCGTCGTGCAGGGGCAGGTCCTGCGCGACGGCGAGCCGGTGTCCAACGCCTACGTCCGGCTCCTGGACCGCACCGGTGAGTTCACCGCCGAGGTCCCGACCTCGGCGAGCGGACACTTCCGGTTCTTCGCCAACACCGGCCGCTGGACCCTGCGCACCCTCGCCCCCCGCGCCGACGTCGTCGACCGGGCCGTGGACGCCGAGGTCGGCCGCGTCGCCGAGGTCGTCATCGCCATCTAGTCGTCGACCTGGCACTCGCGTGACAACAACACACGTCGACCTGGCACTCGCGTGACAGGAACACACGTCGACCCGGCACGTCGCGTGACGCCCTCAAGGAGCGACCCGGCACTTGCGTGTCACGCGAGTGCCGGGTCGCGTGCTGTTGGTGTCTCGCGAGTGCCGGGTCGACGTGTGTTCGTGTCACGCGAGTGCCAGGTCGACGTGTGTTCGGGACTCTGCCGGCCTCTGACAGGATGACGGGCGTGACTCTCCCCGCGAACGGCCTCCTGGTCACCGTCGCCCCGACCGGCGCCGAGACCGCCAAGGCCGACGTCCCGCACCTGCCGACCACGCCCGAGGCGATCGCCGAGACCGCGAAGGCCTGCCAGGCCGCCGGTGCGGCGATGATCCACCTCCACGTCCGCGACGGCGAGCACCAGCCGACCCTCGACCTCGCCCTGCTGCGCGAGTGGGTCGCGGCGGTTCGCGAGTCCAGCGACCTCATCGTCCAGTTGTCGACCGGCGGGAGCGTCCACGACCCGCTCGACCAGAGGTTCAAGGTGCTCGACGCCGAGCCCGACTCCTGCAGCCTCACCATGGGGACGACGAACTTCGGCGACGACGTGTTCTCCAACCCGTGGCCGTTCGTCTGCGATCTCTACCAGCTCAGCCAGGAGCGGAACGTCGTCCCGGAGTTCGAGCTGTTCGACCTCGGCCAGGTGCACGCCATGCGCCGGCTTCTCGACAAGTACGGGCTGCCGGCCGGAGGCAAGGTGCACGTCGACCTGGTGATGGGCGTGCCCGGCGGCATGAACGGCACGACCGACGCGCTGGTCGCCGCGGTCCACGACCTTCCCGCCGAGACCACCAGCTGGTCCGCGACCGGGATCGGCCGCTCCACGCTGAGCGTGATCCTGGCCAGCCTGTCCAAGGGCGGCCACCTGCGCGTCGGCATGGAGGACGTGCTCACGATCAGCCGCGGCGTTCCGGTCGAGTCCAACGCGCAGCTGGTCGAGCGGGCCGTGGCGATCGGCGCACTGGCCCAGCGCACGCCGTTCACGCCCGACGAGGCGCGCGAGCTGATCGGCGTACGCCGCTAGTCACCGTCGCTCGAAACGGGTCGGTCAGGACGTCTTGCCGCTGTCGGCCTTCTGCCGGGCGGGCTTGGCCCGGCGCCGGCCGCCGGTCTCGGGCTTGTACTCGTAGCGGTAGTAGTCGCTGCCGAACAGCCCGCTGCCGGCCGAGCGCCGCATCCGGTTGAAGACCAGCCCCAGCGTGCGTCCGTGCACCGCGGTGATGTGGGCGAGGGACGCCGCCAGCTCGCTGTCGAGCGTGCCCCCGTGGGAGATCACCACCAGCGCGCCGTCGGCCGAGCGGGTCAGCACGGCCGCGTCGGTGACCGGAAGCAGCGGCGGCGCGTCGATGATCACCATGGCCTCGCCGGCGAGGTCCTGGACCAGCGCCCGCATCGCGTTGGATCCGAGCAGCTCGCTGGGGTTGGGCGGGATCGCGCCCGAGGCGAGCACGCGCAGGCCCGGCACGTCCGGGTGGTCCTGGATCACCTCGGCGGCCTTCACCCGACCCACGAGTACGTCGGTCAGGCCGGCGCCGTCGACCATGGCCAGGGAGTCCGCGACCGTCGGCCGACGCAGGTCACCGTCGATCAAGGTCACCGGCTGCCCGCCGATCGCGATGGCGGCGGCGAGGTTGGCCGCGACCGTCGACTTGCCGTCGGACTGCTTGGGGCTGGTCACGACGATGACCCGCGGCGGGTGGTCGACGTCCATGTAGGCGAGGTTGGTGCGCAGCTTGCGGAAGCCCTCGGCGGTGCCGGCGTTGGACGATCCCGCGCTGCTCACGCTCAGGGCGAGGACGCCGCCCTCCTTGTTCGCCTGGGCTGAGCGGGGGATCAGGCCGATCACCGGGATGCCGAACGTCCGCTCGACCTCCTCCGAGGAGCGCAGGCGGCGGTCGAACTGGTGCCGGACCAGCGCGTAGGCGAAGCCGAGCAGGCAGCCCAGCAGGAGCCCGACCACGAGGTTGACCTTGGTGCGGGGCAGCACCAGCCCCCCGGGCTCGGCCTGCGAGAGCACCTGGATCCGCAACGTCGTCCCGGTGCCGTCGGGTTGCGAGGAGGCCTGCTGCGGCGAGCTCGTGTCGAGGGTCTGGATCTCGGCGGCCAACGCGCTCACCCAGGCGTTCGCGAGCTGCTGGGCCGCGACGGGGTCTGACGCGCGGGCGGAGATGTCGATCTGCGTGGTGTCGGTGGGCTGGCTGACCGAGATGTTGGCGATCAGGGCACCGGCCGAGGTGTGCAGGCCGAGGCTCTTGATGACGCGGTTGGCGACTCGGGTGCTCGTCGCCACGGCGACGTACGACGTCACCTTGGACTTCGCGAGCTGGTCGGCCAGCGTGGCTTCCGAGACGTTCTCCGAGGCTCCGGCGGTGACGTAGCCGGTCGCGCCCGCTTGGTAGACCTGGGGCTGCGTGGAGTTGTAGGCGACTGCGCCGACGGTCCCCGCGGCGGCCAGGAGGACGAAGCCCACCCAGTGCGCGAGCACGATGCGGACGTAGTCCTTGAATTCCATGAACGTCTCCTCGCCGTGGGACCGGCGGGTCCTACACTCGCCCGGGTGCGAGGTTCCAGCGTAGGTGATCCGAGCACCGTGCGCCTGGAAGCTCTGAAACTGAGATTCGACGTCATCTGCGCCGGATCGGGCGCCGAGGAGCTCGCGGACGCGGTGCTCCGGGCCTGGGACTGGTGCCTGGCCGACGCCGCCGACACCGCGCCTGCGGACGTCCGGAGACGGGTCACCGCCGTCCTCGACCCGGAGCCCGATGCCGCGGCCGTGGGGCCGAGCGACGTGAGCGGACGCGAGCTCGCGCCGGTCATGGATCGGCTCACCCCGCTGGTCACGACGCTCGCTCTGACCGAGCGCCGCAGCGACCTGGTGATGTTCCACGCCTGCGCGGTCGCCGATCCTGCAAGCGGCCATGCGGTCGCGCTCTACGGTCCGTCGGGCACCGGCAAGACCACCGTGGCCCGAACCCTCGGGACCGACCTGGTCTACCTCTCCGACGAGAGCGCGGGCGTCGACGACGACCTCCACGTCGTGCCGTATCCGAAGCCGCTGTCCATCCTCGCCACCCCGGGAGCGGGGGTGAAGGACCAGGTGAGCCCGGGTCTGCTCGGACTCCTGCGGCCGGAGGACCGCGACTACCGGCTGCGCGGCCTGGTCCAGCTCCAGCGCGACCCCGCCCATCGCGGCGAGGCGGTGCTCGAGCCGGTGCCCACGGTGGAGGCCCTGCCGGAGCTCGCGGCCCAGACCTCCTTCACCCGGGAGATGTCGCGGCCCCTGCACCGGCTGGCCGACCTGGCTCGCCACACCGGCGGCGTACGCCGGGTGACCTACGCCGAGGCCGAGCAGCTGCGCCCGCTCGTCCGCGCCCTCCTGGACGGCGACGCCTGATGCGCGCGCGCCGACGGCAGGTCGTCGACGAGTACGTCGAGGACGGACGCGCCGCGGTCTACTCCGAGGACGGCGTCGTGGTGCTCCTCTCGGAGCTCGCGACCACCGCCTGGGGTCGGCTGGACGAGGAGTGGCGGCCCGCGACGCAGATCGCCACCGAGCTGGTCGGCGAGTTCGGCGAACCGCCGGGAGGCGACGCCGTCTCGATGACCGAGGCTGCCCTGCGCTCGCTCGCCGAGCAGCACCTGGTCGACCTCGACGAGGAGAGCCCGGCATGACCGAGGTCGAGCTCGGCGAGGCGGTCCCGCTGGCGCATGCCCTCGTCGCGTCGGTGGCGGTCGAGCAGGACGTCCGGGTGCTCTTCATCAAGGGTCCTGCCGCCGTCCTGCAGGACCTGCGGGTGCCGCGGCTGTCCGTCGACGTCGACGCCTGGGTCGACCCGGGGCGCCGCGAACGCCTGGCCGCCCGCCTGACCGAGCTGGGCTGGGTCGACGAGCGCCCCTACACCTCGCCGACCGTCCTGCCCTTGCACTCGCTGACGCACCGCCACCCGTCGTGGGCCTGCGAGCTCGACCTTCACGACCGGTTCCCCGGCTTCTTCGCCGATCCCCAGGAGGTCTTCGAGCGGTTGTGGGAACGCCGGGTGACCGTGCAGGTCGCGGGCCGCGAGATCGACTGCCCCGACCCGGCGGCGCACGCGCTCGTGCTCGCCCTGCACTCCCTGCGCGACCCCGACGACGTCGGCAAGGTCGCCGACCTGACGGCACTGGTCGACCGGATTCGAGACCGGTACGACGAGGCCGCGCTGCGCGACCTCGCCGAGCTGGCCCATGCGCTGGGCGCGGCCGACACCGCGGCGCCGTACCTCGACCGTCTCGGAGCGCCCGAGGTGGGCCGCGGCACCCTGCAGGGAGCCGACCTGCGGGCGTGGGAGATGCGCACCGGCTCCGACTCCAGCGTCGCCGGCTGGCTCGACGAGCTGCGGCGGCGGCCGAAGCGACAGTGGCCGCGTTTCCTCTGGTACGCCGCCGTCCTCAGCGAGGAGGAGCTGCGGCTCGACGATCCCAGCCTGCCGGCCGGGCGGCGTGCGGTGGCGAAAGCCCGGCTACGTCGGCTGCGGCGTGGCCTGCGCTCCGCACCGAAGGCGTGGCGGTCGATCAGGGCCGCAGGGCGACCCGACCCCCCGGCGGGACCCCGGGCCTGACCGCCTCCTCGTCGGGCGGTGCCGGCTTCCTCGTCATCGTCCAGGCGATGCCGGACAGCAGGAGCATCCAGGTCAGCGGCGGGGTCACCGGCACGCCGATCATGGCGACGAAGCTGGCGATCAGCCCGGTCGCCAGCGGGAGCCGCTCGGGCAGGTCGCGGGCGCGGATCGTGCGGATCACCACCACCAGGAAGAACAGGAACACGCACGCCGTGCCGACCAGACCCAGCTGCACGGCCAGGGACACCGGCAGGCTGGCGAGGTCGGTCAGGGCGCCGAAGTAGTGCGACAGGGCGCTGGTCGCCACGCTGTTGCCGGACCCGTACCCCCAGCCGAACCACGGGTGCACCGCGACCGCGGCGTGCGCGTCGGTGTAGAGGTCCTGGCGGTAGACGACGTTGGAGTTGGCGGCGTTGCCGCTGGTCAGCGAGTCGCCGAGGAAGGTCCGGAACGACCCGGGCGCGAGGCCTGGGAACAGCAGGATCAACGCGATGATGCCGCCGAGTCCCATCAGGGCGCCGATGGCCTGGCTCGCCTTGCGCTGGAGGAGCAGGTAGGCCAGGACGCCGGCGGCCAGACCCAGCAGTCCGGACCGCGCCTGCGTCGTGATGACGGCTCCGGTCACCAGCGTGCCGCCCAGCGCCAGACCGATGAACCCCCAGCGCGTGCGCAGCATGTGCGCCACGAAGAACCCGGCCAGGCACAGGAACGCCGACAGCGTGGTCGGGTAGTCCCAGCCGGCAGTCGTGCGGACGTGCCCGGCGCGGACGAAGGTGCCGACGTTCTCGGCGGTGATCAGGTAGTCGTGGTTCTTGGCGCTCTCGAAGAACGCGAACGCCATCACCAGCAGCGTCCCGACGGTCAGGCCGCGGAGCAGCTCGACGGCGAGCCGTCGGTCGGTGGCCAAGGTGGCACCGGCGATCGGCGGCAGGAGCATCAGGATCACGAACTCGAGCAGGCTCTTGGTCCGGCCGTTCTCCGCCGAGCCGATCACGGCGGCCAGGGTGAGCCCGACCAGGAGGAGTGGGGCGGGGACCTTCAACGGCATCGCCCCGCGCAGCACTGCGGCGATCGTCAGAGCCGACAGCAGGGCGAAGACCACGGTCCGGGCCGAGATCGGCGTCCCACCCGTGTGCAGGACCGTGATCGTGTCGGGTGTCATCGCGGCGAACGCGCCGAGGTAGCACACGGACGTCGGCGACGGGAACCGCACGACCAGCGCGAGCCCGATCGCGGCCGCCACGGCGATGGCGAGCACCAGCGAGTGCAGGTAGCCGATCACGGCCCCCAGGACGGCGAGCTGGAGCACGAGCCGGCCCAGGAACCGCAGGGTGATCCCGGTCTGGGCGCGGAGGTCGCCGAGATCAGCACCGTCGTCCGACGGCGGATCGACCGGGGTATCACGACCGGCGAGCGGTGGGATGCCCGTGAACGTCATGCGGCGCTCCCGTGCGTGGTGGACGTCGGGGTCGCGACGTCCGGAGGACGTGCGGCAGACCCGCGTCCAGTATGGACGACGGAGCAGGACCCCGCAGGACAACGAGGCCGCAGCATCGGAGTCCAACAAACCTGCGGTCTCGATGTCGTCCGAGCCCTCGTGCCCGGGCCTGCGCCGCTCCTACGGTCCAGCCATGCTCGGGAGGCAGGAGGGTCGGCACCGCCCTGCCGACGTCTTCCACTTCCTGGGCAACATCACCTCGCACGGCGCGCACGCGCTGCCCGTGTGGCAGCACGCAGGGGGCGAGTTCGTGGTCCTCTCCCGCCGCGCTCGTTCCGCGTTGGCGGCGCACGCCGTGCCGGTGCGGATGCTCGACGACCTGCCTCGCCGGTGGCGGCGTACGGGTCCACGACTGGAGCGCACCGACCAGTACCTCCACGTCCCGGGCGCCGCCCGGCGAACCATCCGCTTCCTGGAGGAGCGGGCCCGGGTGGTGCTGTTCTACGAGCTGTTCGACTTCGGCCGCCGCAGGCGGCTGCACGGCCCGAAGACCGTGTTCCTCAGCCACGGCAACTCGGTCAAGCCCTACTTCTCCGGGCGCGACCGGGTGGAGCTCCTGCACCGGCACGACTACGTCGCCGCGCCCGGTCCCCACGGCCGGAGGGTGTTGGAGGGCCTGGGGGTCCCGTCCGGCCGGTTGGTCGACCTCGGCGTCGCGCGAACCGACCAGGTCGTGGCCCGTCGCGGCCCGAGGCGGCTGTCACCCGAGCTCGAGGCGCGCCTCGGTGACGTCTCCGGGGCGACCGTCGTCACCTACGTGCCGACCTACTGGGGACCCTCGTCGGTCGACGGACTGGGGCTGGAGCTCGTGCGCCAGGTCCGTCCCGACCAGGTCCTGCTGGTGCGGTTGCATCCGCAGACCCCGGCGCCGATCGTCCGGGCGTACGCCGAGCTGGCGGTGCACCGCCCGCACGTCCACCTCGCGTTGACCGACACCCCGGGCCGGAGCCTGCTGGACCTGCTGGCCGCCGCCGACGTGGTCGTGGGCGACCTGAGCAGTGTGATGCTGGAGGCGATCCTGCTGCGGAGGCCGCTGGTGTTCGCGGTCTGCGACGAGTCGCTCGGCCTGCTCACCGGGGACCACCCCTTCAGTGCGGTGGTGGCCGAGTCGACGTTGCTGCGGCACGGCGTCACCGACCTGGATCGGGCCCTGGACGAGGCGATCGTCCGCGGCATCGACGCCCGGGTCTGGGAGGAGACCGCTGCCCAGCTGTTCTTCCACGCGGACGGCACCTGCGGGCAGCGCATGGTGGAGTTCGTCGACTCGCTGTGACGCCGCTGGAGGGTCAGCGGCGGAGGGCATCCGTGGTGCGAAGATCTAACTGTCCATTTCTCTGATTTCCTCTTGGCGAGATGTTCTGACGCTGACATCCCGGAGGGACCCATGAGTGACGACATCCGTCGTGGCACCTTGCGCGACAAGGGACAGCTCACGCTGCCCACTGAGATCCGAGAGGCGTTGCACATCGAGGCTGGAGATGACGTCGAGTTCGAGATCGTCGGCGATGGCGTCGTGACGCTTCGGGGCTTGAAGTTGATCCCCGCCGAGCAAGCGTGGTTCTGGACCGAGTCGTGGCAGCGCGGAGAACGTGAGGCCAGCGCCGACATCGAGCTGGGCCGGGTCGAGACCTTGAAGGACGACGACTCGTTCCTGGACTACATCAAAGGGTCAGAGGGTCGCTAGTGCCGACCTACGACCTGACGGACACGTTCAAGAAGGACTTGTCTGTACTGGATGCCGAGGACCGGCGAAGATTCCACACCGCTGTGCAAGCCTTCATCGAAGACCTCAGCGCCACCGATCATGGCTTCCGCGCTGGGTTGCGCGTGAAGCGGGTGCAAGCCACGAAGGATGTCTGGGAGATGACGTGGGCGCCGGACGGTCGCGCCACGTTCGAGTACGGGGCCGAGCTTCGGGTGGGCGAGCTGCACGTCGTGTGGCGCTGGATCGGCACGCATGACATCTTCTCGCGCCCCTGACTCGCGCCAGAGACACTAGGCGGGGGCGCGGACCCACAGCCGCCACGACGTGGCGGCGTTCCCGCCGAGGTAGAGCACGGCCCCGGCCGCGATCCCGATCAGGAGCCCGGCCACCCGGTCGCCGACGGTGAGCTGGGCGACCAGCTCGACCGGGAGGGTGAGCAGCGCCGCCCACGCGCCGAGGCGGAGCGTCGGCCACGTGAAGGGGTCGAGCCCGAACGAGCGACGGGTCACGACGTACCCCAGGACGCTCTGCAGGGCGATCGCCGAGGCCCAGGCGTACGACGCGCCGTCGGCGCCCCGCGACGGGATCGTCGCGAAGGCCACCACGAGCATCAGGGCGACGGCCGGGAGCGCGATCCAGAGGTTCCACGAGCTCTTGCCCGCGAACAGGATCACGGCCCCGGACGGGCCGGTCACGACGTTGAGCAGCGTGGCCAGCGCCATCACCCGGAGACCGACGTCGGCACCGGGGAGCTGAGGGGAGACCAGCGCGACGAGGGCCGAGGGGAACACCCACATCGTCACCGCGACGGGGATCGACAGCCCGACGGTCCAGGTGACCGAGGACTCGAACACCGTGCGCACCCGCTCGTGCTCCTGCCGGGCCAAGGCGGTGGTGAGCCGCGTGGCCATGCCGGTGGTGATGGCCTGCATGAGCAGGGTCGAGGCGAGGGTGAACCGGCTGACGGCCGAGTACGTCGCAGCCTCGGCCGGGCCCGCCAGCGCCCCCACGAGGACGACCAAGAGCCAGATGTTCGTGGCCTGGAACAGCTCCTCGAGGCCGCGCGGCAGCGAGTAGGCCCAGAATCGTCGGGCCTCCTCGCGCGGCCAACCCGCGGGCCGTCCCAGCGTCGCTCCCACCCGGTGCAGGCAGCGCAGCGTGTCGGGGACGACGGCGGCGGCCGAGACCGCCGCGGCGGCCGTGAAGGCCAGCGCCACCGCCCACAACGGAGCCCCGGCCTGGGCGACCACCCCGCACAGGACCAGCCGGAGCAGCGGCTGCCCGCCGGCGTCGTACAGCGCCGTCGGGCCGAAGGCTCCGGCTCCGCGGGTGAGCGAGGTCAGGAGGCGGGTGAGTGCGATCAGGGGGATGGCCGGTGCCGCCGCGACCAGCGTGAGGCCGAGGACGTGCTGGTTCCTCGCCGAGTCGGTCATCGCCGCCGCCAGTGGATGGTGCAGCAGCTCGATCAGCAGGGTCATGGCGGTGCCGACGAGCAGGACCGGGCCGAGCGCCGCCCAGGTGAGGTCGGTCAGGTCCGTCTGGTCGTGGGCCAAGAGCCGGGCCGCGCTCGGGGTGAGGGTGGTGCCCGCTCCCCACGCGGCGACGATCGCGCAGGTGCTGACCGCGGCGACGGTCTGGAAGAACAGGCCCGCGGGAGCCGAGCCCAGGATCCGGGCGAGGACGACCAGGAGGAGGAACGTGCAGACCGCGCCCCCGACGCCGCCGAGGAAGGTGATCGATCCGCTGCGGGCGAGCTCGCGCACGTCGGACCGCCCGCCCGACGTCGCCGACCTGCGGGCGGCGCTCACGTCGTCAGCCTCCCGTGCCGCGCGCCGGTAGAGGGCGGACCAGGGTGTGCCCGGCGGCTCGGAGCATGGCGCCGGACTCCGCCACCGAGTCGCGGTCGGCGTGGGCGATCCCGTCGAGGAGCTTGAGTGCGACGTCGCCAGCGACGCTCCACCAGAAGGCCGAGACCCGCATGCCGCGGTCACGGTTCTCCCGGACGAAGCGGTGCAGGAGCGCGACCTTGTCGCGCGCCAGGCGAGTGCGCGAGAGGCGGTTCTGCGGGCTCAGCCGGTGGACGACCTGTGCCTTCGGGGCGATGGCCAGCCGGTGCCGCGCGCGGACGGCGTAGCTGAAGTACATGTCCTCGCCGTAGCTGTACCCCTCGAGCCGGTCGTCGAAGGCCGCGTCGCCGAGCAGCGGCAGGCGGTAGCTCATCGCGCACCCGGGCAGCCATTGGGGAGCGCTCGCCTCGTCGCCCTCGTAGTGGCCGATGGTGGTCCGCCCCGACGGCAGCACGATCCCGGGCCGGGTGGAGTAGAGGCAGAACAGGCTCTTGATCCGGACGTGACGCGGCCGGTCCTGGTTGAGGACCACGCCGCCCACGCCGGCGAGGTCCGGATCACCCGCGAACGTCGAGGTGATCTCGGCGAAGTACCCCGCCCCGACCTCGGTGTCGTCGTCGATGAAGTGCACGACGTCGGTGTCGGGGCGCTGCGCGCGGATCCAGGCGAGCGCCTGGTTGCGCTGCCGGGCCAGGCCCGGACGGCAGTCGAGCAGGGTGACGCCCTCCGTCCCGGCGGCGACGGCAGCGACGCGGTCGCGGACCTCCGGGTCGCTCGCATCGGCGACCAGGATCTCGATGTCGGCGTCGATCGCCCGGACGTGGTCCAGGGCCGTCGCGAGGTCGTCGGGCCGGTTACGGGTGCAGATGGCGACGACCTGGTCCGTGGTGGGGCTCACGGCTGACCCTCGGGTACGGCGCGCAGCCAGCGCACCGTCTCGTCGACGCCGGACTGGAGGGTCCACGGCGACTCGCCCAGGAGGTCGAACGTCGGCTCCATCGGCGCATCGCTGGGCCCGATCATGTTGCCGACCCGGCTGGTGGTCAGCGGCGCGGGCAGCTTCGCCTTGGCCAGCACGTCGCCGACGCGGCCCAGCGTCGTGAGCACGCGCCGGTCGACCCGACGGGCGGGCTTGCCGCGGAGGGCGACGCTGAACGCGTCGACCCAGTCGTCGAGCACCAGCAGCCGGTCGCCGACGTAGAGGACCCGGCCCTGGGGGAACGGGTCGATCCCGAGCAGGGACCGGATCTGCCAGGTCACGGTCCCGACGTACCCGTAGGCGCGCAGCACGGGCGGCCGGACGCGCGGGTGGACGTAGAGGCCGCGGCGCAGGACGCGCCAGAACTCGCTGGGGTAGCGCGGGTGCCGCGGACCCCAGATGTTGGTCGGCCGGATGATGACGTAGCCGGTGTCGGTCCCGTCGAGGACCGACCGCGTCACCTCCTCCGAGCGCACCTTGCTCGAGCCGTACGCCGTGAAGGGCGAGAAGTCCTGGTCGTCGGACGGCGCCGAGTCGGTCGCGTGGACGTACTGGGTCGACGTCGACACGTAGCGGGCGACGCCGGCGTCGACGGCGGCGCGACAGGTGACCTCGGTGCCGACCCAGTTGCCGGCGTACTCGTCGACATCGTCGGAGTAGGTGTCGGTGCGCGCGGCCAGGTGGACGACGGCCTCGGGGGCGAACTCCGCGTAGGCGTCGCGGACGGCGGCGGGCTCGGTCACGTCCACCTCGCGCCAGGCCTCCTCGCGCAACGGAGGACGGCGTACGTCGAGGTTGCGGACCTCGTGGCCCTCCTGGGCCAGCTCCTCCACGAGGTAGGTGCCGATGAACCCGGAGCCACCGGTGACCAGGACGCGGCTCATCGCTGCACGCTCCCGGCCGGGGTGGTGGCGCCGTCGACCGAGGCGAGGGCGTCGACCAGGGCCTCGGTGTAGGCGGCCGAGGTGTGGCGGGTGCGCCAGGCGTCGCGGGCCCGCTCGGCCACCGCGGCGGTGCGCCCTGGGTCGCCGACAGCGCTCGCGACGTCGTCGACGAGGGCTGACCAGTCGTCGAGGTCGACCAGCGTGCCGAGCTCACCGTCGTCGAGGAGGCCGGGGATGCCGCGCCACCGGGTGGCGATGACCGGGAGGCCGCACATCATGGACTCGATGATCACCAACGGCACGTTCTCGTGCTCGAAATCGGTCAGGAACACGAAGAAGTCCGCCGCTGCGAAGGCGTCCCACTTCTGTTGTCCCTGCAGTGTTCCCGGGAGCGTCACGTGCTCCGTGAGCCTGTGCTCGTCGATCAGGTCCGCGAGCCGCCGGACGGTCTCGGGACCGTCGGGGTCGCCCACGAGCTCGGCGGACACGTCCAGGCCTCGGCCGCGCAGGTCGCGCACCAGCTCGACCAGGCGGAAGCAGCCCTTGCTGGCGGTGAGCTTCCCGACGCTCAGCAGCCGGACCGGGGCGTCCGGCGCGCGCTCACGCCTCGGCGCGGCGTACGCCGGGTCGCTCGCCGATCCCACGCCGTTGGGCACGACGGCCACGCGCCGAGCGCGGAAATACTCCGGGTCGTCGGGGCTGGTCGGGCTGAGCTTGATCCCGAGATCCGGCCGCCCGATCGCGCGGGTCAGCAGCAGCCGCTCCCAGCCCGGCGCCCGGCGCAGGTAGTCGGCGGCGCCGCCGGCGTGGAAGTGGTACACCGTCCGGTCGAACCGCCACCGGCAAGCCGCCAGGAACGCCGCGTCGCGCCACAGCGGGAACCGCTCCGCGCCCGCCACGCAGTAGTAGAGGACGCGGGCGCCCTGCCTGCGCGCCCGCCACGTCCCCGCGACGGCCCGCACCAGCGCGCGGATCTTCGCGAGGCCGGGACGGCCCATGTCGGCCATCGAGTCGCTGAACCGGAACGGCACGTGCACCAGCCGCACCCGGGGGTCCTCCGCGTCGAGCAGCGCCTGCACCAGCGCCGCCTGGCCGCCCAGGGGCGGCGGCGTCTGCGCGGCGACCGCGATCGTGGCCGGAATGACGGGACCTCCTGGTCTAGGGTTCGGGCTGTGCGCCGTGAGATTCTTCAGGACTGGGGCGCCAACCGTGGGACGCCGCGCATCCAGGTCTTCCTGATCTTCTTCCGGTTCGCCCAGCTCGTGCGGCGCCGGCTCGGTCGCCGTCACCCCGTCTCGGTTGCCGTCGCGCTGGCCTACCGGGCGTTCGGCGAGGGCCTCGTGGGGTGCGAGATCCCGGTCAGCGTCACCGCCGGGCCCGGCCTCACGATCTATCACGGCTACGGCCTGGTCGTGCACCAGAGCACGGTGCTGGGGGCTCGCGTCACCCTGCGGCACGGCGTCACGATCGGGAACGACGGCCGCGACGACCGCGCACCGGTGCTCGAGGACGACGTCGAGGTCGGAGCCGGGGCGAGCATTCTCGGCGACATCACCATCGGCGAGGGCGCGAGCATCGGGGTCCACGCGCTGGTGCTGCACGACGTACCGGCCGGAGCGAGGGCGCGCGCCAGCGAGGCGACCGTGCGAGCGCGCGAGACCGGTGGGTCAGACGCCGGCTGAGCGGCGGTGCCGCCAGGCCGACATCAGGAAGCGCGGGTTGCCGATGAGGTAGCGGCGCCACAGGCGGCGCGGCTCCTTGGACAGGCGGTAGACCCACTCGAAGCCCGACCCGTGCAGGAACGCCGGAGCCTCGGCGACGGCGCCCGACCAGAAGTCGAAGGCGGCGCCCACCGGGACGATCGGCATGTCGAGGAGCGGAGCCAGGCGGTGGACGACGTAGTCCTGGCGCGGCGTGCCGAGCCCGACCCAGAGGATGTTGGCGCCCGAGGCGCGGACCCGACCGGCGAGGTCGAAGAGGTCCTCGTCGGACAGCAGCCGGAACGGCGGGGTCTCGGTGCCGACGATCTCGACGCCGGGGACCGCGGCCCGCAGGCCGTCGGCCATCCCGTCGGCGACGCCGTCCTTGCCGCCCCACAGGTAGTGGCGGGCCACGCCGAGGCCGGCGGTGGCGACCGCGCCGACGAGACCGGGGCCGCGCACGGGGCCGGTCTGCGCGGTCGTGCCGCGCCCCATCCACGCGACGGGCGTGCCGTCGGGGAGGTTCAGGTCGGCGGCCAGCAGGGCCTTGCGGAGCACGTCGTCGCGGTCGACCAGCGAGAGCGTGTAGGCGTTGCACAGGTGCACCTGGTAGCTGGTGCGCTTGGCCGCGTGGCCGACGATCAACTCGGCCGCGGCGAGCGCGTCGAGGTCGGCGATCGGGACGTTGCAGACGTCGTATCGCCGGACGCCCGAGGGGGAGGTCGAGCCGCGCAGGAGCGACGGCTCGTAGATGTCGGTCACGGCGTCAATCGTTCCATCCCGACACGCCTTCTGTTCGTGGAATGGCCCGAAAACCGGAGCGATCAGGGCAAGAATGAGTTGCCCTCCTCGGACGGGCTGTCAGCGTCTCCTCACTCGCGAACTGGAGTTCCTACGTGCGTCGAGCACTCATCACGGGCGTCACCGGCCAGGACGGCTCCTACCTCGCCGAGCTGCTGCTCGGGAAGGGCTACGAGGTGCACGGCCTGATCCGCCGTGCCTCGACCTTCAACACCCAGCGCGTGGACCACCTGTACCGCGACCCCCACGACACGAACGCCCGGATGTACCTCCACTACGGCGACCTCACCGACGGCGCGCGGCTGATCACGCTGATGCGCGAGATCGACCCCGACGAGGTCTACAACCTCGCGGCGCAGTCGCACGTGCGGGTCTCGTTCGACGAGCCGGAGCACACCGGCAACGCGACGGCCCTGGGGGCGATGCGACTGCTCGAGGCCGTGCGGATGTCGGGCGTCCAGTGCCGCTTCTACCAGGCCTCCAGCTCGGAGATGTTCGGCGCCGAGACGCCGCCGCAGGACGAGTCGACGCCGTTCTACCCGCGCTCGCCGTACGGCGTGGCGAAGGTCTACGGCTACTGGGCGACGCGCAACTACCGCGAGGCCTACGGGCTGTTCGCGGTCAACGGGATCCTGTTCAACCACGAGTCGCCACGCCGAGGCGAGACGTTCGTGACCCGCAAGATCACCCGGGCCGTGGCGCGGATCAAGGCCGGGCTCGACGAGCACGTCTACATGGGAAATCTCGACGCCGAGCGCGACTGGGGCTACGCCCCGGAGTACGTCGAGGGCATGTGGCGCATGCTGCAGGCCGACGAGCCCGACGACTTCGTGCTGGCGACCGGGAGCTCGCTGACGGTGCGCGAGTTCATGGAGGTCGCGTTCAGCCACGCGGGGCTGCAGTGGGAGGACCACGTCCGCTTCGACGACCGCTACCTGCGTCCGTCCGAGGTCGACGCGCTGCGCGGCGACGCCTCGAAGGCCGAGAGAATCTTGGGCTGGAAGGCGACGGTCGACGGGTCCCAGCTCGCCCGGATCATGGTGGACGCCGACATCGAGGCCCAGCAGCACGAGGGACGCCCGTGGATCGACCAGGCCGTGCTGCCCGGATGGCCGGCCCTCTCGTGACCCCTGCCGTCACCACTGCGACGTTCGAGCCGGGACCGCTCGACCGCGAGGCCACGACGTACGTCGCGGGGCATCGCGGCATGGTCGGGTCGGCGGTCTGGCGGCGGCTGGTGTCCGCAGGCTTCCAGGACCTGGTGGGTCGCGGCTCCTCCGAGCTGGACCTGCGCGACCGTGAGTCGGTCTTCGACTTCTTCGCCGACCTGCGCCCGCGGTACGTCGTGCTCGCGGCGGCCAAGGTCGGCGGGATCCTGGCCAACGACCAGCGTCCGGTGGAGTTCCTCTCGGACAATCTCCGGATCCAGACCAACGTGATGGACGCCGCCCTCGAGCACCGCGTCGAGCGGCTCCTCTTCTTGGGCTCGTCGTGCATCTACCCGCGACTGGCGCCGCAGCCGATCACCGAGGACTCGCTGCTCACCGGGCACCTCGAGCCCACCAACGACGCCTACGCCATCGCCAAGATCGCGGGGATCCTCGGCGTCCAGGCCGTGCGTCGCGAGTACGGCCTGCCGTGGATCTCGGCGATGCCGACCAACCTCTACGGTCCCGGCGACAACTTCTCACCGCTCGGGAGCCATGTCCTCCCGGCGCTGATCCGTCGCTACGACGAGGCGCGGCTGGCCGGCGTGCCGACGGTGACGAACTGGGGGAGCGGGTCGCCCAGGCGCGAGTTCCTCCACGTCGACGACCTCGCCGACGCCTGCCTGCACCTGCTGGAGCACTACGACGACGGCGTGCAGGTCAACGTCGGCACGGGCCACGACGTGACGATCAAGGAGCTCGCCGAGACGGTCGCCGCAGCAGTGGGATACGCCGGCGAGAGCGTCTGGGACACCTCCAAGCCCGACGGCACCCCCCGCAAGCTCCTCGACGTCTCCCTGCTGCACTCCCTGGGCTGGCGGGAGCGGATCGACCTCACCGAGGGCATCGCCGCCACCGTCGCGTGGTACCGCGACCACGCCGACACCCTGCGCGAGGTCGGTTGAGACCGGCCTGCGAATAGGACGCGACGGACCGCTCACCTAAACTCGACGGGACTCTTCGGGCGCCCTTCTCGGGCGGTGAGCAGACGACGTGAGGTGCAGCAGGGATGACGGGTCCAGGCTCCGAGAGCGGGGCGACCTTCCTCGTCACCGGCGGCACCGGGTCCTTCGGCTCGACGATGGTGCGCCGCCTCCTGGCCGGTGACGTCGCGCAGGTCCGGATCCTCTCGCGCGACGAGCTCAAGCAGGACCTGATGCGGCGCGAGCTCGACGACCCGCGGGTGCGGTTCTACCTCGGCGACGTCCGCGACCCGGCCAGCGTCGAGCGGGCCACCCGGGGCGTCGACCACGTCTTCCACGCGGCAGCGCTGAAGCAGGTCCCCAGCTGCGAGTTCTTCCCGCTCGAGGCGGTCCGCACCAACGTCCTGGGCAGCGCCAACGTCATCGAGGCGGCCAACACCAACGGCGTGCGGTCGGTCGTCTGCCTCGGCACCGACAAGGCGGCGTACCCGGTCAACGCGATGGGGATGTCCAAGGCCCTCATGGAGAAGGTCGCCCAGGCGTTCGCCCGCAACAACCCCACGGCCCGCACGACGGTCTCGACCGTCCGGTACGGCAACGTGATGCTGTCGCGCGGCTCGGTGATCCCGCTGTTCGTCGAGCAGGTCAAGAGTGGGCTGCCGATGACGGTGACCGAGCCTGCGATGACCCGCTTCCTGATGTCGCTCGACGACGCCGTCTCCCTCGTGGACCACGCGTTCGAGGCGGCGACCTCCGGTGACCTCTTCGTCCGCAAGGCGCCGGCCAGCACCGTGGGCGACCTGGCGACCGCCGTGGCGCGGGTGATGGGCGTCGAGCCCGACATCAAGGTGATCGGCACCCGGCACGGCGAGAAGCTGTTCGAGACCCTGGCGACCCGCGAGGAGCTGGCCCGCGCCGAGGACCAGGGCGCGTTCTACCGCGTGCCGGTCGACGCCCGCGACCTCAACTACGGCGACTACTTCGAGGCGGGCGACGCGCTCGAGGCCGCCGACGACTACCACTCCCACAACACCGAGCGGCTCGACGTCGACCAGGTGATGGCCCTCCTGCGGTCCCAGCCCGGCTTCGCGGCGCTCGTCGACGCCTGACGTGACCCTCGGCCTGGCCTTCCTCACCGCCCTGCTCGTGACGCTGGTCGTCACGAGGCCGACGACGGCACTCCTGATACGCCGCCGGGTTCTCGACGTCCCCAACCGTCGCTCGTCGCACGACGACGTCGTTCCCCGCGGAGGCGGCCTCGCCGTGCTGGCCGGGCTCGCGGCCGGGGCGCTGGTCGGAGCCGTCCTGCACGGCCACCTACGGTCTCCGTGGGCCCATCCGTTCGGGCTGGCCCTCGCCCTGGTGCTCGGGACGGGCGCGCTGGCCCTCGTCGGGCTCCGCGACGACCTCGGCGAGACGTCGGCGGCCGCGCGCCTCGTCGCCCAGACCCTGCTCGCCCTCGGCTCGGTCGCGCTCCTGGCCTGGGCCGCACCTGGCTCGGACGTGGGATGGCTCGTCGTCGTGGGCGCCGTCTGGACGGTGGGCTACGTCAACGCCTTCAACTTCATGGACGGCGTGAACGGGATCTCCGCGGTCGTCGCCGCCCTCGGCGGTGGCTGGTTCTGCCTGCTCGGGGCGCACGCGCACGACGGGGCGTCGACGGTGGGCGGCGCAGCGCTGGCCGGTGCGGCCCTGGGGTTCCTGCCGTGGAACGCCCCCCGCGCGCGGGTCTTCCTCGGCGACGTCGGGAGCTATGGCGTCGGCAGCCTGCTCGCCCTGCTGGCCGTCGTGGCCGTCGTGCGCGACGACAACCTGTGGTGGGGCGTGGCGCCGGCGCTGGTGTACGTCGCCGACACGTCGTGGACGCTCGTGCGACGGCTGCGCCATGGAGAGCCGGTCCTCCGCGCCCATCGCACCCACGTCTACCAGCGGCTGACCGACCACGGCCTCTCCCACGTCGCCAGCACGGCGGTCGTCGGTGGGTGCACGGCCGTCGTCCTCGCCGTCTCGTGGCTGCTGCCCACGGCTCTCGCGGTCGTGCTCAGCCTGGCCGTCGCCGCGGCGTACCTCTGTCTCCCGGCCCTGCTGTCGCGTCGCGTCGTGGTGGTGGCGCGGTGAGGATCGGCATGGTCACGCAGTGGTACGAGCCCGAGACGGGATCGGCCGCGCACCCGACCGCCATCGCGCGGGCGCTAGCCGCCCGCGGCCACGACCTCAAGGTGCTGACCGGGTTCCCCAGCTACCCCGAGGGCCGGGTGTACGCCGGCTACCGGATGCGTCCGCGCCAGCACGAGGTCCGCGACGGCGTACGCCTGCTCCGGGTGCCCGACGTCCCGAGCCACGACCGCTCCGCCGTACGCCGGGCGGTCACCCTGGGCTCGTTCGCGACCTCCGCGACCGCCCAGGTCGGCTGGCTCCGCGACGTGGACGTGTGTCTGACCTACCTGACCCGGCCACGGTCGGCTTGGCGGCGATGACGCTGCGCCGGGTCTGGGGTGTGCCCTACGTCCTCTACGTCCAGGATCTGTGGCCCGAGACCGTCACGGCCAGCGGCTTCATCGGCAGCGCACGTACGACGCAGCGCGTCGAGCGCGCGCTCGGCTCGTGGCTCGCGCGGCTCTACCGCGGCGCCGCCGGCATCGCGGCGCTCAGCCCGACCATGGCCGACACGCTAGCCGACCGCGGCAGCCGGGTCCGGCCGGTGTCGATCCCGAACTGGATCGACGAGGACGTCTTCCGGCCGGTGCCGAGGCCCGTTCCCTCGCCGCTCGACGGATCCCGCCGCTGGGTGATGTACGCCGGAGGGGTCGGTGAGGTGCAGGGCCTCGACGCGGCGGTGCGCGCGCTGGAGCTGCTCGGCGACGCCTCGGTCGGCCTGGCGATCGTGGGCGACGGCGTCGCCGTACCCGGGCTGCGTGCCCTGGCCGACGAGCTCCGCGTCGCGGACCGGGTGCTGTTCCTCGGTCGTCGTCCGCTCGCGGAGATGCCGGAGCTGATGGCGGCGGCCGACGCTCAGCTGGTCTCCCTGCAGGACCTGCCGCTCTTCCGCGGCACCATCCCCAGCAAGCTCCAGGCCTCCATGGCCTGCGGACTGCCCGTCGTCTGCGCGGTCGCCGGGGAGGCCGCCGAGGTCGTACACCGGGCGGGGTGCGGCTTCGTGGCCGTCCCCGGTGACCCGCGGTCCATTGCCGCCGTGCTGGCGGAGGTAGCGGCGGCCGATCCCGGTCAGCTGGCGGCGATGGGCGAGCGCGGCCGCCTCGCCTACGCACACGACCTGGGCCAGAGGGTCGGCGCCGAACGTCTCGAGCGCCTGCTCCACGACGCCGTGGGGGTGCCCGCATGACCCGCGTCGCCGTGGTCGGGGCCACCGGATTCATCGGCAGTGCCGTGGCCGAGTCACTGTGCGCCCGCGGAGCCGGGGTGCTCCCGGTCACCGCGCCACGGCTGACCTGCTCCGCGCGCTCGGTCGCGGAGCTCCACGAGGCTCGGGAGGGTCTCGGAGCCCTGACCACCGAGATGCGCGGCCGCCTCGACGGCTGCGACGCGGTGGTGAACGCCGCCGGCATGGCCGCGCCGGGCTCCCCGCTCGACCCGAGCCTGGTCGGCGCCGATGCGCTCCTGCCACTGCTGCTCCACGCCGCGCGTCCGCCCGGCTCCCGGCTGGTCCACGTCAGCACCGCCGCCGTGCAGGGCCCTCGACCGGTGCTCGACGAGTCGCCGGACCACAGCCCGTTCAGCGCGTACTCCTGGGCCAAGGCGCTGGCCGAGGAGGCGCTCCGGGGCGCCCACGGGGTGGTCGTCTACCGCCCGACGTCCGTGCACGGCCGCGGCCGCGACGTGACCCGGGCCCTGGCGCGTGTGGTCGCCTCGCCCCTCGCCTCGGTGGCCGGGACCGGGGACGCGCCGACGCCGCAGGCCCTCGTGTCGAACGTCGCCGACGCGCTCGCCTTCGTGACCCTGTCCGAGGCGCCACCGCCCCCTGTCGTCCTGCACCCCTGGGAGGGGCTCACCGTCGCCGAGCTGGTCCGTCGGCTCGGCGGGCGCGAGCCCCGCCACCTGCCCGTCCCCCTCGCCCGCAGCGTCGCCGGCGCGGGCCGGGGGATCGGCCGACACTGGTCCCGGGCCGTCAGCTGGAGCCGCCGACTGGAGATGATGTGGTTCGGTCAGCGTCAGGACGACGGCTGGCTGCGAGACCGATGGGAGCCTCCCGTCGGCCTCGAGGCGTGGGAGGCACTGCGATGAAGGTCGCCATCACCGGTGGACACGGGTTCCTCGGCTGGCACACCGCGTGCCGGCTGCGCGCGCGGTACGGTGTGGACGCGGTCCGGCTGGGGCGCGACGACACGGCCGACCCGTCGCGCCTCGCGGACGCGCTCGCCGACGTCGACACCGTCCTCCACCTGGCCGGCGTCAACCGCGCCGAGACCGACGACGAGGTCGAGCAGGGCAACGTCGTCGCGGCCGAGGCCCTCGCGAAGGCGCTCGACGGCCGTCCCGTGCACGTCGTCCACGCCAACAGCCGCCACCACGACCAGGACACCGCCTACGGCCGCGGCAAGCGCCGGGCTGCGGAGATCCTGCGCGGGCTGCCCGGGACCACCGCCGACCTCGTGCTGCCGAACCTGTTCGGCGAGCACGGCCGCCCGGCGTACAACTCCTTCGTCGCGACGTTCTGCCACGAGGTGGCGACCGGCGGAGCTCCGGAGGTGAAGGTCGACGCCACCGTGCCCCTGCTGCACGCGCAGGACGCCGCGCAGGCGCTGCTCGAAGCCGCCGTACACCGGCACGACGACAGCAGGGACGTGGCGGGGATCGACCACCGTGTCTCCGACGTGCTCGAGCGAGTCCAAGGCTTCCACGAGCTGTACGCCGGGCGGGGCGACGTACCCGACCTGTCCGACGCGTTCTCGGTCGACCTGTTCAACACCTACCGCGCCGCCCTGTTTCCGACGGGCCTCCCGTTCACCGTCGACGCCCACGCCGACGCACGCGGCCGGCTCGTCGAGGGAGTCCGCGCGCACGGTGGGCCCGGCCAGGTGTACGTCTCGACCACCCACCCCGGTCGCACGCGTGGCGACCACTACCACCTGCGGAAGGTGGAGCGGTTCTTCGTCGTCGCCGGAGAGGCCGAGATCGCGCTGCGCCGCCTGCTCCACGACGAGGTCGTGACGTTCCGGGTCTCGGGCGACGCGCCGGCGTACGTCGACATGCCGACGCTGTGGGTGCACAACATCCGCAACGTCGGGAACGACGAGCTGGTCACGGTCTTCTGGTCCAACCAGCTGCTCGACCGTGACGACCCCGACCAGTACCCCGAGGAGGTGACCCCGGCGTGAGCGAGCTCAAGGTGATGACCATCGTCGGCACCCGGCCCGAGATCATCCGGCTGGCGCGCGTGATCGCGCGGCTGGACGCGACCGAGGGCGTCGAGCACCGGCTGGTCCACACCGGCCAGAACCACGACCCCGCGCTCAAGGACGTGTTCTTCGACGACCTCGGGCTGCGGGCGCCCGACCACTACCTCGACGTCGACACCTCCAGCCTCGGCGCCGTGCTGGGCGGCGTGCTGATGGCGACCGAGCGCGTGCTCATGGCGGAGCGGCCCGACGCGGTCGTCGTCCTCGGCGACACCAACTCGTGCATCGCCGCGGTGATCGCGAAGCGGATGCGAATCCCCGTCTACCACCTGGAGGCCGGCAACCGCTGCTTCGACGAGAACGTGCCGGAGGAGACCAACCGGCGCCTCGTCGACCACGTGGCCGACTTCAACCTCGCCTACACCGAGCACGCCCGCCGCAACCTGCTCTCCGAGGGTCTGCACCCACGCCGCGTCGTCGTGATCGGGTCGCCGATGCGTGAGGTCCTCGACCACGCCCGCTCCGGAATCGACGCCTCCGACGTCGTCGGCCGTCTCGGACTGACCCCCCAGCGCTACTTCCTGGCCAGCGCCCACCGCGAGGAGAACGTCGACTCGCCGGAGCGGCTCAGGATGCTGCTGGAGGTCCTCGGCGCGGTGCACCGCAGGTTCGGGTACCCCGTGGTCGTGTCGACCCACCCCCGCACGCGACGACGCCTCGAGGAGGCCGGCGACCTCGGCTCCGACGACATCCGGTGGCTGGAGCCTTTCGGCTTCCACGACTACAACCGGCTGCAGCTCGACGCCGCGTGCGTGCTCTCCGACTCGGGCACCATCAGCGAGGAGTCCGCGATTCTCGGCTTCCCTGCCGTGACCCTCCGCGACTCGATCGAGCGCCCCGAGGCCCTCGACGCCGGCACGATCCTGATGACCGGACTCGACGCCGACGACGCCGAGCGTGCCGTCGCCGTCGCGATGGCAGAGGCTCCGAGCTCGATGCCCGAGGGGTACGACGTCGCCGACACCAGCAGCCGCGTCGTCCGGTTCATCCTGTCGACCGCGGGCCGACATCACACCTGGTCGGGGATCCGGGTCCCGGAAGGGGATCGGTGAGCCCGACCTCGCGCCTTCTGGTCGCCTCGGACGTCCGGGTTCTCCGCGGTCCCGACGGCGTGGCGTACGCCACCCACCCCGCGGGCGAGTACGACGCCTTCGCTCCGCTGCGCGGACTTCGGCGTCGCGTGACCGTCATCTCGCGCGACGCCGCCTCGGACCGGGCGAGCCGGTCCGGTCAGAGGTCCAGCGGTGCCATGACAGGTCCGGGGGTCGAGCACGTCGGTGTTCCCGACTACGACTCCTGGGGCTCGTTGGTGCGAGGCCTCCCGTCCACCGCCGCCGTCGTCTGGCGCAGTCTCGGTCAGCACGACGCCGTCTGGGTCCGCGTGCCGGAGCCCCTGTCGCTGGTCGTCGGCCTCCTCGCCCGCCTCCGCGGCCGTCCCGTGATCGCCAACGTCGTCGCGGATCCCGCCTCGTTGGTGGTCCGGGGCGCGTCCCGCTCCGCGACCCGCCTCCTCGTCCTGATGTCGCGCATGGTGCTCCGGCGCTCCTCCGGCGTCGTCTACGTGACGAGCCAGCACCTGCAGCGGCAGTACCCGGCGCCGCCCGGCGTCGCCACCCTCGTGCGGAGCAACGTCCGGCTCGCCGGGGTGAGGTCTGAGGCGCGGTCGGCCCCGCCGGCTCCGCGGCTCCGCATCCTCACCGTCGGGACCAACACGGGACTGAGCAAGGGCCAGGACCTCGTCCTCGAGCTGGTACGAGCACTGGCGGATCGTGGGCTGGACGTCACTGCCGATCTGGTCGGGGGAGGCGATCGCACCGACTGGCTCGAGACTCGGGCCGCGCAGCTCGGCATCGCCGACCGCTGTCGGATCAGGGGACACGTGTCCGACCCCGACGAATTGCGGTCGGCGTACGACGAGGCAGACGTCTTCTGCCTCCCCTCCCGCAGTGAGGGGTTGCCGCGCGCCGTGGTGGAGGCGCTCGCCGTCGGCCTCCCGGCCGTGGGCAGTGCAGCCGGGGGAATCCCCGAGCTGCTCGACGCCGCCCAGGTCGTCGCGACCCCGACGGCCGACCGGCTTGCAGCAGCCGTGCTGGCTCTCGTCGAGGAGCCGGGCGCCTACGAGCGCGCGTCCCGCGCGGCCCTGGTGACGGCCGACCGCATCTGCCTCTCGACGCGTCCGGAGGTCCTGGAGCAGTTTCTCGACAGGGTCCTGGGTCAGACGTGAACCTGCCGTCGATCAGACGTCGCGCAGCGAGGGTGTCGTCCTGGCTCGCCCGTCGTCCTCGTACCGCGAGCGTGTCCGTGCTCGTGGGGTTGCTGCTCGCAGGTCTTGTGCTGCTGCCGCATTCCGAGGACTTCGGGCTGCGTCCTCTGGCCGTGCTCAGCATCCTGGTCAGTGCGCTGTGTCTGGTCCTCGTGGCGCGCTCGAGCTCGGGCGGCGTCTGGTCCATGCCGTTCGTGTGCCTCGTCGTCCTGGTGGTCTTCCACCTGGGCGCGCTTCCGCAGTTCCTCTTCCGGCATCACGCCAACCAGGACTACATCGAGCGGTTCATCCACGTCCCGGCGACCGCGATGGCGGTCTGGATCTCACTGCTCGCGATCGTGGCGTTCGCCTGTGGTGCCGGCCTGGTCGGCAGCCGGGCGAACCGGCCGGACGTTCCGCGGCCCTCGGAGGAACGACCCGCGCGGGTCGGCCTGTCGTGGGTGCAGGCGGTCTCGTTCGTCGGGACGGTGGTCGGTCTCGCCGCCATCGTCGCCTGGGCGGTCTTCGCGCGGCAGGAGGGCATCGGTCTCGGCTCGTCGTACGCCGACTACCTCGCGGCCAAGGGCGCGGCACCCGTGCAGCTGTACTACGACCTGATCGGAATCGGACTCGTCCTGGCGTCGCTCGACCACAGGCGGTGGTCCACGCGGTCGCTGTACGTCGCCTTCGCCTGCTTCGGTGCGGTCGGGTTCCCGCTGGGGCTGCGGGGCGAGGTGCTGTTCCCGCTCGCCGCGGCCCTGACGATGGTCGCTGTGCAACGCAGGCTTCCTCGACCTCGGGCGATGCTCGTGATCGGCCTGCTGGTGCTGGTCCCCATCTCGGTGGTCTCGCAGACCCGCCAGAGCGAGGGCTTCGACCTCAGCCACGTGTCCTACTCGCCACTCGACGGGCTGAGCCAGCTGGGTGAGACGCTCGAGGTCGTCTCCGCGACCGTCACCTGGCATCACGACCTGGGGGAGTCCTACCAGGGAGGACAGACCTACTGGATCCCTGTGCACGACGCGTTCGTGCGGTACGTCGAGCTCGGCACGCCCGTTCCCGAATCCCAGAACGCCGACGAGATGAACACCCAGATCGCGCATCGGGTCGGGGACGTCGGTGGCTCGATCATCGGTGAGGCCTACCACAACTTCACGGTGGCCGGCGCGCTCGCCCTGCTGTTCCTCTGGGGTCTGGGGCTGGGCTGGCTCAACGAGAGAGCGCGTCGTGACCGGAACTGGTCGCCCATCGCTGGTCTCCTCGCCTTCACGTTCCTCCTGCAGGTGCGCAACAGCTTCGCCCAGGTCCCCACGGTGCTCGTGCTGGCGACCATGGCGGCGGTCGCAGCGGCCGCCCTGCTGCTCGCCTCTCGTGCAGCCGCACGGCTGCTCGATCGGACCGAGGCACCGGGCTCGTCCGTGCGCGTCCTCTTCGGCTCCATCGGCCTGCGCACGCTGGTGCTGGTGCTCGCGTTCGTCACCAGCCTCGTCATGGCACGGTCATTGGGGCCGGACGGCCGGGGTCTGGTCAGTCTCCTGATGTCGTTGGGAGTGCTCGCTGCGAGCCTGGGGGGGCTGAGTGCCGAGCTGGGCTTCGCGCACCACTTCGGACGGACCGTCGAGAACCGGGTCCGGATCCTGTCCGCGGCCATGTACGGCTCTCTCGCCTGGGGGACCGTCGTCGGCGCGGCCACCGCGCTCGTCGCGCTCGTGGTCTGGAGCCCACCGGGCGACCGGACGGCGGCCTTCGTCTTCCTCGGGGCCTACACGGCCCTGACGCTCAGCTCCACGTGGTCTCAGCGCGCGCTGTTCCTCGAGGGCGAGCCGGTCCGCGCCGCCGTGGCCTCCCTGGTCTCCGCGGTCGTCACCTTGGTCCCGGTGGCCGTCCTGGGTGCGATCGGCGACCTGACGGTGGCGCGCACCCTGGTGGCTTTGGCCGCAGGTGCGCTGGTCGGCGCGCTCCTGTCCCTGCTCTGGACCCGGGCTCGGCCACGCGACTTCAGGCTCGCGGAGGTGACACGTGCGCTGGCCGTCGGCACCCGGTTCCACCTCGGCCAGGTGGCGCTCCAACTCCTCGTGCGCTTCGACATCGTCCTGCTCTCGGCGTTGGCCGGGCTCGCCAGCGTGGGTGTCTACTCGGTCGCGGTCTCGCTGACTGCGCCCGTCGGCGCCTTCGCGACCACGATCGGCACGACGTTCCTGCGGGACCAGTTCGCGGTCGAGGACGCCCGCGCACGGGTCGCGACGCTGCGCCTGATGGCGGTGACGACGCTCCTCGTCGTGCCGGCGATGGTGGTGATCACGGTGCTGGCGCTGCCTTTGCTGCCCCTGGTGTGGGGACCGGACTTCGCCGGGGCACGCTGGCCGCTGGTCCTGCTGGCCCCGGGTGTTGTCGCGATGGCGGTGCAACGAGCTGTCGGGAACTACTTCGTCCGCCTGGGCCGGGCCTGGATCCTCAACCTCAGGGCGGTCGTGGCCGTGCTCGTCAACGTGGTGGCCTGCCTGGTCCTGATCCCTCACTTCGGTGCCAGCGGGGCCGCGGTCGCGTCGACGGTCGCCTACCTCGTGTACGCCGCGGTCTCGGTGCAGTACTGGATGCGGCACGCGCAGATCGACGCGAGCCAGATCGTGCGGGCGTTCCGGGAGGTCGGAGGCGCGACAGTCGTCCGGCTTCGAGGTCGCACCGCATGAGGACCCGGAGGGGAGTGGTCCACTTCTTCGCGACCCTCGAGCGCGGCGGGGCGGAGCTGCGCACGCTGGAGCTCCTGACGGCCCTCGGCGACGAGGCGCGAGACCACCGCGTGGTCACGCTGGCGCGCGACGGCGGGGCCCTGCGATCGGACTTCGAGGCCATCGGCGTCGCCACGACATTCATCCGGGGGCGGTCGCCCCTCTTCGCCTGGCGACTCTGGCGACAGGTCGGGGACGCCGCGATGTTCCACACTCACATCGGTCTGCTCGGGGGCCTGGTCGCCGGATGGGGGCGGATTCTCGGTGTTCCGCGTCGAGTCGTCCATTTCCGCAGCGACGCGACCGACGTCCGTGCGGGGTGGTCGGCTCGGCTCCTGCTCGGCTCGGCGCGATGGATGGTGCGCCGCTTCGCCACCGACATCCTGGGAGTGTCGCCGGGAGCCCTCACCGCCGGGTACCGGTCGGACTGGCAGGAGGACCCACGATGTCGCGTCCTGTTGTCCGGGCTGGACCTGGCGCCGTTCGAGGGGCCGGTGTCGGGACAGACCGTGCAGGAGGTCCTGGGGGTCGGGTCGGAGACGCCCGTCGTGCTCCACGTCGGCCGCGACCACCCCGACAAGAACCGGTGGCGCGCGATTCAGGTGATCGCCGGTGTCCGCCACGAGCGGCCCGACGCGCACCTGGTGTTCGTCGGACGCGACGAGCCCTCCACGCGTGCCGAGCAGCTCCGTGAGACACGACGGCTCGGCATCGAGGACGGCGTGCACTGGCTCGGCGAGAGGCATGACGTTCCGGCTCTGCTGCGAAGCGCCGCAGCCACGCTGGTGACCTCGACCCGCGAGGGTCTGCCCGGTGTGATCGTCGAGAGCGTCTCCGCCGGCACCCCGGTGATCGCCAGCGACCTACCCGGCTGCCGCCTTCTCGCCCAGGAGTTCCCCCAGGACGTGCAGCTGCGCGCGCTGGACGCCGACGACCGGGCCTGGGCCGAACCGGTGCTGCGGGTGCTGGAGGACCCTCCTGACGCGACGAGCCGGGAGCAGTCCCTGGGGCGGGTCCGGCGATCGCCGTTCGACCGGGAGCGGTGCATCGAGGCCTACCGCAGCCTGTGGCGGGTCCTGCCCCCTGCGAGACGGCGATCCAGGGTCGTGCACCTCTTCAGCACGTTGGAGGCCGGCGGGGCCGAGGTGCGCACTCTGGAGCTGCTCAGGGAGCTCGGTGGCAACGGCACGGAGTTCTCTCAGCTGATCTTCCAGACGGGTCCCCCGGGCTCGCTCACGGACGACTTCGTGGGCGCGGGCGCGCAGGTGGTCACCGCGCGGTTCCGATCCTTCGGCTTCTGGCGGCGCATGGTGCGACAGCTGGGGCGTCGGGAGACCGCGGCGCTGCACCTGCACGTGAAGCGGGGGAACGCGAGGTCGGCCGTGCTGCTGCCCTTGGCGGCAGCCCTGCGCGTGCCGGTGCGGATCGCCCACTTCAGGTCGGACGGTGCTCGGCAGCCTCGCAGCCGGGGCGAGGCCGTCCTCGAGCGTGCCTACCTGGGCCTGATCGGCCGCTTCGCCACCGACATCCTGGGCGTCTCACCCGCTGCGCTGGAGCAGGGGTGGCGCTCCGACTGGCGCTCGGACCCTCGCTGCCGGGTCGTCCTGTCGGGGCTTCCGTTGGTGGCGCTGTCGGGGGTTCGGCCGGACGGTGCCCTGCGTGCTGCCCTCGGCGTCGTGGACTCGACCCCGCTGGTGATGCACGTCGGACGGGGAGTCCCTTTGAAGAACCGGGTGCGCGCCGTGGAGGTGCTGGCGGCGCTGGAGTCGGAGGAGTCGGCGCCGGCGCCGCATCTGGTGTTCGTGGGCCGATCAGGTGAGACGGAGCCGGCGCCGGAGCTGGTGATCGCGCGGGACCTGGGCGTGGAGCGGAGAGTGCATCTCCTCGGGCAGCGAACCGATGTCCCCCACCTGCTGGCGGAGGCGGACGTGCTTCTGCTCACCTCGACCCAGGAGGGGTTGCCGGGGGTGCTCGTCGAGGCACTCGCGGTCGGGACGCCGGCGATCGCATCGGACCTGCCCGGGAGTCGCTTCGTGGCGGAGCGCCTCGACGGCGTCCACGTCGTCGGCCTGGATGAGGACGACGCCACGTGGGCCGACGCCGTCCGCAGAGCACTCGCCCGGACGCGAGCGGAGCGCGAGCGGGTGCGGGCGTCGGTGCTCGGATCCGAGTTCGACGTGGCCCGTGCCGCGCGGGCCATGACCGACATCTGGCGCGACGCGCGCCGGCGTGGTCTCGGTCAGGCCTGACCGGAGCGCTGCCGGGACTCGGTGTCGGCCAGGTGCTGCAGAACCGCTCGGCGCTTCTGAGCGGGTGGCAGTCCGCGGACGTGAACGGCGCGCGGCAGCACCTCCGCGGCGTACTCCTCGACGGTCTTCAGGACCGTGGCCGGGACGCCTCCGACCACAGATCCGGGCGGGACGTCGCGACTGACGACGGCGCCGGCGGCCACGATGGCGTCCGGTCCGACCGTGACGCCCGGCAACAGCGTCGCGCCGAGACCGATGAAGACGTTGTCGTGGATGGTGACCGGGGCGAAGAGCTCGATGTCGGGGTACTGGTCGCGCAGCACCCAGACGCCTCCGTCGTGGGTCACGAAGCGGACACCTGCCGTGATCGTGACGTGGTCGCCGATGGAGACGAGGTACGGCTCGCTGCCGAACATGCCGCGGGTCGGGGCGGTGAAGCGGCAGTCCTTCCCCACCTCCACGCCGAGGCCTCGCGCCCACGCAGACGGGTCGCGGCGCATGGCCCAGGCCTCCCGGAGGAAGGCGGTCGCCCTCCCGATCACGGCGTGCTCGACAGGTCTCGGTCTGCCCTGAACCACGCCAGCGTCTCCGTGAGACCCTCGCGGAGCGGCACGGGAGCGATGTCGGGGAAGAGCGTCATGAGGGTCGTGTTGTCGGCCTGGGAGTGGGGGACGTCACCCGGTCGCGGCTCACGGTGCTGGACCTCGGGTGTCAGCCCGGTCACGGCGGCGAGCTCGTCCACCAGGGACAGGATCGACGTGTTGGTGCCGAAGGCCAGGTTGACCGGCTCGGGATGGCTCACCCGCCGCTCGGCGGCATCCAACAGGATCCGGCACACCGTCCCGACGAAGGTGAAGTCACGGGAGTTGCTGCCGTCGCCGTTGATCGGCAGCGCCTCGCCGCGCAGGAGGGCGTCGAGGAAGACCGGGATGACCGCGGCGTACACGTGTCCGGAGCGCTGCCAGGGACCGAAGACGTTGAAGAAGCGGAACGCGAGCGTCCGCGAACCGTAGGACTGCTGGAAGGCGAGCGTGTACTGCTCGGCCGCCAGCTTGCTCACGGCGTAGGGACTCATGGGCCGGGTCCACTCGCGCTCCGACTTGGGCAGCGCCGGGTTGAGCCCGTAGACGCTGCTCGAGGACGAGAAGACGACGTGCTCGACACCGGCGTCGCGGGCACTCATCAGGACCTCCAGCGTGCCCCGGGCGTTCACCTCGTGGCTTCGCAGAGGATCGGCCACGCTGCGCGGAACGCTGCCCAGGGCCGCGAGGTGGACGACGGAGTCCACCCCGGCCATCGCCCGCCGCGTGAGCGTCGAGTCGAGGATCGAGCCCTCGACCAGCTCGACCTCGAGACCCGCGAGGTTGTCGGCGTACCCGGTCGAGAAGTCGTCGAGCACCCGTACGTCGTGTCCGCCCTGGAGGGCGAGCCGGGCCAGGTTGCACCCGATGAAGCCGCCACCGCCGGTGATGAGGAGTCTCATGACGTCCTCACAGCCGGAGATCGGACTCGTCGGAGGCGAAGGCGGACTTCAGGTCGTAGAAGACGTGACCGTCGGTGCGTCCGAACGCGCGGATCGCGGACGACCCCATGGCCAGGAACTCGCGGTGCGGTACCGCGAGCACCACGCCGTCGTAGGCATCGGTCGCCGGGGCCGAGACGAGCGAGATGTCGTGGTCACGACGCGCGGTCTCGTCGTCGACCCAGGGATCGTGCACGTCGACCGCGACCCCGACCCTCTCGAGCTCACGGCACACGTCGATCACCCGGGTGTTGCGCACGTCCGGGGTGTTCTCCTTGAAGGTGAGCCCGAGGATCAGGACGCGTGCGTCGCGGATGTCGATCCGGTTCCGCACCATCGCCATCACCAGCTGGGACGCGACGTAGGAGCCCATGGAGTCGTTGAGCCGGCGTCCCGCCAGGATCAGCTCGGGGTGGTAGCCGATGGCCTCGGCCTTGTGCGTGAGGTAGTAGGGGTCGACGCCGATGCAGTGACCGCCCACGAGTCCGGGTCTGAAGGGCAGGAAGTTCCACTTGGTTCCGGCGGCCTCGAGCACCGCACCGGTGTCGATACCGAGGCGATGGAAGACGACGGCAAGCTCGTTGACGAGCGCGATGTTGATGTCGCGCTGGGTGTTCTCGATGACCTTCGCGGCCTCGGCCACCTTGATCGAAGGGGCGAGGTGCGTGCCGGCCTCCACGACCGAGGCGTACAGCGCGTCGACGAGCTTGGCCGCCTCGGGGGTCGAGCCCGACGTCACCTTGCAGATGCCGGTGAAGCGGTGCTCGCGGTCGCCGGGGTTGATGCGCTCGGGGCTGTAGCCGACGAAGAAGTCCTGGTTGAAGACGAGGCCGCTGACCTCCTCGAGGAGCGGCACACACTCCTCCTCGGTCGCGCCGGGGTACACCGTGGACTCGTAGACGACTACGTCGCCCGGACGGAGGGCAGCAGCGACGGTCCGGGTGGCGGACAGGACGTGACTGAGGTCGGGCTGCTTGTGCTGGTCGATCGGAGTCGGCGTGGTGACGATGTAGACGGAGGCCGTGTGCAGGTCCTCGGGCTCGGCGGTCACCGTCAGTCGCCTGGCGCCGGCGAGGTCCTCGGACGACACCTCATGGGTGTGGTCGGAGCCAGCGCGCAGCTCGCTCACCCGTCGTCGGTCGATGTCGAAACCGATGACGTCGTAGTCCCGGGCGAAGGCCACCGCAACCGGCAGGCCCACGTAGCCGAGGCCGATGACTGCGATGCGCACATCGCCGAGATCGATCATGTGCGGTAGCGACTCTTCCTTCGCTCGGGGAGGGACGTCAGGCGCCGGAGTTGATCATGCCCGCGCCGACGGTGACGCCTGTGGCCTCGTCGATCAGGACGAAGGAGCCCGTCGTGCGGTTCTTCGAGTAGGGGTCGCACAGCAGCGGCACGGTGGTGCGCAGCTGGACGCGGCCGATCTCGTTGAGCGCGAGCTCCTTGGTGTCCTGGTCACGGTGCAGGGTGTTGACGTCGAGGCGGTACTGGATGTCCTTCACCAAGGCGCGACCCATGCGCGTCGTGTGCTTGATGGCGAGCTTCTGCCGCGGACGCAGCGGCTCGTTGGTCATCCAGCAGATCATCGCGTCGATGTCCTGGCTGGGCTTGGGAGCGTTCTTGGTCCGCGCGATCATGTCGCCACGGCTCACGTCGACGTCGTCGGCGAGTCGCACGGTCACCGACATCGGCGGGAAGGCCTCGGGGATCTCCTGGTCGAACAGGTCGATGCCCGCGATGGTCGAGGTCATGCCGCTGGGCAGGACGACGACCTCGTCGCCCGGCTTGAGCACGCCACCGGCCACCTGCCCGGCGTAGCCGCGGTAGTCGTGGTACTCGTCGCTCTTGGGACGTACGACGTACTGCACGGGGAAGCGGGTGTCGACCAGGTCGCGGTCGGAGGCGACGTGGACGTGCTCCAGGTGGTGCATCAGCGTCGGGCCGTGGTACCACGGCGTGTTCTCCGAGCGGGTCACGACGTTGTCGCCGCGCAGCGCCGAGATCGGGATGACCTCGAGGTCGGGGATCGACAGCTTGGTCGCGAAGTTCGTGAACTCGTTGTGGATGCTCTCGTAGATCTCCTCCGACCAGTCCACGAGGTCCATCTTGTTGATGGCCAGCACCAGGTGCGGGACTCGGAGGAGGGAGAGCAGCACGGCATGCCGGCGGCTCTGCTCGGTCAGCCCCTGACGGGCGTCGACGAGCACGAGACCGAGGTCGGCGGTCGAGGCGCCGGTCACCATGTTCCGGGTGTACTGGATGTGCCCCGGGGTGTCGGCGATGATGAACTTGCGGGTCGGGGTCGCGAAGTACCGGTAGGCGACGTCGATCGTGATGCCCTGCTCGCGCTCGGAGCGCAGGCCGTCGGTCAGCAGGGCCAGGTCGGTGTAGTCGTAGCCGCGCGAGTGGCTGGTCGCCTCGACGGCCTCGAGCTGGTCCTCGAAGATCGACTTGGAGTCGAGCAGGAGCCGTCCGATCAGGGTGGACTTGCCGTCGTCGACCGATCCTGCGGTCGCGAAGCGGAGCAGGTCCATCGGCGCTCGGCCCTGGTGCGGCTCGGTCACCGTAGACATCTCGGGCATCAGAAGTAGCCTTCCTTCTTCCGGTCCTCCATGGCGGCCTCGGAGAATCGGTCGTCACCACGGGTCGCGCCACGCTCGGTGACCCGGGCGATGGCGATCTCGTCGATGATCTTGTCGAGGGTGTCGGCGTCGGACTCCACCGCGCCGGTCAGGGTCAGGTCGCCGACGGTGCGGTAGCGCACCGTCTTCTCCACGACCTCCTCACCCGGCTTGCACGGGTTGAGCGGGCTCTCGCTCATCCACATGCCGTCGCGGTTGAAGACGCGCCGGTTGTGGGCGAAGTAGATCGACGGGAGCTCCACGCCCTCCTGGCGGAGGTAGTGCCACACGTCGAGCTCGGTCCAGTTCGAGAGGGGGAAGACGCGCATGTGCTCGCCACCGTGGAGCTTGCCGTTGTAGAGGCTCCACAGCTCCGGGCGCTGGTTCTTCGGGTCCCACTGGCCGAAGTCGTCGCGGTGGGAGTAGACGCGCTCCTTCGCGCGGGCCTTCTCCTCGTCGCGGCGGCCGCCGCCGAACATCGCGGTGAAGCCGTTCTCCTCGACGCAGTTGAGGAGGGTGGCGGTCTGCATGCGGTTGCGGCTGGTCTTGCCGTCGTCCACGACGACGCCGTTCGCGATGGCCTCGTCGATGCTGGCCACCACCAGGTGCACGCCGAGCCGGTTGACCCAGTTGTCGCGGGTCTCGAGCACCTCGGGGAAGTCCAGGCCCGTGTCGATCTGCACGAGCGGGAAGGGGATCTTCGCGGGGAAGAACGCCTTCTCGGCCAGGCGGAGCATGACGATGGAGTCCTTGCCGCCGGAGAACATCAGCGCCGGCTTCTCGAACTCGGCAGCCGCCTCACGGAAGATGTGGATCGACTCGGCCTCCAGCTGGTCGAGCTGGCTCAGCTGGTAGTCGGCGTGCGTGGGTGGAGCAGTCATCAGCGGTGGATGCCTCTCGAAATGGACAGAGGGGACATGGTATCGACGGATGCTGCCACGCCTAAACTCGGCGCGTGCCCGATACGCCCACCAACGGGATCCGTGACGAGTCCCAGGCGACGGTGTGGCGGCGCGCCACCAGCACGGCGTACGTCGAGTCGGGGCCGGGATCGGCCCCGCGGGCGGTGGTGCTCGACCTCGCCCGTCCCGACCTGCTGCCGTACGTCTTCGAGGGCTCGGCGGCCGAGATCTGGGAGTCCGTGAACGGTCTGAGGTCCGAGGCTGAGATCGTGAGCGAGCTGGCGCGTCTCCACGACGTGGAGGAGGAGGTCGTCGCGGCGAATGTGAGCGACTTCCTGGCCGAGCTCGCCCGGCTGCACCTGGCCGAGGCAGGCGCCGCCGCTACTCCTTGACGACGGGAACCTCCCAGGAGCTCGACGCGATCAGCCGGGGCACGCGCAGGACGGCCGTGTGCGAGGACGTCGTCGACCACCCGCTCGGCAGCGTCCCGAACCGGTATCCGCTCGGGATGGACAGGGTCACGGAGTTGGACTGAGGGCTCACCAGATCCTGCGGGTCGAGCGAGATGCGGTAGGTCAGGTCCCCGTGCTTGTCGACGGTCGCGGCCCGTGGGACGTGGTAGTCGATGTCCAGGCGGCCGGACTGGTCAGGGCCCAGGAGCCACGAGTGGCGGACGACGAGCCGGTTCCGGACACCCCGCAGGTGCATCGCGGTCGTGGTGAGCCAGGGATGCCGCAGGTCCCTCCCGTCGACCGTGACGGTGCTGACGTGGCTGTCCTGCGGCAGGAACACCCCGAGCAGGGTGCCGAGCCAGCGGGTCGCATAGCCGGTTCGCGGGTCCTTGCCCTTCAGCTCGTAGGGAGGCGAGGGGTTCTGGGTGATGACGTTGGCGACCTCGTCGGCACTTCCGTCGGCTCGGAGGGCGACGCGAGTGCTGACCTGTCGTGTCTGCCAGTAGTCGGTCTTGCTGCCGTTGAGGTTCTGGCTGAAGACCCCGAGGTAGTCCCCGCCGCTCTTCGAGAGGTTCCCGGACATGCCGACCGCACCGAAGGCCCGTTGGGCGCGACTGTCCCGGAAGTAGAACGCGACGTGGCGACCCTTCGCGCCGTTCAGGAGGAGGTGTGCCTTCGCGACGTAGTCGCCTCCACTCAGCAGCCGCTGCTGGAACGCCGGAGCGATCGCGTTGTTGAGCCGTCTGCGTTGGTAGGGGTCCTGGAACTTGTCGTAGCTCCCCGCCAGCGTGTGGACGAGGTTGCTCGCGTCGAGCTCTCCGTAGCCCTTGACCTGGATCGGTCCGCTGACCTCGAACTGGGCGGCGAGTGCCTGGAGATCCACGGTGATGAGTCCCTGGCAACGCTGTCCGGTCTGGGCCTGCCAGGCACGGAGCAGCTCCTCCCCGGACACCTGCCACCACGGCGAGAACGTCGCGTTGGCCAGCCGCGTCGGCTCTCCGGAGTGGAAGGGGTCTCCGGGAACCCCGGCCCAGGTGAGGAAGGGCTGGGTCTGGTCGACGTCGGCGACACTGCGGCTCGGGCCGAGCTCGAAGGTGCCGTCGTCGAATCGCAAGGTCGCCACCTGCAGGGTGGCACCACCCGAGTAGCGCAGCTCGGCTGGGTTCATGATCGCCACGAGGTAGGTCCGGGGCCCGTTGGCGCCGAGCACCTCGGGGAGGGCTCGGAGCAGCCCGTGGAGTCGTCGGTAGGAGGTCTCGCTCGTCGCGAGGTCCTGGGTCGCCTGGCTCTGCACCTGGTTCAGGTTGCCGAAGAGGAATCCCGTGCCGTGGACCGCCGCGATCTCCCGTCGCGCCGCCAGGAGGTGGGGCTTGACGGCGCGGATCGCCCGCGAGAGGTGTTGGACCTCGTCGATGTCGATCCGGCTGCCGCGGATGAGGGTGCTGTCGGGAGCCATCTCCTTGTTCAGGAGGTCGACGCCGATGGTGGCCGCCTGGGTCGCCTCGTCCAGCCCGGCCACGAGATGGCGCCCGTTGTCGACACCGGAGCCCAGCAGCGGCACGTGTGACCAGAGCCCGGCTGCCGGTCCGTGGAGATGCCCCTGCGCGGCGCCCACCTGGTCGCGCGCCGTCCCGAGGTCCTTCTGTGCGGTGTCCAGGTCACCGGAGGCCAAGGCGGTGCGGGCATGCGTCAGGGCATTCGCGGCCTGCTCGGCGTCGTGATGGGCGAGCCACAGCGGGACCAGGGTGAGCAGGAGGGCGACCACCACTCCGACGCCGCACGCGACCGCGACGAGCACGCGTCGGCGTACCTTCCCGACGAGAGGCACGTGCGCTCGGGGAGCCGGCGCGACGTGCGTCATGAGCTCGATCCTCCGCGGTGCAGGGCAGGTCCCGGTCACCCGAAGACGTGCGCCAACGCCTCCGAGATCGCAGCGAAGTGGGAAGTATAGGTGGGCTCAGGACGCGTTCCGGCATCCGCGGACGCCCGTACGGGCGCCCGCGGATCGACCGGGGTACTACGCGCGCTCGGGCTGCTCGACGGCCGCGGCTGCGGGTGTCGCGGCGTGCGACGGGGCCGCCGAAGGCGGCGTCTCCAGCTCGGCCACCGTCGGTGCGCCGAACATCGGCATGCCCTGCGTTCGGCGGATCAGGCCCCACACGAAGGGCATCACCACGATCATCGCGACGCCCACCAGCGCGATGAAGACGGGGTGCGTCTGGTCCTCTCCGGAGCCGAGCGGCGCCCAGCCCGCCTTGTCGAGCAGGGCCAGCCCGGACATGGTCAGCACGACCACGATGCCACGACGGATCACCGACTGCGGGACGCGCGGAGCGATCCGGCTGCCGAGGATCGTGCCGGGGGTGGAGCCGATCACGAGCGGCACGAGGATGTGCCAGTCGAGCCCGTTGAGGGCGATGTTCGAGATGGCGGCCGCGATCACCAGCGGCACGGCCTGGACCAGGTCGGTGCCGACCAGCCGGAGCGCGGAGAGCCCGGGGTACAGCATCACCAGGGCGATCATGATCACCGAGCCGGAGCCGACGCTCGTGATGCCGACCAGCAGGCCACCGAGCGCACCGACGGCCATCGTGACCAGCGGGCGGATCGGGGGGTCGGGATCGGCCGTCGGGCCACCAGCGGACACCCGGCGCAGGTTGATGACCAGCCGGAGGGCGTACGTCGTCGCGGCGAACAGCAGCGCGAAGCCGATGTACTCCTTGAGCCGGGTGTCCAGGTCGTCGGAGTTGCCGACCGAGTGGTGCAGGAGCCAGGGCCCCAGCAGCGCGAACGGCACCGACCCGAGGATCAGCCACCGGGCGAGCTCCCAGTTGGGCTTGCCGGCGCGGGCGTGCGTGATCGCACCGCCGGACTTGTAGATCGCGGCTGCGGTGAGGTCGGCCGTGACGACGGTGGAGGCGCCGCCGACCCCGAGGAAGATCAGGGCCGGCGTCATCAGCGCGCCGCCCCCCATCCCGGTGAGGCCGACGATGCTGCCGACGACGAACGCGGCGGCGATGATCGAGAAGAAGTCAGAGGTGAGCCAGCTACCCATGGGCGCGGTCCTTCCATAGAAGGTTGGGCAAGATGGCTAAGTTTACTGATTGACGTGAGTTTGTCGAGTTGAGCACGCCGGTTTCCCCGATCCGGGGGAGCCGCTGCTGATTCAGCTGGTTCAGCTGGTTCCGGAGGTGGGCGACCCGTCGTCGGCCGCCTCGTCGTCCGGCGTACGACGCTCGGCCGGGCCGCCCTCGAGCTGCGCGACCGTGGGTGCACCGAACATCGGGAGGCCCTCGGTGCGCCGGATGAGCCCCCAGACCAGCGGCACGAGGACCACCATCGCCACCCCGACGCCGGCGACGACCATCGGATGGGTGTCGTCCTTGCCCGCACCCAGGGGGGCCCAGCCCGACTTGTCGAGCAGGGCGACGCCCGACATCGTCAGCACGATCACGATGCCGCGCCGGATGTAGGACTGCGGCACTCGCGGAGCGATCCGGCTGCCCAGGACGGTCCCGGGCGTGGAGCCGATCACGAGCGGGACCAGGATGTGCCAGTCGAGCCCGTTGATGGCGATGTTGGAGACGGCCGCGGCCAGCACGAGCGGCACGGCCTGGACCAGATCGGTGCCGACCAGCCGGACCGGTGGCAGTCCGGGGTGGAGCATCAGCAGGGCGATCATGATCACCGAGCCGGCCCCGACGCTGGTGATGCCCACGAGCAGGCCGCCCAGCGCGCCGACCAGCAGGGTGACCCCGGGCCGGATCGGCGGGTCCGGGTCGGCCGGCTCGCGGTGGCCGTGGGTGCGCCGGAGGTTGAGATAGATCCGCAGCGCGTACGTCGTGGCGGCGAACAGCAGGGCGAACCCGATGCACTCCATCAGCACGCGGTCCACCGTGGCGGGGGAGCCGCCCGCCAGGCCGTGGATGACCCAGGGGCCCACCAGTGCCGCGGGCACGGACCCCACGATCAGCCAGATCGCGAGCCTGAGGTTGGGGGAGCCGTGCCGTGCGTGGGTGAGAGCGCCGGCGCTCCGGCTGATCGCCGCCGCCGTCAGGTCGGCCGTCACGACCGTCGACGCGCCACCCACGCCGAGGAAGATCAGCGCCGGGGTCATCAGGGCGCCCCCGCCCATGCCCGTGAGGCCGACGACGATGCCCACGACGAAGCCCGCGATCAGGATCGAGGCGAAGTCGGACGTGAGCCAGCCACCCATGGGCGCGGTCCTTCCAAGGAAGGTGGGGTAGGTCCGGTGAATCTACCGACTCGGTCGACAGAGTCCAGGACCGGACTCGGCTGCGTGTCAGTGAGCGCGCAGGCGCTCCACGAGCACGCCGAGGAGCTCCTCCATCTGGACGGCGGCCCGCGCCGCCGCCTCGGGTCCTCGACGGTAGGGGTCCGCGATGTCGTGCTCGGGGGCCGCGGGCACGCGCCGCGCGGTCACCGCCTCCACGAGCTCGCGCCCGCGCAGCTCCGCGTCCGCCGCCTCGGCGCTGGCGACGAACTGCCCGAGCGTGAAGGTCTTGCGGAACGCCGCGGGGCGGTCCTCGAGCAGGCGGGTACGGTGCTCGGCCTCCGCGGTCAGGACGAGATCGGCCTCGTCGACGAGGTCGCCGGTCAGGAGGTGGCTGCGGAATGCCGTGGTCTCCGTGCCGTGACGGGCGAACTCGGCCGCCATCGTGTCGCTGACCGGCTCGGCGTCGAAGCCCTGGGTGCCGGCACTGCTGACCTCGACCCCGGAGTCGGGACCGAGCAGCTGCCGCGCGCGCAGCTCGAGGTACGGCGAGCGGCAGATGTTCGCCGTACAGACGAAGAGGACGCGCAGGGGTCGCAGGTCGTCCGCGCGTCCGGGGTCCTCGGCCGGAGCCCCGACGTACCCGGCCGAGGTGAGGGCTGACAGCACCTCGTCACGGCACTCCTCGATCGTGCGACCCGTCGTGTCGATACGAAGGTCGGCGTCCGCGGGCTCCTCGTACGGCGAGGAGATGCCGGTGAAGTCGGGGATCTCCCCGCGGCGCGCCTTGGCGTACAGCCCCTTGCGGTCACGGCGCTCGCACTCCTCCAACGGGGTGGCGACGTGCACCAGGAAGAACGCGCCGCCGGCCGCCGCGGTCATCGCGCGCACGTCCTGCCGGGTCGCGTCGAACGGCGCGATCGGGCTGCACACGGCGACGCCACCGTGTCGGGAGATCTCGGCCGCCACCCAGCCGATGCGGCGGATGTTGGTCTCGCGGTCCTCCCGGCTGAAGGTGAGTCCCGCCGAGAGGTTCCGGCGTACGACGTCGCCGTCCAGGCTGGTGACCGTCCGCTCGCCGGCCTCCAGCAACGAGTCGATCACCGCCTGAGCCACGGTGGACTTGCCGCTGCCGGACAGTCCGGTGAAGAACAGCACCAGCCCACGACGCTGGGGACCCGGCTGGTCGGCCTCGACGATCTCGGCGATGTCGTCGGGGTACGCCGCGTCCTCGTCGTCGCCGGGGTCGGGCAGCGCCAGGACCGGGTCGGGCCCGGCGTACGCCGCGCTCACGTGCACGCCCAGCTCGTGGTCGACGGCTGCGTCGCCGTGCGAGGCCAGAGGTACGGCGACCACGGAGGCCCGCGGCAGGTGCCGCGCGGCGGCGAGCGACGCCCGGAGCAGCGCCACCGCCGACAGCTCGGCGGTGCCGGGCCCGGTCAGGGCGAGCAGCACGACGGGCGTGTCGATGCCGCTGAGCCAGATCAGGTCGTCCTCGGTCAGGGCGTCGACGACCGGGACGAACGTCGAGCCGGCGTGCTGCTCGCGCACGGCCGCCGGCGTGAGGTGCAGTCGCCGGAAGGGCCCGTGCTGGGCGTGGGTGAGCGCCTCGACCGACCCGTCGGCATGGAGGAGCGCCAGCGGCAGCCCCTCGGGGTCGACCAGTTCGACCTCCTGGCCGGCCAGGGCGTCCGGAAGGTCGAGGGTCACCGGCGAGCCCGGCTCGTTGAAGCCGACGAGCGGGGCCAGTGCCCCGCCGGTCAGCAGCTCCAGATCGGCCAGCTCCCGAGGCGACGGACAGTGTTGAGGCGTCGGCACGGGCTCATCCTGCCAGTCGCCGGGGAGTGCCCGGCTGCTCGCTAGGGTGGCCGCGTGAACGCCGTCCCGGTCGCCGAGATCGTCCGCAACGGCTTCGTGGAGGGCCACCACTACGGCTCCCTGGTCGCCCTCGACGCCGCGGGCGAGCCGGTGTGGTCCGTCGGCGACGCCGACGTCCCCGTGCTGCCGCGGTCGTGCAACAAGCCCGTACAGGCGCTCGGCATGGTCCGCGTCGGGCTCGACCTGCCGCCCGAGCTCCTCGCCCTCGCGTGCGCCTCGCACTCCGGAGAGCCGTTCCACGTCGAGGGGGTACGCCGCATCCTGGCCGGCGCCGGCCTGTCCGAGGCCGACCTGCAGACCCCGCCGGACTACCCGCTCGACGACGACGCCCGGGAGGCCGTGATCCGCGAGGGCGGGGGCCGCGCGCCGGTGCTGATGAACTGCTCGGGCAAGCACGCCGCCATGCTCGCCACCTGCGTCGCCAACGGCTGGCCCACCGAGACCTACCTCGACCCGGAGCACCCGCTCCAGCAGGCGATCGCGGCGACGTTCGCGGACCTCACCGGTGAGCCGATCGCGGTGACCGCGGTCGACGGGTGTGGCGCGCCGCTGTTCTCGGCGTCCCTCGTCGGCCTGGCCCGGGCGTTCCGTCGGCTCGCGCTCGGTGTGGGCGAGTCCGGGAGCCCCGACGCCGACGCCGCGCGGATCGCGGACGCGATCCGCGCCCACCCGGCGTACGTCTCGGGCACGACGCGCGACGAGCTCGCGCTCCTCACCGCCGTCCCGGGCGCCATCGGCAAGGCCGGCGCCGAAGGCTGCTATGCCGTCGCCCTGCCGGACGGTCGTGCGTTCGCGCTCAAGACCGACGACGGCGCCGCCCGGGTCCGGCCGGTCCTGATGGCCGAGGCCCTGCGCCGGGCCGGCGTGCTCGACGAGGACGGCGTGGACGCCGAGGCCGTCGCCCGCACCGGTGTCGTCACCCTGCTGGGAGGCGGCGTGCCGGTGGGTGAGATCCGGGCCGCCTTCTCGTGATCGCCGGTGTCGTGCTGGTGGCGCTGGTGCTCACCGTGCGGTTCACCACCGGACGAAGGCCGCGTGCGGGCTACGTGCTGATGGCGGTCGCCGTTCTCTGGCTGCTCGTCGACAAGGCGATGGAGGGCCCGACGGTCCTGTACGTCTCGCCCGACCACGGGCTCACCGCCGCGGACCTGGCCGGGCTCGTCGGCCTCGCGCTCGGGCTCCGCCAGGCCTGGCCCGACGTCGTACGCCGGTCGGGTTGGCTCACGAGACGGTGACCTGCTGCTAGTCGTTGCTAGCACGTGTCCGGCGATCTGGAAGGGCAGTATTCACTGGGGTTCACGGATCCGGTGTGAGGGCTCTCACGTCGCGTCGGTTTGGGTTCTGCTAGCAGCGGCTAGCACGATGGAGGCATGGCCAGGAGCAAGGTCGGCAAGACCGTCGAGACGCTGGGGGAGTACCTCCGCGAGCAGCGGGAGTCCTCCCGCCTGTCCCTGCGGCAGCTCGCCGAGCAGGCGGGCGTGTCCAACCCCTACCTGAGCCAGATCGAGCGCGGACTGCGCAAGCCGTCGGCCGAGGTGCTCCAGCAGCTCGCCAAGGCCCTGCGCGTCTCGGCCGAGCAGCTCTACCTGCGCGCCGGGATCGTCTCTCCCGACGAGGGCGTCGGGGGGTCCGTCGAGCTCGCGGTCCTCGGAGACCAGCTGCTCACCGAGCGGCAGAAGCAGACGCTGCTCGACGTCTACGCGTCGTTCCTCGCGCTCAACGCGAGCGGCGAGTCCGCCTGATCCACCTGCGTCCCAGCACGTCCCATCCATCCAGCCCCAACCAGCCCCAACGAGAAGGAGACCCACCATGGCTAAGGCCAGGTTCGACATCCCCACCCAGATCCCCTCCGGCGTCACCCGGCCGCTGTACGCCGGCCTGGGCGCCACCGACCGCGTCGTCGCCGTCGTCCGTGAGGCTGTCGCCGACGTGCAGAAGCGCGCGACGTCCGTGCGCGACGAGGTCGTCGGCTTCGACTACGAGCCGCAGGCGCTGCGTCGTCAGGCGACCCAGGCCGTGACGACGGGCGTCGAGGCCCTCCAGAGCGAGGCCAAGGACCTCCCGGTCCGCCTCCAGAAGATCGTGGACGGCCAAGTCGCGGTCGCCACCGACGCCTTCGGCGAGCTGGTCAAGCGCGGCGAGACCCTCGTGGGCCGCGTGCGCCGCCAGTCCTCCACCACGGCCGCCGTGTCGCAGGCCAAGACCA
This sequence comes from Nocardioides sp., assembly GCA_049841015.1. GTDB lineage: Bacteria > Actinomycetota > Actinomycetes > Propionibacteriales > Nocardioidaceae > Nocardioides. The sequence goes on from JASGIN010000010.1 coordinate 259,176, forward strand.
CGACCGCCAAGGCCCGCACCACGCGGACCCAGGCCACCAAGACCGCCACGACCACCGCGTCCAAGACGGCCTCGACCGCCAAGAAGACCGCCCGCAAGCGTCCGGCCACGAGCAGCGCGAAGGCCACGGCGACCTCGGCGAAGAAGACCGCCAGCAAGACCGCCAAGGCCACCAAGGCCGCCGCTGCGAAGGTCGGCGACTGATCCTGCGCGTCGAGCCGGCAGACCGTGCGATCGCACGCGTCTGCCGGCTCGGCGCGTCGCGGCGGTGACGTGATCTCCGAGATCGTGACGTAACGTGGCGCCCGTTCGTGGACGTGGACGGGAAGGTGACACGAATGCTCTCGGAGTCTCGGCTGCGCACGCGCAGGGGCCTGACATCGATGCCGGGCCGGATGATCGTCGGCGTGGTGGCCGGGCTGGTCGCCACCGCCGTTCTGCTGCAGGCCTGCGGCCAGGCCTCGGCCAGCGGTACGTCGGGCAGCAGGCTCGGCGCTGACAGCTCGCGCCACACGACCACCAGCCGCGCGTCGGGGTCGGCGGTCTCGGCGCGCTTCTTCGGCATGCACGCCCCGACGCTCGACACGGCGTACCCGAAGGCCAAGGTCGGCTCCTACGACCTCACGACCAACGGGGTCTACTGGCCCGACATCGAGACCGCGCCGGGCACCTACGACTTCACCAAGCTCGACCTCCTGGTCGACCGGGCCCGCAGCAAGCACGCACAGCCGCTGCTGGTCCTCGGGCAGACGCCGGCGTTCGATTCCACCCAGCCGGGGGCGGCCAACGTCCACGCGACGATGCCGAAGATGGGCGCCTGGAAGGCCTACGTCTCCGCGCTGGTGAACCGCTACGGCACGAAGATCGACTACGGCATCTGGCCGGAGCCCAACATCACCGAGAACTGGAGCGGGACTCCGAAGCAGCTCGCGACCCTGGTCTCGGCCGCCTCGAAGATCATCCACGCCAAGGCCAAGCACGCAGTCGTGGTGTCCCCGGCGTTCGTGCTGCGACTGAAGTTCGAGCAGAAGTTCATGAACGCGTTCTTCGCCAGCAAGGTCGGCGGCAAGCCGATCGGCCGCTCCGTCGACGCGGTGGGCGTCGACCCCTACCCGCTGGTCAACGGCACGCCGGAGGACTCGCTGGGCCTGATCAAGGACGCCGGCAAGATCCTGAAGAAGCACAAGGTGAAGGCGCCTTTGTGGAACGTCGAGATCAACTTCGGCGTCGTGGGCGGCCATGCCGGGGGCAAGCACTGGTCGAACACCAAGCAGCAGCAGTACCTCGTCCGGAACTACCTCCTGGACGCCGGCGCCTCGGTCGCGCGGGTCTACTGGCTCGGGTGGTTCTCGTTCTCGGAGGCCGCCGTCCAGCTCGTCCAGTCCGACGGCGTCACGCCGACCCCGGCCGCCACCTCGCTCGGCGTCGTCCAGACCTGGCTGACCGGGGAGCGGGTGTCCCCGTGCGCTCGCGCCAAGAAGACGAAGATCTGGTCGTGCAAGCTGGTCGCGAAGGGACACACCAGCTGGGTCTACTGGGTGACCCGCGGCACCGCCTACGTCAAGGCGCCCCAGAAGACCCGCAAGGTCTCGACGATCACCGGGTCCACGAAGAAGACCCACCCCGGCAAGCGGCTGAAGGTGACCGCGTCGCCGATCTGGGTTCATCGGTGACGCTTGGAACGATCAACACCCTCATGATTGGATCAAGAAGACCCTATGAGGGTTCCAGGCGCGTGTCGGGAACGAGAGTGGTAGCAACAGGATGAGGCTGGGAGCTCGGGCTCGATCTCGCCGGTTCGTGATCAAGGCAGGCTTCGACTGCGTGGCCTGGTTCGTCGCGACCGCGATCGCCACGTCGCTGAGGTACTCAGACCTCCCCGGCGTGCCGCGTCGCGACGCCGCGGTCGTCGCCGCCTCGCTGGCGCTGATCTACCTGGTCGCCGGCCTGACCATCCGGCTGCACCAGGGGCGGACCCGCACCGGAAGCCTCGAGGAGATCGTGCAGGTGGGCCTCGTCGCCGCCTTCGCCGGCGGGGTCGTGGCCTTCGTCAACGGGCCGCAGGTCTGGGTCGCGCGGTCCGTCCCGGTCGGGGCCACGATCTGCTTCGTCGTGATCGCGGGTCTCGGCCGCGCCGCGTGGCGCAGCTACGCCCAGCGGACGGCTGCCCCCCGTCCGGCGGACGCCAGCCGCGTCCGGACCCTGATCGCCGGTGCCGGAGACGCGGGCCACGACCTCGTGGTCTCGATGCTCCGCGACCCCTCGCAGGCCTGGAACCCCGTGGCCTTCGTCGACGACGACCGTGCGAAGCGGCACCTGCGCATCCGCGGTGTCGCCGTGGTCGGCGGGACGGACTCGATCGCCATGGTCGCGGCCTCGGTGCAGGCCGACGCGCTGGTGATCGCGATCCCGAGTGCCTCGTCCGCGACCGTGTCGCGGATCTCCGAGGCGGGTCGTGCGGCCGGGCTCGACGTGAAGGTGCTGCCCGCCACGTCGGAGCTGCTGCGCGACGACGTGGGCATCCGCGACATCCGCGACGTCAACCTCAGCGACGTCCTGGGTCGCAAGCAGATCGACACCGACATCGAGTCGATCGCCGGCTACCTCGCCGGTCGACGGGTTCTCGTCACGGGCGCCGGTGGCTCGATCGGCTCCGAGCTGTGCCGGCAGATCTCCCGGTTCGAGCCGAGCGAGCTGATCATGCTCGACCGCGACGAGTCGGCCCTGCACGCGGTGCAGCTCTCCCTCACCGGCCGCGCGCTCCTCGAGGACTCGGGCGTCGTGCTCTGCGACATCCGCGACCTCGGCTCCCTGTCGCAGATCTTCCTGCGCCGGCGGCCGGAGGTCGTCTTCCACGCGGCGGCCCTGAAGCACCTGCCCATGCTCGAGCAGTACCCGCTCGAGGCGATCAAGACCAACGTCATCGGGACCCGCAACGTCCTGGAGGCGGCGTCGCGGGCCGGGGTCGAGCGCCTGGTCAACATCTCCACGGACAAGGCGGCCAACCCGAGCAGCGTCCTGGGCTACAGCAAGCGCCTCGCGGAGCGACTCACCTCCGGCTATGCCACGTCGACCTCGCAGAAGTACCTCTCCGTCCGCTTCGGCAACGTCCTGGGCAGCCGCGGCTCGGTCCTCACGGCGTTCGCCCAGCAGGTGGGCGAGGGCGGACCGGTGACCATCACCCACCCGGAGGTCACGCGCTACTTCATGACCGTCGGCGAGGCCTGCCAGCTCGTGGTGCAGGCCGGGGCCATCGGGGAGTCGGGGGAGGCTCTGGTCCTGGACATGGGGACGCCGATGCGGATCCTGGACGTCGCGCGTCACCTGATCAGCCTGGACGGACGCGACATCCCGATCGAGTACACCGGTCTCCGGCGTGGGGAGAAGCTGCACGAGGACCTCTTCGGGCGGCACGAGCCACGCGACGTACGCCCGTGGCATCCGCTGGTCTCGCACGTGCCGGTCGACCCGATCGACCCGGCGGTGGTCGACGGCCTGGTCGCCGGCGGGTCGGTCTCGGCGATCACCTCGTCGCTGCTGAACGCCTGCTGGGAGGGCCAGCGGCCCGATCGTGCCGATTGGGCCGACATCCCCACCGTCGACGAGGAGCTGCGCGAGACTGTCGTCTACACCGACGACTGAAGGACGCCGATGACCGGAGAACGCGACGAACGGCCCTGGGGGTCGTGGGAGGTCCTCGACGAGGGGCCGGGCTACAAGGTCAAGCGGATCGAGGTGCGGGCCGGGTTCCGGCTCTCCTACCAGACCCACCAGCACCGCGCGGAGCACTGGACGGTCGTGCGCGGGGCCGCGACCTGCACGCTCGACGGCGAGACCTTCGAGGTCAAGACGGGCGACTCGGTCGAGGTGCCGCTGGGGATGCCGCACCGCATCGCCAACCTCCACGACGAGCCGCTGGTGGTGATCGAGGTGCAGCGCGGCGACTACACCGGCGAGGACGACATCGTGCGGCTCGAGGACGACTACGGCCGAGCGCAGTAGTCGCGGAGCGCGACCAGCTGGTCGCGTGGCTCGAAGCCGGTAGCGCGCACCTTGGAGAGGTCGAGCGTGCTGGACGCCGGTCTCGGTGCGCTCGCCCGCCCGGCGGCGTACTCCTCGGTCGTCACCCGGGTGACGTCTGCTCGGCTGCGACCCGAGAGCGCGAACACCTCGGCTGCGACGTCGGCCCACGACCACGGCTCGCCCGCGTTGGTGACGTTGTAGGCGCCGTAAGGCGCCCCGGAGTCCACGAGATGCCTCGTGGCCCGCGCGAGCTCGGAGGCGAAGGTCAGGCGTCCGACCTGGTCGCCGACGACCGCGGGATCGGCCCCTTGGCTGGCCAGCTCCTGCATGGTGCGGACGAAGTTGCGGCCCTCGCCGACGACCCAGCTGCTCCGCAGCAGGTAGTGCCGGGGAGTCCCGGCCACGGCGAGGTCGCCTGCGGCCTTGGACTGGCCGTAGACCCCCAACGGGCTCAGCGGCTCGTCCTCGTGGTGCTCGGGGCGCCGGCCGTCGAAGACGTAGTCCGTCGAGAAGTGGGCGAGGGTCAGCCTGTGCTCGGTGGCGATCCTGGCCAGGGCGGCAGGAGCCGAGGCGTTGACCGCCCAGGCGGCGGCCCGACCCTCCTCGGTCTCGGCTGCGTCGACCTCGGTGTACGCCGCGGCGTTGAGGACGAGCGCGTAGTCCTGCCACGGCCAGGCCTCGACGGCGGCCGCGTCGGCGACGTCCAGGTCGTCGTGAGTGACGGCGTCCGCCTCGGGGAACGCCTCGGCCAGGGCCGCGCCCAGCTGTCCCCCGGCGCCCAGGATGATCGTGCGGCCATGACGGAGCGGCTCGATCTCGGCGAGGGCCGGGTTGGCCAGGTCCTTCTCCGAGACCGTGGCCTCGGCCAGAGCGATCGGCCAGGCGATGGCGAGGTCGGGGTCGTCCAGGCGGAGGGCCGGATAGCGCTCACCCTCGCGCCAGTGCCGGTTGATCAGGTAGCTGTACGCCGTGCCGTCCTCGACGGTCTGGAAGCTGTTGCCGACGCCCCTCGGCACGAACACCGCGACGCCCGGCTCGAGCTCGCGCGTCACGGTCGTGCCGAACGTCGCGCCGCTGCGGAGGTCGACCCACGCCCCGAACGCGCGCCCCGTGGCCACGGTCACGTACTTGTCCCACGGCTCGGCGTGGATCCCCCGGGTGGTGCCGCGCGCGGCATTCCACGACAGGTTGGCCTGCACGGGTCCGAAGTCCGGAAGACCCAGCTCGGTCATCGTCCGCCGCTGCCAGATCTCCTCGAACCAGCCGCGGGAGTCCGCGTGGATCGCGAGGTGGACGACGAGCAGGCCCGGGATCGACGTCTCTTCGACGGTCGGGAGTGACACCTACTGCCCCTTCGCGGCGTACGACGCCTCGGTTGCGGCCTTGAGCGGGCCCCACCAGTCGCCGTGGTCGGCGTACCACGCGATGGTCTCGGCCAGGCCCGCGTCGAAGTCCTCGTAGCGCGGCCGCCAGCCGAGCTCCGAGCGCAGCAGCCCGGACTCGATGGCGTAGCGCACGTCGTGACCGGCCCGGTCCTCGACGGTCACGTAGTCGTCCTCGTCGCGCCCCATCAGGCGCAGGATGGCCCGGACGACCTCGAGGTTGCTGCGCTCGCCGTCCGCCCCGACGCAGTAGGTCTCGCCGATGCGCCCGCGCTCGAGGATCGCCAGCACGGCGCTGGCGTGGTCGTCGGTGTGGATCCAGTCGCGGACGTGCGTGCCCGAGCCGTAGAGGCGGGGCGGGCGTCCCTCGAGGACCTCGGTGATCTGGCGGGGGATGAACTTCTCGACGTGCTGCCAGGGGCCATAGTTGTTCGAGCAGTGCGACAGCGTGGCGCGGACGCCGTAGCTGCGCACCCAGGCCTGGACGAGGTGGTCGGCGCCCGCCTTGGTGGCGGAGTAGGGACTGCTCGGCCGGAACGGCGCGTCCTCGGTGAACCTCTTGGGGTCCTCGAGCGCGAGGTCGCCGTACACCTCGTCGGTCGAGACCTGGTGGAAGCGCACGCCGTGGCGGCGCACCGCCTCCAGGAGGACGAAGGTGCCGACGAGGTTCGTCTGCACGAACGGCGTCGGGTCGTCGAGCGAGTTGTCGTTGTGCGACTCGGCCGCGACGTGCACGACGGCGTCGCAGTCGGCGACCAGGGTGTCGACCACCGCGGCGTCGGCGACGTCACCGACCACGAGCCGCACGCGGTCCGGCGTCAGGTCGTCGAGGGACTGTGGGCTGGCGGCGTAGGTGAGCTTGTCGAGGACGGTGACCGTCGCGTCGGTGTCGGCGATCGCACGGTGGACCAGGCTGGAGCCGACGAAGCCGGCACCACCGGTGACCAGCAGGCGTCTCATGCGCTTGAGACTAGGCCGTCCCTAGGCTGTCCCCATGCGCGGCATCATCCTGGCCGGCGGGACCGGCTCGCGGCTGTACCCCGTCACTCTCGGAGTCAGCAAGCAGCTCGTGCCGGTCTACGACAAGCCGCTGATCTACTACCCGCTCACCACCCTGATGCTGGCCGGCATCCGTGAGGTGCTGGTGATCACGACCCCGCACGACCAGGATGCGTTCCGTCGGCTGCTCGGGGACGGCTCGACGTTCGGCATCGAGATCTCGTACGCCGTGCAGCCGAGCCCCGGCGGGCTGGCGCAGGCGCTGCTGATCGGCGAGCAGCACATCGGGCAGGAGCCGGTCGCGCTGGTGCTGGGCGACAACATCTTCTACGGCCCCGGGCTGGGTCACCGGCTGCGTCGGTTCGAGGACCTCGACGGTGCGGCGATCTTTGCCTACCGGGTGGCCGACCCGTCGGCGTACGGCGTCGTCGACTTCGACGACGAGGGACGCGCCCGGTCGCTGGAGGAGAAGCCGGAGCATCCGCGGAGCCACTACGCGGTGCCGGGCCTGTACTTCTACGGGCCCGACGTCGCCGAGCAGGCCCGCACCCTGCGGCCGTCCCCGCGCGGCGAGCTCGAGATCACCGACCTCAACCGGTGCTACCTGGAGGCCGGACGGCTCGCGGTCGAGGTGATGCCGCGCGGCACCGCCTGGCTCGACACGGGCACGGCGGAGTCGCTCATGGCCGCCGGTGACTTCGTGCGCGCGATCGAGCAGCGCCAAGGACTCAAGGTCGGGTGTCCCGAGGAGGTCGCCTGGCGGATGGGCTTCCTGACCGACGACGAGCTCTGGGCCCGCGCGGAGCCGCTGCTCGCCAGCGGCTACGGCACCTACCTGCGCTCACTCCTGGCTCGTTGAGTTGGCCCTGCGGGCTCGTTGAGTTGGCCCTGCGGGCTCGTTGAGTTGGCCCTGTGGGCTCGTTCGAGTCTGGCCCTGTGGGCTCGTTGAGTTGGCCCTGGCGGCGTGCTGAACCGGAGAGCCAATTCACAAGGCCCGGAGGGCCAATTCAACGAGGGTTCAGTAGGCGCCGCGGGAGCTGAGGACCGCGCCGGCGGTGCGGCCCAGGATCACGAGGTCCTGGATCATCGACCAGTTGTCGACGTAGTAGAGGTCGAGGCGCACCGACTCGTCCCACGAGAGGTCCGAGCGGCCGGAGACCTGCCAGAGGCCGGTCATCCCGGGGCGCACGCGCAGTCGACGCGACTGGGTCAGCGTGTAGCGGTCGACCTCGAGCGGCAGCGGCGGGCGCGGGCCCACCAGGCTCATGTCGCCGCGCAGCACGTTGATCAGCTGGGGCAGCTCGTCGAGCGAGAAGCGGCGGATCCAGTGGCCGGGCTTGGTGATGCGCGGGTCCTGCTGCATCTTGAACAGGCCCTCGGTGTAGCCGACCTCGTCGTGGAGGTTGGCCAGGATGCGCTCGGCGTCGACCACCATGCTGCGGAACTTCAGGCAGGTGAAGTAGCTGCCGTCGGCGCCGACGCGGGTCTGGCGGAACAGCACCGGGCCACCGTCGAAGCGCTTGATCTTCCAGGCGGTCCAGAGCATCAGCGGAGCGGCCAGCGCGAGGATGACCGACGAGCCCACGACGTCGAAGGTGCGCTTGGCCCAGCGCAGCGCCTCCTGGTGACGCGGCCGGTCGACGTGCAGCAGCGGCAGGCCGCCGACGGGGCGGACCCGGATGCGCTCGCTGGAGACGTCGGTGACGCCGGGAGCCATGATGACCTGGACGTCGTCGGCCTCGAGGTCCCAGACCAGACCGCGCATGTCCTGCGGGTTGTCGAAGCCACCACCGGCGACCAGCACGACGTCGGCCTCGTAGGCACGGATCAGGGCGGCAGCCTCGTGCACCTCGCCGAGCACCCGCACGCCGCCCTCGGTGGCGACGGTCGAGTCGGTCGCCGGGGTCAGGGCACCGAGCACGTCGTATCCGAGCCAGGTCTCGCGCTCGAAGACCGAGGCCACCGCGTCGACGTGGTCGGCGCTGCCGACGATGACGGTGCGCTGGGCCAGGGCGCCGTTGCTGCGCGCGTGGTGCAGCCAGCGCCGCAGGAGGTAGCGGCCGGAGGCCAGTAGGCCCGGGCCGATCAGGAAGGTGAAGAGGTAGAAGCCGCGGGAGAGCTCGAACTGGGTGAGGTAGCAGCCGATGCCGAGGATCGCCGCGGCGAACAGGCTGGACCCGACGACGGTCTTGTACTCGTCGGCGCCGGCGCCGAACACGCCGCGGTCGTAGCCGCCGCGCAGGGCGATCACCGCGATCCAGGCCACCGCGAGCGGCAGGCCGACCACGGCGGCCGACTGCGACACCTCGGCGCCGCCGAACAGCGGAAGGTGGTTGCGCCCGTACGCCGCGAAGACGACGGTCGCCGCCACCAGGACGACGTCCAGCGCGAGTGCCGTGATCGGCAGCACGCGGAGCGGACTGCGAAGGCGCGGGACGACAGCGGTCGTCAGCGCGCGTTCATACGCAATGCCCATGCCAAGGCCTACGACTTTCCCCCAAGAGCCAACTCACGGAGCGCCCCCTAGCGCTCCTCCCCCGAGTTGCTGATCGCAAGCATAGGGGTCGGCCCGAGACGTTCGTCTTGGGTATCCACATCCTTTACCTTCGACGGATACCGTTGTGCGGCCCCGAGCGGGCAACTGATCCGGTCATATATTTGCCATGATCTTGACATAGGGTTTTCTTGAGGCGTAAGGGCCCGAATCCGACGCCCGGACGATGCCTGGAGACCTCCTTGGTTAGGCTGACGCGGTGAAGATCCTGGTCACCGGCGGCGCCGGCTACATCGGCTCGGTCACCGCCAAGGCGCTGGAGTCCGCGGGCCACGTCCCGGTCATCTTGGACTCCCTCCTGACCGGTCCGCTGGCCTTCGTCCGCGACCGGATCTTCTACGAGGGCGACATCGGCGACCGCGAGCTCATCCGCCGGATCGTGGCCGACCACCCGGACCTCGACGCCACCATCCACATGGCCGCGCGGATCGTCGTCCCCGAGTCCGTGGCCCAGCCCTACGAGTACTACCGCGACAACGTCGCCAAGTCGCTGGAGCTGTTCGACGAGCTGGTCGCGCTGGGCAAGCCGCGGGTGGTCTTCTCCTCCTCCGGGTCGCTGTACGCCGTGAAGAGCGCGGCTCCCGGCGACGCCCCGGACACCGACCTGTTCGAGGTCCGCGAGGAGGACGCACTCGCGCCCACCTCGCCGTACGCCGCAACCAAGTGGATGATCGAGCGAGTCCTAGCCGACATGGCCGTCGCCACCGCTCTGCGGGCCGTCACCCTGCGCTACTTCAACCCGATCGGGTCCGACCCCGACCTGGAGTCCGGCATCTACGCCAAGGAGCCGAGCCACGTGCTCGGCCAGCTGGTGATGGTGGCGACCGGCCAGCGCGACCACTTCACGGTGACCGGCACCGACCACCCCACCCGCGACGGCACCGGCCTGCGCGACTACCTGCACGTGTGGGACCTCGCCCGGGCCCACGTCCGGGCCGTCGAGCGCTTCGACGAGATCCTCGAGACAGCCGGGACGCCGAGCGTCGTCATCAACGTCGGTCGCGGCGACGGCGTCACCGTGCGCGAGCTGATCGCAGCGTTCGAGCGGGTGACCGGTCGTCCGGTCCCGACGACGCTGGCGCCTCCGCGCCCGGGCGACGCCGTGGGCGCGTACGCCAACGCCGACCGTGCCCGCGAGCTCCTGGACTGGCAGACCGAGCTCTCGCTCGACGAGGCGATCGCCTCCGCGCTGGCCTGGGCCGATCGACGGGTCGACGTGCTGGGATACACGTGACCACCCGGTGGTACGCCGCGCTGGTCGGGCTCGTGGCTCTGGTGCTCGCCCTGGGCGTCACCGCGCCCGCGCGCGCGAGCCACGACTTCCGGGTCACCGGCGACGACGGTGGCGGGCAGGCGCGCGTGCCGCTTGCGGGTCGGCTGGTCGTGATCGACCCCGGTCACCAGCTCGGCAACCACAACTTCCTCGCCGAGATCGACCGGCCGGTGCCGGCCGGCGGCTTCAAGAAGCCGTGCAACACCACCGGCACCTCGACCAACGGCGGATACCCCGAGGCGACGTTCACCTGGCGGGTCGCGCAGGTGCTGCGAGCCCGGCTCCGCGCGCTCGGCGCCCGCGTCATCCTGACCCGCCACTCCAACAGCGAGCGCCGCTGGGGGCCGTGCGTCGACGTCCGAGGTCGCGACGGCAACAAGCAGCACGCCGATCTGAAGATCAGCATCCACGGGGACGGGTCGTACGCCGCGGGCGCGCGTGGCTTCCATGTGATCGCGCCGACCGACCGCAGGCCCTGGACCTCCGACATCTACCGCCCGTCGCGACGGCTCGCGCTGACAACGCGGGCGGCCCTGAAGTCGGTGGGCCTGCGCGTCGCCAACTACATCGCCGGCGGGGACGGCCTCGACTTCCGGTCCGACCTCGGGACGCTTAACCTGTCGAACATCCCGACGGTCATGGTCGAACTCGGCAACATGCGCAACCCGGTGGACGCCCGCCGGATGACGTCGCGCTCGGGCCGTGCGACGTACGCCCGCGGGCTGGCGCTCGCCGTCCGCCGCTACCTGCGCTGATCGGCTCTCGCGCCCGACATAGGGTCCACCCATGTCCAGGTTGCCGGAGAGTCTCGCGGCACTGCGGCACGACAACTTCCGGTGGTACTGGATCGCGCTGACGGTCAACATGACCGGCACCGTCATGGCCCCGGTCGCCCTGGCCTTCGCCGTCCTCTCGATCACCGACTCGGCCAGCGCGCTCGGTGGGGTGCTCGCCGCGGAGACGGCCCCGCTCGCGGTGTTCCTCCTCTTCGGAGGGGTCATCGCGGACCGCCTGCCGATGACCGCCATCCTGCGCGTCGGCATGGTCGTCATGGGGCTCAGCCAGGCCGTGGCCGCGACCCTCGTGATCACGGGAGCGGCCCGGATCTGGATGCTGGTGGCGCTCGCCGTGGTCAACGGGACGACCGACGCGATGGTGCTGCCGGCGCTGCAGGCGATCCTCCCCCGGCTGGTGCCGCGCGACCTCCTCCAGCAGGCCAACGCCCTGCAGTCGTTCGCCCGAGGGTCCCTGCGCGTGTTCGGACCGACGGTCGCGGCCCTGCTGGTCGTGGGTGCCGGGCCCGGGTGGGCTCTCGCCTTCGACGCGGCCACCTGGGTCGCGGGAGCAGTGGTCATGGCCAAGGTCGTCCTGCCGCCGCGGCCGCCGCGTGTCGAGAGCGCGTCGGCCCTGGCCGAATTGCGGACCGGCTGGGACTACTTCCGGGCGACCACGTGGCTCTGGGTCATCGTCGCGGCGGCCGGAGTCCTGAACGCCGTGCAGTCCGGCGCGTGGAGCACGCTCGGTCCTCCGCGCGCCAAGGAGACCTTCGGCATCGCCGGCTGGGGCGTGGTGCTGTCGGCACAGTCGGTCGGACTGATCCTGGCCACCCTGGTGCTGCTGCGCCGGCAGATTAGACGTCCCCTGCTCAGCGGGATGCTCGGGGTGGCCGTGACGGCGCTCCCGATCGCCGTACTGGGCTGGTATCCGCACGTCGGTGTGCTGGTCGTGTGCACGTTCCTCGCCGGCGCCGGGAGCGAGGTGTTCAACATCGGGTGGAGCGTGGCGATGGCCGAGAACGTCCCCGAGGACATGCTCTCGCGCGCCTTCTCCTACGACATGCTCGGCTCGGTGGTGGCCATCCCGATCGGACAGCTCGCCTTCGGGCCGCTCGGCGCGGCGTACGGCTATCGCGACGTGCTGGTCGTCAGCGGCGTCGTCTTCGGCGCCGTGTGTCTCGCGACCTTGGCGTCGCGGTCGGTGCGCGGCCTCGGCCGGGCGCCGGTCGAATCCGTCCCCGTCTCGACGTAGCCCGCGGGGTGGTTTCGAGACAGGCGCCAGGGCGCCTTCCTCAACCACCGACTGCCTGGATCCGCCACGCCTTCCTCAATGACCGCCTGGCTGGATCCGGTGGTTGAGGAGGTCGCTCTGCGACCCTCTGGAAACCACCCTTGAGGTGACCGCGGGTCCACGAACTAGGGTCGCGAGCATGGACCTGACATTGACCGACGAGGAGCGCGAGGTCCGCGACTGGGTGCGGACGTTCGTCACCAAGGAGCTGGTCCCGCTGGAGCCTCAGGTGCTCGAGCGGGAGCGGAACGGCGAGCGCGGCATCAGTCTCGACGAGGTCAAGGCGCTCCAGGACAAGGCCCGCGAGTCCGGCTTCTTCGGCATCCAGACGCCCGAGGAGTACGGCGGCATGGGCCTCGGCGCCGTGATGAACGCCCTGCTCGAGGCCGAGCTGGGTCGCACGTTCGTGCCGTTCAAGTTCGGCGGCGACGCCGACAACATCCTGTTCGACGCCAACGAGGAGCAGAAGGAGGCCTACCTCCGGCCGACGATCGAGGGCACGCGCCACAGCTGCTTCGCGATCACCGAGCCGGGGGCCGGGTCCGACGCGCGCAACATCCGAACGTCGGCGGTACGCGACGGCGACGAGTGGGTGATCAACGGCGAGAAGACCTTCATCACCGGCGGGGACATCGCCGACTTCACGATGGTCTTCGCCGTGACCGACAAGGAGAAGGGCGCCGACGGAGGAGTCACCTGCTTCCTGGCCGACCGCGACTCGGGCTGGACCTCGACGCCGATCCCGACGATGGGGGAGTGGGGGCCGGCCTCGCTGTCGTTCGAGGACGTGCGGGTGCCGCACTCGGCGATCCTCGGCGAGGAGGGTCGCGGGTTCGAGCTCGCGATGCGGTGGATCGGCAAGGGGCGCTACCTTCTGCCCGCTCGTGCCCTCGGCTCGTGCGAGCGGCTCGTGGAGATGGCGATGGAGCAGGCCAAGAACCGCGTGACCTTCGGGGAGCCGATCGCCAACCGGCAGGCCATCCAGTGGATGATCGCCGACTCCGCGGTCGAGATCGAGGCGCTGCGCTGGCTCGTGCTCACCGCCGCCTGGCAGGTCGACCAGGGCCTCGACAGTCGCCAGGCCCAGTCGATGGCCAAACTGTACGGCGGCGTCCACGCCAACGAGATCGTCGACCGCGTGCTGCAGATCCACGGCGGGATGGGCTACACCCGCGAGCTGCCGGTCGAGCGGTGGTACCGCGAGCTGCGCCTGCTCAGGATCTACGAGGGCACCGACGAGATCCAGCGCCGCACCATCGCTCGCAACCTGCTCTCAGGCCACGCCTCCGTCCGCGGCCACCTGGGCTGAGGGCCGGCGTAGCCCGCGTCGCTGGAGAAAACGCGGACGACGTACGACGTCAGCCGGGCGTGTCGACCGATTCGTCCGCGTTTTCTCCGGGGGCGGCCACCGACAGCATGTCCATCGCGTGGAGTACGGCGCGCACGTGGGCGACCTCGTGGGTGCGGAAGAGGTCGGTGCCGCCGAGCCGGGCGAGGACGGCGAAGAAGCCCTCGGCCTTGCGGAACTCGTCCCCGAAGAGGTCGAAGGCGTGCGGCAGCGCGTTGCACACCGGCACGCCGAGGGACCGCAGCCGGAAGCACTGCGCGAGCACCGACGCCTGATGACGCACCCGGACCCGCGGGTCGACGAGGTTGCGGTAGTAGAACCCCAGCCCCGGGTCGACCAGAACCTGCCGGACCCCCAGCGCGCGGGCGTGCTCGAGGCGCGGCCCGAAGTGGTCGAGCAGGCGGGGCAGGGCGTCACCGTCGGGGTGCTCGTGCTCCTCGCGCACGTCCCCGGGCTCGCAGAAGCAGAGGATCACCGCGGCGTCGTACGACGCCGCGCAGGAGAGCATCTCGTCCTCGCCGTCGCGACCGGTGAGGTTCAGCACCCGAGCTCCGGCCTTCAGGGCGGCCTCGACAACCTCGGGCTGGTAGGTCTCCACGGAGACCAGGCACTCGTCGGCCAGCGCCTCGATGACGGGGACCAGCTGCGCGCGCTGCGCGGTTCCGTCGACGCGCGCGGCCCGAGCGGTGCTCGACTCGGCCCCGACGTCCACGACCCGTGCCCCCTGGGCGACCTGCACCCGCGCCATCCGGATCGCCGCGTCGGTCGAGACCGCGATGCTCTCGCGGTACGTCGAGTCGCGCGAGAGGTTGACCGTGCCCATCAGCACAGGCTCGCCGGCGCCGATGGTGACGTCGTCGACCGTCACCGGGGCGACCGGACGGGCGAGGTCGTCGGCGTACTCGCTGTGGAGCGCTGCCAGGTCCGACAGCGAGATCATCCGGGCAGTCTAGACAGCGGCCCACCGGCCCGGACGGGGCGGACGGGTGGCGGCGTGTGACGATGGGGGCGACCCGACCTCGAGCTGGGAGACGACGGATGCGAGTCCTTCTCGGAGAGGCAGCCGAGCTGTCCGACCTGTACGCCGCCCCTGACCGCCCCTGGCTCCGCGTCAACATGGTCTCGACCGTGGACGGCGCGGCCACCGGTGACGACGGGACTTCGCGCTCGATCAACAACGGCGTCGACAAGGTGGTCTTCGACCTCCTGCGCGACCTCGCGGACGCGGTGGTCGTCGGAGCGGGAACCGTGCGCATCGAGGGGTACGCCGTCGGGCGCAAGCCACTCGTCGTCGTGACGCGGTCGGCGTCGGTGCCGCCGACCCAGCGACCCGCCGACCGCGGGCAGGTGCTGATGGCGACGGTCTCGAGCGCGCCGTACCTCGGCCAGGCGCGGGAGCTGCTCGGCGAGGAGAACGTGCTGGTGCTCGGGTCCCACCGCGTCGACCTTGCGCGGATGAAGGACGAGCTGGTCCTGCGCGGCTTCCGGCATCTCCTGTCCGAGGGCGGTCCGCACCTCCTGCGCGACCTGATCGCCCAGGGGGTGGCCGACGAGCTGGACGCGACGATCGTGCCGCGCCTGGTCGGTGGTTCGCATCGACGGATCCTGGACGGCCCGCCGGTCGACGTACCTCTGCGGCTGCAGATGCTCGCCGAGGACGACGGCACCCTGCTGGCCCGCTGGTTCGTCGAGCGCTGATCGCACGCTGACGACGTGGCAGGCTGGGCGGCGTGAGCATCGAAGGGATCGACACCTCGGTCGAGCCGTCCGGGACGGGCTGTGTGGAGTGCGTGGCGAACGACGGGTGGTGGTTCCACCTGCGGCGCTGCGCGCAGTGCGGTCACATCGGCTGCTGCGACACCTCGCCGGCTCAGCACGCGACGGCGCACTGGCGCGAAGCGGGCATCCGCTGATGACCAGCTTCGAGCCGGGCGAGGACTGGTTCTGGGACTTCCGCGACGAGCAGGCCTACGAGGGGCCGGTCCTCGCGGGCGCGCAGAGCCACCCGGCCGACCAGCCCACCCCCGGCCCGGCCGGCGGCGTCCCTGACGACTGGATGGACCACCTCAACCGCTGATCCCGCCGACCTGCCCGGGACGTCATACGACGTGGTCGCCCTGGCGACCAGAACGTATGACGTCCCACGAGGTCCGACGGTCAGCGGCTGCCCTTGCGGGCGCGGGCGGCGGCCTTGACGCGCTCGTTCTGGTCGAGGGCGACCTTGCGGATCCGCACGGTGTGCGGGGTGACCTCGACGCACTCGTCCTCGCGGCAGAACTCCAGGCACTGCTCCAGCGACAGCTTGCGCGGCGGGACCAGCTTCTCGAAGTTGTCGGAGGTGGAGGAGCGGATGTTGGTCTGCTGCTTCTCCTTGGTGATGTTCACGTCCATGTCGTCGGCGCGGGAGTTCTCGCCGACGATCATGCCCTCGTAGACCTCGGTGGTCGGCTCGACGAACAGGACCCCGCGCTCCTGCAGGTTGGTCATGGCGTACGCCGTCGCGGCGCCGGGGCGGTCGGCCACCAGCGAGCCCGACGCGCGAGAGCGGATCTCGCCGGCCCACGGCTCGTAGCGCTCGAAGACGTGGTGGGCGATGCCCGTGCCGCGGGTCTCGGTCAGGAACTCGGTGCGGAAGCCGATCAGGCCGCGCGCCGGGACGAGGAACTCCATCCGCACCCAGCCGGTGCCGTGGTTGGTCATCTGCTCCATGCGGCCGCGCCGCGAGGCCATCAGCTCGGTGATCGTGCCGAGGTACTCCTCGGGCGCGTCGATCGTCAGCCGCTCGACCGGCTCGTGCACCTTGCCGTCGATCTCGCGGGTCACGACCTGGGGCTTGCCGACGGTGAGCTCGTAGCCCTCACGTCGCATCTGCTCGACCAGGATCGCCAGCGCGAGCTCGCCGCGACCCTGGACCTCCCACGCGTCGGGCCGGTCGGTGGTCAGCACGCGCAGCGAGACGTTGCCGACCAGCTCGCGGTCGAGGCGGTCCTTGACCAGGCGGGCGGTCACCTTCGCGCCCTTGACCTTGCCGACCAGCGGCGAGGTGTTGGTGCCGATCGTCATCGAGATGGCGGGCTCGTCGACCGTGATCAGCGGCAACGGCCGTGGGTCGTCGGGGTCGGCCAGCGTCTCGCCGATCATGATGTCGGGGATGCCGGCGATGGCCGCGATGTCGCCGGGCCCTGCGGACTCCGCCGCCACCCGCTCCAGCGCCTCGGTCATCAGCAGCTCGGTGACGCGGACGTTGCGCGAGGACCCGTCGCGCTGCAGCCACGCGACGTTCTGCCCCTTCCGCAGCGTCCCCTGGTGCACACGCACCAGCGCGATCCGGCCGAGGAACGGCGACGCGTCGAGGTTGGTGACGTGGGCCTGCAGCGGCGCGCCCTCGTCGTACGTCGGAGCGGGGATCGTCTCGAGGATCGTCCGGAACAGCGGCTCGAGGTCGGGGGAGTCCGGCAGGCTGCCGTTGCCCGGCTGCTCCAGCGAGGCCCGTCCGGCCTTGGCCGACGCGTAGACGACCGGGAAGTCGAGGGCGTCCTGGCTGTGGTGCTCGTCGAGGAGGTCGAGGAACAGCTCGTAGGTCTCGTCGACGACCTCGGAGATCCTCGCGTCGGAGCGGTCGACCTTGTTGACGACCAGCACGACCGGCAGGTCGGCGTTCAGCGCCTTGCGGAGGACGAAGCGGGTCTGCGGCAGCGGGCCCTCGGAGGCGTCGACGAGGAGCACGATCCCGTCGACCATCGACAGGCCGCGCTCGACCTCGCCGCCGAAGTCGGCGTGGCCGGGGGTGTCGATGATGTTGATCGTCATCCCGCCGTCGGGAGCGGAGGCACCGGTGTAGTGGATGGCGGTGTTCTTGGCGAGGATCGTGATCCCCTTCTCACGCTCCAGGTCGCCGGAGTCCATGATCCGGTCGGCGACGCCGGCCTCCTCCTGGTGGGCCGTGAAGGCGCCGGCCTGGTGCAGCATCGCGTCGACCAGGGTGGTCTTGCCGTGGTCGACGTGGGCGACGATCGCGACGTTGCGCAGGTCCGAACGAGTGGCAGGCATGGGGTGACGACATCGCTTTCGGTGGCGGGGATTTCGGCGCTCGATCGTATCGGCGCCACCGCCAACCACCCGCATCGCCGCCGGGCCGCCGGCCGCGAAGGTCCGGGCACGGCGAGGGCCCGGCCGCACGTGACCGGGCCCTGCGTCGAGGAGGTCTAGGCCGTCAGCGGGACGCTGCGGCGGACCATGCCGTCCACCGCGAGTCGAACCCGGTACCGACGCTGCCGAGCCCAGAGGGGGGTCAGGGCGCGGCCGTGGTTGCCAGCCTGCTCAGCCGTCAGGCTGATCCGAGTTCCCAGGCAGTCCTCGCACGGACAACCGTGGGCACCATGGGGGGTGTTGGTGCTCATCGTGTTCGCCTCCTTTTGACTTAAGAAACGGTCAAGGCGGAGTTCGGTGACGGCGGTTTTGGCAAAGTCCGCGGGCGCCGTTCCGGGCGGCGGGAGGGTCGGTGACCGACGTCCGCGGATCGTTGCCTACGACACCTGATTAGGCTTCGGATCCCGTTGTTCAGGACCCGGTCAGCCACTGGATCCGCAGTCGCCCCGCGGGAGAGGTTTTACCCAAGGATCGGCGTCACGAGGCCGAGACGAGCTCGAACGCGCGCCACATGGCGGCGTAGCGGCCGTCCCGGGCGAGCAGGTCGTCGTGCGTCCCCTCCTCCAGCACCCGGCCCTGGCCGAGTACGACGATCCGGTCGGCGGTGCGCGCGGTCTGCAGACGGTGGGCGATCAGGATCGTCGTCCGCCGGCCGGCCACCGCGGCCATCGCGGCCGAGACCCGGGCCTCAGTGGCCAGGTCGAGGTTGGCGGTCGCCTCGTCCAGGAGCAGCACGGCCGGGTCGACCAGCTCGGCGCGGGCCAGCGCGATCAGCTGCCGTTGGCCGGCCGACAGCGAGCTGCCCCGCTCCGCGATCTGGTGCAGGTAGCCGCCCGGCAGGCCGGCCACGAGCTCGTGGGCGCCGACGGCCCGGGCGGCGGCCTCGACCTCGGCGTCGCTGGCGTCGGGGCGGCCATAGGCGATGTTGTCGCGGATCGTCCCGGTGAACAGGAACGACTCCTGCGGGACGTAGCCGAGCCGGCTCCGGAACGCCGGCAGCGACAGCGTGCGCAGGTCCTGGCCGTCCAGGGTGACCGAGCCGGAGTCCGGGTCGTAGAAGCGTGCGATCAGCTTGAGCACCGTCGACTTGCCGGCGCCGGTCTCGCCCACGAGCGCGACGGTCTCGTGCGCGGCGATCCGCAGGTCGAGGCCGCGCAGGGCCTCGGGCGGCCTCCGCCGCGCGACGACCGGGCCGGTGACGACGCCGTCGGCCGGACCTCGTTCCTCGGTCGCCACCTCGGCCTGCGGGTAGCTGAAGTGGACGTCGCGCAGCTCCAGCTCTCCGCGCACGTCACCGAGAGCCACCGGCGAGACAGGCTCGGGGGTGATCGTCGCGAGCCGCATCAGCTCGGAGATCCGGCCGATCGAGACGCGCGTCTGCTGCCAGGAGTCGAACACCTGCGAGAGCTGCTGGATCGGGGAGAAGAACATCGTCAGGTAGAGCAGGAAGGCGATCAGGACTCCCGTGCTCAGCCGCCCCTGCTCGATCAGGTGGGCGCCGACCCCCAGCACGATCACGTCGGCGATCGCCGACAGGAAGAGCACGAACGGGAAGTACGTCGCGATCGTGCGCTGTGCCCGCGCCCGGCCCTCGTAGTAGACGTGGCCGAGGCCGTGGAACCTGTCACGGGTGAGGTGCTCGTGCACGAACGCCTGCGCCTCGCGGACACCCGACAGCGACTCCTGGAAGTCGGCGTTCACGATCGCCAGGGCCTCGCGCACGACGTCGTACAGCCGGTTGGTGACCCGACGGAAGAAGACGGTCGCCACGGCGAGCGGGATCACCACGGTCAGGGTCCACAGCGCCAGCTCGAGGTCCATCAGCAGCAGCGCGACGCCGACCCCGAGGAAGGTCACCAGCGAGACCAGGGCCTGGAGGAGGCCGTTCACGATCAGCGTCTCGAACTGGTCGACGTCGGTGGTCATCCGGGTCATGATCCGGCCGGCCATCTCGCGCTCGTAGTAGTCGAGGGAGAGTCGCTGGAGCTGCGCCCAGATGCGGATCCGGAGCCCGGCCATGATCCGCTCGCTGGTCCGGCCGGTGACGAACGTCGCGGCCACCTGGTCGAGCAGGTCGGCGAGGGCGACCAGCAGGAACGCCGCCGAGGCCCACCACAGCACGTGGCCGGCGCCCGCGGCCACGCCATGGTCGACGCCGATCCGGACGAGGTAGGGACCGGCCAGCCCCGCGACGGCGTCCAGCACGACCAGTGCCAGCCCGGCGCCGAACCACCAGCGGAACTCCTTGATGAGCCGCCACATCGAGAAGTCCGGGTCGGCGCGGGTCTCGTGGGCCAGGTCCGGTTCGAAATGGTCGCGGACCGGGGGCAGCGCCTCGACCCGGGCGAGCAGCTCCGGGGTCGGCGCGAGGTTGAGCCGCCAGCTCCCGCCGCCGCCCAGCCCGGCGCCGAGGCTGGGCCGACCCGCCATCCGCGCCGCCGCGCGCTCCGTGGCGTCGCGCACGGCCTCCGCGCGATCGCCGGTGCTGCCGCGCCAGGCCGACGGCGTCACGTCGAGCTGGCTCAGCGTCTCGATGGAGTCGCCGACGGAGACCGCCGCGTCGTCGTCCAGGCCGGTGAGCAGCTCGCGGTAGAGGTGGCTGCGCCCCATCAGCTCCTCGTGGGTGCCGTCGTCGGCGACCCGGCCGTCGGCGAGCAGCACCACGCGGTCGGCCAGGCTCAGGGTCGACAGGCGGTGGGCGACGACGATCGCCGTGCGCCCGGCCAGCGCCTCCCGCAGCCGGGCGAAGATCCGTTCCTCGGTCGAGGCGTCGACCGCGCTCGTGGCGTCGTCCAGGATCAGGATCCGCGGGTCGGACAGGATCGCGCGAGCCAGGGCGACGCGCTGGCGCTGACCACCGCTGAGGCTCAGGCCGCGCTCGCCGACGCGGGTGTCGTAGCCGTCGGCCAGCTCGACGACGAAGTCGTGGGCACCGGCGACGTGGGCGGCCGCTTCGATCTCCGCCCGGGTGGCCTCGGGTCGCCCGTAGGCGATGTTGGCCGCGATGGAGTCGGAGAACAGGAAGCTCTCCTCGAACGCCGCCCCGACCTGGCTGCGCAGGGAGTGCAGCGTCAGGGTGCGGACGTCGTGCCCGTCGACGAGCACCTGCCCGGTGTCCGGGTCCAGCAGCCGGTTGACGAACCTGGTGACGGTCGACTTCCCGCTCCCGCTGGCGCCGACCAGCGCGACGCGCTCCCCGGCCCGGACGTGCAGGTCCAGGCCGTCGAGCACCGGGTGGGCGTCGTCACCCTCGCCGTAGGTGAAGCCGACCCCGCGCAGCTCGACCTCGCCGACCAGCTCGGGCAGCTCGACGGCATCGGGCGCATCGCGGATCTGCGGCTCGAGGTCGAGCAGCTGGAAGATCCGCTCGACACCCGCCCTGGCCTGCTGCCCGACCGTCAGGACGCCGGCCAGCTGCCGGGCCGGGGCGACGAACTGCCCGACGTACGTCGAGAAGGCGAGGAAGGTGCCGATCGAGATCTCGCCGTGCAGCGCCATCCAGCCGCCGAGCGCGAGGACCGCGACCTGCGCCAGCACCGGGATCGACTCGAGCAGCGGCTGGTAGCGCGCCTGGAGACGCGTCGCGCGCATGCGCACGCCATACAGGGTCTGGACGATGCCGACCATGCGCCGCAGCTCGCGCTCCTCCTGGCCGAACGCCTTGACGACGCGAACGCCGTTCACGTCCTCGTCGACGACCTCGGCGACCTCGCCCTCGCGCTGCTGGCCGTCCCAGGTCGCGGGGAACACCTTGAGGCGCATCCGGTACGAGACGACGAACAGCGCCGGCGCGATCACCAGCCCGACCAGGGCCAGCAGGGGTGAGAGCACGAGCATGATCGCCAGCGAGACGATCATCATCAGGAGGTTGCCGGTCATCAGCGGCAGGAAGTTCAGCAGCCCCTGTACGAGGGCGGTGTCGCTGTTGGCGCGGGCGACGATCTGACCGGTGCTCAGGTGGGAGATGCTCTGCTCGTCCAGGGTGAGCAGGTGGTCGTGCATGCGGTTGCGCAGGTCGAACTGCACCGCGATCCCGACGAGCCCGCCGCGGTAGCGGCGCAGGTAGGCGAACCAGAACGCCGCCACCGCGATGACGACGAGCAGGAGCAGCCACGGCCAGAGGGTCGCGCCGTCGTGGCCGATGACGTCGTCCACGATCGTGCGGGCCACGAGCGGGACGACGGCCTGGCTGGTGCTCCCGAGGACGGCCGCTGCGAACGAGATCAGGACGTTGCGCTTGTGCACCCACACCTGGGCGGTCAGCCTGCGGATCCACCCGGGTGCCTCATCGGACACGTGATCGGCCAGGGCGTCCGAGCTGGCTGTCATGTGGTGGGCGTGACCTCTCGACGTTCGTGGTCCATGAGGCCCGTCAGGGCCGTGGCGAGTCTAGTGACCCGCCGGTAAGACCCAGACCGCCTCCTGCTCCCGACGACCGTCACCCCTGACGCGCGTGGCGGGTCAGTCCTCCAGGGCGCGGTCGAGAGCGGCGTTCACGTGGAGGGTGGTGCAGGGGTAGACGGGCAGTTCGGCGTCCGCCTGCTTGACCAGCAGCTCCAGCTCGGTGCATCCGAGGAGGACGCCGCCGACGCCGGCGTCCCACAGCTCCTCGACGACGCCGAGCACCCGGCGCCGCGTCGAGTCCACCACGCGTCCGTGCACGAGCTCGTCGTAGATCGCACTGTTGAGCAGGTCGTGGTGCCGCGGGTCCGGCATGACCGTCTCCAGGCCGTGCCGTGCGAGCCGCTCGGCGAAGAAGCCGTCGGACATCGCCACGGTGGTGCCGATGAAGCCGACGCGGGTCACGCCCTGGGTCAGCACCTCCTGCGCGACGACGTCACCGAGGTGGAGCAACGGGATCGAGACGGCCTCCTCGATCTGGTCGGCGACCTTGTGGAACGTCGTCGTGCAGAGCAGGAGGAAGTCGGCCCCGGCCCTCTCGACGCCCCGCGCCGCCTCGGTGAGGAGGTCGCCGATCTGCGGCCAGCGCTCGGCGTCCTCCAGGGCGGTCAGCTCGGCGAAGTCGACGGTGCTGAGCACGAGTCGGGGCGAGGAGAGCCCGCCGAGCCGGTCGCGCACCCCGACGTTGAGGTCGCGGTAGTAGACCGCGGTGCTCTCCCAGCTCATCCCGCCGACCAGGCCGATCGTCTGCATGCCCCGCAGTCTCGCCTCCGCGAGCCCCGGAAGTCACGGGCGGTCACGGGTCAGACGCGGGCCACCTTGTACGGAGCGGCCTGGGCGCGTGGCTTGATCACCAGCTCGTCGATGTTGACGTGGGACGGCCGGGTCGCGATCCAGACGACCGCGTCGGCGACGTCGTCGGCCACGAGCGGCTCGCTGACCCCGGCGTAGACGGCGTCGGCCCGGGCCTGGTCGCCGTCGAACCGGACGAGGGAGAACTCCTCGGTGTGCACCATGCCCGGCGAGACCTCGCTGACCCGGATCGGTTCCTCGACCAGCTCCAGCCGCATCGTCTCGGTGACCACGCGAGTGCCGTGCTTGGCGGCGACGTAGCCTGCACCGCCCTCGTAGACGACGTGGCCCGCGATCGAGCCGATGTTCACCACGAGCCCGGCCCCGCTCGCGCGCAGGGCCGGCAGCAGGGCCTGGGTCACATGCAGGAGGCCGAGGACGTTCACGTCGAACATCCGCCGCCAGTCCTCGGGGTCGGCCTTCGACACCGGGTCCAGACCGAAGGCGCCGCCGGCGTTGTTGACCAGGACGTCGAGCCGGTCGCCCACGCTCGCCGCGAGCGCGCGCACCGACTCGGGATCGGTCACGTCGCAGGTGACGGCGGTGGCGCCGATCTCGTCGGCGAGGGCCTGGATCCGGTCGGTACGCCGGGCGGCGCACCAGACGGCGTACCCCTCGCGCGCGAGAGCGCGGGCGGTGGCCGCCCCGATCCCGCTGCTGGCTCCGGTGACGACGGCGGTACGACGTTCGCTCGGGGTGGGCACGCGCCGATTCTCCACCCGAGGACGGTCTGGCGGGACGGAGGGGAATCAAGGACGCGGTCGGTGGGTTGGGGGCGTTGACGCCCGTGGTGCGGGCCGGAGGGAGGATGCGTGCTCACCGAGGACGACGCCGTACGACGGGTGGCCATGATCAGCGTCCACACCTCGCCGCTCGACCAGCCGGGCACCGGCGACGCGGGCGGCATGAACGTCTACGTCGTCGAGCTCGCCCGCCGGTTGGCCGCCGCGGGCATCGAGGTCGACATCTTCACCCGCGCGACGTCCTCGCGGCTCGAGTCGGTGGTCGAGACCAGCCCCGGGATCACGGTCCGCAACGTCCACGCCGGCCCCTTCGAGGGTCTCAGCAAGGGCGAGCTGCCCGGGCAGCTGTGCGTGTTCGCCCGCGAGGTGCTGCGCACGGAGGCCGGACTCCCGCTCGGCCACTACGACATGGTGCACTCCCACTACTGGCTCTCGGGCCAGGTCGGAGCGCTGGCCCGCGACCGCTGGGGCGTGCCGCTGGTGCACACCATGCACACGATGGCCAAGGTCAAGAACGACGCGATGGCCACCGGCGACACCCCGGAGCCCGCAGCCCGGATCATCGGCGAGGAGCAGGTCGTCGAGGCCGCCGACATGCTGATCGCCAGCACCGACCTCGAGGCCAAGCAGCTGGTCAACCTCTACGACGCCGACCCGGGCCGGGTCGAGGTGGTCCACCCCGGCGTCGACCTGAGCGTCTTCCGTCCCCGCGACGCCTCGGCCGCGCGCGAGCACCTGGGGCTGCCCGCCGACGCTCTGGTGGTGCTCTTCGCCGGGCGGCTCCAGCCGCTCAAGGCGCCCGACGTCCTGCTCCGGGCGGTCGCGGCCCTGCTGCGGCAGCGGCCCGAGCTCCGCGACCGGCTCGTCGTACCCGTCGTCGGAGGGCCGTCCGGGACCGGTCTGGAGCACCCGGAGGCCCTGGCCGACCTGGCCGCGGAGCTGGGGATCTCCGACGTGGTCCGCTTCGTCCCGCCGGTCGCCCCGGCCGAGCTGGCGATCTGGGACGCCGCGGCCACGGTGGTCGCGGTCCCGTCGTACAACGAGTCCTTCGGGCTCGTCGCCGCCGAGGCCCAGGCCACCGGGACGCCGGTCGTGGCCGCCGCGGTCGGGGGGCTCACCACCGTCGTCGCCGACGGCGAGAGCGGCCTGCTCCTGGACACGCACGAGCCCGACGACTGGGCCCACGCCCTCGGCCGGGTGCTGCTCGACGACGCGCTCCGTGCCCGGCTCGCGGAGGGTGCCCGCGCCCGCGCCGGCGCCTTCTCCTGGGAGCACACCGCCGAGCGGACCCTCGACGTCTACGAGCGCGCCCGGGCCGCCCTGCGCGAGTCGGTCTAGTGGCAGGGTCGGGGGTATGAGCGACCCGGCCCAGGTGCTGCGCGACTACCTCGAGGAGAACCAGCTCGAGTACGACGAGCAGGACGGCTCCTTCAGCTTCGCCCTGCCCGGCGAGCGCAAGCTCCAGACGCCCGTGCGCGTCGACGTGGGTCCGCATGCCCTCGGCGTCCACGCGTTCGTGTGCCGCAACCCCGACGAGAACCACGAGCGCGTCTATCGCTGGCTGCTGGAGCGCAACCTCCGCACGTACGCCGTCTCGTACGCCGTGGACCACGCGGGTGACATCTACCTCGACGCCCGCCTCCCCCTCGCGGCGGTCACGCCGGACGAGCTCGACCGCGTCCTCGGGTCGGTGCTCACCCACGCCGACGGCAGCTTCAACACGATCCTGGAGCTGGGCTTCGCGACGTCCATCCGCAAGGAGTGGGAGTGGCGCCGTCTGCGGGGCGAGTCGACGCGCAACCTCGAGGCCTTCCGCGGCTGGCTCGAATCCGGGGAGACTCCGGACCCCGAGGCGCCCTAGCCTGCCGGGGTGTTCTGGCCCTTCTTCGACCTCCGCATCCGGTCGGGTGACGTGCTCCTGCGCGGGGTGACCGACGACGACCTCGACGCACTGGTGTCGGCGATGCCCGACGACCTCGAGCTGAACCCGGCCAACGAGACCTTCGACGCGCTGGCGCCGGAGGTCGACCGGAGACGACAGCTCGTCGGCGAGCTCTGGAAGCACCGCGGCACCTGGTCGCCGAGCGCCTGGTGCCTCGACCTCGCCGTCGAGGTCGGCGGCCGTGTGGTGGGCGTGCAGGCGCTGGAGGCCGAGCAGTTCCCCTTGCTGCGGACGGTCGACTCGTTCTCCTGGCTCTCGGCCGACGTCCGTGGCCAGGGCCTCGCCAACCTCATGCGCGCCGGGGTGCTGGCTCTCGCGTTCGACCAGCTCGGGGCCGAAGTGGCCGTGTCGTCCGCGCGTACTGACAACGCGCCGTCGTTGGCGGTCTCCTACCGGATGGGGTACGTCGACAACGGCCTGAGTCGGACCAACACCCCGACCGGTCCCTTCGAGCTCCAGCACGTCCGGATCACCCGGGAGGCCTGGGCCGCCACGGGTCGAACGGCGGTCGTCACGGGCTTCGAGGCGTGCCGGCCGTGGTTCAGCTGAGAGCCACGGCTCCCAGGGCGAGCAGCGCGGGGACCGCCTGCACGACCAGGATCCGCCGGTTGACGGTCGCGGCGCCGTAGACGCCCGCCACCACGACGCAGACCAGGAAGAACACCCGGACGTCGGTGCGGCCGGACACCAGGCCCCAGCCGAGCCCGGCGACCAGGAAGCCGTTGTAGAGGCCCTGGTTGGCCGCGAGGCTCTTCGACCGCTCGGCGAACTCGGCGTCCAGCCCGAACACGCGGCGTCCGGTCGGCGTGGTCCACAGGAACATCTCGAGCACGAGGAAGTACAGGTGCAGGGCGGCGACCAGACCGACCAACACGGCGGCGACGACGTTCACACCCGGCAGTCTGGCCTCACACCGGCTGCGGGACCACCTCACGCGCCCGTGGCTTACGGCGCGCGACCGCGACGCCGACGAGGGCGAGCGCCCCACCGACGTACGCCATGCCGGGCGGCGCCTCGCCCAGGAACAGCCAGCTCATGGCGATCGTCAGCGGAGGCACGAGGTACGTCGTGATCCCGAGGCTGCTCGCCGTCATGTGCCGCAGGGCGAAGGCGTACGTCGTGAACGCGATCGCCGTTGGGAACACCCCGAGGTAGACCACCCACCACAGGTCGGCCGCGGACGCATCCCTGGTCGCTGAGACGAGCTGGCCGGCGAACGGCAGGCACGCGATCGCGCCGACGCTGCAGGCGATCCAGGTGACGTGCAGCGCCGAGAGCCGGGACACCAGCGGCTTCTGCACGACCAGCGCGACGGAGTAGACGAGCGCGGCGAGGAGGCAGAGCAGGATGCCGACGACGTCGTTGTGCCCGCCCGGCTGGGAGACGCCGATCAGCACGACGCCGGCGAAGGCCAGCAGCAGCCCGATCCCGAGCCAGGTCGTGAATCTCTCGCCGAGGAAGAGCGTGGCCAGCAGCGCGATGAGCACCGGGGAGATCTGGATCAGCATGGCGGAGGTGCCCGCGTCGACGTGGTGCTCGCCCTGGTTGAGCGCGACGTTGTAGACGCCGAACCACAGCACGCCGATCGCGACGAGCCCGACCCAGTCGCGCGCACTGGGTCTCGGCAGCCCGCGCGAGACGGCGACAGCTCCGAGCGCGATCGAGCCCACGACCAGCCGGCCGAGCGAGAGCGCACCGGCCGAGAAGTCGTGCCCCAGGTGGCGGATGGCCACGAACGCGGAGGCCCACAGCATCAGGGTGACCGCGATCGCGGCGACGGGAAGCCAAGGACGCTCGGTGGGGGGCACGACGCCAGCCTAGGGACGACCACCGACAGTCCTCACGCGGATTTCGGACGCGGCCCTGGGCGATAGTACGGATCACCATGCCGGTCCCAGGGCCCGATCGACCGGCCGTGTGATCCGTACTATCCGAGCGGCGGGATGATGGGGGCGTGCGCGTCGCTCTCATGGTCACCTGTGTGAACGACGCGATGTTCCCAGGCGTGGGGCGCGCGGTGGTGGAGGTGCTGACCCGGCTCGGGGTCGAGGTCGAGTTTCCCGAGGCGCAGACCTGCTGCGGCCAGCCGATGGTCAACACCGGCTACCTCGACGAGGCCGTCCCCGTCGTGCGCACCTTCGTCTCGGCCTTCGAGGGCTACGACGCGATCGTGACGCCGTCGGGATCGTGCGCCGGCTCGGCCCGACACCAGCACCGCATCGTCGCCGAGCGGGCGGCTGACCCGGCGCTCGCCGAGGCCCTTGCGGCCATCTCGCCGCGCGTCTACGAGCTCACCGAGTTCCTCGTCGACGTGCTCGGGGTGACCGACGTCGGCGCGTCGTTCCCGCACCGGGTGACGTACCACCCGACGTGCCACTCGTTGCGCCTCCTCGGGGTCGGTGACCGGCCACGTCGGCTGCTCGAGGGAGTGCGCGGGCTGAGGCTGGTCGACCTCCCGGCCGCCGAGGAGTGCTGCGGCTTCGGGGGCACCTTCGCGATGAAGAACGCCGACGTGTCGGTCGCCATGGGTGCCGACAAGGCCCGGCACGTGCGCGAGACCGGAGCCGAGGTCCTGGTGGCCGGCGACAGCTCCTGCCTGATGCACATCGGCGGGCTACTGTCGCGCGAGCGGTCCGGCGTACGCGTGATGCACCTGGCCGAGGTGCTGGCCGCGACCGAGGCGTCCCCGTGACCGCGACCTTCGTCGGGATGCCGGCGTTCCCCGTGGCGGCGCGGGAGGCACTCGCCGACACTCAGCTCCGTCAGAACCTCACCCACGCCACCCACACGATCCGGGACAAGCGCGCGCGTGTGGTCGCGGAGGTCGTCGACTGGGAGGAGCTGCGGCAGGCCGGCGCCGACCTCAAGGACGCCACGCTGGCCCGTCTGGACGAGCACCTCGAGCGTCTCGAGCGGTCGCTCACCGCCCGTGGCGCGGTCGTGCACTGGGCGCGCGACGCCGCCGAGGCGTGCCGGGTCGTCGCCGACGTCGCGCGGGCGCACGGCGCCGACGAGGTGGTCAAGGTCAAGTCGATGGCGACCCAGGAGATCGGGCTGAACGAGGCCCTGGCTGCGGAGGGGATCGCGGCCTGGGAGACCGACCTCGCCGAGCTGATCGTCCAGCTCGGGGACGACCTCCCCTCGCACATCCTGGTGCCGGCCATCCACCGGAACCGCGCCGAGATCCGCGAGATCTTCCGGCGGCGGATGGCCGCGTCCGGGCGCCCCGCCCCCGAGGGTCTCACCGACGACCCCGGAGAGCTGGCGAACGCCGCTCGGCTCCACCTGCGCGAGAAGTTCCTGAGGGCGAAGGTCGGCGTCTCCGGCGCCAACTTCGCCGTCGCCGAGACCGGCACCCTCGTCGTGGTCGAGTCGGAGGGCAACGGCCGGATGTGCCTGACCCTGCCCGACGTCCTGGTCTCCGTGGTCGGCATCGAGAAGGTGGTGCCGACGTTCGCCGACCTCGACGTGTTCCTGCGCCTGCTCCCGCGGTCGTCGACGGGGGAGCGGATGAACCCGTACACCTCGCTGTGGCACGGCGTCACGCCGGGAGACGGCCCGCAGGAGGTGCACGTCGTCCTGCTCGACAACGGCCGGACCCGCGCCCTCGCCGATCACGTCGGGCGGCAGGCGCTGCGGTGCATCCGGTGCTCGGCCTGCCTCAACGTCTGCCCGGTGTACGAGCGCGTGGGCGGCCATGCCTACGGGTCGGTCTACCCGGGGCCGATCGGGGCGATCCTCAACCCGCTCCTGCGCGGGGTCGGCGCCGACGCGCAGGTCGACTCGCTGCCGTACGCCTCCACGCTCTGCGGTGCCTGCTACGAGGTGTGCCCGGTCAAGATCGACATCCCGTCGGTGCTCGTCGACCTGCGTGCCCAGGTGGTCGACGCGCATCGCGGGAGCCGGCGACCCAAGGCCGAGGCGGTGGCGATGAAGACGGCCTCTCGCACGCTCTCCGATGCTCGCACGCTGGGCCGCGTGGAGCGTGTCTCCGGCCGCCTGCGCCGCTGGGTGCCGCGGATGGCCGGGCCCCCCGGACCCGGGCGGCGCTGGACCGCGAGCCGCGACCTCCCGGAGCCGCCGCGCGAGCCGTTCCGCGCGTGGTGGCGGAGGACGCGTCGATGAGCGCCCGCGACGAGATCCTGGGGCGGGTGCGCTCGGCCCTGCGCGACGCGCCGGACGTACCGGCGGCGACCGTGCCGCGGCGTACGCCGGACCCGTCGGTCGACCTGGTCGCCCTCTTCTGCGAGCGGGTCGCCGACTACCGCGCCGTGGTCGAGCGCTGCTCCGCGGCCGACCTCACCGACCACATCCGCGCCGCGCTTCCGGCCGAGGCCCGTGTCGTCGTCCCTCCAGGTCTCGACCTCGACGTCCCCGGCTCCGTGGTGGACCACGGGCTCTCGGCCGAGGAGCTCGACGGGCTGGACGCCGTCGTGACCCGCGCCCGGCTCGGCATCGCCGAGACCGGGACCATCGTCCTCGACCACGGTCCGGATCAGGGTCGGCGGGCGATCACCCTGGTCCCCGACCGGCACGTGTGCGTGGTCGAGGCGCACCAGGTGGTGGCCGACGTGCCCGACGCGGTCGCCGTGCTCGACGCCGCGCGTCCGGCGACCTGGGTCAGCGGGCCCTCGGCGACCAGCGACATCGAGCTGGACCGGGTCGAGGGCGTCCACGGCCCCCGACAGCTGCACGTGCTCGTCGTCGGCTGAGGGGCCGGTCAGAGGTCGAGCTTGTAGCCCAGCCCGCGCACGGTCACCAGCATCGTCGGATGAGCCGGGTCGGGCTCGAGCTTGGCCCGCAGGCGTTTGACGTGGACGTCGAGCGTCTTGGTGTCGCCGACGTAGTCCGATCCCCAGACCCGGTCGATCAGCTGCCCGCGCGTCAGCACCCGGCCAGGGTTGCGGAGGAACAGCTCGAGGAGCTCGAACTCCTTCAGCGGCAGGCGTTGAGGCTGCCCGTCGACGGTCACGACGTGCCGCTCGACGTCCATCCGGACCGGTCCCGCCTCGAGCGTCATCGGTGCCAGGTCGGGCTCGATGCCACGGCGCAGGACGGCGCGGATGCGCGCGACCAGCTCGCGCGGAGAGTACGGCTTGGTGACGTAGTCGTCGGCGCCGAGCTCGAGCCCGACGATCTTGTCGACCTCGTCGTCCTTGGCGCTGACCATGATCACCGGGACGTTGGACACCGACCGGATCTGGCGGCACACCTCGGTCCCGGGCAGGCCCGGCAGCATCAGGTCGAGCAGCACGATGTCTGCTCCGTTGCGGTCGAACTCGGTGAGCGCGTCCGGGCCGGTGGCGGCCAGCGACACGTCGTACCCCTCCTTGCGGAGCATGTACGACAGCGCGTCGGCGTAGCTCTCCTCGTCCTCGACGACCAGTACTCGTGTCATGAGGCGTACTCCTCCTGCTGGGATCGGGGGAGGGCGAGCGTGAAGGTCGAGCCCTGTCCCTCCAGGGACCACACACGCACGTCGCCACCGTGGGTGGCGGCGACGTGCTTGACGATGGACAGACCGAGCCCGGTGCCACCTGTGGATCGGTGCCGGGCCGGGTCGATGCGGTAGAACCGCTCGAAGATCCGGTCCAGCTCGTCGTGGGGGATGCCGATCCCCTGGTCGACGACGGAGATCTCGACCATGTCGCCGTTAGGCTTGGTCGAGACCAGGACGGTCGAGTCGTTGCCGGAGTAGGCGACGGCGTTCGCCACGAGGTTGGTGATGGCCGCGGAGACCTGCTCCTCGTTGCCGAAGACCGTCAGGCCCGAGGTGCCGCCGGTGACCACCGAGATGTGCTTGTTGGACGCGTCCATCACGGTGATGTCGACCGACCGCTTGATCACGTCGTCGACGTCGACCACGGCCGGAGCCTCCAGGGGCTCGTCACCCTGCAGCCGCGAGAGCTCGATGATCTGCTGGACGAGCCGTGAGAGCCGGTCGCTCTCGGTGAGCATCCGCATCGCGAACCGCTCGACGGCCTCGGGGTCGCCCGAGGCGTCGGCGACGGCCTCGGCGAGCAGCTTGATCGCGCCCACCGGCGTCTTGAGCTCGTGCGAGACGTTGGCGACGAAGTCACGACGCACCGCCTCGACGCGCCGTTCGCGCGTGCGGTCCTCGACGAGGGCCAGCACGTAGCGCGAGCTCAGCGGGGCCACGCGGGCGGTCACGGTCCTGGGCGGGCCACCAGGTCGCGGCATGGTCAGCTCGGTCTCGCGGATCTGGCCGTCACGACGTACCTGCTGCACGAGCTCGGCGAGCTCGGCGGAGACCAGCTTGTGGCCGCGCACCAGGCCGAAGGCGAGAGCCGGCGCCGACGCCTTGACGACCTCGTCCTCGTGGTCGACCACCAGGGCGCTGGAGCGCAGGACCGACAGCACGGTCGCGACGCCCGCAGGCAGCGCGGGCTCGTCGTGGACGGGCACGCTGACCCGCTGGCGCTCGCTGACATGCCATGCCAGCACGGCGCCACCGGCGACGACTGCCCCGATGAGCGCGGCCAGGAAAGCCTGCGTCGTGGGGCTCACACACAGATCGTACGCATCCGGACACCTGGTGTTCGCCCACGAGCGCCCTGCTCACGGAGAGTTCACGACTCGTTCACCGGTCGACCCCGTTCGGACACCTGCCACGCTTAGCGTGGGGGCATGCGCGAAGCGTTCCACGAGCAGCTGGACTCGATCTTCTCCGACCTCGCCGAGATCTGCCAGGAGGTCGAGACCTCCGTCCGGCATGCCACGCAGGCCCTGCTGAACGGCGACTCCGAGATCGCCGAGCGGGTCATCGCCGCCGACGCCAAGGTCGACAAGGCGCGCGAGCGCGTCGAGGACACGGCGTTCTCGCTCCTCTCACTGCAGCAGCCGGTCGCCGGCGACCTGCGGGTCGTCGTCTCCGCGCTGCGCATGGTCACCGAGCTGGAGCGCATGGGTGACCTGTCGGTCCACGTCGCCAAGATCGCGCGGCTCCGCGTGCCGGAGATCGCAGTCCCCGAGGAGGCCCGTCCGATCATCGCGCGGATGGGCGAGGTGGCCGAGGACATGGTCCGTCGGGTCGCCTCCGTCATCAGCGACCGGGACGTCGACGCCGCGATCGAGCTGGGTCGCGACGACGAGGAGATGGACCGCCTGCGCCGCGACGGCTTCGCCCAGCTGCTCGGCGACTCGTGGAGCCACGGAGTCGAGTCGGCCGTCGACATCGCCCTTCTGGGGCGCTACTACGAGCGGATCGCCGACCACGCGGTCTCGGTGGCCAACCGGGTGATCTTCGTGGTCACCGGCCAGATGCCGGTCTCCTCGGAGGCCTGAGAGCCCCGGGTCACCGACCCTGGTTGGCGACCGCTGCCGCAGCCGCCGCCGCGGCCTCGGGGTCGAGGTAGCGACCACCGGTCACGGTGGGCCGAAGCTCGTCGTCGAGCTCGTAGACCAGCGGCATCCCGGTCGGGATGTTGAGGGCGGCGATGTCGTCGTCACCGATGCCGTCCAGGTGCTTCACGATGGCGCGCAGGCTGTTGCCGTGGGCCACGACCAGCACCGTCCGGTCCGCACGCAGGTCGTCGGCCAGCGGTCCGTCCCAGTGGGGGAGCAGCCGGGCGATGACGTCCTTGAGGCACTCGGTGCGGGGCAGCTCGTCGCCGAGCCCGGCGTACCTCACGTCTCGGGCCTGGGAGAACTCGTCGTCGTCGTCCATCGGCGGCGGCGGGACGTCGAACGAGCGACGCCAGAGCATGAACTGCTCCTCGCCGTACTCGTCCAGGGTCTGCTTCTTGTTCTTGCCCTGCAGCGCGCCGTAGTGGCGCTCGTTGAGGCGCCAGCTGCGGCGCACGGGGATCCAGTGCCGGTCGGCGACGTCCAGGCCGATCGCGGCGGTCGTGATCGCCCGGCGGAGCAGCGAGGTGTGGACGACGTCCGGGAGGATCCCGGCGTCGCGCAGCTGCTCGCCTCCGCGTCGGGCCTCGTCGCGGCCCTGCTCGGAGAGGTCGACGTCGACCCAGCCGGTGAACAGGTTCTCGGCGTTCCAGAGGCTCTCGCCGTGCCGGAGCAGGATCAGGGTGTGGGTCATCTCAGCTGCAGGAGATCGGGGTCGCAGATGCGGTGGGGGTCGACGCCTCCGACGGCGACGCGGAGTCGCTCGAGCTCGGGGTGGCCGACGGGGTGGCGGTGTCGAGGCCGGCCCACTGGCCGCAGTCGGCGACCACCGGGACGCTGAGCCTGGCCGTGTCGCCGTTGTCGAACTGGAACGTGATGGTGACGAACTGGCCGAGGGCGAAGGTGCCGCTGACCCCGAAGCCCTGGTCGGTGGCGAGGTTGCGCATGCCGTTCGGCTGGAGGGTGAACGTCGGAGCGTCGACCGTGGAGATCGTGGTGTTGTCGCCGGAGGCCGACTGGAGGCTGACCGCCTTGCCGGGGCTGTTGTTGACGAACGTCGCCACGAAGGTCCCGCTGTTGGGCTCCGAGGCCACGACGACGGCGTTGAGGATGTCGACCGAGCCGTTGCGATAGTCGACCCCCGCCACGAGGTTGTTGATGCGATCCGTGGGGTAGTCGAAGCCGCACGCCGACAGCGCGGCCATGGCGGCGAGGCCGGCGGCTCCGAGCGCGAGGCTGCGTCGCAGGTTCACGAGCGACACCCTAGTGCGTCGTCCGGGCGCGCTCGCGACGCCCCCGCGGCCGATCTGCCGTCCGGCTACTGGGAGAGCCCGACGCTCGCGCCGATGACGGCCAGCACCGCCAGCACCGAGACGACGTACACGCTGGCGAGCACCAGAAGGCGCGGCGCGCCGATCCTCAGCGCGAGCCGCAGAGGGAGGTGTCGCCGACCCGCGCGGTTGTCGTCGACCAGCCCCCGCAACGACGTCAGCACGTGCACGCCGACCCCCAGGAACGCCGCGGCCACGGTCATCGCCACCGTCGGCGGGCGGCCGGTGGCGGCACCGCCCCATCCGCCGTAGGAGAGGTACGCCGGGTAGAGGGCGAACGACAGCGCCCACGGGAGCCACGACCAGGGGCCACGGCGCAGGACGCGATTGCCCACGACGCCGAGGGCGACCGACAACAGGTAGCCAAGCCCGGCGCGGATCCCGCTCGAGAGCGACAGCGGGACGAGCAGGAGCACCCCGCAGGCCAGGGCGAACCCGAGGGCGCCACGGTCGAGCGTCCCGGCCACGAGCGGCTTCGTCCGGCGTTCGTCGGTGCGGTCGGCCCTCTCGTCGGCGAGGTCGTTGTCCCAGCCGAGCACCGCCTGGCCGACCAGGACGGTCGCGGCCACGAGGCCGACTTCGCGCGCCGGGCGCCCGGAGAGCCCGGACGCCACCGCAAGCCCGGCAGCGGTGAGGAGCGCCTGGCGCGGGTGCGCGGACCGGACCAGCTGGACCGGGGTGAGCCGCGCGAGCCCACTCGCCGATGCGACGCCGGCCTGCGACTCCGGGGGGGCTGACGGGGCGGGCATGCCTCGCAGTATCCGTCATCCGGCCCGCTGCGGCGGCGTTCTCGGGCGTCGGCCGCGCCTCCCTGAGAAGTTCCTGGGAGGCACATCGGGCCTCGATCTGTCAAGCCCGGAAACCCCCTCTGACCTGCGACGACGCAGAAGGAGCGGCCGCCGCGGCGTGTTAGAATGGTCACCTAAGAAGGGTGGTACTGAAGAATATGTCTTTCACCGTGGGCGAAACGGTCGTGTATCCCAATCACGGGGCCGCTGTCATCGAAGACATCGAGATGCGGAAGATCAAGGGTGAGGACAAGGAGTACCTCGTCCTCCGGATCGTGGCACAGCAGGACCTCGTGGTCCGCGTGCCGGCATGCAATCTCGACCTCGTCGGCGTGCGCGACGTCGTCGACAAGGACGGGCTCGACCGCGTCTTCGACATCCTGCGCGCGGCGCACGTCGAGGAGCCGACCAACTGGTCCCGTCGTTACAAGGCCAACCTCGAGAAGCTGCACAGCGGCGACGTGATGAAGGTGTCCGAGGTCGTGCGCGACCTCTGGCGCCGCGAGCGTGACCGCGGTCTGTCCGCCGGCGAGAAGCGCATGCTCGCCAAGGCGCGCCAGATCCTGGTCTCGGAGCTGGCCCTGGCCGAGAACACCAACGAGGACAAGGCCGAGGCCATCCTCGATGAGGTCCTCGCCTCCTGATCCGGTTTGAGAGCCGATCGTCGAAGGCCCCGCACCACTTCGGTGGGCGGGGCCTTCGCCATTTCCGGGCGGTGGTGGGTGGCTGCTGAAACCCCGCGTACGCGGGGTTTCGTCACCTTCTTGGCCTCTGTAACCCCCTGGAACCCTCTGCAAACCCCTGGAGCCCGCTGAAACCCCGCGTACGCGGGGATCCCGACAACAACCCCGCCCGTAGCATCCGGGAGGTGGAGGACGAGGACGTGGAGGCGGTGGGGGTCGTCGTCGAGCGCGACCGGGGGTCGCTGCCGTTCGCACTGATCCACGGCGAGTCGCTGGTGGCCTGCGCAGCCTGGGCGATGGGCGAGGCCGGGATCCGGCTCCTCGACCTCACCACACCCTGGTACGCCGTGCAGGAGGCCGGCGTCGCCCTGGTCTGGCACGACGCGCTGTGCCCGATGACCCCGCCGGACTTCCTCGCCGCCTGTGTACGCCGGGCGGTCGCCGACGGCGTCGTGGTCGCGGGCGTGCACCCGGTCACCGACACGGTCAAGGAGCTCGCTCACACAGGTGACGGCCCCGTGATCGGACCCACGCACGACCGGGAGGAGCTGCGCCGGCTGGTCTCGCCGCTGGTGATCCCGGCCGACGTGGTCACGGCGCTGGACGACTGGCCGGACGCCGACCTGCGCGTGGCGGTGGCCGCGCTCGCCACCGCGCACGAGGTGGTGTGGGCCGAGGCCCCGGCCGGCGCGCGCCGCGTGGGCGGGCCCGACGACCTGACCGCGTTGGCCGCGATCACGCGCCGATGAGTGCCTCGGCCATGGCGAAGTCGTCGGCGACAGTGAGCTTGAGGTTGGCTGCGGTCGACTCGACGGCGGCAACACTCATGTCCGAGAAGGCCGCCAGGACCCCCGCCGTGTCGGTCGCCTCGACGCCCTCGGCAGCCGCCGCGCGGTGCGCCGCCAGCAGCGGCTCTGCCCGGAAAGCCTGCGGGGTCTGCACCCCGACCAGTTCGGGCGAGGGTAACGAGCCCTCGACGGTGACCAGGTCGGTCAGCGGCACCACCGGGATGGCCCCACCGACTCGCGCCGCAGCGTCGAGCACCGCTGCGTAGAGCGGGACGCCGGCCAGGGGCCGGGCCGCGTCGTGCATCGCCACGATCTCGACCTCACCGCTGTCGATCGCCGGGGCGAGGAGCGACAGTGCCGCCCACTCGGACCGGTGCCGAGTCGCGCCGCCCACGACCATCGTCACCTCGGGCTGTCCGGCCCCAGGATCGAGTCGGGACTGCACGGCCGCCGCGACCGCCGCCTGGTCCTCCGCGCGCACGACCACCACCACCCGGACGACGCCCGGCACCTGCAGGGCAGTGGACACCGACCGGGCGACGACCGGGACGCCAGCCAGAGGGAGCAGCACCTTGTTGACCTCGGCCCCGACCCGGGTGCCGGAGCCGGCCGCCAGGACGACGACGGCTGCTCTCATCTGTGGAGCAGAGCCGTCGCGATCGCGGCGACGCCCTCGCCGCGACCGGTCAGACCGAGACCGTCGGTCGTGGTCGCCGACAAGGAGACCGGAGCGGCGACGGCCTCGGAGAGGACGGCGACCGCCTCCTCGCGCCGCGGCCCGATCCGGGGCCGGTTCCCGATCACCTGCACCGCGACGTTGCCGATCTCGAAGCCTGCTCCGCGCACCCGGGCCGCCGTCTCCGACAGGAGGGCCACTCCCGAGGCGCCGGCCCAGGCCGGTTCCGCGGTGCCGAAGTTGCTGCCGAGGTCGCCGAGCCCGGCCGCGGAGAGCAGGGCGTCGCACATCGCGTGGGCGCAGACGTCGCCGTCCGAGTGGCCGACCAGGCCCTGCGGCTCGTCGGGCCAGGCCAGCCCCGCCAGGTGCAGGGGGACGTCGTCGGCGAGTCGGTGCACGTCGGTGCCGACACCCGTTCGCAGTCCGTAAGAACCTTCGGCCACGAGAGTGATCATGCCCGAGCGACAATCGACCCGTGCGGACGCGTGCGCAGTGGGCGCTGGCCGGTCTCCTGGCCGGACTCTCGGGACTTGCCACGGCATACCTGTCCGCCACCTGGCTGGGCCTGTCCGGCAACCCCGTGACCGACGTGGCCCAGCTCGTGATCCGGATGACCCCGGGGAGCGTCGCCGAGCACCTGATCCGGCTCGTGGGCCGACATGACAAGCCCCTGCTGGTCACCGGCGTGCTGATCGTGGTGCTGCTGCTCTTCGCCGGGCTGGGCCTGCTCTCGCGTCGTAGCCCGGGCGCCGCGATCGGTGGCTTCGTGGTGCTCGGCGTGATCGGCCTGATCGCCAACCAGACGCAGTACGGCGCACCCGCCACCGGCGTCGTCCCGAGCCTGGTCGGTCTGCTCACCTGGCTGGCCGTCCTCAGCGTCCTCACCGGACAGCTGCGGCCCCAGCCGTTCCGCGACCCGGAGCGGATGGACCTCAGCCGTCGGTTCGTGCTGGTGGCGTCGGGCGTCGGCGTCGGGAGCGGCGTCGTGGGGCTGCTCGGCTGGAAGGTCGGGGGCCACCGACGCGCGGTGGACGCCGCCCGCCAGGCGCTCGAGCTTCCCGGCGTGACCGACCCGAGCCCGCCGGCAGGCGTCGAGGTCGGGCTCGAGGGCATCACGGCGTGGCAGACGCCGAGCAAGCGCTTCTACCGGATCGACACCTCGCTGGTCCCGCCCGCCATCTCGCCCGACGACTGGTCGGTGCGCATCCACGGCATGGTCGATCGCGAGGTCACGCTGACGTACGCCGACCTGGTGAAGCGGCCGCGCAGCGAGATCTGGATGACCCTCAACTGCGTCTCCAACACCGTCGGCGGCCCCCTCATCAGCAACGCGTGGTGGAGCGGCACCCACCTCAAGGACCTGCTCGAGGAGGCCGGCGTCCAGTCCGGCGCCGACGCGGTCAAGCAGACCTCGGACGACGGCTGGACCTGCGGGACGCCGCTCTCGGCGATGCTCGACGGCCGCGGCGCGATGCTCGCCTACGCCATGAACGGCGAGCCGCTCCCGATCGAGCACGGGTTCCCGGTGCGGACCCTGGTCCCGGGGCTGTACGGCTACGTCTCCGCGTGCAAGTGGGTGCGCGAGATCGAGGTCACGACGTTCGACTCGTTCACGGCGTACTGGACCGAGCGCGGCTGGTCGCCACTCGGCCCGGTCAAGCTCGCCTCCCGGATCGACGTGCCCCGCAACGGCGACCACGTGGGCGCCGGGAAGGTGCGGGTCGGCGGTCTGGCCTGGCAGCAGAACACCGGGATCTCGGCGGTCCAGGTCCAGCTCGACGGGAGCGGCTGGCAGCCCGCCACGATCGCGAGGCGCGATCTCAGGGACTCGTGGGTGCAGTGGGTCGCCGGCCTCGACGTCACGCCCGGCCGGCACGTGCTCGCCGTTCGGGCGGTGAACGAGGACGGTCAGGTGCAGACCGCGGTGCGTGCCGACCCGGTGCCCAACGGGGCTTCGGGCTGGCACACGATCTCGTTCACCGCCGACTGAACGGCGTGGAGTCTCGGCCCGAGGTCAGTGCCGGCTGACGGCGTACGACGACTTGCCGATGATGGTGAAGTGCCCGAGTGCGTAGGTCTTGATCAGGCTCTTCGTCTTGCCGACGACCGCGCGGTAGTAGGTGCCCTTGCCGCGCGACGGCTGCACCGTCGCGGTCCAGCGGCTGTGGCCGTTGGTGTGCAGCACCTTGTAGCGCTTCCAGCTCTTGCCGTGCTTGACCTGGAGCAGGATCTTGTGGTGCTTCGCCTTCGGCGAGAGCTTGCCGTAGAAGCGGCACTTGGTGGTGCACATGGCGTGCGGCGCCATCTCCCAGCCGGTGCGGATGATCACCGTGTTGGAGTACGACGTGGAGTACGTCGTGGCGGTGTCGCCGTCGGTCCCGCCCAGGTAGTGCAGGCGGTACGACACGTTGCCGCGCGCCTTGCTGCCGTAGTTGCCGAAGCTGACCCCGTCGGAGACGTCCTGGTCGGTCTTGACGACCTTCCAGCTCTTGCCGGGCAGTCGCTGCTCGAGGTCGGCGGCGCCGGTGGTCACCGGGTTGCTGCCGTCGGAGACGCCCCCGGAGAAGGTGCCGATGTAGGAGCCGTAGTGGGCGGCGAGGCCGGTGCGGCCGCCCATCGCGAGCGCGGCCGTGGTGGCGGTGTCGGCGTAGGCCGGAGCGGCAGCCAGCACGGTCGCGGCGCCGGCCGTGACCGCGAGCGATGCCAGGGCGGCACCGAACTTGGTTCGAAGCATGGTGGAACTCCCCGTTGTGATCCGGCCCGAGACTTTCGAGATCCGGCCGGGTAACCCTCACACGAATCGCCGACGTCCACGTCCGAAACGGCCCAACCGGACCGAGGGAGCCGACCTCCTACGATGGCCGGGTGACTCTCCGGCTCCACGACACCGCGACCCGCGACGTCCGCGACTTCGTCCCCCTCGAGGCGGGCAAGGCAGGGATCTACGTCTGCGGCCTGACGGTGCAGAGCGAGCCGCACGTCGGGCACGTGCGCTCGGCGGTGAACTTCGACGTCCTCCGGCGCTGGCTGACCGCGTCGGGGTACGACGTGACGTTTATCCGCAACGTCACCGACATCGACGACAAGATCCTGGCCAAGGGGGAGGCGCAGGGCCGGCCGTGGTTCGAGATCGCCTATCGGATGGGTCGGGAGCTCGACAAGGCGTTGGACGCGATCAACGTCCTGCCGCCGACGTACGAGCCGGCCGCGACGGGTCATGTCCCAGAGATCCTGGAGCTGATCGGCCAGCTCGTGGCGCGGGGCCACGCCTACCCGGCCGCCGACGGATCCGGTGACGTCTACTTCGACGTGCGCTCGTGGCCGGCGTACGGCGAGCTGACCCGGCAGAAGGTCGACGACATGGAGCCTGCCGAGGACGCCGACCCGCGCGGCAAGCGCGACCCGCGCGACTTCGCGCTCTGGAAGGGCTGGAAGAAGTCGCTCGAGCCGGAGACCGCGGCTTGGCCGTCGCCGTACGGTCCGGGGCGGCCCGGCTGGCACATCGAGTGCTCGGCGATGGCCGCGAAGTACCTCGGCCCGGCGTTCGACATCCACGGTGGTGGCGTGGACCTGCGGTTCCCGCACCACGAGAACGAGC
This sequence comes from Nocardioides sp., assembly GCA_049841015.1. GTDB lineage: Bacteria > Actinomycetota > Actinomycetes > Propionibacteriales > Nocardioidaceae > Nocardioides. Next base: position 300,137 of record JASGIN010000010.1, read on the forward strand.
TGGCGCAGTCGCGCGCCGCGGGGCAGCAGTTCGCGGGGTACTGGCTGCACAACGCGTGGATCACGACGGCCGGCGAGAAGATGTCGAAGTCGCTGGGCAACTCCCTGCTGATCCCCGAGGTGCTGAAGCGGGTGCGGGGGATCGAGCTGCGCTACTACATGGTCTCGGCCCACTACCGCTCCCACGTCGAGTTCTCGTTCGAGGCGCTGGACGACGCGGCGAAGTCGTTCCGGAGGGTCGAGTCGTTCCTCGACCGGGTCGCGGCGCCGCCGTCGGGCGCGCCGGCCCTCACGCGTGAGGAGCTGCCCGAGCAGTTCGTGTCGGCCATGGACGACGACCTCGGGACGCCGGCAGCGGTCGCGGTCGTCCACGAGCAGGTCCGCGAGGGCAACCGGCTGCTGGCGGGTGGTGAGCCGGCCGACGAGGTCGCCCGCGCGGTCCGGGGGATGCTCGGCGTCCTCGGTCTCGACCCCGCCGATCCCGCCTGGGGCTCGCTCGGAGGCTCCGACGACGCCAGGCTCTCGGCGGCCGTCGACGCGCTGGTGGCCGGGCTGCTCGAGGAGCGTGCGGCCGCTCGTGCCGACCAGGACTGGGCGCGGGCGGACGCGATCCGCGACCGCATCTCGGCGGCGGGCATCGCGGTCGAGGACACACCAGAAGGCGCCAAGTGGAGCCTGACGGAGGGCGACGCCTGATGCCAGGGAACAGCCAGCGCAAAGGAGCGATCCGCAAGTCCTCGAAGAAGCCTGCTGCCGGCTCGGGCGGGCGGGTGCGGCGGGGACTCGAGGGCAAGGGGCCGACCCCGAAGGCGGCCGATCGGCCCAACCACAAGGCGCACAAGCTCAAGGCCAGGGCCGAGCGCGACGCCGGTCGCCGGCCGAAGAGGCGCGCGACTGACGGCGACGAGTGGATCGCCGGCCGCAACGCGGTGGTCGAGGCGCTGCGGGCCGGCGTACCCGTCACCGGGCTGTACGTCGCGGAGGGGGCCGAGCGCGACGGCCGGCTCCGCGAGGCCTTCAAGATCGCCTCCGACGGCGGAATCTCGCTGCTGGAGGTGACCCGCTCCGAGCTCGACCGGCGTACCGACGGGGCGGTGCACCAGGGGCTGGCCGCGCGGGTGCCGGCGTACGAGTACGCGCACCCCGACGACCTGCTGCGGGTCGCGGCCGAGCGTCAGGAGTCGCCCCTCATCGTGGCGTTGGACTCGGTCACGGACCCCCGCAACCTGGGAGCCGTCGTGCGCTCGGCGGCGGGCTTCGGGGCGCACGGTGTCGTCATCCCCGAGCGCCGGGCGGCGCGGATGACCGCCTCCGCCTGGAAGACGTCGGCGGGTGCTGCCGCCCGGATCCCGGTGGCGCAGGCGACCAACCTGGTCCGCGCCCTCAAGGAGCTGCAGGACGCCGGCTGCCAGGTGGTCGGGCTCGCCGCCGACGGGGACCTGACGCTGCCCGACCTGCTCGCCGACCCCGACCTCGCCTCGGGTCCGCTGGTCCTCGTGATCGGCTCGGAGGGCGAGGGGCTGGGCCGGCTGGTGAGCGAGACCTGCGACCGGCTCGTCTCGATCCCGATGGCGTCGTCCCTGGAGTCCCTCAACGCCGGCGTCGCCGCCTCGATCGCCCTCTACGCCCTCTCCGTGCACCGCTGAAACCCCGCGTACGCGGGGTTTCAGCGGGTTCCTGGCCTCTGTAACCCCCGATAACCCTCCGGAACCCCCCATCACCTGCTGAAACCCCGCGTACGCGGGGTTTCAGCGCCGCTGACCGCCACGAACTCGCGGCCTTACGGGTTGGCTCCGGGTAGGGCAGAACTGTCACATCGTGGCATCATCGGCGGGGTGGGTACGACGGTCGAACGCTTGCTTCCGACCGAGGACGACGGGGTCTCGGCGGCACTGCTCGAGCTGACGCGTGAGATCGCGACGCAGGAGCTCGCGCCGCAGGTCCACGAGGCCGAGGAGAAGGGGGAGTTCCCGGAGGCGGCCTACCGCCTGCTCGGGCGCTCGGGCCTGCTGAGCCTGCCGTTCCCCGAGGAGTACGGCGGCGGGGCGCAGCCCTACGAGACCTACCTGCAGGTCGTCGAGGAGATCGCCACCGCGTGGCCGAGCGTCGGCGTGGGGATCAGCGTGCACACCCTGACCGCGAACGTCGTGGAGTCCAACGGCGACGACGAGCTCAAGAAGAAGTGGCTGCCCCGGATGCTCGGCGGCGACTGGCTCGGTGCCTACTGCCTCTCCGAGCCGCAGGCCGGCTCCGACGTCAGCGGCATCCGCACCCGGGCGGTCCGCGAGGGCGACGAGTACGTCGTCACGGGGGCCAAGCAGTGGATCAGCAACGGCTCCTGCGCCGACTACTACATCCTCTTCGCCCGCACCTCCGACGACCCCAAGCGCGGCCTCTCGACGTTCGTCGTGCCCGCCGACACCGAGGGACTGGCCTTCGGTGCCCCGGAGCGCAAGATGGGGCTGGCCTGCGACGTCACCACGCAGGTGCTGTTCGACGGGGCCCGGCTCCCGGCGGCGCAGCTGGTCGGCGACGAGGGTCAGGGCATGCACGTCGCGCTCTCGGCACTCGACGCGGGCCGCCTCGGCATCGCGGCGGTCGCGACCGGCATCGCCCAGGCCGCGCTCGCGCACGCCGTGGAGTACGCCGGGCAGCGGCGGCAGTTCGGCCGGACGATCGGCGAGCAGCAGGGGCTGCAGTTCCTGCTCGCCGACATGGCCGCGGACGTCGAGCGCGCCCGCGCGACGTACCTCCACGCGGCGCGGCTCAAGGACGCCGGTCGCGCGTTCAGCCGCCAGGCCAGCATCGCCAAGCTCACCGCCTCCGACGCCGCGATGCGGGTCACGACCGACGCGGTGCAGGTCCTCGGAGGCAACGGCTACACCCGGGAGTACCCCGTCGAGCGGCTGTTCCGCGACGCCAAGGTGACCCAGATCTTCGAGGGCACCAACCAGATCCAGCGGATGGTGATCGGGCGCGACCTCCTGCGGTGACGACGGACGCGCGCTGACCCCTAGAGCACGGCCGCGTCGGGGTCGTCCTCCGGCAGTGCGGAGTCGTCGTCGCCGGCGACCAGCTCGTCGGGCTTGGCGGTCAGCACGTGGTCGATGTAGTCGCGCGCCGTCTCGAAGATGCCGACCTCGTGGCCGGCCCGCTCCGAGAGATACCAGCGGTGCACGAGGATCTCGTGGAAGATCTCGGCCGGCGCCAGCTTGCCCCGCGCCTCGGGCGGCACCATCGCCATGATCGGCTCGAAGATCTCGGTGAGCCAGCGGTTGGCCGCGATCGCCTTGTCCTCGCGCCCCAGGTCGTAGTGGGCGATGAACGCCGTGAGGTCGTTGAGCAGGCGCCGGGCCTGGGCGTCCTCGACGTTCATCCCGGTCAGCGCCTGCAGCTCGCGGCAGTGGTGGCCGAGCTCGACGGCCCGCGGCTGGATGCGGACGCGGTCGCCGTCGAAGTCGGTGACGATGTCGAGCTCCTCGACGTCGAAGCCCAGGTCGTTGAGGCGCTCGATGCGCTGCTCGATCCGCCACATCTCCTCGGCCGAGAACTCCTCCTCGGCCGTCAGCTCGCTCCACAGCTCGTCGTACCTCCGCTGCACCAGCTGGACGATCTCGTGTCCGGCGACCCTCGGGCTGATCCGGCCGCCCGCCTGGAGGTCGAGCAGCTCGGCGAAGACGTTCTCGCAGCCGACCTGCACGTCGTACTCGCGCATCTGCCGCGACAGGGTCGAGCGGAGCTCGCCGGTCTCCGCGTCCACGAGGTACGCCGCGAAGCCGCCGGCGCTGCGCCGGAAGAGCACGTTCGACAGGGAGACGTCGCCCCAGTAGAAGTCCGCCAGGTGCAGCCGGACCAGCAGGACGACCATCGCGTCGACCAGGCTCGGCAGACTCTCGGTCGACATCCCGTGCGCGAACAGGGCGCGGTAGGGCAGCGAGAAGGTGAGGTGCTCGGTGAGCAGTGCGCACGGCAGCGCCTCGTCGTCGGTGGTCTCGCGGCCGGTCACGACGCCGACGGGGCGTACGGCGGGCAGCCCGAGCCGCTGGAGGTCGCGCAGCAGGCGGTACTCCCGGAAGGCGATCTCCTCCTGGGTCTCCTTGATGGCATACACACGCTCACCGAGGCGGACGGTGCGCACGATGTGCCGGCTCAAGCCGCGCGGCAGCGGCACGACGTACTCGTCGGACCACTCGGCCAGCGGTGTCGACCAGGGGAGTCGGACCAGGGCGGGGTCGGGGCGGCTGGCCACGATGTGCAGCGCCATGCCTCTCAGGCTAGCGACCAGGACGCTCAGTGGCCCTCGAGCAGGACCGGTCCCGGACCCCGTGGGGCGAGGACGTCCCCCGGGTTGCTGAGGCTGCAGCGCCGGAGGCTGAGGCACCCGCAGCCGATGCAAGAGTCCAGGGTGTCGCGGAGGCGCTCGAGCTGAGCGATCTGCGCGTCGAGGCGGGGCCGCCAGCTACGGCTCAGGCGGGCCCAGTCAGCCTTCGTGGGCGTGCGGTTGCTCGGCAGGGTCTCCAGCGCGGTCTCGACCTCCTCCAGCGTCAGCCCGACGCGCTGGGCGGTCCTGATGAAGGCGAGGCGGCGCAGCATCGACCGCTCGTAGCGGCGCTGGTTCCCCGCCGTGCGCCGAGAGGTGACGAGACCGCGCTGCTCGTAGTAGCGGATGGCGCTGGTGGCGACGCCGGAGCGCTGGGACAGGTCGCCGATCGTGAGCTCGGTCATGCTGTCCATCTTGGCCTTGACTTCAAGTTGGCTTCAACTTGTGCAATGTCCGGGTGGACAACATCCGACGACTGCTGGGCCTGATGACGGGCGACGAGAAGCACGACCTCGCGTCGTACTCCACCCTCGATGTGCTGCAGGTGCTGTACGAGCGGGTGCTCGACGTGTCCCCGGACATCGTCGACGACCCCGGGCGCGACCGCTTCCTGCTCTCGAAGGGGCACGGGCCGACGGCGTACTACGCGGTGCTGTGCGACCGCGGGTTCTTCCCGGAGTCGTGGCTGTCGGACTGGGGCTCGTTCGACTCGCCCCTGGGTCACCATCCGGACCGCAACCTGGTGCCGGGCGTGGAGATCTCCAGCGGCTCCCTCGGCCACGGTCTCCCGCTCGGCGTCGGGACGGCCCTCGGGCTGCGAGCCCAGGGACTCAGCTCTCGGGTGGTCGTGCTCGTCGGTGACGCCGAGCTCGACGAGGGCTCCAACCACGAGGCACTCGAGCTCGCGGCCGCGCTGGAGCTCGATGCCCTCACGGTCGTCGTGATCGACAACCGGAGCTCGTCGTACGCCGTACCGGGCCGCATCGCGGAGCGCTTCGAGACGGAGGGCTGGCAGGTCGCCACGGTCGACGGTCGCGACCACGACGCGCTCGAGAAGGCCCTGTCGGAGCGCGGTGTGGGGGCGCCGCGCGCCGTCGTGGCGACGGTTCTGGACGAGGAGGAGGCGGCATGAGCACGACGACCCTGGTCCGCGATACGCGCCTGCAGTTCGCGCGCACCACGAGCAGCCTGCTCGACGAGGACCTCTCGGCGATGCTCGTCCTGGCCGAGATCTCCCTCCGCTTCTTCGGCGACGCGATCCGGCGCAACCCGGACCGGGTGGTCAACGTCGGCATCCGCGAGCAGCTGCTCGTGAACGTCGGCGCCGGACTCGCGCTGACCGGGTTGCGGCCGATCGTGCACACGTTCGGCACGTTCCTGGTCGAGCGCGCCTTCGAGCAGGTCAAGCTCGGCTTCGGCCACCAGGGGGTCGGCGGGGTGCTGGTCGGCGGCGGCGGGTCCTTCGACGCCTCGCAGTCGGGTCGGACTCATCAGGCGCCGGGTGACGTGGCGCTGATGGACACCCTCCCGGACGTGGTGATCCACGCGCCCGGCACGGCGACCGAGACCGACGAGGTGCTGCGGCGGGCCGTCGCCGACGACGGCCTGCACTACGTCCGGATCGTCGAGCAGACGAACGCCGAGTCGTTCGCCGGCACCGGCCTGCACGTCGTACGCCGGGGGACTGGGGCGACCGTGGTGGCCCTCGGTCCGGTGCTCGACGAGGTCCTGGCCGCGACCGCGGGCCGCGACGTGACGGTGCTGTACGCCCACAGCGTGCGGCCGTTCGACGTGGCGACGTTCCGCTCGGTGCTCACCACGCCCGACGTGGTCCTGGTGGAGCCCTGGCTCGCGGGGACGTCGTCGCGCGTGGTCGTCGACGCGCTGTCCGACGTACCGCACCGGCTGCTGGCGCTGGGCACGAGGCGGATGGAGCTGCGCCACTACGGCACGCCCGCCGAGCACCAGCGCGCGCACGGCCTCGACGCGGCCGGCATCCGGCGCTCCGTGGACGCCTTCCTTGATGCGCGGGCCGCCGGCACGGATCGTTAGGCTGACCCGGCCGCTCGGCGTACGTCGGGCAGCGCGCCGGTGTAGCTCAGACGGTAGAGCGCCTCTTTGTAAAAGGATGTCGCGGGTTCGATTCCTGTCACCGGCTCGCGTCAGCGGGTCAGCGGACCTGCTGTACCTCGAACTCCTGGGTGGGCGAGGCGATGGCGTCCTGGCCCAGGACGATCTGCAGCTCGCGCTCGTCGGCGTCCACAGTCGCCTGGAGCACGCCGACCACGGACGAGGCGGTCAGCCCCAGCGCCTCGGCGGCCGAGCCGGTACTCCGCAGATGAGCCGTGAAGAGCGCCGCGGTCAGGTCGCCCGACCCGTTGGCCTTGATCGGCAGCCGGGGCGTGCGCACGACCCAGGCCCCCTCGGCCTGCGCCGCCAGCATCTCGATCGTGTCGTCGGGGCGATCGGGCCTCAGGACCGAGGTGACCAGCACGGTCGACGGCCCCATGGCCAGGGCGGCGTCCACGGCGTCCAGCGTCGACTCGAGCGAGTCCGGCTCGGTGCCGGTGAGGAAGCCGAGCTCGAACTGGTTCGGCGTGATCACGTCGGCGTACGGCACGACTTGCTCGCGGATCACCGGCGGGATGGCCGGGTCGACGAAGCAGCCGCTCGTGGCGTTGCCCATGACGGGGTCGCAGGTGTACGTCGCCGCCGGGTTGGCGCGCTTGACCCGGGCCACGGCGTCGACGACGACCTCGCAGATGCCCGGGCTGCCGAGGTACCCGGAGAGCACGACGTCGCACGTCGGCAGCACCCCGCGCTCCTCGATGCCGGTCACGATGGCGCGGACGTCGTCGGGCGGCAGCAGCGGGCCGCGCCACGCGCCGTACCCGGTGTGGTTGGAGAAGACCACGGTCGGCACGGGCCAGACCTCGTGCCCGAGCCGCTGGAGGGGGAAGGTGGCCGCGGAGTTGCCGACGTGGCCGTAGGCGACGAACGACTGGATGGACAGCACGCGCATCCGCCCATCCTCGCCTGTCGGCGCCGTCCCCTAGCGTCGGGGCATGAGGAAGTTCGTCGACGAGGACCTGTCCGGTGCCGAGTTCCGCGAGTGCGACCTGAGTCGGACGCGGCTGGTCGGCGTCGTCATGGAGGGCGCCGAGATCGACGGGCTCGTCACCGACCTGGTGGTCAACGGCGTCGAGGTGACGGCCTACGTCGAGGCCGAGCTCGACCGACGTCATCCGGTGCGGGTGCTGATCCGCTCCGACGAGCCGGCCGACCTGCGCACAGCCGCCGCGCAGCTGGTCACAGATTGGGCGGCGACCGTCGAGCGGATGCGGACGACGCCCGGCATCGAGCACGAGAGCGTGAACGGCGAGTGGTCGGCCGTGCAGACCCTGCGCCATCTCGTCTTCGTCCACGACTCGTGGTTCCGGCGCTGCTGCCTGGGGGTGACGGAGCCGTTCACCGCGATGGGGCTGGGGATCGAGGGGATCCCCGACCGTGAGGAGCAGGGCCTGGATCCCTCGGCGGCGCCGTCGTTCGACGAGGTGCTCGCGGTGCGGGACCGGCAGGCCGCCGAGCTCGCTGCCTGGCTCGACGACGTCACGCCCGAGCAGCTGCAGGCTGTCGCGCCGGTGCCCGACGACGACCGCTGGCCGCCGTACGCACGGGGCCGGAGCGTGGTCCGGTGCCTGCGCACCGTGCTCGGCGAGACCTTCGAGCACCACGGGTTCTGCGTGCGCGACCTCGGCCTGATCGAGGCTGAGTGGGCTGGGTAATGTCGATGGCGTGACGGAGATGGACTATCGCCCGCTGGGTGACTCGGGGCTCATGGTCAGCGCGGTCGGAGTCGGCTGCAACGCGTTCGGCAACCGGATCGGGCTCGACGCGGTGCGCGGCATCCTCGACGCCGCCGACGACGTGGGCGTGACCCTCCTCGACACCTCCGACTCCTACTCGATCGGCCAGAGCGAGGAGATGATCGGCGTCGCCCTGGAGGGTCGGCGCGACCGGTTCGTGGTGGCGACGAAGTTCGGCAGCGACATGAAGGGCACCAACGGGCCTGACTACGGCGCACGCGGCGCGCGCCGCTACGTCCGGCGCGCGGTCGAGGCGTCCTTGAAGCGGCTGCGCACCGACCGGATCGACCTCTACCAGCTGCACTTCCCCGACCCGATCACGCCGATCGAGGAGACCCTCTCGGTGCTCACCGACCTGGTGCGCGAGGGCAAGGTCCGCTACGTCGGCAGCTCCAACCTCGCGGGCTGGCAGATCGCCGATGCCGACTGGACCGCGCGCTCGGCCGGCTTGGAGCGGTTCGTCTCCGCGCAGAACCGGTACTCCCTGCTCCATCGCGATGTCGAGGCCGAGGTGCTCCCGGCCGCCGAGCAGTTCGGGATCGGCGTGCTGCCGTACTTCCCGCTGGAGTACGGCCTGCTCACCGGCAAGTACCGCCGCGGCGAGGACGCGCCGTACGGCTCACGCGCGCACGGCACGCAGGCGCCATGGCTCGCGAACGCCGACTGGGACCGGATCGAGGCCCTCACGACGTACGCCGAGGAGCGCGAGCTCTCCCTGCTGGATGTCGCGATCGCCGGGCTGGCCGCCCAGCCGGCCGTTGCGAGCGTCATCTCCGGCGCGACCTCGGGCGACCAGGTGCGCGCCAACGCCGCGGCGATGCGCTGGCAGCCCAGCGCCGACGACCTCGCCGAGCTCGACCGGATCACCGGCGCCTGAACGGCCCGGCCGGCCGCCATCACTCGCGCGCGCCGACGTACTGGAGAAAACGCGGACGAACCGGGCGAATGCCCGGGCGTGTCGGCCGTTTCGTCCGCGTTTTCTCCGGAATCGCCCAAGGCAGCAGCGCCGGAAGGAGAGGGTGCGGGCGGCGAGGTCACGTGCCGGGGAGCCGGTCGTCGGGGCCGAAGGTGCCGGCGTCGAAGGCCAGGAGGGTGTGCTTGGCGGTGATCGAGTGCAGGTCGTACTCGGCCGGGAACTCACGGATCGCGGTGAGCACCGGGCGGGCGGCCTCGGGATCCCAGAACAGCACGGCCGCCGACGACCACAGCCGGACGACGGGGTGCGGATCGGCCATCAGCTCGGCCACGGCCGCCCGGCCCTCAGGCGAGGAGGCCAGCTCGCGACGGTCGGTCAGCCACTGGTCGACCAGGCGGTCCCAGCGGCGCGAGTTCTCGGTGTGGCCCTGGTCCCCGACCAGCTCGGCCATCTGTCGCAGCGTGTCGCGGGCTCGCTCGATCGTCGTGGCCCCGTCGTCTGTCACGGACGCATGATGGCACGGCGGCCACGAACGGGGAATCGACCGTCAGGCGACCTGGAGCGAGCGCTTGGACAGGCCCATCCAGAAGCCCTCGAAGAGCTGGTGACCCGGCTCCTCGGGGTCGCTCGCTGCCCCCAGCGTCACGAACAACGGCGTGTAGTGCTCGACCGTCGGGTGGGCGAACGGCATCCCCGGCGCCTCCGAGCGGTACGACGCGAGTGCGTCGACGTCGCCGCGGGCCAGCGCCTCTCCGGCCCAGGCGTCGAAGTCGGTGGACCAGCCCGGTGCCTCGGCGTCGATCCGGAACTCGGTCAGGAACGGCAGCCCGTGGGTCAAGAAGCCCGACCCGATGATCAGCACTCCCTCGTCGCGCAGAGGTCGCAGCCGCTCGCCGAGCCGCAGCAGGCGGGCCGGGTCCTGGGTCGGGAGGGACATCTGCAGGACGGGGACGTCGCCGTCGGGGTACATGATCTTGAGCGGGACCCACGCCCCGTGGTCGAGGCCGCGGCTCGCGTGCTGGTGGACCGGCTCGTCGGGAGGCATCATCGCGGCGATCCGCTGCGCGAGTGCGACCGCCGAGGGGGTCTGGTAGGTCATCCGGTAGTACTTCTCGGGGAACCCCCCGAAGTCGTAGACGAGCGGCGCGCCGTCGGCGCTCAGCATCACCGGAGCCGACTCCCAGTGGGCGCTGACGATCAGGATCGCCGTCGGCCGGGGGAGGTCCGCGGCCAGTCCTGACAGCTGGCTCGACCACAGCGGGTCGTCGAGCAGCGGTGGCGCGCCGTGGCCGAGGTACAGGGCGGGCATCCGTTCACTCATGATACCCATAATAGTTTCACATTCAACCTTATTCCAGCCGGTCGAAGGGTCAGGTGGTGGGAGGCAGGGTCCAGTCGACCGGCTCCCCGCCCTGCTCGGTGAGCAGCCGGTTGACCCGGGAGAACGGCCGGGAGCCGAAGAAGCCGCGCGCGGCCGAGAGTGGGGAGGGGTGGACCGACTCGACCCACGGCACCGGCCCCAGCGCCGGCTTCAGCGACTGGGCGTCGCGACCCCACAGGATCGCCGCCGTGGGTCCCCCGCGACGGACCAACGCGGCGATCGCGCAGTCGGTCACGTCCTCCCACCCGCGCCCGCGATGGGACGCCGCCTCGCCCGGGCGCACCGTCAGGACCCGGTTGAGCAGCATGACCCCGCGGTCTGCCCATGGCGTCAGGTCGCCGTGCGCGGCGGGCGCGATCCCGAGATCCGTGGAGAGCTCCTGGTAGATGTTGCGCAGCGACCCGGGCAGCGGCCGGACGTCGGGCGCGACCGCGAACGACAAGCCGATCGGGTGCCCGGGTGTGGGGTAGGGGTCCTGCCCGACGACCAGGACCCGGACGTCGGCGAGCGGGCGCCGGAAGGCCTTGAACACGTCGTCGCCCGCCGGCAGGTAGTGCCGCCCCGCGGCCAGCTCAGCGCGCAGGAACGCGCCCATCGCGGCGATCCGCTCGTCCACGGGCGCCAGCGCCTCGGCCCAGTCGGGCGCCATGAGCCCGCGGTCGACGAGTCCGGAGAGGGCACCCACGCACGCGACCCTAGTCGGCGGGTTTCGAGAGCGTCACGGCCACGACACGGCTCGGCGATGTGCGCAAATGGCGTACGCCGTGCGCCCGACTGTCGGACCATCGGGGGGTGAGCCCGAGATCGACGTACCACCACACCGAGTCCTTCGAGCTGCGCGTGCTCGGCGCGCTGGCCTCAGGCGCGTCGCGGCCCGAGGAGATCTCGGCCGGCCTCAACGAGCCCCTCGCCCGCATCCAGACCACCCTCGACTGGGCGGTCGGGGCCGAGGCCGTCTCCAGGCTGGACGCGCCCAGCGGCGCGACGTACTCCCTCACGCCGAAGGGCCTGGAGATCGTGGGCCTGGCCCAGGGCGTGGACGCCGCAGTGGGTGCGCACGGCCGGGTCGACGTGGGAGCGGCGACCAGGCTGGTCATGGAGCAGTACGACGCCGCCCGCGAGGTGGCCACCGAGAACGCCGAGCGCGACCAGGCCGACTGGGCGCCGGGAGACTCGGACCGCGACCGCGTGACGTCGGCGCTGAACGACGCCTACGCGCGTGGGGCGCTGACCAAGGAGCAGCTCGACGACCGCACCGGCCGCGCTCTCGCCGCCACCACGATGGGCGAGCTGCGCGGGGCCGCCGACGGCGTGCTCGATCTGCCGCCGGTGCTGAACACCGGCATCGGACGTATCTCGGGCCAGCCGCACGTCGCGAGCGTCGAGATCAACCCGGCGCTGCGCAAGGTGCGCTGGCACCACCTGCTCTACGCCGCGGCCTACGTCGTCATCGGCTTCCTGGTGACGTTCCTGTCCACGGTCGTCGGGCTGATCGCGATCGTGGCCGGTCTCGGACTCGCAGCCTGGACCCTGCGTCCGCTCTTCAGCGGCCGCCGGGACGTCACGTCTCCCTGAGCTCCCGCAGCAGAGCCTCTCGCCGCTCCGCGAGCAGACGGCGTTCGGCGCCGGTCGGCGCCTGCTCGACCGCGACGGCGAGGTCGGCGACGGCCTCCGCGGTGCGACCCAGCCGGGCGTGCAGGTCGGCGAGCGTCGCGGCGTGCAGGTAGTAGCCCTCGAGGTCGGGAGCCACGGCCTCGACGAGCGGGAGCGCGGCCGCAGGTCCGTAGGCCATCGAGACCGCCACGGCGCGGTTGAGCTCGGTGACCGGCGTCGCGGGCAGCCGCGTGTAGAGGGCGGCGATGGCCTGCCAGTCGGTGTCCTCCGGCCGCGCCGCCACGTCGTGGCAGAGCGCGATCCGAGCCTGGACGGCGTAGGGGCCCCAGGAGTCGGGGCGCGCGTCCGCGTCGAGGAGATGCGCGCCCTCGGTGACCAGGTCGAGGTCCCAGCGCGAACGGTCCTGCTCGGCGAGGGGGACGACGCGCCCGGACCGGACCCGCGCGGGGCGGCGGGCGTCGGTGAGCAGCATCAAGGCGAGCAGGCCGCGCACCTCGGCCTCCGCCGGGAGGAGGCCGACCAGCGAGCGGGTCAGCCGGATCGCCTCGGCCGAGACGTCGACGCGCAGCAGGGCCTCGCCCGACGACGCGGCGTACCCCTCGTTGAACATGAGGTACAGCACCGCGAGCACTCCCTCGACCCGCTCGGCCCACAGCTCGGGTGGCGGGACGCGGTAGGGGATGCCGGCGTGCTTGATCTTGGCGCGGGCCCGGACCAGCCGCTTCTCCATCGTCGGCTCGGTGACCAGGAAGGCCCGCGCGATGTCGGCGGGACCGAGGCCGCACAGGGTGCGCAGGGTCAGCGCGACCCGGGCCGGCATCGGCAGGGCGGGGTGACAGCAGGTGAAGATCAGCCGGAGCCGTTCGTCGGGGATGTCGTCGTCCTCGGTCGGCGTCTCCTCGGTCGCGTCGGCCGTCGCGAGAGTCAGCTTCGCCGCCTCGGTGGTACGCCGGCGCATCCGGTCGCGGGCCCGGTTGCGGGCGACGGTGGTCAGCCAGGCCAGCGGGGCCTCGGGCGTCCCGTCGCGCTCCCAGGCCGGCACGGCCTCGGCGAACGCCTCGGCCGCGCACTCCTCGGCGAGGTCCCAGTCGCCGCACCACCCGATCAGGCCGGCGACGAGCCGCCCCCAGCTCCGTTCGAAGCTGAGGGCGACCGCGTCGCGACTGTCCGGCACGGCGAGCGTCACGCGAAGACGGGCCGGACCTCGAGGACGCCGCCGTGGGCCACCGGGTGGGTCCGCGCCGCCGCCAGCGCCTCGTCGAGGTCGTGGCACTCCAGCAGGTCGTAGCCCGCGACCTGCTCCTTGGTCTCGGCGAACGGGCCGTCGGTCGTCACGATCCGCCCGTCGACGCGGCGTACCGTCACGGCCTGGTCCGGGTGCTCGAGCGCCCAGCCGTAGAGCCTCCGGTCGGCGACGCTGTCGCACCAGTCGTCGATGTCCATCGGGCCGTCGTCGCCCAGCTGGACGTCCGGCGAGGCCGGGGCCTCGTCGGCGTCCTCCTCCGACATGGCCCGGCGCATGTCGGCACAGACCAGCATCAGGTAGCGGCGCTTGCCCTCGGCCACGTCGTCGGGCACGTCGGGGGCCGGCATGCCCTCGTCGAAGGGCCGGACCTCGATCGCCCCGACGTGGAGGGTGGGATGGGCCGAGGCGACGGCGATCGCGGTGTCGAGGTCGGCGCACTCCAGCACGTCGTACCCCGCGATCTGCTCCTTGGTCTCGGCGAACGGCCCGTCGGTGACCTCGACCTGGCCGTCGCGCACCCGCACCGTGGTCGCGTCGGCCGTGGAGTGCAGCCTTGCGCCGTCCAGCTCGACCCCGCGGCCGACCATCTCGTCGACCCACGCCGCGAGCTCGGTCTCGACCTGGGGCGGCAGGTCGGAGAGCCGGGACTCGTCGACCGCGTGCAGCAGCATGTACCTCATCGTGTCCTCCTGGTGTGGTGGCGACGCATCGGTGCGCCGCTGTCGCCCTGGGGACGAACGGGGGCGGGTGCATCCGGACACATGGGCCGAACTTTCTCCGATCAGGTCCCGGGACGGCGCAGCGCGCGTGACCCGGCCGAGCCGTAGCGCCGGGTCGGATTCGCGCCGATCACCGGGGCGGCGGCCTTCGTCGCTGTCTTCCTGGAAGCGGTCTTCTTGGCAGGGGTCTTCTTCGCCACCGTCTTCTTGGCGGCTGTCTTCTTCGCCACGGCCTTCTTGGACACCGTCTTCTTGGCCGGGGCCTTCTTCGCGGGCGCCTTCCTCGCCGTACGGCGGGGCGCGGGCGCGGGAGCGAGCGCGGTGCCGTCCCACTCGTCGAACCAGTCGTCGAGCACCGGCCAGGTCCCGGTCCGGGCCTCGCGCCCGGTCAGCATCCCCAGGTGCCCGCCAGGCACGATCTCGAACCGCGCATCCCGCGACCCGCTCGCCAGCGCCGTCGCGGGTCGCACCGCGGACATGGGCGCGATCTCGTCGTTCGCACCGGCAAGCACGAGCAGGGGTGCGGTGACGTCGGCGACCGACAGTGTCCGCCCGCCGATCTCGGCCCGTCCCTCCGCGAGGGCGTCGGAGACGAGCATCCGGTGGTAGACCTGTCCGAACGTGCGGCCGCGATAGGCCGTCATCGAGGCCCGGAAGCGGTCCACGGCCTCGATCTGCGCGAGGTAGTCCGCGTCGTCGAGGTGCCCGGCCAGGGCGAGCGGCTTGGTCACGAGGCGCTGGAACGACGACAGCCGGGCCGCCCAGCTCACGACCGGGACCTCGGTCGAGACCCCCACCGCCTGCAGGATCGTGGTCAGCGGCGCCAGCCGCTCCGAGAGGTCGAGCAACGGCCGCGCGGGCGCGACCAACGGCACCTCGTGCAGGTCGAACGGCGTTCCCAGCAGGGACAGGGACGCGACGGGGAGCCCGGCGTCCCCGGCAGCCGCGAGGACGGCGAAGATCCCGCCCAGCGACCAGCCGACGACGTGGAGGGGCCGCCCGTCGGCTCTGGCCGATACCGCGCGGATCGCCGCCGGCACGACGTCCTCGACCCAGGGCTCCACCCCGAGATCGCGGTCGCGGAAGGACACCTCGCCGTACTCCACGACGTACGTCGGCCGCCCGCCCTCGACGAGGTGCTCGACGAGGGAGCAGCCGCGGCGCAGGTCGTAGCACAGAGCCGGCGCGGCCAGCGGCGCGACCAGCAGGACCGGGTCACCGTGCGCGCGGACCTGGGGCGCCGCCTCGTAGGCGAAGACCTGCCGGCGCTCGCCCTCATCGACCAGGGATCGCGGCATCGGCTCGAGGTCGGCCAGACCGCCGCGGGAGACTCGCTGGACGAGGTTCGTCGCGGCGGAGACCACTTGCTCGGGCGTCGGGATCAGCTCCACCTGCCCGACGCTACCCGGGTCGCAGCGCGAACGAGCCGGCGCGGAGAAGATGCCCCGACCCGCGCCGGCTCTCGTGACGTTCGCGCGCCACTCCGGGTGCAACGAGCCGACCACAGTCGGGTTACGGCCGCTGCTCAGGAGGTGGGAGTCGGCTTGAGCTTCTTGCCGTGCGGGGGACGGCGGACGTCGTCCAGCTCGTCGAGGAACGACGTCGCCCAGGCCGCCACGTCGGCCTGGCGGACGGTCTTGCGCATGGCGCGCATCCGCCGCTGCCGGTCGCGCGGCTCGGCGCCCGCGGCGTCGAGGAGGGCCGCCTTCATGCCGTTGAGGTCGTAGGGGTTCACCTGCCAGGCCTGTCGCAGCTCGGCCGCGCTGCCGGCGAACTCCGAGAGCACGAGCGCCCCGTCGTCGTCCCAGCGGCACGCGACGTACTCCTTGGCGACCAGGTTCATCCCGTCGCGGTACGGCGTCACCACCATCACGTCGGCGGCGCGGTAGAGCGCGGCCATCTCCTCACGTGGGTAGGACGAGTGGAGGTAGCTGATCGCCGGGCGCCCGATCCGTCCCAGGTCCCCGTTGACCCGGCCGACGAGCCGGTCGATCTCGTCGCGGAGCACGCGGTACTCCTCGACCTTCTCCCGTGACGGCGTGGCCACCTGCACGAAGACGGCGTTGTCGACGTCCAGCTCGCCGTCGCGGATCAGCTCGGCGAAGGCGCGCAGGCGCGCGTAGATGCCCTTGGTGTAGTCCAGCCGGTCGATCCCGAGGAACAGCGTCGTGGGGTCGCCGAGCGCGTGCCGGATCGACGCGGCGCGCTCCTGGACGCCCTCGGAGCGCGCGAGCTCCTCGAAGCCCTGGTAGTCGATCGAGATCGGGAACGCCTCGGCGCGGACCGTGCGACCGTCGGGCAGGTAGACCAGGTCGCGATGGGTCTTGTGGCCCACGCGCTGCCGCACGAGCCGCACGAAGTTGGCCGCGCCGCCCGGCAGCTGGAAGCCGACGAGGTCGGCGCCGAGCAGCCCCTCGAGGAGCTGGCGGCGCCAGGGCAGCTGCTGGAACAGCTCCGCCGGCGGGAACGGGATGTGGAGGAAGAAGCCGATCCGGAGGTCGGGGCGCAGCTCACGGAGCAGCTGCGGGACCAGCTGTAGCTGGTAGTCCTGCACCCAGACCGTCGCGTTCTCGGCCGCCCGGTCCGCCGCCCGCTCGGCGAACCTGCGGTTGACCGCGACGTAGCTGTCCCACCACTCACGGTGGAACTCCGGCTTGGCCACGAGGTCGTGGTACAGCGGCCAGACCGTCGCGTTGCTGAAGCCCTCGTAGAAGCCCTCGATCTCGTCGGCCGACAGCGCGATCGGGTCGAGGGTCATGCCGTCGTGCTCGAACGGCTCGACGTCCACGTCGGTGCCGCCGGGCCAGCCGATCCAGAGGCCCTCGTTGGCCCGCATGATCGGCTCGAGGGCCGTCACCAGGCCCCCGGGTGAGACCCGCCACTCGGTCGAGCCGTCGGCGGCCGTGGCCCGGTCGACCGGCAGTCGGTTCGCCACGATCACGAGGTCGGCCGAACCGGTCAGGGACACACGTCGAGCCTAGCCATGGGGTCCCTGCGGGACCTCACCCGCCGGTGGGGGCGCGCTCGTCGCCGGCGTACCGGACGCCGAGCTGCCGACGCAGGTCGTCCATCACGCCGAGCAGCTCCAGCGTCTGCGCGCGCGGGACGAGCGGGCTCTCGGACAGTCCCTCGCGCAGGCAGTCCTGGACATGGGCAGCCTCGTTGCCCAGGCCCGTGCCGAGGACCGGCTCGGGCGGTTCGATCCGCCGAGGCTCGCCGTCGGCCGGCGTCCAGGTGGCGTACGCCGGGTGGTGGAAGCTGTTCGGGAAGCTCAGCACGCCCTGGTCGGTCGCGATCGTGGCCGTACGCGGGGTGGGCGCGGTCATCGACGCGGTCAGGGCGGCCACTCCACCCCTGGCGTGCCGGGTGGCGATCGAGACGTCGAGGTCGATGCCGCTCTCGGCGAGGTCGCCCACCGCGACCGCCGCCTCGATCGGGCCGAGCATCAGCCGGGCGAACGTCAGCGGGTAGATGCCCATGTCCAGCAGCGCGCCCCCGCCCAGCGCCGGGTCCCACATGCGTGCGCTCGCGTCGGCCGGGACGAGCCAGCCGAGGTCGGCGTGCACCTGTCGCGGCGTGCCGAACTCCCCGGCCTCCAGTCGGGCGCGCACGTCACGGACGACCGGGTGGCAGGCGGTCCACATCGCCTCCATGCAGAAAAGATCACCCGAGGCGGCGAACAGCGCCTCGCCCTCGGCCCGGTTCATCGTCAGCGGCTTCTCGCACAGCACCGGCTTGCCCGCGGCGAACGCCAGCTGCGCGTGCTCGAGATGGTGCGGGTGCGGACTGGCGACGTACACGACGTCGACGTCGGGGTCGGCCACCAGCTCGGCGTACGACCCGTGGGCGCGGGCCCCGTCGAGGCCGAGGTAGCGCACGAACGCCTCGGCCGACTCGCGGGAGCGCGACCCCACCGCCGCGACCGTGGCGCCCGGTGTGGCGGCGAGGTCGGTGGCGAAGTCTCGTGCGATCCTGCCGGTCGCGAGGATCCCCCAGCGCGTGGTCGAGTCCATCCCCCTATCAGACCGGGATCGCGCGACGCGCCGCAAGCGAATGACATCGCTGTGATTCCTCGCGTAGACTCCGCAGCGTCGAGCATCTGCCGAGCGCGACGACCGAGGAGACATCGGATGGACCCCGCAGCCGCACAGCCGAGCCCCGAGGGCGGCACCGGCCTGGGCGAGCGCGACCGCGAGATCCTGGCGTTCGAGCGGCAGTGGTGGAAGTACGCCGGTGCCAAGGAGAGCGCGATCCGCGAGTCCTTCGACATGTCGGCCACTCGCTACTACCAGGTGCTGAACGCGCTGATCGACCGTCCCGAGGCGCTGGCCGACGACCCGCTGCTGGTGCGGCGGCTGCGCCGGATGCGCGCCGAGCGACAGCGCGTCCGCTCCGCACGGCGACTCGGCTTCGAGCTCTGAGATGGCGCCCCACCCGGTCGGGCGTTCGCCGCGGCGCGGCTACCGGCACGACCAGCGGGGCCTCGTCTTCCCGTCTCCGGTCACCGTCTTGAGCATCGTGGCGGTGACGATGGCCGGCGTCGCGTTCTTCGCCACCCGCCACCACGACGCGCCCGAGCCGGCCGCGACACCGGCGGCGCACCACTCGACCGGGACCCAGACCAAGCAGCACCAGCCGAAGCAGCACCACGTCAAGCAGCGGCCGACCGTCGACCGCTCGAAGGTGCTCGTCGAGGTGTTCAACAACTCCCAGGTCACCGGCCTCGCGGCGAAGGTCGGCTCACGCGCCTCCCAGCTGGGCTGGCAGGTCGTCGGCGCCGACGACTGGTACGGCACCATCCCGGCCTCGACCGTCTACTACCCGCCGCAGCTGGCCAAGGCCGCCCGGCAGATGGCGCTCGATCTCGGCATCCACCGGACGATGCCCGCCGTCACCCCGATGCGACTCGACCGCCTGACGGTCATCCTGACCGGTCCGCTGGCCACGCACTGACGCCTCGTCGTTCGAGTCACCGCCTGTCATGACAGGGTGAACGCCGTGCGCTTCACCACTCCCGACGGCGAGCAGCGGTACGCCGAGCTGGTCGCCGCGGCCGGGTCGGCCGTGGTCGGGCTGGACTTCGACGGCACGCTGGCCCCGATCGTCGACGACCCCGCAGCAGCCCACATCCACCCCGACGCGCCCGACGTCCTCGTGTCCCTCGCGGAGGTGGTGCGCGCGGTCGCGGTGGTGACCGGGCGGCCGGCCCGCAAGGTGCTCGCGCTGGGCGGGCTGGACGACGTCGGGCGGCGGATCGGTGAGGACGGCAAGGAGCTGTTCGTCTTCGGGCAGTACGGCTTCGAGCGCTGGAGCTCGACCCAGCGCCGGGTCGTCTCGCCGAGGCCTCCGCGCGGGCTGTCGGGCTACCTGCGCGAGCTGCCCGGCGTACTCCGGGAGGCCGGGGCGCCGGACGCGTTCGTCGAGGACAAGGGGCTCGCGGTCGCCGTCCACACCCGACGGCTGCCGGACCCGTCCGCGGCGCTGGCGCGACTCGAGCCGCCCCTGCGCGACCTGGCCGACCGCCACCAGCTCGTGCTCGAGCCGGGCCGCAACGTCGTCGAGGCCCGCGCGCCGGGGATGGACAAGGGCGCGGTCGTCCGCGACCTGGTCCGGGAGACGTCGGCCGGCGGCTTCCTCTTCGCCGGCGACGACCTCGGCGACGTCGACGCCTTCGAGGCCGTGGCCGAGCTCCGCGAGCAGGGACTGCCCACCCTCCTGGTCTGCTCGGCCTCCGACGAGGAGAGCGCCCTGGTCGCCCGCGCCGACGTGGTCGTGCACGGCCCCGACGGCGTCCTGGACCTCCTTCGCCGCCTCACCACAGATGTCCGAAATTCCGGGTAGTCCCTGACAAGTTCGCCCTGTTCTAGCCGGATAAGGGAGGTTCTTGTCAGGGACTACCCGGCTCGGGGCCCTATCGAGGAGTGCAGTCGGTCGCGACCTCGATGGAGGTGCAGGTGTTCGTGCCCTCCTTGCCATCTGCGGTGTCGCGGCCCGGCCCGCCGTCCAGCGAGTCGTCACCGCCGGACCCGGACAGGTCGTCGTTCGCGCCGAGCCCGAACAGGTTCACTGGCAAGGCATTTCTCGAGACGAAGACAAGCGTGTTCGGACCGTCCGTGCCCCTGATCTCGTAGGCGCTCACCAGTGACGCCGGATCCACCCAGTCGGCCAGGCCGAGGCTCTCCAAGCCGGTCAGCGGCACGGAGACGCCACCGTCCGCGGTGAGCGTCCCTGAGGTCAGGTCCGCTCTGACCGTGCCGTACGGCGTTCCCGCCGCCTCGATGGCGAGATCCGCCCGGTCCGCCCCGGGGCCACCCGAGAACGCGATGTCGCTGTCGAGTGAGACGTCGCCGGTGATGGAGTCGTCGCCTGGGCCTCCGGCCAAGTGGACGTTGACCGGGACGAACGGACCATCCTCGGTCTCGGCGACGAGCTGGTCGCTCCCGGAGCCACCGCGCACGTGGGTGCGGGCTTCGGTGTCGCCGAGGTGCAGGTAGTCGTCGCCCGCACCCAGGTCGATGTGGGCGACGTGACGGGTGGCTGGTGTCGGCGTCTCCGGAAAGCCGGCAATCATCACCGAGTCGCGACCGCCCCGGGTGGAGACCTGGTCGACCCCGCCCGAGGACTCGAACGAGTCGTTGCCGCGGGTCCCGATGAAGGTGTCGTCGTGGGCGGTCCCTTCGACCCGCGGCGTCGAGAAGTGCCCTTCTTTCGGCTCGGGAAGATCAGGGTGTCGTGACCGATGCTCACCCCGGACGCGGTGCCGGGTTCGTGGCTGCCATGCCCACGCAGGGCGATCCGCACTCCACGGGAGCTGGTGGAGAAGTCGAACACGTTGGCATCTGATGAGCCCGGGTCCACCGTTCCGGCCTGCCAGCCCGCCACCCAGGTGTCGTTGCCCGGATCGGCGTTGAACCAGTCACCCCCACCGGTGCTGCCGCCGACCAGGAGGTCGCTCCCGACACCGCCGCTGAGGTCATCGGAGTCCCGCCCGCCGAAGATGCCATCGTTGCCACGGCCGCCGGCGAGGATGTCGTGGAAGCGGCTTCCCCTGACGATGTCGTTGCCGGCTCCGCCGTCCGCCCGGGCTCCACTGCCACGTGCGCAGACGACGTCCGCACCCGCTCGCGCCCTGATCGTCTGGTTGCGTCCGAGAGCGACGATCACGTCGGGGCCCGAGGTACCGGTCACGGTGGCGCCGTTGTGACGGTTCACGATCGTGGCGAGTCGGCCGTCGCACTTCGGAGTGGCAGAGGGAACCGGGTCGTGTGGCGGAGAGCCGGCCGCGGTGGACGTCACGGACGTCGCGACGATCAAAGCCGAGACGGCGGCGAAGCTGAGACCCGGTCCGAGCCGGGTGAGACGTGCGTGCAAGATTCCCCCTGGGAGTCAGGCGCCCGATGCGCCATGCGGAGCGGACGCTAGCCAGGGCGAAGCCGCACGAGGCGTCATCTCGCGAGGACGAGGACGCAAGTCTCTGGGGCTGATATGGTCTCGACAGCCGAGACGTACGTCCAGGATGCGGACACGCCGTACTCGGGGCCGGACGACCGCACGTACATTCGTGGCAACAGCTCATCGAGAGGGACTGAGGGAACGGCCCGACGAAGTCCCGGCAACCACCACGAGCCTCCCGCCGAACGCGTGCGGTCGTGGGAACGGTGCCAAATCCGTCCTGTGGCGAGAGTCGTCCGGGGAAGATGAGAAGGAGGTATCTCCGTGAGCGCCGTCGTTGCCGAGACCCGACCCACCACGCTGCGCGCGGGCGCGTTCGGGCACGCCAGGTCGCTGGCCTGCCGCGAGTGCGGGCACGAGGTGGACCTCGGACCGCAGTACGCGTGTCCCGAGTGCTTCGGTCCGCTCGAGGTCGCCTACGACTTCCCGTCCGTCACCCGCGAGGAGATCGAGGCGGGGCCGCGCAACATCTGGCGCTACCAGGCCCTCCTGCCCGTGCCTGACGACATCACCGAGAGCCCCAACACCGAGCCCGGGCTTCACCCGCCTGCTCAAGGCCGACAACCTCGCCGCCCAGCTCGGGCTCACGTCGCTGTGGGTCAAGGACGACTCGACCAACCCCACCAACTCCTTCAAGGACCGGGTGGTCGCCTGCGCGCTGAGCGCGGCCCGCGAGCTGGGCGCGAAGGTGTTCGCCTGTCCCAGCACGGGCAACCTCGCCAACGCCGTCGCGGCCGCGGGAGCCCGGGCCGGCATCCCGACCGTGGTGTTCATTCCGAGCGACCTCGAGCGCCCCAAGCAGGTCAACAGTGCGGTCTACACCGAGCGGCTGGTGGCCGTGAACGGCACCTACGACGACGTCAATCGCCTGGCCTCCGAGATCGCCGGGGAAGAGGACGGCTGGGCGTTTGTCAACGTCAACGTGCGGCCGTTCTACGCCGAGGGCTCGAAGACGTTG
Organism: Nocardioides sp.; assembly: GCA_049841015.1. Classification (GTDB taxonomy): domain Bacteria; phylum Actinomycetota; class Actinomycetes; order Propionibacteriales; family Nocardioidaceae; genus Nocardioides. The sequence goes on from JASGIN010000010.1 coordinate 322,609, forward strand.
GGCTACGAGATCACCGAGCAGCTCGGGTGGCGGCTGCCCGACCAGGTCGTCATCCCGGTCGCCTCGGGTGCCCAGCTGACCAAGGTCGACAAGGCGTTCCGCGAGCTGATCGCCCTCGGCCTGGTCGAGGACAAGCCCTACCGGATCTTCGGGGCCCAGGCCACGGGCTGCTCGCCGGTCGCCACGGCGTACAAGGCGGGCGTGGACGCGATCCGGCCGGTCAAGCCCGACACGATCGCCAAGAGCCTGGCCATCGGCAACCCTGCCGACGGCATCTACGTGCTCGACATCTGCCGGCGCACGGGCGGCGCGGTCGAGGACGTGAGCGACGACGAGGTGCGCGCGGGGATCCTCCTGCTGGCGCGCACCGAGGGGATCTTCACCGAGACGGCCGGCGGCACCACCGTGGCCTGCCTGAAGAAGCTGGTCGAGTCCGGCACTCTCGACCCGACCCTCGAGACCGTCGTGATCAACACCGGCATGGGCCTGAAGACCCTCGACGCCGTGGGCGACTCGGTCGGCCCGGCCGCCACCATCGATCCGTCGTACGCTGCTTTCACCGCCACCGGGCTGGTGAGCGGGGTCGAAGAACTGGAGTCCTCATCGAGCGTGTCCGTCCGGATCCCGACCATCCTGCGCACCTACACCGGCGGCGAGTCCGAGGTCGAGGCGAACGGCGAGACCCTGGGCGCCGTGCTCGACGACCTCGACAGCAGCTACGCCGGGATCAAGGGCCGGATCGTCGACGAGGACGGCGCGCTGCGCCGGTTCGTCAACGTCTACGTCGGCAACGACGACGTGCGCTTCCTCGACGACCTCGCCACCGCCACCCCCGAGGGGACGCAGATCTCGGTGATCCCGGCCGTCGCCGGAGGCTGACCTCCCGCCTTCGTGACCTTGAGGGCCCGTTGAGCGGCGCTTGGGGCGACGCGCGAGACTGGGCGACGTGTTCGACCATCTCGCCCCAGCCCGCCGTCGGCTGGTGCTCGGGGTGCTCAGCGTGGTCGTCGCCGGGCTCGTCGTGCTTGCGGTCGTGCTCGTCCTGCCGCACGTCGAGCATCACCGTGGCCATGGCACCGCGGTGGCACAGGATGCGCAGCCTCCGGTCCTGCTGGTCCCCGGGTACGGCGGAGGCACGGCCGGCCTGGACGTGATGGCGGCGGCGCTGCGCCGCGCCGGGCGCGAGGTGACGGTCGTCCAGCTCGCCGGCGACGGCACCGAGGACCTCAACAAGCAGGCGGACGTCCTGGCCGACGCGGTACACAGGGCGCTCACGGGCGGCGTCGACTCGGTCGACCTGGTGGGCTACTCCGCCGGTGGCGTGATCGTCCGGCTCTGGGCGCGACAGTACGACGGGGGCTCGGTGGCCCGGCGGATCGTGACCCTCGGCTCGCCCCAGCACGGCACCGACCTCGCGTCGCTGGCCGGCGACCTGGCCCCCGACAAGTGCCCGACGGCCTGCCAGCAGCTGGCCACCGACAGCAGCCTGATCCAGCAGCTGAACGCGGGCGACGAGACGCCGGCGGGTCCGCAGTGGGTCTCGATCTGGACCATGGACGACGCCGTCTCGACCCCGCCGCAGACCGCCAGCCTGTCCGGCGCGCTGGACTTCTCGGTGCAGAGCGTGTGTCCGAAGCTGCGCGTCACGCACACCCAGCTGCCCGAGAACCCGGCGGTGATCGCGATGGTCGAGGGCGAGCTCGCGCGGACGCCTCCGGCGCTGCCCTCGCACGACGTCTGCTAGAGCCAGCGCCGCACGCGCCGCCGGTAGTCGTCGTACGCCGCGCCGAACCGCGCGTGCAGGTACCGCTCCTCCGGGAGGATCGCGCCCCACAGCACGAGCAGGACCGCGGCCGGGAACAGCACGAGACCCCAGAAGGTCGGCACCAGCAGCACGAGCCCGAGGTAGAGCGCCAGCAGGCCGACGTACAGCGGGTTGCGCGACCAGCGGTAGGGCCCGGCCTCGATCATCGACAAGGTGGGCTGCCCCGGCAGCAGCCCGGTCTGGTGCCGGGCGAACAGCCACAGCGCCGTGCCGTTCCACACGGCGAACAGCACGACGAGCAGCCAGCCGGCGACGACCCGCCAGTGGCCGAGGTGCACCGGGTCGCCCGCGACCCCGGTGACGATCCAGCCGGCGACGAACGGCACGCCGATCGCGACCGGCGGCCACAGCCGGAAGGCGACCGTGTCCCCGGAGTCGCTCACATCTGCGCCTTGAGGACGTCGATCTCGCACCCGGGCGCCGCCGGGTTGAAGCCGTGCTCGACGAGCCAGCGGATGCCGCTCAGGCTCCGCAGCGACCACCACGCCCGGATCACCTCCCGGTCGGCTCCGGCATCGGCGCCGTAGCCGTCGAGGACGTCGGGCAGGTGCTCCGGATGTCCGAGCGTCAGGCTGGCGAGGTCGTACATCGCGTCGCCCTGCCCCGCCTCGGACCAGTCGAGTACGCCGGTCACCTCGTCGCCGTCGACGAACACGTGCGCGACCTGGAGGTCGCCGTGCATGAACACCGGCGGCGAGGGTCGCAGAGCAGGCTCGGACAGCTCACGGTTTCGCGTCACGAGGTCGGCGGGGACGACGTCGTGGGCGAGGAGCCACTCGCACTCGGCGTCGAGCGTCTGCCCGGGCTCGTCGATGCTGCGTCCGCGCCACGACGGGAGTGGGGCCTCGTGGAGGGTGCGGATGGCGGCGCCGGCGGCTGCCCAGGCCGCCGGCGACGTGGTCGCGGGTCGGCCGAGCCGGCCCAGCGGCGTACCGGGCAGCGCCGCGAGCGCCAGCACGGGCGGCCTGCGCCACAGGATCTCCGCGGTCGGGACGGGCGCCTGCGCCATCGCCTCGACCTCGACGTCGGTCGCGGACTGGTCGGCGTCGATCTTGAGGAACACCGCGCCGACGCGGAGCGTCGCCCGCTCGTGGTGGGCGACGACGACCTGGACCTCATCCACGCCGTCATTGTCGGGGGCTCGCGCGCTAGGGGGCGAGCGACTTCTCGTAGAACACGCGGGCGAACCCGTGGGCGGTCGCGCGGTCGGTCTCGACGTACCCGATCCGCTCGTAGAGTGCCTGGTTCTCGACCATCGCCTGGTTGGTGTAGAGACTGATCCGGTCGTAGCCGTCGGCGACAGCTCGTTCCTCCGCCCAGCTGAGCAGCGCGCGTCCGGCGCCCCGCCCCTGGTGTGCGGGCGAGACGGCCACGCCCTCGAGGAGCATGGCGTCGTCCTCGCCGACGAGCACCAGGAAGCCGACGACGTCGCCCGCGTCCTCGGCGACCCACGTCTCCGCCTCGTCCACGACCGCCCCGTAGTCGAGGTCCATCGGGTACGGCCGCTGGCCGCCCAGGCGCGCGACGTAGTGCGCGTAGGCCTCCTGGGCGATCTGGGTGATCAGCGGCGCATCGGCGGCGGTGGCGCGACGGAGGCTCAGCACCCGCCGAGTCTCTCAAGCCGGTGCCCGGGCGGGTGACTGTTAGGACAATGTTAAGGGTGAGGCCCCCACCCCTAGGGCGGTACGCAGCGTCTCACCTGGCCCGTTGTGACTAGACGAATACGCGTACGCCTAGTCACCACGGCACCGCGCCGGCTGGTCGTTCGTGTCGGCCTCGGCCATTCCCGGCGGAATCCGGCCTCGCGCTTCTTAACCTGGCCAGACCGTCTCCCCACCGGATGCACGGACCCCCTCTCGGATCCAGGAGCGCTGATGAGCTCGACTCTCTACACCGTCGGAACCGCACTGCGACGTGCGCAGGACAGCGGTCTCCGCGTCTCGGTGCTCGTCCAGAGCCACTGGCTGCGCGGCGTGGTCGTCGCCCTCGACGGACACGGCGTCATGCTCGACCTCGACGAGGACGACGAGCACTCCGTGGTGCGGCTGGAGAGCATCTCGGCCGTCCGGGTCCAGGGCTCGGTCCCGCACCCGCCGACCGAGGAGACCTACGAGTCGGCCCAGCCCCTTCCGGCGTACGGCGCGCTGCAGCCCGCCTGACCCACCCGGTCGCGTCAGGGTCCGAACGCCCAGGCGACCATCAGCGGGAGCTCCGCACGCCAGAACGCGCCGCCGTGCTCGCCGGAGCGCTCCCGGAGGACGACGTCGGCGCCGGCCTCGCCGAGGGCGTCGGCCCACCGCACGGCGTTCGCGAGGAAGAACGGCTCGTGCGTGCCGCCGACGAGGTACGCGCGCGGAAGAGCGGCGGGCATCGGCTCCGGTGGCCGGTAGCCCGCGCCGGGCGACGCGCAGAGCACGGCGCCGAATTCGCCCGGATGCCGGACGCCGAGGGCGAGCGCCAGCTCGCCGCTCGCGGAGACGCCGAACGCGGCGGTGCGTCCGCGGGGCAGGTCCACCCCGAACCGCGCCCGCACCCAGCCACGGATCTCGTCGAGGACGAACCGCTCGTGGGCCGCGAACCGCTCGGGGTCGAAGCCCGGCGAGTACTCGTGGAGGCGCACCTCGTCGTCGTCCGCCCGGTGCACGCCGACCACCATCGTGGTCGGTAGGTCAGCCTCTTCCAGCAGGCCTCCCCAGGGTGCGAGCAGCTGCCCGTCCCCCGCGAGGACGATCGCCTCGGGCGGCGCCTCCGGGACGTACGCCGTGACCTGCCGCCCGCCGTCGTACCCGAAGGTCTCGGTCACGAGCTCACCCACAGCGACTCCTCTCCAGAGGCGGTCCGTGCGATCAGAGAGTGACACCTCCGGTGGCGGGAGTGCACTGGATGTTGCCGGCCTGGTAGCAGAACGTGTCGCCGGAGGCCGACGGGACGAGGTCCTGGACGGCGAGGACGTACCGGGGGCCGAGGCCTCCGCGCCACTCGAGGTGCACCTCGAGGCGGTAGGTCCTGCCCGCGGAGTCCGCAGGCTCGAACTTCTGCGGGGTCAGGGCGACGCCGGCGCCTCCTGCCGTCACGCTCAGCTGCTCGGACTTGGAGTCGACCGTCACCCACGAACCACCGGAGAGGGTCTGCAGGGAGGTGGAGGCGGTCAGACCCTCGACGCTCCCGGCGGGAACCGTGTAGCCGGAGCCGTCGTCGGTCGACGCGCCGACCGTCAGAGCCGGCCCGACGATGCCGGCGGAGTGTGCACCAGGGCCGACGCGCACGAACGGCGTGGCCTGCGAGACCGTCCCGGGCACTCCCTTGGTGATCCCCTCGACGGTGTACGCCGACGCGGGCGAGGCCGTCATGGCGTACGCGGCGGTCGTGGCGACGAGGGCGGTGGACGCCAGCGCCGCGCGCAGCATCGTCGTGGTGGGCATCGGACTCCTCGGAGCTCGTGGTGGTGTGTGCTCACCAGCGTGGAGGAGGTCGAGCGCCCGCACTGTCACCTACCTGACACGGCTGGGGATCGGGGGCTCCAGGGTCAGTCGGTGACGTCCTTGGTCACGAAGTTGGCCCAGGCGGCCAGCAGGAACACCACGACGTACCCGAACTGCTGGAGCACCCCTAGGACGACGTCGTGCCACAGGATCGGGTCGCGGAAGAGGTCGACGAAGGACAGCCAGTACCTCGTGACGAGATACGGCCGGAGCACGTGCGCGGCATCGAGCGTGAGCAGGAGCGACGAGCCGATGAGCAGCGCCAGCGTGCCCATCGTGGCCGCCAGCGGCGAGCGCACGATCGTGGAGAGGAACAGCGCGACCGCGGCGACCCCGAGCATCGACAGCAGGGCGTAGAGCAGCGCGAGCACGGTCCGTCCCGCGAGCTGCTGGCCGGACAGGCTGGTGCCGGAGAACGTCGTGGTCGTGGCGCCCGCGCCGTGGCCGAGCAGGAGGTTGCCGAGCACGTACGCCGTCGCCGCGACCACGAGCAGGGCCAGCAGGGCGAACGCCATCACCGAGATCAGCTTGGCGACGAGGAGCCGGGTCCTCCCGACCGGGCGGATCAGCACGTAGCGCAGCGTGCCCTGCTGGGCCTCGCCCGCGACGGCGTCTCCTGCGGTGATCGCGATCGAGGCCGGCAGGAACAGCGGCAGCACCATGGCGATCGCGGCCAGCGGATAGAGGCTGCCGTCGGTCAGCACCGCCGAGAGGAACGCCGGCCCGGTGCCGGGCCGTGGCCCGAGGTCGGTCGCCGACAGCAGCACCGCGACCAGGGTCGGGAGGGCGTCGATCACCGCGACGGTGACCCACGTGCGTCGGCTCCGCAGGAGCTTGACCAGCTCGACCCGGATCATCGGTCCACCCGGTCCGAGCCGGCGCCGGTCGCCTCGAGCACGACGTCCTCCAGGGTGCGGCGCTCGGGGGCGAGCAGCCGGACCCGGACGCCGGCCCCGACGAGCATCCGGTTGAGCTCGGCCGGGTCGTCGTGGCGCACCAGCAGCTCCTCGACGTCGGCGTGCTCGATCCGGCCGTCGAGGAGTGCCCGGGCGGCCGCGACGTCGGAGGTGTGGACGTGCCACCGGCCGGTCTCGCCGCGCAGCGCGTCGAGCCGGTCCTGCACGACCAGCCGTCCGCGGTCGATCACGCCGACCCGGTCGCACAGCTGCTCGACCTCGGCCAGCAGGTGGGAGGAGAGGAAGACCGTCGTGCCCTCCCGGTTCAGCTCCACGAGCAGCTCGCGGATCTCCCGGATGCCCTGGGGGTCCAGCCCGTTCGTCGGCTCGTCGAGCACGAGGAGCCGGGGGCGCCGGATCAGGGCGGACGCCAGCCCGAGTCGCTGCCGCATCCCCAGGGAGTAGGTCCGCACCGGTCTCCCGTCGACGCCGCCCAGCCCCACCCGCTCCAGGGCCGCCTCGACCCGCTCGGAACGGCCCCTGCGATGCCCGTCCACGCCCATCGCGTCGAGCAACGCGAGGTTGGTGCGCCCCGAGTGTCCGGCGTACGCCGCGGGCGACTCGACGAGGGCTCCGACCTGCGGCAGCACCTCCCGGCTGCGGGCCGGCATCGGCTTCCCGAGCACCTCGATCGTCCCGGAGGTCGCGAGCACCAGACCGAGCAGCATCCGCACGGTCGTGGTCTTGCCGGATCCGTTGGGGCCGAGGAAGCCGTAGATGTCGCCCTCGTCCACGACCAGGTCGAGGTCGTCGACAGCGCTGATCCGGCCGTAGCGCTTGGTCAGTCCGTGGGTGCGGATCATCGCAGGATCGACTCCCTCTCGACCTCGCGGGCGGCCTGCAGCAAGGTGGCGTCGGTGACCGTGCCACCGAGCAGCCAGCGGATGCCGAACCTCGCGGCGGCGCCCGTCACCACGACCCCGAGGGGTCCTACCCGGAGCAGCCGCGTCCCCTGGACCCGTTGCGCGCCGGACACGGTCAGCTGGTCGCTGAGCTCGCTGCCCTCGCGATAGGGAAGGGGGATGACCAGCAGTCGGGTCAGGCCGTCGCCGTAGAGCCCCGCGGAGGTCCCGGCCGCACGGGTGAGGCCGGCCAGCGTCGACGGCGTCCGGACCGGCGCGAACTGGTCCGCGGCGTCGGCGATGTCGATCACGTTGTCGGTGAACGCACGCACGCCCGGACCGTGCCGGAACCTGGTCACGTCCGGGCCCGGCGCCTCGTGGGAGAACGTCGTGAACGTCGAGCTCACCGCCGGCTGGGACGCCTCGCCGTACACGCGGGCGGCCAGCGTGACCCCGGTGGTGGGGTCCACCCATAGGTCGACGTGCCGCAGGCTGCTGCGCGGGTCGGAGACGGGGACCCGGATCCCGGCGGCGTCGACGCCGGCCACCCGGCGAGCGGGAAGCCGGGTCACCGCCGAGGTCGGCACGCCGTCGAGGGCCCGCTGCGCGACCTCGGACGGGAGCAGGTCGGCATCGCGGGGCAGGCGGATCCGTGGGTCGGCGGAGAACCGTGCCTCGTTGCGCTCGTAGTCCCACTCGGTCGTGTTGTGGCCGAGGTGGAACAGGTCGACCTCGCCGGTCGGGAGCAGCCGGTCGACCCGCCACTCCTCGTCGCTGCGCCACCAGACCGCCAGTCGGGTCGTGCCCCCGAAGAGGTTGGCGAGGTCGGTGAAGTGGTCGGCGAGCGGGAGCCCGACGCCGCCGTCGACCTCCACCTGCCCGGAGTAGCCGCCCTCGACCGGACCGCGGGCATCTGCGACCAGGGTCGCCGTGGCGACCCCCGGGTCGGAGACGGGGCGGAGCCGCCCGGCGTACGGCACCAGGACGACCAGGGCCGTCGCGACCCCGGCCACGCCCCAGCGCTGCACGGCTCTCATGAACCGAACCTACGTGCCGCGAGGAAGGACGGTTCGCTCGCGGGCGCGGGACTTCAGGCGTAGGACTCGGCCTGGATGGAGTAGAGCTCGGCGTAGGTGCCCTGGTGCGCCATCAGCTCGTCGTGGCTGCCGACCTCGGCGACCCGGGCTCCGTCGAGCACCACGATCAGGTCGGCCATGCGCACCGTGGAGAACCGATGGGACACCAGCACGGTGACCCGGCCGTTGGTCGCGACGTCGCGGGCGCCGGCGGCGAACCGCTCGAACAGCGCGTGCTCGGTCTCGGCATCGAGGGCTGCCGTGGGCTCGTCGAGCATGAGCAGGAGCGGCTCGGGTCGCATGTAGCCGCGGGCCAGGGCGAGCTTCTGCCACTGGCCGAAGCTGACGTCGACGCCGCCCTCCCAGGACGGCCCGAGCTGGGTGTCCAAGCCCTGCTGGAGTCCCTCCACCACCGGGGTCGCCCCGGCCCGGTCGACCGCCGAGCCCACGGCCGCCCGGTCGTCCTGGCGCGGCTCGTCGCCCAGCCCGACGGTGGTGGCCGCCACGAACTCCAGCCGGGCGAAGTCCTGGAACGCTCCGGCCAGTCGCTCCCGCCACTGCTCGACGTCGACCCGGCCGATGTCGGTGTCGTCGGCCAGGATCCGCCCGGAGGTCGGGGCGTACATCCGCGCCAGCAGCTTGACCAGCGTCGACTTGCCGGCGCCGTTCTCGCCGACCACGGCGACGACGCTGCCCGCGGGCAGCACGAGGTCGACGTCCTGCAGGACCTCGCGCGTCGTCCCGGGGTAGGCGAAGGAGACGCCCTCGAACCGCAGCCCCTCGTCCAGTCGGTCGGGCGGCGGCTGGTCGGCGTGGGCGTTCTGCTCGGCGGCGAAGTCCTCCAGCCAGGCCAGCCGCTGCGCCGAGTCGAGCCAGATGCCGCGGAGGAACCCGAGCTCGCCGACCGCGGAGCCGACGTACGCCGAGAGTCGGCCGCCGGCGGTCAGCACCAGCACCACCGCACCCGGGCCGCGGTCGAGCCCGGTGACGACCCAGACCACGGCCCCGACGAAGGCGAGTCCGAAGATGGCCCACGCGAGCGAGAGCCAGGCGGCGCTGACCAGACTGGTCACGCGGATCGGGCCGAACCAGCTGCCCCAGGCGCTGCGGCGCCGGGCGGCGAGGTCGGCCTGGTTGCCGGTGACGCGCAATTCCTTGCCCGGCGGTGGCGTCGTCGCGAGCGTGAAGAGGTGGCGGCCGAGGCGGCCGTGCGGTGCCACCCTCTCCTCGACACGCTTCTCGACCTTCGGCCGCCAGCCGGCGACCAGCAGCAGCGGCACCGCGCTGGGCAGGAGCAGGAGCAGGGCGGGATGGATCGCGGCCAGCAGGACGCAGACGAACGCCAGGCGCAGCAGCCAGCCGACCATCGTGAACATCGACCGGAACAGGTGGTCGAGGGCGAACACGCCGGTGCGGAGCACGGCGATCCGGTCGAGGTACGCCGGTCGCTCGTGGTGCTCGACGGTGGCCACCTCGGCCTGCAGCCGGGCGACCAGGCCCTGGAACATGATGTTGAGCCGGTCGCCGAGCCGCCGGGTCGTGCGGTCGAGGGTGACCGACAGGGCCCACATCAACGTCGCGGACGCCGCCAGCCCCGCAGCGCCGACGTATAGTTTGGACCTGTCGTGGTGCACCAGGCCGTCGGTCATCAGGGCCAGCCAGATGGCGACCAGCACGTCGGGTAGGGCCTCGAGGGCGGTCATCGCCAGGGACGACCACAGCAGCCCGGGCTCCGCGCGGTACCCGTGCCGGACGACGCGGAGCATGGACGGCACGGCCTTCGGTAGGGCGTCGGCCTCGTCGAGGGGGACGCCGGCGCGGCGGCCGGTGCTCTCAGAGCTGCTCATGGACGACCTCCTCGCCGTACTCGTCGAGCTCGCGCTCGTCGTGGAAGCGACTCGCCTGGAGGTCGTACATCGTGAAATAGCGGCCGCGTAGCGCCATCAGCTCGTCGTGGGTGCCGAGCTCGAGGGCGCGACCCTGCTCGACCACGCAGATCAGCTCTGCCTGCCGGACCGTCGAGAACCGGTGGGAGACCAGGATCGTGGTGGTGTCGGAGGTCGCCCCGAGGATGCGACGGAAGATCTCGGACTCGCCGCGGACGTCGAGCATCGCGGTCGGCTCGTCGAGCAGCACGACGCCGGCACCGGTGCGGACCTCCGCGATCGCCCGCGCGAGCGCGACCCGCTGCCACTGGCCGCCGGACAGGTCGACGCCGTCGGGGTAGCCCTTCGCCAGGGGCGCGTCCAGGTCGGCGAGCCCGAGCGCGCCGGCCTGCTCGAGGGCGCTCTCGACGACCGCGGTGTCGGCGCCGAGCGGCGCGACGTTGTCACGGAGGGGCAGCTCGTAGCGCACGAAGTCCTGGAAAACCGCCGCCAGGCCCGCTCGCCAGGCAGGAAGGTCGAGCTCGCGGAGATCGACGCCGTCGATCTCGATCCGGCCCGAGTCGGGGTCGTAGAGCCGGCACAGCAGCTTGGCCAGGGTGGTCTTGCCCGCGCCGTTCTGCCCGACGATCGCCAGCGAGGTGCCGGCAGGGATGGTGAGGTCGAAGTGCTCGAGGACCGGGCGGCTCCCGGTCGGGTAGGTGAAGGTGACGTCGCGGAACCTGATCTCCGGGGCCGCGCTCGGCGTCGTGGGAGAGGTCCTCGGGTGGCCGTCTCGTGACCCGCTCAGCGCACCGGCCGCCGCCATCTCCACCTCGAGCCGCTCGATGGCGACCACGGGTGCGGCGGCGCCGTCGAGCGCCCAGCTCAGGCCGCCGAACGCGATCGCGCTCGCCCCGAACGCCGCGCCGGCGTAGGTGACGACCGAGCGGAGGTCGAGGCTCCCGGCGTACCCCTGGTGGGCCAGGGCCCCGAACAGCACGGCGTTCGCGGCCAGCACGATCACCAGCGCTCCGGCGAGCGATCGCTCGCGCAGGCGGGTCGCGTCGTACTGCAGCTGGTGGAGGTGGAGCCGATGGCTCGTGAAGCGCTCCAGGAGCCACGGTGCGAGGCCGAACAGCCGCACCTCCTTGGCGGCCGCCGGCTCGGTGGCCAGGTCGTAGGCGTAGTCGGTGTGCCGCCGCGCGGTCTTGACCTCGTCGGTGTTGCGGTCGCGCCAGACTCCGCTCTCGCGCAGCAGCCAGTGGGTCGAGCCCCAACCGATGAGCAGGAGCGGAGGAGCCCACCAGGCGAACCCGAAGAGCACCAGCGCCGACGCGATGCCGCCCAGCAGCATGACCAGGCCCTGGGCGATGAAGTCCATGTTCATGAACATCGGCGGGCCGGTCCACCCGAGGTCGAAGTCGCGCGCGGTGGTCAGGTCGTTGGTGAGGTCGCCGCGCTCGAGGTGACCCACGCCGTCGGGCCCGAGGGTCGCCGCCATGAGCCGGTCGTTGAGGACCGAGCTGACGTGGTGACCCAACAGCGCGCCGACGACCTGGTGGACCGGGGGCGCGACCTGCGAGGCGACGAACACGACGCCGAAGACCACGAGCGGACCGGTCAGCGTGCCCCCGCTCTGGACCCGGCCGACGAGGAGGCCGGTGGCGATCGCCAGCCCGGCCGGGACCAGGGCGCGGACCAGCAGGAGCAGCCACCACGCGATGGCCAGGCCGGGCACGGACCGGGTGATGCACAGGAAGAAGCGCGTGGCCGGACGCGCGCGCAGGCCGATGAGCATCCGAGAGGGAGAGGCGGCCACGCGCTCACCCTAGGTCCGAGGGCCGACAGTGCGCGCCTCCAACCTTTCCCGGCCCTGTGGCGTTCTGAGAGCGTGTCAGCGACGTGGGAGGCAGACGTGGTCGAGGACTCAGCGGGCGGAGGGTCCGACCGCGACGAGTTCACGCGCTGGGCCCGCTCGCGGCGGCACCACCTCCTGCGTGCCGCCCTGCTGCTGACCGACGATCGCGCGCGGGCCGAGGACCTGGTCCAGGAGGCCCTGACCCAGGTTGCGACCCGGTGGAAGCGGCTGCGCACCGGCAGCCCGGACGCCTACGCCCGCAAGGTGATCTACCACCAGAACATCTCGTGGTGGCGGCGACGGCGACGGGAGGTGCTGACCGGTGAGCTGGTCGACCTGCCGGCCCCGGGGGACCGGATCGACCGTCGCCTCCTGGTACGCCGGGCCCTCACGGCACTGACACCGCGGCAGCGCGCGGTCGTCGTACTCCGTTACTTCGAGGACCTTCCCGAGCGCGAGACCGCCGAGGTGCTCGGGGTCTCCGTCGGCACCGTCAAGAGCCAGACCCACCTCGCCCTGCGCCGGCTCCGTGAGGCCGCACCGGAGCTGGCCGAGTTCCTGCACGAGGAGTCCCGATGACCGACACCCTGCACGACCTCCTGCACGCCTCCGTCGCGGATGCGGACATGCCGGACGTCGCCGACGCGGCCTGGCGCTCGGGTGGTCGTGCTCGCCGACGCCGCGCCGCCGCGACCGTCGCGGGAGTGGCATGCGTCGCCCTCGTCGTCGGTGGTCTCGTCTGGGCCGCCGACCAAGAGGGCGGTGCGCATCGGGTCGCTCCGGTTCATCAGCCCACCCCGAGCTCAGACCCCGGCCCTGCTCCGGGCGGCAATCGTCCCGACGGGAGCTACCGAGGCACCTCGGTCTGGTGGGCGCCGAGCGTCGCGCAGGAGAGCGCTCTGGCCTACACCAGTAGCCCCTTCCCGACGACCATCGACCTGTCGGCTCCGGAGAGCGGCCTGACCGGAGATCCGATCGGCCGTGGCGTCGCGGCGTTCGCGGTCTACGGCCCGAGCGGAGCGCTGGAGTCCGGTCGGGTCCTCGGCTCGGACGGTCTTTTGCGCACCGTGGACCTCACCCCCGCCGGTCCCGCGGCCAACTCCGCCCCCGTGCTCCCGATGCGCGACCCCGAGGGGAACCTGCGCGTACGGGCGGGGGCCTCGATGCTGTCACCGACCGGGGAGTACCTGATGTTCCCGCAGTCGCACTCGATCCGGGTGCTGACGCTGGCCGATGGCCGGTGGTCGACGATCGAGACCGGTCGCGCCGAGACCTGGGACGCCACCTGGACCGAGGACGGCCGGATCGTGCTCTGGGATCCGGCCCACCCCGCCGCCGGCGCTCCCGTCTACGGCGTGAACGGCCGACGGATCGCCGACCCCAGCGCGACCGACGACCTGCGGCCACGGTGGAACGCGGATCCGTACGGGCTGCCGCGCCGATCGCCCCGAGGGTTCCTGGCCCAGAGCTACACCGCCGGTCCCGACGTCCCGCAACCACCGAGGCTCCACCTGTCGCCGGGCCAGTCGGACTGGATCGGGGTCGCGGCGGCACCGGACGCGATCCTGGTGCTGCCGCAGGAGGCGTCGCGTCAGAAGCAGTGCTGCCAGGTGGCGGGGTGGCTCGGAGACGACGTGGTGTTCGAGTCGCGATCGAGCGAGGGACTCCGGATCCTGGCGTGGCAGGTCGGGACCGGGCACTTCTGGCAGGTGTCGCAGGTGGTCGGCTGGACGCCCGGCATGGAGAGTGTCGTCTCGTCGTACGCCCGGCTCCCGCTCCCGGGTGTCGACGCAGCGTCCTAGCGGTCCGCGCGGGGCCTAGCGAGTCTTCCGGCCCTCGCGGAGAGCGGCCACGGTCTTCTCGATCCGAGTCGCCCGGGTCTCCGGGCGCTTCGCCTCCTCGACCCAGCGCACCCACTCCTTGCGGCGCGTGAACGCGAGTGCGTCGTACGTCGTCCGCGCCTGGTCGTCCATCGCCGCGGCGAGGTCGTCGGGGAGTGAGACCTCCCGGGGCGCGGTGTCGTTCTCGATGTCCACCGTGACCGCCTCACCGGCCGAGACGCCCGCGGCCGTGCGGTTCTCGGCACTGAGCGGCACGAAGAACCGGCCGCCCATCCGCGCCGCTGTCGTCCGATAGGTGTGCCCGTTGATCGTGATCGCGACCGGCGGCCGATTGCCCGCGGCCAGGCTTTCGATCACCTCGTCCGGCACCGGGATGCCGGTCGCGGTCTTCCCGCCCAGCTCCACCACGCTCGCGAACCTCACCCGCCCATCCCGTCTAGTGAGGCCAGGCGGGCGGCGAGGTGGGCGCGCTCGGGGTCGTTGTCGCACAGGGCCACGGCGCGGTCGAGGTCGGCGCGCGCCTCGTCGGTACGTCCGACCCGCGCGAGCAGCTCGCCGCGGACGCCGGGCAGGCGGTGACCGGGCAGCTCGACGCCGCCGAGGGCGCGGAGGCCGGCGAGCGGGCCGTCGGCCTCGGCCACCGCGACGGCGCGGTTGAGCCGAACGACGGGGGTGTCGTCGAGCGCCAGCAGTTCGTCGTACCTCTCGACGATCCGCGGCCAGTCCGTGGCGTCGGGGTGGGGTGCGATCGCGTGCTCGGCCGCGATCAGCGCCTGCAGGAGGTACGGCGTGCCGGGCGCGGTGACGTGGGGGGTCAGCACCTCGAGCGCCTCCTGGATCTCGTCGGCGTGCCAGCGCTCGCGGCTCTGGTCCGGGAGCAGGACGAGCCGACCGTCGTCGTCCACGCGCGCATCGCGCCGGGAGTGCTGGAGGAGCATCAGGCCATGCAGCCCGTCCAGGTCGGCCCGGCCGGGCAGTACCTCGCGCAGCACCCGCGCCAGCCGGATCGCCTCGGCGGCGAGGTCGACGCGGACCAGCTCCGAGCCCGACGGCGGGGCGTAGCCGGCGGTGAACGCGAGGTAGGCGACGTCGGCCGCGCGGCCCACCCGGTCGCCGAGCACGGCGCCCGACGGCACCTCGAAGCGCTCGCCGGCCAGGCTCTTGCGGGTCCGCGTCAGCCGGGCGGCCATCGTCGGCGTCGGCACGAGGAAGAGCCGCGCGATGTCGCCGGTTGAGACGCCGATCACCATCCGCAGCGTGAGCGCCGCGGCGTTCTCGCGCGACAGCGAGGGGTGCGCGCACAGCAGCACGAGCCGCAGCCGCTCGTCGCGCACGGGCTCGCCGGAGTCGGCCATCACGCGCTGCGCCTCCTCCTGCAGCTCGGCCTCGACGGCCAGCACCGGCAGCCGTCGGGCTGCGACGGCCTCGGCGCGCAGGCGGTCGAGGATGCGGCGACGCGCGCTGGTCAGCAGCCACGCCGGTGGGTTGGTCGGTACGCCGTCACGCGGCCAGGTGCGCGCGGCCGCCTCGAACGCGTCGGCCAGGCCGTCCTCGGCCAGGTCGAGGCGTCGGTACTGCGCGACCAGCAGGGCCGTCAGCCGGCCCCACTGGTCGCGCCACGCGGCAGCGACCGCTGCCGCGGGGTCAGGTCCAGTCGCGGGTGTCCTCATAGCCCTCGATGTCGACGGCGGGTCGGACCTCCACGGCGTACGACGTGGGGAGCAGCCGGCAGAGCTCCAGCACGAGGTCCACCGACTCGGCCTCGATGAGGTAGAAGCCGCCGATCTGCTCCGCGGTCTCCGCATAGGGCCCCTCGGTCACGACCGGCGACCCGTCGACGTGCCGCAGCGTGCGGGCCTCCCGGGACTCCGCGAGTGCCTCGCCCGCCAGCATCGTGGCGCGTTCGGCGACGGCCTTGTGGAACGCCGTGTGGGCGTCCATGACCTCCTGTCGCTGCGCTTCGGTGGCGGTGTCCCAGCCGCCCTCGGTCTCCGCGAGGAGGACCAGGACCTTGACCGGCCTCACATGCCACCGCCGCGGCACTCACGGATCTCGATCGCGGTCTCGCCGCGGCCGAGCACCTGGCAGACCTCGATCAGGTCGTCGAGGTCGGTCGTGTCGACGACGTAGAAGCCGGTGAGCTGCTCCGCGGTCTCGGCGTACGGCCCCTGGGTGACCGTCTGCTCCCCGCTCGCGGAGGTGCGCAGCACGCGCGCCTCACGACTCGGCGCCAGCTCGGCGCCGCCAGTCACCTTGTGCCCGCGCTCGGCCAGCTGCTTCGCGAACTCCGCGTGCAGCTGGTACATCTCCTGCTTCTGCGGCTCGGGAGTGGCGTCCCACGCGCTCTCGTCACCGGGCAGGAGTACGACGTAGCTGGTCATGGCGGATCCTCTCGGGTCGTGGGGACGAGTGTTCCCCTTCGGAGGGGTGACGCGCGAGCCTCCCGAGAATCGACAGGCTCGCTCGTCGAGCCCGTCGAGCCCGTCGAGTCAGTACTCCTGGACCGGGCGGATCTCGACGACCGGGTGCACCTGGGTGAGGATCTGCGCGCACTCGACCAGTGCGTCGTAGTCGTCGCAGGTCACCAGGTAGAAGCCGGACAGCTGCTCGGCGGACTCCGTGTAGGGGCCGTCGGTGACCAGGGCGGTGGCGTTCGGGCCGCGCTTGAGGGTGCGGGCCTGGTCGCTGTGGGTGAGGCCCGCGCCTCCGGTGACGGCGCCACCGCGCCGCTCCAGCAGCTGCCCGAACTCGAAGTCGGTGTCGAACGTGACCTGGCGCTCCGCCTCGTTCTCCGCCTCCCACTCGGGCTCGCTGTCCGCGGGGAACATCACGACGTATCGGCTCATGGCTGAGGGTCCTTTCGGGTCTGCGTGTCGGATCTGTCATCGCGGTGACGACCCGCGTGGCCTCAGATCGACGTTCGCGTCGGAACCGGTGGCGGGAACATCGCCAGGAACCGGCGTACGACGGACCGTAGCCCGCCGACCACGATCGAGCCGTTGGCCTCGGCCTCCGCCAGGGGACGACCCCGCCACAGCACCTCGCGGAGCGCGGCGACGGTGCCCTCGATGCGGGCCTCCGGTTGCTCGGCGACGCCGCGCCGGATCTGGAGAACACCGTCGTGGACCTCGGCGGTCAGTGCGTCACCGTCGACGACGAGCGCCAGGGTCGCGTCGACGCCGTCGGCCTTGGCCGGCGCGAACACCGTCGAGAGGGCGACCGCGAAGGCGTCCACGGTCATCTCGTGGGTGACGGCGGCGAACCCCTCCTGGCTGCCCCATCGACCGAGGGCGTGCAGCACGGGCTCGAGGTCGCGGCCGCGGTCGGTCAGCTCGTAGGCACGGCCGGCAGCGGGTGCGGCGAGCGGAGCCTGGCGCAGCACGCCGGCCTGCTCGAGCTGCCGCAGGCGCTGCGAGAGCACGTCGGTGGCGATGCCCGGCAGGTGCTGCCGCAGGTCGGTGAACCGCTTCGGGCCCAGCACCAGCTCGCGAACCACGAGCAGAGCCCAGCGCTCCCCGAGGACGTCGAGGGCTCGGGCGATGCCGCACGGGTCGCCGTAGGAGCGCTTGCCGGCCATGGGGAGAGAGTAGTGGGCGCCGGACCGGTTTTCCAACTAGTCACTTGGTTTTTCCAATCAACTGGTCTAGCGTGCGTGGCAACCGAAGAAGAGAGCGAAGAGATCGAGGAGCTGGTTCCGATGAGCGAGCGCGACACCTACCCGGCCGGCGTCCCCTGCTGGGTGACCAACCTGCAGCACGACGTCCCGGCGGCCACGACCTTCTACGAGGCGCTGTTCGGATGGGAGACCGAGCAGGGTCCCGACGACGTCGCGCCGTACTCCGTGGGCCGCATCCGCGGCCGCGACGTCGCCGGCATCGGCACGCTCCCCGACGGCGCCGAGCCGGGCTGGGTGACCGAGGTCCGGACCGACGATCTCGAGGCGAGCGTCGCCGCCGTGCGGGAGGCGGGCGGCACGGTCCTGCAGGAGAACGTCGACTTCAGCCCGGTCGGCCGGCTCGCGGTGTTCACGGACCCGCAGGGCGCCGTCATCACCGCGTGGGAGGGCGGCGACCGCGAGGGCGCCCAGCTCGTCAACGAGCCCGGCGCCTGGGCGATGAGCGCCCTGATGGCCACCGATCCCGAGCGGGCCGCGGAGTTCTACGGTGCGGTGTTCGGCTGGCAGACCGAGGCGTTCGGGCCGGCGACGCTGTTCCGGCTGCCCGGGTACGTCGGCGGCGAGGAGAGCCAGCCGGTGCCGCGGGACGTCGTCGCCGCGATGCTGCCCGCGCCCGAGGGCGCCGCTGCCGGCTGGGGCGTGCAGTTCTGGGTCGACGATGCCGACGCCGCGGCCGAGACGACGCGCCGGATGGGCGGCACCGTGCTCCAGGAGCCGTACGACGAGGCGCCGTTCCGGCACGCGATGGTCGCCGACCCCGGAGGCGCGGTAATGCAGGTCAGCCAGCTGCGGCCGGAGCTGCTCAGCCGCTGAGGTTGCGGACCGACGGCGGGACCTCGATCCCGTCGCGCAGGTCGGGTGCCGGGAGCGCATTGCCGTAGACCTCGGTCACCGGCACGACCCCGGCCCACGCCGGCCCGGCCACGTCGTCGTCCTCGTCCTCGGGCCAGCCCGCCGAGACCTTGAGCGACCAGTCGTCGATCGGGAGGGCGAGGACGAGCGTGGCGGCGAGCTCGGCCTTGGTCGGGCGCCGGACCTCGGCGCTGCGGCCGGGGATCAGCGCCTCGGTCACGAGGTCGAGGAAGCGCTCCTTGTCGTGGTCGACCGGCGTACACCGCCCGAAGAGCACCGCCGAGCGGTAGCGGATCGACGACTCGAACGCGCTGCGCGCGACCACCACCCCGTCGTACGCCGTGACGCCGAGTGCCGTGGGGGCGCCGGTCGCGAGCCGACGCATCCAGCGCGACCCGGTCGAGCCGTGGGCCAGGACCCGGTCGCCGTCCCGGACGACCATCGTCGGGATCACCGCGGGCGTCCCGTCGTCGGCGACCACCGCGAAGTGCCCCACCCGAGCGGTGTCCAGGAGCGCATCGAGGTCGGCGCGGTCGGAGCTCGCCTTCTCGGGCAGCCGGACCGGGCGTCGTGGGTCCTTCATGGGCAGAAGGTAGCGGGCGAGGGGTCGGCGTTCGTCGCGCTGCCACCTCGTTTGCACTCGGGGGGTGCGAGTGCTAAACATGACGCTGGCACTCTCGGGTCGAGAGTGACAACACGATCCATGCCGAACAATCCATTCCCGAAGGAATCGCGGAGAACATGCCGAAGCTGATTGCTTTCAACGAGGAGGCCCGCCGCGGGCTCGAGCGAGGGATGAACCAACTCGCCGACGCGGTCAAGGTCACGCTCGGTCCCAAGGGCCGCAACGTCGTCCTCGAGAAGAAGTGGGGCGCGCCCACCATCACCAACGATGGTGTGAGCATCGCCAAGGAGATCGAGCTCGAGGACCCCTACGAGAAGATCGGGGCCGAGCTCGTCAAGGAGGTCGCGAAGAAGACCGACGACGTCGCCGGTGACGGCACGACGACCGCGACCGTGCTGGCCCAGGCCATGGTGCGCGAGGGTCTGCGCAACGTCGCGGCCGGCGCCAACCCGATGGGCATCAAGCGGGGCATCGAGAAGGCCGTCGAGGCCGTCTCCGAGCAGCTGACCGCGATGTCGAAGGACGTCGAGACCAAGGAGCAGATCGCCTCGGTGGCGGCCATCTCCGCCGGTGGCGACCAGAGCGTCGGCGACATCATCGCCGAGGCGATGGACAAGGTCGGCAAGGAAGGCGTCATCACCGTCGAGGAGTCCAACACCTTCGGCATCGACCTCGAGCTGACCGAGGGCATGCGGTTCGACAAGGGCTACATCTCGGCGTACTTCGCGACCGACATGGAGCGCATGGAGGCCGTCCTGGACGACCCCTACATCCTGGTCGCCAACCAGAAGGTCTCCTCGGTCAAGGACCTGCTGCCGATCCTGGAGAAGGTCATGCAGAGCGGCAAGCCGCTGCTGATCATCGCCGAGGACGTCGACGGCGAGGCCCTCTCGACGCTGGTCGTCAACAAGATCCGGGGCACCTTCAAGTCCGTGGCCGTCAAGGCTCCGGGCTTCGGTGACCGCCGCAAGGCCATGCTGCAGGACATCGCGATCCTGACCGGTGGCCAGGTCATCTCCGAGGAGGTCGGCCTCAAGCTGGAGTCGACCGGTGTGGAGCTGCTCGGCTCGGCGCGCAAGGTCGTCATCACCAAGGACGAGACCACGATCGTCGAGGGCGCGGGTGACTCGGCGCAGATCGAGGGCCGCGTCAACCAGATCCGTGCCGAGATCGAGAAGAGCGACTCCGACTACGACCGCGAGAAGCTGCAGGAGCGCCTGGCCAAGCTGGCCGGCGGTGTTGCGGTGATCAAGGTCGGCGCGGCCACCGAGGTCGAGCTCAAGGAGCGCAAGCACCGCATCGAGGACGCCGTTCGCGCGGCCAAGGCCTCGGTCGAGGAGGGCATCGTCGCCGGTGGCGGCGTGGCTCTGCTCCAGGCCGGCGCCAAGGCGTTCGACAAGCTCGACCTGCCCCAGGACGAGGCGACCGGCGCCAACATCGTCAAGGTCGCCGTCGGCGCTCCGGTCCGCCAGATCGCGCTGAACGCCGGCCTCGAGGGCGGCGTCGTGGCCGAGAAGGTCGCCGGTCTGCCCGAGGGTCACGGCCTCAACGCCGCGACCGGCGAGTACGGCGACATGCTGAAGGCCGGCGTCCCCGACCCGACCAAGGTCGTCCGCTCCGCCCTGCAGAACGCCGCGTCCATCGCCGCGCTGTTCCTGACGACCGAGGCGGTCGTCGCGGACAAGCCGGAGAAGGCCCCGGCCATGCCGGGTGGCGGCGACGGCGGCATGGGCGGCATGGACTTCTGAGTCCACCGCTCCCGCACGACACACCAGAGGGCCCTCGCCGCAAGGCGGGGGCCCTCTGTGTCGGCGGGACGTCATACGTTCTGGTCGCCATGACGACCACGACGTATGACGTCCCACGGCGCGCGGCGGCGCTGCTCGCCACCGCCGCGCTCCTGGGCGGCTGCGCCGTGACGACCTCGTCGGAAGCCGCCCGGCATCACCATTCCCATCACCGCTCGAGTCACGCCGCACCCACGAAGGCGCCGACGTCGGCGGCCACCCGGGGTCAGCCGCGGCAGAGCTGGCCCGGCTCAGGGTCGAGCCGCGGCCACGCGGCACCGAGGGGTACGTCCGCGCGGCGTTCGGCAGCGACTGGGTCGACACCGACCACGACGGCTGCAACCAGCGCGACGACGTGCTCCTGCGCGACGCCGTCCCCGGCTCGACGCGGGTCGGGCAGCAGGGCGGCTGCGACCACGACGTCCTCGCCGGCACCTGGCACGACCCCTATACCGGCCGCACCCTCACCTTCACCGACCTCAAGGACCTGCGTCAGGCCGAGGCGATCCAGATCGACCACATCGTCCCGCTCGCCGAGGCGTGGGTGTCCGGGGCGCGGCGCTGGAGCACGAGCCGCCGCGAGGCCTTCGCCAACGACCTCGGTGAGCTGCTCGCCGTCGACGGTCCGACGAACATGAGCAAGGGGGACGGCGACCCGGCGGCGTGGCGTCCGCGCCGGGGCTACCAGTGCGCCTACGCGCGGCGCTGGATCGCGATCAAGACCCGGTACTCCCTCGCCGTCGACCCTCCGGAGAGGGCCGCACTGCAGCAGATGCTCGGCTACTGCCACTGACCGCCGGGTCGTGGCGGTCGCCGCAGGGCCGTTGTGAGAGGTTGAGGACGTGTCCTGGGCGATCGTGCGACCCGAGCTCGAGGACCTCGACGAGATGGGGCGGGTCCACGTCCGCATCTGGCAGGAGGCGTACGCCGGGCTGCTCCCCGACGAGTACCTCGCCGCGCTCGACCCGACGTTCGGTCCGCGCCGGTGGCGGGAGCGCTTCGGCAGCTCGCCCGAGGTCAGCTGGTGGCTCGCCCGGGACGACGCGGGCATCGTCGGCATGGCGACCTCCGGGCCGCCGCGCGACGACGACGCGCCGGAACCGCTCGAGCTGTACGCGATCAACGTGCTGGCGCGAGCCCACGGCACCGGCCTCGCCACCGACCTGATGGACCACGCGATCGGTGACCGACCGGCGTACCTGTGGGTGCTGGCGGGCAACGACCGAGCCTCGGCGTTCTACCTCAAGCACGGCTTCACCGACGAGGGCGGGCGCAAGCCCGAGCCCGAGACCGGCGTGACGGAGATCCGGATGGCGCGCGGCCACGTGGCCGCACCGCCCGCGTCGTGAGCAGCACGGCCCTCGCGCTGGTCCTGGTCGCGGCCGTCCTGCATGCGACGTGGAACCTCGCGGTCAAGGGGGTCCGCGGCGACGGCGACCGGGTGGCCTTCGTCTGGGTCTACATCCTGGCCAGCTGCGCCCTGTGGGTGCCGATCGGCGTCGTGTGGATCCTGGTCGCCGGCGACCACCCGACGTGGTCGTGGGTGGTCGGCCCGCTGGTCTCGGCCCTCCTCCACATCGTCTACCAGCTGGTGCTGCAGCGCGGGTACGCCGAGGGCGACCTCAACCTGGTCTACCCGCTCGCGCGTGGCGCCGGGCCGATGCTGACCTTCGTGGTCGCGGTGACCGTCCTCGGCCAGCACCCGTCCGCCGCCGAGGTCGCGGGCGTCCTCTCGGTGGTCGCCGGGGTGCTGCTGATCTCGTTCGGCGGTCGCGCGGTGCACGCGCGAGCCGGGGTGGCGTGGGGACTAGCCACCGGCGCCACCATCGCGGCGTACACCCTGTGGGACAACCGCTCCGTCAACGATCTGCACGTCCCGCCGGTGCCGTACTTCGTGCTGGGACTGGTGCTGCAGCTGCCGTTCCTGGCCCTGGTGCTGGCCCGCCGGACCGACCCCACACCGGTCCGGGAGGTCTGGGTGCGAGGCCGTTCGGCCGCGCTTGTCGTCGCGGCCTGCTCGCCACTGGCCTACATCCTGGTCCTGCGCGCGATGCAGCTGGCCCCCGTCGCGCTCGTGGCGGCCGGTCGCGAGGCCAGCATCGTCGTCGGGGCGGTGTTCGGCTGGCTGGTCCTGCGCGAGCATCGGCCCGCGCGACGGCTGGTCGGCGCCGTGGTCGTCCTGGCGGGCATCGGACTGATCGCCGTCGGCTGAAAGACCCGGATCGGTGCCGGACATGTGCCACCGTGGAGTCCGTGGACCGAGCCGGAACTCGGCCAGAGGTCGGGAACGACGTGCGCGCGCGCTTCGAGGAGGCTGCGCGCGGGATGGTCGAACCACTGCGGCGGTTCCTCGCCCGGCGTACCGACCCCGCGACCGCGCAGGACGTGCTCGCCGAGACGCTGCTGGTGTGCTGGCGGAGGAACGCCGAGCTGCCGGACGAGCCGCTGCCGTACGCCTACGGCGTCGCGCGGCGCTGCCTGGCCAACGCCGAGCGCGGAGCCCGGCGCCAGCGCCGGCTGGCCGGCCGCATCGCCACCCTCGATCCGCCTCGGGAGGCGCCGGACCCGGTCGGCGACGACCGGCTCGCCGAGGCGATGGCCGCTCTGCGCCCTGAAGACGCGGAGCTGCTGCGGTTGTGGGCCTGGGAGCAGCTGACGCCCAGGAGATCGCGCAGGTGCTGGACGTCAGCGCGAACGCCGCGAGCATCCGGCTGCACCGGGCCAAGGGCCGGCTGCGCGAGGAGCTGCGAAAGATCGAGGGCCCTCCCGGACATGACGTGCCGAAGGGAGGGAGGGACGCGTGACCGACCACGAACCGGACCCGGAGCTGCTGACGCGGCTCCACGCGGCCGACCCCGCCTCCTCCCTCCCTGGCGCCGACCCGCGCCACGTCTCCGACCTGCTCGAGGCCACGACCTCCTCGACCGCGGGCGACCCGCTCGCCCGGCCGACCGAGTCACGCGAGGACGGCACGCACGACCGCAGCCCGCTGACCTGGCTGGTCGCGGCGGCGTCGGTCCTGCTGATCGCCGGCGCCGGCGTGATGGGGCTCGCCCAGCGCGGCACCGACTCGGGGCCCGCGGCGGCCAAGACCGTCACCCGGCTCGGGTACGTCCCGCGCGAGGGCCGCTGCGTCCCGCCGCAGACCGGCGTACTCAGGGAGCAGGACGTGGCGTTCCGCGGGCGGCTGGTGACGCTCGTCGGCGGCAGCGCGACGTTCGACGTCACCCGGTGGTACGCCGGTGGCCCGAGCGACCTGGCCAAGGTCACCGCCCCGGCCCCGCGGCTCTCGGAGCTGATGCAGGCGGCGCGGATGCGACCCGGTGGCGACTACCTGGTCTCCGCCAGCGGCGGTGTCGTCACCGCCTGCGGCTTCTCGGGCCCGGCGACGGCGCGACTCCAGCGGCTGTACGAGCAGGCCTTCGGCTGATCCCCCCACGGTGACCGGTCTGACAGGCTGGCGGGCGTGGAAGGTCTGCTGCTCGCCGCCGGGGCCGGTCGCCGGATGGGGATGCCCAAGGCGCTCGTGTCCGACGACCGTGGCTCCTGGTTGCAGCGCGGCGTCGCCACCCTGCGCGACGGGGGCTGCGGGCGCGTGAGCGTCGTACTGGGGGCCGAGGCCGAGCGCGCGCGGCTGCTCCTCAAGGGGCTCGACGTCTCCGTGGTCGTGGCCGACGACTGGGCCGAGGGGATGGGGGCGTCGCTGCGCGCCGGACTCACCTCGTTGGCCGGGTCGACCGAGCCCCGTGCCGTGGTGTCGCTGGTCGACCTGCCGGACCTCGTGCCCGACGTGGTCTCCCGGGTCGTCGCGGCTGCCGTACCGGCCGGTCCCGCGGCGCTGGCCCGCGCGGCGTACCACGGGAAGCCGGGGCACCCGGTCCTGCTCGGCCGCGACCACTGGCCGGGCGTGGTCGCGACCGCGGTCGGCGACCAGGGCGCCCGCGACTACCTCGCCACCCGCGACGTCCTCCTCGTCGAGTGCGCCGACCTCGCCTCCGGCCACGACGTCGACTCCCGCTAGTCGTTGACCGGCGCCGTCTGACCGTTGACCGGCGCCTTCTGACCGTTGAACCGCGGATTTATGCCGTTGAAGAAGGCGCTTCCGTCAAAAGAGGCTCGGCGAATGGTCAGACAGCGCCGGTCAACGGTCAGACGGCGCCGGTCGACGGTCAGGCGGCGCCGGTCAACGGGGGGGCGGGAAGGAGAGAAGTAGATTGGGGGTATGTCGGAGCTGAGGACGGGTTCTGCCCAGGAGCTGGCGTCCGCCGCCGACGTGGCGGAGCGGCTCGGGCGCACCGGATACCTGTGTGACGACGAGCTCGCCACCGTCACCTACCTGGCTCTGGCGATGGCCCGACCTCTGCTGCTCGAGGGCGAGCCGGGCACCGGCAAGACCGCGCTCGCGGAGGCCGTCGCCGAGGCGCTCGACCTGCCGCTCGTCCGGCTCCAGTGCTACGAGGGCATCGACGCCACGCAGGCGCTCTACGACTGGGACTTCCCGCGTCAGATCCTCCACCTCCGCGCGCTGGAGGCCTCCGGCGCAGGTGCGCGGAGTCGAGGAGGCCGAGAAGAGCCTGTACGACGAGCGGTTCCTGCTCGCGCGGCCGGTGCTCGCCGCGCTCCAGCAGAGTCCCGCCGTACTGCTGGTCGACGAGGTCGACCGTGCGGACGACGAGTTCGAGGCGTTCCTCCTCGAGGTCCTCTCGACCTGGCAGGTGAGCATCCCCGAGCTCGGCACGGTCAAGGCCGCGACTCCGCCGATCGTCGTCCTGACCTCCAACCGCACCCGCGACCTGCACGACGCGCTCAAGCGCCGGTGCCTCTACCACTGGATCGAGCACCCCGGGCTCGAGCGGGAGCTGCAGATCGTCCGCTCGCGGGCGCCGGAGGTCTCCGACGCCCTGGCCCGCCAGGTCGTCGCCGTCGTCCAGGACCTGCGCTCGCGCGACCTGACCAAGCCGCCGGGGGTCGCCGAGACCCTCGACTGGGCCCGTGCGCTCGCGCACCTCGGTACCGCCGACCTCGACCTCGAGTCGGCGGCGACCACCTTGGGCGCGCTGGTGAAGTACCGCGAGGACTCCGACCGGGTGAAGCAGGCACTCGACCAGCTGCTCCGCACATGAGCGCGACCTCCCCGACCGGGCCGCGCGGCGGCGACGAGATCCTGCTCGCCTTCGCCAGGGCCGTACGCGCCGGCGGAGTGCCGGTGACGCAGGACCGCACCCATGAGTTCCTCGCGGCCGCCTCGAGGCTCGGCGCCGACGACCCGGCGGGCGTGCGGATCGCGGGCCGCGCCACGCTGTGCGCCGGTCCCGACGACCTCGCCCGCTTCGACCAGGTCTTCGAGGCGTTCTTCAACGCCCGGCACGGACTGCCGCGGCCGCGACCGGTCGCCCGCCCCGACACGACCCCTCACCTGCTGCCGCTCGACGAGTCCGAGGGCGGCGAGGCCGAGCAGGTGGACGACGTGGTCCGAGCCGCGGCGAACCCGACCGAGGTGCTGCGCCACCGCGACGTCGCCTCCCTCAGCGCCGGGGAGAAGCAACGGCTCGCCGCCATGTTCAGCACGCTCCGTCCGCGTCCCCCGCTGCGGCGTACGGGTCGCCACCAGCGCTGGCACCGCGGCCAGGTCGACGCGTCCCAGACCCTGCGCGAGAGCCTGCGCCGCATGGGCGAGCCCGCCGAGATCGTCTGGCGGCGCCGGGCCAGGAGACCGCGCCGCGTCGTCCTGCTCGTCGACGTCAGCGGGTCCATGTCGTCGTACGCCGACGCGCTGCTGCGCCTCGCACACCGGATCACGCAGGGCATGGCGCACGAGTCGGGGCGCGTCGAGACGTTCACCATCGGCACTCGCGTCACCCACGTCACGCGGGCGATGCGCGTCGTCGACCCGGAGCGCGCGCTGGTCGCGGCCGGCGAGACGGTGCCGGACTGGTCGGGGGGCACCCGGCTCGGCGAGACGCTGCGCTTCTTCCTCGACCGGTGGGGCCAGCGCGGAATGGCGCGCGGCGCGGTCGTCGTTGTGTTCAGCGACGGATGGGAACGAGGTGATGCCTCCGTGCTCGCAGAGCAGATGGCTCGGCTGCGCCGGGTCGCGCACCGCGTGGTGTGGGTCAACCCCCATCGCGGCAAGCAGGGGTACGAGGCCGTCCAGACCGGGGTGGTCGCCGCGTTGCCCTTCTGCGACGAGTTCGTCGCCGGCCACTCGCTCGCGACGTACGCCGACCTGGTGGAGGTGCTGGCCCATGCGTGAGGTGCCTGCCCGAGCTCCTGACGTGGTGGCGCAACGGCGACGAGGTCGGCGTCGGCACGGTGGTGGCGACGTTCCGGTCGGCGCCGCGACCGCCCGGGGCAAGCATGCTGGTCGGTCCCGACGAGACCGCGGTCGGCTCGGTGTCCGGCGGCTGCGTCGAAGGCGCGGTCTACGAGCTCGGCAAGGAGGTCGTGGAGTCCGGCGTCCCCGTCCTGACGCGCTACGGCATCTCCGACGACGACGCCTTCGCGGTCGGTCTCACGTGCGGCGGCATCCTCGACGTGTACGTCGAGAAGGTCTCGCGCGAGACGTTCCCCGAGCTGGAGGACCTCGCCGCCGACATCGAGAGCGGCCGCCCGGTCGCGGTCGCCACCGTCATCGAGCACCCGGACCCCGCCTGGCTGGGACGCCGGCTGATCATCCACGCCGACACCGGCGAGTCGACGGGCTCGATCGGCTCGCCCCGGGCCGACGACGCGGTGCGCGACGACGCTCTCGGGCTCCTCGCCAGCGGCACCAACGCCACCCTGTCCTACGGTCCGGACGGCGAACGCCGCGGCGAGGGCATGCGGGTCTTCGTCTGGGCCTTCGCACCGAAGCCGCGGATGCTGGTGTTCGGCGCGATCGACTTCGCGGCGGCCGTCGCCCGCGTCGGCAGCTTCCTGGGCTACCACGTGACGGTGTGCGACGCCCGTCCGGTGTTCGCCACCAACACCCGCTTCCCGGACGCCGACGAGGTGGTGGTCGAGTGGCCCCATCGGTACCTCGAGAAGCAGCGCGACGCCGGCGTCCTCGACGGCCGGACCGTGATCGCGGTGCTCACCCACGACCCGAAGTTCGACGTGCCGCTCCTGGAGGTGGCGCTGCGCCTGCCGGAGGTGGCCTACGTCGGCGCGATGGGCTCGCGTCGTACCCACGAGGACCGCGAGGCCCGGCTGCGCGAGGCCGGGGTCACCGACGACGAGCTGAAGCGGCTCTCGAGCCCGATCGGGCTCGACCTGGGTGCGCGCACGCCGGAGGAGACGGCGATCTCCATCGCGGCGGAGATCATCGCCGGCCGGTGGGGCGGCTCAGGAGGCCCGCTCGCCGGCGGCGAGGGACGCATCCACCACGAGTGAGGTCGGCCCGGGTCAGCCGACGTGCTCGCAGTCGTCCCGGTCCCTCGCCTCGACGCTGAGGCACGTGTCGTCTCCGCCCCACATCCCGAACGAGTGGTCGTTGCCCGGGCCACCGTCGAAGAGGTCGTCGCCGTCGGAGCCGCGGAAGGTGTCGTCACCGTCGAGACCGTAGAAGGCCACGGGGGAGACGGTGTTGGCGTCCCCGAAGACCGAGTCGTCGCCGGCGGTACCGGTGACGGACCAGGCCGTGCCCCAGCCGGGCAGGTTCCCTCCTTCGAGGTGGGACGCCGAGAGCCGGGTCGTCGTCTCGTCGAGCGCGAAGCTCACCTCTCCGGTGGTCATGTCCCAGGTGCCCGTCGAGGCAGCCTGGCGATGGCCCTGCAGGACACTGTCGAGCTGGATGTCGTCGACACCGGACCCGCCGTCGAAGGCGGCCTCGTCCCCGATGAACCCGATCAGGTGGTCGTCGCCGGGCCCGCCGGAGACGGTGTTGTCCGAGCCCTGGAGGTAGTCCTTGCCCGGACCTCCCATGAGGTGCGCACCCGTGCCGCCCGCCGAGATCGAGTCGTCGCCGTCCCCTCCCCAGATCCTCACGTTGCGCTGGGTGGCGTACACGGTGTCGTCTCCTGCGCCGGCCCGGATCCGGGAGTCGGCCTTGCCCGGATGCGGGAACGTGCCGACGGTGATGACGTCGTCGCCACCGCGCGCGCGGACGACGTCACGACCGGCGCCGGTGTCGATCAGGTCGCTGCGGCTCGTCCCCTCGATCACGTCGCCCTGCGCAGACCCGACGACGGTGAAGACCCCGCCGCTGAAGGTGTCGGCCCCTTCACCGCGCGCCTTGCCGGTGCGCAGGTCGACGTGCACTCCCCGCGCGGCGTCCTCCCACGAGATCACGTCGGTGACGATGTCGTCGGGATCGGCCGGTCGGTGGTCCGCGCCCGGGGCGAGGTGGTCGTTGCCGGGGCCACCGACCAGCGTGTCGCCCACGCGCTCGGTCTCGGTGTCCTCCTCGATGCTGCGCAGGAGGTCCTTCCCGCCGTAGAGACGGTCGTCGCCCGCCCCGCCGTGGATGGCGTCGGAGCCGTCGCCGCCACACACCAGGTCGTTGCCCGCACCCGCATAGATCCTGTCGTTGCCGCCGAGCCCCACGATGACGTCGCGTCGTGGCGTGCCGTGGATGACGTCGTTCGAGGAGGTGCCGACGATCGTGGCTCGGACGCCGCGACAGGACGCGGCCGCGGCGTGCGCCGGCGTCTCCGGTGCCAGCGCGACGAAGGCCGAGGCCAGCGCCACGGCGAGCGAGGTCGGGCCGATCCGCTTCACGGCGATCTCCTTGTCGTAGGGCGGCAGGTATCCGGTCCGACGCTCGAGCCCGAGAGAATGTTCGGTTCGACACCCGCAGCGCTACCGTGACCTGCGTGAGTGCCCCCGAGCCGCAGGGCGATCTCCAGGACCGTCGGGTGACCGCCCTGCGCGCCTGGACGGCGTTCGTCGAGCAGGGCGACGGCGCCGCCGCGCACGTCCGGCCGGAGATCCTCCGGAGCTGGCGGCGCTCGCAGCCGCGGGTCTCGCGCGACGTCACGCAGGCGCCCCTGGACGACGAGTCCGAGGCGCGCGCCTTCTGGGCGGGCTCGCCGCTACAGCTGGCCGTGGCGCGGGTCGAGGCCGAGCTCCGGCGTACGGCGGAGGACGGCGACCTCGTGCTGGCGGTCACCGACCAGCAGACCCGCATCCTTTGGACGTACGGCGGGCGGGTCATGCGCCGCAAGGCGGAGACGGTGAACTTCGTCCCGGCGGCGCGCTGGGACGACGAGTCGGTCGGCACCAACGCCCTCGACCTCGCGACGCGACTGCGCCGCCCGAGCATGGTGTTCAGCGCCGAGCACTACGCGCCGATCGTGCACAACTGGGTGTGCTGGGCGGCGCCGGTGCACGACCCGGTCACCGGGGCCCAGCTCGGCGTCGTCGACCTGTCGACCACCTGGGACCGCACCCACCCGATCGGCCTGGCGACCGCGCGGGTGCTGGCGCGGTTGATCGAGACCGCGATGCCGCTGTCCGCGGCCAACCCGATGCTGGAGGAGCAGGGCGGCCCGACCGGCCTCCAGCTCCGCCTGCTCGGCAACGCCGAGGCGACGCTGGACGGCAGCCGGCTGCTGCTCAACCGCCGGCAGACCGAGATCCTGGCGATCCTGGCGTTGCACTCCGACGGGCTCTCGCTGGACCGGCTGCACGCCCTGGTCTACGGCGACCAGTCCGTCACCCACTCGACGCTCAAGGCCGAGGTCTCGCACCTGCGCGCCGCACTCGGTGGGCAGCTGGCGTCGCGGCCCTACCGGCTCACGCTCCCGGTCTCCACCGACATCGACGACGTGCTCGACGCGCTCGGACGCGGAGACACCGCCGGCGCGATCGCGCGGTACGGCGGCGACCTGATGCCGGGGACGGAGTCACCGGCCCTGGCCGAGCTGGGGGAGTACGTCGCCGTCGCCATGCGCGAGGCGCTCCTCGCCAACCCCGACCCGCAGGCCGTGATCCGCTACAGCGAGCTCGCGCCGTACGACACCGAGGTGATCGAGACCTGCCTGGCCGCCCTCGCGGGTCGGCCCCATCCCGCCGTTCCCCTGCTCAAGGGGCGACTCGCCGCCGCCCGCGGCTGACCCACTCCCGAAAGGCTCCCGGATGCGTCGTCTCGCCCTGGTCACCTCCGTCGTCGCGCTGGTGGCCGCCTCGGCCGGGACGGCGTCCGCCGGCCCCTCTCCGCAGCCGGCGTCGGCAGCGAAGCGCACCTGCGTCTCCGGCGCGCACACGCTCTCGGCGCCCGGCTCTCACGTCTACCCGGAGATGGGCAACGGGGGATACGTCAACCTCCGGACCGACGTCCATCTCGTCTACGACGCGCCCGGCAACCGCTTCCTGCGCGGCAACCGCGTGACGTTGACGATCCAGGCAGAGCGCTGCCTCAACGACTTCAGCCTCGACTTCGAGCGGCACTCCTCGGACAAGGTCGGCGGCCCGGACATGAGGATCCGGTCGATCACGGTCGACGGTCGGCCGGCGACGTGGCGCTTCGTGCAGCCGACGTACCCGGGAGACCCGAACGGCCAGGACGACCCCGACCCGCGCGCCCACGAGGCGTCGCAGGACAACCCCGTCGGCGGGCCGGACGACAACCCGCTGCCGCCCGCATGCACGCCCGAGGTGACGGGCGGCGTCAACGGCCAGAACGGCCAGCAGTGCCCCAGGAACAAGCTGGTGATCACGCCGAAGCACCCGATCGCCCGCGGCCGGACCGTCGACGTGCGGGTCGCCTACACCGGTCGACCGGGCACGCACATCGACGGCGACGGATCGACCGAGGGCTGGTTCCGCTCGAACGAGCCGAAGGGGGACGGCGGGTTCGTCACCACCGAGCCCGTCGGCACCGAGGACTGGATGCCGCTGAACAACTACCCGTCGGCCAAGCCGGTCTACAAGTTCCACGAGACGGTGAACAAGGACCGGACGGCGATCGCCAACGGCCGGCTGTCGTCGGTGCGCAGGCACGCACCCGACAAGCGCTTCCCGCACGGCTCGCGGACCTTCTCCTGGTACACCAACCAGGGCGTGGCCAGCTACCTCGTCGAGAGCAGCGTCGGCCACTACGACCTGTCGTCGCGCAAGGGCTCCGACGGCATCCGCTACTACGTCGCGCAGGCGAGCTCGCTGAGCCCGGCCCGCAAGCGCGCCAACCTCAAGGTGATGCGGCAGCAGCAGAGGATCACGGACTTCCAGAGCCGGTTCAACGGCAGGTTCCCGTTCCCCAGCGATGGCGTCGTCGTCGGCACGCCTCCGGCGAGCTTCGAGGAGGAGATGCAGACGATGATCACCTTCGCGGGCGGCAGCATCGACCTCGACACCTTCAACCACGAGAACATGCACCAGTGGTGGGGTGACCACGTCACCGAGGGCAGCTTCTCGATGACGTTCTTCAAGGAGGGGATGGCCACCTTCGGGGAGTACCTCTTCCACGCGCGTCGGGCTCGCGCGGACGCCGGTGGCCCCGGCACTGCGGCCGGACGCAAGGCGTTCCAGCGCAGCCTGGTGAAGACCTTCGACCACAACTACGGGTCCGACTCACTCTGGGGCGCGGCCCCCTCCGACCCGACGCCCGCGACGCTCTTCTCCGGGAGCACGACGTACACGCGACCCGGGACGGCGTACCTCGCCCTGCGGCAGATCCTCGGACACCGACGCTTCGTGAAGGCCCTGCGCTACATCCAGGGTCACTACGGGGTCATCACCGAGCCGCAGCTCGAGGCGGCGTTCGCGCGCTACCTGCCCGACGACCGCAGCGCGTGCCAGGCGCAGCTGGGCGACTTCTTCACCCAGTGGTGGGACACGGCGTACGCCTCGGGTGACAAGCCGACGATCACCGGGCCCGGCCTGACCGGACCCGGCTTCACCTGCTGATACCGGTGGTTGAGGAGGCCGGCTACGGCCGTCTCGAAACCACCTCTCAGAAGAGCTCGTCCAGCAGCCGGTAGAAGTCGAGCCGCCACGGATCCGCGGGGGCGTCGTACGCCTCGAGGAGGGCGCTCGCGGCCTCGGGACCGTACGCCGGGTTGAGCGACGTGTCCGACATCGACCTGGTCGCCAGGGCGAGGTCGAGGTGCCGATCGGCGACGCCGAGCCGCCCGACGTCGACCATGCCGGTGATCGCCAAGGTGTCCGCATCGGCCAGGAAGTTCGGGAGGCAGGCGTCGCCGTGACAGACCACGAGGTCCTCCAGCTCCAGCCGCTCGGCGCGTGGCCGCGCCTCGATCAGCTCGGAGATCAGCTCCTCGGCCGAGCGCCCGGCCCGCTCCTCGTCGAAGTCGTCCTCGTCGACGAGTCCCTCGTCCGCACGCACCCGCGCCAGGGGCACCGTCACCGCCAGCCAGCGCTCGAACGGGCACGATGCGCGCGGCACCGTGTGCAGCTCGCGCAGGAACGCACCCAGCGACCGGGTCGCCGACTCCACCGCCGAGGCGGGTAGCTCGCTCAGGGGAACGCCGGGCAAGGTCGCGGTGGTGAGCGTCGCCGACTCGCCGTCGTCCTCCCAGCTCAGCACCGCGGGCACCGGCAGGCCGGCGTCGGCGAGCCACGCGAGCCGCTCGCGCTCGTCGACCAGCTCGAGGCGCTCCAGGCCGGTGCCGGTCTTGGCGTACGCGCCGCCGTCCGGCGACCGGCGTACGACCGCCGCGGTGTGCCCCCTCGACACCGTCTCCCAGTCCCGCACGAGCGGATTTTAGAGTCATGGGCATGCCGCAGAACATCTACGACGACCCCGAGTTCCAAGCCGGCTACCGCGAGCTCGCTCGCTCACAGCTGGGCCTGGACGGTGCACCCGAGTGGCCGACCGTGCGGTCGATGCTGCCCGACCTGACCGGGCGCGACGTCGTCGACCTGGGGTGTGGGTACGGCGCGTTCGCGCGCTGGGCGGCCGATCACGGCGCCAGGGCGGTGGACGCCCTGGACCTCTCCGAGCAGATGCTCGCGCGCGCCGAGGAGCTCACCGGACCCAGCGAGGTCATCCGATTCCGTCGCGCCGACCTCGACGCGCTGGACCTCGGCGGGGCGTCGTACGACGTGGCGTACAGCGCGCTGGTCGTGCACTACCTCGTGGACCTGCCGCGCTTCCTGGCGACCGTCCACGCGGCCCTACGCCCCGGCGGCACGTTCGTCCTGACCTGCGAGCACCCGGTCTACACCGCGCCGACCGAGCCCGCCTGGGTCGAGCGCGACGGGCGCCGGGTCTGGCCGCTCGACCGGTACGGCGACGAGGGCGAGCGGATCCGCGACTGGCTGGCACCCGGCGTCCGCAAGCAGCACCGCACCCTGGCCTCCCTCCTCGGCGCCGTCCTGGACGCCGGATTCGCCCTGCGCGGGCTGGCCGAGTCCACCCCCACGCCCGACGAGGTCGCCGACGATCCCGAGCTGGCCGAGGAACGCGACCGTCCCATGTTCTTGATGGTGGCGCTGGACCGCTGAACGTCGTCGTTTCCGTGGGCAACCTTTGACCAACCGGCCGCGACCTAGCGTGTCGCCGACTCGCGAAGAAGGGCAGGCACGATGAACCAGATCAGCCTCACCGTCGACGGGACCCAGGTCACCGACGACGTCGAACCGCGGATGCTGCTCGTGCAGTACCTGCGCGAGAAGCTCGGCAAGACCGGCACCGTGATCGGCTGCGACACCAGCAACTGCGGTGCGTGCACGGTCCACCTCGACGGCCGCAGCGTGAAGAGCTGCAACGTCCTGGCCGTCCAGGCCGACGGGCACGAGGTCACCACGATCGAGGGCCTGGCCAGCGACGGCGAGCTGCACCCGGTCCAGGCGGCGTTCCGCGAATGCCACGGCCTGCAGTGCGGCTTCTGCACGCCGGGGATGATCATGCAGTCCGTCGACCTGCTTAACGAGAACCCGCACCCCACCGAGCAGGAGGTCCGGGTCGGCCTCGAGGGCAACCTCTGCCGCTGCACCGGCTACCACAACATCGTCCGCAGCGTCCTGTACGCCGCGGAGCACGCCGGCGACTCGGCGCAGGAGGTGGGCGCGCCATGACCGCCACCGCCGAGCGCCCGGCCGCCGAGATCGGCAAGGACCGCCGCCGCAAGGAGGACCAGCGCCTGATCACCGGCCGCACCCGCTGGACCGACAACATCACGCTGCCCGGCATGCTCCACATGGCGATGGTCCGCAGCCCGTTCGCCCACGCCACCATCACGAGCATCGACGCCGAGGCGGCCAAGCAGGCGCCCAACGTCGTGGGCGTCTTCACCGGCGCCGACTTCGGCGACGAGCTCGGCGTGTGCATCAACGCGTGGCCGATCACGCCGGAGCAGGTCACCCCCAACCACTCGCCGATGCCCGCGGACCGGGTGGCCTTCGCCGGCGAGATCGTCGCCGTCGTGGTCGCGCGCAGCGCGGCCGAGGCGCGCGACGCGGCCGAGCTGGTCGACGTGGACTACGCCGAGCTCCCGGCGGCGCTCGACCTCAAGGAGGCCGCCGAGGACACCGTGCTGGCGCACCCCGACTCCGGCACCAACAAGTCGGCGCTGTGGGTGTTCGACTCGGCCGAGGCCGGCACCGGCACGAACGTCGACGAGGCGATCGAGGCGGCCCGTGCCGACGGCATCGTGATCGAGCGGGAGTACCGCCAGCAGCGGCTCATCCCGGCGTTCATGGAGCCCCGCTCGGTCGTGGTCGACCCGACCGGCGAGCAGCTGACGATGTGGTCGGCGACCCAGATCCCGCACATCCTCCGGTTCGCCCTCGCCGCGACGACCGGCGTCCCGGAGTCGAAGATCCGGGTCATCGCGCCCGACGTCGGCGGTGGCTTCGGCGGCAAGCTGCAGGTCACGCCGGAGGAGTGGATCGCATGGGCGGTGGCCCGCCGGCTCCACAAGCCGGTGAAGTACACCGAGACCCGTAGCGAGAGCCTGCTCAGCGCCCACCACGGCCGCGACCAGTGGCAGCGACTCACCCTGGCCGCCACCAAGGACGGCACCGTCACCGGCTTCAAGGTCGACCTGCTGGCCGACCTCGGGGCGTACGTCGCGATCGTCGGCGGCGGCGTGCCGGTGCTCGGCGCGTTCATGTTCAACGCGATCTACAAGTTCCCGGCGTACCGCTTCTCCTGCCAGACGGTGCTCACCAACAAGGCCTGGACCGACGCCTACCGCGGCGCCGGGCGGCCCGAGGCGACGTACGGCGTCGAGCGGATCATGGACGAGCTGGCCGTCGAGGTCGGCGTCGACCCTCTGGAGATCCGGGAGAGGAACTGGATCAAGCACGAGGAGTTCCCCTTCACCACGGTGGCGGGGCTGACCTACGACTCCGGCAACTACGAGGCCGCGACCGCGCGGGCCAAGGAGATGTTCGGCTACGACGCGCTCCGGGCGGAGCAGAAGCAGCGTCGCGACGCCGGAGACCGGGTGCAGCTCGGCATCGGCATCTCGACCTTCACCGAGATGTGCGGCCTGGCCCCGAGCCGCGTGCTCGGCACCCTCGACTACGGCGCTGGTGGGTGGGAGCACGCCAGCGTGCGGATGCTCGCCACCGGCAAGGTCGAGGTCGTCACCGGCGCCAGCGCCCACGGGCAGGGTCACGAGACGGCGTTCAGCCAGATCGTCGCCGACCGGCTCGGCGTGCCGTTCGACGACGTCGAGATCCTGCACGGTGACACGCAGATCGCCCACAAGGGGCTCGACACCTACGGCTCGCGGTCGCTCGTCGTCGGCGGCGAGGCGCTGGTGCGTGCCGCCGACAAGGTGATCGAGAAGGCCAAGCCGATCGCGGCCCACATGCTCGAGGCCGATGTCGACGACGTGGAGTTCTCCGGCGGCACGTTCGCGGTGAAGGGCACCGACCAGGGCAAGACGATCCAGGAGGTCGCGCTCGCGACGTTCGCGGCGCACGACTACCCCGAGGGGATCGAGCCGAACATCGACGCGGAGTCGACGTACGACCCGGTCAACTTCTCCTTCCCGCACGGGACCCATCTGTGCGCCATGGAGGTGGACACCGAGACCGGGCGGACGACGATGCGCAAGTACGTCGCGTGCGACGACATCGGCAACATCATCAACCCGCTCATCGTCAGTGGGCAGGTCCACGGCGGCCTCGTCCAGGGCATCGCGCAGGCGCTGTGGGAGGAGGCGGTGTACGACGACTCCGGGACGCTGGTGAGCGGCTCCTTCGTCGACTACCTGCTGCCGACCGCGGCCGACACGATCTCGTTCGACATCGACCACACCACGAGCCCGTCGACGACGAACTCGCTGGGCACCAAGGGCGTCGGCGAGGCCGGCACGATCGCCTCGACGCCGGCCGTGGTGAACGCGATCGTCGACGCCGTTCGGCACCACGGCGTCACCGACATCCAGATGCCGTGCACGCCGGAGCGGGTCTGGAAGGCCATCAACTCCTCCGGCTCCGGCGGCTCGACCGAGGCCGCCGCGATGCCCCACTTCGACGAGAGTGAACCCGGCCAGTCCAGCACGGAAGGAGCGGGCGCATGATCCCCGCCAAGTTCGACTACGTCGCGCCGGCCTCGGTCGACGAGGCGCTCGCCGCGCTCGCCGAGCACGGGGACGACGCCAAGCTGATGGCCGGCGGGCAGAGCCTGCTGCCGGTCCTGCGGATGCGGCTGAACGCCCCCGAGGTGCTCATCGACCTGGGTCGCATCGACAGTCTGCGCGGGGTCCGCGACGACGGCGACGCGCTGGTGATCGGGGCGCTGACGACGCACTCGGAGATGGTCACGAACGACCTCGTGCGCGAGCACGCGCCCCTGCTGTCGAAGGCCGCCGCCGAGGTCGCGGACAACCAGATCCGGCACCGCGGCACCTTCGGCGGCTCGTGCGCGCACGCGGACCCGGCCGGCGACATGGGCTCGGCCGCTCTCGCGATGGACGCCGAGTTCGTGATCGCCGGCTCGGGCGGCACCCGCTCCGTCGCGGCGTCGGACTTCTTCGTCGACCTCTTCGAGACCGCCATCGGCGAGGACGAGATCCTCACCGAGATCCGGGTGCCGAAGAAGACCGGCTGGGGCGCCCACTACGAGAAGTTCGTACGGGTGGCCCACCAGTGGCCGATCGTGGCCGTCGCCGCGACCGTGAGCGCCTCTGGCGGCACGATCAGCGAGGCCCGGGTGGCGCTGACGAACATGGGCTCGACGCCCCAGCGCGCCTCGGCGACGGAGTCGGCGCTGTCCGGTGTCGCCGCGACCGAGGACGGTGTCCGCGCGGCCGCCGACCAGGCGGCCGACGGCACGAACCCGCCCAGCGACCTCAACGGCGACAGCGACTACCGCAGGCACCTCGCCACGGTGCTGACCCGCAGGGCGGTGCTGAAGGCCGCGGGCGCCTGACCGAGACTGGACCCATGGATCTCGAGCACAGCTTCACCGTCCCCGTCGGCGTCGACCAGGCCTGGGCGGAGTTCCAGGACATCGCCTCGGTGGCCACGTGCTTTCCGGGCGCGACGGTCACCGGCGTCGAGGGGGACACGTTCAACGGGTCGGTGAAGGTCAAGCTCGGGCCGATCGCGCTGACCTACAACGGCACCGGCTCCTTCACCGAGAAGGACGAGGCGAACCACCGCTTCGTCGTCGACGCCAAGGGCAAGGACAAGCGCGGCAACGGGACCGCGGGCGCCACCGTGACCCTCACGATGACGCCGGGGTCTGCCTCGCCGGGCGAGTCCACCGACGTCGTCGTGCACACCGATCTCGCGATCACCGGCAAGCCCGCGCAGTTCGGCCGGGGCGTGATGCAGGACGTCTCGGACAAGCTGCTCGGTCAGTTCGTGTCCTGTCTCGAGTCGCGCCTGGGTGAGCCGGCTCCGGCGCCCGCGGCAACAGAGCCCGAGGTCAAGGCCGAGGCCGAGCCGGAGAACACGATCTTCGAGGACGCGACCCGGGATCCGGCACCCGAGCCGGCAGCGGCTCCGGCGCCGGCATCGGCCCCGGCACCGGCCCCGGCACCGGCCCCGGCTCGCGGCTCCGACGACGCCCTCGACCTGGGCCGGACCGTGCTGCCGGTGCTGGTGAAGAGCTACTGGAAGCCCGTCGTGGCGGCCGTCGTGGTGATCGTCGTGATCATCTGGCTCGTCACGCGCTGACCTGCTCCGGATCGCCCTCGGGCACGGCCACGCCGTTCACGCCCTCGGGGAGCCTCGGCTCGAGGTAGGCCGCCACGAGCGCGAGCGCACCGCACCCGACCACCAGCTGGGCGATGTAGGCCGAGTCCCGGCCCGCCCCGATGAGCCACCCGGCGATCACCGGCGCCACGATCGAGGCCAGGGAGAACGCCGCCGTGCTGAGCGCGTTGTAGCGACCGCGCAGGTGGTTCGGCGCGAGGTCGTTGACCAGCGCCGGGATGGTCGGCTGCATGAGCGTCTCGCCGAGCGCGAACACCGAGGTGCACGCGGCGACCAGGAGGGTGGCGCTGAGTCCTCCGGGCAGCAGCCCGGACCCGCCGAGCAGGAGCCAGGCCGCACCCCAGATCGCGGACATCACCATCATCACCCGGGTGCGACGGCGCCCCTCGATGCGGCGCAGCACGACGAGCTGGAGCAGCACGATCACCAGGGTGTTGCAGGCGTAGGCCAGCCCGAGGCCCTGGGTGGAGACCCGTCCGACGTCGCGCGCGAAGGCCTGGGTGCCGGCGTTGAGCTGGCTGTACCCGACGTAGGACGAGACGAAGCTCAGCAGCATCATCAGCCGCACGCCGGGGCGTCGCAGCACCTCGAGGTACGACGCGGCGGCGGGCGGCGGCTCCCCGGTCGACGCGTCGTGGACCGGACGGCCGGCGAGGTGGCGCAGGGGGATGCTCAGCAGGTAGATCGCCGGGATGAAGCTGAGCGCGTCCGCGACGTAGATCGTCTGGAAGGTCCTCGGGTGGTGGACGTCGACGAACAGCCCGCCGACGATCCCGCCCAGCCCGATCCCGAGGTTGAGCAGCGTGAAGTTCACCCCGAAGTAGCGCTGGCGCAGCTCGGTGGGCACGACGCTCGCGATCAGGCTCTGCGCGGCCGGCCACTCCACGCCGAACGCGACGCCCTGCAGGATCACCGCCAGCGCCGCGATCGGCAGCGTCGAGGCGAAGGTCAGCGCGACGTCGGCCACCACCTCCAGGCTCATCGTCGCCAACATCACCACGCGGGCGCCGTACCGGTCGATGATCGCGCCGGCCGGCCCGACCGCCACGAAGCCCATCAGCGGACCGAGCCCGATCAGCAGCCCGACCGTGCCCAAGGAGAAGCCGCGGATCTCGTGGAGGTAGACGACGAGGAAGGGCAGCACCAGCCCCGTGCCGAGGAACTGGACGACCACGATCGACAGCAGCAGGCGCCCTTCGCGCGGCAGGTCGTGCCAGAACGAGCGCAGGGTGGCGGGGGAGGAGGCTGTCCGAGTCATCGCCTCGACTCTTCCAGCCGCCGCCGACAGCCTCGACCGGTTTTCCGCGTGCGGCGTCACCGGTCGCCTGTGACGATGAGGGAGTGACCGATCGCGCACGCAGCTTCGGCGCCGTCGCCGCGGCGTACGAGCGCTTCCGGCCCGGCTATCCCGACGCCTTGGTCGACCACGTGCTGGCCTACGCGGGCACCCCGGTGCACACGGCGTTGGAGATCGGGGCCGGGACGGGCAAGGCGACCCGGGCCTTCGCCGCCCGCGGCGTCGCGGTCACGGCCACCGACCCCGACCCGGGGATGCTGGCCGAGCTGCGGCGACACGTGCCGTCCTCGGTGACCACCGTCGAGTCGGCCTTCGAGGACCTGCCGATCGGCACGACGTATGACCTCGTGTACGCCGCCGCCTCCCTCCACTGGACGCGCGTGGAGGGTCGCTGGGAGCGGATCGCGGCGCTGCTCGGCGACGAGGGTGTGTTCGCCTCGTTCGGTGGCCCGTATCGACTCGCGGACCCGGAGGTCCAGGATCTCGAGAACGCCGCCCGGCGGCCCTTCCTGGCCGACGAGGAGCAAGTTGCACCGGACGGGACCTCGGAAGACGCGGCCATGCAGTGGCCGGGCACCGAGCTGGAGCGGTCCGACCTCTTCACCGACGTCCAGCAGGTCGTGATCGAACGCCCGATCACGCAGCCCTCCCGTGACTACGTCGACCACCTCTCGACGGTCTCCTACTTCCTGCAGGTTCCCGAGCCCTCTCGCTCCGAGCTGTTCGCCGCCATCCTCGCGGCGCTCCCGGCCGAGGTCGCCGTCACCGCCGACCTCACCCTCCACCTAGCCCGCCGCGCCGCTGTCTGACGGGGCCGAGCAGAGATCGGCAGTCGAGAAAGGCGCGGTCCTCGGTGGTTGAGGAAGGCGCGGGGTCTTCGGTGGTTGAGGAAGGCGCGGGGTCTTCGGTGGTTGAGGAAGGCGCTCTAGCGCCTGTCTCGAAACCACCCCACGGTCATAGCTGTGGATGACCGGTCATGGTTGTCGGTGGTCTCTGGTTGCATACTCGTATGGGCATCTCGGGAACCACAGAGCGAGCGGCGGTCGACGCTGCGGCGTCGGATCGGCCGGAGTTGCCGGACTCCGCGGCTGGGGTCCTGACCGCGGCCCGGGCTGAGCGTCGGGCTGCGGATGCTGCGGAGGTCCGGCTGTTGGAGCTGGCGGTGCAGTGGGTCCTGATCCACCCCGTGGACACCATCCACGCCTACGGCGAGGCCGCGACCCACTACGTCGGCGGGACCGACACCGAGCTGTCGATCGCGGGTGACGGTGCCCCGCAGATGGCGGAGTTCGCGGTCGCGGAGTTCGCCGCCGCGGTCGGCCTGGCCACCGAGGCCGGCAAGCGGCTGTTGGGTGAGGCCGTGGAGCTGGCCTACCGCCTCCCCCGGCTGTGGGCGCTGGTCCGGTCCGGGCGGGTCCAGGCGTGGAAGGCCCGCCGCGTCGCCGCCGCCACGATCTGCCTGTCCGAGGCTGGTGCGGCGTTCGTGGACCGTCAGGTCGCCGGCCCCGACGGCCGCGCCGGGAAGGTCGGCCCCACCGTGCTTGGAACGGCTGGTGTCCGAGGCGATCGCCCGGCACATGCCCGACGAGCTCCAGCGCCGAGCCGACGCGTCGTGGGACAAGCGGCACGTCACGGTGCATCACCAGCAGGTCTCCTACACCGGGACCATGCACCTAGACGCCGACCTCGACATCGCCGACGCCCTCGACCTCGACGCCGCCCTCGCCGCCGGCGCCGCCGCCCGGCTCGCGCTGGGGTCCACCGAGTCGCTCGACGTCCGCCGCGCCCAGGCCATCGGCGACCTCGCCCGCGGCCAGATCACCCTCGACCAGCTCCCCGTTCCCAACCCAGCCGGCACCTCCGACCAGAAGGCCGCCCTGCCAGCCGTGCCGGTGGTCTCGGTGGTGCCGGTGCCGCCACGGCAGGTGGTCCTCTACGCCCACCTCACCGACCACGCCCTGGCAGGTCTGGACCCGGTCGGGCGCCTCGAACACGGCAACACCCTGGTCACTGTCGACCAGATCCGCTCCTGGTGCGCCAGCCCCGACACCACCCGGATCACCGTCAAACCCGTCATCGACCCCGACCAATGCCACGCCCTCGAACCCGACCCCGCGACCGGCACCGACTCCGGTCGCGTCCCCGACCGGATCGCCGAGGTCATCGCGATCCGCGACGGCACCTGCGTGTTCCCCTGGTGCACCCGCCCCGCCCGAACCTGCGACTGCGACCACATCAACCCCCACCACCCAGATGAAGCGACGGAGGGCGCGGGGGCGGGGGGCGGACCGACCTGCACCTGCAACCTCGCCCCAGGCTGCCGCCGCCACCACCGACTCAAAACCCACACACCCTGGACCTACGTGATGCTCGACCCCGGCACCTACCTGTGGACCAGCCCCCACGGCTACCAGTACCTCCGCGACCCCACCGGCACCCACGACATCACCCGCGCCACCACCCCCGAACCCTGAGCATCCCTGCGGAATGGGTTCGAGACGGGCCCCAGAGGGCCCTCCTCAACCACCGATCACGAACACCGGTGGTTGAGGAATGCGCCCTGGCGCCTGTCTCGAGACCACCCACGCCGCACAGCGGTCTACGCCGCATCAGCGCGAGGGCCCGCCCGCGCGCTTCGCAGCCCGCCGGCGACGGAGCGCGCGGACCCGGGGAACCGTGTGCGGTCCGACGAGGCGTGGGCCGGCGAGGCGGTTCTCGAGCCGGCGGGCCTCACGCCGGATCGGCTGCGCGACGTACTCGCCGAGGATCGCGCCGGAGCTGAGGGCGATCGCGATGGCGACGGCGGTGACCATCGCCAACAGGGCCTTGCTCGAGTCCGTCGCGAGCAACGTGAGCCCGCGGTAGATCGACAGACCGGGGAGGAACGGCGTGATCCCGGCGGCGATGACGACCAGCGTCGGGATCCGGGCGCGCGAGGCGACGGGGTAGCTGACGAGCCCGATGACCAGCGCCGCGCCGGCCGACGACCAGGCGATGCCGAACCCGCGGTCGTACGCTGCGGCGTACACGCCGATCGCGACGGCAGCCACGACGGCGATCGGGGGGAGCGCGTGGCGAGGCGCGTAGGCGGAGTAGGCGTACGCCGCCGCGGCGATCGCGCCGCCGGCGACCATCACCGGCCAGTCGGCGATGGAGTAGGCGCCCGGGTTCAGTCGGCCGAGGTTGGCGCCGAACACGTCGGCGAGCTTGAGTCCGCCGCTGACGCCGGCGACCACGCCCGCGGTCGCCAGGAACGCCTCGAGGATCCGGGCTCCGGCCGTGACCGGGAATCCCGTGAGCGCGTCCTGGATCGCGCCCAGGAAGTTCACCCCGGCCAGCAGCATGATGATGCTGGTCGAGATGACCAGGCTGGAGGAGACGTTCGCGGGGGTGGCGTCGATGGAGACGGCGATCAGCGTCGCGAGCAGCCCGCCGGCGACCTGCTGGTAGAACGTCGGCAGCCGGCGGCGGCTCATCTGCCGCTGGAGCAGGTCGACCAGCATCGCCGCGAGGGCCGCGACGCCGACGACGACCCAGTCGCCGCCCAGCACCATCCCGACGCCGCCGCCCATGACGCCCAGCGAGACGGTGACCTTGCGTCGGCTTCGGGCGTGGCCGGTGGAGCTGATCCGGTTCAGCCGGGCGGTGGCCTCGGCGCGGTCGATCTCGCCGGTCACCAGGTCGCGGATCAGGTGGTCCACGTCGGTCAGGTCGCCGTAGTCGACCTCCCGGTAGCGGACCTGCCGGATCTGGATCAACGCCGGCTCTTCGGCGGACGTCTGGTGGCTCATCGTGAGCTGGGTGAACATCACGTCGGCGGTGTAGCCGCGCAGCCCGCACGCCCAGGCGACGTTCCGCATCGCCGCGCTGACGTCCCCTGCGCCGGCGCCCGACGAGAGCAGCAGCTCGCCGATCCGCAGCGC
The DNA here is from genome assembly GCA_049841015.1 of Nocardioides sp. Lineage (GTDB taxonomy): Bacteria > Actinomycetota > Actinomycetes > Propionibacteriales > Nocardioidaceae > Nocardioides. The sequence continues at coordinate 366,574 of JASGIN010000010.1, forward strand.
CAGGCTGAGGGTGGCGGTGATCTCACGGGTGTCGCGGGGTGCGACCGGGTGGTCGTCGGGCTCGGGTACGGCGGGAGACATGGCGCGACCAGTCTGCCGGGTCGAGGGTCAGTGCAGGGTGAACCACACCAGGCAGCCGATGCCCGCTGCCAGGCAGTAGACCCCGAACGGGCGCAGCGAGTTGGTGTGCACCCACCGGGTGAGCCAGCGCACCGAGATGTAGGCGCCGATGCCGGCGACCGCCGACCCGAAGACCACCTGGGGCCGGATCCCGTTGCCGAGCGGGCCGAAGAGGTCCGGCAGCTTCAGGACGCCGGCCGCGAAGATCACCGGGGTCGCCAGCAGGAACGAGAAGCGCACGGCGTCCTCGCGCGCCAGACCGGCTCGCATCCCGGTGGCGGTGGCGATGCCCGACCGCGAGATGCCCGGTGCGAGCGCGAGGATCTGCGATCCGCCGATGGCGAGCACCTTCCGCATCGTCAGCAGGGACAGTCGCCGATCGGACTCGACCGGATCCGCCTCGATCGGCTCGGGGAGGGCGCGACCGGCGCGGTGCTCGATCCACAGCAGGACGACGCCGTTCACGGCCAGGAAGCACGCGGCCGGCACCGGACGGCCGAGGTGCGTGCGGAGCCAGTGCTCGAAGACCAGCCCGACCAGCCCGACCGGGATCGTCCCGACCACCAGCTGCCAGATCAGGCGCTCGTCGGGTCCCTGGACCCGGCGGTGCCGCACGCTCGCGGCCAGGGCGGTCAGCAACCGCACCCAGTCGCGGCGGTAGAAGAGAAGCAACGCGATCGCGGTCGCGACATGCGTGCCCACGATGAAGGCGAGGTACGGCGACTCCGACGCCGACACGTCCAGCTCGCGGGCCCAGCTCCCGCCGACGAGGGCAGGCAGCAGCACGCTGTGCCCCAGGCTGGAGACGGGGAACAGCTCCGAGACGCCTTGGACGGCGCCCACGACGCCCGCCTCGAGCCACGTCAGGTGCGACACCGGCACCTCCTTTCCGGGCCTCAGAGTGCGCGGAGACGCCTGCCGACAACCTGACTGCGCAGGTCAGCGCGCTCGGGAAGCGGTGAGGCGGCGGGCTAGATTCGGGTCGTGGCGACCGTCGGCGTGTGCGAGGACGAGCCTGCTCTGCGCAGCGTCCTCGTCCGGAGCCTGCGCAGCTTCGGCCACGAGCCGGTCGCCGTCGGCTCCGCCGCGGAGGCGCTGCGGACCTTCCGCGAGGCACCACCCCGGGTGCTCGTGCTCGACATCGGCCTGCCGGACGGCGACGGCCGCGACCTGTGTCTGGCCCTGCGCGCCGCCGGGATCGAGGCGCCGGTGCTGTTCCTCACCGCGCGCGACGGCCTGCACGACAAGGTCGCCGGGTTCGAGGCCGGCGGCGACGACTACCTCACCAAGCCCTTCCAGCTCGCCGAGCTCAAGGTCCGGATCGAGGCGCTGGCGCGCCGCGCCACGGCGCCGCCGGAGCCCGAGGCGTCCGGTGACGACCTGCCGGTGCTCGACAGCTCGCGGCACGCCCTGGTCGTGGGTGACCGGGAGGTCGACCTGACGCCGACGGAGTTCCGCCTGCTCGGCCGGCTGATGGCCGAGCCGGGTCGCGTGGTCCGGCGGCACGCGCTGGTCGCGGCGGCGTGGCCGATGGACGGCCACGTCAGCGAGAACACGCTCGACTCCCACGTACGACGCGTGCGACGCAAGCTCCAACGCGTCGGAGCCGGTGAGATCACGACCCGGCGCGGCGTCGGCTACCGCTGGCGATGAGGAGGCAGTCGCTCCCCTTCCGCCTCGCCGCGACCTCGATGATCGTGGCGACCGTGACGTCGGCGCTGCTCATCGTCGGCGTCCAGGTCCTGCTGGAGCACACCAACAACGTCACCTTGAGCACGCGCCTGGCGGACCGGGCGAGCGCGGCCGCGGCCAGCGTCCGGTCGACGCCGAAGGGGATCCGGATCGTCCAGCCGACCTCGACGCTGCTGGAGCAGAGCTCGTGGATCTTCGACACCGACGGCCACCTGCGCTCCGGTCGACTCTCGGAGTCCCACGACGAGGTCAGCGACTTCGTGCGCGCGCTCGCCGGCTCGACCAGGCGGGTGCGGGTGAGCCACGGTGACCTGGTCCTGCTCGCGGAGCCGGTGACGAACGGCGGCAGTCGGGTCGCCACGGTCGTGGTGGCGGAGGACGAGCAGCCCTACGAGAACTCCGAGCTGCACGCCCTCTGGCTGACCGTCGCGGTCGCGGCGGCCTCCATCGTGATCGCCACCTCGGCGGCCTGGCTCGCGGCGTCCCGGTCGCTTCGCCGCGTCCAGGCCATGTCGGTCATGGCCGACGAGTGGCGCGAGCACGACCTCGGAACACGCTTCGAGCCGGGTCCCGGGGGTGACGAGATCGCGCACCTGGGCCGCACCCTCGACACGATGCTCGACCGGATCGCGGAGGCGTTGTCGGCCGAGCGCCGCCTCACCGACGAGATCGCCCATGAGCTGCGAACACCGCTCGCGGTGGTCCTCGGTGAGGCCGAGCTGGCCCGGGATGCCGCGACCGGGGAGGCCAGAGCGAGCTTCGAGGCCATCCACGACGCCGCCCTGAAGATGACGTCGGCGATCGACACCATGCTCGCGGTCGCCCGGTCGCACACGGGCAGCCACCGCTCCTCCCGCCTCGGCGACCTCGTCAGCGCCCTCGGACAGCCGCCGACACCCCTGGACGACCTCGAGCTCGCCGCACCCACCGAGCTACTGGTGGCCGCGGTCCGCCCACTGCTCGAGAACGCCGAGCGGCACGGCGCCGGCGAGCCCCGCCTGGAGGTCTCCCGGGCGCCGCGGCACCTCGTCCTCAGCGTCGTCGACGACGGTCCCGGCGTACCCCCGGACCAGCTGGAGGACGTCTTCGCTCCCGGTCGCTCGTCACGACCGGACTCCTCCGGGTTGGGGCTTCCCCTCGCGCGCCGGATGGCGCGGGCCGCGGGCGCGAGTCTCGAGGCCAAGCCCGGTCCGGGGGGCCGCTTCGAGCTGCGGATCCCCGTCCACTGAGCCGGTCAGAGCCCGAACGCCGCCGCGAGGTCAGGGGCGTGGGCCGCGTGCCGGAGCGCGGGCACACCGAGCACGCCGTCGATAAAGCGGGTCAGCGAGTAGTGGGTGAGGCGCCGGCCGACCACGACGTGGTGCAGCCGAGGCGTGAGCACGGACGTGAGGACGACGTTGCCGGAGTGGCCGTCGTCCTCGTCCGCGGTGACCACCACGACCAGCGCGCCCGACCGGAAGTCCTGACTGGCCAGGACAGGACGCAAGCGAGCGTGGAGCCACCGGTCGGCCGTGCCCAGGGAGCCGTCGTGCGCGTCGTGGCGGAGGTCGGGGATCAGGAAGCCCACGTTCGGAAGTCGGTCGCCTCGAGCCGCCCTGACGAACCCGGCGGCGCTCACGTCGTGGACACGACAGGCGGAACGGTCGGCGCCGAAGAAGGTCCACGGGTTGTGCCGGACGGCGTAGGGGTAGGTATCCCGGGTGGCACAGGGACGGGGCATCGCCTCGGCGTACGTCGCCGCGCTCCGCCCCGCTCCGAGTGCCTGGGAGAACACCGAACCGGCACGGCCGACGCGGCGCGCGTTCCGTGCAGGAGGCTTGTCGTCGGTCACGCCGAACGTCGAGCCGCCGGCGATGGCGAGGTAGTTCGGCTCGCTGGGATGCCGACGCGCGTGCCAGTCGGTCGCGTAGCCGTAGCGCTCGGAGAGCCGGGAGAGGTAGGGCATCCCCGAGCGCATCTGGCGCCTCGAGTGGTTCTCCTCGACCACGACCAGGACCTTGCTGATCGGCACGGTCACCCGTCGTGTCGTGTGCGGTCCCTCCGTCGGCGTGCGCGAGGACCCGCACGCGGGCAGGGCGAGGGCGGCGGTGACGGCCAGGGGAATCGCCATCGCCAGCCGCATGGGTGACACCGTAGGCGAGCCGACCTGCCGGAAACCTGACGGACCTCTCGGGCCTCAGGCCTCGGTGGCCAGGCGCAGGCCGAAGCCGACCAGCACGAGCCCGGTCAGCGCGTCCAGGCGTCGCCGGATCCGGGGCGTGCTCATCCAGGTCGCGACGGTGCCCGAGATCGCGATCAGCCCGAGGAAGTACAGCGCCGTGAGCACGGTGAACAGCACCCCGAACACCAGCGTGGTGCGTCCCACGGCGTGGTCGCCGGCCGGGACGAACCCGGGCAGGAAGCTGACGAAGAAGACCCCGACCTTCGGGTTGAGGATGTCGGTGAGGAGGCCGGCGACGAAGCCGGAGCCGCGCAGCGACCTCCCGACCGGCAGGGGTACCTCCTCCGGCGCACGCCGGATCGAGAGCAGGGAGCGCACCCCGATCCAGAGCAGGTAGCACGCACCCGCGACCTTGAGCGCGTCGTACCCCGTCCGGCTGGCCTCCAGGAGGGCCGAGAGGCCGAGCGAGGCGGCGGTGACCCACACGACCAGGCCGCACAGGACGCCGGCGGCGGTGGCTGCCCCGCCGCGCCGTCCGCCGCGCACGAGTCCGCGCACCACGACCAGGCTGTCGGGGCCGGGCAGGAGGACCACCAGCACCGACGCCACGGTGAACTAGACGAGTGCGACGAGCACGGCCAGACCCTAGCGCCCGGGAGGTCGTCCGGGGTGATGGTGGGTTGTCTCCGAGCACCCCTAGTCTCAGCGCCATGAAACGCGTCCTCGTCACCGGCATCGCGGCGGTGGTGCTGGCGTTCCTGGTCGTGCTCCCGGCGCTCGGCATCCAGTCCGACTCGTCGACCAGCTCGGGCGAGAACACCACGATCACCGACTACGTCGCCCGCTACACCGTGGCTCCCGACGGCGACCTCACGGTGACCGAGACGCTGCACGTCGACTTCCCGACCGGCGACAAGCACGGCATCTTCCGGTTCTTCGACCGTCATGACCCGAGCGCCCCCAAGACGCTGCGGACGCCGCGCGACATCGCGGTGACCATGGACGGCGGCGCCGAGCCGTTCAGCATCTCCCACCAGTCGCACGACCGCTACGTCGTGGCCCGTATCGGCGACCCGAACGTGCTGCTGCCGACCGGCACCCACGTCTACACGATCAGCTACCGGATCGACGGGGTCCTCGAGCCCGGCACCCACGGCGCGCGCACGCAGTTCTACTGGAACGTCATCCCGGGCGGCTGGGCGCAGTACATCCAGGACGTCCACGTCGTCGTCCACCTGCCCGCCGCGGCGACGCGGGTCCGGTGCGCGCTGGGCAACGGCGACACGGCGGGCTGCCAGGCGAAGGGTGGCGGCACCACGACCCTGCGCATCGACGGGCGCGGCCTGCCGCCGTACACGCCGGTGACCCTCCAGGCGGGTCTGGACCTGTCGACCCCTCCCGCCGGACAGTCGCTGCCCTGGGCCGCCACCTGGGAGCCGGTGCTGGGCGACTCGGTGTCGGGCGTGGTGGTGGTCGCGGTGCTGGCGCTCCTCGCCGGTGGCGGCGGCGCGGCGCTGGCCCGCAAGGCGCACGAGCGCAAGCCGCCGTTCCCGCTCCAGTACGAGCCGCCACCCGACGTCGGACCGGCCGAGGCGGCCTACGTCATGACCGAGAAGGTCGACCAGCGGGCCTTCGTGGCCTCGATGCTGTGGGCCGCCCAGCAGGGCGCCGTCGAGATCACCCGCGACGGCGACTCGTGGACCCTGAAGGACAAGGCCGGCCCCGAGGGCTGGGCCAAGCTCGACCGCGCCACGACGGCGGTGGCGCCCCTGCTCGGCGGGGCCGGTGGCTCGTTCACCGCGTCCCGGAAGGACGTGTCGACCGGCAAGATCCTGCAGTCGCGGATCTCGGCGTTCGAGAAGGAGACGAAGTCCTGGGGGCTGTCCACCGGCCTGCTGGCCAAGACCGGGCTCGGCAGCTTCGGCGGCCTGGTCGTGGTGCTGGCGGCGGTCGTGGCCGGCTTCATGGCGCTGACGACGCTGTTCGGCATGAGCATCTCCGGTCTCGTGCCCGGTGCCTTCGCGCTCGGTGCCTCACCGCTGATCGTGCCGACCGCGGCCACGATCCGCACCGCGAAGGGGCGCGACCTGTGGTCCCGTCTCGGCGGCTTCGAGCGGATGCTGTCGACGCCCTCGAGCAAGCAGCGCTTCGACTTCTCCGGCCGGCAGGAGCTCTACACCGCCTACATCCCCTGGGCGGTCGCCTTCGGGTGCGCCGACGCGTGGGCGAAGAAGTACCGCACCGAGATGGGCACCGAGCCACCGGTGCCGGCCTACTTCGCCGGCTACTACGCCGGCGCGCACACCGGCGACTACGTCAGCTCGATGGTCCACGACTTCAACGCGACCGTCTCGAGCTCGATCTCGGCCTACCAGGCGACCCAGTCGCACAGCAGCGGCGGCGGCGGCTTCTCGGGAGGCGGCGGTGGCGGCGGCGGTGGCGGTGGGTCCTGGTGACCGCCATGATGGACACCCGACCGGGGAAGGACCCACGCCCATGCTGATCGTGATCATCCTGATCGTCGTCGTGCTGATCCTCGTGCTCTTCGGAGTCGTGGGGTTCAACAAGCTGCGCTCGGCCGACGTCGGCTCGCAGGAGGCGCTCGGCGGCATCGACGTGCAGCTGACCCGGCGCGCCGACCTGATCCCCAACCTCGTCGAGACGGTCAAGGGCTACGCCGCTCACGAGAAGAGCGTCCTGGAGAACGTCACCGCGGCCCGCGCCCGCGTGCAGCAGGCGGCCTCCGGCACCGACGTGAAGGCCAAGGCCGAGGCCGACGCCGCCCTGCAGGGCGCCTTGGTCAACCTCAACGCCGTCGCGGAGAACTACCCCGACCTGAAGGCCAACCAGAACTTCCTCAACCTGCAGAACCAGCTGGCCGACACCGAGAACCAGATCTCCTTCGCCCGGCAGTACTACAACGACGCGGCCGCCACCCAGAACAAGCTCGCGCGCACCCTCCCGTGGCTGCTGTTCGCGGGCATCGCCGGTGTCGGGCAGCGCCAGTTCTACGACGCCCCCGCGGGTCAGGAGCAGGCGCCGACCGTGCAGTTCTGACGGTCGGTCCGTTCGGGTCAGAAGACGCCGCGCGGCCGGAACTGCACGGAGATCCGCGGCCCGGCCTGCGCGACCTTCGGCACGGCGTGCTCCCAGGTGCGCTGGCAGGAGCCGCCCATCACGACGAGATCTCCGTGTCCCATCTCGAACGAGAGCGACTCGCCACCGCCCCGAGGCCGGAGCGCCAGGCGTCGCGGGTCTCCGAACGAGACGATCGCGACCATCGTGTCGTGGGTGCGCCCGCGGCCGAACCGGTCGCCGTGCCAGGCCACGCTGTCGCGACCGTCGCGGTAGTAGCAGCAGCCGGCGGTCAGGAACGGCTCGCCCAGCTCTGAGCGGTAGTGCTCGGTGAGCGAGTCCCGTGCCTCCTCGAGCAGCGGATGGGGGAGCGGCTCGCCCTCGCCGTAGGTGTGCACGAGTCGCGGGACGTCGACCACCCGGTCGTACATCTGACGTCGCTCGGCGCGCCACGGAACGTCGGCGATCAGTCGCTCCAGCACCTCGTCGGCCCCGGAGACGAACTCGCGGCGGACGTCGACCCAGGCGCCCCGGCTCAACGGGTGGCGCTCGGCGGCGGCCAGGGCGTGCAACCCGGGGGCGGGCGTCTCGAAGAGCATGCCCTGGAAGTCCATGACGTGACGATAACACGCGATCGAACACGTGTTCGATCCCCTCCGGTGAGCCGGCTGGGATTCCGAGCGACCTGTGCGCGTGGACGCCCTAGAATCTCGGCCGTGGACGAGGTGGGCGCGCCTCTCGGTACTCAGCTGAAGCACGTGCAGGTGCGCGAGTACGTCCGCCAGCTCGTCGCCGGCCTCCCCGAAGGCGCCCCCGCACCGTCGGAGCGCGGCCTGATGCAGCACTTCGGCGTCGCCCGGATGACCGTCCGCCAGGCCATCGACGCGCTGGTCGCCGAGGGTCTCCTCGAGCGGGCGCCTGCACGCGGCACCTTCGTCTGCAAGAGCCCGCGCCCCGTCGCGCGCCCGCTGTCCTTCACCGAGGACGCCCGCGCCCGGGGGTGGACCGTCTCGGCCGAGACCCTGAAGGCCGGGATGGGACAGGCCGGGCCCGGTGTCGCCAAGGCGCTCGGGATCACGGTCGGCGACCCGGTGATCCACTGGCGGCGCCGGCGTCGCCACGACCAGGTGCCCCTGTGCTACCAGGACGTCTACCTCAACGAGATCCTGCTGCCGGGCTTCTTGAAGGAGGAGCTGCCGGACAGCCTGTACTCACTGCTGGCGGCCCGTGGCCTCCGGCCGACGGCGGCCGAGGACCAGTTCAGCGCCGACCTCGCCAACCCGGCGGACGCCGAGCTGCTGGAGATGAACGTCGGGGACCCCGTGCTCCGCCACTCGCGCCGCGGGCTCGTCGGCGACGCGGTGATCGAGCTCTCGCGCTCGGTGTACGCCGGCTCCCGCTTCACCTGGTGGAGCCCGCTCGCCGTCAGCCCGTAGCCCCGAGGGCCCCGAGAGCACCCAGCGGGGCGATGGCGCGTCCGGACTCCTCGCACACCCACTGCGGCGACGGCCCGCCGATGTCGGGCTCGATGTAGAGCGAGTGCTCGGGCTCCTCGGGGTCGCAGGCCAGGCACATCGGCCAGCGCCCCACGCTCTCGAACAGCGCATCCTGCACGTCCTGCGCCACCAGGCCCGCGACGTAGACGCGCCCCTCCGGCCACTGCTCGGCCCACCAGCCGCGGTTGGCGCAGGCGTCCTCGAGCGCATCGACGGCCTCCGGCGTCGCGCGGTGCCGGGCCTCGAGGTCGGCCAGCACCAGGGCACGGGCGGAGAGCAGGAGGTCGTCGGGCACCTCTCGATTCTGCCTCGCACCCCGAGGGGACGGCTTCGGCCTAGGGTTGGGCCATGGCGGACGTCGTGCTGGAGGTCGCGGTCAGCGACCCTCGCGACGTGGCGGGCGCCGCCGAGGGCGGCGCGAGCCGCTTGCACTTGGCCCTGCCCGGCCCGACCTGCGCGCTGTCACCGGAGCCGGCGCTGGTCAGCGCGGTGTGTCGCGAGAGCGACCTGCCGGTGTTCGTGCTGCTCCGGCTCAACGACTCCTGGTCCACCACCGGTGGCGAGTTCGCCCGTCTCGTCGGACTCGGCGAGGACTACCTGGCGTGCGGTGCCGCCGGCGTCGCCTTCGGCTTCCTCGACGCCGAGCTGGAGATCGACACCGAGACCTGCCGGATGCTGCTCGACCGCCTCCCGCACGTGCCGTGGACCTTCCACCGCGCCATCGACTCCTCCCTCGACCCCCGGCGGTCCTGGCGGCGGCTGCGCGAGCTGCCGCGGCTCGTGGCGGTGCGCACGGCCGGCTCGCCCCGGGGTCTGGCCGTGGGGTTCGACGACCTGCTCGCCGGCCTCACCCCGGAGATCGCACCGCTGGCGATGCCCGGCGGCGGCCTCACCGCCGAACAGGTCCCGTGGCTGGTGCAGGCCGGTGTGCGCCAGCTCCATCTCGGCGGCCAGGTGCGCCCGGGCGGCTCGGGCAAGGCCTACGTCGACGCCGGCTACGTGCGGTCGTGGCGCTCGCTCGTGGACGACCTCCCGACCGAGACGCCGTCCGAGAGCCCCACCGCCGACGAGGCCCGATGATCCTGATCGACCCTCCCCTGGTGCCGTCGCGCGGCCGGATGTGGTCACACCTCGCCAGCGACACGTCGTACGACGAGCTGCACGCGTTCGCGCGCGACCTCGGGATCCCCGAGCGCGGCTTCGACCGCGACCACTACGACGTGCCGCAGGAGTGGTACGACGAGGCGGTCGACCGTGGTGCGGTGCCCGTGAGCTCGCGCGAGCTGATCGTGCGGCTGGTCGGCGCGGGTCTGCGCCGGCGCAAGCGATCGGCACGAGTGGAGGACTGATGCGAGGACGCGACAACCGGGGACCCGAGACCGATCGCTGGGAGCGCAAGGACTGGTGGGGCGTGACCCTGGAGGCGCCCGATCCCCATGCCCTGCTGGTGTTCTGGTCCGAGATCATGGGCAAGCCGATCTGGAGCGAGGACGAGTCCGGCGGCTCGCTCGACCTCGGCGAGGGGGTCGGCTCCCTCGGGGTCCAGCGGGCTGAGCACTACGAGCCACCGGTCTGGCCGCCCGAGGCCGGACGGCCGGGGATGCAGCTGCACCTGGAGGTCGAGGTCACCGATCTCGACGCGGCCGTCCAGCACGCCGTCGAGCTCGGTGCGACCGTGGCGGAGTACCAGCCCCAGGACGACGTCAGGGTGATGATCGACCCGGCGGGGCACCCCTTCTGCCTCTACACCTGAGGTGTGCCGGCACCCGCCCCGAGTGTCGAGAGCTCGCGCTCGAGGTTGGCGCGGGCGGACGGCTCCCAGGTCTCGCGCGCATAGGTCGTGTGGAAGAGCCGCTCCCGACCGGCGAGGTCCTGGAGCACCGCCGCGCGACCTGCCGCGAAGTCGGGATCGGACAGGTAGCCGTACTCCTGCCGCACGCCGGTGACGTAGGCCTGGTAGCGATCCTCCGGCGACGCGAGGATCGCCAGGTCGGCGTCGCAGAGCGCCTGCCCGACCGGGTCGTCGGTGCCCGGGTCGTGGGTCTCGGTGAGGCGCACCAGCCGCGCCACCTCGTCTGCGTACACCGTGTGGCCGAGCGACTCCTCGGCCCACATGGCGCTGCGCTCCTCCGCGTCCCGCTCGCCGTCGTAGATCGCGTCGTGGAACCACGCCGCCAGCGCGGCCACGGTCGGATCGAAGGCGACCCCGGCGGCGGCGAGCTCGTCGAGCCGACCGAGCACCTCGCTCAGGTGGAGGGTGTCGTGGTAGCCACGACTCGGGTCGTCGTACGCCGCCAGCAGGGCGTCGCGGACGTCCGCGAGCTCGGCCAGCGGCCAGCGTTCGGCGAGGTCGGTCATCGGGTGGCGATCAGCCTCCTGTCGTCCCGGTGGCGACGATACCGGCCTGGTGGCGCAGCGCGGCCGTGTGCGAGCGGTCGGCGGTCGTCGCCCATCGCACGGTGCGCGTGCCGACGTGTCCCAGCACGTCGGCGACGCGGTCGTGCGCCAGCGGCAGCCTCGGCAGGCGGAGCGGCTCCCGGGTCCACTCGGGCATCAGGCCGGTCGCGGCAGCGACCAGCACCCAGTACGCCGGTCGCGCGGCCAGGGGCAGGTCCGGCTCGCGCACCAGGTAGGCCACCGCGTCCCGTGCGTCGTCGGTCGCCCACAGCTCGTCGCGGAACCCCTCGACCGTGGCGTGCAGCTCGGCTTCGGTGGCCGGAGGGTCGGTCACGCCGAGCCTGGTCGCCACCTCTCCCGCCTGTCGGACGTACTCGTCGTAGCCCGCCTGGTCGAGGGGCTGCGCGCCGTAGCGACGGTGGGCGAGCAGGAAGCTCTGGATCTCCGCCACGTGCACCCACTCGAGCAGGTGCGGGTCGTTCGCGTCGTACGCCGAGCCGTCGGGCATGGCGCCGCTGACCCGGTCGTGGATCGCGCGCACGGCGTCCACGGCCTGCTGCGCGTCGTCCGCGGTGCCGAACGTCGTGACCGCGAGGAAGCGGCTCGTCCGGGCCAGGCGGCCCCACATGTCCCCGCGGTAGCCGGAGTGCTCGGCGACGGCCCGCATCGCCTGCGGCTGCAGGGTCTGCAGCAGCACCGCGCGGATGCCGCCGACGAACATCGCCGCGTCGGCGTGCACCACGGTGATCGGGCTGCCGGCCGCGAACCAGCGCGGTCCGGCCGTGCCGTGGATGCGGTCGCGGTGCCGGGCGCCGTCCGGGCCCGCGACGCGACGGAACAGCGCCTCGCCGAGTCGTTCACGGATCCCCACCCGATCGAGCGTACGTGCTCGAACCAGCCTCACGCGCTGTACGAGACCGCCTCGACCAGGCGGTCGGCGTCGTCGGCCGGAGCGCCTCGTCGAGGAACTCCTCGATGCCGGCGAGGGATCGGGCCCGGGCCTCGGAGTCGCGGGCCGCGAGCCACATCGTCAGGTGCCGGTGCCCGATGTGGTGCAGCTGCGCGACGGTGAGGGCGAGGTCCTCGCGCCGCGTCACCCGGCCGGGACCGCCGGCGGCGACGTAGCTGTCGTACAGCCGTCGCTGGCGCAGCGGGTCTCCCTGCCCGAACTCGAACAGCACCATCGCCAGCTCCCGCGAGGGGTCCGCGGGTCCGGCGTTCTCGAAGTCGATCACGCAGAGGTGGCCGTCCGGGGTGCCCCGCAGGTTGTCCGACCACAGGTCGAGGTGGCAGGTCCGCAGGGCTGCCATCGGCGTCAGGATCGACTCCAGCCGGAGCAGCTGGGGGAGCAGCTCCGCGAGCCGGTCGACGTACGGCGCGCCCGCGGCCCGGGACGCCTTCAGCACGCCCTTCCACTCGCGCTCGCCGACCGGGGCCTCGAACCACGGGTCGACCGTCGCGGTCGGCCACGGGTGGTCGACGGCGTGGAGACGTGCGAGCAGTGACCCGACGGCGGCCGGGTCCAGGCCCGGGTTGCGGTCGAGGAGGTCGACCCAGCCGTAGAGCAGCACGTGCTCACCGCCGACGTCCGCGACGAAGCCGCCACCGGGCGTCCGGACCGGCTCCGGGGCCGGGATGCCAGCCTGCCAGCAGGCTCGGTGGAAGCCTCCGGTGAGCTCCAGGTCGTGCACCTCGTCGGGCGTGAGGGGCTCGAAGGCCTGCTTGACGGCGTACGTCGCGCCCTCGATCTCGAGCCGCCGGATCTCGCCGATCTCACCGCGGGCCACCGGCTCGGTCAGGCTCGATGCCCGGGCCAGCCCGAAGGCATCGGCGACGGCCTGCGCATCCACGAGGACACCCTGCCGCATCCGGCGCAACTAGAGTGTGGCGCGGCCGTCGAGCGAAGGAGCCGGGTGGACGACGAGGCACTCGCCGTACTGCGGGACGTCGCCGCTGCCGTCGACCTCGCCGAGGGTGAGGCCGGCGTGCTCCGGGTCCTGCGAACGCTCGCGGGAGCCCGCGCCGGGTCGACCCGCGAGATCGCCGGTGCCTCACGGCTGCCGACCCCGCTGGCGGCGGCCGTGCTGGGCGAGCTGCGGTCGGCCGGACTCGTCACGAGCCTGAGGCCCGCCGGGCTCTCGGAGCGCGGTCGTGAGGTGGCAGCGTCGCTGGCCCTCGTTCCCGTGCCGGTTCCGGACCCGGCCGAGCTCGACCCCGTCGCCCGGCGCTTGGACGAGCTGGTGGAGTCGGGTCCGGACGCCGATCTCCGGCTCGACCAGTCCTACGCGACCGGTGCGACCAAGGTCCGGCGGGTCCTGCACATGCTCGAGCGCGGAGCGCTCCCGACGCCCCACCTGCTCGCGGTCGGCGACGATGACCTGGTCAGCGTGGCGGTGCACCTGGTCGCGGAGCAGCTCGGTGTGGCGCTGGCCGCGCGGACGACCGTCGTGGACGTCGACCCCGGCGTGCTCGAGCAGATCGCCCGGGGGATCGGCGACCGGGCCGACCTCGAGCTCGTCGAGCACGACCTGCGGACGCCGCTGCCCGAACGCGTGACGGGTGTCGCGACCGTCGCGATGACCGACCCGCCGTACACGACAGAAGGGGCCGAGCTGTTCGTGACCCGAGCCCTCGAGGGACTGCGGCCGGGCCCCGGCTGGGACGTGTTCCTCCACTACGGGGCGAAGCCACCCGGGCCCGCACTCGAGCTGCAGCGGGTGCTGACCCGGCTCGGGCTCGTGGTACGGGAGGCCCGGCCCGGCTTCAACGAGTACCACGGCGCCGGCGTCCTGGGCGGCCGGTCGGACGCGTACCACCTGGAGGTCGCCCAGACGGAGCGGGCGGCGCCCGCGGCGTACCACGGTGTCCTCTACACCGCCGACCTCCGCACCCGGCCACGTCGCTACACCTGCGCCGACTGTGGGCACGAGGAGCTGGTCGGGGCGGACCAGCGCCACGGCACCGTCGGCGACCTCAAGGCCGCCGGGTGCCCGCAGTGCGGGGGGACGACGTTCCGGCCCGGACGGCTCGCCCCCACGGAGCCGACCCCGCCCCCACCCGACGTGCTTGCGGCCGGTCCCCCTCCGGAGGTACGCCGGGCCGAGGCCGACGACCTGCCCGCGCTGGTGGACTACGAGATCGAGATCGCGAAGGTGTCGTTCGGCGACGAGGCGATCCTCGACCGGGCCGTGCACGAGCGCCGGCTCGTCAAGGCGCTGGAGCGCGACCCGGACGGCTGCCTGGTCGCCGTCGATGCCTCGGGCATCGTCGTCGGCTGGCTGTGGATGGCCCTCAACACCAACTTCCTGACCGAGTCGCCCTACGTCAACTTCCGCTCCCTGGCGGTCAGTCCCGGACCCGCGAGCACCCCGGCGGCCCTGGCCCTGATCGAGCGCGGGCGGGCCCACGCCCATGCGCACGGCGTGACCGAGATCGTGGCGAAGGTCAACGCCGCGAACCTCCCGATGCGCGTGGTCTTCCGGCAGGCCGACTTCGAGCCGCAGTTCCTCACCATGCGGCTGCTCGACCCGTGACCCCGGGGGAGACCCGCATCCTCGACACCTGGGTGGCCTCGGAGCGCGAGCTCCTGGCCTGGGCCGACCGGCATCCCGTCCTCGACGTCGTCGAGCGTCGCCGGGCCGAGTCCTCCGGTGCCCGGGGAGCGCACGCGACCGCCTCGGCGGTGCTGCTCCGGCTCCTGGCCGGGGCTCGGGTCGGCGTTCCTCCGGCGGAGGTCGAGGTGCGCCGGACCTGCGCCTCCTGCGGCGGTGCCGACCACGGGCGTCCGGTCGCGGCCGGTCTCGCGGCGTCCCTGTCGCACTCGGGCGACGTCGTGGTGGCGGCGATCGGCGACGTGTCCTGGCTCGGCATCGACGTGGAGCGGGTCCGGCCGATCGACGTCAGGCGGCTGGCCGGTGTGGCCCTGCACCCGCGCGAGCGCGAGGTGGTCGCCGACGACGTGGAGGCGTTCATCGACACGTGGTCGATCAAGGAGGCCGTCCTCAAGGCCTCGGGCACCGGGATCGTGGGAGGTGGACTCCGACGACAGGTCGTCGACTCGCTGCGTCCCCTGCGCGTCGTGGACCTCTCCGACCTCGGCTGCGCGTCCGGCGTCGTGCACCGGCTGCCGGTCCCCGAGGGCTACACCGGGTTCGTCGCGGTGGAGGGCTCGGTGACCTGGCGACATGTCAGCGGCCTGGCGGACGCGGCTCAGTCGTCGGCGTCGCGGATCGTGTAGGCGTACCCCTGCTCGGCGAGGAACCTCTGGCGGTTGGCGGCGAAGTCGGCGTCCACCGTGTCGCGGGAGACGATCGTGTAGAAGTGCGCGCTCTTGCCCTCGGTCTTCGGGCGGAGCAGGCGACCGAGTCGCTGTGCCTCCTCCTGGCGTGACCCGAACGAGCCGGAGACCTGGATCGCCACCTCGGCGGTGGGGAGGTCGATCGAGAAGTTCGCGACCTTGGAGACGACGAGCAGCCCGACCTCGCCGGAGCGGAAGGCGTCGTAGAGGCGCTGCCGCTCCTTGACCGTCGTCGCCCCGGTGATCGTGGGCGCGTCCAGTGCGGTGGCGATCTCGTCGAGCTGGTCGAGGTACTGCCCGATCACCAGCGTCGGCTGGCCCGGGTGCTGCTCGACCAGGCGGCGTACGACGTCGATCTTGTGGTGGGTGCAGGAGGCCAGGCGGTAGCGCTCCTCCGGCTCGGCGACGGCGTAGGCCATCCGCTCCGCCGACGGCAGCGTCACCCGCACCTCGATGCACTCCGCCGGCGCGATCCAGCCCTGCGCCTCGATGTCCTTCCACGGTGCGTCGTACCGCTTGGGGCCGATCAGCGAGAACACGTCGCCCTCGCGGCCGTCCTCGCGCACCAGGGTCGCCGTCAGGCCGATCCGTCGGCGGGCCTGCAGGTCCGCGGTCATCCGGAAGATCGGCGCGGGCAGCAGGTGGACCTCGTCGTAGACGATCAGGCCCCAGTCGCGGGCGTCGAGCAGCTCGAGGTGGGAGTAGACGCCCTTCCGGCGTGTGGTCATCACCTGGTACGTCGCGATGGTGACCGGGCGGATCTCCTTGACCGACCCGCTGTACTCGCCGATCTCGTCCGCGGTCAGGGAGGTCCGTCGGACCAGCTCGTCCTTCCACTGCCGGGCGCTGACGGTGTTGGTGACCAGGATCAGCGTCGTCGCCTTGGCGTGCGCCATCGCCGCGGCGCCGACCAGGGTCTTGCCCGACCCGCACGGGAGCACGACCACGCCGGAGCCGCCGTGCCAGAACGACTCGGCCGCCTCCTTCTGGTAGGCGCGCAGCGACCACTCGCTCTCGTCGAGCTCGATCTCGTGGGCCTCGCCGTCGACGTACCCGGCGAAGTCCTCGGCGGGCCAGCCGAGCTTGAGCAGCGCCTGCTTGAGGTTGCCGCGCTCCGACGGGTGGACGACGACGGTGTCGTCGTCGATGCGCGTGCCGATCATCCCGGCGATCTTCTTGGCGCGCAGCACCTCCTCGAGCACCGGCCGGTCGTTGCTGACCAGGACGAGTCCGTGCACGGGGTGCTTCTCGAGTCGGAGCCGGCCGTAGCGCGCCATCGTCTCGGCGACGTCGACGAGCAGCGCGTGCGGCACGGCGTACCGGCTGTACTCCAGCAGCGTGTCGACGACCTGCTCGGCGTCGTGGCCCGCGGCGCGGGCGTTCCAGAGGCCCAGTGGCGTCAGCCGGTAGGTGTGGACGTGCTCCGGCGAGCGCTCGAGCTCGGCGAACGGCGCGATCGCCTTGCGGCAGTCGTCGGCGCGGTCGTGGTCGACCTCGAGCAGGAGGGTCTTGTCGCTCTGCACGATCAGGGGTCCGTCGGTCATGGCCGGACAAGCCTACGGACCCCTCCCATACAGCGGGGCAGGACCGATAGCGTGCGCGCGTGACGGATGCTCTCACTGTCCTCTTCATGCCGGAGTCCGCGTACGGCCCGACCAACCAGTGCATCGGCCTGGGGAAGGTGCTGCTCGACAGGGGGCACCGGGTGGTGTTCGCCGCCGAGCGCTCGTGGACCGGCCGGCTCGCGCCGTACGGGTTCGTGGAGGACCTCGTCGATCTCGCGGCGCCCGATCCGGACGCGGGAGAGGACGCGGCCGATGCCGCTGGTCAGTTCTGGATCGACTTCATCAACGAGACGGCGCCGGAGTTCGCCAAGCCGACGGTCGAGCAGCTCGCGACATTCGTGCAGCCGACGTACCAGGCCCTGATCGACGGCGCGACGTACTGCGAGCCGCAGCTGCGCGAGATCATCGCGCGCCAGCGGCCGGACGTCGTCGTCGAGGACAACGTCGTCGCGTTCCCGGCGCTGATGACGTCGGACGCCGCCTTCGTGCGGATCGTGTCCTGCAACCCGCTCGAGGTGCGCGGCGACGACATCGCGCCGGTGTTCTCCGGCTACCCGGCCGACGACAGGTCCGGGTGGGACGAGTTCCTCGCGGAGTTCGACCGCACCCACGACGAGACCTGGACGACGTTCGACACGTGGTGCCGCGAGCAGGGCGCGCCGGGGCTCCCGCGACGCGACTTCATGCACACCTCGCCGCACGCGAACATCTACGTCTACCCGCGCGAGCTCGACTACACCGACGCGCGGCCGCTCGACGCCACCTGGCATCGGATCGACTCCAGCGTGCGTGAGACCGACGACCAGTACGTCGTGCCGGCCGAGGTGGCCGGCCGGGATGACGACAGAGGCCTGATCTATCTCTCGTTGGGCTCGCTGGGCGGGGCGGACATCGGCTTGATGCAGCGCCTGATCGACATCCTGGGCCGAACCCGGCACCGGGTCATCGTCAGCATGGGCCCGCGCGCCGACGAGCTGCGCCTGGCCGACAACATGACCGGCGCGGCGACGCTGCCGCAGACGACGCTGATGCCGCAGGTCGACCTGGTGATCACCCACGGCGGCAACAACACCACCACCGAGGCGATGCACTTCGGCAAGCCGATGGTGCTGCTGCCGCTGTTCTGGGACCAGTACGACAACGCCCAGAGGGTGCACGAGCTCGGCTTCGGCGTCCGGCTCGCGACGTACTCCTTCGCCGACGGCGAGCTGACCGGCGCCGTCGACCGGCTGCTCGCCGACACCGTGCTCCGTGCGCGGATGGCGTCGATCGGGGCCGACATCCGAGCCCGCGACGGTCTGCACAAGGGCGCCGAGATCATCGAGCAGGTCGGCCTCGAGCACCGAGCGAAGACCGGTGGTTGAGGAAGGCGCTCTGCGCCCGTCTCGAAGCCACCTCCAGCTCGACGCCACCCATGCGATCCGGATCGTGGCCGATGCGCGCGGGTCCCGCGCGGAGCCGGTGACGGCGTCCGGCGACGACTGGGTGGCTTCCACACCCGGGGACGGCGCCGGCCTCGCGGTGCTGCACCGGCTGCGCAACCGGATGGCGGTGGCGGACGGGTTCCGGGTCACGGCCCACGACTGGCTGCCCGTGGAGGGCGAGAGCGAGCGCGCCATGGGCGTCGACCAGACGCACGCCTCCTGGGTGGTCGGCGACCGGGTGGTCGTGAAGTGGATGACCGAGCCCCTGGTCGGTCCGCACCCCGCGGCGGATCGGCTGCGGCGCCTGTCCGAGATGGCGTTCGCGGAGTCGCCGGCGCTGGTGGGCGTCATCGAGTGGCAGGAGCCCAACACCGGAAGCTGGATCCCGGTGGTGATCGTGCAGGAGTACCTCCCGGGGACCGTCGACGGCTGGACCTGGAGCCTGGACGACGCTCGCAGTGCGCTCGGGCTGCTGCCCGGACCTCCCCGGCCGGGCTTCGGTGCCGAGCTCGGCGAGATCGTGGGCCGGATGCACCTGGCACTCGCCGACGAGCCGGCCGAGCTGATGACCGCGGAGTTGGCGCGCCGGAGTGCGGACGCGGCACGGACCGCCCTGGACCGGGCGTCTGCGCTGCTCGAGCGGCACGACCCGGAGTCGTCCGCCCTGCTGCGCGCTCACCGATCGGACGTGGAGGCGGCGCTGGACCGACTGGCCGACACGGCCGGAACGCCGGTGCTCCCCACGCACGGCGACCTGCACGTCGGCCAGGTCCTGCGCGGTGCCGACCGGCACTACGCGGTGGTCGACTTCGACGGCAACCCGACCCTCCCGCCCGACGTGCGGGCCGCACCCGCCCCGGCGGCCCGGGACGTCGCCGAGCTGCTGGCGTCCCTGGAGAACGTCGAGCACGTCGTTCGCCACTACGCGCCGGAGCTGTCCGACCAGGACGGTCGTGCCTGGACGGCGGGTGAGCAGGCGGCGTTCCTCGCGGCGTACCGGGCCGCGCTGGGGGGCCGCGGCGACCTCTTCGACGAGGCACTGCTCCCGGCGTACGACTGGGAGCAGGTGTGCCGGGAGATCGTCTACGCCGGCGAGCGCGACTTCACGGAGTGGTTCTACGTCCCTGCCGCGCAGCTGCGGCGGCGGCTGGTGCCGGAGGGCTGATGGACCCCGCGCTGTTCCTGGCCGACCTCGAGCAGAAGCCCGCCCGCCTCGCGGACCTGGCCGCCGCGCTCCGCGAGGGTGACCCGTGGGGCGTCTCGGCGGACGACGCCGACCGGTCGTGGCTGCTGCTGGGCATGGGCTCCTCGGCGTACGCCGCGCAGGTGTCGGCTGCGCGGCTGCGGTCGCAGGGGATCCGTGCGGTCGCCGAGCTCGCCGCCACCGACCTGCTGCCGCAGGTGGACGCGCGCACGACGGTCGTGGCGATCACCGCGTCGGGCGGCTCCACGGAGACCCTCGACGCCTGCCGTCGTCTCCGCGACTGCGATGCCGGTGCCCGCTTCGTCGCGCTGACCAACGCGGTCGACTCGCCCGTCGCCGAGCTCTGCGACGACGTCGTGCCGCTGTGGGCCGGGCGCGAAGAGGGGGGAGTCGCCTGCCGGACGTTCCAGCACACGCTGGCGTTGCTGCTGGCTCTGGAGTCCCCGCTGCTCGGTGCCGATCGTGACGCCGTGCCCGTGCCCGACCTGCTCGAGCGCGTCGCCGAGGCGAGCGCGCACCTCCTCGACACCCGGACCGCGTGGCTGCCCGAGGTCACTTCGGCCCTGCTGGGTCCGGCCGGCACCCACGTCGTGGCCCCGGCCCGACGGCTGAGCTCGGCCCAGCAGTCGGCGCTGATGCTGCGCGAGGGCCCCCGGCTCCCGGCGTACGCCTGCGAGACCGCGGACTGGAGCCACGTCGACGTCTACCTCACCAAGACCACCGACTACCGGATGCTGCTCCTCGCCGGATCGCGCTGGGAGGAGGAGCTCCTGCGCTGGGTCCGCGAGCGCGGCTCGACGGTGGTGGCGGTGGGTGGTGACGTGCCAGGTGCGGCGCTCACCGTGCGCTACCCGCACGACGACCTCGACGACGTACGCCTCCTCGCCGAGACCCTCGTCGCCGAACTCCTCGCCGCCACCGCCTGGCCTCGTTGAATTGGCTCTCCGGGCTCGTCGAATTGGCCCTCCGGGCTCGTCGAATTGGCCCTCCGGGCTCGTCGAATTGGCCCTCCGGGCTCGTCGAATTGGCCCTCCGGGTGCCTCGAAATGGCTCTTGCGGTCGCGATTGCGACCGGAGGCCCGACTCAAGCAGCACGGAGAGCCAACTCAACGAGCCCGGAGGGCCAACTCAACGAGCCCGGAGGGCCAATTCGACGAGCCCGGAGAGCCAATTCAACGAGGAGGGGGGTCAGCCGGCGGCGGCGCGCTGGCGGGCGCGGAAGGCGGCGACGTTGGCGCGGGAGGAGCAGCGCTCGGAGCAGTACCGACGCGACTGGTTGGGCGAGGTGTCGACGTAGACGTGGGTACACGGGGTGGCCGCGCAGACACCGAGCCGGGTGGGGCCGAGGTCGCAGACCAGGTTGGCCAGGCCGAGCAGCGACTCGCCGATCAGCAGCTCGGCCACGCTCGCGGCCTTGTTGGCGACGTGGATGTGCAGCCGGGCGGGGTTGTGGTCGGCGATGCGCGGCGTGATCGGGTGCCGCTCCAGCAGCTCGTTCAGCACGTCGACCACACCCTGCGCGTCTTCACGGGACGACGCCTCGAAGGCGCCGCGGAGGTCCTTGCCGAACCGCCGGAGTACGACGACGTCGCGGTCGGTGACCTGGGACTGCAGCCAGGCTCGGTCGGTCAGGAACTCGACGAGCGAGTCGCGGTCGGTCAGCGGCGCGTTGAGCAGCGCGGCCGACGACTCGGCATACCTGACGAAATCCATGCTCTGAGTCTACGGAGTGGTGTCCACGGGATTGACGGTTCGGATGCGGTGCACCGCGAACCGGCGTACGTCGTCGGCCCGGTGGTCGCGCGCCGTCAGCCAGCCGCCGTCGACGCTGACCGGGTCGACCAGGCGCTCGCCCGAGACGCCCTGGTTGTCGAAGTACCCGATCACGACGCTCCGCCCGGCCTCGACCGCCTCGCGCAGCGCGGCCATCGAGCCGATCGGCGTGAGCTCCGGCGCGGACGCCGGTCGTACGGCGGCCATCCGGTCGCCAGCCCGGATCGCGGTGACGACCTGCGCCAGACGTGCCTCCTGCCGGGCCTCCTCGCGGGGTCCCGGCGCGGCCTGGTGGGGGGACTGCCGGGGTCGGGCGCGCTGGCGGTCGGCGCGGGCGACGTGGACGGTGCCGTCCGCCGCCTCGACGAGCGGTGAGACGCCGAGCTCACGCAGTCGCGGCAGCAGTACGTCGAGCGGGGTCGTGCTCACCAGCACGGTCGGCGCGATGCGGCGCAGCCCGAGCGATGCCGCGCGCGGATGGTGCAGCACCTCCGTCAACGCGGTCTCGTCGTCAGCCCGGAGGAACGCCTCGGCGTGCCCGACCCGCACCGTCCCGAACGTGCGCGCCGCGTCGTCGACGAGGTAGGTCAGCGGCTGCGGCACCGGCGTGCGCGAGACCGAGTCCAAGAAGGCGTGCACCTCGTGCGCCGCCCAGCCGGCATCGAACGCGCGGCGCACCGACGCGGGCGTGAACCGGTAGACCGTCGCCTGTCCGCGCGACTCGACGTCGGCCAGCAGGTGCAGGTCCCGCGCGCGCTCGCGGGTCAGCGGGCCCGGGGCCACGGCGGTCAGGTCGGCCTGTACGACGACCTCGTCGACCTCCTCGGGCAGCAGCGAGGTCAGCGCCTTCGTGGGATCGTCGCCCGCCAGGAGCGGCCGGGCGTACGACGCGAGCCCGCCGAGGGCGACCAGGCCGAGGTGGGCCGCCTCGTCGAGGGCGGCCACGACCTGGTCGGTGCGCGAAGGGGGACGCCGGGGCCGCAGCCAGGTCACCAGCGCGACGACGGACGCCGGCCCCGTGCCCGCGGCCAGCACCTCCCCCGGGGCCAGGGCGGTCAGCGCGCCGAGGGTCATGGACCGGGTCTCGGGCGCGATCCGGCTCGTCAGCTCGGGGTCGAGGGCGTTGCGGGCCTTCCCGCTGTCGTCGCGGGTCCCGACGAGGAACGGCAGTCGCTCCGTCTCCAGCCAGGCCGACGCCAGCACCCGCCAGCGCTGGGCGGCCGGCTCCTCGCACCACGAGTCGAACCTGTCGGTCGGCGTCCACGCGGGGTTGCCGTCGGTGTCCGGCCAGGTCGCGAGCAGCCCCGCGGCCGCGGCGACCTCGGCGAGGAACGCCGTTCCGGACTCGTCCAGCTGGACGTACTCGGACGCGGCCCGCAGGTCGCGGACGGCGAGCGCCCCGGTCCGCAGGGCGATCGGCGGGGTGGCGCCCCAGTGGTCCACCAGCAGCTCCACCCGGCGTACGACGTCGAACGCCGCGCCCGCGGCCGTCCGGTCCACCTGCTCCTGCGGGCGCTCGGAGGTCGCGAGCGTCGGTGGTACGTCGATCCGCTCGCGCGTGGTGTGCCCGCCGCGCAAGGCGATCTGGACCTCGGCGGGAATCCGGACGAGCCCGGGCCGCCCCGGGACGAGCAACCCGCGCGACAGCAGCTCCTCCGCGGGACTGCGCGTCTCGTCGGGCGCGATCTGGTGCCGGGCGTTCCCGGAATCGGCCTCGCCGGAGCCCGCCTCGACGTGGTCGAGCATGGCCCGCGCCTCGGCGGAGAGCTCGGTCAACAGGGCAGCAGCCTGCTCCGGCGTCCGGCCGCCCATCGGGTGAAGTCGCGCCAGCGAACCCAGCGCGTCGGGGACGCCGGTGAGCGGCCGCAGCCCGCTGTCGTTCTCCCAGACCAGCGCCACGTCGAGGAGCCGACGTACCGCACCCTCGACAGCGGACCGATCCGCGTCGAGGATGTGCCCCAGCTCCGCCTCGCTGGTCTGACCCGAGGCGACCAAGGCATCAAGGACGGAGAGCTCGAGGCGCGTGAGCAGGTCCAGGGCACGGTGCAGCGACGAGCGCGTCGCCGCGCGCGACGCGAGCTGCGCGCAGTCGGCCGGCGCCGGCGTCGCGAGGTCCGGGCGCACGCGCAGCAGCTCCACGAGCCGGTCGTCCGGCCAGCTGCGCAGCTGGTCGGCGAGCGAGCGGTGGCCCCGGCCCGGCTCGGTCGGGAGTGCAGACGTGCCCATCGTTCCCACGCTAGCGGGCACCTCCACCAGCACCCGCCTCTGCGAGGGACGATGACGGCGCGCGGGGTGTTCGGCGGGGTCCCGCTGTCGTACGGCGTGGCCAGCGACGTCGGGCTGGTCCGCCTGGTGAACGAGGACGCCTGGCTGGCCGAGCCGCCGGTGTTCGTGGTCGCCGACGGCATGGGCGGCCACGACGGCGGCGACATCGCGAGCCGGATCGTCGTCGAGGAGCTCGCCCGCCTCGCCGAGGTCGGCTACGACCCGCGCTGTGCCGCGGACGCCGTGCTCGCGAGTCTGGACACCGCCCAGGAGCGGCTCCTCGCCTACGCCGCGACCCATCGCGGCCGCGACGGGGGGCCCTGGCACGGCGGGACGACGGCGGTCGTCGCCGTGCTCGCCGAGGACGACCGCGGGCCGCACTGGCTGCTGGTCAACCTCGGCGACTCGCGGATCTACCGGGTCCACGAGGGTCGGCTGCAACGCGTCAGCACCGACCACAGCGTCGTGCAGGAGCTCGTCGACGCGGGTCACCTCACCGAGGAGCAGGCGCGGGCCCACCCCGAGCGTCACATCGTCACGCGCGCCGTGGGCGGACCGGACCCCGTCGACCCGGACTTCTTCCCCGTCCCGCTGGCCGAGGGCGGCCGGATCCTGCTGTGCTCCGACGGCGTGACCGACCTGGTCACCGACCCGGAGATCGCCCGGGTCCTGGTCGCGGAGGCCGATCCCCGAGCCGCGGCCGAGGCCGTCGTGGCCCTGGCGATCGACGAGGGCGGAGTAGACAACGCGACCGCCCTGGTCGTCGATGTGGTGGGATTGGCCGACGAGAATCTGGGAGACCTGCCGTGAGCGTGAGCCGCACCGTCGTACCGGGGGAGTGGTACGGCGTCCTCGGGGACGACGTCATCGTCCTGCTGCCGCCCGGGGCCAAGGCCCGGGTGGCGGGGCTGTGGGAGACCGTCGACGAGGGCGCGGGCTTCGACGAGGTGCTGGACGCGCTGATCAGTGGTGGTCTGCGCACACTGCCCCAGTTCGTCCTCGTCAGCCGTGACGGGCGCGACGTCAAGGTCGTGATCCGCGGCGCCGGCGAAGCCGAGCTGCGCACCCCGGACGGACCGGTCACCGTCTCCGGGTCGGCGGAGACCACCTGGGTCGAGCGCAACGTCGCCGGCGTGAGCGGGCTCGTCATTCGGGTCGCCGACGCCGACGGCCCGGCGTACGTCGTGGGCTCGGGGCTCGTGCGGGTCGCCAGCGTCGAGCATCCCGCTCGTGCGGCGACCCCCGCGCCCGCCCCGGAGGAGACGCCGGAGCCGACGTCGGAGCCGGAGCCGACACCGGAGCAGACACCGGAGCCGGAGCCGGAGCCCGAGCCGGAGCCCGCGCCCGAGCCCGAGCCCCCGCCGCTGACCGAGCCCATCCCCGAGCAGCCGCGCCCGATCCTGCCCCCCGACCCGCAGCTGGAGGCGGAGAAGGCCGCCGAGGCGGCCGCCGCTGCGGCCGCGGCAGCGGAGCCGGTCCCGCTGCCGCCTGCCCCGGTGCCGACGGCCGATGCGCTGGGCATCCCCGGGTTCGACCCGTTGACCAGCCCGGAGCTCGCCGTCCGTCCCACCGGTGCCGGTGGCCCCGTCGCCCGGCTCGTGTTCTCCGGCGGCGAGGCGGTCGACGTCGACCGGCCGGTGGTCGTGGGCCGCGCGCCGGACCACGGACGCTTCGGCGGCGACGCGCAGACCACGCTGGTGACGGTCGCGAGCCCGCACCAGGAGATCTCCTCGACCCACGTCGAGATCCGTCCCGGCACCGGGGCCGACCTCGGCTTCGCCGTCGTCACCGACCTCGGCTCCACCAACGGCACCGTCGTGGCTCAGCCCGGAGGATCCGCGGAGGACCTCCGCCCGGGTGTCGCGGTCCGCCTGGTGCCGGGCTCCACGATCGACCTCGGCGAGGGCGTCACCATCTCGGTGACCGAAGCCTGAGCCGCCCGCTCAGAGCAGGCCCAGCACCGCCTCGTAGGTCGCCCGATCGGCGGCCGCGACCAGGGCGTTGGGCACCGTCCCGTCGGGCTGTCGGTCGCCGGGGGCGTAGGCAGCGCCCGACGTGGTCGCGAGGAACCCGCCCGCCTCGGTGAGGAGGAGGCCGCCCGGCACGTGGTCCCACGGGTTCGCCCGCCCGTAGACGACGTAGTCGGCGTCCCCCTCGGCGAGGTGCGGGTAGTCGATGCCACAGGACACCCACGTGAGCTCCAGCGGCCGCAGGTCCTCGGCCAGCGCCCGGCCGAGACACTTGCGTCGTGAGGTCACCCCCCGCCACTGCGGCCGAGGCGGGGTCGGCGGCCTGACCACGCGCTCGCCGTTGCGCCAGGCACCGGCGCCGAGCTCGGCGACGTATGCCGTCTCGTGCTGCGGCTGCCAGATCCAGCCGCGCACGGTCTCACCGCCCTTGACCTCGCCCACCATCACCGCGTGGTCGGGGGAGCCGTGCACGAAGTTCTTGGTGCCGTCGACGGGGTCGACGGTGAAGGCGTGCTCCGCGGACCAGAAGTCGCCCATCAGCCCCGGTCTCCCGGCGTAGGTCTCCTCGCCGAGGACGACCGCGTCCGGGTACGCCGCGCGCAGGGCGTCGGTGATCAGCTGCTCCGCCTCGCGGTCCGCGGACGTCACCAGGTCGCCCGGACCCTTCTCGTCGATCTCGCCCTCGGACAAGGAGCGGAAGCGCGGGTTGATGACCTCGTCGGCGACGTCGCGCAGCAGCTGCAGCACGGACTCGGTGTCCACGCCTCCACCCTAGGTGCCGTCGGCAGGCTCGGACCGACGTGGACGCGCCCTACCGTCGGCCAACCGGTCCGACCTAACCTCCGAGGTGTGGAGTCCCATGCGAAGGGCGAGACCGAGCCGGCTCTCTTGGACGAGACGATCGGCGCCAACCTCGAGCGGACGGTGGCGGCCTTCCCCGACCGCGAGGCGCTCGTCGAGCGCGAGACCGGCCGGCGCTGGACCTGGCGCGAGTTCGACCACGACGTCGACCGGGTCGCGCGGGGGCTGATCGCGGCCGGCATCGAGAAGGGCGACCGGGTCGGCATCTGGGGACCCAACAGCGCTCGCTGGACGCTCACCCAGTACGCCGCGGCGAAGGCCGGCGCGATCCTGGTCAACGTCAACCCGGCCTACCGCACGCACGAGTTCTCCTACGCGATGAACCAGTCCGGGACCAAGCTCCTGGTCGCCGCGAGCACCTTCAAGACCAGCGACTACCGCGGCATGGTCGAGGAGACGGCCGCCCAGAACCCCGCCCTGCAGCGCGTGGTCTATCTCGACACCGACGACTGGGACGAGCTGGTCCGTGGCGGCGAGTCCCTCGAGGCCGACGCGCTCAACGTCCGCCAGCGGACGCTCGAGCCGGGAGACCCGATCAACATCCAGTACACGTCGGGCACCACCGGCTTCCCGAAGGGCGCCACGCTCAGCCACCGCAACATCCTCAACAACGGCTACTTCACGACCGAGCTGATCGACCTGACCGAGCAGGACCGGCTGTGCATCCCGGTGCCCTTCTACCACTGCTTCGGGATGGTGATGGCCAACCTCGGCTGCACCAGCCACGGCGCGACGATGGTGATCCCCGGCCCGGGCTTCGACCCCGCGCTCACGCTCGACGCCATCAGCGGCGAGCGCTGTACGGCCGTGTACGGCGTGCCGACCATGTTCATCGCGATGCAGCACCACCCGTCGTTCGGCGAGCACGACCTGTCGTCGCTGCGCACCGGCATCATGGCCGGCTCGATCTGCCCGGTCGAGGTGATGAAGCGCTGCGTCAACGACATGCACATGGAGACCGCCTCGATCGCCTACGGCATGACCGAGACCAGCCCGGTCTCCTGCCAGACGCGAACCGACGACGACCTCGAGCGACGTACGGCCTCGATCGGGCGGGTCCACCCGCACGTGGAGATCAAGATCGTCGACCCGGCCACCGGTGAGACCGTCGAGCGAGGTCAGCCCGGTGAGTTCTGCACCCGCGGCTACTCCGTGATGCTCGGCTACTGGGACGACCCCGAGAAGACCGCCGAGGCCATCGACGCCGACGGCTGGATGCACACCGGCGACCTCGCGGAGATGCGCGAGGACGGCTACTGCAACATCGTCGGCCGGATCAAGGACATGGTCATCCGCGGTGGCGAGAACATCTACCCGCGCGAGATCGAGGAGTTCCTCTACGGTCACCCGGACATCGAGGACGTCCAGGTCATCGGCGTCCCCGACGAGAAGTACGGCGAGGAGCTCGCCGCCTGGATCAAGCTCAACGAGGGCGCGCAGCCGCTGGACGCCGACCAGGTGCGGGAGTTCTGCGCCGGACGGCTCGCCCACTACAAGATCCCGCGCTACGTCCTGATCGTCGACGAGTTCCCGATGACGGTGACCGGGAAGATCCGGAAGGTGCAGATGCGCGAGGAGACCGCGGCCAAGCTGGGCCTGGCCGGGACCGGCCACGGAGCCGACGTACGCCGCTAGGTTGGTCGGACCGCAACCCTCGGAAGGGATCCGACTCGTGAGCGACGACCTGACCCAGCTGGCCGACGAGTACTGGTCGGCGCTCCTCGACGTCAGTCCCACCTGGCGGCACATGCTCGGCGACTACGGCGCCGTGGGCCGCTACGAGGACCCGAGCCGCGAGGCAGAGCAGCGGCAGGTCGCGATGCTGCGCTCGTTCGCGCAGCGAGCCGGCGACCTCGACCCGACCGGCCTCGACGAGGAGCAGGGGCTGACCCGTGAGGTCATCGTCGCCACGGCCACGAGCAGCGCCGACCTCGTCGACACGCCGCGCACGGCGCTGGCCGCCAACCCGATCAGCGGCCCGCAGGTGCAGCTGCCCCTGGTGCTCGGGCTGCTGTCCGTGCCCGACGCCGAGGTCGCCGCGCAGATGCCGGCCAAGCTGGAGGGGGTCGGGAGCTACCTGCGACACGTCGCCGAGCGGGTGCGTGACGGCGCCTCCGACGGCTGGGTGTCGCCCGAGTTCGCGATCCGTCGGACCCTCGACCAGATCGACACGGCCTTGGCGCGGCCGCTCACGGAGGACCCGGTCGTGGCGGCCGTACGCGTTCCCGACGGCGTCGACGCAGACGACCTGCACGCGTCGCTGCGTGGGGCTGTCGAGCACTCGCTGCGGCCCGGACTGGCCGAGCTCGGCGAGGCGCTGCGCGGGGTCCTGCCCGACGCGCCGCCCGACGACCGGTGCGGCCTGCGCTGGCTCGACGGCGGGGACGACACCTACGCCGCGGCGCTGCGCTACTTCACCACCACCGACAAGTCGGCCGAGGAGATCCACGAGATCGGACTCGCCCAGGTGGCCTCCCTCGCCGACGAGTACCGCGCGCTGGGCCCCGAGGCGGTCGGCACCGACGACCTCGAGCAGATCTTCGGCGCCATGCGCAGCGATCCGGCCCTGCACTTCACCGACGCCGAGGAGCTGGTTTCCCAGTCCAAGATCGCCCTGGCCCGGGCCGGGGCCGAGATGGGGGAGTGGTTCGAGGTCGTCCCGAAGGCGCCGTGCGCGGTGCAGGGCACCGAGGTCGGCGCCAAGGCGTTCTACTTCCCGCCCGCGACCGACGGCTCCCGCGGCGGCACGTTCTTCATCAACGTCTCCGACCCGACCTCGTGGGGACGCTTCGAGCTGGAGGCGATGGCCTTCCACGAGGGCGTGCCGGGGCACCACCTGCAGCTCGCGATCGCCGCCGAGCTGCCGGACTCGATCCCGGAGTTCCGCAAGCACCTGCACAGCTCGGCGTACGCCGAGGGGTGGGGGCTGTACACCGAGCGGCTCTCCGACGAGATGGGCCTGTACTCCGGGCCGATCGACCGGATGGGCATGTTCAGCGCCGACTCCATGCGGGCCTGCCGGCTGGTGGTCGACACCGGCCTGCACGCGCTCGGGTGGAGCCGTCAGCAGGCCATCGACTACATGGTCGCGAACTCGCCGCTGACCGAGGGCGTGTGCCGGCCCGAGATCGACCGCTACATCTGCACCCCGGGCCAGGCCACGTCGTACATGGTGGGCCGGCTGGAGATCCAGCGGATGCGACGCGAGGCCGAGGAGCGGCAGGGCGACTGGTTCGACGTACGCCGGTTCCACAGCGCCGTCCTGCGCAGCGGGTCGCTGCCGCTCGACGTCCTCGACCGCGTGGTCGCCGACCGCCTGGGCTGAGTGGACGCACCCCGAATTGGGGTTGGTGTCGGCCACCGGCTGCCGCCTACGCTTGACCGTCCGCCCCGGGTCTCGGGGCTCAGGTGTGGAAGAGGGAACGACGTGCCGACTGGCAAGGTGAAGTGGTTCGACGCCGAGAAGGGGTTCGGCTTCCTGTCCCAGGAGAGCGGCCCCGACGTCTACGTGCGCGCCGAGGCCCTGCCCGAGGGCACCACCGTGCTCAAGGCCGGCACCCGAGTCGAGTTCGGCATCGCCCAGGGTCGCCGCGGCGACCAGGCGCTCCAGGTGCGGGTGCTCGACGCCCCGGCGTCGGTGCAGCGCAACCAGTCGCACGCCCGCCGCAAGACGCCCGAGGAGATGGTCCCGATCGTCGAGGACCTGATCCGGCTGCTCGACGGCGTCGGCGAGGCCTACCGGCACGGGCGCCACCCCGACGCGCGCCAGGCCCGACCGACCGCCAAGCTGCTCCGGGCGCTGGCGGACGAGCTCGAGCTCTAGCCCGAGGCTCAGCGCGTACGGCGCAGGGGACTGGCCAGGACGAACAGCGTCCAGGCCCCGAGGACGACGGCGGCCACGCTGAGCCCCAGCCGGGGATGCAGGGGTAGCGCGATGCCGACGAAGCCACCCATCACCCAGGCCAGCTGGACGGTGGTGTCGCTGCGCGCGAAGGCGCTGGTCTGGACCCGCTCGGGGACGTCGCGCTGGATCGTGGAGTCCAGCGAGAGCTTCGCCAGGGTCTGGGCGAGGCCGACGACGAGTCCCAGCACGATCAGGGGAAGCAGGCCGTAGAAGAGAGCGGCGAAGAGCACGGCGGCCACGTCGGCCAGCAGCGCGAGGACGACGGTGACCCGCGGGTTGATCCGTCGCAGGAGCGAGCCGATGGCGATGCCGAGCACGTTGCCGAACCCGGCCGCTCCCACGACCGCGGCCAGCAGGAACTTCCCGGAGTAGCCCTCGATCGGGTTGGCGCGCAGCAGGAAGGCCATGAACATCGTGAGGAACCCCGACAGCCAGCGCGGGCCGCAGTTCGCACGCAGGGCGAAGGCCATCGACGCCGGGATCCGCATCTTCCTGCGTCGGCCGGTGGCTGGCTGGGTGTCGTCGTCGGACCCGCTGAGGAAGCCGAGCGACTCCTCACCCTGGCTGGAGTCGACGCGGGACGGCAGCCGGATCGCCCAGATGGTGCCCAGGACGAAGACGCAGAAGGTGTAGCGCAGCGACCACTGCGGGCCCATCAGGTAGGTCAGGCCTGCCAGCGGCGCCGAGACGGCCACGCCGACGACGCCCGCCATCGACGTGCGGGCGTTGGCCTTCACCAGGGACAGGCCCTCCGGCAGGATCCGGGGCACCGCCGCGGCGCGGGTGACGTTGTAGGCCTTGGACGCCACCAGGCAGCCCAGCGCCGCGGGGAAGAGCATCGCCGACTGGTCGACGACCGCCCCGGCCAGGACCCACGCGAGGAACGCCCGGGCGGCCATCGTCGCCCCGATCGCCCAGCGGCGACCGTGGCTGAACCGGTCGAGGAACGGCCCGATCAGGGGCGCCACGATCGCGAAGGGCAGCATCGTCAGGCCCAGGAACAGCGCGACCTGGGTGCGCGCCTCACCGGCCGGCACCTGGAAGAACACCGTGCCCGCCAGCGAGATCGCGAGCGCCGCGTCGCCCGCCGCGTTGAACGCCCCGAGCTCGATCAGACGGGCGAGGCCGCTGTCCTCCGCACCCTGTGCACCCGCCGCCTTGTGCGCCGTACGCAGGGCGAAGCGCGAGAACCGGCCCGTCCCGCGCGCCGCCGAGCGCAGGCCGCGGCCGACGGCTCGCGCCCCGGTGGCTCCCGAGCCCGGCGTACCGGAGCCCGACGCCTCCGTGTCGGGCTCGTTGCGCGGGAGGGTCATGGACCCATCCTGCCTGAGGCGGCGCGAGCGATCGGCTTCTGCTTCGATCTGACACGCGGCGGCCGGATCGGTCATCATGGCGCCATGACCCCGAAGGCGGACACCGTGGCCGTGGCGGCCGTCGACGTCGCCCGCGAGGCGCTGCTGGCCGAGGTCGACGCGGTCGACGTCGGGGACCACCTCGCCGCCGACGCGGAGGGCGAGCGGGTCGTCACCCATCTCTTCGACTGCTGCAAACCGGGGTACGCCGGGTGGCGCTGGTCGGTGACCGTCGTCCGTGCCTCGCGCCAGAAGGCCGTGACGGTGGCCGAGATCGTGCTCGTGCCGGGCGCCGAGGCGATCGTCGCCCCGAGCTGGGTGCCCTACCGCGAGCGGATCAAGCCCGGCGACCTCTCGCCCGGCGACCTGCTGCCGGTCTCCGACGACGACCCGCGGCTCGTCCCGACGTACTCCTTCGGCGACGACGCGCTCGACGCCGACGCCCGGACCCAGATCCGCACCGTCGCCAAGGATCTCGGGATCGGCCGGATCCGCACGCTCTCGCCCGAGGGCCACGAGCTCGCGGCGCAGCGCTGGCACGACGGGGACGCCGGGCCGGAGGCGCCGCTGGCACAGTCGGCCCCCGAGCCGTGCTCGACGTGCGGCTTCCTGCTGCGGATGTCGGGCTCCCTGGCGGAGTCCTTCGGCGTGTGCGCCAACGGCGACGCCAACGACGACGGTCGCGTGGTGGCCTTCACCCACGGCTGCGGCGCCCACTCCGAGGTGCGTCTGGCCAAGCGGCACGAGCCGCTGCCGCTGCCCGACCCGGTCGTCGACGAGCTCGCCGAGGACCTCGAGCTCTTCTGAACCTCGCCGCTCACTCCGGCTGGTCGGCCCGGTGCGCGCGTAGCGCGGCCCGCGCGCGCTTGCGGCGCCGGCAGTACTCCAACCCGAGCAGGCCCAGACCGCAGCCGGCGGCGCACGTCCAGAGCATCCAGCCGCGACCGGCGTCCTGCAGCCGACCGTAGAACGGCAGCAGCGCCACGAACCCGATCACCCACAGGGCGACCCCGACCTGGACCGTTCGCACGCCGTCGACGTCGAGCGGCTCGACGTCGGCCACCAGGTAGGTGCGACTGCCGACCTCGTGCTGCATCGGCTGGTCGTCGCGGAGCTCCACGCGGTCATCGTAGGACCACTATCCGGCCGGCGCGGGCTCTGGCATGCTGCCGCTCGTGACGGACCAGCCCGAGGGCCACCAGCCGACCAGCACCCACGGACCGGACCGGAGCAAGACCGGCCCGACCCCGCGCCGGAACGCCCCTCGGGGTCACGAGAGCGGCCTCGACCGCTACTTCAAGATCAGTGCGCGCGGCTCGACGCTGGAGCGCGAGATCCGGGGCGGCTTCGTCACGTTCTTCACGATGGCCTACATCATCGTGCTCAACCCGCTGATCCTCGGGTTCGCGCCGGACAAGAACGGCCACTTCCTCGGTGGCGGCACCGGCAACGGGTCCAACCTGCCGGCCATCGCGGCCGGTACCGCGCTCGTGGCGGGCCTGATGACGATCCTGATGGGCGCCGTCGCGAACTACCCGTTGGCGCTGGCCACCGGGCTCGGGCTGAACGCCTTCCTGGCCGTCTCGGTCGCCCAGCAGATGTCGTGGTCCGACGCGATGGGGCTGATCTTCCTCGAGGGCGTCGTCATCCTGATCCTGGTGCTCACCGGCTTCCGGACGGCGGTGTTCCACGCCGTACCCGCTCAACTGAAGACGGCGATCTCCGTCGGGATCGGCCTGTTCATCGCCTTCATCGGCTTCGTCGACGCCGGCTTCGTACGCCGCGTGCCCGACGCCGCGCACACCACCGTGCCCGTCCAGCCCGGCACGGGGTTCTACCTCCAGGGCTGGCCGGTGCTGGTGTTCCTGCTCGGGCTCGCGCTGGTGATCACGCTGTGGGTCAAGCGGGTCCGGGGCGCGATCCTGCTGGCGATCATCGCCACCACGATCCTGGCGATCGTCGTCGAGAGCATCGGCGACTTCGGGTCCAGCCAGACCAACCCGACCGGCGGCTGGGGTCTGAACGTCCCGAAGTGGCCGAGCAAGGTGGCGGACACCCCGCACTTCGACACGCTCGGCCACTTCAACCCGTTCGGCGCGTTCGGCTCCGCCGGCGTCGTCACCGCGCTGCTGCTGGTGTTCACGCTGATGCTGGCCGACTTCTTCGACACCATGGGCACGATGACGGCGATCGGCGCCGAGGCCGGCCTGCTCGACTCCGAGGGCATCCCGCCGAACACGCGGAGGATCCTGGTCGTCGACTCCGTCGCCGCGGCCGCCGGTGGCGCCGCCGGGGTCTCGTCCAACACGTCGTACATCGAGAGTGCGTCAGGGGTCGGCGAGGGAGCCCGCACCGGACTGGCTTCCGTGGTGACCGGTGTGCTCTTCCTGCTCTCGATCTTCCTGGCCCCGCTGGTCAGCGTGATCCCGAGCGAGGCGGCGGTCCCGGCGCTGGTGCTCGTCGGGTTCTTGATGATGCAGCAGGTCGCCGGCATCAGCTGGACCGACACCGAGATCGCGATCCCGGCGTTCCTCACGATCATCTTGATGCCGTTCACCTACTCGATCAGCATCGGCATCGGCGCCGGGTTCTTGGCCTACGTGCTGATCAAGGCGGTCAAGGGCAAGACCGCCGAGGTCCACCCCCTCCTCTGGGTCGTCGCCGCCCTCTTCCTCGTCTACTTCGCCATCCACCCCATCACCGTCTTCTTCACCTGACGCTGACCTGGCACTCGCGTGACACCGGACGACGCTGACCCGGCACTCGCGTAACACGTTCTGGCACTGACCCGGCACTTGCGAGTGCCGGGTCAGCGTCGTCCGGTGTCACGCGAGTGCCAGGTCAGCAAATATTTAGCGAGGGTAATGAGTTATGCTCACGATATGCCGACTGTGGAGATGGCTGCGCGCAGTGACGCCGGGCTCGCGAGCGAGCTCCGGCTTAGCGTGATGCGCCTGCGTCGGAGGCTGAGCAACGAGCGTCACCCCGACAACCCCCTGAGCATGGGGGCGATGGCCGTGCTCGGGTGCCTCCACCGCAACGGCGACGTGAGCGTCGGCGAGCTCGCCGCCCACGAGCGGGTGCAGCCCCCGAGCATGACCCGCACCGTCAACGCCCTCGAGGAGGGCGGCTACGTCGTACGCCGTGCCCACGAGACCGACGGCCGCCAGGTCGTGGTCGTCCTCACCGAGCAGGGCCGCGCGACGCTCATGGCCGACCGCGCCCGCCGGGACGCCTGGCTGGCGCGGCGCCTGCGCGAGCTGACTCCCGAGGAGCGCGCGACGCTGCGCCAGGCCGCCCCGATCCTCGAACGCCTCGCCACCTCCGACTAGACCACCCGCACGCCCGATCGAAAGCAGACCTTGAGCCCCACCTTCCGAGCCCTGCACAACCCCAACTACCGGCGCTACGCGATCGGCAGCCTGGTGTCCAACACCGGCACCTGGATGCAGCGCGTGGCCCAGGACTGGCTCGTGCTCCGGCTGACCCACGGCAGCGGCACCGCGCTCGGCATCACGACGGGGCTGCAGTTCCTGCCTGTGCTGCTGCTCTCGCCGTACGCCGGCGTGATCGCCGACCGCTTCTCCAAGCGCCGGCTGCTCCAGCTCACGCAGCTGACCATGGCCGCGGCCTCCCTGGTCCTAGGCGTGCTCGCGGTGACCGGGGTCGCCCGGGTCTGGGAGGTCTACCTCATCGCCTTCCTGTTCGGCATCGGTTCGGCGTTCGACGCACCGGCCCGGCAGTCGTTCGTCTCGGAGATGGTGGGGCCCGACGACCTGACCAACGCGGTCGGCCTCAACTCCGCGACGTTCAACACCGCGCGGATCATCGGCCCGGCCATCGCCGGGCTCATGATCGGCGCCCTCGGCGGCGGCGCCTGGGCCACGGGCTGGGTGATCCTGATCAACGCCGCGTCGTACGCCGCGGTGATCTGGCAGCTCGAGCACATGGACACCACGCTGCTGCACTCGCCCAAGCGCGTCGCGCGGACGCCGGGGATGCTGGTCGAGGGGGTGCGCTACGTCCGCAGCCAGCCCAAGATGATGGCGATCCTGGTCATGGTGTTCTTCGCCGGCACCTTCGGCATGAACTTCCAGATCACCTCGGCCCTCATGGCCACCCACGTGTTCGGCAAGGGCGCGGGGGAGTTCGGCATCCTCGGCTCGGCGATGGCGGTCGGCTCGCTGACCGGCGCGCTGTTGGCCGCCCGACGCGTTCACATCCGCTTGCGCCTGGTGGCCGGAGCCGCCCTCGGCTTCGGCGCGACGGAGATGGTCGCCGGGATCATGCCGACCTACCTCGCCTTCGCGATCGTCTGCCCGGTGATCGGCCTGTTCACCCTCACCATGCTCAACTCCGCCAACGCGATCATGCAGCTGGAGTCGGCCCCCGTCCTGCGTGGGCGGGTGATGGCGCTGTACATGACCATCGTGATGGGCGGTACGCCGCTCGGCTCGCCGATCATCGGCTGGATCGGCCAGCAGTTCGGGCCGCGCTGGACGCTGCTGGGGGGCGGGATCCTCACGATCTTCGGGGTCGTCCTGGCCGTCGCGCTGTTCGCGCGGCCCACGCGGGACGAGGCGGACGCCGAGCCGGAGCGGGTCCAGGTCCAGGCGGCCTGATCCCGCACCATGTCGGGCCGGCTCGGCCCGCCCGCCCCGGGTGGTATGTCGTTTTGGCTGCCACGCCCCACCCGAGTAGCCTTGAGGACCGTGTCCGGCCGGTCCGGACACGTTCGCGTGCCCAGAGCACGATCGTGCCCGGCAAGGCGCCGAGTACTGATGTAGGGACGGAAAGGGAACCACCGCGTGCCCACCATTCAGCAGCTGGTCCGTAACGGCCGGCGCGACAAGGCGTCCAAGACCAAGACGCCGGCCCTGAAGGGCTCCCCGCAGCGCCGAGGCGTCTGCACTCGCGTCTACACCACCACCCCGAAGAAGCCGAACTCCGCCCTCCGCAAGGTCGCCCGCGTGCGCCTGTCGAGCGGCGTCGAGGTCACGGCGTACATCCCGGGCGTGGGTCACAACCTCCAGGAGCACTCCATCGTGCTCGTGCGCGGCGGCCGGGTGAAGGACCTCCCCGGCGTCCGCTACAAGATCATCCGCGGCACGCTCGACACGCAGGGCGTGAAGAACCGCAAGCAGGCCCGCAGCCGCTACGGCGCGAAGAAGGAGAAGGGCTGATGCCGCGCAAGGGTCCGGCCCCGAAGCGGCCGATCGACACCGACCCGGTCTACGGGTCGCAGCTGGTCACCCAGCTGGTCTCCAAGGTGCTCAAGGACGGCAAGAAGCAGGTCGCCCAGCGCATCGTCTACACCGCCCTCGAGGGCTGCCGCGACAAGACCGGCACCGACCCCGTGGTCACGCTCAAGCGGGCCATGGACAACGTCAAGCCGGCGATCGAGGTGAAGTCCCGGCGGGTCGGCGGCGCGACCTACCAGGTCCCGATCGAGGTCAAGGGAACACGCGGCACCACCCTCGCGTTGAGGTGGCTGGTCGGGTACGCCCAGGACCGTCGTGAGAAGACCATGTCCGATCGCCTCATGAACGAGATCCTCGACGCGTCGAACGGCCTGGGTGCCGCGGTGAAGAAGCGCGAGGACACCCACAAGATGGCCGAGTCCAACAAGGCCTTCGCCCAC
This sequence comes from Nocardioides sp., assembly GCA_049841015.1. Classification (GTDB taxonomy): domain Bacteria; phylum Actinomycetota; class Actinomycetes; order Propionibacteriales; family Nocardioidaceae; genus Nocardioides. The sequence goes on from JASGIN010000010.1 coordinate 403,771, forward strand.
TACCGCTGGTGATCCGCCGGCGTACGCCGCCCCGACGGGACGCGTACGCCGCGGCACCGCCCACCATTCCTACCTAAGGAAACGAACCGACAGTGGCTGTCGACATCACCACCGACCTCAAGAAGGTCCGCAACATCGGCATCATGGCGCACATCGACGCCGGCAAGACCACCACGACCGAGCGCATCCTCTTCTACACCGGCATCACCTACAAGATCGGCGAGGTCCACGAGGGCGCCGCCACGATGGACTGGATGGAGCAGGAGCAGGAGCGCGGCATCACGATCACGTCCGCCGCGACGACCTGCTGGTGGAAGGACCACCAGATCAACATCATCGACACCCCCGGGCACGTCGACTTCACCGCCGAGGTCGAGCGCTCCCTGCGGGTGCTCGACGGTGCGGTCGCGGTCTTCGACGGCGTGGCCGGCGTCGAGCCGCAGACGATGACCGTGTGGCGTCAGGCCAACAAGTACTCCGTGCCCCGGATGTGCTTCGTCAACAAGCTCGACCGCACGGGTGCGGACTTCTTCCGCTGCGTCGACATGATGGTCGAGCGGCTGAACTCCACGCCGCTGGTGCTGCAGCTGCCCATCGGTGCCGAGGGCGACTTCCTCGGCGTCGTCGACCTGGTCGGCATGCGTGCCCTGACCTGGCGCGGCGAGACCAAGATGGGTGAGGACTACGAGGTCGAGGAGATCCCGGAGTCGCTGCGGGCCCAGGCCGACGAGTACCGCGAGAAGCTGCTCGAGACGCTGGCCGAGGCCGACGACTCGATCATGGAGAAGTACCTCGAGGGCGAGGACCTCTCGGTCCAGGAGATCGAGGACGGCATCCGTCGCGCCACCCTGGCCGACCTGGTCAACCCGGTGCTGTGCGGCACGGCGTTCAAGAACAAGGGCGTGCAGCCCCTGCTCGACGCGGTCGTGAAGTTCCTCCCGAGCCCGCTCGACATCGACGCCATCGTGGGCCACAAGGTCAACGACGAGGACGAGAAGATCGAGCGGATGCCGTCCGACGACCAGCCGTTCGCCGGCCTGGCCTACAAGATCGCCAGCGACCCGCACCTCGGCAAGCTCATCTACGTCCGCGTCTACTCCGGGAAGCTGGAGGCCGGCGCCACGGTGCTGAACTCCGTGACCGGCAAGAAGGAGCGGATCGGCAAGGTCTACCAGATGCACGCCAACAAGCGTGAGGAGATCGCGTCGGTCGGCGCCGGGCAGATCGTGGCCGTGATGGGTCTGAAGGACACCAAGACCGGGCACACCCTGTCCGACATCGCCAACCCGGTGGTGCTGGAGTCCATGTCGTTCCCGGCCCCGGTCATCGAGGTCGCGATCGAGCCCAAGACCAAGGGCGACCAGGAGAAGCTCGGCACCGCGATCCAGCGGCTCTCCGACGAGGACCCGACCTTCACGGTCAAGACCGACGAGGAGACCGGCCAGACGATCATCGCCGGCATGGGCGAGCTCCACCTGGAGATCCTGGTCGACCGGATGAAGCGCGAGTTCCGCGTCGAGGCGACCGTCGGCAAGCCGCAGGTGGCCTACCGCGAGACCCTGCGCAAGACCGTCGAGAACCACAGCTACACCCACAAGAAGCAGACGGGTGGCTCCGGCCAGTTCGCGAAGGTCGTCATCTCGCTGGGCCCCAACATCGACCCCGAGACCGGTGTCGGCGCGGGCTACGAGTTCGTCAACAACGTCAGCGGCGGTCGCGTCCCGCGCGAGTACATCCCGTCGGTCGACCAGGGCGGCCAGGACGCCATGGAGTTCGGCGTGCTCGCGGGCTACCCGATGGTGGACGTGAAGTTCACCCTCGAGGACGGCGCCTACCACGACGTCGACTCCTCGGAGCTGGCGTTCAAGATCGCGGGCAACCAGGCCTTCAAGGAGGCCGCCCGGATGGCCAAGCCCGTGCTGCTGGAGCCGATGTTCGCCGTGGAGGTCATCACCCCTGAGCCCTTCCTCGGCACCGTCATCGGCGACATCAACAGCCGGCGCGGACAGATCCAGGCCCAGGAGGAGCGCCACGGTGACATGGTCATCAACGCCCTCGTGCCCCTGTCCGAGATGTTCGGGTACGTCGGCGACCTGAGGTCCAAGACCTCCGGCCAGGCGTCGTACTCCATGGAGTTCGACTCGTACGCCGAGGTCCCCGGGGGCATCGCCGACGAGATCGTCAAGAAGGTCCGCGGCGAGTGAGGCCCGCCGGACGGCGGGCTCAGCGCCCGTCGTCCCCAGGGCCATTTGGCCGGACCCTCGGCATACAGCAGAATCAACGAGTCAAGTGACAACAACAGGAGGAGCCCACAGTGGCTAAGGCGAAGTTCGAGCGGACCAAGCCGCACGTCAACATCGGCACGATCGGTCACATCGACCACGGGAAGACCACCCTGACCGCGGCGATCACCAAGGTCCTGCACGACAAGTACCCCGACCTGAACCCCTTCTACGCCTTCGACGAGATCGACAAGGCGCCGGAGGAGCGGCAGCGCGGCATCACCATCTCCATCGCGCACGTCGAGTACCAGACCGAGGCACGCCACTACGCACACGTGGACTGCCCCGGTCACGCCGACTACATCAAGAACATGATCACCGGCGCGGCCCAGATGGACGGCGCGATCCTCGTGGTCGCCGCCACCGACGGCCCGATGCCCCAGACGCGTGAGCACGTGCTGCTCGCCCGTCAGGTCGGCGTGCCCGCGATCGTGGTCGCCCTGAACAAGTGCGACATGGTCGACGACGAGGAGCTCATCGAGCTCGTCGAGATGGAGGTCCGTGAGCTCCTCTCCGAGTACGAGTTCCCCGGCGACGACATCCCGGTCGTCAAGGTCGCGGCCTTCCCGGCGCTGAACGGCGACGAGAAGTGGGGCGCCTCGGTCGTCGAGCTCATGGACGCCGTGGACTCCTACATCCCGACCCCGGAGCGCGACACCGAGAAGCCGTTCCTGATGCCCGTCGAGGACGTCTTCACCATCACCGGCCGCGGCACCGTGATCACGGGACGCATCGAGCGCGGGATCGTGAAGATCAACGAGGAGGTCGAGATCATCGGCATCCGCGACACCTCGCAGAAGTCCACCGTCACCGGCGTGGAGATGTTCCGCAAGCTGCTCGACGAGGGCCAGGCCGGTGAGAACGTCGGTCTGCTGCTCCGCGGCACCAAGCGCGAGGACGTCGAGCGCGGCATGGTCGTGATCAAGCCCGGCACGACCACCCCGCACACCAACTTCGACGCCAGCGTCTACATCCTGTCGAAGGAGGAGGGCGGCCGGCACACGCCGTTCTTCAACAACTACCGCCCGCAGTTCTACTTCCGCACGACGGACGTGACCGGCGTGGTGACCCTCCCCGAGGGCACCGAGATGGTCATGCCGGGTGACAACACCGAGATGTCGGTGGAGCTCATCCAGCCGATCGCGATGGAGGAGGGCCTGCGCTTCGCCATCCGCGAGGGCGGCCGCACCGTCGGCGCCGGCCGGGTCACCAAGATCAGCAAGTGACCTTGCGGGTCGACCCAGTCTGACCCAGCACCACCAGCACGGCCCCGGACCTCAGGTCCGGGGCCGTGCTGCGTTCGGTGCCGCGGGAAAACCCGTGGCACCGGGGTGCCGGGTGCCCGTAGCGTCGGCGGCGTCCGGACCGCCCGGACCCACGCGAACCCTGAGGGAGGCACCGAGATGCGAGCAGCGCACGCTCCCGTCCGTCTCCGCCACCTCGAAGGGATCACGCGTGCGCGCACGTCAGCTCAACCTGGGCATCCTGGCCCACGTCGACGCCGGTAAGACCACTCTCACCGAGCGCCTCCTGCACCTCGCGGGAGTCATCGACGCACCGGGGTCCGTCGACTCCGGCACCACCCGCACCGACACGCTCGCGATCGAGCGCCGGCGCGGCATCACCGTCAAGGCCGCCGTGGTGGCCTTCCCACTCGGCGACCTCACGGTCAACGTCGTCGACACCCCCGGCCACCCCGACTTCATCGCCGAGGTGGAGCGGGTGCTCGGGGTGCTCGACGGCGCCGTGCTCGTGCTCTCGGCGGTCGAGGGTGTGCAGCCGCAGACGCGGATCCTGATGCGGGCGCTGCAGCGGCTGAACGTGCCGACGTTGCTGTTCGTGAACAAGATCGACCGGACCGGCGCCGACGTCGACGGGGTCCTCGACGCGATCCGCCGACGGCTGACCCCCGACGTCCTGCCGATGGGCGCGGCCGCCGGCCTCGGGTCGCGGACGGCGACGTTCACGGCGTACGGCAGCCGACGACGCGTCGTTCCGCGAGCGCGAGCTCGTGGCGCTCGCCGAGCACGACGACGGCCTCCTCACGGCGTACGTCGAGGGCCGCGACCGTACGCCGGAGCAGCTGCTGGCCGATGCGGCGGCGCAGACCCGCGACGGGGTGCTGCATCCGGTCTTCGCCGGCTCGGCCGCCACCGGGGCGGGGGTCCCCGAGCTGATGCGCGGGATCCGGTCGCTGCTGCCCACGGCGGCGGTCGCGGACTCGGACCGGCCTTCCGGACGGGTGTTCAAGGTCGAGCGTGGGGCCGCGGGCGAGAAGGTCGCCTACGTCCGGATGTTCGCCGGCTCCGTGTGCAACCGGCAGCGTCTGGAGCTGCCGGGGCGCAGGGTCGCCAAGGTCAGCGGACTCCAGGTCTTCGAGGGTGGCGCGTGGGTGCGCGCCGAGGAGGTGGGACCCGGCCGTATCGGACGTCTCCACGGGCTCGCGTCGGTGCGGGTCGGCGACGGCTTCGGCGCGGCGTTCGACCCCGAGGACCACCACTTCGCCCCGCCGACGCTCGAGGCGTCGGTCGAGGCGGTCGACCCGGCCCTGCGGCCGGCGCTGCGGGTGGCGCTCGCACAGCTGGCCGACCAGGACCCCCTGATCGCGACCCGGCTCGACGAGCAGGGCCGCCCGACGGTCTCGTTGTACGGCCGGGTGCAGCAGGAGGTGCTCGGTGCGACCCTCGCCGAGGAGCACGGCATCGAGGTGGAGTTCTCCGACGCGAGCGTGCTCCACGTCGAGCGGCCGCGTGGGGTCGGTGAGGCGGTCGTCCGGCTGAACACCGACGAGAACCCGTACCACGCGACCATCGGCCTCCGGCTCGAGCCGGGGGAGCCCGGCTCGGGCTTCGTGTTCCGGACGGCGGTGGCCGCGCGGGACATGCCGCTGTACCTGTTCCACAGCGTGGAGGCGTTCGCGGCGAGCATCGAGAAGCACGCTCGCCGAGAGCTGGCGCACGGGCGCCACGGCTGGGAGGTGACCGACTGCACGGTGACGATGGTCGAGGCCTCCTACAGCGTGGCCGACGGGCCGCCGTCCAGGCGCGGCCCGACGAGCACGTCGTTCGACTACCGGAAGGTGACCCCGGTGGTCGCCCGGCGAGCGCTCGACCGGGCCGGGACGCGGGTGTGCGAGCCGGTCCTGCGGGTCCTGCTCGAGATCCCCACGGACGACGCCGCGACCGTCCAGGGGCTGCTCGGCCGCTGGGGCGCCGAGCTGACCGGGCAGACGTCCGACGGCGACCTCACCAGCCTCGAGGCCCGCCTCGTCGCCGCGAGGCTGCACGAGCTGCAGCGCCAGCTCCCGGACCTGACCGGTGGTGAAGGTGTGCTGGAGTCGCGCTTCGACGGCTACCAGCCCGTGACCGGACGACCGCCGCGGCGACGCGGGTGGTCGCCGCTGGAGGCGGCGTCCCTAGGGTGAGCCCATGCCGCGCTTCACCCGTGCCGAGCTCGAGTCGTTCCACGGCGCGGCGGTCCCGGACCTCGTCGGACCCGGCGTCCGGCTGGTGTTCGTCGGCATCAACCCGGGGCTGATGACGGCCGCGACCCAGATCCACTTCGGCAACCCGGGCAACCGCTTCCGCCCGGCGCTGGTCGCGGCCGGGATCCTCGAGCCGCCGGTCGACGGCCGACCGGGCATGACCGCGGACGACCTGGCGACCCTCCTCGCCCGCGGGGTCGGGATCACCAACCTCGTGCCGTTCGCGACGGCGCGCGCCGACGAGCTCACCCGGGCACAGCTCCTTGACGGACGCACCCGGCTCGAGCAATTCGTCGACGAGCACCGCCCCCGCGTCGTGGCGATCCTCGGGATCACGGCCTTCCGGGTCGCCTTCGAGCAGCCGGAGGCGGCGGTCGGACGCCAGCCCGAGCCGCTGGGCGGGGCCGACCTCTGGGTCGTCCCGAATCCGAGCGGCCTGAACGCCCACGAGAGCGTCGCGTCCCTCGCCGCGGCGTACGCCGAGCCCGCCCGGGCCGCGGGAATCGAGCTGTCGGCGTCGCCTGGGAGGGTGGTGTCATGAGTCGGACGGCACACGGGACCTTCGAGGTCACGATCACTCCCCAGGACGGCGACGACGGCATCGGGAGGTTCGCCCTGGCCAAGACCTGGTCCGGCGACCTGAGCGGCACGAGCCACGGCCTGATGCTCTCGGCGGGAGACCCGACCGCCGGTCGCGCGGGGTACGTCGCGCTGGAGGTCGTCGACGCGACGCTGGGCGAGCTCTCGGGATCGTTCGCCTTCCAGCAGCTCGGCGTGATGCGCGACGCCGACCAGCGCCTGGAGTACCTCGTCGTCCCCGGCTCCGGCACCGGCGGGCTCACCGGCATCGAGGGCGGCCTCGTGCTGACGATCGACGAGCACGGGCACTCCTACGAGCTGACCTACGACCTCGACAGCTAGTCCGCGAGGAGGGCGAGCTCCTCGTCGACGTACTCGTCGCTGGCGCCGACGGCGTTCAGCTCGTCCTTGAGGGCGCGCTGGACCGCGAGCGCCTCGTCGCGCCGGCCCAGGTTGCGGTAGCTCCAGCCGATCATCCAGCGGGCGACCCGGATCCTGGCGGGGTCGCCGATCCGCTCGCGCGCCGCCAGCGCCTGCTCGAACGCCGCGAGCGCGGCCTCGAAGTCGCCGGCGCCGGCGTACGTCATCCCGATGTTGTTCAGCAGGGACGCGTCCCAGTCACGGGCGCGCGGGTCGGTGGCCCCGCGCGCCGCGGTGAGGGCTGCCTGGTTCAGCGCGAGCTGCTCCTCGGGATCGGCCGCGAGCGCCACCATGTGGAGGGCGTCGACGTGCAGCGCCTCGAGTCCGGCTGCGGCAGCCACGGCCGCGGCACTCTCGAAGTGCGGCCGGGACTCCTCGACCTGGCCCGACGAGCGCAGCACCCGGCCGCGCTCGAGCGCGAGGTACGTCGCCGCCTCGGGGGCGTCGGAGTGGAGCCCGTCGAGCACCTTGGTCGCCTCGTCGTACCTCCCCTGCAGGCCGAGCGCGCGGACGTACTGCGTCAGCCACGAGGTCCGGTCCGGCTCCTCGGCCTCCTCCGCGGCGTTCAGGAAGCGCTCGCCGGAGGCCTCCGGGTCGTCGAAGTCCCACAGCGGGCGAGGGTCGATCACGGCGCGACCCTAGTACGCCGGCCGCGAGCCGGACCGGCGAGAATGCTCACATGGTCCCGGAGCCGCACCCGACGCCTCCGGCGCGCCCGCACCTGCGGTTCACCGAGGACGGGCGCCGGGTGCGCGAGGTGCTCAGCTACTCGCGCCGCGGCAGCCGGTTCACGCCGCGCCAGCAGGCGGCGTGGGACGCCCACCACGAGGCCTGGGTCATCCCGGACGAGGTGGTCGACGACCCCGGCTTCCGGCTCGCGGACTGGTTCGGCCGCGAGGCACCCCTGGTCGTCGAGATCGGCTCGGGCGTGGGCGAGGCCACGGGCGTCCTCGCCGCGGCCCGCCCCGACGCGGACGTGCTGGCCCTGGAGGTGTGGCGGCCGGGGGTCGCCTCGGCCCTCGCCGAGGTGGCCGCGGCCGGTGCCGGGAACGTCCGCTTCTGCGCGGTCGACGCCGTGTGGATGCTGGAGCACCACGTGCCGCCCGGCGGTCTGGCCGAGCTGTGGACCTTCTTCCCCGACCCCTGGCCGAAGACCCGCCACCACAAGCGCCGCCTCGTCGACGCGCCCTTCGCCGCCCTGGTCGCCGATCGGCTGGCGACCGGCGCGACGTGGCGGCTCGCGACCGACTGGGCCGACTACGCCGAGCAGATGGTGGCGGTGCTCGACGCCGAGCCGCGGCTCGAGGGTGGCGTGGTGCCGCGATGGGACGAGCGCCCGGTGACCAAGTTCGAGCGGAAGGGCGTCACGGCCGGGAGGTCCATCACCGACCTGACCTACACCCGGCGGTAGCGCTCAGCCCAGGTCGACGCCGGCCCGCTCGAGCTCCGCCTCGGTCCGCAGCCGCTCGCTCTCACGCTCGAACGCGTCGGTCATCCGGCCCAGCTCGGTCGGGACGTCGAGGGCCCGGCAGGCGTCCAGCAGTGCCTCGTCGTACGCCGCGACGACAGCAGTCCTCCGCGCCATGGGGGTACCGGGCGCCAGGTCGCGGGTCTGCGGCCGGATCCGGCGCAGGTCCGCGGCGATCCGCTCGATCGGCATCCCGGCCGGTGCCGGTTGGAGCGGACGGCCGAAGCAGGGCGGGGCGAGCGAAGCGCCGCCCGACGGTGGCGGCCTCGGTGGAGCGCGCGATCAGCCAGACCCCGGCGAGGATCACCAGCGTGATCAGGGCCAGGTCGAGGACGCCCATCGCCTCCTGCGGCATGCCCCGACGGTAGGCCGCTGCTTCCCGCTCGACAAGCAACGCGGGGGGCTTCGATGACCGGATCTGCGGCTCGACCGGCGGCTGTGCTGCCACAATGCCCGCCATGACGACCCCGCCGTCCCCGCCGCCCCCGAGCTACGGCGCCCCGGGCTACGGCGGCTACGGGCCGCCGGCGCCCAACCATCCCCAGGCCACGACGGTGCTGGTGCTGGGAATCCTCGGGATCGTGGTCTGCGGCCTGGTGGGGCCCTTCGCCTGGAGCATGGGCAACGGCGTCGTCCGTGAAATCGACGCCTCCGGCGGTCAGTGGGGTGGACGCACGGAGGCCAACGTCGGGCGCGTGCTCGGGATCGTCGCGACCTGCCTGCTGGTGCTCTCGGTGCTGCTCTTCGCCGGTTTCCTCGCGTTCAGCGGCGCGATGTTCGCGGGGTTCATGCACCCGTAAGCCGCGGCGAGGTCACCCGACCAGCGCGGCGACCGCCTCGGCGAAGGCGGCCGTGTGCCGGTCCACGTCGTCGGCGCTGTGCAGCGGCGAGAACAGCGCCATGTTGTGGAACGGCGTCAGCAGCACGCCGCGGTTGAGCGTCCACAGGTGCAGCAGCGACTCGAGCTCGTCGTCGACGGCGGCGGCCGCCTCGGCGCCGGTACGCGGCGGCGGGCAGAACCAGTACTCCCCGCGACAGCCGAGACGCTGGACGCTCCACGGGAGCCCGTGCTCGGCGATCACCGACGCGACTCCGTCGGTGAACCGCTCGGCCAGCGGTACCGCGACGGCGAAGTCCTCCGCGCGCAGCGACGTCGCGAGGGTGGCGCGGGCTGCGGCGAGCGCGAGGGCGTTGGCCGTGAGCGTCCCGCCGACCCCGGCGACGTCGATCTCGTGCCCGAGCATCGGTTCCCTGAGCCGGTCGGCCACCTCGGCCGTCATGCCGTACGCCGCCAGCGGGACGCCGCCGGCGATCGACTTGCCGACCACCAGCAGGTCCGGCTCCAGCCCCCACGCGGCCGTCGCGCCGCCCGGGCCGGCGCAGAGCGTGTGGGTCTCGTCGATGACCAGCAGCACGCCGTGCCGACGGGTGATCTCGCGGACCGCGTCGAGGTAGCCGTCGTCGGGGAGCACGATCCCGATGTTGGTCAGCGCCGGCTCCATCAGCAGGCAGGCCACATCACCCTGAGCCAGTCGGCGCTCCATCGCCGCGACGTCGTTGAAGGGCAGGACGGCGGTGGTCTCGGCGACGTCCACCGGCGGGCCGAGCAGACCCGGCCGTGGGACGACGCGCTCCCCGTCCAGCGTCGCGAAGGCCTCGTCGACGGTGCCGTGGTAGCACCAGTCCATCACCGCGATCCGCGGCCGGCCGGTGAGGTGTCGGGCGAACCGCAGCACGAACCGGTTGGCATCGGTGGCGGTCATCGCGAACTGCCACTGCGGCAGGCCGAACCGGCGCGCCAGCTCCTGCGAGACCCAGATCGCGTCGTCCGAGGGGAGCATGGTCGTGATGCCCTGTCGCGCCTGCCGCGCGACCGCCTCGGCCACCGCCGGCAGGGCGTGACCGGTCATCGCGCCCGTGTCGCCGAGGCACAGGTCGACGTACTCGACGCCGTCGACGTCGACCAGGCGAGCGCCGGTGGCCGAGTCGAGGTACACCGGGAACGAGCCCGCCCATCGCGTCATCCACGGCATCGGGACGCCGGCGAGCAGCGATCCGTTCGCCTGCTGGGCCAGCTCGTGCGACCGGGGATGGGTCTCGACGAAGCGTCGCTCCTCGTCGGCTCGCAGGGACGACAGACGAGAACGGTCGATCATGCCCGCAATCTAGGGCCTCGTCAGCCGAGCGTGTCCGGGGCGTCGCCGGGCGAGAACTTCTGCTCCACCAGCACCAGCCAGTTGCCGCTGTTGTCGCGGCAGAGCGCCTCGACGCCGTACGGACGGTCCGAGGGCGGCTGCAGGAACTCCACGCCCTTGGCCACCAGCTCGTCGTACGTCGCCTGGCAGTCGTCGACGTTGAGCCCGAGGCCGGGCGTGCCGCCCTCGTCCTGGGCCCGCCGGATCGCGTCCTGCAGCTCGGGCGAGAGCGGAGGGCCGGGCGTGGTCAGGTGGACGGCGAGCTCGGGCTGCTGCGGGTGGACCACGGTGCACCAGCGGTAGTCGCCCATGGTGACGTCGTCCGCGGCGCGGAAGCCGAGGACGTCGGTGTAGAAGCTCAGGGACTCGTCGATGTCCTTCACGAACACGCTGACGATGGCGATGTTGGAGATCATGCGGACACGCTAGGAGCGGTCGTGGCCGGAGGGCTTCTCCTCGCTTGCGGACCGCTCCGCCAGGCCCCACATGAAGACGAAGCAGCCGGGGATGTGCGGTGCTCCTGTGGCGTACCGCCGCTGGAAGTCGCTGGGCGTCTCACCCACGATCCGTCGGAACGTGCTGCTGAACGAGCCCAGGCTGGAGAAGCCGACCGCGTGGCAGATCTCGGTGACGGTGAGGTTGGTGGCGCGCAGGAGGTCCTGCGCGCGCTCGATCCGGCGTTCGGACAGGTACGCCGCCGGCGTGCGGCCGTACGTCGCGGCGAAGAGCCGGTGGAAGTGGTACTTGCTCAGCCCGGCCACGGCCGCGAGCGAGGCGAGGTCGAGCGGCTCGGCGTAGTGCCGGTCGGCGTGGTCGCGGGCGCGCCGCAGGTGCACCAGCACGTCACCGGGGGCGCGCAGCTGCGGCTGGCTCACCGGGTCCTCAGGCGGGCGCGGAGGCCGGCGTCGCGGCGTAGCCGCTCGAGGTCGCGCTCACGACGCGCCGCCGACACGGCCGCCAGGAAGTCCCACGACGCCGTCCCGGGAGGGGGTGGCGGCGCGGCGTACTCCGCCATCCGGTCGGCCAGCAGGCTGCCGATCCGGTCCCGGGCCGCCGCGTCGAGCGTGGACAGGCGGCCGAGGTACTGCCGCGTGGCCAGGGCCAGGCCGACCGGCGGCGTGCGCAGGTCCGCCCGGGCGGCCCACGTCGCGAGAGCCGGCGGCATCGGCACCGGTGGCGGCAGCCGGAGGGCCACCCGGTCGCGGACGACGTAGGTGCCGGCGGCGTAGTCGCCGAGCCGCTTGCCGTGCGAGCTGACCAGGCAGCTGAAGAACGCGGGACCGCCGCTGAGGAGGTAGATCTCGGGGATCGCGACCAGGGCGCGGACGAACGACTGCTGAGCCGTGACGGTGCCGCCGTCGTCGCGCACCACCCGCAGACCCAGGGCGAGCTTGCCCGGCGACCGGCCCCGCGTGACCGTCTCCATGACCGTGGGATAGACCAGGAACACCGCCATCAGCGAGCACACCAGGGCGACGTGCTGCAGCGCGCCGTCCGCATGGCTGCTGGCGACCAGCGCCGCGAAGAGGACGCCGAAGGCGAGCACCCCCAGGGCGAGGACGTCCAGGAGCCCGGACAGGATCCGGGTCCCGACCGAGGCCGCGGGCAGGTCGAGCGCGACGGCCTCGCCGGTGACGAGGTCGTCGGGGGTCAGCATCGCGAACTCCGGCACGGACATCGCCTCGAAGTTTATGGTCGGGGACGTGGACCTGGACGCGTTCGTGCTGGCGAACCACGCGGAGTGGCAGCGGCTCGAGGCGCTGTCACGCAAGCGTCGTCTCGACGGCCGCGAGAGCGACGAGCTGGTGGAGCGGTACCAGCGCGTCGCCACCCACCTGTCGATGGTCCGCACGACGTCACCCGACGCGACGGTGGTCACCTATCTATCGCTGGTGCTCAGCCGGGCGCGCAACCGCTCCGGCCGCGCACGCCGCAGCACCTGGCACGGGGTCCTGTCGTTCGTCCTGGAGCGGTTCCCGGCGGCGCTGTACCGACTGCGCTGGTGGTGGCTGGGCACCCTCGCCGCCAACGTGGTCGTGACGGCGGTGATGATGCTGTGGCTGCTCGGCCACCCCGACGTGGAGCAGACGATGCTCTCGCCGCGCCAGGTCGACCAGCTGGTCAACCACGACTTCTCGGGCTACTACAGCCAGTACGCCGCGACCCACTTCGCCGCTGAGGTCTGGACCAACAACGTCTGGGTGACCGCGCTGTGCCTCTCGCTCGGGGTGCTCGGGCTGCCGGTGGTCTACCTGCTGTTCCAGAACGTCGCCAACCTCGCCGTGATCGGGTCGATCATGACCCGCCACGGTCATGCCGCTCAGTTCTGGGGGCTGCTCCTGCCCCACGGCCTGCTGGAGCTGACCGCCGTCTTCGTCGCCGGCGGTGTCGGTCTGCGGCTGTTCTGGGCCTGGGTCGAGCCCGGCGACCTGCCGCGCGCCCAGTCCTTCGCGCGCGAGGGCCGGACCGCCGGCACGGTCGCGGTCGGGCTCGCCGGCGTCCTCGCGATCAGCGGGTGCATCGAGGCCTTCGTGACGCCGTCGCCCCTGCCGACCTGGGCCCGGATCGCGATCGGCGTGCTCGCCGAGGCGACGTTCCTGGCCTACGTGTTCGTGCTCGGCCGCGCGGCGTACCACCGAGGGCACACCGGAGACGTCGACCCGCTGCTCCTCGACGACACGGCGATCACGCAGGCGTAGCCCGCTACAGCAGGCCGCGCGCCTTGAGCGTCAGGTAGTGGTCGGCCAGCGCGGGAGGCAGGCGGTCGGCTGGTACGTCGATCACGGCGACGCCGAGGGCGTCCAGCAGCCCGGCGGTGTCCCGGCGTCGGGAGAGGGCCTGCTCGGCGGCCGCCGCGGCGTACACCTCGTCGAGGCCGTCGCGCGCCTCCGCGAGCCGCTCGAGCTCGGGATCGCGGACCGACGCGACGACGACCCGGTGGTGCGCCACCAGCACCGGCAGCACGGGCAGCAGCCCCTCCTCGACTGCGGACGGCTCCAACGGGGTCAGCAGGACGACCAGCGCCCGCTGCCGGCCCAGCGACTGCACGGCGCCGGCCAGGGCGGTCCAGTCGGCCTCGGCGATCTCCGGAGTCAGCCCGGCCACGGCGTCCTCGAGCCGGCTGGTCGCGTCGCGCGCGCCCGCGAGCCGCAGGCGGCTCCGGATCCGCGCGGTCGCCTGCCACGACGTCCACGCGGTCGCCGGCTCGGGCCGCCAGCGCGGTCGAGCAGCAGGGCGGCCTCGATCGCGGAGTCGAGACGCGGGACGTCCTCGACCCGGCCGGCCGAGACCCGCGAGGTGTCGAGCACCAGCACGACGCGGCGGTCGCGCTCGGGCTGCCAGGTCCGCACCACGACGCTGCGGTTGCGCGCCGAGGCCCGCCAGTCGATCGACCGGACGTCGTCGCCGTGGACGTACTCCCGCAGCGAGTCGAACTCGGTCCCCTGCCCCCGGACCCGTAGGGCCGACCGTCCGTCGAGGTCGCGGAGCCGGGCCAGCCGCGACGGCAGGTGCTTGCGCGGACTCGAACGGCGGCACGACGCGAACGCTGCCCGGCGCCTCGCGCGTCTGCTGCCGCGCGGCGAGTCCCAGTGGGCCGTGGCAGCGCAGGGTCACGGCCGTCGGCGAGCAGGTCAGCCCCGGCCGGGTGGGCAGGAGCGGCGTGGTCAGCAGGACCGCGTCGCCGGGGCGCAGCGCAGCCGGTGGCGGTTGTCGCGGGCGCCGGCGGACGGCTGCCAGCGCGTCGCGGAGCAGGCCGGAGACCGAGCGGCGACCCGGTGTTCGTCCGCCGCGACCGTGCTCGCGGTCGTGCTGGCCGACGCGGACCGCGTCCGGTCGGCACGCCGCTCCACGCGACACGGGTGCGGGCGACGGCGCCGAGGAGCACGTCGAGCGCCGACCAGCGCCAGCGACGACCAGCGAGCCACAGCCACACCGTGCCGAGGCCGGCCGGGCGCGCGAGCACCGCCACCAGCCCCAGCAGGAGCAGCGAGCGGTACGCGACCGGTGATCGCCATCGGGCCTCAGCGCGGGGACCGGCACCGAGGCCAGTGCCGAGGCGAGGACGGCATCGACCTCGACCCCCTCGAGCTCGGCCTCCGGACGCAGCGAGAGCGCGGTGGGCGAGCGTCGGCGTGCGCGAGCGCCTTGACGTCGTCGGGCGTCACGAAGTCGCGACCGGACAGCCAGGCCCAGGCGCGCGCCGTCCGCAGCAGGGCGATGGCGCCGCGCGGGCTGGCGCCGAGGCCGAGCGAGGGTGACAGGCGGGTGGCCCGGGCGATGTCGACGATGTAGCCGGCGACCTCCGGCGACACCTGGACCTGGCGTACGGCCGCGCCGCCCGGCTGCGATGTCGTCGGCCCCGGCCACCGGGCTCACGCCCGAGGTGGCGACGTCGCGCGGGTCGAAGCCCGTCCGCGTGGCGGCGGAGGATCTCCAGCTCCTCGCCGCGCTCGGGCAGTGGGCAGCACCACCTTGAGCAGGAACCGGTCGAGCTGGGCCTCCGGGAGCGGGTAGGTGCCTTCGTACTCGACCGGGTTCTGCGTGGCGGCGACCAGGAACGGGCCGGGGGAGCGCGTGACGTGATGCCGTCGACGCTGACCTGGCCCTCCTCCATCGCCTCGAGCAGCGCCGACTGGGTCTTGGGTGGGGTGCGGTTGATCTCGTCGGCGAGCAGGAGGTTGGTGAACACCGGGCCCTGCGCGGAACGCTCAGCTCGCCGCGCGTGCGCGTCGATCACCATCGAGCCGGTGATGTCGCCGGGCATCAGGTCGGGCGTGAACTGGACCCGCCGGGTCTCGACCGAGAGCGCGGCCGCGAGGCTGCGCACGAGCAGCGTCTTGGCGACACCGGGCACGCCCTCCATGAGGACGTGACCGCCGGCACAGCAGCGCGACCAGCAGCCCGGAGACGGCGGCGTCCTGGCCGACGACCGCCTTGGCCACCTCGGCGCGGACGGCGCCCAGCCGCTCGCGGGGGTCGGATCCCGCGGGCGGCTCGCTCGGGGGAGTCGATGTGGTCATCGGTGGGACACCTCTGTGTCGAGCTGGCTGAGCTGCTGGGCCAGGGCCGCGAGCGCCTGGTCGTCGCCCGGGCTGTACGCCGTGGGACCGATCATGGCGTCGACCTCGGCCGCCGTGCGCCCGGTCCGGGCTGCGACGTCGGCCACCTAGCCGGTCCGGGTCCACACGTCGGGGCAGGTGCAGGCGCTCCGCGAGGCGCACCCGGGCCGCCGAGCGCAGCACCTGCGCGGCGTGACCGCGGTCCCCGGAGCGGCGGTAGAGGCGGCCGAGCGCCGCGGTCATCGGCAATGTGGCATCCGGACAGGGACGCGCGCTGGCGGGGTTTTCGCTTCATGCCTGACATCGCTCAACGGCGTGAGGCTGGACCGAAACATCGCATCGGGGCGGCAGGCGTACGCCGGCGGTGCATATGTGGCCGGCGTAGCCAGTCTTGTGAACAGCACGGTCAGTGCAAACACCGTATCTGGTTCGCAGTCATCTGTCGGAGGAATATACGCCGCCGGCCTGACGGCCCTGACGAATGTGACCGTGAGCGGGAACGTCGCGGCAGGTTCGGGCTCTTCTGTCGGCGGGATCCTCATGGATTCAGATGACCCGCCGATCATGCGCAATACGATTGTCGCACTGGACAGCGCCGCGGCCGGTCCGGATGTCATCGGCGTGTTGGACCGGATCGCAGAACTTGATCATGCAGACCCGCGATTCGTCCGTACACCGTCGCCCGGCGCAGACCATGTCTGGGGTACGTCGGATGATGAGGGCGGCAACCTCCGACTGCAGCCCACCAGTCCGGGCGTGGATGCCGGCGACAACGCCGCGCCGGGGTTGCTCGGCATCACCACCGACGTTTCTGGGAATCCACGTCTTGTCCATATTGCCAACGTACTGGACACAGGCAGTGGTGCGGCTCCGCTGGTGGATATCGGTGCCTACGAGACGATGCCTCCAATCGCGATCTCGGGGGGCGAGGTCGCGGAGAACCAGCCGGCCGGAACGGTGGTAGGAATGCTCTCACTTACCGCCTTCGGTGCTGGTGAGGCCGTGACATACTCGCTCGTGGAGGGCGAGGGCAGCAGTGGGAATGCCAGCTTTGCTATCGCCGGAGGTGAACTCCGAGCCGCCGCGCCGCTGAATTACGAGGCTCAGGCCAGCTACTCGGTGCGCATTCGCGCTGAAGCTGCAGGGCAGATCTACGAGGCCATCGTCAGCATTACAGTGCAGGATGTCCCCGACGCCGTGCCGCTGGCCCTTATTGGCGACGACAATGCCAACACGATCAACATCGCTGAGGACGCCGGCCGGTACATCATCACTCAGGATAGCGTCATCAGCTACGCCTGGAAGGGCGAGGTATCCTTCCTCTCCATCGAAGCCCACGGCGGTGACGACCTGGTCACCATCGGCGCGGGCGTCGGCCCCTGCCTGATCGTTGCCCTCGCCGGCAACGACGCGATCACCGGTGGCGATGGCAATGACACCATCTACGGCGGCGACGGCGAAGACCTGATCAGCGGCGGGGCCGGAGATGACTCCATCGACGGCAACTTCGGCAATGACACCATCAGCAGCGGTGACGGGCTGGACTCGATCATGGGCGGGCTGGGCTCGGACAGCATCCACGGCGGCCTGGGCAACGACCACATCTGGGGTGGCGATCAGCAGGACAGCATCTGGGGTGACGAAGGCGATGACTACATCGAAGGCAAGGGTAAGAGTGACACCATCTACGGCGGAGCCGGCAATGACACCTTGCTGGGCATGGCCGGTGCGGATGAACTCTACGGCGAAGCCGGCGATGACAGCTTCGACACCCGGGACAACTACATCCTGGACGGCATCCCCGTGCCTTCCCCGACGTCGTCTATGGCGGCGACGGGGTTGACTCGCTCCTCCACGATGCTGCCGATAGCTGGTTCGACGTGGAGAACATCCTGTCCTGACCGGTGATGAACGATTAGCGATGAGCCATTAACGACTTACATTCGGCATGCCGCAAGAACATGCGTGGAGTGCTGCGCATATGTGGCGTAGTTGCACAACGCGACTTACGGCAATCCTTTCAGATTTCAGATCTCAAATCCTGAGATTCCAATGGAAACTCGCGAGTCCTCCCGTCAGGTGCTGCGCGCCCGCGCGGAATCACGCACCACCGACCGGTACAGGGAGACGCTCGCGCCCTCCGGCTCTGCCATTCTGCATTGCGGCAGCGGCTGTGCTCTTTCACAACCGAATACCGCCACACCCCTCTTTGGAGCTTGGCGTCTGGAGCTTGGAGCTTCTTGGAAACCAAGTATGCGTTAAGACGTGTCCCACTCTGTCCCACTCCGCAGAGGGGACATTCCACCCGTAACTTCATGTTTCCCCAGCACTTGCCACTGTGCCCATCCCCTATGCTGAGCGGAGCGAAGTCCCCGCGCACCCGGGATCCCACTGTGTGAACAGCCTCACACGGCCGCCAAAGCTGCCCGGCAACCTGAGCATCTTCGTCTTCACCAAGCCCCTATATCTGTATCCGATGCTGCGGTATCCCCTCCGGATACTCCGGTTGCGGCTGCCGGCCGTGCTGTAGCCCCTGGTGCATCCGCTGAGACCGCCCCGGCCGCTGATGCCGCGAAGGTCCGGATACTCCAGGTCCGAGTGCACCCGCCAACTCCTCCTCCAGCGTCACCATGAAACTCCGGTGCTTCCCCTTCTTCCCATCGTGCTGCTCTTCCTCGCGGTGCTCGTGCTCCGGCCGCCCGCCGCGCGGGGGCGTCAGCAGATACCCCGCCACCAGCCCGCCCACGGCCGCCGCCGCCACCGATGTCAGCGGCCGCTCCCGGATCAGCGGCTTGATGTTCGTGTCCTGCTTGACCACCTCCACGCCTCCCGGGAGCAGTTCTTGGTCATCGCCTGCACGGCCATCTTCTGTTCCTGCTCGAAGGAATCATCAGCCATGAGCCATCTCCATGATCGCGGCCGAACGTCTTCTTCTGCCGCTGCCCGGATGTCCGCATACTTCAGCCGCAGGGAGGCCATCGCCTTCTTCTCGAACGTCTTGAGCCCGATCCAGGGCGCCGATGCCCCGGCAGGATCAGCATTAAAGACCGACGATGGTTGCCCCAAGCCAGAAGTTGTTGAACACTGGCCCAAGCAATCCGGCAATCCCAAGCAGTACAGCCCCGTACCAAACAACAGCACGGCCGCCAGCATCGCCAACCTACCCATGCCAAGCATAGCATAGACTGCATGCGCTTGCAGTCAGCTTATAGCTGTCGAGCTTGAGTGAAACCAGGTACTTCGCGTATGCTCCGAACTCATACGTTCGGGCGCGAACTGATCTATCAGGAGACGGATTCACCGGCTCGGGCACTCTTGGGATGCAGTGGTGTCCTGCTGTACTTCCTGCTCTACCGGGGCAACCATTCGATGGCCTTCTCCCTCCCTATGAAGTGCTTCCAGAGACACACGCTGTCATCCACCTACCGGCGGCGCGCAGCATCCCCAGCAACAGGCCGGCGCCCGCGGCGATCAGTACCGGCGCATTGGATTCTCGCGAACCGACTCCTCCATCTTCACCCGGTAGTCCATCGCCTTAGCTTTGCCCTGCTCATAGTACTGAGCAGCCCGATCCTTCGCCTGACCCACTACCTGCTGGGCCGCATCCTTCGCATGGGCATAGCTCATTCGGGCTACGTAGCGGAGCCAGAACTCCCCTGAGTGCTCGGCATCCCGCCGGCGTTCTCTTCGATTCGACATCCCCTCTCTCCTTTCATGTGAACTGATTCCTAAGCCTATGCAGGTTCAAGCATGACAGGGGAGTAGGAAAAAGGCTGAATTTCCTTCAAAACGCCCAGTGAAACCAGCCTCATCCGCAGCTTGTGTGCGGTAGATCGCACCTACATCGCCCTTCGCCGCAGCATCTCGCAACAGCGCATCCGTCGTCGCCATCGTGGGATTCTCGTGCCGCACCGTTTCCAGCAGCCGCTCGGCATCCGGCCGGCGCTCGCCCAATGCCAGCATCGCGTTGATCGCATCGAGCTCCGCCTGGTTCATCGCGGTTGCCCGACGCTGCTCCGGTGTCCCTTCGATCGTCACGCCCGCCGCAAACTGCCCCACCTTGCCAGACAACTCTGCCACGATCAGCTCGGCCGTCCGTTTGCCAATCCCCTCAAGCTGGGTCAGGAACCGCGTGTTCCGCGACTCGATCGCCGCCGCGATCTGCACCGCCGGCACCGACAACGCCCGCAGCACCGTCTTCGTCCCAATCCCCTTCACCGTCGTGAACTTCTCGAAAAACGCCTTATCCCGCGCCGTCGAGAACCCGATCAGCCGCGGCTCCAGCCCGCCTCGCGATGGGTCGCCCTCAAGATAGAAGATCGTGTGAAACGTAACATCCGACCCGATCTGCTGTGTCAGCGATTGCAGGTCCGACGATGGCACAAGCAGTTCATATTCAATCGCGCCTACCGCCAGCGCCACGCTTCGCTCGCCCACCTGCCGCAGTCGTCCTGTAATCGCGGAGATCATGGGTGTATCATAATCGTAAGTTCGGTAAATGGAAGCCCCCGGCAGCCGTTCCCGCTGGCAGCACCGCGTGCCAGCCTCACACTCTCGGCAACGCCTGCCAGGCGCGGATCGCGCCAGCAGCCGCCCGGTGACATCGGCCGTCGCTCCGGTCCCCAGCAGATTCCGCATCTCGTGGGGATCGGCCTCGAAGATCGAAAAGCATCGTCGGCTGGAGCGTGGCGTTGGTTACCAGTTTCCACTGGCCATGGCGCACCATCCTCCACTCCGGCATTTCCGAGAAGACCGGATGCTGCCAGGGGACCTCGGGTTCGCCCAGCAGCGGCAGCAGGCTATGGCCCGGCAGTTCCGGCCTGCATGCCAAACCGGCGTATTCCCGCATCGTCGGGACAAAGTCCACCCCGGAAACCGCCGTCGTGCAGACCTGGCCGCCCCGGCTGCCGGGCGAACGCACGATCAGCGGCACGCCGCTGGACATCTCGTGGGGCAGGCACTTGTTGAGCAGCCCGTGGCTGCCCTGCATGTCGCCATGGTCCGCGGTGAAGATCACCAACGTATTCCCGGCCGCTCCCGAACGCTCAAGGGCATTCAGGATCCGCCCGACGTTCGCATCCACCTGCGTCACCAGCGCGTAGTAGAGACGCAGATACTCATCCAGGTTCCTGCCATACGCGCTGATAGTCGGGACAGGTGTCCGGCGGCCAGGGACTGCGCGGGCTCCAGGTGCGGGTATACGGGTCAACCTCCCGCAGGCTCGGCCGCCGGCCAATCTTCCGCCCCGCGTACATCCGCTCATACTCCTCAGTCGGCTGCACGGGATAAGTGCTGCCTGGAACGCCGTGAACAGCGGCGAAGGGCCGTCCATCCGCGGCCATCCGACCCAACCTCTCAATCGTCAGGTCCGCCGTAACATCCTCGCGATGGCGGTCAAAGCGATGCTCCTGCGTTCTCCTCATCGTAGAAGCACACATCCCGAAAGAAGCCGTTGTAGCACTGGTACCCCATGAACTGCTCGAACCCGCCGCGCAGGTGCTCTGGGATCGGCCGGTTGCCCGCTGCGCCAATGTGCCACTTGCCGACAAATCCGGTCTGGTAGCCAGCCGCATTCAGGTCCGTGGCGATGGACCGGCACGCGGGCGGAATCGCCGCATCGTTGCCAAACGTATTCGTCTGCGAGGTATACAACCCAGTGAGAAAGTTGATCCGCGCCGGCGTGCATATCGGGCAGTTCGTGTAGGCGTTGGAGAAGAGCGTTCCCTCTGCGGCCAGCCGATCGAGATTCGGTGTAATGATGTCATCCGTCCCCATGCAGCGCATCGCATAGCGGTGCATCTGGTCGGCGAAGATGAAGAGGATGTTCTGACGCTCCGTGGATCGGCGACCGGTGCTGTACGGCATGGCCGAAAGCTTAGCGTTAACGAGGCACGCCGTACACCGACTCGTCGGGTACTCGCCAGTGTGCACATAGACAATCCGCCACCTCAATGTCACACTTATACGCACCTGCAACCGGCGCCGACTGCGTATTCGTCCGGTGCCGGCCATACGGCAGGGAATGGAGCAAAGCATGTCCCGTCTCGCGATGCTGTCGTTGGCCGCCGCTATTATCACCACCACAACCTTCGCCGCCGATCCTCTCTGGATCGAAGGTGAATCCGCCGCCACACAATCCAAGAGCTTCAACATCGCCCAGGGCCCGGCCTTCTCCGGCGGGAAGATGCTCCGCTTCTACGCCAATGCCAACGCCATCGCCAAAGATGGCGACATCGCCACGTGGAACCTGACCGTCGCCGGGCGCGCGGGCGAGCACGAGTTCTGGGCCCGCCTCGGCTACCGCCCATGGTCCGACTTCCAGTGGCGCTTTGATGATGGCCAGTGGCAGACCTCCAGCAAATCGGCCGGCTTCTTCGAGTTCGTCAAACTCCCCGTGAACGAAGGCGGCGTCACCGAGGCCTGCTGGGCATCTCTGGGCAAGGTCAAGCTCCAGCCCGGCGAGCACACCCTTCAGGTCCGCCTCTCCGCCGCGTCAAACCAGAACTACGTCCTCCAGAGCTTTGACTGCTTCGTCCTCTCCACTTCCCCATTCACCCCGGCCGGGCAGTACAAGCCCGGCGACGCCCCGCGGTCAATCCGGCCGGCACAGCCGACGTGAAGTACTGGCCAATATCCGCCTTCGCCGAGCCCTCTGAGCCCCGCACCATAGACCTCTCCTTCCTGAACGATCCCATCGAAAAGCACGGCTTCGTCAAGATGACCGGCGGCGATCTCCAATTCTCCGATGGCACGCCCGTCCGTTTCTTCGGTCCCAACGTCAGCTTCTGGCAGGGGAATCTGATCTACATGGACCATCTCTCGGCCGACCGCTTCGCCGACCTGGTCTCACGCTTGGGCGCCAACTGCGTGCGACTGCATATCATGCACGCCACGAACAGCCTGATTGACCCCG
The DNA here is from genome assembly GCA_049841015.1 of Nocardioides sp. Classification (GTDB taxonomy): domain Bacteria; phylum Actinomycetota; class Actinomycetes; order Propionibacteriales; family Nocardioidaceae; genus Nocardioides. Next base: position 426,172 of record JASGIN010000010.1, read on the forward strand.
ACCGCGATGACACCCAGGAATTCGATGCCCAGAAACTCGATCGCCTGGAGTACCTGATCGCGGCGCTGGGCAAGCGGAACGTCTACGTCAATCTTCGACCTCATGTTCCATCGTACCTTCAAGAAGGGCGATGGCGTCGGCGACGAACTCGTCCGCACCGAAGGCACTCCTGAAGATCCCAAGTACAACGTCAGTTGGGCCTGCGGAGCGGCCGCGTTCTGGCATCCGCGTGTGATCGAACTGAACCTCGCTCTCTATCAGAAGCTCCTCACGCATACCAACCCCTACACCGGCAAACGCCTCGTGGACATGCCGCAGATGGCGATGTGCACGATCCAGAACGAGCAGTCCATCCTCTGGGGCACCACGAACATGCGCAAGGGCGAAACCGCCCAGCTCCTCGACCAGCAGTACACCCGCTGGCTCAAGACCAAGTACCAGACCCAGGAGAAACTCGCGGCCGCCTGGCAGGTCCAGGGGCAGGGCTCCCCGTTCGAAGCCGGTGAGAACCTCGACCAGGGCACCATCAAGCTCGGCTACGTCGTCCAGTCGCCGGACGGGGCCATCAAGAACCGGGCGGCCGATCAGGTGGCATTCCTCTACGACGTCGAGACCGGCTTCTACAAACGCTGGATCGAATCCATGCGCGGCTGGGGCGTGAAGTGCCCGATCATCACCTCCAACTGGCAGGGCTCCGGCCAGACCACCCGCCTGGTGCTCCAGGCCTCCACACTCGGCGAGATCGTTGATCGCCATATCTACTTCACCAATCCCCAGACGATGCTCAACTCCATCGGCAAGGGCCTGCCGATGATCGGCTTCGACCAGCAGGCCGGCCGCCCCTTCTGCGTCTCCGAGTGGAACCATGGCCAGACCGGCCGCTTCCAAGCCGAGACCGTACCGCTGATGGCCACCGTCGGCGCAATCCAAGGCTGGGACGCCCTCTTCCAGTTCTGTGCAGCCTCCCCGACCTATCCCTCAACCCTGGGCGAGATCACGCCCGGCCATTACGCCACCTACCCACTGGCCGCCATGATCTTCCGCCGCGGCGACATCGCCACCGGCCCAGTCGTCTTCGAGCGCCGCCGCGACCCCGCCTACCAGTTCTCCTTCCAGCAGGAGAACCGCCTGGAAACCACCGACCCCGCCGCCCTCCGCTTCGCCGACGGAGCAGGGGCGAACCAGGCCCCCAAAGTCCCGCCACAGATTCTAGCGATCGGCCGCGTGCAGAACGCCTACGTGGACAAGCCCACGCCCGACCTCTTCGCTTCGGACATCGTCCAGAAATCCTGGGACCCCAAGACCGGCATCGCCCGCTCGGCCACGGGCGATGTGGAATGGAACTCCTCCTCCGCCTTGGTCCTCCTGAACAGCCCGCCACGCAAGCGCACTTCTGCGCCTTGGCGGGCAAACCAATCACCACGAAGGACACGAAGCTGCAGGCCACCAACCCCCACGCAGCCCTGGTGGTGACCTCGCTGTCAGATCGCCCCATCAGCGAAGCCCCTCGCCTTCTGGTCGTCGCCGTCTCCAACGGCACCCAGAACACCGTCCAACTCCCCGCCACCCGTCCAGCCAACGTGCCACCCAGCCTCATCGAAGGTGTCACCGCCTCCGTCTCCATCCGCACGCCTCTGACCAAGGTCTACGCCATCTCCGTCTCCGGCCACCGCACGGCCCCCATCCCGGCCACCCGCGACGGCGACACCCTCACCTTCCAGATCCAACCCGACCATCAGGCCATGTGGTACGAGGTCACCACCGACTGACCGCACCCCCAATCCGGAATCCCGGTAGAGCAGGATCAAACAGTCAGCGCGAAGGAGGATGTCTGAGCGAATCGAGGGCAGTGGGAATGGCCAGCCAATGCCAGGCCGCAGGCGAAGTGAAGGTGGCAGAGCAACTCGGAGCCGTCGGCGGACATCCTGTGGGTACGCTGCCCTATGCTCATGACCACCATGAACCAATGCGGTTCTGGTACACGCTGATTCTCCCTGCAATATGGCTGGTCGTCATGGTCAGCCTTTGGTTCTCTGTCTGGGGCGATTGGGAAGGTGGGATGGCACCAATGTTGGCTGGCATGCCGGGGCATTGGCTGCCCGTGGCCCTTGCAGCACTCGGACTGAAGGTGACGGCGTACCCTTGGGCGCAGTGCATCGGCGGAGTTCCCATCATGGCGGCGGCGGGACTGCTCCAAGACTACCTGCGCATCCCGGCCAAGCCTGATCTGGGCTTACCTGTCGGGCTTCGTTCTGGCCGGGGTTAGCTGGCTGATCGCTCCGGTGAGTGTTCCGAGTTTGTTATTCCGGGGCTGCATCGGGGTATACGTTGTCTCTGGCTTTGGCCTCGTTACACCAGTGGAAGCGGCCAGGCCGCCAGAGGCGCTGAAGCCTACACCGGCGATGAAGAACGGAAAGCAGTCGTCGGGCTTCCCGGGGTTAGAAGGGACGGCGCGTGCCGACAGGGAATACTGGGAACTGAGAGATCCTCCGGACTGCGGGCCAGAGAGCCCGAGACATCGGACGGGGAATCCATAACCCGTCGGATGGTCCGGTGGAAGTCGGATGGGCTCATAGTAGCGCAGGAAGGCGTAAGCCTTCCGGGAACCGGGGTAATGCCCGCGGAGCCAAGGAGCCCTGACTGTGCCAAGTGCAGGCAAGAGGCGATGACTGCCGCATTGCGGGCAACCGCTACGACGGGTCAAACGGGCATCGCTGAGGCTGACGCTGCACCGCCATGGGAAGTGGCATGCCACGAGTCCATGCGGCTAAGGGCACGGTGAGAGCCGGATGCGGGAAACCCGCCTGTCCGGTTCGAGGAGGGGGAGCTGAACGGCCTTGCGGTCGTTCAGCTCCCTACTCTACTGGTTCTGTGCGTGATCGCAGGTGTGCAGCGTCTTCGGCGCCGGTCTGCGTGACACTGCCGCGGGCTAGGGCTCCTTCGTCCAGCCGCAATGGGCGCAGGCATAGCCGTACTGGCGGGTTGGGATAAAGCCGTTCTTCCATCGCCAGGCAACGAAGTGGTAGCGGGCGCTTCCT
>JASGIN010000011.1:0-343638 GCA_049841015.1 Nocardioides sp.
TCCGCCGCTTCCGCGACGACCTCGACTCCGCCTCCACCGACACCGGCAACACGGTCCTGCGCCGCGGGTGGGAGGACACCGTCGACGACTACGACGTCGCCCTGCGGGTCCGCCTCGCCGGCTGACGCCGTTCACCGGTTGCCGTCGTCGGGCCTCGGACAAGAAAACGCGGACGAAATCGCCGCTAGGCCCTGTGGAAACGCGATTTCGTCCGCGTTTTCTCGACGAAGGCCGGAGTGTGGAGGGCTCCCGGTCGGAGCTGTCAGGCTTGCCCGTCGAACATCTTGGTGACGGACCCGTCCTCGAAGACCTCCTTGATGGCCTGCGAGAGCAGGGGCGCGATCGACAGGCAGGTGAGCTTGTCGAAGCGCTTGTCCTCCGGGATCGGGAGGGTGTCGGTCACGACGATCTCGGTGACCGCGCTGTTCTTGAGCCGGTCGACGGCGTCGGCCGACAGGATCGGGTGCGTCGCGGCGATCACGACCCCCGCCGCACCGTCGCGGGCCAGGGCCTCGGCGGCGTGCACGATCGTGCCGCCGGTGTCGATCATGTCGTCGACCAGCACGCAGATGCGGCCGCGGACGTCGCCGACCACCCGGTTGGCGACGGTCTCGTTGGGTACGTCGACCCGGCGCGTCTTGTGGATGAAGGCCAGCGGCGCGCCGTCGAGGCGTGACGACCACCGCTCGGCGACCTTGATCCGGCCCGCGTCGGGGCTGACCACGGCGAGGTCCTGGTCGCCGTACTTCTCCTTGACGTACGTCGCGAGGATCGGCAGCGCGAAGAGATGGTCGACCGGCCCGTCGAAGAAGCCCTGGATCTGGTCGGCGTGCAGGTCGACGGTGATCAGCCGGTCGGCGCCCGCCGCCTTGAACATGTCGGCCACCAACCGGGCCGAGATCGGCTCACGACCGCGGTGCTTCTTGTCCTGCCGGGCGTAGGCGTAGAACGGCATCACCACGGTGATCCGCTTCGCACTGGCCCGCTTCAGCGCGTCGACCATCAGGAGGTGCTCCATCAGCCACTCGTTGATGGGCGCGACGTGGCTCTGGATCACGAACGCGTCCGAGCCGCGCACCGACTCCTCGTAGCGCACGTAGGTCTCGGAGTTCGCGAAGTTGAAGGCCTCGGTCGGCACGAGGTCGATGGCGAGGTGGGTCGCCACCTCGGCGGCGAGGGCGGGATGAGCCCGGCCGGAGAAGACCATCAGGTGCTTCTTGGTGGTCCTCTTCGTCTTGGAGCTCACGACTCCGGATTCTCCCTTAGTCGGCGGTCGAGGTTGCGCTGGGGTCCGCCGGAGACCGCGAGGGTGCCGGGCGGCACGTCACGGCGTACGACGGTCCCTCCGCCGGTCGTCGCGCCGTCGCCGATCGTGACCGGGGCGACGAAGGTGTTGTTGGCCCCGGTCTTGGCGCCCTTCCCAACGCTCGTGTGGTGCTTGTGGGTGCCGTCGTAGTTGGCGAAGATCGTGCCGGCCCCGATGTTGCTGCCCTCGCCGATGTCGGCGTCGCCGACGTAAGAGAGGTGCGGCACCTTCGCACCGGCGCCGATGTGGGCGTTCTTGGTCTCGACGAAGGTGCCGATCTTCCCGCCCAGCCCGAGCTCGGTGCCGGGCCGCAGGTAGGCGTAGGGCCCGACGCTCGCGCCGTCGCCCACGACCGCCAGCTCGCCGTGGACGCGCACCACACGCGCGCCGGCACCGACCTCGCAGTCCTTCAGGCTGGTGTCCGGACCGATCACGGCGTCCTCGCCGACCGTCGTCGCGCCCAGGAGCTGGGTGTTCGGCAGCAGCACCACGTCGGCGGCGAGCTGGACGTCGGCCTCGACCCAGGTCGTCTCGGGGTCCATCACGGTCACACCCGCGAGCATCCAGCGCTCGACGATCCGGCGGTTGAGCTCGCGGCCGAGGTTGGCCAGCTGCACGCGGTCGTTGGCCCCCTCGGTCTGCACGACGTCGTCGAGTGGGAACGCGCCGACGGTGAGCCCCGACTCGCGCGCCAGTCCGACGGTGTCGGTGAGGTAGTACTCGCCCTTGGCGTTGTCGTTGCCGATCCGGGGCAGGACGTCGGCCAGGAACTCCGCGTCGAACGCGAAGATGCCCGACCCGATCTCGTGGATCTCGCGCTGCTCGGGAGTCGCGTCCCGCTCCTCGACGATCGCCTCGACATCGCCCTCGTCGTTGCGCACCACCCGTCCGTAGCCGAACGGGTTCTCCACGACACCGCTGAGGACGCTCACCGCGCACTGCGCCGCCTCGTGCTCCTGGGCGAAGTCACGCAGGCTGTCGCCACGCAGCAGCGGGGTGTCGCCGTACACCACCAGGACGGTGCCGGACGTCGCACCCGCGGCCTCGACGGCGATGCGAACGGCGTGCCCCGTGCCCTGCTGCTCCTCCTGGACCGCGAGCACGGCCTCGGGCATCAGCGCCGCGATGTGCGGGCCGACCTGGTCGCGCTGGTGACCGACGACGGCGACCACCCGGCCGGGCTCGAGCGTGCGCACGGCGTTCAGCACGTGACCGACCATGCTCCGCCCGCCGATCTCGTGGAGCAGCTTGGACGTCTTGGACCTCATCCGCGTGCCTCCGCCTGCCGCCAGCACGATCACGGTGAGGTCGCTCGCCATGGGGCCCAACGTATCCCGGCTCCCCCGTCTCCCCACCATCCGCCAAGAGAGTGATCCGCGCTGCCCCTCGGTCGTGTGCCTGAGCCCGCGCCATGCCGCGGGCTCAGGCACACGACCCGGATTCGCTTAGCCTTGGGGCGCATTCCCCGGTTGGTCTGCCGGCAGGGCCCGCCTGACTTTGAATCAGGACTAGCGACGTAGGTTCGACTCCTACCCGGGGAGCAAGTGGGTCAGTGCACCGCCGTGCCGGCTACGACGTCGTCGGTCGTCACGATGGTGGCGAACTCCCGGCCTCCGAGGACGGCGACCGTCCGCTCGACGATGTCGGCCGCGGACAGGTCACCGATCGGGGACGTCGTGGTCGCGTCGGCGACGTACGCCACGTCGAAACCGAGGTCGGCGGCCGCGCGGGTCGTCGTCTCGACGCACTGTTCGGTCCGGATGCCGCAGATGACGAGGCGCTCGGCCCCGGCCGCTCGCAGGCGCTCCTCGAGGTCGGTGCTGGCGAAGGCGTTGATCGTGGTCTTGCGCAGCACCGGCTCCTCGCCGGCCGGCTGGAGCTCGGACATCACCCGGACGGCGCCCGTGTCCGGGTCGAACTCGTCGCCCGAGCCCGGCTCGTTGTGCAGGATCCAGATGACCGGCTCGTCGCGTCCGCGGGCGGCGTCGACGAGGCTTCCGATCCGCTCGATGACCTGGGGGTTGTGGGTCTGCGCCCAGTCGTCGGCGGAGACGCGGAAGGACTCTTGGGCATCGATCACGAGCAGCACGGTCGTCATGGCCGCATCGTCCTCCGCGGCGACATCGCCGGACAAGGCACGTCTCAGCGGGACTTCGGTCCTAGCCCGAGCGTGCGCCGGATGTCCTTGAGCAGCAGGACCAGGTGCAGCTCGTCGGTCGGACTCTGCTCGAGCTCGGGCACCAGATGCTGGTAGAAGTCGCGCGCCTTCTGGGACTCCGCGTGGATCAGCAGACCGCGGCACCCGATGACTTCGGACAGCGCGGCCACTCGGATGACGACGTCCCTCAGGAGTCCGGCTCCGAGTCCCCGGCCCTCGTGCGTTGCATCAACGCCGAGGCGGGCCAGGAGCGCCACCGGTTGCGGATATCTCCCTGCCCCCTTGCGCAGCCGCTCTGGCGCCGCACTGATCGTGAGCTGCGCCATGCACCACGCGTAGTACGCCACCACCTGATCCGATCCGGCCTCGGTCACCACGAAGACCTTGGTCGTCCCCGTTGCGACCGACTGGCGGGCGAACCGTCGCAGCCACTCCGTCTGCTCCGTGGAGCCACAATTGAACTCGCCGACCTGATGTCCCGACCCAAGGGGCTCGGGGACGCGGTAGCTCACTCGTCGAAGGGCGATGCTCGGCGGAACAGGTCAGCCAGCCCCGGGAGCTCGCGTGCCGGACGGGAGTTGAGCTCTTCCCACGCCGCCAGAGCATCCGGGTCCAGGTCGAAGGACTGCCGCTCGGCCAGCACCCGACGCGCGGCCTCCGAGGCGTGGGTCACGACGAAGTCCGTGAGGTCAGTGCCGGACGCCGCCACCGCGCGATCGATGAGCGCACGCTCCTCCTCGGTGGTGCGCAGCTCCAGCCGCCGCTTGCGGCGACGCATGGTGGTGTCGGCCATTTCCGTCCCTTCCGTACGGCCAATGTACGGCCGACCCGGCAGGCAGGCAAGCCCTAGGGTGGCCGGGTGGACCTTCCCGTGATGCCCCCGGTGCGCCCGATGCTGGCCAAGAGCGTCAAGGGGATCCCCGACCCGGCGAAGTACGACGGGCTCAGCTTCGAGCCGAAGTGGGACGGGTTCCGCTGCCTGGTGTTCAAGGACGGCGACGAGGTCGAGCTGGCCAGTCGCAACACCAAGCCCCTGACGCGGTACTTCCCCGAGGTGGTCGAGGCGATGCGCGCCCAGCTGCCCGACCGGGTGGTCCTCGACGGCGAGATCTTCGTCGCGCAGCGCGACGACCGGGGTGTCGACCGGCTGGAGTTCGAGGTGCTCCAGGAGCGCATCCACCCCGCGAAGAGCCGCATCGACATGCTGGCCGAGAAGACGCCGGCCGGGTTCGTCGCCTTCGACCTGCTGGCGCTCGGCGACACGTCGTACGTCGATCGGCCGTTCTCGGAGCGCCGCGCCGCGCTGGAGCAGGCGCTGGTCGGGCTCGACGGCCCCTGCTTCCTCACCGCCACCACCACCGACCCGGCGCGCGCGGAGGAGTGGTTCCACCAGTTCGAGGGCGCAGGACTCGACGGCGTCGTCGCCAAGCCCCTCGGGGCGCCGTACGTCGAGAACGCGCGGACGATGCTGAAGATCAAGCACGAGCGCACCGCCGACGTCGTCGTCGCGGGTTATCGCGAGCACAAGACCAGCACGCCCGAGCGGCCGCTGCTCGGCAGCCTCCTGCTCGGGCTGTACGCCGACGGGGAGCTGCAGCACATCGGGGTCAGCGCCAGCTTCACCGAGGCTCGCCGGGCCGAGCTGATCGAGCAGCTCCAGCCCCTCGTCGTCCCGATCGAGGACCACCCGTGGGGTCGCTGGGCGGAGTTCCTCACCGCCAACCCCGACCGCGTGCCGGGCACCCAGAGCCGGTGGAGCCAGGGCAAGGACCTCAGCTTCACCCCGCTGCGTCCCGACCTCGTGATCGAGGTCGCCTACGACCACATGGAGGGTCGTCGGTTCCGGCACACCGCGCAGTTCCGTCGCTGGCGCACCGACCGCGACCCCGAGAGCTGCGGCTACGACCAGCTCGACGAGCCGGTGAGCTACGACCTGACCGACGTCCTAGGCTTCCGACCATGAGCGAGACCTACGACGTCGTCCTGCTGGTCGAGCAAGCCCTCTCCGCGGCTGATGCGCAGCAGATCAGGTCGCTGCACGAGGAGCTGGTCGCAGAAGGGCAGGAGGTCCGCTACCACGTCCTGCTGCCCCTGGAGGACGCCGCGGCGCGGATCGAGGCGGCCATGGGCTCGATCAGCGCCGACACCCTGGCCGCGCCCCGCATCCCCCTGGACCCCGACACGGTCGAGGAGGTGCGCGAGCAGAGCGAGCGAACCTGGGAGCACGACATGCAGGCGACGCTCGACGCACTCTCGGCCGCGGGCGCCACGGCCGACGGCAAGGTCGTCGACGACGACCCGATCAACGCCTTGGCCGCCGAGGTCGCCGCGGTAGACGGGCGCGAGGCGATCATCTTGACCCGCACCCACGTCGTGTCGGAGTTCTTCCACCTCGACTGGTCCTCGCGTGCCCGCCGCAAGATCGGCGTCCCGGTCCTCCACCTGCTGGAGCACGAGAACTTCGACGAGCAGGCCGGCTCGGGCGAGGGCGTCAGCGGCGCGTGACCGCTGCGGGCATCTTCCTGACCCATCGCGAGTCACCGCGGATCCGGCGGCACTTCGACCGTCTGGTCGACGAGAGCGGAGACCTCGTCTCCTGGCGCTTCGTGTTCAGCCGCGACGCGTTCCCCCGGCCCGACGCGCCGTTCGCCTATGACGACCCGGCCGAGGTGATGCCGGCCCGCTATCGCGCCATGGCCGAGCACGGCGGGGTCCAGGGCGGCTACCTCGACACCTTGCTCGTGCCGGTCCTGCGCGGCCTCGCCGTCGACCAGGGTGCCGACCACCTCTGGGTCTTCGAGTACGACGTCGACCTGGCCGGCCGGTGGTCCGACCTGTTCGGTCCCTTTGCCGACAACGACGCCGACCTGCTCACCACCACGCTGATGTTCCGCCACGAGCAGCCGAAGTGGCCCTGGTGGCGCAGCGCCGCCGCACCGTCCGGCGTACCGCAGGAGCGGTGGGTGCGCTCGCTCAACCCGCTGATGCGGGTCAGCCGCGCCCTGCTCGATGCATACGCCGAGGCCGGGTCGGACCCCGCGTGGGGCGGCCACTACGAGTTCACGCTCCCGACGGTCGCGCACGAAGCCGGGCTGCGGGTCGAGGACTTCGGCGGCGAGGGGTCGTTCGTCCCGCCCGGCCGCGAGCGGAGCGTGTACGTCGGCAAGTCGTCGGCCGGCCGCCCGAAAGACCTGACGTTCGGGTTCCGCCCGGTGCGCGACCACTACTTCCATGAGGAGCCGAGCGCGTTCGAGCAGCCGGGGATGCTGTACCACCCGGTCAAGCCCGACGTTCCGGCGTGGACGCGCGAGACCATGAACGTCCGCGACCAGTCACCGGCCTGAGTGCGTCTAGGCGGCCTGGTGCGCCCTCCGGTTGGCGCGCAGGAGCCGACGCAGCCGCTGCGCGGCCTCCCGGTCGACGGCGTCGCCGCGTCGGTCGAGTACGTCGAGGAAAGCCCGCGTCCGCGCCCCGAGGCGAGGCCCCTTGAGGACGAGATCGATCAGGACCCGCACCGGGCCCGACCCGTCACCGGGCCTGGTGAACGCGCGCGCCGCGTCGTCCGGGATCCACCCCGACGCGTTGGCCCCGTGGAGCCGGTGGTCGATCAACGGCTGCGGCAGGTTGCGGCGCTGACCGAAGGCGGTCGCCAGCAGCGCGACCCAGAAGTCGTGCGAGATCGGCGCCTCCGGCGGCGGCCAGCCCCACAGGTCGACGAAGCCGCGCGTCACGGCCATGCTGCAGCCCTTGAACGAGACGGCCGGCGGGTACCCGCGCTCGGCGAGCAGCTCGTAGTAGGACGGCACCTCCGCGCCGTCGTCGGTCTGGATCGCGAAGTCGTGGAAGAACGCGCGCGGCACCCGTCGCCGGCGTACCTCCTGCGAGACGGTCGCGAGCTTGGGCGGCCGCCACGAGTCGTCCTGGTCGGCAAAGAAGATGACGCGTCCCGAGCAGGCCCTCGTGGCCGCCACGAAGTTCTGCGCGTAGCCCAGCCGCGGCCCGCCGGCGATCACCTCGACCCGGAAGGGAACCCGGCGGGCGAACGCGTGCAGGATGCCGACGGTGCCGTCCTCGGAGGCATCGTCCCGGATCACCAGCTCGTCGGGGAGGCGGGTCTGGGCGGCCAGGCTCTCCAGCATCGCGGGCAGGTACTGCTCGCCGTTGTACGTCGCCATCGCCACCGAGACGGAGGGGTGCCCGGTCATGGCGGCTCGCCAGGCAGGCATGGCCGGAACCCTACGGGGTGCGCTCGGTCAGTCCGCGATCCGGTTGCCCTGCTCGTCCCAGTGGGACTCGACCTTCTTGCTGGGCTGCACGCGCGGCGGCTCCCCGGGCATCTTCGGGTAGTCCGGCGGGAAGTTGAGCTCGACCGACCCCTGCTCCTCGAACAGCCTCAGGAGCGGCTCCAGCGAGTAGTGCTCGTCGTCGATGGTCGCCCACGGGTCGCCGTCGGCCAGGCGGTCGGGCACCGAGAAGAGGTGGTACTCCTTGGGGTCGGTGACCGTGGCCAGCTCCTCCCACGTCATCGGGGTGGACACCGGGGCCCCGGGGATGGGACGCAACGAGTACGCCGAGGCGATGGTGCGGTCGCGGTTGTTCTGGTTGAAGTCGACGAAGATCCGCTCGCCGCGCTCCTCCTTCCACCACGCCGTGGTGACCCCGCCGTCGCGCTTCTCCAGCTCGCGCCCGAACCCGATGGCCGCGTGCCGCACGTCGACGAACTCCCAGCGCGGCTCGATCCGGACGTAGACGTGGACGCCGCGGTTGCCGCTGGTCTTGGGATAGCCCTGGAGGCCGAGCTCCTCGAGCAGCTCCTTGGCGACGCCGGCGACGCGGACGGCGTCGGTGAACGTCGTACCGGGCTGCGGGTCGAGGTCGATCCGCAGCTCGTCGGGCCGGTCGACGCTGGTCGGGTCGTCGAGGTCGCGGCGTACCGGCCACGGGTGGAAGGTGAGGGTGCCCATGTGGGCGCACCACACCGGCACCGCGATCTCGGTCGGGCAGATCTCGTCTGCCGTCCGTCCGGACGGGAAGGTGACCTGGACCGACTCGAGGTAGTCGGGGGCGCCCTTGGGCACTCGCTTCTGGTAGAACGCGTCGGCGTCGCGGTCGGCCGTGCCGGTGGCGAGTCGCATGCCCGGCCGGACGCCGGCGGTCCAGCGCTCCAGCGCGGTCGGCCGGTCGCGCAGTGCCCGCATCAGCCCGTCGCCCACGCTGGCGAAGTACTCCGCCACCATCAGCTTGGTGACCTCGGGAGTCCGGTCGGTCCGCTCGTAGATCACCCGGTCCGGGCTGCTCACCCGCACCGAGCGGTCTCCGGCCTGGACCTCCGCAGCGGGCGCCTTCGCCATGCGGCCAGGTTAGTCGAGCCCCGATCGCGGTAGTCCCTGACGTTCGGCACGCGACTCGCCGTGGAAGGGGTGCGAAACGTCAGGGACTACCCGGGTTGGAGGCTGGTGTCCGTCCGTAAACTGGAGGCATGGGTTACCAGGTCGAGAAGTCCGACGAGCAGTGGCGGGAGGAGCTCTCCGCCGAGGAGTACGCCGTGCTGCGTCAGGCCGGCACAGAGCGGCCGTTCGTCGGTGAGTACACCGACACCGAGACCAAGGGCGTCTACTCCTGCAAGGCGTGCCACGCCAAGCTCTTCGAGTCCGACACCAAGTTCCACTCCGGGTGTGGCTGGCCGAGCTTCTACCAGCCGATCACCGACACCGTGGAGTACATCGAGGACACCTCGCACGGCATGAAGCGCGTCGAGGTCCGCTGCGCCAACTGCGGCTCGCACCTCGGCCACGTCTTCCCCGACGGCTACGGCACCCCGACGGGTGACCGCTTCTGCATCAACTCCATCGCCCTGACCCTCGAGCCGCTGGAGAAGTCCGCCAGCACGGACTGAGGGTTCACCGGCGCTCTGATGGCGCCGTCCGCGCGTTCTCACGCACCGTGGTGCCTCTCGGCTGTCCCGCTGGGACCGTGACGATGGTCCCTTCTGCCGTGGCACCCGGCGACCTAGCGTCGACGCAGCCGAGGAACGGCGACGAGGCGGGGGTGGACGATGCGGTACCCGGACTCCCAGAGCGCCAGGCGCGCACTGGTCATGACAGCGGCGGTGGCCCTTGCGGTCCTCGGGTCGGCGGCGGCGGCTCCGACCGCAACGGAAGGCGGGGGCGGCATGACTCCCGCCGGGCGGGCTTGCGTCTGGGTCGCCCGCGCCAACGGCGACCTCGGGCGCGCTCTGAACCTGCACAACGCGACGTTCGACGGGGGGACGGCGGGCGACGACGAGGGCTACACCGGCAACCAGCCCGTGCAGCCCGGCGAGAGGATCCCGGTCTGGTGCGGCTTCTCAGGCGCCGACGACATCTCCGACAACTGGGGCTGGTTCTACGGCGGCTACGGCGACGACTGTGTCGGGGAGAACTGGTTGGTCTTCAAAGGTGGTCCGGGCATGGACTGTGCCGGACCCAACCAGGCCTACTTCGCGGGCGGACCGGGCGACGACAACTCCAGCCCGAACAGCGGCGGCAGCCGATTCGACGGGGGCCCGGGCGACGACTACGTCGAGGTCGTGAACGGGGGCGTCTTCAACGGCGGACCCGGCGATGACTACATCTCCGGCGAGTTCGGCACGGTCAACGTCGGCACGTTCAACGGCGGCCTGGGACGCGACCGCGTCGCCACCAACGACGGCACCTTCACGGGTGGCCCCGGCAACGACGCCGTCGGGGTCAACAACGGCTTCGTCGACGGCGGCCCGGGCTGGGACGTCGTCAAGGAGAACCACGGCACCTGCGTCAACGTCGAGCGTGGCTGCTGACAGGGCTCAGGGCAGGCGGCTGAGCAGGTCCTCCACCGACGTACGCGCCCCGGTGTAGAACGGGATCTCCTCGCGGACGTGGCGACGCGTCTCGCTGCCTCGCAGGTGTCGCATCAGGTCGACGATCCGCGACAGGTCGTCGGCCTCGAAGGCCAGCAGCCACTCGTAGTCACCCAGGGCGAAGCTCGAGACGGTGTTCGCGCGGACGTCGGGGTAGTCGCGCGCCATCCGGCCGTGCTCGGCGAGGAGCCGGCGGCGCTCGGCGTCCTCGAGGAGGTACCACTCGTAGGACCGCACGAACGGGTACACGCACACGTGCGCCCGCGCCTCCTCCTCCGCGAGGAACGCCGGGATGTGGCTCTTGTTGAACTCCGCCGGCCGGTGCAGGGCCATCTGCGACCAGACGGGGGCCAGGCGACGCCCGAACGCCGTACCCCGCAGCCGGTTGTACGCCGACTGGAGCTGCTCGCTGGTCGACGCGTGCCACCAGACCATGACGTCGGCATCGGCCCGCAGGCCGGAGACGTCGTAGGTGCCGCGGACGACCACGTCGTCGGCGGCGAGCTTCTCGAAGAGCTCGGTGACCTCGGCCGCCTCCGCCTCGCGGTCCGCGCCGGAGTCGGCCGGGCCGAGGGGCTCGGCGAGCCGGAAGACCGACCACATGGTGTAGCGGATGGTGTCGTTCAGCTCGCGGGTGCGCGCGGCGTTGGTCTGCTCGGCGTGCTCGGGACTCGGGTCGACCATGCCCTCATTGTGCCGCGAGCAGCGAAGCCGCCGCCCGGCGGGCGGAGCCGACCACGGCCGGGATGCCCACGCCGTCGTACGCCGCGCCGCACAGCTCGAGCCGCGCGACACCCTCGACGGCGGCCCGGATCCGGGCGACCCGGTCCAGGTGCCCGACGGCGTACTGCGGGAGCGCCCCGCCCCACCGCTGCACGTGGACGTCGACCGGGCGCATCGCCTGTCCCGTCGCCTGTTCGAGGTCGGCCAGCACGCGCGCGACCAGCACGTCGTCGGCGACCTGGAGCGACGCCTCCTCGCGATGCCGCCCCACGGAGGCCCGCAGGATCCGCAGGTCGCTGGCGGCGCCGACCCACTCCCACTTGGAGAAGGAGTACGTCGCCGCCTTGATCTCCCGGCCGTCCACAGCGGGGACCAGGAAGCCCGACGAGCCACCCGCCTCCAGCGCCGGAACCGCGAGCGTCACGATCGCCATCGACGCGTACTCGACACCCGCGAGCTCGCGGGCCGCGTCCGGAGCGATCTCGGCGAGCAGCCGCGCGGTGGGGCTGGCGGGCGTCGCGAGGACCACCCGGTCGGTCTCGAGGTGCTCCGGGCTCCGCGCCGAGCCGACGGCCAGGCGGTAGCCGGTCGCGGTCTGGACGAGCTCGCGGACCGGCGCGTCCGTGCGGACCTCGAGCCCCGCCGCGAGCCGCCGAGGGAGCAGGCCGACCCCTCCCGCGATGCCGGCGAACACCGGGGTGTCCGAGGCGGTCGGAACCGCCGCGGCCGCCGCCAGGAGGGAGCCGTGCTCCCGCAGCAGGGCGACGACCTGCGGGATCGCGGCGTTCGCGGAGAGGTTCGCCGGGTGCCCGGCGTACACGCCGCCCAGCAGAGGCTCGGCGAGCCGGTCGACGACCTCCGGACCCAGCCGCGAGCCGAGCAGCTCGGCGACCGACACGTCGCCGTCCGGGATCGGCTGTGCGGTCTCGTGCGTGGCGCGTGCCAGCCCCTCCTCGGACAGGACGCCGGAGGCCGCGAGGGCCTCGAGGTCGAGCGGGACGCCGAGCAGCGTGCGTGGAAGCGGTCTCATCGCGCCGCGCGTCCACAGCTGAGAGGAGCTCGACGCGGGATGGACCGGCTCGATGCCGAGCTCCGCGAGCAGGCCGACCGCCTCAGGACGTCGGGCCAGCATCGACTCGGCGCCGACATCGACCTCGACTCCGCCGACGCGGCCGAGCCGGAGCTTCCCTCCGACCTCGGCCGACCCCTCGAGAACGAGCACCGACAGGCCCGCGGCGGTCAGGTCGCGTGCGGCCGTGAGTCCGGCGATGCCTCCGCCGACGACGACGGCATCGCTTCGCTGGTCGGGCACGGCGCCCACTCTTGCACTCGGCGCGCACCTATCCTGAGCCGGTGCCCAGCGCTTCGCTCGCGGTGCCGCCGCTGCTGCTGGCGGCCGTGCTCGTGGTCAGCGGCGTGGCGAAGGTCCGCGACCCCCGCGACACCGCGTCGGTCTTCCGCCAGCTCGGCGTACCGGGGTTCGTCCTCCGGCTGAGAGGGCCACGGCTGCTGCCGTACGGCGAGCTGCTCCTGGCCGTCGCGCTCGTGCTGACCTCCGGATGG
This sequence comes from Nocardioides sp., assembly GCA_049841015.1. Classification (GTDB taxonomy): domain Bacteria; phylum Actinomycetota; class Actinomycetes; order Propionibacteriales; family Nocardioidaceae; genus Nocardioides. Next base: position 12,628 of record JASGIN010000011.1, read on the forward strand.
TGGTACGCCGCGGCGGCGTCGGTCACGCTCGTCCTGTTCGCGCTCTACGTCGTAGTGATCGGGCGGGCTCTGCGACTGCCCTTCCCCGTGACGTGTCCCTGCTTCGGGCGGTTGGGGCTCGGCGAGGTCACTGGGCGCACGCTGGCCCGCAATCTCGTGTTGCTCGCGGTGGCCGTCGTCACCTGGGTCGACTCCTGGCGCGGCGACGGTGTGCTCTCCCGGCTCGAGCGGCTGGATGCCCGCGCGTGGTGGCTCGTGGCGGTGATCGCGCTGGTGCTGGTCGTCGTGGTTGCCGTGCTCGTGCGCCGGCGTGCGCGACCGGAGCCAGACGCTCTGGGCTACCGGGCGCGGCCGACGCCGGAGGGCGTGTTGTACGCCGCGTCGGGGCCGGTGCCGGTGTGGGAGCTGACCGACTCAGCCGCCCGGCTGCTGGTGTTCTGCGACCCCGAGCTCGACGCCGAGATCGTGGCGCAACTTCGCGTGTGGTCCGCCCAGGTCGCGCCGGTGCTGGTGCACCTCGTGACCGAGAGCGCCGGTGCCCTGCAAGCCGACTTCCTGCAGGACCCGTCCGGCGCCTACCGCCAGGCCGTCGGCGTAGCGTCGCCGGGCGCCGTACTGCTGGGGACCGACCGGATGCTTGCCGGAGGTCCGGTCACCGGGCCCGAGGAGATCGCAGGCCTCGTCGACGCGATGGCCGCCGAGCTGGCCGCCGACCCTCGCTGAGCAGCTCCCGGTCACCCGCGCGCGGAGGTTCCTGGGGTTTCCATAGGGTTCCTGCCTGCTGTAACCCCCGATAACGCTCGGAAACCCCGCGTACGCGGGGTTTCCGACGAAGAGTCAGCGGCCGTAGGTCTGAACGAACTCCGTGAGCCGCTCGAGGCGGGCCGGGTCGGTGGAGGGGAGTACGCCGTGCCCGAGGTTGAAGACGTGGCCCTTCGCCGCGCGACCGGCGTCGATGATCTCGGCGGCTCGCGCGGTCATCACGTCGACCGGCGCGAACACCAGGGTCGGGTCGAGGTTGCCCTGGACCGCGCGGTCGCCCACCTGCGGGATGGCGCTGGCGAGCGGCGTCCGCCAGTCCACGCCCACGACGTCCGCGCCGGCCTCGGCGAGCAGTCCGAGCAGGCTGCCGGTGCCGACGCCGAAGTGGATGCGCGGCACTCCCAGGTCCGCGACCGCGGCGAGCACGGCGGCCGAGTGCGGCAGGACCGACCGACGGTAGTCGTCCGGCGTGAGGGCCCCGGCCCAGGAGTCGAAGAGCTGGACGGCGGACACCCCGGCGTCGATCTGGACCCGGAGGTACGCCGCGGAGATGCGCGCGATCTTGCCGAGCAGCGCCTCCCAGACGTCCGGGGCGCCGTACATCATCGCCTTGGTCAGGGCGTGGTCCTTGGAGGGACCTCCCTCGACGAGGTACGACGCCACCGTGAACGGCGCGCCCGCGAAGCCGATCAGCGGGGTCGTGCCGAGCTCGCCGACGAGCGACGTGATCGCCCGCGTCGTGAACGGGACGTGCTCGGGGGTCAGGTCGGGGATGGCGGCGACGTCCTCGAGGGTGCGCACAGGCTGCGCGACGACCGGCCCGACGCCCGGCACGATGTCGAGGTCGACGCCGACGGCCTTGAGGGGCAGCACGATGTCGGAGAAGAAGATCGCCGCGTCGACGCCGTACCGGCGCACGGGCTGGAGCGTGATCTCGGTGACGAGGTCGGGCGTCATGCACGACTCGAGCATCCCCACGCCCTCGCGCACCCGGAGGTACTCCGGCAGGGAGCGCCCCGCTTGGCGCATGTACCAGACCGGCGTGTGGTCCACCGGCTCGCCGCGGACGGCGCGCAGGAAGGCGCTGTCGCGGGTGAGATCGCGGGCGAGGTTCGAGCCGGGGGCCATGGGCTGAATGGTGACAAATCATCCGGCGTGTGCGCACATCGGCCGAACGGCCCCGGCCTACTGTGACCCCATGGTGGTGGGGAGTGAGGCACGCCCGGGCTCGGGTGCGCCGCCGGAGCCTCCGGAGTTCGCGGCCGCGGTGCGAGCCATGGTCGAGGCCCGGCTGCGGCCGGAGGTGCTCTGCGAGCCCATGCCCGCGCCCCAGCGGATCGCGCCGTACGCCGCCGCCCTCAGCGCCGACGTGACCGTCGACGGCCAGGACGTCAGCACCGGCCGGATCATCCTGCTCCACGACCCCGACGGCAACGACTCGTGGGACGGCACCTTCCGCTGCGTGGCCTATGCCCGGGCCGAGATCGAGCTGGAGCTGATCACCGATCCGGCCCTCGCCGACGTCGGCTGGAGCTGGCTGACCGAGGCCCTGGCCGCCCACGGCGCGACGTACGCCGCCGCTTCGGGGACCATCACCCGCGTCGCGACCGACAGCTTCGGCGCCATGTCGGAGGACGACCGCAGCGCCCAGATCGAGATCCGCGCGTCGTGGACGCCGGAGCTGACCGACGGCCGCCTCGACATCGCCGCCCACGTCGAGGCCTGGGGCGAACTACTGTGTACGGCGGCGGGTCTGCCGCCGGTCCCGGAGGGCGTGACCGTCATGCCCAGCCGTCGTGGCCGGCGGGCCGGCCACTGACACGCGAACCATGACACCCGACTCCGACGACCTTCCCGAGACCAGCACCGCCACCGCGCCTCCGGTCCAGGAGCCGGTCGAGGAGCCCCCGGCGCCACCCGCGCCCCTTCTCGAGCTGCGCGACGGACTGCCGCCGCTGACCGAGACTCCGCCGGCCCTGGCCGAGGCGTGTGCGGCCCTGGCCGGTAGCCACCGGCCCCGTGGCGATCGACGCGGAGCGTGCCTCGGGCTACCGCTACTCGTCGCGGGCGTACCTGATCCAGCTGCGTCGCGAGGGCGCCGGCACGTTCCTGGTCGACCCGATCGGGTTCGACTCACTGGCCCCGCTGCAGGAGGCGCTGGCGGGGTCGGAGTGGATCCTGCACGCCGCCACCCAGGACCTGCCCTGCCTCACCGAGGTCGGGCTGGTGCCGTCCGCGCTGTTCGACACCGAGCTCGCCGGCCGACTGCTCGGCTACCCGCGCGTCGGTCTGGCGACCCTCGTCGAGACCCTGCTCGGCTTCCGGATGAAGAAGGAGCACTCGGCAGCCGACTGGTCGACTCGCCCGCTGCCGCAGCCCTGGCTGGAGTACGCCGCTCTCGACGTCGAGGTCCTGATCGAGCTGCGCGACGTCCTCGCCGAGGAGCTGAAGGCGTCCGGTAAGGACGAGTGGGCGCGCGAGGAGTTCGACGCCCTGCGCGGGTTCACCCCGGCCCAGCGCAGCGAGCCGTGGCGACGTACCTCCGGACTGCACCGGGTCCGCGGACGCCGCCTGCTCGCCGCCGTACGCGAGCTGTGGGAGGCCCGCGACGAGCTCGCCCGGTCCCGAGACATCTCGCCGGGACGGATCCTCGGGGACACCGCGGTCGTGGCCGCCGCCCTGGCCGACCCCGCCAACCGGGCCGAGCTGCTGGCCGCCAAGGGCTTCCACGGCCGGGGCGCCCAGCGGTACGCCGACCGCTGGCTCGAGGCGCTCGAGCGGGCCCGCACCATGCCCGAGGACCAGCTGCCGGTGCGCGCCCCGCGTACCGACGGGCCGCCTTCGCCGCGAGCCTGGGCCGAGCGCGACCCGGTCGCGGCCGAGCGCCTGGTCCTCGCGCGCGACGGCATGGCCGCGCTCGCCGAGGAGCACGGCGTACCGGCCGAGAACCTCCTGTCTCCCGACACCGTCCGACGGGTCATGTGGGAGCCGGCCGGGACCGACGCGGCCGCGATCGGCGAGCAGCTGCGCGGGCTGGGTGCGCGCGAGTGGCAGATCGGTCTCGCGGCCGGGATGCTGGCGGGAGCGGTGACCTCGGCTCAGCCCGAGGACTGACTCGGACTGGCGCTGGGGCCGAGGGTCGGGCCGATGACGCGGTACGACGCGCGGTCGATCTGGCGCGAGAGTCGCGGCACGTCCGCCGGCTGCGCATCCAGGAGGTTCGAGATCAGCGGGTCGACGGCCAGCTCCAGGTCGTCCCACTTGGCGAGGTCGGGAGGGTAGACCATGCTCTTCACGCTGAACGTGAACACCGACGCGTGCTTGGGCTGCTGCTGGGGCTGCTGGAAGGCGTCCGAGAGCGCGACCGTCTGGTTGGCAGGCTGGAGGTAGCCGCCGTACGACACCAGGGCGAGCGCGCCGGGGCTGCTGGCGTACACCAGGAAGTCCGCAGCCGTCGCCACGTCGCTCGGGTGAGCCGAGAGGCACAGTCCGGTCAGGCTGCCGACCGTCGCCGACGTCCCGAGACTCGGCATCGGCATGACGTCGAAGTTGAGCCCCGGAGTCTGACGAAGGTCAGGGACCATCCGCCTCGACCCCTCGAACATCGCGAGCTTGCCCTCGGCGAACCACTCCTCGGCCGACTGTCGCGAGAGCTGGGACTGGGTCAAAGTCGTCCCCGGACCCCGGAGGGCGCGCACGGTCTGGGTGAGGCTGCCGACGTTCTTGCTGTCGGAGAAGGTCAGCGTGGTCGGCTGGCTCGTGCTGTCGAAGAGCTGGCCGCCCCCGGAGTAGATGAACGGCGAGATCCCGGTCAGGCTCTCGTCGAGTGCGACCCCGGCGACGCCGGGGTGGTGGTTGGTCGCCCACCGCGCGGCGGCCTGGAACTGTGAGAGCGACCAGCCCTGGCCGGGTGTCGGCGGGTCGTTCTTGATCTGGCCGAGCTTGACCAGCCGCTTGTTGTAGAAGATGACCGCCGGCTGCACGCCGTACGGCAGGCAGACGAGGCGGTTGTCGCTGCCGAACGCCGTGAGGCTGCTGCGCGGGAACTCGTCGCCGAAGTCGAAGCCACGGTCGTCCAGGAGCTCGTCGACGGGCTGCACGAGCCGGTGCTGCAGGAGGTAGGACAGATGACGTCGATTGGCCAGGAACACGTCGGGCACCGCGGTGCCGTCGCGGAAGGCACCGAGCATGGCAGCGTCGTTAGGCCACCCCTCGACCTTGACGGTGACCTTGCGGGTGAACGGCGCGAACGTCTGCGCCATCGTCTGGTACTGGGCGATCTCGCCGGCCGAGCCGATGACCCCGAACGTCAGCGTCTCGGGTGGCAGCTGGGTGGCCCCGGAGGAGGTCGACGAGGTGGGCGGGCCGTTGGTCGTGGGCTCGGACGATGCGCCGGAGGATCCGGAGGAGCCGCACGAGGCGAGCGTCGCGGCGGCCGCGAGAGCGATCGGGACCAGGACCGAGGTCCGCTTCCGACCTCGTCCCGATCTCATCCGCACGGCCGAAACCCTAACGGCTGGGCCAAAGACGAAGTGCGCCGGACCGGGAGCGCCTCACGGCGCGTGGCCGCTCGTAGCGGCTGAATGTGGGACCCGGGGCTGCCGCGGCCCGGCGCACTCGACCATTGTAACGGCCCTCCCCGCTCGCCTGTTCCCGTTCCCCAGGTGGCCGGGCGGGATATTTCGCAGCATTTGGCACCTGTTCGGGCCCTCGGAACGTGCCAATTGCTGCGAAATATCGGTCATGGCGTCAGGTGAGGTGGCCGGAGAGCTCGAGGCGGGCCGCCCGGTCGAGCTGGTCGGCGACGGACTGGATCCGGGCCGCGGCCCTGGGGTCGCGGTCGGGCAGCTCCGCGCGGCCGGTCGCCACCACACGCGCGAACGCCGCCGCGCGTAGGAGTACGTCGGCGAAGTCGCTCGCCGCGATCCCGCGCAGCACCTGGTCCACCATCGTCTTGAGCTCCTCGGGACCGGGCGGCTCCGCGACCCCGCTGACGACGCGGTCGACGGCGGCGCGAGCGCGGCCGGCCTCGAACTCCCGCGCGACGCCGGTCGGGTCGGCGTACACCCAGGAGCGGAGGAGGTAGAGGCGCCACAGACAGCCCGAGACGCTGTCGGCCGGGCGGGTCGACCAGAGCTCGGCGATCGTCTCGAGACCCTCGGTGTCGGCGAGGTGCACCACCCGCTCGGCGACGGCGTCGTCCTGCGCGTCGTGCGCTCCCCGGACCAGAAGCCGGGCGGCGCGGTCGGCGGCCTCGGCGAGCAGCCGCGGGTCGGAGGCGCCCGTCGAGATCCCCTCGAAGAACCGGTCGCCCGGCGTGAGTGGGCGGTGGTGCGGGCGCTGGCTCACCTGCTCAACCGTAGACGTTGACCGGCGCCTTCTGACCGTTGACCGGCGCCTTTTGACCGTTGACCGGCGCCGTCTGACCATGGCCGTGGTCGGAAGGCGCCGTTCAAGCGTCAGACGGCGCCGTTCAACGGTCAGACGGCGCCGGTCAACTTCCGTGGGAGAGGAGGCGGCGGATGCGTTGGTCGCTGACGGGGGCGTCGGTGCCGAGCTGCTGGGCGAAGAGGGAGACGCGGTACTCCTCGAGCATCCAGCGCACCCGTCGCAGGTGCTCCCCGGGTGGCCGGCCGGGCTGCAGGGCCGCCCGCTGGTGCAGGTAGGCCTCGTCGAGCGGCCGCACCTGGTCCATCAGCTGGCGATCGCGGGCGACCTGCTCGTCCAGGCGCTCGCGGCGGTACCGGATCGCCGCGAGGTACGTCGGGAAGCGGCGCAGTCGGTCGGCTCCCGCCTCGGCCAGGAAGCCCGGCCCGACCAGCCGAGCCAGCTGCTCGCGCATGTCCTGCAGCGCCGGCAGCGTGACCAGCTCGGCGCGGCCGCTCAGCATCCGGTCGGTCTCGCGCCAGTCGGCCAGGATGCGCAGCACGTCGAGCAGCAGCTGGTCGGATCGGGCCGCGAGGGCATCGCGCCCCGCCGCCACCAGCGCGGCGTACTCCTCGGGCGTGCGCACCGCGGGGTGCGCGTCCACGACGTCGGTCAGCACCGCCGCGCGGACGTCGTCCAGCAGCTCGGCCACCGAGGGGTACGGCGAGCCCGCGAGGCCGAGCCGCTGCCTGGTGTCGAGCCGCTCCGTCGGATCGGTCTCGAAGGGAAGCGCCAGCAGCAGGAGCCGGCGTACGCCGTGCCGGTGGCGCGCCGCGGCCTCCTCGGCCGACCCGAAGACGCCGAGCCCCGCCGTGGAGCCCTCGTCGAGCACGGCCGGGTAGGCCAGGACCTCGTGCCCCGCCCGTCGTTGCTGGATCTCCGCCGGTAGCTCGCCGAAGGTCCACTCGGTCTGCCCGGTGGCGCCGTACCCGCTGGCGTCGGCGACGGCGGCCAGCGCCGCGTCGAACTGCTCCTCCAGCGGCGCCTTCAAGGCGTCGAGGTCCTTGCCCCGGGCCTGCTCGGAGCCCTCTTCGTCGAGCACGCGGTAGGTGGGCTGGAGGTGGTCGGGGACCTTGCTCCAGTCCCAGGCCTCGCGGGGGACGACGACCCCGGCGGTCGACCGCGCCCACCGCTCGAGTGCGTCCAGCAGCGGCTCCTCCCCTGGCGGGACCGCGGCCAGGAACTCGCGCGCCTTGTCCGGCGCGGGCACGAACGAGACCCGCAGGCTCTTGGGCAGGCTGCGGATCAGACTGGTCACCAGCTCGTGCCGCACGCCCGGGACGTTCCACGAGAAGTCCTCGGCACCCACCCGGTTGAGCGTCGCGACCGGGACGTCGATGGTGAGTCCGTCGTCGGCGGCGCCCGGCTCGAAGTGGTAGCTGATCGGGAAGGTCAGCCCCTCGCCCTGCTGCCACGCCTCGGGGAAGTCGTCGGCCCGCACCTCGTCGGCCGTGTCGTGGGTGAGCATCGCCGGGTCGAACGTCAGCAGGTCGGGACGCGTGCGTCGCTCCTGCTTCCACCACGTGTCGAAGTGCGCACCGCTGACGACGTCGGCGCCGACCCGGTCGTCGTAGAAGTCGAAGAGCGTCTCCTCGTCGACGACGATGTCGCGGCGCCGGGCGCGGTGCTCCAGCTCCTCGGCCTCCTCCAGCAGTCGCTGGTTCTCGGTGAGGAACCGGTGCCGGCTCGCCCACTCGCCGTACACGAGGGCGTGCCGGATGAAGAGCTCGCGGCTCAGCTCGCGGTCGACGCGGCCGTACTGCACGAGCCGGTCGGTGACCAGCGGGACGCCGTACAGCGTGACGCGCTCGTAGGCCAGCACCGCAGCGCGCTTCTTGGACCAGTGCGGCTCGCTGTAGCTGCGCTTGACGAGGTGGGCGCCGATCCGCTCGGCCCACTCCGGCCGGATCGCGGCGTTCTGGCGGGCCCACAGCCGACCGGTCTCGACGAGCTCGCCGGCCATGAGGTACGCCGGGTTCTTGCCGCGCAGGCCACTGCCGGGGAAGATCGCGAACCGCGTGCCTCGGGCTCCGAGGTACTCCCGCGGCCCGCGCGGTCCGCGCTGACCCGGGACCGATCGCTCGCGCTCCTCCAGGACGCCGACGTGCGAGAGCAGGCCGGACAGCAGCGCCTGGTGGATCCCGTCGGCGTCGTAGGCGGCACCTTCGGACGTCATACGTTCTGGCTGCTCGGGCGACCCGTTCGTATGACGTCCCGCAGGCTTCCCGAGGTCGACCTTGAGCTCGCGGGCGACCTGGCGGAGCTGGGACTCGAAGTCCTGCCACTCGCGGACACGCAGGTAGTTGAGGTACTCACGCCGGCACATCCGTCGGAAGGCGCTGCTGGACAGCTCGCGCTGCTGGGAGCGCAGGTGACGCCACAGGTTGAGCCACGACAGGAAGTCGGACGTCGGGTCCTTGAACCGCGCGTGCAGCTGGTCGGCCTGTGCCTGAAATTCCAGCGGTCGCTCGCGCGGGTCCTGCAGCGAGAGGGCGGCGGCGATCACGAGGATGTCGCGCACGCAGCCGAGCCGCTCGGCCTCCAGGATCATCCGGCCGAGCCGCGGGTCGATCGGCAGTCGCGCCAGCCGTCGGCCGATCCGGGTCAGTCGGCCGTCGCCGCCGAGTGCGCCGAGCTCCTCCAGCAGCTGGACGCCGGAGGTGACCTGGCGGCGGTCGGGCGGCTCGACGAACGGGAAGCGCGCGACGTCCCCCAGCCCGAGCGACGACATCTGCAGGATCACCGACGCCAGGTTGGTCCGCAGGATCTCCGGGTCGGTGAACTCCGGACGGCTCTCGAAGTCCTCCTCGGAGTAGAGCCGGACGGCGATGCCCGCCTCCACGCGCCCGCAACGCCCCGAGCGCTGGTTGGCCGACGCCTGGCTGATCGCCTCGATCGGCAGCCGCTGCACCTTGGTCTTCATGGAGTACCGCGAGATGCGCGCGACGCCGCTGTCGACGACGTACCGGATCCCGGGCACGGTCAGCGAGGTCTCGGCGACGTTGGTCGCGAGGACGACGCGGCGCGTGGTCTGCGGATGCGACGAGAAGACGCGGTGCTGCTCGGCCGCCGAGAGCCGTGAGAAGAGCGGGACGATCTCGAGCGTGCGCCCGGCGTCCGGCTTGACGTCGGCGAGAGCGTCGGCGGTGTCGCGGATCTCGCGCTCGCCGGACAGGAAGACCAGCACGTCGCCGGGACCCTCCCGTGACAGCTCGCGCACGGCGTCGACGATCGCCTCGGTCTGGTCGCGGACCACGACCTCGCCCTCGTCGTCCTCCTCGTCGGGTACGTCGATCAGCGGGCGGTAGCGGACCTCCACCGGGTAGGTGCGGCCCGAGACCTCGATCACCGGTGCCGGGCGGCCCGCGGCGTCGGCGAAGTGTCGGGCGAAGCGGTCGGGGTCGATGGTCGCGCTGGTGATCACCAGCCGCAGCTCGGGCCGGCGCGGGAGGAGCTGCTTGAGGTAGCCGAGCAGGAAGTCGATGTTGAGGCTGCGCTCGTGGGCCTCGTCGATGATGATCGTGTCGTAGCGGCGCAGCTGCCGGTCGCGCTGGAGCTCGGCGAGCAGGATGCCGTCGGTCATCACCTTGACCCGGGTGTCGGGCGAGGTGCGGTCGGTGAAGCGGACCTGGTAGCCGATCTCGCTGCCGAGGTCGGTCTTGAGCTCGGAAGCCAGGCGCTCGGCGACCGAACGTGCCGCGATCCGACGGGGCTGGGTGTGACCGATCAGGCCGCCACGTCCACCTGCTCCGCGTCCCAGCTCGAGACAGATCTTCGGCAGCTGGGTGGTCTTGCCCGATCCGGTCTCCCCGGCGACGACGACGACCTGGTGATCGCGGATCGCGGCGGCGATGTCGTCGCGCCGACCACTGATCGGCAGCTCGGCCGGGAAGGAGATGTCCACAACGCCGCAGATTCTCCCTCAGGGGCGGTGCCTCCCGGCAACGCGGTTTCCCGCCCCCTCGCCGGAGCGAGGGGGCGGGAACATCGAGCAGCGTCAGCGAAGGAACGCCGGCAGCGCCAGCCGCGAGTCGCTCGCGGCCTGGAGGAGCTGCTGCTGGGACAGCCCGAGGCTCGACGTGCTGGACCCGTTGTTGCCGAACGACGTGCTCGCGATCAGCGTCACGACGGATCCGTCGGCCTGCTTCACCGAGACGACGGTGTCGTCTCCGGTCGTGCTGACCTGCGCGTCGAGGCCACCCACGGTCGTGGGCTGCATGCCGGCGGCATCGAGGTCGTAGAACGAGGCAGCGCCGTCCCACGCGGAGCTGACGTAGATCTCCAGCATCCCGCCGCGGTTCCAGTCGAGCTTGGTCCCGAGTCCCTCGGTCGAGTACGTCCCACCGGTCACCTTCGCCTGCAGCTTCTCGCCGCTGGGGTCGAGGCGCCCGGCGAGGACGTCGCGATACCGCCGCAGGACCGGCGTCTCCTTGCGCTCGGTGCGCTCGATGCGCTCGCGGATCGACAGCCGGTGATGGGGCCGGTGCTTGGACACGACCTTCACCGCCGCCGCGGACTGGCCGCTCGAGGTCGCGGCCGCCTCGGCGGGTGCGGGGTGGCTGCTCAGGCCATGCAGAGTGAGGCCACCGATGACGGCTGCGGCACCCAGGACGCCGACCACGGCCTGCCAGTGTCGGCGGTTGTTCGCGTGAGACATGTGTCTTCCTCTCGATGTGTGTTACCGGTCGCCCGACCAGATGCCGGGCTCGGCCCGGTCGGCCCCCCGCCGGACCGAGTGCCCGTGCCACCAGAAGAACGAGAAGAGCCCGGGTCCCCGTTGGGTATTCGAGTCTCGGAACCCCAAAAATGCTAGGGGTTCGCCTCAGCGCAGGAAGGCGGGCAGCACAAGCCGCTGGTCCCCGGCCGCGTTCAGCAGCTGCTGCTGGGAGAGCCCGAGATTCGACGCGGTGGAACCGTTGTTGCCGAAGGACCTGCTGGCGATCAAGGTGACGACCGAGCCGTCGTCCTGCTTCACCGACACCACGATGTCGTCGCCGGTCGTGTTCACCCGCGCGTCGAGACCGCCGACGGTCGTCGACTGCATGTGCGCGGCGCCCAGGCCGTTGTAGAAGGAGGAGATGCCGTTCCAGCGTGGACTCACGTAGATCTCGAGCATCCCGCCGCCGTTCCAGTCCAGCTTGGTCCCGAGGCCGTCGGTCGAGTAGGTCCCCCCGGTCACCTTCGCCTGCAGCTTGCTCGCCGCTCGGGTCGAGGTGCTCCGCCAGCACGTCGCGATACCCGCGCAGCACCGGGTTCTCCCGACGCTCGAGGCGGTGCATGCGAGCCAGAGGGTCGTCGTGGTGCTTGCCGCCGTCCTGGGACGGCCGGCCTGACATCGTCAGGCTCGGCGGCGCCGTGGCGTAACCCGCCTCGGCGTGCCTGCCGACGCCGTGCAGGGCGATGCCGCCGATCACCGCGGCCGACGCGAGCGCCGCACCAGCGCCCTGCCACCGCCGACGACGTCGCAGAGCCCGCTCGCCGCGGGCGACGTCGTCGCCGACGCCCACCTGCGGGGTCTCGATCCGGCCGAGCAGGTCCTCGATCTCGTTCATGACGCTGACTCCTCTCGCGGCGCCACCAGCAGCTCGCGGAGCCGTCGTACGGCGTCCGAGGTCTGGCTCTTGACGGTGCCCGGCGAGATGCCGAGCTCGACTGCGGTCTCCTCCACGGACAGGCCCCACAGGTGTCGCAGCACGACCGCCTTCCGCTGGCCCGGAGCCAGCGCCACCAGCGCGTCGCGCAGGTCGAGGCCCAGGTCGTGGTCGACGTCGCGGGCCGCATGGTCGAAGCCCTCCAGGCCGACGTGCTCGCGCCGCCGCCGCCGGCGCACTCGGTCGACGTTCGCGTTGACCAGCATCGTGCGCACGTAGCCGTCGACCGACTGCATCCGCGCGACCCGTGGCCAGGAGACGTACAGCCGGGTGAGCACCTGCTGGACCAGGTCCTCGGCGTGGTGCGGATCCCCGCAGAGGACGTACGCCGTGCGGAACATGACCGGTCGACGGGCCACGACGTACTCCGTGAAGTCCGCCCGATCGGCCATGCACACCTCCCGTGGAAGAGACCCGTACGACAGAAGAACGTCCGAGCCCGATGTCAGGTTGGGTGGGCTCCGCGAGCGAATGGCGCACCCGACACCCACGCTAGAAGGGACGCCGCAGGGTCACTGTCAGGTTGCGGACAGGTACCCGACACCGCCGTCCCACCGCCCGCACAGGATCCTCACAGGGAGCGTGGGGATCTTCGAGGCATGACCCACATCAAGCGCAGCCGACTCCTCCAGACGGGCCTGGCCGGGCTCAGTGTGCTGAGCGCGCTCGGGGCGGCCGTCGGGATCGGCCTGACGACCCACACCCACCACCAGTCCTCCTCCGGCTCGACGAGCAGCACGAGCGGCAACAGCGGCAGCACCCACGCGCGCTCGAACGAGAACGACGACAGCGACGACAGCTCCGGCTCCGGCAGCAGCAGCAGCAGGTCGACGCAGCGTCACCAGCAGACTCCCCAGGTGACGGCGCCCAGCACCACCGCCCCCCAGGCGACGACCAGCGGGTCGTGACGACATGGACACGGCGCACGACTTCACGATCTGGAGCACCACCGGACGGGTGGTGGTCACCGAGCCACGGGCGCTCGACGCCGCGGTCGAGATCGTCCGGGCCGGACTCGACGAGGTCGAGCGGGCGTGCTCCCGGTTCCGTCCCGACTCCGAGCTGTCCGGTCTGACTCCGGGAACCCGCCATCTCTCCCCGATGTTGGCGGACCTCGTCGGAACGGCGCTCGACGCGGCCGAGGCGAGCGCCGGGCTGGTGGACCCGACCGTGGGCGGCGCGATGCGCGGCCTCGGCTACGACCGCAGCATCGAGCTGCTGCCGACCGACGGTGCTCCGGTGCGGCTGGTCCAGACCGTGCCCGGCTGGCGTCGGGTGCACCTGTACGGCGACCGGCTCGAGCTGCCGCGGGACGTCGTGCTCGATCTCGGTGCGACCGCCAAGGCGCGGGCCGCCGATCTCACCGCGCAGCGCGCGGCGGGGACCATCGGCGTAGGCGTCCTGGTCGAGCTGGGCGGCGACATCGCCACGGCGGGTCCGGCGCCTCGCGGCGGCTGGCAGGTGCTGGTCCGCGACACCGAGGACGACCCCTCGTGCCAGGTGACCCTGGCCGCCAACTCCGCCGTCGCCACCTCCTCGACGCAACGCCGCACCTGGCGCCGCGGTGGCGTGCTGATCCACCACGTCGTCGACCCGCGGACGGCGGCGCCGGCCGCGCCGGTGTGGCGCAGCGTGACCGTGGCCGCCCCGACCTGCGTCGAGGCGAACACCGCATCGACGGCAGCGGTCGTGCTCGGCCGCGAGGCCGCCTCCTGGCTCTCCACGCGCGGGCTCACGGCGCGGCTGGTCGACCAGCAGCAGCGGGTCGTGCGCGTCGGCGGCTGGCCCACCTCGGAGGTGGCGGCATGAGCGCCACCATGGACCAGGCCCTGTGGGCCCTCGGCCGCGGCACCGGGGTCGTCGCGCTCGTGCTGCTGACGATCTCGCTCGTGCTCGGCATCGTGGCGCGGTCGGGACGTCGGGTTCCGTGGCTGGGACGCTTCGGGACCAGCGACCTGCACCGCACCGCCGCGCTCACCGCCACCGGCCTGATCGGGGCCCACGTCGTGAGCCTCTTGTTCGATCCCTTCGCCCAGCTGAAGGTGGTCGACTTCGTCCTGCCGTTCCTGGCGTCGTACCGGCCGATGTGGCTGGGACTCGGGACCCTCGCGGTCGACCTCCTCGCGGTGGTGACGACGGTCTCGCTGCTGCGGCACCGCCTCGGCCCGAGAGTGTTCCGGGCCGTCCACTGGTCGACGTACTTGCTGTGGCCGGTGGCGCTGGTTCACGCCCTCGGCAGCGGTACCGACGCGGCCACGATGTGGTTCCGCGCGATCGCCGTCGTGTGCACGTCCGCGGTGGTGACCGCGGTCGGCTGGCGGCTGGCCCCGTCCTACCTCGACCGAGGCTGGACACGTCGCCCGAGGAGGGCCGCATGACCACGATGGAGATACCGGTGACCAGCGCCCGTCGTCTGCTGGACGGGACGGGCGCGGACCACGCCGCCCACGTGTCGAGGTACGGCGACCTCCCCCGACCCGGGCTCGCCGCGCTGTTGGCCGAGGTCGACCGCAGCGGCCTGACCGGGCGCGGCGGGGCGGGGTTCCCGACAGCCGTCAAGGTGCGGGCCGTCGCGGGTGGCGCCCGCCGCCCGGTCGTGGTCGGGAACGCCATGGAGGGCGAGCCGCTGAGCTCGAAGGACGCCGTCCTTCTGACCCGCAACCCGCACCTGGTGCTGGACGGGATCGAGGTGCTCGCTCGGGCCCTCCGGGCTCGGCGCGGCGTCCTCGCCGTCGGTCCCGACGTCGATCCCTCGACGGTCACGGCGGCGGCCCGACACCGCCGCGTGGACGTCGTGCCGCTCGACGGTGGCTTCGTCTCCGGACAGGAGACGGCGCTGGTGGAGGCGCTCAACGGAGGACCGGGACTCCCCCGCGATCCCTTCACCCGGGTCACGGAAGCCGGCGTCGGCGGTCGCCCCACCCTGGTGCTGAACGCCGAGACGCTGGCTCAGGTGGCGTTGGTCGCGAGGTTCGGCGCGGCGTGGTTCGCCTCGGCCGGCACGTCCGACGACGCGGGCACGTCGCTGTTCACGATCAGCGGCAGCGTCGAGCGTCCGGGGATCGTGGAGGCGGAGCGTGGTACGCCGCTCGGCGACGTGATCGCCTCCGCGCTGCCGGTCCGGCCGCAGGCCGTGCTTGTCGGCGGCTACCACGGCGCCTGGGTTCCGGCGTCCGACCTCGACGTGCGGCTCACCCGGAGCGAGCTGGCTCGCTATCGAGCGAGTGTGGGCGCCGGCGTGCTCCACGTCCTCGGTGAGGACGCCTGCCCGGTGGCGTTCGCGGCAGAGGTCGCGGAGTACCTCGCGGGCGAGTCCGCCCGCCAGTGCGGCCCGTGCCTGAACGGGCTCCCCCACGTGGCGGCGAACCTGCGGCGCCTGGCGGCAGGCGTTCGCGACCGGACCCTGGCGAGCGAGATCTCGCGGATGGCGACGCTCGTGTCCGGTCGTGGCGCGTGCGCGCATCCCGACGGCACGATGCGCTTCGTCGGCTCCACCCTCGAGGTGTTCGCCGGCCACGTGGCCGCCCACCTGGAGGGCTGGTGCCCGACCGCCGGGCGGCGGAGGGCGTTCCCATGACCACGCGACTCCACGTCGACTGGACCCGGTGCGACGGTCACGGTGCCTGCGCCGAGCTGCTGCCCGAGGTTCTCACCGTCGACGACTTCGGGTACCCGGTGCCGCGGACCGGTGAGCGCGACCCGGTCGTGCCGCGCGGTGCCGACGCCGCCGCGCGGCACGCCGTACGGAACTGTCCGCTGATGGCCCTGCGGCTGTACGAGGCCTCGGCGTGAGCGCTCAGCCCGGGCTCTTGCCCGATCCCTGGCTGGGCGAGGGTGTCGTCGGCGCGCTCGGGTTCGCGGGCGGCGTCCCGTCGAAGCGGCGCTGCGGAGTCCCGTTGAAGCGCGGGTCGTACCCGTTCGACCCGCTGCCGGACCCGTTGCCGGACCCGCTGCCGGGCCCGCTGCCGAAGCCACCCGGCCCGTAGGGGAAGGGGCCTCGCTGGAACATGCCGGGACCGCGCATCATCATGCGGTGGTCGTCGTTCCCCGTGGTGTGGCCGAGGGCGAAGCCTCCGAGCCCACCCACGAGGACGCACAGGACGGCGGTGGCGACCACGGACCGCATGCCCATCACGGTGTCGGCGAAGTGGGGCCGCTGCTGCGCCGCCGGCTGAACGGCGTACGCCGGTTGGCTCGGCGGCGGAGCCGGGGCCTCGGCCGTGTCAGCCGACGCCGGCTCGATCGGACCTGTCTGGTCACTCATGCCCGACGTCTCGTCACTCATGACTCACAGTGTCGGCGGCTTTACTGTGCCGTACCTGTGGATTTTGTCAGAGCGATCCGTGTGCATCGGACAGCGTTCGCACAGGAAACGCACAGCGATGACAGCCAGACTGGGGCCATGGAGCTCACCCGCCCGGACGGCACGCCCCTGCGCGTGCTCGTCGTCGACGACGAGGTCAACATCGCCGAGCTGATCAGCATGGCCCTGCGCTACGAGGGCTTCGACGTGTCCGTGGCGCACACCGGCGCCAAGGCGGTGTCGACCGCGAAGTCTTTCGGCCCCGACGCCGTCGTGCTCGACATGATGCTGCCCGACTTCGACGGGCTGGAGGTGCTCCGCCGGATGCGCGCGGGCGACCCCGACGTCCCGGTCGTCTTCCTGACCGCGCGCGACGCCGTCGAGGACCGGGTTGCCGGGCTGACTGCGGGCGGCGACGACTACGTGACGAAGCCGTTCTCCCTGGAGGAGCTGGTCGCCCGACTGCGCGGCCTGATGCGGCGTACCGGCGCGCGACGTGCCGAGTCGGCGTCCGTGCTGTCCGTGGGTGATCTCGAGCTCGACGAGGACAGCCACGAGGTACGCCGAGCCGGCGAGGAGATCCTGCTGACCGCCACGGAGTTCGAGCTGCTGCGCTTCCTCATGCGCAACCCCAAGCGAGTGCTGTCCAAGGCGCAGATCCTCGACCGCGTCTGGAACTACGACTTCGGCGGACAGGCCAACGTCGTCGAGCTCTACATCTCCTACCTCCGCAAGAAGGTCGACGCCGGCCGCGACCCGATGATCCACACGATGCGCGGCGCGGGGTATGTCCTGAAGCCGGTGTCATGAGGCGTGCCTTCGCCTCGCTGACCTCGCGGCTGGTGCTGACGGCGGTCGCGCTGGTCGCGGTGGTGGTGCTGCTGATCGGCGCCGCGGCGACCGTCGCCCTGCACACCGTGCTGGCCAAGCGCCTCGACGAGGACGTCGCGTCGTCGCTGAACCGACTCCCACCCGTGGTGGCCCGCACCTTCTCGCAGCCGCCCGCGGGAGACCGCGACGACGTCGGCCCGTTCGACTCCTTCCGGGACGGGAGCCTGACCCTCTACGCCACGAGCAGCTGGTACTCCGGGCAGGTGCTGACCAAGACGGGTCACCAGGCACTGACCCGGAGCCAGGCCACGGCCCTGAGGTCGGTGACGGCCGACCAGAAGCCGCACGACGTGACCATCCCGGGGCTCGGCGAGTACCGCGTGGCGGCTGCGCCCGCCGAGTTCATCAACAACGGGACCGGAACCTCCGGCGAGGTCGTCGTCGGACTCCCCTCCTCGACCGTCGACGGGCCGGTGTCGCAGCTCATCGGCTGGGAGCTGCTGTTCGGGCTGGTCGGGATCGCCGCCGCCGGTGGCGTCGGCACCTATGTCGTACGCCGGCAGCTGCGGCCGCTGCGGGAGGTGGCGTCGACGGCGCACACCGTCGCGACCCTGCCCCTGGCCGAGGGCGAGATCGCGATCGCGCCGCGAGTGCCCGAGCACCTCACCGACGAGCGGAGCGAGGTCGGCCAGGTCGGGTCGGCGCTGAACACGCTGCTGGTCCACGTCGAGAGCTCGCTGGCGCAGCGGCACCGCAGCGAGCAGCAGGTGCGGCAGTTCGTCGCCGACGCCTCCCACGAGCTCCGCACGCCGCTCACGACGATCGCGGGCTACACCGAGCTCGCGCGTCGGCGTCCCGACGACACCTCGACGGTCGCGACCGCGCTGGGCAAGGTCGAGGAGGAGTCGGCCCGGATGACCGCGATGGTCGAGGACCTCCTGCTCCTGGCCCGGCTGGACGCCGGCCGGCCCCTGGCGCGCGACACCGTCGACCTCTCGCGCCTGTTGGTCGAGGCCGTCTCGGACGCGCGGGTGGTCTCGCCCGACCACCGCTGGCAGCTGGAGCTGCCCGAGGAGTCGGTCGAGGTGACCGGCGACGCCCAGCGGCTGTACCAGGTCCTGACAAACCTGCTCGTGAACGCCCGCAAGCACACGCCGCCCGGGACGACGGTGACGGTCGCCGGCAGGCCGGACGGGTTCTCGGTGCACGACGACGGACCGGGCTTCCCGGCCGAGCTGCGCGACAAGGCGTTCGAGCGGTTCGTGCGCGGCGACGCCTCGCGCACGCGGGTCGCGACGGGCTCCGGCGACGGCCCGGGCCACGTCCCGGTCGAGGGTGGCGCCGGCCTCGGCCTGTCGTTGGCCCACGCCATCGTCACCGCCCACGGGGGCACGCTCACCCTCGACTCCCACCCCGGCTCCACGACGCTGACGGTGCGGCTTCCCCGGTAGTCCCTGACCCGGTAGTCCCTGACAAGACGGCCCCTCAGCCGCCCTTTCGAGGGCGAAGTTGTCAGGGACTACCCGGATTTCAGGGCCTCACAGAGGACGCACAGGAGGGCGACGGGGGCCTGCCAGAGGTGGTCGTCACCGTGGGGAGCATGACCTCCGAGACGTCCTCCTCCCAGTCGTACGCCGCCTACGCCGCACGCGAGGCGGCGTACCCCACGGACGGTCCCCGAACGCGCCGGCTGTTCGCGCGTCGCGGACCCGCACCGGCCGAGGGCCGCGCTGCCAGGCTCCCCGTGCCTGCGGACCGCGCGGCCCTCGGCCTCCTCCTGGTCGCCACCGCCCTGCTCTACCTGTGGGGGCTCGGCGCCTCCGGCTGGGCCAACTCGTTCTACGCCGCCGCGGCACAGGCCGGCTCGGAGTCGTGGAAGGCGTTCTTCTTCGGGTCCTCGGACGCCGCCAACAGCATCACCGTCGACAAGACCCCGTTGGCGCTGTGGCCGATGGACCTCTCGGTCCGGATCTTCGGTCTCTCGTCGTGGAGCATCCTGGTGCCGCAGGCGCTCGAGGGCGTCGGCGCGGTGTGGCTGCTGCACGCGACGGTCCGGCGTACGACGGGATCGGCCGTGGCAGCCCTGCTCGCCGGGGCCACGATGGCGCTCACGCCGGTGGCGGTGCTGATGTTCCGCTTCGACAACCCCGACGCGATGCTGGTGCTGCTGCTGGTCGGCTCGGCGTACGCCACCCTGCGCGCCGTCGAGGCCTCGCACTCGGACGCGCCAGCCGGGCGGTGGCTGACGCTCGCCGGCGCCCTCGTCGGCCTGGCCTTCCTGGCCAAGATGCTCCAAGCGTTCCTGGTGCTCCCCGCGCTGATCCTGGTGTACGCCGTGTTCGCCGGCGTGCGGTGGCGGCACCGCCTGCTGCACCTGCTGGCGGCGTTCGCCGGCATGGTCGTCGCCGCAGGCTGGTGGATCGCGATCGTGATGGCCTGGCCCGCGTCGTCGCGCCCCTACATCGGCGGCTCCCAGCACAACTCGATCCTCGAGCTCACCTTGGGCTACAACGGCTTCGGACGGCTCGACGGCTCCGAGACCGGCTCCGTCGGGGGTGGCGGCTTCGGCGGCAGCGGCCAGTGGGGCGCGACCGGTCTGCTGCGGATGTTCGGCAGCGAGGTCGGCACGCAGGTCGCCTGGCTCCTGCCCGCAGCCCTCGTCCTGGGTGCGGTCGCTCTGTGGTTCGCCCGCGGACGACGCCGGCTGCAGGCGGGACTGACGCTCTGGCTCGGCTGGCTGGTGGTGACCGGGCTGACCTTCAGCCTGATGGCCGGGATCTTCCACCCGTACTACACGGTCGCGCTCGCACCGGCGATCGGCGCCCTGGTCGGGATCGGCGGCTGGACCCTGTGGCGGCACCGTCGCTCGCTGCTCGCCTCTGCCACCCTCGGCTTCACCGTCGCCCTCACCACGGCACTGGCCTTCGAGCTGCTCGGCCGCGACGCGTCGTGGCACCCGTGGCTGCGGTACACCGTCGCCGTCGTCGGGTTCGGGTCGGCGATCCTCGTCGTCGCCGCCGGCCACCTGCCGCGCCGGATCGCCGGCGCCGTGGCCGTGGCGGCACTCGTGGCCGGGCTCGCCGGGCCCGCGGCGTACTCACTGGAGACGGCGAGTACGCCGCACACCGGCTCGATCCCGAGTGCCGGGCCGTCCGGCAGCAGTGGCTTCCGGCGGCGGGTTCGGCGGCGTCCCCGGTGGCGGTGGGTTCGGCGGCACGCCGCCGACCGGCGGCACGGGCACCGGCACGGGCACCGGCACCGGCGCCGGCACGGGCATCGGCACGGGAACCGGTGGCACGGGTGCCAGCACCGGCGGCCTCCTCGACGGGAGCACGTCGAGCACGGCGCTGACCGAGCTGCTGCAGGCCGACGCGTCGTCGTACACCTGGGTCGCGGCCACGGTCGGCTCGAACAGCGCATCCGGCTACCAGCTGGCCACGCAGGACCCGGTGATGGCGATCGGCGGCTTCAACGGCAGCGACCCGAGCCCGACGCTGGCGCAGTTCAAGGCCTGGGTGGCGGCCGGGAGGATCCACTACTTCATCGCCGGCGGCGGCAGCCTCGGTGGAGGTGGCACCGGCGGGCCCGGGTGGGACGACCGGCGGCACCAGCACGGCGTCGGAGATCAGCAGCTGGGTGGAGTCCACCTACACCGCCAAGACCGTGGATGGCGTCACCGTCTACGACCTCTCGTCGGGATCGTGAACGGCCGGTCCGGGTAGCGTCAGCGCCATGCGACTCCCGGAGCAGGTCGACCACCTCATCGTGGGCTCCGGGTTCGCCGGGCTCGGTGCGGCGATCAAGCTGGTGGAGGCCGGCGAGGACGACCTGGTCGTGATCGAGCAGGCCGCGGACGTCGGCGGCACGTGGCGCGACAACACCTATCCCGGTGCGTGCTGCGACATCCCCAGCCAGCTCTACTCGTTCTCCTTCGCCCGCAACCCGGAGTGGACGTCGTCGTACTCGCCTCAGCCGGAGATCCAGGCGTACCTGCGCCGGGTCGCCGACGAGTACGGCGTCACCGGGCGCATCGTCTTCGACACCGCGCTCGAGGAGGCCGTGTGGGACGACGAGGCGCAGCGCTGGCGGTGCCGCACGTCGTCGGGCGAGGTCACGGCGAAGACGCTGATCACCGGCACCGGCGGGCTGTCGGCCCCACGCCTGCCGGCGATCGAGGGTCTCGCGTCGTTCGCCGGCCCGCTGTTCCACTCCGCGCGCTGGGATCACGACGCCGACCTCGCCGGCAAGCGGGTCGCCGTGATCGGCACCGGCGCGTCGGCGATCCAGATCGTGCCCGCGCTGCAGAAGGTCACCGCGCATCTCGACGTCTACCAGCGCACCGCGCCCTGGGTGATCCCGCGCAACGACCGGCGCTACCCGCGCGTCGAGAGGCTCGCCCTGAGGCGGCTGCCCGGCCTCTCGCGGCTCTACCGCACCGGCATCTACTGGGCCCACGAGGGCTACGTGCCGGCGTTCACCTGGCAGCCGCGGCTCGGCGCGCCCGCCGAGAAGGCGGCCATGCTCAACATCTCCAAGGCGATCAAGGACCCGGCGCTGCGCGCGAAGGTGACGCCACACTTCCGGCTCGGCTGCAAGCGGGTGCTGCGCTCCAACACCTACTACCCCGCCATCGCGTCGGCGAACGTCGACCTGGTCACCGATCCGATCGAGCGGATCACCGCGCACGCGGTCGTCACCAGCGGAGGCGTCGAGCACCCCGTCGACGCGATCGTGGTGGCCACCGGCTTCTGGACCACCGAGCTGCCGATCGCCGAGCGGATCGTCGGGCGGGCCGGCCGCAGGCTGGCCGACGAGTGGGCCGACGGCGGGATGTCGGCGTACAAGGGCACGACGGTGCACGGCTTCCCCAACCTCTTCCTGATCGGCGGCCCGAACACCGCCCAGGGACACACCAGCGTGGTCTTCGTGATCGAGTCGCAGGTCGCCTACATCTGCGACGCGGTGAAGACGATGCGCGAGCGCGGGTACGCCGCGATGGAGCCGCGCGCCGACGTGCAACGCCGCTTCAACGCCTCGCTGCAACGCCGGATGCGGCGCACGGTGTGGAGCCGCGGCGGCTGCACCTCGTGGTACCAGGACGCGCACGGCCGCATCACCACGCTCTGGCCGCGCTCGACGGTGACCCTGCGCCGGATCCTGGCGCGGTTCGACCCCGACGCCTACGACATCGAGGTCCCCCACCCGTCGCCCGACATCGAGACGGCCGCGTGAGGACGCTCGCGGGCAAGGTCGTCGTCGTCACCGGTGCGGCCTCCGGCATCGGCCGCGCGCTCGCGGCCGACCTGGCCCGCCGGGGCTCCTCGCTGGCTCTCTCGGACATCGACGAGACGGGGCTGGCCGAGACCGTCGAACAGGTGTCGACGCTGGCGGCGGGCGAGGTCCGTGCGGATCGCCTCGACGTGGCTGACGCCGCCGCGATGTCGGCGTACGCCGCGGACGTCGCGGGGCACTTCGGGCGCGTGGACGTCGTCGTGAACAACGCCGGGGTCGCGCTCGCCGGCGACGTCGTCGACCTCGACTACCCGGACATGCACTGGCTGATGGACATCGACTTCTGGGGCGTCGTCCACGGGAGCAAGGAGTTCCTGCCGCACCTGATCGCGTCGGGGGACGGCCACCTGGTGAACATGTCGTCGCTGTTCGGACTGGTCTCGATGCCCGGCGTCTCGATGTACAACGCCGCCAAGTACGCCGTGCGCGGCTTCAGCGAGGCGCTGCGCGAGGAGCTGCTGGTGGCTCGGCACCCGGTCCGGGTGACCGTCGTACACCCCGGCGGGATCAAGACGGCGATCGCCCGCAACGCCCGCACCGCCGGCCGCGACGACCCGGACGAGGACGCGCGGCTCTTCGACCAGAAGATGGCGCGGATGTCGGCCGAGCAGGCCGCCCGGACGATCGTCGAGAAGGGAATTCTGCGGGGGAAGCCACGGCTGCTGGTCGGGGCCGATGCCCACGCGGTGCATCACCTGGCCCGACTGACCGGCTCCCGCTACCAGGACGTCGTCGCCGGCCTGGCTCGGCGTACGCGGCCGTAGGGTCGGCCCGTGAGGTTCGAGCTCGGCGACCCGGTCCGGATCGAGATGTCGAAGTGGGGCGACCTGCCGCACTGGCACTTCCCCGCCCGCTGGCTCGGGACCGACGACCATGGCGACTGGCTGGGCATCCCGGCCGGATCCCGCATGATGCGCCCGGGCCGCGACTTCCTCTCGGGAGCCGACCAGGTGGGGCTCGTCCCGGGTCCCGGGTCCGATGTCGCGCGCGCCTTCATGGCGACGTTCCACGTGCCGGGGCCCGAGACCCGGGTCTACGTCGACATGACGACGCCGCCGGTCTGGGACGGCCCCGTCGTCCGGGCCGTCGACCTCGACCTGGACGTGATCCACCTGCGAGAGGGCGACGTGGTCGTCGACGACGAGGACGAGTTCGCCGAGCACCAGGTCTCGTTGGGCTATCCGCCCGAGATCGTCGCCCTGGCGGAGGCCAGCCGGGACCGCGTCCACACCGCGATCCTGGCCGGGGACCCGCCGTACGACGGGACGCATCTGCCCTGGCAACGCCTCCTGGACACCCTCACGTTGCGATAGCTCGCAGCATTTGGCACCTCATCTGGCCCCGAACAGGTGCCGATCGCTGCGAAATATCCCTCCCCGACGTCAGCGCAGGAAGGTGAAGAGGGTGTCCGGGAGGGTCGTGGTCGACGGCGCGGCCAGGTGTGAGACGCCGAGCCGCCAGTGCCCCTGCTCGGGTACGACGTAGGCGTCCGTCACGAAGCCCAGCGCCTCGAAGCGGTCGCGCAGCCACTCGGCCGGGTCGGCGTACCCGTGGGTCGGCTCCGACCGGAACCTGTCACTGCGCGTCCACAGCACGGTGCCACCGGGAGCCAGCATCGTGGCGGCCGCCTGGACCGTGCGCTCCCCGTCTGCGTCGGAGATGTTGCCGAACACGCCGACCAGCATCAGGACGTCGACGGGCAGTAGGTCGACGTACACCGCCGGGGAGGCGGCGTCCCCGGTGCGTACGTCGATCGGAACGCCGGCGCGCGCGGCAGCTGTGCGAGCGCGCTCGGCCAGGACCGGGTCGAGCTCCACGGCACAGGCGTCCACCTCCCGGCCGAGCTCCGCCAGCACCGGCACGGTGTCCCGGGCATCGCCTGCACACAGGTTGAGCAGGCGCGGGCGTCCGGGAACGGCGGCCACGGCGGCAGCGACCCGCTCGCGCACCTCGACCAGCCGGTGCGACACCGACGACGCCGGGTCGTCGTAGTCCTCGTGCCACGCCCGCCAGTCCATCCCCACCGGCCGATAGTACGGATCAAAAAACCCCTCATGTGATGCCGATCAGGGGCATTTTGATCCGTACTATCTCTCCGCCCCGCCAGGTCAGCGGGTGTAGCCGCCGTCGGGCTCGACCATCTCGAGGCGTACGCCGAGGAGGCGGACGGGGCGGTCGTGCTCGACGCGGTCGAGGAGCGAGACCGCGGCCTCGGCGAGCACGGCGACGTCGTTGGTCGGCGCCGGCAGGGTCAGGGAGCGGCTCACGGTGATGAAGGGTCGGTAGCGGACCTTGATCCCGACCCGCGCGGCAGGCCGGCCCTCGCGATCGATGTCCTCGACGACCCGTGCCGTGAGGGCTCGCAGCTCGTCGGGGACCACGTCCCAGGTCAGGTCGGCCTGGTAGGTCTCCTCACGGCCGTGCGCGCGAGGCGTCCACGGCGTCGCGTCGACCGGGCTCGTGTCGGCGCCGCGGCCGAGCCGGTGGTACCACGGCCCCATCGTCGGCCCGATCGCGTCGGCAAGCATCCGGGCATCGCTCTCGGCCAGCTCGCGCACCGTGTGGATGCCGAGAGCGGCGAGCCGCTTGCCGATCTTCGACCCGATCCCCCACAGGGCCGTCGTCGGCCGGTCGCCCATCACGTCGAACCACTCGGCCCCGGTGAGGTACCCGATCCCGGACCCGTCGCCCTCGCCCTTCTTCCCGAACGCCGTCGCGATCTTCGCCCGCAGCTTGTTGTCGCCGACGCCGACACCGCACGTCAGCTCGGTGGCCGCGTGCACCGCCTCTCGGATGCTCTGCGCGAAGACCCGGGGGTCGCCGAGGTCGCCGTGCCCGGCACCGGGGCCGAGGAACGCCTCGTCCCAGCCGAGGACCTCGACGACGACGGGGACGCCGCCCCACTCCAGCGCACGCAGCGTGTCCATGACCCGCGCCGAGGCCTCGTCGTACGCCGGTTTGTCGACCGGGAGGAACACCGCGTCGGGCAGCTTCCGCGCGGCGACGCGCAACGGCATGCCCGAGCCCACGCCGTGCTCGCGGGCGGCGTACGACGCCGTGGCGACGACGCCACGCTCCGTCGGGTCGCCGCGGCCGCCCACGACCACCGGCCTGCCCGCGAGCTCGGGCCGCCGGAGCATCTCGACCGCGGCGATGAACTGGTCGAGGTCGACGTGGAGGACCCAGCTCACGGCCGGATCCGCGTCACCGTCGTGCGGGCGGGATCGCATCGGTGGCCTCGAAGCTGTCCATGCCCGTCAGCAGGAGCAGGTCGGCGACGATCGCCCGCAGCTGGCTGAGCACGACCTCGGACGACAGGTCCTCGGAACGCTCGAGCTCGCTGGTCGCGATACCCACGGCCACGAGGGCCGGCTGGGCCGCGGTCGCCATCCGGTCGGCGTCGAGCTCGGTGGCGACGACCTCGACCGCGGCGGCCAGCTCCTGGGCGACCAGCGCGTAGGAGTGCGGGACCGGCTGACGGCGGTACGCCGCGACCGCGCACTGCCTCACCAGCACGCGCGTGCTGCGCAGTGCCCGGTCGAGCGGCTCGGCGAGCTCGGCCATCTTGCGCAGACCCGGAGCGTGCCGGATCCGGAACGGCGACGACGCCACGACGTCGAGCCCCTCGTCGGCGGCGTCGTGGAGCTCGCGGATCAGGTGGTCGGTCGCGCGCGCCTCCGCGAGCAGGTCGACGGCCGGCTCGAGGTCGCCGGTCACCATCACCTCGCCGGCGGCCTGCAGCAGGTCGCGGATCTTCCGCAGGACCTTCGCGGCCTGCTCCCGAGGACGCCGCAGGGGCGCGGCGGGGACCACCGTCGCGGCGGCCAGCGCGACGACGCCCCCGACCAGCGCGTCGGTCCAGCGGGTGAACGCCGCCCCGGTGTTGGCGAGCAGGGTGGTCACCACGACCGCCTGTACGGCGGACTGGGTGACGAACACCTGACCGCCGTAGAGCAGCACCGCCCCGGTCATCTGCAGGACGACGACGAGCGTGATCTGCCAGGGTCCGCTGCCGATCACCTGGACGATCAGGTCGCCACCGAACACACCGAGGGCGACGCCGACCGCCACCTCGGCGACCCGTCGCAGACGCTGCCCGTACGACGTGCCGAGCGAGACCACGGCCGCCACCGGCGCGAAGAACGGCGTCGCGTGACCGAGGACGTGCTGGGCCAGCCACCAGGCGACGCCGGCCGCCACCGCGCACTGCGCGATCGCCCACCGGCGGGTACGCCAGCGATCGAGCCGGACGGCGAGCGACTCCCGGCCGCGATCCAAGGCGAACTCGAGCGCCTGGGCCTGCATGGGGCCGATCCTCGCACGACCTGCCGACGCTCCCCGAGCGTGCAAGGATCGCTGCATGGTCCAACCCCTCGACCCGACGGCCGCGGCGTTCCTGCTGGCGGAGAACCGCCGGATGCCTATGCACGTCGGAGGGCTGCAGCTGTTCGCCAAGCCCGAGGGCGCCGGCCGGGACTTCGTGCACGACCTGTATCACCAGTTCCGCGAGTCCGACGACATCGCGCCGCTGTTCCTCAAGCACCCGTTCCGTTCCGTGCGCACGGGCGGGCAGTACGTCTGGCGCGAGGACGACGACTTCGACATCGAGTACCACGTACGGCACAGCGCGCTTCCCAAGCCCGGTCGGGTGCGCGAGCTGCTCGAGCTGTGCTCGCGGCTGCACTCCACCCGACTCGCGCTCGAGCGGCCGCTGTGGGAGTGGCACCTCATCGAGGGACTGCGTGACGGCCGGGTCGCGATGTACGCCAAGCTCCACCACGCCCTGGTCGACGGGGTCTCGGCCATGCGTCTGCTGCAGAGCATCCTGACCACCGACCCCGACCGGACCGGGATGCCTGCGCCCTGGGAGAACAAGCCCAGCACGGCCAAGGTCCGGGAGGCGCAGGGAGGACGCCGAGCGCTCGCTGTCCGACGTACCTCTGCAGGCGATGCGGGCGGCTCTCGGCATCAGCGCGGAGGCGGCAGGGCTGCCCGGCGCGCTGATCAAGACCCTGACCAAGTCGTTGCGCAACGAGACGTCGGCGCTCGCGCTGTACGCCCCGCGGACGATCCTCAACCAGCCCATCACCGCGGCCCGGCGCTTCGCCGCGCAGGACTGGCCGCTCGAGCGCCTGCGTGCGATCGGCAAGGCGAGCGGCACCACCCTCAACGACGTCGTGCTCGCGATGTGCAGCGGCGCCATGCGCACCTACCTGCTCGAGCTCGACGCGCTGCCCGAGACGACCCTGGTCTCGATGGTGCCGGTGGGGCTGCGCGCCAAGGAGTCGCACATCGCCTCCAGCCACGGCGGCAACGCGCTCGGCTCGGTCATGGTCAAGCTGGGCACCGACCTGGCCGACCCCGGGGAGCGGCTGCGCGCCGTCCACGAGTCCATGGTCGCCGGCAAGCGAGCCCTCGCGGAGATGACGCCCGTGCAGATCCTGGCGATGAGCGCGCTCGGCCAGGCCCCGGCGATCCTCGGCCCGATGCTCCGCATGGGCGGTGTGGTGAAGCCGCCCTACAACCTGATCATCAGCAACGTGCCGGGACCCCGGAGCACGCAGTACTTCAACGGCATGCGACTGCTCGGCACGTACCCGCTGTCGATCCCCATCGACGGCATGGCGCTGAACATCACGTGCAACTCCTACGCCGACCAGATGGCCTTCGGGCTGACCGGCTGCCGACGCACCGTCCCTCATCTCCAGCGGCTGCTGACCCACCTCGACACCGAGCTCGGTGCCCTCGAGAAGGCCGCCGGCGTCTAGCGAACGCCGCCGTGCGGGATCGGCGGGAACATCCGTTTCGTGGCGCGGGCCAGCCACGGGCGGCGACCACCGGCCCGCAGCTTGAACGTCGCCAACGCGCGCAGCTGCGAGACCACGCCGATGCCGAGGCGCAGGAAGGTCTGCGGATCGGTGGAGATGGTGCAGTCGGTGCGCTCCGGCGGCTCGTCCTGCAGCTCGCCGTCCACCACGCCGTACCTGATCGGCGGCACCCCGGCCAGCCGGAGCGTGTAGGAGCCGGTGAACCCGCACGCACCGCTCGGGTCGAACGAGTACGGCACCAGCACGCTCAGCGGGGTGTGCAGGTCGGCGACCTCGCCCGTCCATCGCGCGCCCGCCGTCTCGGCGAACTGCCCGCCGTGCAGGTGGTGGTCGGCGGCCAGGAGCGCCACCAGCGTGGAGACGTCCGCGCGCGGCATGGCGACGAGCTCGTCGCCGCGCAGCGCGCGCAGATCGCCCAGGAACGCCGTCGTGGCCTTGTCCACCATCTCGGCGAGGAGCCCGACGTCGCGCTCCTCGACGCCGGCGACCAGGCGTTCGTCCAGCGCAGCCGACGGCCCGGTCCCGTCGTACGCCGACGGAACGCCCCGGGCCAGCTTGTGGGACTCGACGACCGAGGCGTACATGTGCGCCGCGATCTCGGCATTGGTCCACCGCATCCGCGTCGGCCGGGTCTCGGCAGGCGCGCGCCTGATTGCCTCCACGAGCACGGGGGTGCTGCGCTCGAGTGCGTCACAGGCGGGCTGGTGGTGGTCGGTCGCGGTCGGCGACATGGACATGTGACCCCCTCTGGCACTGCGCGGAGCATCTCACCATGTGGGATGAGGCGCAACGGTCGCGCGCGGCGCCCGTGACCTGATCGGTACGTCGACCTACTGGCCAGGCGTCGAACCCTGCGGGACACTGCCTCGTGTACTCGGGCGGACGCACGCGAACGCGTGCGCGCGCGAACGAGGAGGACGCCATGAGAAGAGTTGTCGTACTGGCCCCCGCTCTCGCCGCCGTCCTGGCAGCGGGAGCGACGACCCTGGTCGACGCACCCGCGGGCGCCGCCGGCGCAGCCAAGACGACGGTGACGATCAAGGCGGAGGGGGTCGACCTCTCCGGGACCGTGTCGAGCCCCAAGCCGCGTCGGTGCGCCAAGAACCGCACCGTGAACCTGATCAAGCAGATCGGCACCCGTGGCGGAGGGGACGACGACAAGATCGGCAGCGACACCGCCGAGCTGCAGAACGGCGTCTACGTCTGGGACACCGGCAACACCGGCATCGCCGGCAAGTTCTACGCCAAGGTGAAGGCGATCCCCGGGTGCAAGGGCGCCACCAGCAAGACGGTCAAGGCCGTCCGCAACCCCTGAGGTCCGGCGTGGTGATGTACGTCGTGCTGGGCGTCCCGGCGATCGCGCTCACGTACTGGCTCCTGCACTCGCCGGTGATGAAGGCGATCCTGCGCGGTCGCGCCACGGACCCCAGCCAGTTCGGGTCGTGGCAGGACCATCTCGACGACATCGGCCTCGGCGTCTCGTGGCGCAGCGACGGCACCGGCGGCGAGCGGGAGACCCGGATCCGGTCCAAGCACACGCGCCGGCGCTGACACCGGCGCTGACACCGGGCCGTCCTGGGACGGCCCGGCGTCCGGCGCGCTACCGCAGGTCGTAGCGGTCGAGGTCCATGACCTTGACCCAGGCGGCCACGAAGTCGTGCACCAGCTTGGCCGCGGCGTCGTCGGAGGCGTAGACCTCGGCGAGCGCGCGCAGCTCGGAGTTCGACCCGAACACCAGGTCGACCCGGCTCGCGGTCCAGCGGACGGCTCCGGAGTCGTCGCGGCCCTCGAACGTCTCCGCGTCGTCGGAGGTCGGCGTCCAGGTGGTCCCGTGGTCGAGCAGGTTGACGAAGAAGTCGTTGCTGAGCACGCCCGGCCGGTCGGTCAGCACGCCGAGCGACGAGCCGCCCTGCGTGGCTCCGAGCGCGCGCAGGCCGCCCACGAGGGCGGTCATCTCCGGGGCGCTGAGCGTCAGCAGGTTGGCCTTGTCGACCAGGAGGTACTCCGCGGGGAGGCGCTGGCCCTTGCCGAGGTAGTTGCGGAACCCGTCGACGCTCGGCTCCAGCGGGGCGAACGACTCGGCGTCGGTCTGCTCCTGCGTGGCGTCGGTGCGACCGAGGCTCACCGGCACGGTCACCTCGACCCCGGCTGCGGCCGCGGCCTTCTCGACCGCCGCCGAGCCCGCGATCACGATCAGGTCGGCCAGCGAGACGCGCTTGCCCTCCTGCGCCTCGTTGAACACGTCGGCGATCCCCTCCAGGCTGCGCAGGACCGTCGCCAGCTGGTCGGGGTCGTTGGCGGTCCAGCCGCTCTGGGGCTGGAGCCGGATCCGGGCGCCGTTGGCGCCACCGCGCTTGTCACTGCCGCGGAACGTCGAGGCCGACGCCCACGCGGTCGCCACCAGCTGGGCCAGCGGGATGCCCGCGTCGAGGACCTGCTGCTTGAGCGTGGTCACGTCGGCGTCGTCGATCGCGTCGTACGTCGCCTCCGGGACGGGGTCCTGCCAGATGAGCACCTCGGAGGGGACCTCCGGGCCGAGGTAGCGCTGGATCGGGCCCATGTCGCGATGGGTCAGCTTGAACCACGCCCGCGCGAACGCGTCGGCGAACTCGTCGGGGTGCTCGTGGAAGCGCCGCGAGATCGGCTCGTAGATCGGGTCGAGCCGCAGGGCGAGGTCGGTGGTGAGCATCGTCGGCGCGCGACCCGGTCCACCCGCGTCGGGCGCGGGGATCGTGCCTGCGCCGGCTCCCTCCTTGGCGACCCACTGGTGGGCCCCCGCGGGGCTCTTCGAGAGCTCCCACTCGTAGCCGAACAGGTTGTCGAAGAAGCCGTTGCCCCACTGCGTCGGCGTGGCGGTCCAGGTGACCTCCAGGCCGCTGGTGATGGCGTCCTTGCCCTTGCCGCTGGCGTACGAACTGCTCCAGCCCAGGCCCATCGCCTCGAGCGGGGCACCCTCCGGCTCGGGGCCGACGTACTCGTTGGGGTCGGCCGCGCCGTGGGTCTTGCCGAAAGTGTGGCCGCCCGCGATCAGGGCGACCGTCTCCTCGTCGTTCATCGCCATCCGGGCGAAGGTCTCGCGGATGTCGCGCGCGGCGGCGAGCGGGTCCGGGGTGCCGTTGGGGCCCTCGGGGTTGACGTAGATCAGGCCCATCTGGACCGCGGCGAGCGGGTTCTCCAGCTCGCGGTCACCGGTGTAGCGCTCGTCGCCGAGCCAGGTCTGCTCGGGACCCCAGTAGACGTCCTCGTCAGGCTCCCAGACGTCCTCGCGGCCGCCCGCGAAGCCGAACGTCGCGAAGCCCATCGACTCCAGCGCGACGTTGCCGGTGAGCACCATGAGGTCGGCCCACGACAGCTTCTTGCCGTACTTCTTCTTCACCGGCCACAGGAGCCGGCGGGCCTTGTCGAGGTTGCCGTTGTCGGGCCAGCTGTTGATCGGCGCGAACCGCTGCTGGCCGGCACCGGCGCCGCCGCGACCGTCGCTGATGCGGTAGGTGCCGGCGCTGTGCCACGCCATCCGGATCATGAACGGGCCGTAGTGGCCGAAGTCGGCCGGCCACCAGTCCTGCGAGGTGGTCAGCACGTCGGCGATGTCGCTCTTCACCGCGGCGAGGTCGAGGCTGCCGAACTCCGCGCGGTAGTCGAAGTCGCCGTCCATGGGGTTGGACACCGCGGTGTGCTTGGCGAGGATCTTGAGGTTGAGCCGGGTGGGCCACCAGCCCTGGTTGCTGCTGCCGCCCTCGGTCGGGTACGTCGCATGGGCGACCGGGCATTTCCCGGCCGCGTCGTCGGTGCCGACGGGGCCGTCGGCGGACTCGACGTTCATGTCGCCGACCTTGGCGTCGTGCTCGGGGTGTCCGGGGTTGTCGGGGGCCATGGCTTTCCTTCCGATCGGTCAGACGTTCTCAGGGGTGCGGGACGAGCAGGTGGGGCACAGGCCCCAGTAGATGACCTCGGCCTCGTCGATGACGTAGCCGTGGTCGTCGGCCGCGGTCAGGCACGGCACGTGCCCCACCGCGCAGTCGACGTCGGAGATGGCGCCGCAGGAGCGGCACACGAGGTGGTGGTGGTTGTCGCCGACCCGCGCCTCGTAGCGCGCCACCGACCCGGTCGGCTGGATCCGGCGGGCGAGGCCCGCCTCGGTCAGCGTTCGCAGCGAGTCGTAGACGGCCTGGTGGGAGACGTCGGGCAGGTCACGCCGGACGGCGAGGATCACCGACTCGGTGTCGGCGTGCGCGAGCTCGACGAGGGCGTCGAGCACGGCGAGCCGCGGTCGGGTGACGCGCAGCCCCGCTCCACGCAGCATCTGCGGGAAGTCGTGGGTCGGGGGCACGCCTCGATCCTGGCTGGTTCTCTTGAACGAGTCAAGAAACGTGCTCAGGCGCCAGGCTTGGCCTCGGCGTACCCGCCGCCGACCGTGTCGGCCACCGCCTTCAACCGCGCTCGGGTCACGTCCGAGACGCGGGCGAAGCCGGCGAGGTCGGCGTTCGATCCGGGTCGAACGGGCTCGGGCGAGTTCACCGAGACGCAGGTACGCCGTCCGCCGTCCGCGGCGTTCTGCAGGGCGACCGCGTGCCCGGTGGTGCCGCTGCCGGCGAACGCGTCGAGCACGCGCGCGTCGTCCGGCATGGTCTCCAGCACGCGCCGCAGGAGCCCGGTCGGCTTCGGCGACTCGAACAGATGGCCGACCAGCGCCTTGAGCTCGATCACGGCGGTGTCGGTCGAGCCGATCTCCTCTGCCAGCCAGATGGTGCGCAGCTTCTTGCGGCGGCCGTCGTGGAGCCAGTCCCGCTGGAACACGTCCGCACGTCGCCGTTCGCCGGTGCCCACCCAGCGGCACACGACGTCGTCCGGCTGCGCGTCGATCTTGGCCGCCGACCAGCGCCAGACCGCCGGCCCCCCGTCGCCGAAGACCGCCTTGATCTCGAGTGACTCGGGGAACGGCTCGCTCGCGACGCGGCCGCCCACCGGGTCGCCGTAGATGGCGAAGTGCATGGTCGGCGCGGTGATCGGGTTGAACTTCTTGTTGGTGTTGCGCAGGGGCAGCCGCCGGAAGTGGCGGCCGTCCTCGGCGACGAGCGGGAAGTCACGCGGGTCGACGAGCGACGGGCTGGAGGCGTCGAGGGCGCAGTCCGCGGTCGAGCGGGCATAGACCAGGAGGTACTCGTGCGAGGTCGCGAAGCCCGAGCCCAGCTGCCGACCCTTGGGGTTGAGGTTCACCACGATCTGGGCGATGAAGCAGTCCTCCCCGAACACCTCGTCCATCAGCAGCCTGAGCTGGGCGACCTCGTGGTCGTCGATGCTGACGAACACCGCGCCGCGCCCGCTGAGCACATCGCGGACCGCCTCGAGCCGCGGCCGCATCATCGCGACCCAGGCCTCGTGCCGGTCGGCGCGACGGCCGGCGAGCTTGTCGCGGTAGGCGAACGGGTTGCCGGTGTTGTACGGCGGGTCGAGGTACGCCACGTCGAACGGCCCGTACGCCGGCGCGAGCCGCGGCAGCACCTCGAGGTTGTCCCCCTCGACGAACACGTTCCACGGCTCCACCCGCTCACGCTAACGGCGCGGACGGGCGACCCGGCGTACCTCCGCCGGTCAGTCGCTCCCGGGGACGCTGGCGATCGCGACGGTCGTGACCGGGGCGAGGCACTCGGGCAGCGGGCTGGCGACCTCGTGGGGCGTGATCACCACGTTGCCGTTGCCGTCGAGCGCGACGTCCGCGCCCGGCGGGCGGTCGCAGCCGAGCGTCACGACCGCGCCGTACGGGATCAGGCCGGTGCTCCGCGCCTGCGAGACGGCCTGACGCACGCGGTGCTTCATCGCCTCCGACCCGAACTGCCGGGTGAAGGACTGCAGGTGCTCCTCGTTGTCGAGCAGCGTCGCCTGGGTCGACACCCGTCCGCCGCCCCCGGTCATCGAGACCAGCCGCACGTGGGCACCCTGTACCGGGCCTGCCGTCGGGGTGGTGGGCCCGGTTGCGATACCGCTGGACGACGTTCCACATCCTGCCATCGCGGTCAGGGCGATCGCGGCGGCGGCCAGCAGGGTCCGAGGTGTGCGTCGCATGCAGGTCGGACGGCCGGGGTCCGCTGTGGGTTCCTTCCGAGAAAACGCGGACGAATCGGCCGACACGCCCGGACCTCGGCGCGATTCGTCCGCGTTTTCCGGGTTCATGCCGGCAACGGTGGCCGGGGTCGTGCCGGCAACGGCGGCCGGGCTCATGCCGGCGGGAGGCGGTCGGGGTGGGAGGGGATGCGGTCGAAGGGGACGAGGGTCTCCACGCGGCCGGCGACGGCGAGGGTGCGGAGGTCGCTCCAGCGCGGGCCCATCACCTGGAGGCCGAGGGGCAGGCCGTCCGCGCTGAGCCCGATGGGTACGCCGGTCGCGGGCTGCCCGGCGAGGTTGGCCGGCAGGGCGAGCACGCACCAGTCGTCGAAGAACGGGTCGACCGGCGTGCCGTCGATCTCCGCGGGCCCGGAGACCTCGGTCGAGAACGCCGGCACCGGCATCGCGGGCGTCAGCAGCACGTCGTAGCCGTCGTCGGGGTCGAAGAACGCCTCCCAGACCCGCGTGAACCCGACCCGCCGCTCCTGCGCGTCGAGGTAGTCCGCGGCCGTGACTCCTCGCCCCGACTCGGTGATCTCCCGCGTTACCGGGTCGATGCCGTCGTGCTCCAGCAGCGGCCCCTCCGAGGCGAACCCCTCGGGCAGGGCGATGTCGTTCCACAGCTGCGTCGGGTAGCCCGCGTCGGGGTGAGCGGTCTCGACGTGCGCCCCGTCGTCGCTCAGCCTGTCGACGGCGGCTCGAAACGACGCCCGCACCTCGGGGTCGACCGGCGCCCAGCCGAGGTCCTCCGAGACCGCCACACGCAGGCGCGACCAGTCGAGGGGTACGTCGTCGCCCAGCGGCACCGGCCAGGTCAGCGGATCCGCCGGGTGCGCGCCCGCCACGACCCGCAGCGCGAGCACCAGGTCGCGCACGGAGCACCCGAGCGGGCCGTCGACCGAGAGCGTCGGCCAGCCGCGGAACCCCGGCAGCTTGGGCACCAGACCGAACGACGGCTTGTGCCCGACCACCCCGCAGAACGCCGAGGGGATCCGGATGGAGCCACCCCCGTCGGTCCCCAGAGCCAGCGGCGTCGCGCCGTACGCCACCGAGGCTCCGGCTCCGCCGCTCGAGCCACCCGGCGTACGGTCGAGCGACCAGGGGTTGCGGGTGACGCCGTGGACGGCGTTCTCGGTGTAGCCGCGGTAGCAGAACTCCGGGTTGTTGGTCTTCCCGACGATCACCGCCCCGGCCTCGCGCAGCCGCGCGACCGGCACCGCGTCCACGTCGGGCACGAAGTCCCGCAGCGCGAGCGATCCGTTGGTCGCCGGCTGCCCGGCCATCCAGACGTGGTCCTTGATCGAGACCGGGACGCCCGCGAGCGGGCCGTACGCCGACGGGTCGCGCGCGAGCCCCTCGTCGATCTCACGTGCCTGCGCCAGCGCCTCCTCGCGGAGGACCACGGTGAAGGCGTTGACCGCGCCGTCCCAGGCCTCGATCCGCTCGAGCGCGGCCGAGGGTCAGCTCCTCGGCGGACGACGTCCGGTCGCGGACGGCGGCCGCCATCGCGGTGGCGTCGGGCGGGGGTCACCGGGACCTCAGCCCTCCGTGCGCTCGTGCGCCATCGCCTCGCGCTCCAGGACGTCGGCCTGCTCCTCGGCCAGTCGCGCCTCGGCGTCGGTGTCGACCGAGCGGCACAGCCACCAGTACAGGATCGCCGAGACCGGAAGCCCGACGAACAGCGAGTAGTCGGCACCGTGTGCGGCGTTCGCCACCCACCCGGAGTAGAGCCCGGTGCTGAAGAACGGCAGCATCGCGGCGAAGCCGACGAGGTAGGCGATGATGCCGCGCCAGCCCCACCGGCCGTAGATGCCGTCGGGCTTGAAGATCTCCGCGATCGCGTAGTGGCCCTTGCGGACGACGAAGAAGTCGACCAGGTTGACCGCCGTCCACGGGATGAAGAAGTAGAGGACGAGCAGCAGGAAGTTCTCGAAGTTCTCCTGGAACGACGACGTCGCGGTCAGGGCGACGACCAGCGAGAGCAGCGCGGTGAAGGCGATCATCGCCAGTCGGATCGCCAGCGTCGGCCGCACCTTCTTGAACGAGTCGAGGGCACTGATCAGCGTCAGCGACCCGCCGTACATGTTGAGTGCGGTGACCGACAGGAGGCCGAGGGCGGAGAAGATCAGGATGATCCCGCCGAAGCCGGTGAAGAACTTGTTGCCGACGTCGTGCAGCTCGGCGATGCCCGAGCCGGAGAAGCCGAGGCCGGCCCAGGCCGCCAGCGCGGACCCGATGAACATGATCCACGCGGCACCGAGCGCGGACCCGCCGTACGTCCAGAGGAACGTCTTGCGGATCGTCACCTCGGGCGGCAGGTAGCGGGAGTAGTCGGAGACGTAGATAGCCCAGCTGATCTGGTAGCCCGCGACCACGGAGAACTGCAGCAGGAACGGCGTGAGGTCGAAGTTGCCGAGGTCGAAGGAGCCCGACGGGTAGTGCAGCGTCAGCACGATGATCGTGAGGATGCCGAAGAACAGCAGGAAGCCGTAGGCCAGCGCCTGCTCCATCCGGTGGATCAGGTCGTAGCCGAAGATCGCCGCAGCCGCCGCCAGCACGGTCCCGATCACCAGCCACACCTTCTGGGTGCCGCTGCCCCCACCGGTCACGGTCGTCACCGACTCCGAGGCCAGGAGCGTGTTGAAGACGTTGAAGCCGGCGTACTGCAGATAGGCGAACAGCCAGACCAGGATGGCGCCGATATAGCCGAACTGCGGGCGGGACTGGATCATCTGCGGCAGCCCGAGCTGCGGTCCCTGCGAGCAGTGGGCGGCCATGAAGAACGTCCCGACGACGACCCCGAGCAGGATCGCGATCAGCGACCAGATCAGGTTCCCGCCCGCCCCGACACCGAGCACGCCGACCGCCAGGGTCGCGATCTGGGCGTTGCTCATGAACCAGAGCGGTCCGAGGTGCCAGAGCTTGCCGTGCCGCTCGGCGAGGGGCACGTAGTCGATCGAGCGCGTCTCGACCGCGGCGCGACGGGGTTCAGCAGTGGTCGTCATGCGACGTCCTTTCCGAGTGGGTCGATCAGTCTGGGAACGGCTGACCCTTTCCGAGAACCGTGAGGCCGTCCTCGACCATGAACCCGCGGGCCCGGTCGACCTCGGCGTCGACGCCGACCTGGGCGCCCGGCGGCACGCGGACCGCCTTGTCGATGATGGCGTTGCGGATGACCGCGCCCGGGCCGACGAGCACGTGGTCCATCAGCACCGAGTCCTCGACGACGGCTCCCTGCTCGATCCGCACGGCCGGTGAGAGCACCGATCGGTGCACCTCTCCTCCGGAGACGACGACACCCGGCGACAGCAGCGCCTCGTCGGCGAGCGGGGTCGACCCGTCGGCGCCCTTGGCCAGCTTCACCGGCGGCTGCGGGCCGTAGTCGGTGTAGATCGGCCAGTCGGCGTTGTAGAGGTTGAACACCGGCAGCGGCGAGACGACGTCCATGTGGGCGTCGTAGTAGGACCGCATCGTCCCGACGTCACGCCAGTAGCCGCGGTCGCGGTCGGTGGCGCCGGGGACGGCGTTGTCCTTGAAGTCGTAGACGGCGGCCTCCTCGCGGCGTACGAACGCGGGCACGATGTCGCCGCCCATGTCGTGCTTGGAGCCCTGCATGTCGGAGTCGCGCGTGACGGCCTCGACCAGCGCGGCCGCGTCGAAGACGTAGTTGCCCATGCTCGCGAGCACCTCGTCCGGACTGTCCGGCAGCCCCTCGGGATCCTTCGGCTTCTCGAGGAAGTCGCGGATGGCGCGCGGCTCGTCCGGCTTCACGTCGATGACCCCGAACTGGTCGGCGAGAGTGATCGGCTGCCGGATCGCGGCGACGGTGCAGGCCGCGCCGCTGTCGACGTGCTGGTCGACCATCTGCGCGAAGTCCATCCGGTAGACGTGATCGGCACCGACGACCACCACGATGTCGGGCTGGTCGTCGTGGATGAGGTTGAGGGACTGGTAGATCGCGTCGGCGCTGCCGAGGTACCAGTGCGGGCCGCGACGCTGTTGGGCCGGGACCGGGGTGACGTAGTTGCCGAGCAGTGTCGACATCCGCCACGTCGAGCTGACGTGCCGGTCGAGCGAGTGCGACTTGTACTGCGTGAGCACGACGACCTTGAGGTAGCCGCTGTTGACGACGTTCGAGAGGGCGAAGTCGATGAGCCGGTAGATGCCCGCGAACGGCACCGCCGGCTTGGCGCGGTCGGCGGTCAGCGGCATGAGCCGCTTGCCCTCTCCACCGGCGAGGACGATGGCCAGCACCCGACGACGACCACTCCCGCTCATGCTGGCACCGTAGCCATGTCGTGGCGCGCGGAGATAGGGGTACCTTCTCGGCGTGCGCGTCGACGTCCTCACCAAGGAGTACCCGCCGGCCATCTACGGCGGGGCGGGAGTGCACGTCGCCGAGCTCGTGCGGGCCTTGCGCGGGTTGGCCGAGCTCGACGTGCGCGTGCAGGCGTTCGGCGACCACCGTGACGAGCCTGGCGTCTCGGCGTACGCCGACCTGCCGGAGCTCGCCGAGGCGAACGCCGCGCTCCAGACGCTGGGCGTCGACCTCGCCATCGCGGCTGGGTGCTCCGGCACCGACCTCGTGCACTCGCACACGTGGTACGCCAACCTCGGCGGTCACCTCGCGGGCCTGCTGTACGACGTCCCGCACGTCGTGACGGCGCACTCGCTGGAGCCGCTGCGGCCGTGGAAGGCCGAGCAGCTCGGCGGTGGGTACGCCGTGTCGTCGTTCGCCGAGCGGACGTCGTACCTCGGCGCGGCGGCGGTGATCGCCGTGTCCGCGGCGATGCGCGACGACGTGCTCGACGCCTATCCCGGACGTCGACCCGAGCCGGGTCCACGTGGTCCACAACGGCATCGACACCGAGGCCTGGAGCCGAGTGGTGGCACCCGACGTCGTGCGCTCGCACGGGGTCGACCCGGACCGGCCGTCGGTGGTGTTCGTCGGCCGGATCACCCGGCAGAAGGGGCTGCCGCTGTTCCTGCGCGCATGCCGCGAGCTGCCGCCGGACGTGCAGCTCGTGCTGTGCGCCGGAGCACCGGACACGCCGGAGATCCTGGCCGAGGTCGAGGGACTCGTGGCGGGGCTCGCGGAGACGCGCGAAGGCGTCGTGTGGATCCGCGAGATGCTCCCGCGGGCCGACGTGGTGGCGCTGCTGTCGGCGGCGACGACGTTCGTCTGCCCGTCGATCTACGAGCCGCTCGGCATCGTGAACCTCGAGGCGATGGCGTGCGAGACGGCGGTCGTCGCGACGGCCACCGGCGGCATCCCCGAGGTCGTCGTGCACGGCGAGACCGGGCTGCTCGTCCCGATCGAGCAGGCGAACGACGGCACCGGGACGCCGCTCGACCCGGACCGCTACGTCGCCGACTTCGCCGAGGCGCTCACCTCGCTCCTGGCCGACCCCGAGCGAGCCGCCGAGATGGGTCGCACGGGACGGCGACGCGCCATCGAGTCGTTCTCGTGGAGCACGATCGCCGAGCGCACGAAGGCGATCTACGACTCGCTCGTGTGAGGTGCCGCCCTACGAGTGCCTCTCAGAAGACGCCGCCGGGGCCTCCGTCGCCGCCGTAGGGGTTGTCGTGTCCGCCACGCTGTCCGGAGTCGCGCCCGCTGCGGCGGGCCCGGAAGGACGGTGAGCGCAAGAACCACACGACGAGCGCGGCAACCACGACGACGAACACCACGATGACCCACATACCGAGCTCTCCTCCCTGTCACCCGGCACAGACCACGCCGTGATGCCCGAGGCTCGGCTGCCCTTGCCGTCGGCTCAGCGTACGCCGCGCGATCCCCTGGACGTCGTATCGCGTTCTCTTGCCCGTCGTCACAGACAGGGCATACGTTGACCGGCATGGAGCTGCTCCCGTCGGCCCACGTCGACACGTTCTGCCGCGACCACCTCCCGCCGGCCGACCAGTGGCCGGAGCTGACCTTCGAGCTCCCCGAGCTGCAGTTCCCCGCCCGGCTCAACTGCGCGACCGCCCTCCTCGACGACGTCGC
Source organism: Nocardioides sp. (assembly GCA_049841015.1). Taxonomy (GTDB): domain Bacteria; phylum Actinomycetota; class Actinomycetes; order Propionibacteriales; family Nocardioidaceae; genus Nocardioides. Next base: position 52,831 of record JASGIN010000011.1, read on the forward strand.
CGCGCGGCACGGCGGCGACCGCCCGTGCCTGCGCCAGCCCGGCCAGGCGACGTGGTCGTACGCCGACCTGGTCGCGGCCGCGAACCGGGTCGCGCGGGTGCTCGTCGAGGACCTCGGCATCGTGCCCGGCAACCGCGTCCTGCTGCGCGGCCCGAACAACCAGTGGCTGTCGGCCGCGTGGTTCGGCGTGCTCAAGGCCGGCGCCGTCCTGGTCACCACGATGCCGCTGCTGCGCACCGGCGAGCTGCAGACCATCCACGAGATCGCCCACCTCGACGCGGCCCTGGTCGACCACCGCTTCCTCGACGCGGTCGAGCCGCTCGGCGTACCGACCCTCGCGTTCGGCGACGCCGCGTGGGACGAGCGGCTGGCGGGCAAGCTCGGAGACGTTCGACGACGTGGCGACCTCCAGCGACGACGTGTGCATGCTGGCCTTCACCTCCGGCACGACCGGTCGCCCGAAGGCGACGATGCACTTCCACCGCGACGTGCTGGCGATCTGCGAGACCTTCTCCCGGCACGTGCTGCAGCCGTCGGCCGAGGACGTGTTCACCGGCACGCCGCCGTACGCCTTCACGTTCGGCCTCGGCGGCGTCCTGCTCTTCCCGCTCCATGCCGGTGCCTCGACCCTGCTGGTCGAGAAGGCGACGCCGGTCGAGCTGGCCGACCTGATCGACGAGCACGGGGTGACGGTCTGCTTCACCGCGCCCACGGCGTACAAGGCGATGCTCGCGGCGGGCAAGACCGTGCCGAGCCTGCGCAAGGCGGTGTCGGCGGGCGAGCACCTGCCGAAGGCCGTGTGGGAGGCGTTCCGGGCGGCCACCGGCGTCGAGATCATCGACGGCATCGGCGCCACCGAGATGCTGCACATCTTCATCTCCGCCGCCGGCGCCGACATCCGGCCCGGGTCGACGGGCCGGGCCGTGCCGGGGTACTCCGCCACCATCGTCGACGACGCCGGGACCGAGCTCCCTCCGGGCGAGGCCGGCCGGCTCGCGGTGCGCGGACCGACGGGGTGTCGCTACCTCGACGACGACCGGCAGCTCTCCTACGTGCGCAACGGGTGGAACCTCACCGGCGACACGTTCCTGCGCGACGACGACGGCTACTTCTGGTACCAGGCGCGCAGCGACGACATGATCATCAGCTCGGGCTACAACATCGCCGCCCCCGAGGTCGAGGAGGCGCTGCTGAGGCACCCGGCGGTCGCGGAGTGCGCTGTCGTCGGCGTCCCGGACGAGGCCCGCGGCATGCTCGTCAAGGCGTACGTCGTCAGCGCGACCTCGGTGTCCGTGTCCGAGCTCCAGGACTTCGTGAAGGCCGAGATCGCGCCGTACAAGTACCCCCGGGCGATCGAGTTCGTGCCCGAGCTGCCGAAGACCGCCACCGGCAAGCTGCAGCGCTTCCGGCTGCGGGCGCTCGCGTCGGCCGAGGCGCCGATCGAGACCACGGATGCCTGACCACTCACCGCGGCACCTGATCCTGTCGCTGTTCGGGCTCTACGCGCGCGACGACCGGCACTGGCTGTCCGTGCGCTCGCTGATCGCGCTGATGGAGGACCTGGCCGTCGACGCGGCCGCGACCCGGTCGTCGGTGTCGCGGCTGAAGAAGCGCGCGGTGCTCGAGGCGGCGAAGATCGACGGCCAGGCGGGGTACCGGCTCTCGGCGGCGGCGCTGGCGGTCCTGCGCGAGGGCGACGCGCGGATCTGGTCGCGGCCCCGGGCGTCGGTCGCCGACGGCTGGCTGGTCGTCGTGTTCTCGGTCCCAGAGGCCGAGCGCGGGAAGCGCCACGAGCTGCGCTCCACGCTGACCCGGCTGGGGTTCGGCACCGCCGCGCCCGGCGTGTGGGTCGCGCCCGGCACGGCGTACGACGAGACGCTGGCGGCGCTCGACCGGGCTGGGCTCACGGCGTACACCGAGCTGTTCCGTGGTGACTACCTGGGCTCGGGGCCGGCCGGGGTGCGGGTCGCCGAGTGGTGGGACCTGCCGTCGGTCGCGGCGCTGTACGACGAGTTCCTCGCCGACCACCGCGCGCTGACCCGGCTGCGGTCGCCCGATCCGGCGCGCGCGTTCGCGGCGTACGTCCCGATGCTGACCGCGTGGCGACGACTGCCCTACCTCGACCCGGGTCTCCCCCTCGAGCTGCTGCCGGCCGACTGGCCCGGCGTACGCGCGGAGGACCTGTTCACCGACCTCGACGCCCGCCTCCGCACCCCCGCCGCCCACCATGTTGAGTTGGCCCTCCGGGCTCGTTGAATTGGCCCTCCGGGCTCGTTGAATTGGCCCTCCCGGCTCGTTGAGTTGGCTCCCCGGGCTCGTTGAGTTGGCCTGCCGGGCGCTTCGAGTTGGCTCGCCGGGTCACGATCGCGCCACAACGGCCATCTGAACCAACCCGGAGGGCCGACTCAACGAGCCGGGAGGGCCAATTCAACGAGCCGGAAGGCCGGAGGGCCAATTCAACGAGTCAGAGGATGGCGTGGGCTTGGAGCTCGACGAGGGCTGCGGCGTCCCAGAGGCGGGGTACGCCGATGCCTGCCATCGCGGGGTACTCCCGCCCGGCGAGACGCTTCCAGACCTCGCCGATCTCGCGGGCGTGTGCGCGGTAGTCGTCCATGTCGACGATGTAGACGGTCACCGAGGCGAGACGGTCGGGGCTGCCACCGGCGGCGTCAAGCGCGGTCAGCAGGTTGCCGAGCGCCTGCTCGAACTGTGCGACCAGCCCGCCTTCGACGATCGCACCAGAGGCGTCCATTCCGGTCTGGCCGGCGAGGAACACCGTCGTCCCGTGGCCGACGACCGCATGCGAGAACCCGGACGGCTTGGCCAGCGAGGGCGGGTTGACGCGCTCGATGCTCACGACTGCACCGCCCCTCCGTCGACGTTGATGCCCTGCCCGTTGAGGGCCGCGTTGTCGACGCACAGCATCATCGCGGCGGCGACCTCGTCGACGGTGACCAAGCGCCCGATCGGCTGCATGTGGGCCAGGATCTCGCGAGCCTCCTCCGGCGACCGGCCGGTGCCGGAGGCGATGTTCGCCACCGACTCGTCGGTCATCGGGGTGTCGACGTAGCCGGGGCAGACGGCGTTCACGGTGACACCGGTGCTCGCGACCTCGGCAGCCGCGACCCGCACCAGCCCGAGCACGCCGTGCTTGCTGGCGGTGTACGCCGCGATCCGGGGCGAGCCGACCTTCCCCGCGATCGACGCGACCACGACGATCCGCCCGAAACCCGCCGAGGTCATCGACGGCAGGGCCCGGCGCAGGCAGCGGAACGGCGCGGTGAGGTTGAGGTCGAGCATCCGCTGCCAGTCCTCGTCGGAGGTGCGCACGAGCGGCGCCGACATCGAGGCACCGGCGTTCACCACCAGGATCTCGACCGGACCCCACTCCTGCTCGACGCGCGCGAAGGCCTCGTCGATCGCAGCGGGGTCGAGCATGTCCGCCGGTACGACGAGCGACTCGCCGGGCAGCGAGTCACCCACCTGACGCAGTGCGTCCTCGTCGCGCGAGACCAGCGCCACCCGATGCCCCGCCTCGGACAGCGCGCGGGCGCAGGCCGCGCCGATGCCCTTCGAGGCTCCGGTGACGAGTGCGATCACCGAAACGCCTGGATGCCGGTCAGCTGGCCACCGACCGAGAGCAGGTGCATCTCCTCGGTGCCCTCGTAGGTCATCACGGTCTCGAGGTTGTTCATGTGCCGCATGACGGAGTGGTCGAGCGTGATGCCGGCACCGCCGAGCGTCGTCCGCGCCTCACGGGCGACGTCGAGGGCGGCGCGCACGTTGGAGTACTTGCCGTAGGAGACCTGGATCGGCGTGAGCGTCCCAGCGTCCTTGAGTGCGCCGAGCCGCCAGGCGACCAGCGCGGCGTTGTTGACCGCGACCGTCATCAGCGCGAGCTTGCGCTGGGTGAGCTGGAACGACGCCAGCGGCTTGCCGAACTGCTCACGCTCGCCGGTGTAGGCCAGCGACTCCTCCAAGCAGGCCCGGGCCGCACCGACGACTCCCCAGACGATGCCGTAGCGCGCCTCGTTGAGGCAGGACAGAGGCCCCTTGAGCCCGCGGACCTCCGGGAACGCCGCGTCGGCCGGCAGTCGCAGGTCGTCGAAGGCGAGCTCGGCCGTCACCGAAGCGCGCAGCGACAGCTTGCGCTGGATCTTGTGCGCACTGAAGCCCTTGGTGTCGGTCGGTACGGCGAAGCCACGGATCCCCTCGTCGGTCTGGGCCCACACGACTGCGACGTCGGCGAGGGTGCCGTTGGTGATCCACATCTTCGAGCCGTTGATCACCCACTCGTTCCCTTCGAGCCGCGCGCGCGTCTTCATCGAGCCGGGGTCGCTGCCCGCGTCGGGCTCGGTCAGGCCGAAGCAGCCGATCGCCTCGCCGGTCGCCATCCGCGGCAGCCATTCCTCCTTCTGCTCCTCGCTCCCCCAGCGGTGGATGGCGTACATCGCCAGCGACCCCTGGACACTGACGAAGCTGCGCAGCCCCGAGTCGACGGCTTCGAGCTCACGGCAGGCCACGCCGTACGCCGTCGCGCTGGTGCCGGCGCAGCCGTAGCCCTCGAGATGCATGCCGAGCAGCCCGAGCTTGCCGAGCTTCGGGCCGAGGTCGTCGGGCAACGTGCCTTCGTCGTACCACTCGGCGATGTGCGGCGCGAGCTCGCTCTCGGCGAAGTCGCGGACGGTGTCGCGGATCGCGCGGTCCTCGTCGGTGAGCAGGTCGTCGACCTGCAGGAAGTCGTGACTCATCGGCCGGTCCATTCGGGTGGTCGCTTGGCGTTGAACGCGGCGTGGAACTCCGCGTGGTCGTGGGTCGTCATCAGCAGGGCCTGGGTCATCGCGTCGAGCTCCATCGCCGGTCCGATCGGCATGTCGAGCTCACGCGTGATCAGCGACTTGGTCTGCTGCAGGCCGAGCGTCGGACCGTCGGCCAGGCGACGGGCCAGCGCTTCACACGCGCCGTCGAGATCCTCGGTCAACTGGGTGACCAACCCGTAGCGATCGGCGGTCTCGACGTCGATCGTGTCGCCGAGCATCAGCAGCTCGGTCGCTCGGCCGTAGCCGACCAGACGAGGCAGGAGGTACGCCGCCCCCATGTCGCCGCCGGACAGCCCGACCTTGGTGAACAGGAAGGCGAACCTCGCCTGCGGCGTGCAGATCCGGAAGTCAGCCGCGATCGCGACCACGCTGCCGGCGCCGGCGGCGATCCCCTGGATGCCGGCGATGATCGGGATCGGGCACTCGCGCATCGCCCGGATCACGTCGCCGGTCATCTTGGTGAAGCCCATGAGGCCGTCGGCGTCCATCTGGATCAGCTCGCCGATGATCTCGTTGACATCGCCCCCTCCGCAGAATCCCTTGCCCTCGCCGCGGATCACGAGGACCCGGGTGTCCCCGCGGTGTGGGAGCTCGGCGAGCAGGTCGCGCAGGTCCGCGTAGGACTCGAAGGTGAGCGGGTTCAGCTTGTCGGGACGGTTGAGGGTCACCGTCGCCACGCCGTCGGCCACCGAGAAGTCGAAGTGCTGCCAGTCGTCGGTGATCCCTGCGCTGGCGCGGTATCGGCTCACTTGTCGATCAGGCCTCTCGCGATGATGGTGCGTTGCACCTCGGAGGCGCCCTCGTAGATGCGCGGCGCCCGGACCTCACGATAGAGGCGCTCGAGCAGGTGGCCGCGCTGCAGTCCGCGGGCGCCGTGCAGCTGGACGGCCTGGTCGACGACCCACTGCGCGGTCTCGGTGGCGAACAGCTTGGCCTGGGCGGCGGTCGTCGTGATCTCGCGCGCCGGCGCGCCGCCGTCGTACGCCGCGGCAGCCCGGCGTACCAACAGCCGACCGGCCTCGACCCTCGTCGACATCTCGGCCAGCGTGTGCTGGGTCGCCTGCTGGTCGATCAACCGGCCTCCGAAGAGCTCGCGCTCCTGAGCCCAGGCGAGGCTGGCGTCCAGCGCAGCCTGGCCCATGCCGACGGCGAAGGCGCCGACGCTGGGCCGGAAGAGGTCGAGGGTGCGCATCGCGACCGCGAAGCCCTGGTCGACCTCACCCAGCAGGTCCGCCTGGGTGACGCGCACGCCGTCGAAGTGCACGGTGCCGAGCGCGTGCGGCGCGACCATGTCCAGCCGCTCGCCGGTCAGGCCTGCTGCATCTCCCGGCACGGCGAACGCCGTGATGCCGCGCGCCTTCGCGCCCGGCGTCGTACGGGCGAACACCGAGTACACGTCGGCGTCCGGGGCGTTGGAGATCCAGGTCTTCGTGCCGTGAAGCGTCCAGCCGTCACCGTCGGCACGCGCTTCGAGGGCGAGCGCGCCGGCGTCGGAGCCGGCGTCCGGCTCGGAGAGGGCGAACGCCGGCACGACGTCGCCGGTGACCACGCCCGGCAGCCAGCGCTCGCGCAGGGCGTCGTCGCCCGACTGCAGGATCGGGTAGGAGCCGAGTCCCTGCAGAGCCAGCGCGGTCTCGGCCTCGGTGTCGACCGTCGCGAGCAGCTCGCGGAGCAGGCACAGCTGCATCGCCGCTGCGTCCTGCGGAGCCTGGTCCGGCTCGCCGCCGAAGAGCCCGCGGAGCAGCCCCGCACCTCCGAGCGCCTTGACCAGCGGGCGGTTCACGGCGCCGTGGACCGGCTCGATGCCGGCCAGACCCTCAGCCGCGCCGCGCACCCAGGCGGCGTACGCCCTCTGGTCGTCGGTCAGCCCGAAGTCGGTCGCAGCACCCACCTCGCCGACCATACTCACGACGCTATTGCGCCTTGACAACGCCCGTCAAGAACACGCTATTTTCGGATACTCCCTGACAGAAACGTCCCTCCAGCCCCCCCCGGCCCGGGCGTTTCTGTCAGGGACTGTCCAGTGGGTCGGAGGCTCGATGCGGATCGCGGTGGTCGGTGGGGGTCCCGGCGGCCTCTACTTCTCGGCGCTCACCCAGCAGCTCGCCGCGCTCGGCTCCGGCGATGGGTCGGGTCACGAGATCACCGTCTGGGAGCGCAACGCCGCCGACGACACGTTCGGCTTCGGGGTCGTCTTCAGCGACGAGACCCTGGGCGGTATCGAGCACGCCGACCCGGCGGTCTTCGCCCAGATGCAGCGGGAGTTCGCGATCTGGGACGACATCGACGTCCACTTCAAGGGCGAGGTCGTGACCAGCGGTGGGCATGCGTTCGCCGCGATGAGCCGGCGGCGCCTGTTGGAGATCCTGCAGGAGCGCTGCCGCGAGCTGGGCGTGAGGCTGGAGTTCCGCACGGAGGCGCCCGACGTCGACGAGCTCACGTCGTCGTACGACCTCGTCGTCGCCGCCGACGGCCTCAACTCCGCAATCCGGCGACGGTATGCCGAGACCTTCCGCCCGAGCCTCGACGTGCGCGACTGTCGCTACATCTGGCTCGGGACCGACCTGGTCTTCGACGCCTTCAAGTTCTACGTCCGCGAGACGCCGTACGGCGTGATGCAGATCCACGGGTACCCGTTCGACGCCACCGGCTCGACGTTCATCGTCGAGATGACCAGCGAGGTCTGGCGACGCGCCGGGTTCGCGGAGTTCGACGACCGCGACTGGTCGCCCGGCGAGTCGGACGAGAAGTCGATCGCCCTGATTCGAGAGCTGTTCGCCGACGTGCTCGACGGGCACGGGGTGATGGCCAACAACTCGCGGTGGATCTCGTTCACCACCGTGCGCAACGAGCACTGGGTGCACACCGAGCCGGGGCGCGCGCCGGTCGTCATCCTCGGCGACGCGGCGCACACCGCGCACTTCTCGATCGGATCGGGCACGAAGCTGGCGATGGAGGACGCGCTCGCCCTGGCTGCCTGTCTGTACGAGGAGCCGGACGTCGCGACCGCGCTCACGACGTACGAGGAGGAGCGCAAGGCGGTCGTGCTGTCGACCCAGCGGGCGGCGCAGGCGAGCCTGGAGTGGTTCGAGAACCTCGCGCAGTACGTGCACCAGGAGCCGACGCAGTTCGGGTTCAACATCATGACCCGCTCGCGACGCGTCACCTACGACAACCTGCGCGTGCGCGACCCGGAGTTCGTGGCGCGCTGCGAGGCGTGGTTCGCCGACCAGGGCGGTGGGCGGACGACCACGCCTCCGATGTTCCAGCCCGTGACCCTGCGCAGCGCCGAGGGACCGGGCCTGACGCTGAACAACCGGGTGATCGTCTCGCCGATGGACATGTACGTCGCGACCGACGGCGTGCCGACGGAGTTCCACCTGGTGCACCTCGGCGGCAAGGCGCTCGGCGGCGCCGGGCTCGTGATGACCGAGATGATCTGCCCGTCGGCGATCGGCCGGATCAGCCCAGGCTGCGGCGGCCTGTGGACCGACGAGCAGCGCGACGGCTGGACGCGCGCGGTCGACTTCGTGCACACCCAGACGTCGGCCGCCATCGGCTGCCAGCTCGGGCACTCCGGCGCGAAGGGGTCGACGAAGCTGATGTGGGAGGGGATCGACGAGCCCCTCGACGCCGGCAACTGGGACGTGGTCGCGGCCTCACCGGTCGCCTACTCCCCCGCCAACCAGACGCCGACCGAGCTGGACCGGGCCGGCCTCGACGAGATCCGCGAGGAGTTCGTGGCGGCGGCCCGGAGGGCCGCGGAGGCGGGCTTCGACCTCCTGGAGTTGCACTGCGCCCACGGCTATCTCCTCTCTGGCTTCCTCTCCCCCGTCACGAACACGCGGAGCGACGAGTACGGCGGCGACGTCGACGGGCGGCTGCGGTTCCCGCTGGAGGTGTGGCACGCCATGCGCGAGGTGTGGCCGGCTACCAAGCCGATGACCGTGCGCATCTCGGCCACCGACTGGGTCGAGGACGGCCAGTCGCTCGAGGACGCGCTGGCCGTCGCCGCGGCGTTCGCGTCGGCGGGTGCCGCCGCGATCGACGTGTCCACGGGCCAGGTGACCAAGCGTGAGCGCCCGGCGTTCGGCCGCAGCTATCAGACGCCGTACGCCGACGCGATCCGCAACCGGCTCGGCGTCCCCACCATCGCGGTCGGCGTCATCTCGTCGTACGACGACGTGAACTCGATCCTGATGGCCGGTCGGGCCGACCTCTGCGCCCTGGGACGGGCCCACCTCTACGACCCGAGCTGGACACTGCATGCCGCCGTCGAGCAGGACTACGACGGACCCGGCGCCGTCTGGCCCGACCCGTGGCGTGCGGGCCGTCGCAAGCCACAGACCGGCCGCTCGGACGGACCGAAGCCACGGCTCGAGCTGATCCGCTCCGGCGGCGGCGGGACCAGCCACCGGCGCTGGCTTCCTGGGCAGGACGCCTAGCCGATCTGCCGGGAGAACGTCCGGCGATGGGTGGCCAGGTCGATCACGTTGGTACCCGTCCGCACGGTAGGGCGGCGTAGCGTGCGTCGCACCACGCGCCCCTCGCGAACGGTGATCGTCATCAGGTCGCGGGAGACCGGGTCGTACGCCGCGACGACGCCGGCGTAGCAGCGTCGGCCCTCGTCGGCCGCGACCAGCTCTCGGATCCCCTGCAGGACCGCCTCCAGACCGGCGTCGCGATGCGGCCGGATCCGGCGACCGTCGCGCGATGGCGCCCAGCCCGCGTCGTACACGTCGTTGAGCGCGGCCCCGCGGACCGGCGGGTCGACCTCGACGACCCCGGCGTACTCCATGCTCACCCATGCCCCCTCCTCGACTGTTGACCTCAGCCTCCTGGGTCGCCCGCGCCCACACCTGTCCACGCCTGCGTCGCTGTGGAGGGGCCGTCTCGATGAGGCGCCTGTGGATGAGCGCCGACGCGGCAGGCCGGATCCGGGCAGGGTCGGTGCATGGACCTCAACCCCTTCCGACCGCTCCTCCGCACCCAAGCCGACGTCGAGCGCCTGTGCCGTCGGCTCATGACGCCGCTCGGCTTCGCGACGTACGCCGTGTGGCTCGTCTTCATCGACGACCAGCGCCCCCGTCCGCAGGTCATCGAGTTCGCCGACATGCCGCCCGCGCCGGACCCCGCTGTCTCCGAGCAACTGGCCCGAGCCGTCGGAAATCTGGCCGACGACCCCCACATCTCCTTGGCCTTCTTGCGCTCCCGTCCGGGCCGCGGCACCCCCACCGCGGACGACCGTGCGTGGGCCGAAGCCCTCTATGACGTGGGTCGACGCCTCGGTGTGCCGCTGCAGGTGGTCCACCTCGCCCACGACGCAGACGTCGTGCCGCTGGCCGTCGACGACCTGATCGCCGCGCCCGCCTGATCAACCGCTCATCCACAGGGTGGGACTTGCGGATGCCGCGGCTCCCAACCGATCGCTACCTTGCTCCCCACATCGACCCGCCGTCTCGGGAGGCTCCGCTTCGATGGCCCTACGAACGACCCTTGCCGCGCTGCTGACAGCGCCCTTGCTCGTGCTGACCGCCTGCGGCGACGCGACCTCGGTCGCCGACCCGCCCGTCGCCCCGTCCCCCACCACCGCGAGCTCGACGCAGCCTCCTAAACGCGAAGAACCCCAACGCTTCATCGCTCGGTGGTTCGAGGTCGGAACTCGCATGCAGAACAGCGGAAACACGCACGAGTACCGATCGATGCAGCGCGGATGCCGGGGATGCCTCTCGGTCGCGTCACACATCAAGGAGTCGTACCAAGCCGGCGGCTACTACCGCACCAAGGGGGTGCGCAGTCTCCAGGTCGCGGTCGAGAAGCGACTCGGCAATCGCTGCTTGCTCGACGTGCACGTGAACCTGTTCCCCACAAGTTACAAGGAGAGCCGCGACGGGTCGCTGAAGAGCCTCCATGGTGGGCCTGCGCGATTCCAGGTCATGGTGATGCCCCGCTCCGACTCCTGGGTTGTCACCAACTTCGTGCAGGTACCGTCATGAGCCTCCGCTCGGGCGTCGCGTCTTCTTTAATGTTTGCCGCAAGCTTCGTCCCGACCGCTGCGCACGCCGCCAGTCGCAAATGCGATGGCGACGGATCGGTCTACGCCGTATACGCGGGCTGTAATACCAACGCATCGCAGACGACGGCGTTCTTCAGCGCTCACTCCGACCACACCTACAAGCTCCGACCCGTCTGCGAACTCGGCGGCACAGGGCTCTGCCACAAGTTCATGCCCTGCACCATCGACGGCCACGACGGAACTCTCTATGGCATCTACGAAGACGACAGCACGACCCCACTGCCCTGGAACGCGTGCCTGACCGACGACGAAGCAGCCACGCTCGGCGTCCTCACACCCGGCTACGCCGAGCGCGCCTTCAGGCGACTGACCTGGCCCTCCTCCACCCTCGTGGTCCAACCACCCGACGGCCGCACCCTGGTCAACTTCGCCACGAACTTCTACACCGACAACACCCACCCCACCACCCAGACCGTCACCCTCCTCGGCCAACGCGTCACCGTCAAAGCCACCCCCACCCAGTACACCTGGCACTTCGACGACAACGCCGAGCTCACCACCACGGACCCCGGCGCGCCATACCCCGACCTCCAGGTCACCCACCGCTACCTCACCGCGGGCACCACCCACCCCCGCGTCGACACCACCTACACCGGCCGCTTCCGTGTCAACGGCGGCGACTGGCAAGACATCCCCGACACCCTCACCGTCCCCGGCCAACCACTCGACCTCCGGATCCTCACCGCCACCCCCCACCTCGTCGGCTACTGAACCCTCGGGACGTCATACGACGTGGTCGCTATAGCCACCGATTCGTATGACGTCCTGAGGTCAGCGGGGGGCGGCGAGCCAGACGCTGGGGAAGCCGCGGTCGCGGCCGTTGCGGGTGGGTTGGCGGGTGCGGCCGGCGACGGTGAAGCCGGCGCGGGTCACCAGCGCCTCGGCGGAACGCGCCGCGGGTGGGTCGCCGTACTCGCTGAGGACCAGTCGTCCACCGGGAGCGACGACGTGGTCGAGCTGGTGCCGGATGAGCTCGGGGTGTCGCACCGCGGGGACGACGTCGAGCAGGACGTGGACGACGTCGAAGAGCTCGCCCTCCGGATGGACCCACGTCAGCGCGTCACCGACGAAGAAGTGGTCGGCGAGCTCGGGGTGCTCGACGGCGGCGCGAGCCACGAGCGGGGCTGCGATGTCGACGCCGTACGGATCGAGGGAGACGCCGACGTCGCCCGCCCACTCGACCATCGACACAGCGAGGTGTCCGTTCGCGCACCCGTGGTCGAGGAAACGGACCGATGACCGAGCGCGGTCGAGCGCGTCGACCAGGACGCCGCGTGCCTCGCGCCACTCCTCCGCCGAGCCGCCGAATCCGGAGCGCCCCTGCGGGGTGTCGGCGCGGAGGTAGGGGCCGACCAGGGTCCGGGCCACGTCGGCGGTCCGCCGCTCGTAGGTCATCGTCTGCCGCGACTCCTCAGCCAACTCGACCAGGCTCGCCTCGGTCTCGTCGCCCTGCGAGCGCAGAAGGCGAACGGCGTCGACCACCGGGCCGGTCCACCACGGGACGTCCGCGGCATGGGGACGGGCGCCGGCATAGGACCCGCCGTACACCCAGAACGCGACGTGCGAGCCGTCTCCGCTGATGGCGAAGGGGTGGGTGTCTTGTCGTCGGAAGGCCATGGTCTCCAGCGGGATGCGGAGGACCGAGTCGTCCCAGGCGTCTTCACCTGGCTCTCGCAGGTCGGTCGGGACGGTCCACCGCCCGTCCCGGTCGTACAGCACCAACTCGGCTCCACCCGAAGCGCTCGCGTCCTCGACCAGGCACACGACGCTCACGTGCCGGACCTCGTCCCAGTCGACGGCATCGGGATCGTCGACGGACGTGAAGGCTGCGGGCACCGCATGATCCTAGGCAGCGTCTGGCGGGCCTGGGCGGTGGTGCGAGACTCGCGGCATGCCGTTGACCCGCCCCCGTCACGCCTGGCCGATCGCGATCGGGGCGGACGCGGTCGCGGTCCTCGTGTTCGCCACCATCGGTCGCGCCAACCACCACGAGTCGACCGGCGTGGCCGGCGTGTGGCACACCGCGTGGCCGTTCCTGCTGGGTGCGGCCTTGGGCCTGGCCGTCACGGCGTACTCCCGGATCACCCCGACCTCGGTGCGCGCCGGTGTGCGCGTCTGGGTGTGGACCGTCGTGATCGGCCTGGTGGTCCGGGCCGCCACCGGCCGCGGCGTGCCTGCGGCGTTCATCGTGGTGGCCGCGATCGTGCTGGGCGCGTTCCTCGTCGGCTGGCGCGCGGCGCTGATCTGGCGCACCTGGAGCTCCAGGCTCCGGCTCGGTCGCTGAGCAACCAGAACACACCCCTGCGGGTGGACCCCCTGACCCGCGCGCCACCTACGGTTGCCCTCGCCAGAGGCGGTCCGTATCCGACCCAGACATGCTCGGGGGGTATGGCGCCCGCTCCGGCGGACAGACGTGAGGGCCCGGCCACACGGGGTGACCGGGCCCTCATGTTGGTGCTCGAGAGGTCAGCCCTCCTGGGACTCGCCCTCCGACAGCTCCGGGCTCGAGCCGGTGCTGATGGCGATCTTGTGGCCCTCCGTCTCGGCGTAGGCGCCGCTGACCCGGACGGTCAGCACGCCGGCGTCGTACGACGCGGACACGGCGTCGGCGGTCACGCTCGGCGCGAGCCGGAACGCCCGGCTGAAGTCCCCGTAGCGGAACTCGCTGAAGCGGCGGCCCTCGGACTGCTCCTCACGCTCGTCGTGACGGCTGCCGCTGATCACGAGGTGCCGGCCCTTGACCTCCACCGACACGTCGTCGGTCGAGACGCCGGGCAGCTCGACCCGGATGACGGCGTCCTCGCCGTCACGGTGTGCCTCGGCGGCGGGGCTGAACGCGGTGCTGCGGCTCGGGCCGGTCGTGACCGACGGGCCGAACGCCGCGCGCACCAACTGGTCGAACTCGCCGGACAGGAAGGACTGACCGAAGGGGTCGCGTGCGCGACGGGAGAGTGTGCTGCTCATGGTGTGCTCCTGGGGTGTGGGCCCGCCCACGCGGACCGTTCACCAACTCCAACTTGAGTCGGATCGACTCAATTCCGGGTTGGCCACGGAACGGCGTTCGCCCCTGGCGAACGGCGCTCTCAGGGTGGTTTCGAGACAGGCGCTAGCGCGCCTTCCTCAACCACCGGAACCCCCGGACGTGGACGACTCCCCCGGTCGTCCGACGACCGGGGGAGTCTGCAGGTGGGCCGGCCGTGCCGGCTCGCCGGCTGCTCAGCGCAGGGCGGCCGCCAGGGTGCGCACCGACAGGTTCTGCGGGTAGTTGATGGTGGTCGCGTCGCGCGTCGGCTCGGGCTTCAGCGGCGAGTGCAGACGCACCCAGCGGCGGTAGCCCAGCGCAGCCATCGACTGGTAGTGGAAGCCGCGCTCGCGCAGGCCTCGCTCCACCTCGAGGCTGAGCCCGTCGGCGATGAGCATGCCGTGCACGTTGCCCGGCCGGGCCTCCGCGCGCAGCCAGTCGACGGACAGCGCGAGCTGGTCGAGCGCGCCGATCCCGACCGCGGTCGTCTTGTTCTCGAGCACCAGCCAGTCCTCGGCCGAGCCCTTCTCGCAGTCCTGCGTGAACCGCAGCACGACGTCGGCCCGGCGACCGTCGACGTACATGTGCTGCTGCCCGCGAACGCCGTCCAGCTCCTGGTTGGCCAGCCGCACGGCGTACCCCTGCTTGTGCAGGATGTCGAGCCGCGCGAGGAGCCACCCCTCGAACGCGTCCCGGTTCGGCAGCGGCCACACGGAGTAGGGACTCGGGCGGCCCTCGGCGTCTGGCTCGAACAGAGCGAGCCAGGCGTCGAGGATCCGCAGGTACCGCTCGGCGTCGGCGTCAGCGATCATCAGCCGGTCCATGCAGCGGGCCAGCAGACCGAATCGGCCTACGAGCGGATACCGGGCCACGGTCTCGGTCGGCAGCATCAACGTCTCGGCAAGCTCCGCCTCCGTGACGTCGACGCTCTCCGGCATCTGCCACTGCCCATCCCCCAGTCGCAGCAGCAGACGATCGAGAACCGGGCACCCCAGTCGGCCGATCACCAACGGTGGCGCCACCACCGAGATGTCGTCAGTCAGGCACTCGTCGACGGTCTCGTGCGCCACCGCAGTGAACGTCGAGACCTTCTCGTACGTGTCCCCCGTCGCCTTCATGACGGCCTTGATGACCTTGTCGGACTCGGCCATGTGTCACACCCCCCCAGATGTTCAACGCTGGAAGGGTAATGAACGATCGGAGGAAAACACCTGACCAATCAGGGCCAGGGGATTTCCTTTACCTACTAGGGATCTGAGCTCTCGAGCCCTCAGCCGGAGTAGTGACGGCAGGGCTGGGAGCGCAGCGATCGGCAGGCCGGCGCCTTGGCCGGGACCTTGATCCCGGGCACGGTCGTCAGGACGAGCGAGGACGGATGACGCCGGTCGGTGGCGACCCACACGCGCTGTCCGTGGTCGAGCGTGCGGAACGCCCAGAGTGGCTTGGCGCCGCCGGGGGCGTCGAGCGTGATCCGCAGCCGGTCGCCCTTGCGGAACGGCTGGGCGAACGCCGGGATCTCGATCCGCAGCAGCCGCAGCTTGCCCGAGGGCATCGGCTTCGCATCGCTCTCGAGGTCGGTGTGCACCGGACGCAAGGCGGTCGAGGACGGCGCGAGCTTGCGGTGGCTGGCCCGCAGCCAGCCGGTCTGCACGTAGACCTCCTGCCCACTCGGCCGGACGTCGCTGACGGTGGCCTCGAGGTCGACGTCGCGCGCCTTGGTCTTGACCCACACGTCGAGCGAGCCGCCGCCGAGGTACACCGCGGTCTTCTTCATCGGCGCCGTGACCCAGCCCAGGCCGGTGCCCTTCGGGATCTGCTTCCAGTGGTACGCCGGGTGGGCCTGCCAGATCGCGTCCTGCGAGCCGGAGTAGTCGGTCGTCGGGAGCGCGGTCGGGTCGGCCGAGAACGAGTGCGCGCGATGGTGGCCGGGCGTCGTCCGGCCGCCGAGCAGTCCGTCGGAGTGCAGGAAGTAGCGCACCCGGTGGTGGCCGGGGATCGGCCACGAGCGGAAGGAGTGCTCGAAGCGCGGCAGCGGGGCACCGGACGGCTCACCCTTCGCCGCACCCTCCTCGAACAGCACCCGGATGTGGGGCGCCGCCTCGTACTTCTTCTTCGCCTGCTTGTAGCTCAGTCCGTACAGCGGGTCGGGTGGCAGCTTCAGCCCGCTGACACCGGTCAGCGCCGCCGTCACCTGCGGCCCGACCACCGAGTTCCAGCCCTGGGGCGCCCGGTGTCCGACGTAGAGGTCGAGGAAGTCGGTCCACCGCGCGAACTCGCCCAGGCTGCTCAGCGACTCGGTGTGCGACCCGTTGACCATCGTGGCGTAGAACTGCGGCGCGTTGCGGAAGCGGTGCAGGAACGCCGGGAAGTGACCGCCGGTCTGCTCGTCCTGCCAGGCGCCGGCGAGGTAGACCGGCACGTTGATCCGGTGGACGAACCGGCTCGGGTCGATCTGCTGGTAGTAGCTCTTGTTGTAGAACGGGTTGTCCTCGATCAGCGCGACCGGGTCGGGGTTCTGCAGGCGGACCAGCTGGTTGTCGTCGCACTCCTGGCTGCTCATTCCCGCTTCCCAGCCCTCGCCGTAGGGCTTGGCCTGCTCGCCACGGGCAGACGCCCACGGCTCGGCGAACCCGGTGTTGAGGATGCCGCCTGGCCACAGCGTGCCGCGGTAGCTGTCGTCGATCACCGAGAGCGGGGTGATCGCGGCGAGGTGCGGCGGCTGCGTGCGCGCGACGTACAGCTGCTCGATGCCGGGGTAGGAGATGCCGACCATGCCGACCTTGTGCGACTGGACCCAGGGCTGCGCCGCGATGGTCTCGATCGCGTCGTACCCGTCGAGGCTCTGCACCGGCTCGAACGGGATGTAGGAGCCCCCCGAGCACCCGGTGCCGCGGATGTTGACCCCGACGTAGGCGAAGCCGAGGCTGGTGATGATCTTGGAGAACGACGTGTCGGCGGGGTTGCTCGGGTCGTAGCCGCTGTACTCGACCACGGTCGGGTAGGGCCCCGGGCCGAAGATGAGGGAGTTCGGGAGCACCACGTTGGCCGACAGGGTCGTGCCGTCCCGGGTCTGGATGAAGCCGAAGCCGGCGTTCAGGGTCTGGCCGTCGTAGAACGACTGGGCCGGTGCCTTGGCGTACAGCCCGTGCACGGCGAGGTTCCCGCTCGTGAACGCCTGGTCGGTCGTCTGCACCTGGTAGTGACCGGCCGGGAGCTGTCTCCACTCGAGGCTGCCCTGGGAGTCGACGGTGCCGGTGTCGACCACCGTCGACCCCTGCACCAGCTGGAGCTCGGTCCCGGGCGTCGCCTGCAGCACCTCGACCTGGTTGGTCCCCGGCCGGAGCAGCCCCCACGGCGGGGACACCGCCGACGCCGGCCGGCTGACGGCCAGGGTGGCGAGCGTGAGCGCGAGGGCGACGAGACCAGCGAGGAGGCCGCGCACGAGGGGGGTACGTCGGGACATGGTCGGGATCGTGTCACGATGCGCCGACGTCCGCACGCACTTGCGCGGCCCGGGAATGGCCCGTGCCGGGTCTGGGTTCCCCGGACATGACCGAGAAGATCGACAAGCCGGTCCTCGTCCCGGGTCCGGACCACCCGATCACTGTCGAGCCCTCCACGCAGAAGGTGACCGTGAGCTTCGGCGGCCGTCTGATCGCGAGCACGGACGAGGCGCTGGTCCTCCAGGAGTCGACGTACCGGCCCGTCTACTACCTGCCGCTCGGCTCGGTGGACGCCTCCGTGCTCGAGACGAGCGACCACCAGACCTACTGCCCCTACAAGGGCGACGCGTCGTACTACTCGCTGGTCGACGGATCGCGCCGCACCCAGAACGCCGTGTGGTCCTACGTCGCGCCGTACGAGTCCGTCTCCGAGATCGCCGGTCGAGTCGCGTTCTACCCCCACCTGGTCGACATCACGACGGAGTGAGCCCGCGCGCGAGCGGCGCCGGGACTCTTCCCCGCGCCGATGCGACGGGTCTATCTTCGGTTCGCCGCGCGCCACACTCGGCGGAGGCGGGCGGGGCTCAAGGGGGTGGGCCAAGCCTGGTGTGCTGCGACCCGGCGTCGCAGCCGAGATCTCCGGAGCGACTGTGAGTCACGCCGCCAACGTTCCCGACCACGACGACGACGCCCGCCTCGCGAGCCTGGGCTACCAGCCCCAGCTGCGGCGGGTGCTCGGACTCTTCGCCAACTTCTCGGTGGCCTTCACCTACCTCTCGCCGATGGTGGGGATCTACTCGTTGTTCGCGCTGGGGCTCGGCACCGGCGGCCCGGCGTACATCTGGCTCAACTTCATCCCGATCGCGGGCATGTTGTTCGTGGCGCTCGTCTTCGGCGAGCTCGCGAGCCACTACCCGGTCGCGGGCGCGCTCTACCAGTACTCGAAGTTCTCGGTCGGCGCCGGCTACGGCTGGTTCGTCGGCTGGTTCTACGGATTCGCCCTGCTGATCACGGTCGCCGCCGTCGACACGGGCGTCGTCGGCTACTTCGCGGCGCTGACGCACAACTGGTTCCACTGGAACCTCGATCCGACCGACCACTTCACGATCCTGTGGATCACGGTGCTCCTGCTGGTGATCCAGACGATCCTCAACATCACCGGCGCCCAGGTGATGGGGCGGGTGGCGCAGTTCGGCGTGTACGTCGAGATCCTGGGCACGTTCGGGATCGCGGTCATCTTGGCGATCCACGGCTTCCACCACGGGCTCGGCTACCTGTTCACCACGCAGGGCGTGCAGCACGCCGCGACCAACCCGCTCGCCCTCGACTTCCACGGCAGCTGGCTCGCCGCCGCGCTGATCGCGGTGCTCGCGCCGGTCTACATCTACTACGGCTTCGAGTCCGCCGGCGACATCTCCGAGGAGACCGTGGATGCCGGCCGTCAGGTGCCCCGGGCGATGCGGCTGGCCGTCATCTGGGGCGGCGTCGGCTCGATGGTGCTGACCGCGGCCCTGCTCCTGGCCGTGCCCGGATCCGGCTCGAAGGGGGTCGGCGACGCCGTCGGCGGCGGCGTCCCGTTCATCTTGGCGCAGCTGCCCTCGGGGGTGCAGGACCTGCTCCTGCTGCTGATCATCTTCGCGTTCTTCTCCTGCGGTACGTCGATCCAGGGCGCCGGCAGCCGGCTCGCGTTCTCCTACGCCCGCGACGAGGCGCTGCCCGGCTCCTCGTGGATCTCCCGGGTGCACCCGCGCTTCGGGACCCCGGTCAACGCCCTGGTCGGCGGTGCGGTCGTCACCACGCTGTTCGTGCTGCTCGTCTTCGCCTCCCCCACGCAGGACAAGCACTTCCTCTTCATCACCTACCCCGGCGGGGTCAACGCCCTGGTCGCGCTGGTGTCCTTCGGCGTGAGCGGCATCTACTTGTCATTCCTGATGACCGTGATCGCCGCGTGGATCGCCCGCTCGCGCGGCTGGGTGCCGGAGGGGCGCTTCACCCTGGGCCGCTGGGGCAACGTCGTGACGCTGATCGCTGCGGCGTACCTCGCGCTGATGCTGGTCAACGTCGTGCTGCCGACCGGTCTCACCTCGCCGAGGGCGTTCTTCAACCTCGACTGGATCACGCTCGTGGTGATGTTCGTGATCGCGGTGGTCGGCGCGGCGTACTTCTTCTCCGCGCGGCCCGACCGTGGGGTGGGCCACCACCTGCACGACGACCTCGAACCGACGGGCGCGGAGCGAGACCTGCCACCCGAGACCCCGGCCTGAGCCGGACCGCTCAGGGGCGCAGCCGGAAGCGGCTGCGCCCGGACTCGAGCTGGGCGAGCAGACGGTTGACCGCCTTGGTCGGGCCGGTCCGGTAGATCAGCTTGTCCTGCTCGGCCGCACCGGCGAGGCGGCGCTCGACCGTCGCGAGGGCCGCGGGCGGGATTCCGCGTGGCTCGTACCGGCGTTCGTCGGGATTGACCGACACCAGGAGCCCGAGGTCGTTCAGCAGCTCCGTGTCGTCCTCGGCTCGCCGCCGGTAGATCTCGCGCAGGTAGTGCTCCTCCTTCTCCGGCGGGAAGCCGGCGTTGAGGATCGCGAGGAACGCACTGGCGGTCTGGTTGCGGGTTCTCCGGAACTTCGGGCGAGGGCCCGACGTGAGCAGGTTGCGCCACTTGCGCTCGAAGGCGTGGAACCCGGCGCCCTCGTGGTGCAGGACGCGCAGCCAGTCGGCGGTGTGTCCCTCCGGCACCTCGTCGCGCTCGTCGCGAGGCTTGTGGATGCCGGTGTAGAGCGCGAGGGTGGGGCGGAACCCGGACTTCCCGCCCGTGTGACCGTGGAAGTAGACGGTGTTGACGGGCTCGAGGATGACCCCCAGCGTGTGCAGCAGCGCGAGCTGGTTGTTGTTCAGCCCGCGCTTGTAGAGGGCGGGGGCACCCGGGACCCACTCGCCGGTCGCCACCTCGAGCGTCTCGAGGTGGACGATCGACACCGACCGGTCGAGGCCCTCCAGCCGGGGGCGGTCGAGGTGGATGACCTCGTCGGCATCGAGGTGGAACATCCACGTGACGCCCTCCAGGCCCGAGATGACCGCCTTGAGCACGTTGGCGTTGGTGTGCTGACGGAGGTTGAGCTGCGAGGGTCGCTTGTCTCCCCACCACGACTCCCCGTGCGCCTCGATCACCGTGACGTGGGGCTCTGCGCGCAGGACCTCCGCGACCTCGGGCTGAGCCGCGTCGAGGAACACGAACATGTGGTCGATGCCGTTGTGGAGGTTCCTGCGGACGAACAGCAGCGCCTGGTCGGGTCTGTCCTTCAGGGTGCTGACGCTGACGAGCACGAGAGTGTCTCCTCTCTCGTGGGCGCCTAGGCCCGACGCCTGGTGCGCGGGTGCAGGACGGGGGTGGACGTGGCAGGGCACATGGTCATGCTCAGTGTGACGGCCGAGGCCAGCAGGTCGTTCGCGACAAGCCACGATCCAGGCCAAGAGTTCCTGGGCACGCCCCGGCCCAGGATCAGGCCGGGGATCAGGCCGGCCGCGCAGGGTCGCGCTCCGAGCGGCGCAGGGCCACAATGCCGTCGTGGCTGATGCGGTCGCGGCGGTCGTCTCGCAGATGCAGGCGCGCCTCGACGGGCTGAGCGAGGATCAGCGGCACCTCGCCGAGTTCCTGAGCACCTACCAGCGGACCACGCTCGCGGTCGGCCGGGCCGTGGACTCCGGCGGCTTCGAGGATCCCGAGTGGGTCGAGCGCTGGGACGTCGCGTTCGCCGAGCTGTACCTCGCCGCGCTCGACCGTCATCTGGCCGGTGGCTCTCCGCCGCGGCCCTGGCGGCTCGCCTTCGACGCACCCGCCGACCTGCCCGCGCTGCGGCTGGTGCTGCTCGGCATCAACGCCCACGTCAACTACGACCTCCCCCAGGCGCTGCTCGCGGTGATCTCGGACGACGACTTCGCGGACACCGGTCTGATGGCGAGGCGGCGCCGCGACCACGAGCGGATCGACGGCGTCCTCGCCGGACGGGTCGCCGCGGAGGACGCCGAGCTCGCGGTGCACGGCAGGTCGCTGAGCGACCGGCTGCTCCAGCCGTTGAACCGGCTGTCGTCCAAGAGGTTCCTGCGCGAGTCGCGCACCAAGGTCTGGCTCAACACCACCGAGCTGCAGGGCGCGCGCCTCGCCGGCCCCGCGGCGTACGACGCTCGGCTCGGCGAGCTCGAGGTGCTGGCGGCCGCGCGGATCGCAGACCTGCTGGCGCCCGGACAGGTCCTGCTGCGGCTCGCCGTGGCCGGCTTCGGCGTGACCCTTCCGCCGCCGTAGGTCACCCACGTGAATCGGCCCCGGCCTCCTCGAGCAGAGGAGACCGGGGCCGTCGTACATACCCGGCGGAGCCGGGGTTCAGCTGACTACTTGAACACCTTCAGACCCTTGGGGGCACCGACGCCGGAGACGCCGTCGTACCCGGGCTGGGCGTAGCACTGCCCACGGTTGGCCTTGGGCTTGTTGCCCGTCGGACCCCAGGCGCAGTCGAGCAGCCCACCGGGACCGGTGTTCGGGTTCTCACCCGAGTTGCTGCCGTAGACGATGTTCTGCAGGAACGTGCCGCAGGACTTCGGCGTCTGGTCGTAGCAGCCACCGGTACCGCCGACGAGAACGTCGTAGGTGTCCGACTTGTGCTTCTTGTAGTTGGCGTACAGCGTCGACGCGGGCCAGGCCACGTGCTTCGACGGACCACCGGCGAGGCCCCACATCGCGGCCGTGACCGGCGAGGCGAGCGAGGTGCCGCCGTACGTCGCCCAGCCGTCGTCGGCCGAGGTGTACGGGCAGACGTTCGGGTCGGCGTCCGTGCACCAGTCGAACGTCTCGTAGATGTCGAAGCCGGTGAACGGGTCGGCGATCGCCGCGATGTCCACCTCGCTGCGCTTCGAGCCACAGCCGAGCGACTTGTAGCCCTTGACCTTCTTCTGCCACTTCGGCGCGTTGTACTTCGCGCTGCAGCCGCTGCCGGCCGCACCGGGCTCGTAGTCGTACGTCGCGACGGACGCCGAGCCGAGGAAGTCGGCCGGACCGTTGCGGTTCCAGACCTGCTCGCTCGAGCGGGAGCCGTTGGGCTTCACGTACAGAGCCGTGCCACCGACACCCACGACGTGCGGGTAGCTCGCCGGGGACTGCGACATGCCGCCCGAGGGGTCACCGAAGTTGACGTTGTCCCAGTCGTACCAGCCGTCGTCGCCACTGGAGGCCAGGATCGCGACGTGCTTGTGGCTGTAGGCCTTCTGGATCCACTTCGGGTCGGCCGGTGACTCAGGACCGCCGTAGGAGTTGCTGACGATCGTGGCGTGCTTCTTGATCGCCTCCTTGACGGCCTTCGCGAGGTTGTTGTCGTTGTTGTCGTCGGCCTCGACCAGCAGGATCTTGCACTTGTGGCAGATGGCGCGGACGCTCTGGACGTCGAGCGTGATCTCGCCGGCCCAGCCCTCGTCGTTCGTGGTCGGCGGCGCGCCGCCGTCCTGACCGATCACCTTGAAGCTCTTGTTGGTCTCCTTGTGGAGGCCGTAGTGCTTGTCGAACGCGTTGAGATCAGCGCGGACCGACGGGTCGTTGAACGCGTCGACGATCGCGACGGTCTTGTTGGTCTTGGCGTTCGCGTTCAGGCCGTAGGCCTTCGCGAGACCCGCCGGGGAGAAGCCGCCGACCGGACCGGTGCCGACTCGGGGAGCGTTGGCCGGCTTGGCCAGACCCTGGCTCTCGAGCTTCTTGGCACTGGCGGTGGAGACCCGCTTGGTCACCATCCGAAGGGCGTCGCAGGCCCGCTGGCCCTTGGTCGCGGCCTTGCAGGCGTGCATCGGCACGCGGATGGTCGTCGTACCGGACGCTCCGGCCGAGGTGGTCGTCGCGGCCAAGGTGCCGGCGACGAGGCCGGCGGCTGCGATCGACGCAGCTGCGGCCGTGCGCATACGTGAAGCGCGCAAGGAGATACCCCCGATTTCTGGTAGGGAGGACGGCCTTCGAGTAAGGCCATCGGGGACGCTAACCGCGATCGTTCGGTATCCGATACGTCCGAACGGGCGTTTCTTAGGTTTTTCTCAGGTTCCAGCGACCGGACCGCTCTGCCAGGATCGGCTGGTGCCGCACGATCCCGCCGTCTATCGCGACCTGGCCGAACGGTCCTGGGAGTGGGTGCGCTCGCAGGTGCGCGACGACGGCGACGACCTGTGGCTGCCGGAGAACCCGGACCAGACCGAGCCCGGTGAGTACCCGTACGGCATGCACAGCGGCATCGGCGGTCTCGCCCACGTGATGTCCGAGGTCCGGCTCACCCGCGCACTGACGCCTGAGGAGCTCCAACTCGGCGACGGCATCGCCGAGACCTCGGTACGCCGGGTGCACGAGGCGACCGAGTACGACTACTTCGACGGACTCGTCAGCACGATCGGCGTCCTGACCGCGCTGGACGCCGCGGGCTCCGAGACGGCGGTCGCGCGGCTGCGCGAGCTCGCCACGCCGGACGGCTGGGCGGCCTCGTGGATCGGAGCCCCGCGGAGCACGCCGGAGGGCCGCTGCAACGACGCGACCCTCGGAACCGCGAGCGTGGTGCTCGGCGCTCTCTGGGCCCTGCGCCACGACGTCGCCGGCGCTCGGGAGCTGGCGTCGCTCGCCGTCGACGTGCTGCTGGCCGAGCAGGAGCAGACCGACGCGGGGCTCGACTGGCTGTTCATCCCCCGGCGCTTCCTGGTCGAGCCCCGCGGGGAGATGCCGAACTGGTCCCACGGACTCGCCGGGGTCGTCGGCACCCTGTGCGCCGCCGGAGTCGCGCTCAGTCGGACCGACCTGACCGAGGCGGCGCGCCTCGGAGCCGAGCACCTCGTCACCCAGGCCGACGCCACAGACGGCGGGATGCGGCTCCCGCACGTCGTACCCGGCCAGGAGGGCCTGGACACCTTCACCTACACGTGGTGCCACGGACCGGCCGGGACGTCCCTCGCCTTCTCGGCGCTCGACCACGCGGGCGTCGGCGACGTCGGCGGCCGCACGCCGTACGACTGGGAGCGCGCGTGCCTGCACTCCCTGCGGGTCTCCGGCATCCCCGGGCGCACGTACCCCGGCTTCTGGGACAACGACGGCCGCTGCTGTGGGACGGCGCGGGTCGGCGATGTCGTGCTCAACGTCTGGCAGCGCCGTGGCGAGCAGGCCGACCTCGACTTCGCCGTGACGCTCGCCGACGCCCTCGTCGACCGCTGACGGCGACCACGTGTACTGGCGGTTCGTCGAGCACCGCAACGAAGACCCGCTGCTGCCACCCGGGCCCGGCTGGATGCAAGGGGCGGCCGGGATCGCGGCGTACCTCCTCCGCATCGCGCGCGTGCTAGACCAGGGCCGCGACGCCCCCGCCGTCCCCCGCATGGACACCTGGTGGACCCTCCCCTCTCCCCCCGACCGTTGACCGGCGCCGTCTGACCGTTGACCGGCGCCCTCTGACCGTTGAACGGCGCCTCCTGACCGTTGACCGGCGCCCTCTGACCACGGCGGTGACCTGGGAGAGGTCAGAACAGCCGTGGCGCCGGGGGACCCGGCGTGCAGATCGAAGACGATCTGGGCGCCACGGCGGAGTCCAGCCTCCGACGGCATCGCCGCGTCTCAGAGGGCGCCGTTCAACGGTCAGACGGCGCCGTTCAACGAGGTGAGGGGGCGGGCGTGTGGAGGGGTACGCCGTTCAGGACGGCGGTGGCGAAGCGGCCGCGGCCCCATCGGACGACCACGCGACGCGTGGCGCCACCCGGGCCGGTGACCCGGAGTACGCCGCGCGCCCCGGTGCGGGTGAGCCGCACGCGCCCGTCGATCCGGGTGTCGACCGTCCAGCGCAGTCCGTGCAGGGTCTCGTCGCCTGCATGGTCGTAGCGGATGCGGCCGCCGCGGAGCCCGAGGTCGCGGTAGCCGTCGACGTAGTCGTAGCGCACCAGCCCGTCACCCGCGGCTGCCACCGCGACCGCGGCGAGACGTCGCCATCGCACCGGAGCGTGACCCGTCGCCGGGGTCGCAGCCGCGAGGGTGCGCGGGAAGGACGGCACGGCCCGAATCGGCGGGATGCGGCTCAGACACCCGTGCCGCAGCCGCGCTCGCGGCGCCCGGACGAACCTCCGGAGCACCCGCGCACCGCATTCACCGTCGTGCGTCAGGGCGACGAGGTGCACGTTGTTCTGCGCGACGTACGCATGCGCCTGCGGCCCGATCTGACGGGCGACATGAGCGCCGCCGGCGGCTGGGGTCAGCGAGTCGAGCGAGCCGTTGAGCACCAGCACCGGCACGCGGTCGGGGTTCATCGGACCGCGCGGGATCGGCGGGTCCGACCGGTGCGTCGGGCTCGGCCAGGTCAGGCACGCACGGAAGGCCTCGGTGTACCCGAGCACGTGCGACCACTCCTGCGCCGTGAACGGCGCGAAGACGCGCCGCGGCACCCGTGCGAGCCGCGCCGCCAGCTCCCTCCGGCGTACGTCGGCCCGCCGGTGCAGGTCGAACAGCTGCGGGTAGTCGGTGCACGCGATCGCGAAGTAGATCGCGTCGGAGTAGTACGTCGGTGGCGTGCGGACGTAGTCGCTGTAGTCGTAGCCGACGTCCTGCGCATACAGGCGGAGCAGCGGCGTCGGGTCGCGGTGCCGGAGATAGGCACGCATCGCCGCGTCGAGCTGTCGATAGGGGTCGGTGTCGTAGCCCGCGTCGTTGACGACGTTGACCAGGGCCGTGACGTCCACGGTGTAGCGGTGCCTCCGGTCGTCGGTCCCGACCACGTCGCCGGTGATCGGGCGTTTCCGGAGGGCGCGGGCGAGAGCGCCGACCCGTCGCCACGACGAGCCCCTCGCGCAGCCGACGGCGCGGCGGCACACGGCGTCGAACGCGCGTCGAGCGGTCTGCGGCGTCGTGCGGTACAGCGGGTCCAGGTCGCGGGCCTCGTACGCCGAGTCCAGGACGACCGAGCGCAGCCGCCCGGGGAAGTGGGCGAGGAAGGTCTGGGCGAAGAACGTGCCGTACGAGTCGCCGTACAGGTCGACCTTCCCCATCTGCAGCGCGTCGAGCACGCGGTCGACGTCGCGGGCGGTGTTCGCCGTGGTGAAGAGGTCGGAGGCGTGCACCCAGTGGCCGTCTCGCCGGCGCCAGGTGTGGTTCAGCTGCCGACCACACGCCGTCAGCGCGGCCTGGAAGCGTGGCGACGGCGAGGCGAGCCGCTGCATCCGGTGGCAGTTCAGTGGGGTCGAGCGGCCGGTCCCGCGGGCGTTGACCAGGAGCACGTCGTGATCGCGGGTCAGGCCACCGAACATCGTGACGAAGTCACCCGAGGTGCCTGTCGACGGATAGCCGGGGCCACCCTCCATCGCCACGAGAGTCCCGCCGGGCGCCCCCGTGCTCGGGACCCAGCCGAAGCCGACCTTGATCGTGGCGGCCCGCGGGTGGCGATAGTCGAGCGGCACCCGAAGCGACCCGCAGTACGTCGTCCGCCCGGCGCCGATGTGGCAGCGGTGCAGGTGCTCGCCGCCGACGGTGATCCTGGACAGGGTGGCCGACGCCCGCGACGCGTCCGCGCTGACCGTGCCCCCGAGACCGGTCAGGACCAGGCCCAGGACCGCCATGCCCACGGCCGCCGCCGTACCCCACCGTTGCATGGATGCATCGTGTACCGATGCACCGTGTGGGCGCCAGGGGCCGGCTCAGGATGCGCCGAGCGACCGCCAGTAGTCGTTGAGGGCGCCGTTGGTCTTGACGAACCAGACGATCCCGCCGACCAGCGGCAGCAGGATCCACAGACCGGTGAGGGCGCTGACAGGTGCCTTCTGGCCGCGGTGCTCGTAGAGCTTGCCGACCTCGTTGGGCGTCAGGAACACCATCACGATGCTGATGAAGAAGCCGAGGATCAGGGCGACCACGCCACCGATGCCCTGGCCGGAGTGCCGCTTCATCTCCTCGTGGGTGTTGTAGTACCAGAACAGCCCGTAGATGCCGAGCGTCACGATGAACAACAGGATGCACACGCCCGTGCTCCGGATCTTGCCCAGCTGGCTGGGGTCGGCCACCGCACCGGCGTAGGCCTGGGGGGCGGGCGGCGGCGCGGTCGGGGCGCCGTACGCCGGAGTCGGGGGCGGCGGGGGCGGCGCGACTGATTCGGCCTGCGGCTCGGGCTGCTGGTACGGCGAGGTCGGCTCGTCGGTCATCTGGTCCTCCGGGCTGGTGCGGTCGCGACAGCGTAGGGGGCACGAGGTGTGTTCGTCAGCGACTTCCTCACGTCGACATCAAGAACTCGCAGCGCGGCCCGCTGGCCGCGGCAAGACGTCGGTCGAACGTCGCCAGCGGCACCTCGAGCAACTCCGCCAGCGCGACGTACCACGCGTCGTAGGGCGTGAGGTTGTCCCGCAGCTCCCACACGCGAGTCTCGAGGCCCGCGAACGGGTACAGCTCGACCTGCCAGTCCGCAGCGTCCTCCAGCGCCCGATGGGCCTGATCCGCGCGCAGCCGGCCACGCAGGACCAGGCCACGCAGCGCCGAGGTGACCTCAGCGGGGAGCACGTGTGGAGCGACCAGGTCGTCGTGGGCCAGCACGGCCAGTGCCCACGACCCCTTCCTGTCGACCTCGATCAGTGCGGCGAGGGCGACACTCGCATCGACCACCAGCGTCACGGTCGTCCGGCCCGGCCCTCGTGGATCGCGTCGAGGATCTCCTCGGTCGAGAGGTGGATGCCGTCGGTCTCCACCCGACGCCGGATCCGGGCGATCACCTCCGCGTGGTCGGGACGGCCCGCCCACCGCTCCAGCTGAGCGCGCAGGTACTCCTGGAGCGACTGACCGCTGCGTGCGGCCCGTGCGGCCAACTCATTGCGCGTCTGCTGCGGGACGTCGCGAATCGTGATGGACACCATGCTGCGAGAGTACTGCTGATGCATGCACTCTGCATGTACTCGAGCTCAAGCCCTTTGGCTCTCATGTACCGGGTCCTCCCCCCGCTCACGATGCCGCCACGATAGGACTGTCCGCCGACACTGACCGTCGGGAATCCACAGGGTGCTCCCGGCGTTCGACGGGTGTAGTTGAAATCGCAACGAACAGAGGCGAGTGAGATGCAGTTCGGGATCTTCACCGTGGGCGACGTGACGCCGGACCCGACGACGGGACGCACGCCGACCGAACACGAGCGGATCAAGGCCACGGTCGCGATCGCACAGAAGGCCGAGGAGGTCGGTCTCGACGTCGTCGCGCTCGGCGAGCACCACAACCCACCGTTCATCGCCTCCGCGCCCACGACGACCCTGGCCTACATCGGTGCGCGGACCGAGCGGGTGATCCTGTCGACGTCGACGACGCTGATCACGACCACCGACCCGGTCCTGGTCGCCGAGAACTACGCCAAGCTGCAGCACCTCACCGACGGTCGGGTCGACCTGATGATGGGGCGCGGCAACACCGGCCCGGTCTATCCGTGGTTCGGCAAGGACATCCGCGACGGCATCAACCTCGCGATCGAGAACTACGCCCTCCTGCACCGTCTCTGGCGTGAGGAGGTCGTCGACTGGGAGGGCAAGTTCCGAACACCGCTCCAGGGCTTCACCTCCACACCCCGCCCGCTGGACGGGGTACCGCCGTTCGTGTGGCACGGCTCGATCCGCTCCCCCGAGATCGCCGAGCAGGCGGCGTACTACGGCGATGGCTTTTTCGCCAACCACATCTTCTGGCCGGCGTCCCACACGCAGCGGATGGTCTCGCTCTATCGACGCCGCTTCGAGTTCTACGGTCACGGCACCGCCGACCAGGCGATCGTCGGCCTCGGCGGCCAGGCGTTCATGCGCCGCAACAGCCAGGACGCGATCCGGGAGTTCCGCCCGTACTTCGACAACGCCCCGGTCTACGGACACGGACCGTCGCTGGAGGACTTCACCCGTGAGACGCCGCTGACGGTGGGGTCGCCGCAGCAGGTCGTCGAACGCACCCTCGGCTTCCGTGAGTACGTCGGCGACTACCAGCGTCAGCTGTTCCTGATGGACCACGCGGGACTGCCGTTGAAGACGGTGCTCGAGCAGCTCGACCTGCTCGGCGAGGAAGTGGTTCCGGTGCTCCGGCGGGAGTTCGCCGCCCTCAAGCCGGCCCACGTGCCGGATGCCCCCACGCATGCCTCGCTCGTGGCCGCGAACGACACCGGCGCCACACCGGCGGTTGAGGAGGCGCACGCATGACCAAGATCGTCGTCGTCTCGGCCGGCATCTCGGTGCCCTCGTCGACCCGGATCCTGGCCGACTCGCTGGGTGCCGCGACGCGGCGTCGGCTCGGCGAGCTCGGCCAGGACGCGACGTACGACGTCCTCGAGCTGCGCGACCTGGCGCACGCGATCACCGACAACGTCCTGACCGGATTCCCGTCAGGAGCTCTCGCCGATGCCGTACGCCGGGTGGCGGAGGCCGACGCGGTGATCGCGGTGACGCCCGTCTACACCGGCTCCTACTCGGGGCTGTTCAAGATGTTCTTCGACGTGCTCGAGGACGGCACGCTCGAGGGCAAGCCGGTCCTGATGGCCGCGACCGCTGGAACAGCCCGCCATTCGCTGGTCCTGGAGTTCGCACTCCGCCCGTTGTTCGCCTACCTGCGCGCCGACGTCGTCCCGACTGCGGTCTTCGCGGCGAGCGAGGACTTCGGCGGAGGCGCCGTCAACGGCTCCTCCCTCTCGGCGCGGATCGACCGAGCCGCCGGCGAGCTCGCCGACCGGATCCTCCGACGCGGGACCACCCTCCCGACCGACCCCTTCGCCGACCCGACGCCGTTCGAGGAGCTGCTCCGCGACAGCTGAGCTCCCGCCGCCCGCGCACTGGTGTTCGTTGGCCGGCGTTCAGTGCGGAAAACGCGGACGAAGTCGCCTTTCCACAGGGTCCAGCAGCGGATTCGTCCGCGTTTTCTCGTCTGGGGCGACCGTACGCCGTGCACGTGCGAGGGAGGCGGCGGATCCCGGGTTCACTGAGGACTCGAGGGACGCTCACGACCCAGGAGTCTGCGAAGGAGGCCCCGACCGGGGCCTGAGTCGTCCGCGTGACCGGCACACCACTGGTCGGCGGGCACTGACGCCTGGACCTGCGCGACGTGCAGGCCGCAGCCGCGCCAGGTGATCAGGCCGCACGTGCGGCAGCGGGCGGGATGGCACATGTCTTCCTCATCGTGGTCGGGGCGGGTCGTGGGTGACCTTGGTCAGCTCTGTGGTGACGGTATCCCCCCTAGGGGATATCCCCCTAGGGGGTTATGATGCAGGAGAACCTTCCAAGGAGGCAACTCATGGCCACCGTCGAGCTGACGGCCGACTCGTTCCGGAGCACCGTCGCGGAGCACGACATCGTGCTCGTCGACTTCTGGGCGTCCTGGTGCGGACCGTGCCGCATGTTCGCCCCCGTCTTCGAGAAGTCGTCGGCGTCCCACCCGGAGGTCGTCTTCGCCAAGGTCGACACCGAGGCGCAGCCGGAGCTCGCCGCCGCTGCGGGGATCACCTCGATCCCGACGCTGATGGCGTTCAAGGACGGCACGCTGGTCTTCCGCCAGCCGGGAGCCCTTCCGGCGCCCGCCCTCGAGCAGCTCGTCGACGCCGTCGTGGCGTTCGAGGTGGAGGAGCGAGCGGGAGCCGAGTCGTGAGCGAGTACACGATGCGTGTCGAGACCCCGCTGGCCTTCGAGGACGCTGTCACCAGGGTCCGCACGGCCCTGGCGGCCCAAGGCTTCGGCGTTCTGACCGAGATCGACGTTCGCGCGACCCTCGAGGAGAAGCTGGGCGTCCGGGTGCCCCGGCAGGTCATCCTCGGGGCGTGCCGGCCGCAGTTGGCCCACCGGGCGCTCGAGGCGGCGCCGTCGATCGCGGCATTCCTGCCGTGCAACGTCACCGTGCGCGAGTCCGCAGGCGACGGTGTGACCATCGAGGCCGTCGACCCCGCGGCGATGACCCTGCTCGAGACCGGGCCGGCGATCGCCGAGGTCGCCACCGAAGCTCGGGCGCGGCTTCGCGCCGCCCTCGACACCGTCGTACTCCAGGAGGCGTGATGCAGCTCGAAGCCCAGGACCTCTACGCCGTGATCAACCGCGCCAAGCGGGCGCACGGACACCTCGGCAAGGTGATCTCGATGCTCGAGGAGGGCGCCGAGTGCGAGGACGTCATCACCCAGCTCTCCGCCGTCCTCAAGGCGCTGGAGCGGACCGGCTTCCAGATCGTCGCCACCGGTCTGCAGCAGTGCATCGCCTCCGGCGACGGCCCGGACTCCGTCGACGTCAAGAAGATGGAGAAGCTCTTCCTCGGGCTTGCCTAGGCCCGGGTTCCCGAAGGGATCAGCACCATGACCACCACCGAGACCACCCCGCGTACGACGAGCCCGCACGGCAAGGTCGTCCTCGACGAGCTCTCGCCCCTGCACCGACAGCTACGCCGCGCCATCCCGGCCGCCTACCGCGGATTCGGGGAACTGCACCACGCGGCGTTCGCCGACGGCGCTCTCGACACCGCGACGAAGGAGCTGATCGCACTGGCGATCGCGGTGGTCGAGGGGTGCGACGGGTGCGTCGCCTCGCATG
This sequence comes from Nocardioides sp., assembly GCA_049841015.1. Lineage (GTDB taxonomy): Bacteria > Actinomycetota > Actinomycetes > Propionibacteriales > Nocardioidaceae > Nocardioides. Next base: position 84,742 of record JASGIN010000011.1, read on the forward strand.
CGCAGGCTGCCGCCGGAGCCGGAGCCACCCGCCAGCAGGCCGCCGAGGCCATCGGCGTCACCTTCCTCATGCACGGCGGTCCGGCGACCATCCACGGCCCCCGTGCCTACGACGCCTTCTGCGAGTTCGCGCCGGAGTGACCCCCGGTCTGCTCACCGCGCGGGCGCTGTCGAGAAGGTCGTGAGCCGGTGGGTGCTCGTCGCCGCTGGGGCCGGAAAACGCGGACGAAGTCGCCTTTCCACAGGGTCCAGGACTGATTTCGTCCGCGTTTTCTCGATCGACCCGGCGGCTGGGGTCAGTGAACGGTGCCTGCGGGCTCCGGCTTGGGGATGGTCAGCACGAGCACGGCCGCGAGCGCACTGGCCAGGGCGCACACCGCGAACAGCCACTTGTACGCCGTGAGGCTGGGCGCCCCGTCGACCACCTGTCCGTCGACGACGTGGTAGACGAGCGACGACGCCAGGATGCTGGTGCCGATCGCCGTCGCAAGGGTGCTGCCGAAGCTGCGGAACAGCGTGTTCAGGCCGTTGGCCGCGGCGATCTCGTGCGGCGGCGTGTACGCGTTGATGAGCGACGGCATCGCGGCGTACCCGATCCCCGTGCCGATGCCGATGACGGCCGTGGCGACGATGATCTCCCACAGCGAGGCCGACAGCACGATCCGGATCACCCAGCCGACGGCCACGATCAGGGCACCGAGCGCCAGGGTCTGTGGGGCTCCCCGCACCGCGATCATCTTGGCCGCGACCGGGGCGAAGACCAGCATCGCCAGGCCGCTCGGCAGCAGCGCCAGTCCGCCGGTGAGCAGGCTCGAGTCGAAGCCGTACCCGGTCCACTTCCCGGCCTCGATGAACGTCGACGTCCCGATGAACGACGCGAACAGCGCGAAGCCGAAGCAGATCGAGGCGAGGTTGGTGGTGATGATCGGACGCCGACGCAGGGCCGCCAGGTCCACCAGCGGATCACTGCGGCGGAGCTCGTAGGCCGCGAAGCTGACGAGGATCACGACGGCGGCCACCAGGAGAAGCCAGACCCGCGCCGAGCCCCAGCCCCACTGCGACGACTGCTCCAGCGGCAGGATCAGGCAGACCAGCCCCGCCGAGAGGAGCACGGCCCCGACCACGTCGACGCGGCCTCCCTCGCGATGGTGGGACTCAGGGACCACCATCACGATGCCGATGAACGTCAGCACGCCGGCGACCGTGTTGATCCAGAACAGCGCGTGATAGTCCCAGTGCTCGGCCACGAAACCGGCCAGCGGGAGCCCCAGCGAGCCGCCCACCCCGAGCATCGCGCTGATCAATGCCACCGACGACGCCACACGCTCGCGGGGCATCAAGGTCGCCAACAGGCTGATGCCGAGCGGGATCGCCGCGGACGACGCTCCCTGGATCGCGCGGCCGACGATCAGCCAGCCGAGGTCGTGGGAGATGGCGTCGACCAGTGAGCCGACGGTGAGCGCGCCGATCGCGATCAGGAGCATGAGGCGCTTGCCGAACATGTCCCCCAGCCGACCCAGGATCGGGACGCTGACGGCGGCCACAAGCAAGGTCGAGGTGAGCAGCCAGTTGGCGTTGCTGCCGAACTCCTGCTGGAGCAGTCCGAGGACCGGCACGAGCACCGACTGCGTCAGCGACACGACCAGCGCGCCGAGTCCGACGAACAGCAGTTCGAGGTTGGCTCGCGCGCCCGACGTGTGCGAGCGGACCTCCTCGTCCTCGATGTCGGCGCCGGCGGCAAGAGGGGCGTCGGCGGGCTCGAGGAGCTCAGCAGGCTCGGCGGACTCGGTCATGGTGACATCGTACGTCGTGTTTGGCACTCAGTGTCAACTCGGCGTATCATCACCTCGTGTGAGCTCCTCTCCGTCCACCTCCTACCGGGACGTCGCCCGGCATGCGGTGCGCGACGAGGTGGTGCGCGCCGCCTGGGAGCTGTTCGCCGAGCAGGGGTTCGAGGCCACCACGGTCGAGCAGATCGCGGAGGCGGCCGGGATGTCTCGGCGTACGTTCTTCCGCTACTTCACCGGCAAGGACGAGCTGATCCTCGACAAGCTGCTCGAGGTCGGCGAGCGCGTGGCCGCATCCCTCGCCGCACGACCGGCGAAGGAGGCGGCCTGGCCGGCACTGCGCGCGGCCTTCGACGTCGTCGTCCTCGCTCAGGAGGCCGCCCCCGAGCCGTCCCGGCGCCTCGGGCAGCTGCTCCGCGACGAGCCCGGCACGCGCGGCACGATGGAGGAGCGGCGCCGCCGCTGGACCGAGACCCTCGGACCGCTCGTCGCCGAGCGGCTCCCGGGTCGGGGGGACGCCGCCGGGCGAGCCGTCGCCTGCGCCGCCCTCGCCTGCTACGACGCCGCGACGGACGCGTGGATCGACGCCCCTGGCACGGCGTTCTCCCAGCATCTCGACACGGCGATGGATGCCGTCGCCCGAGCCCGCTGAGCGCTCCGCCCGCCGGGTCGGTGGTCCACGCGCCGCCCGCCCCACGCGCGCGGTGGCGGGTGGGAAATGCCTGCGGTTTGGCACCAATCCGCAAGAAAACCGACCGCAGGCATGCGGTTTGCCACCAATCGGTGGTGCAGGTGTGGCCTGGGGTCGTCGCGGAACCCCGCGCTCAGTGTTCTCCGGTGTGCTGAGCGAAGAGGCCGGTTAGTCCGGCTGTCCACACCAGCAGCGGCGCCACGACCACGATCAGGAAACACCAGATGGCGCCGAGTGCGGCACGCCCACGGACCGTGTGCAGGTAGGCGCCGACAACGGCACCCGGCAGCGCGAACAGGAGCATGGTCGGGATGAACCACCAGCTCCATACGGCCAGCCCCGCATACGCCACCAGCGCCACGAGGCGGCTCCAGGCGCCCCGCCACGACGGCCGCCGCGCGCGTAGCTGATGCAGCCTGATCTCGGTCGCGCTGAGGTGACACGCCAGACACCCGGCCATGCCCACGTCGCCACCGCACAAGGGGCATACCAGCGTGCTGTCACCCGAGACTCTTGGCACCGCCACCGTCGCACCTTAAGCATCTCTTGAGCCGGTGCGGTCGGGAATCGGAAAGTTCCGATCCAGGACGGCAGGCAAGTCCTCGCGCGACGTATCCGTGAACGTCGCGCCGACTCCTGACTCGATGTGCCGACCCGTCCGGATCGGCGAGACATGCCCACATTCATCAGGCAGACTGACGGCGTCGACACCGGCGCTGGATCGACCAGCTCTGGCCTGAGTCGTCACCGACGGGGAAAGAGAAGGACACATGCGTACCAGCACCGCGATCGGGGCCCTGGCCCTCACCATGACCGCAACGCTTCTCGCCGGATGCGGCGGCGGCGGCAGCAAGACCGGCGCCTCGGGCGACTACTGCTCGGACCTCAAGGCCGACAAGGCCTACTTCGAGAGCTTCAGCGGCGCCAACGCCGACCTCAGCAAGCTCGACGTCGTCTTCGCGCGGATGCACACCCTCGCGGCCGAGGCCCCGAGCAACATCTCGGCGGAGTGGAAGACGCTCGACGGCGCCCTCACCACGTTGCAGAGCGCACTGAAGGAAGCCGGCATCAAGCCCAGCGACCTCGCCGCGATGCAGAACGGGCAGATGCCTCAGGGTGCCGACCTGGCGAAGCTGCAGGCCCTGGTCCCCAAGCTCCAGGCCCTCAGCAGCACCGACGTCAGCACCGCCGGCGACAAGATCACCGCCGACGCCAAGGCGAGCTGCAACGTCGACCTCTCGAACTAGGGACTCGACGAATCCACGAGGACAAGCGCGACGGCCGGGTTGCCTGATCCCAGATCAGGCGACCCGGCCGTCCGCTCTGCTCAGCTGCAGCCGCTGGTGCTGCCGCAGCCCTCGCAGACGTAGCAGGAGCCGGCGGGCCGCATCTTGGTGCCGCACGTCATGCACAGCGGGGAGTCGACCGCGGTCCCGGTGATCTTCTCCAGGAGCTCCGCGGAGGTGTGGACCTGCGCCGGGGCCGGCTTCTCGGCGGCCGGAGCCTCCTCAACCACCGGGGCAGCCTCGTCGTCGACGACGATCGAGCCCTCGACGTCGTCGAGATCGGCGGACGGCGCACTGAGGTCGCCGATGATCTCGCTGGCGTTGCCGACCTCGTCCGCGGGCAGCTCGTAGGAACCGGTCTCGAGGTAGCGCTGACGCTCCTCGGCGGAGTAGATGCCGAGCGCCTCGCGGTCCTCGAAGGACAGGTAGTCCAGCGCCAGCCGGCGGAAGACGTAGTCCATGAGCGAGCGAGCCATCCGGATGTCGGGGTCGTCGGTCAGACCGTTGGGCTCGAAGGACAGGTTGCTGAACTTCGAGACGTAGGTCTGCAGCGGCACGCCGTACTGAAGGCCGATCGACACCGCGATCGAGAAGGCGTCCATTACGCCGGCGAGCGTCGATCCCTGCTTGCCGAGCTTGAGGAACAGCTCGCCGAGGTCGCCGTCGCCGTGGGCACCCGAGGTCATGTACCCCTCGGCGCCACCGACGGTGAACGACGTCGTGCGGGCGGTGCGCGACTTCGGCAGGCGCTTGCGCAGCGGCTGGTAGACGACCTTCTCGACCTCCTTGACCTCGGTCGCCGACGCTGCGTCGAGCCCCTGGTCCTTCTTCGAGGAGTCCGACTTGGCGTCGGCCAGGGGCTGACCGACCTTGCAGTTGTCGCGGTAGACCGCCGTGGCCTTGAGGCCGAGCTTCCACGACTGGAGGTAGATGTCCTCGATCTCCTCGACCGTCGCGGTCTCGGGGAGGTTGACCGTCTTGGAGATCGCGCCGGACAGGAACGGCTGCGCGGCCGCCATCATCCGGACGTGACCCATCGGGGCGAGCGCGCGGGCGCCCATCGCGGTGTCGAAGATCTCGTAGTGCTCGGTCTTGAGGCCGGGCGCGTCGATGACGTGTCCGTGCTCGCCGATGTAGGCGAGGATCGCCTCGATCTTCTCCTCGTCGTAGCCGAGCTTCTGCAGGGCCCGCGGGATCGTCTGGTTGACGATCTGCATCGAGCCGCCGCCGACCAGCTTCTTGAACTTCACCAGCGAGAAGTCGGGCTCGATGCCGGTGGTGTCGCAGTCCATCATGAAGCCGATCGTGCCCGTCGGAGCGAGCACCGAGGCCTGGGCGTTGCGGAAGCCGTGGGTCTTGCCGAGCTCGATCACGTCGGCCCACGCCTTGGTCGCCAGCTTGTGCACCCGCGCGTCCTCGATGTGGAGGGTGCGCACGGCGTCGTTGGCGGCCTGGTGCTTGCGCATCACCCGCTGGTGCGGCTCGGCGTTGCGGGCGTACCCGGCGTAGGGGCCGACGATCTCGGCCAGCTGCGCCGAGCGCTTGTACGACGCACCGGTCATCAGCGAGGTGAGGGACGCCGCCATCGACCGCCCACCGTCGGAGTCGTAGCCCAGGCCCATCGCCATCAGCAGGGCGCCGAGGTTGGCGTACCCGATGCCGAGCTGGCGGTAGTCACGGGTGGTGACGCCGATCGACTCGGTCGGGAAGTCGGCGAAGCAGATCGAGATGTCCATCGCGGTGATGATCAGCTCGACGGCCTTCTCGAACAGCGCCGCGTCGAAGGTGTCGTCGTCCTTGAGGAACTTCAGGAGGTTCAGGCTCGCGAGGTTGCACGAGGAGTTGTCGAGCGACATGTACTCCGAGCACGGGTTGGACGCCGTGATCCGGCCGGTCTCGGGGTTGGTGTGCCAGTCGTTGATCGTGTCGTCGTACTGCAGCCCCGGGTCGGCGCACTCCCACGCGGCCTTGCTGATCTTGTGGAACAGCTCGCGGGCGTCGACGGTCTCGATCACCTCGTGGGTGTGCCGCGCCCTCAGCCCGAACGACGTGCCGTCCTCGACCGCGCGCATGAACTCGTCGGTGACCCGCACCGAGTTGTTCGCGTTCTGGTACTGGACCGAGTGGATGTCACGCCCGCCGAGGTCCATGTCGAACCCGGCGTCGCGCAGCGCGCGGATCTTGTCCTCCTCACGCGCCTTGGTCTCGACGAACTCCTCGATGTCGGGGTGGTCGACGTCGAGGACGACCATCTTGGCCGCGCGACGCGTCGCGCCGCCGGACTTGATGGTGCCGGCCGAAGCGTCGGCGCCGCGCATGAAGGAGACCGGGCCCGACGCCGTGCCGCCGCTGGACAGCAGCTCCTTCGACGACCGGATCCGGGACAGGTTCAGCCCGGCGCCCGAGCCGCCCTTGAAGATGAAGCCCTCTTCCTTGTACCAGTTCAGGATCGAGTCCATCGAGTCGTCGACCGACAGGATGAAGCACGCCGAGACCTGCTGCGGCGACTGCGTCCCGACGTTGAACCAGACCGGGGAGTTGAACGAGAAGTACTGGTGGACCAGCAGCCAGGTCAGCTCGTGCTCGAAGGTCTCGGCGTCCTCGGGTGAGGCGAAGTACCCGTGCTCCTCGCCGGCCTTGCGGTAGGTCTTCACCACCCGGTCGACGATCTGGCGCAGGCTCCACTCGCGCTGGTCGGTGCCGACCGCGCCGCGGAAGTACTTCGTGGTGACGATCGTGCTCGCGTTGACCGACCAGAAGTCGGGGAACTCCACCCCGCGCTGCTCGAAGACGGTCTCCCCCGTCTTCCAGTTCTGCTGGACGACGTCGCGGCGCTCCCAGGTGATCTCGTCGTAGGGGTGCTTGCCGGCCGTGGAGAACACACGGTCGATGGTCAGGCCCGCGCGCTGCGGCGCGACCTTGCTCCCCTTCACCTTCGGGTTTGCCGTCTCTGTCATCTGGGCTCCTCGTGTTCCCGTCGTGCGTGCTGTGGTGTGCGGTGCCCGGTGGTCTCGAAGCGGTCGCAGAGCGCCTCGTGTGCCATCGAACCGATGGTCTCGCGGACCACCGACAGTCGTGCCGGGGAAGAGGTGGTGCCACCCGGCGCGCAGCTTCCCCACTACGCGCCGGGCGGTCTGTGGGTTATCCGGTGCGAACGGCGTCCGGCGCGCTCAGATCGGCCGCCTGCTCCATGCGGAGCATCGCGATCTCGTCCTCGAAGTCGTCGGCCGAGCTGAAGGCCTTGTAGACACTGGCGAAGCGCAGGTAGGCGACCGGGTCGAGCGCGCGCAGCGGACCGAGGATCGCCATCCCGACCTCGTGGGCCGGGATCTCGGCGGCGCCCTCGTTGCGCAGCACGTCCTCGACCGTCTGACCCAGGCAGGCCAGGTCGTCCTCGGAGACCGGGCGGCCCTTGCAGGCCTTGCGCACGCCGGCGACCGCCTTGTCGCGGTTGAAGGGCTCGGTCGCCCCGGACCGCTTGAGCACGGTCAGCTGCATCAGCTCGATGGTGGTGAACCGCTTCTCGCAGTTCTCGCAGCGGCGACGGCGACGGATCGCCGTCCCGTCCTCGGACACCCGGGAGTCGAGGACCTTGGTCTCGCTGTGCCGGCAGTACGGGCAGTGCATCGACGGTCCTCCTCTCCTGGGTCGCGAGCACGTGGGTAGAACAATCTCCGGGCACGCCGAAGTCCCCCGTGAGGGGGGAGACTTGCTGTGGACTGTCGCCGGTTTGCTGTGGACGACGGGTCTTCTTCTGTGGGTTTCCGGGCCTCTTCTGTGAGGCTAGATGTGGAAAACCACAACGGTGTAACTACTAGATGTAGTGGTAACCGTACGTCGGGTGACACGCGGGCGCAAGAGGGTCGCGGCGGCATTTCTCGACGATGTCCGGCGGACGGCAAACGCACAGGTCAGAGGCGGTGCGAGGGGATGGATCCGGTCTCCGCGTCGGCGTGTCGCGGCACCCGGCATCGGCGACAATGGGCCGATGGCATCGGGCAACGGGTCGACTCCGGGCAGGCACGCCGGACACGCGCGGCCCGAGGAGTCCTCCGACGCCGAGCAGCCGTCCAGCCGCGTCTCCGGACCCCTGCTCGGGCTCGCCCTGGGCATCACCGCGGCCGTCGTCGCGTGGGGGTACCTCGTCTACCTCGCCATCGACTTCGGCACGACCGCTCGCAACGGCGACGGGACCGCGTGGTGGTTCCTCGCGCTGGCGACCGTCGGCGCCATCGCCTGCCTGTTCGCGGGCATGATGCTCGGGATGCGACTCGTCGGACAGCTGCGCTCCCAGCGCACGCCCCCGGGTCCACCGCGGCCGCCCGGCGGCAGGCGGGCCGCCCGCTGATGGCCGCGCCCGAGGCCGGCTACTCCGGCACGCCGCTGGCTCGCAAGCTCGGCGTCAAGGACGGGCAGGTCGTCCTCCTCGACCGGCTGCCGGCGGACCTGGACCTCGAGCTGCCGCAGGGCGCGACCGTCGTCCACCGACTCCGTGACGGGCTCGACGTGACGCTCACCTTCCACACCCACCGGTCCACGCTGGTGAAGCGACTGCCGACGTTGTTCGAGCACACCGTGGTCAACGGGATGGTGTGGATCTGCTGGCCGAAGCAGGCCGCGGTCAAGCGACTGGGCATCGACGCGGACCTCGGGGAGATGGGCGTGCACCAGCTGGGGCTGGACCTGGGCTGGGTCGACGTGAAGGTCGCTGCGATCAGCGAGGTCTGGTCGGGGTTCAAGTTCGTCCGGCGGCTCCGGGATCGGTAGGCGGCTGGGTCTGGTGGTTTCGAGACAGGGCCCCCAGCCGGGGCCCACCCTCAACCACCGATGCCCGCCCCTCGACCACCGACGCTTCGATCACCGCAGGGGAACCGCGGGAGACAGCGCGCGTGGGGCGCGCTGTCTCCCGTCTTCCCCGGCTCTCCGCGCCGGCCGGGGTCGAAGCGGCCGGGCGGAAGTCGTGGTGGTCGGACCTACTTCGGGACGCGCAGCGTCTGACCGACCTGGAGCGTGGAGGAGTCGAGGTGGTTGATCGTCTCGATGTGGCTCATCATCGAGCGCACGTCGCCGCCGCCGGTCTGCGCGGCCGACCGCTGGGCGATGTCCCACAGCGTCTGGCCGGGCTGCACCCTCACGACCCGCGTCGGCTCGGGCTTGTCGTTGGCCAGCGAGCCGGTGGCGGCGACGAACCCGAGGCCGAGGACGGTCAGGAGACCGGCCGCGAACACGACCAGGCGACCGCGCCGGGTCAGCCGGAGCGAGCTCGGACGGGCCTGGGCGACGCGCACGGACACCTCGTCGCCGTCGTACTCCGGGGCGAAGAAGTCGTCGAGGGCCACGCGCCGGATCGGCTCCGGCGACGGCTGGGGCAGGACCCGTGTCACGACCGGTGCGGTCTCCCCCGCGGCGACGATGCGCAGGACCGGGCGGTCGACGCGGCCTCCGACACGGGCACTCCCGCTCGCGGTGCCGCGCGGCGAACCTGATCGAGTCGGCGCCGTCGGCGGGGTGAAGCGCGGGGCGCGGGTGGCGGTGATGCTCATCGTCGTGACCTCCTGGGGAAGCGCCGCCGTCGCTCGGCGGCTGTCGGTCTCCTCGTCTCGATCTCTTGTCTAGTGGCGGCCACCGACAGTCGCTCCCGAGAGCGGCTGGCGCGGCATCCGATCAGACGTTCGATCGAACATGTGTACGACGTTAGAGCAGGTGTTCGAACGGTTCAAGCAGCGACACGAACAAATGTTCGAACGTGTCGCACGCTCGTCTCACCCTTAAAGGCGGACTTGGCCCGAACGCCGGACAGGACCCCTCGCACGAGGCAAGGTCGGCTCCGCGCGGGCCGCTCGGGCCCGCCTCCCCCACCAAGGAGCATCCTTCGTGAAGCACACGCTCAAGGGCCGAGTCCTCCCCGTCCTGGTCGGCGCCGCCGTCGTGGTGACGGGCGCGAACATCGCGTCGTACGCCGCGGACGGACACGTGTTCCGTCTCGGCGCCCGCAACAGCGAGGACCACGCGACGTCGGTGACCAACACCGGGACCGGCCCGGCGTTCCGGTTCAACACCGGCGACGGCATCGCGCCGTTCGCGGTCAACAGCGGGGTGAAGGTCGCGCACCTCAACGCGACCCGCCTCGACGGCCTCAAGGCCGGCGAGCTGTCCCGCTCCTACCGGTACGTCCTGCCCACCGGGGCCGACGCGGGCGGTGCGGCCTTCCAGGCCAGCGACCTGCCTCCGGGCCACTACGACGTCTCGTTCGACGTCGTCACCGAGGACCAGAGCGACACCGGCGCTCCGCCGCCCGTCTGCTTCGTGGCCGACTCCGCTCACCAGTTCGCGATCATCTCGGCCGGCCAGGTCTTTGGCGGAACCGCGATCATCAACGGCTCCGGGCCGGTCACGGTGACCAGCACCGGCGAGGCGGGGATCTTCTGCGAGACCACCGGGACGATCTCCAGCCCGGTCGGCGGCCAGTTCCGCAACATGCTGACGTTCACCCGAGTCCAGTCGGTGCACAAGGGCACGCCCGCCCCGCTGTCCGGGCCGGTCGTCAAGCGCGCCGAGAGGGCCTGGCGCAGCCGCTGACCACGGGCCGTCACGCGGGCCGGCGTCCATCTCGGGCACGCCGGCCCGCGCCGACCGGCGCGGAACCCCTGGCCGAACCGGACCTTGTCACCCGGGGACGTCGCCACCGGATCCTGGGGCCGGCGGGGGACGGCGCGACCGTCACCGGCGCCAATCTCACGGCGTACGCCACGGGCGGTCATGCGTTGTTCGGAGGCCATCACGCGGCCGCGGGAGGCAAGCCGAGCCACAAGGCCGGCGGGAGCGCACGTCTACGAGTACGTCGTCCCCCCCAACACCTCACTGCCCTACGAGTTCCGGACCGTGGGCCTGCCCAAGGGCCGCTACTCGGTGACGATCGACCTCGCCGAGCAGGCGACGCTCTCCAGCGACCCGGCGCCGATCCCGTTCTGCTCGGTGGCCAGCGAGCTCGAACCCCTACGCGCTCTTCTCCTACGGCGCGTACAGCCAGCACCCGCTCGACGGCACCGACGTCGCCATCAACACCGGCACCGCCCTGATCACCGTGGCCAAGCGGGGCCAGGCCGCCTTCTCGTGCGGCTTCTCCGACCCGGGCGACACCACTCCTGCCACGAGCTACAACGCCGTCCACTCCCGCAACGTCGTCGTCTTCACGCCGCTGTCGAAGATCACCAAGGGCAAGGTCAAGAGCATCCTGATGCCAGCCCCGGCGGGACACGGGGCGCCGCACTTCCGCTGACGCGCGCCGCGCTCCGAGCCCCACAAACCCTGGGGGTCGACGTCTCCCGAGCGTGGTCGACAACGGGCAGGGTCGGGGCGGCGGGTCACCCGGGCCCGCCACCCCACCCCTCGGGAGCCCCTCGTGACGCAGCGTCGTCCTGTCCTGCCCGTCCTGATCGGTGTCGCCGTGCTCGTCCTCGGCGCGAACGTCGCGTACGCCGGCGACGGATCCGGGTTCCGGCTGCGGACCCAGGTCCGGAGCGCTCCGTTGTCTTTGGACAGCGACGTGAGGATCGCCCACCTCAACGCCGCACGGCTCGACGGACTCAGGGCCGGGGAGCTGTCGCGGGCCTACCGCTACGTCCTGCCGACCCGGACCGCCGACCGCGGGTTTCAGGCCTCCGACCTCCCCGCGGGCCGCTACCAGGTGACGTTCGACGTCGTCACCGACGAGACCGACAGCACCGGCCCGGCTCCGCTCTGCTTCGTGACCGACTCACGACACGAGTTCGCTGTGATCGCAGGCGGCACGGTCGTCGAGGACACCGGCATCGTCAACGGCTCGGGCTCCGTCCGGGTCGCCCGAGCCGGAGAGGCCGCCCTCGTCTGTCAGACCGAGGGCGCGATCGCGAGCCCGGTGGGTGTCGACTTCCGCAGCTCGCTGACGTTCACCCGCGTGCGTTCAGTGCGCCGTGGCACCGTTCGCCCGCTGTCACAGCCGGCGGCGCGCCGGACTCAGCAGGACTGGCGGGGTCGCTGACGCCCAGCCGACCTCGTTACCCGCGCGTTACGCCGACCGGCGAGCGTGGCCGCATGACGTCCTACGCACGTGGTCGCACCGTCCCCGTCCTGCTCGCCGTGGCCGCCCTGGTCGGGGCGGCGAACCTGGGGGCGTACGCCGCCTCGGGCAACCCGCTGCTGCTCGGGCGGCAGAACCACGCGAGCGCCACCACCGCGCTGGCGACGACCGGGCGCGCCCCGGCGCTCAGCCTGCACTCCTCGAGCAAGGCGCCCCCGCTGGCGGTCTCCAGCGGGAAGCTCGTCAAGCACCTGAACGCCGACCGACTGGACGGGAAGTCAGCCACCGACCTCGGGACGCGGGCCTACGTCTACCGGCTGCCGAACGGACCCAGTGGCGCCAGCCTGGTCCTGCCGCCGCCGGGCACGTACCTGCTGAGTGTGAGCGTGACGCTGAACGGCGCGAACGCGGACGGCTGCTTCATGGAGCAGATCGGCGGGTCGGGAGTCGAGCCCATCGCCGTCAACGGAACCGTCAGCGGTGGCTACACCACCGTCTCGGGCAGCAGCGTCTTCACCCTGACCTCGAAGGTCCAGGGCCTGAACTTCCGGTGCTTCACGCCGATCTACACCGTCAAGTCGTACGTCAGCACGATCTCCCTGGTGCGGCTCTCCTCCCACCGGAAGGGCCGGCTGTACAGCTGAGACACCGGCTCTGGCGCGACACGCCCGATTCGAACAGGTGTTTGATCGCGAGGCCGTCCGCGCCGTACGGTGTCGGCCATGACACGGAGCGCATCGCGGGGCAGGTCGGGTTCACCGCAGGTCAGCGAGCTGCCTGACGGCCCGCCTGACGCGACCGGGCTGACCCCGCGGCAGCAGCGGGTCCTGGCCACCATCAAGGAGGCCATCGAGAAGCGGGGATACCCGCCCAGCATGCGCGAGATCGGCCAGGCCGTCGGCCTGACCAGCAGCTCCAGCGTCGCCCACCAGCTGCGGGTCCTGGAGGAGAAGGGTTTCCTCAAGCGCGACCCCAACCGGCCGCGCGCCCTCGAGGTGTTCCTGCCCGAGGTCATGGCGGCCCGGCGCTCCATCTCCGGGGCCGAGGAGTCGTCGTACGACGAGACCGACGTCGGCGACGCGCGCCCCGAGGCCGCCTACGTCCCGATGGTCGGCCGGATCGCCGCCGGCGGTCCGATCCTGGCCGAGGAGACGCTCGAGGACATCTTCCCCCTCCCCCGGCAGCTCGTCGGCGAGGGCACGCTGTTCCTGCTCGAGGTGCGCGGCGACTCGATGGTCGACGCCGCCATCTGCAACGGCGACTACGTCGTCGTCCGGCAGGAGCAGACCGCCGAGAACGGCGAGATCGTGGCCGCCCTGATCGACGGCGAGGCCACCGTCAAGACCTTCCAGCGCAAGGACGGACAGGTCTGGCTGATGCCGCACAACACGGCGTACTCACCGATCGACGGCACCCACGCCACCATCCTCGGCAAGGTCACCGCGGTCCTGCGCCGGGTCTGACCCTGCCTGACCCAGCCTGTCGCAGCCCAACTCGTCGTCCTCAGCGGGAAGTATCTGGCGCCTGTCGGTGCTCTCCTGTACACCTGTGCGTGCGTCACGTCGACGACGCGCGGGGCGTCATAAGGGGAGTGCAGAGTCTTTGCATCTCCTGAGAGGATGAGCTGGTGAGTGTTCGGTCGAGCATGACGACGATCGCCCGGGGCGGGTTGCTCCGGAGTCGTGGCGTGCGCGAGATCGTGCTCATCGGGGTCCTCTACGTCTTCTACTGCATCACCCGCACCTTCGCCGACGGCGACCTCGGCCCGGCTCAGGACCGCGCGGGCGACCTGCACACCCTCGAGCGCGTGCTCCACCTCGACTGGGAGCACAGCATCAACAACTGGTTCGTCGCGCACAGCTGGGCCGCGATCCCGGCCTGCTACTGGTACGCCGCGGCCCATTACGTCGTCACCCTGTTCGTGCTGGTGTGGCTGTGGCGCAAGGGCCCGCAGCACTACACGCCGGCCCGCTGGGCCCTGGTGGTCTCGTGCGTGCTCGGGCTCGCGTGCTACCTCCTGCTGCCGACCGCGCCGCCGAGGATGCTGAGCGGGTACACCGACGTCTTGAGCCTGCACGCGAACGACGGCTGGTGGAGCACCGACGCCTCCGCTCCCAAGGGGATGGGCGGGCTGACCAACGAGCTGGCCGCCTTCCCGAGCCTGCACGCCGGCTGGGCGCTCTGGGTGGCGCTTGTGGTCCGGCGTACGACGCGCAACTACTGGGCGCGCGGCCTGGCCTGGGCGCACGCCACCATCACCGCCATCGTCGTGATCGGGACGGGCAACCACTGGATCCTCGACGTCTGCGCCGGCTGGGCGCTGGTGATCGTGGCGATGTGGCTGGTCGACCCGTGGTTCGCCGACAGCCGCCAGCTGGTCAAGACGCGGCGGCTGGAGTTCCACCGCCGGATCGCCGGCACCGCGGCTCCCGCCCTGGAGACCATCCCGGAGGAGTCCACCGGTCGACCTCCGGCCCGCAAGCCCGTGGCCGAGCAGCGTCCGTCGCCCGCCGAGGCACTGGCTCCCGAACCGCTCACGAACGACGCCTGGGCCGAACCACCGCCCCAACGCCGCTTCGACTGCTAGCTGGCCTCGGCCTGCGCCAGCCGACCGAGTGCCTGGCGCACGAGGTCGCCGTCCGAGGTCATCCACATGGGCGGCAGGCTCGCCCGGAGGAAGCTGCCGTAGCGCGCCGTGACCAGCCTCGGGTCGAGGACCGCGACGACGCCTCGGTCAGACGTGGTCCGGATCAGCCGACCCGTGCCCTGCGCGAGGAGCAGAGCGGCGTGGGTGGCGGCGACCTGCATGAAGCCGTTGCGACCCTCGCGGTCGGCCGCCCGCTGGCGGGCGCTCATCAGCGGGTCGTCGGGCCGCGGGAACGGGATGCGGTCGATGATGACGAGCTGGCAGGTGTCGCCCGGCACGTCGAGACCCTGCCACAGGCTCAAGGTCCCGAAGAGACACGTGTGGGGATCGCCCACGAACTGACGGGCGAGCTCGGGGAGCTGAGCCTCGCCCTGGGCCAGCGTCGTGAGGTGCGGCAGGCGCTCGCGCATGGCCTCGGCGGCGGTCTCGGCGGCTCGCCGCGAGCTGAACAGCCCCAGCGTGCGACCCTGGGCTGCGTCCACCAGGCTCGCGATCTCCGCGAGCTGAGCCTCGCCGAGCCCGTCCCGGCCGGGCGGAGGCAGGTGCCGCGCGACGTACAGGATCGCCTGGTGCGAGTAGTCGAACGGCGAGCCGACGTCGAGCCCGACCCACGGGAGGGCTCCCTGACCACGGGTGGCGTCAGCGGCCGCCTCGTCCGGGCCCTCGACCCCGACCCGCTCATCAGGCCGAAGCCCGACCGAGGTGGCGATGGCGTCGAAGTCGCCTCCCAGCATCAGGGTCGCGGAGGTGAGGACGACGGTCTTGTCCGAGAGCAGCTTGTCGCGCATCGGCCCCCAGACCTCGAGCGGCGCGACGCACAGCCGCGGCGGGAGCCGGTCGCCGCCCTCGTTGAGCCAGAGCACGTCGGAGTCGGAGTCCGCGGCCATCCGCTCGACGGTCGCGAACACCTCCTGCACCGACCCGCGCGCCTGGGTGCGTCCGGCATCGGCCTCGCCGGAGGCGTCGCTCTCCTTGGGGAAGGCCGACAGGCAGGCGCGCGCCGCGTCGCGCACGAGCACCAGCGCATCCGCGAGCTCCTCCGGAACGTCGTCGAACCGCCCGGGCTGACGCGCTCCGATGGCGACCGTCAGCGCATCCCCTGCCTCGGCGAGGTCGTCGGCCGGCGAGGAGTCCGAGCCCTCCGCCGAGTCGACGTAACGACGAGCCCGGCGGGCCGCGCGGTCGACGTCGGAGGCGAGGAGCTCGTCGGTGGCCGCCTGGGTCACCCGGGCGACGACCTCGTGCGCCTCGTCGACCACGACCACGTCGTAGTCGGGGATCATCGGGACCCCTTCGATCGCGTCGATGGCGAGCAGCGAGTGGTTGGTGACCACGAGGTGCGCCCGGTGTGCCTCCTCGCGGGCGCGCTCGACGAAGCACTCCTCGCCGAACGGGCAGCGCGAGGCGCCCAGGCAGTCGCGGTGGCTCACGCTGACCTGACGCCACTCGCGCTCGGTGTGACGCGGAGCGCTGTCGCGCTCGCCGGTGCCGTCGTGTTCGGCCTCCTCCTCGGCCCAGGCCCGCAGCTCGAGCACCTTCGAGCCCAGGGTGCTCTTCGGTACGTCGACCAGGGCGCCCTGGTCGTCGTCCGGAGCACCCTCCCGGATGCGGTGCAAGCAGGCGTAGTTGGAACGGCCCTTCAGCACGGCGTACGACGTGTCGACCTCGGGATGGGCCTTCGTCACGGCCTCGACGAGGCGGGGCAGGTCGCGCTCGACGAGCTGGTGCTGCAGGGCCAGGGTCGCGGTCGCGACCACGACCCGGCGGTCGTGCAGGAGCGCCGGGACGAGGTAGGCCAGGGACTTGCCCGTACCAGTCCCGGCCTGGACGACGAGATGTGTGTTGCCCGCAAAGGCTTCTCCCACGGCCTCCGCCATGGCAATCTGGCCTGGCCGCTCCTGACCACCCAACGCGCCCACCGCGGTGTCCAGCACCGAGGCAACGGGTAGACGGACGGCGGGCACTGGTGCACCCTATCCGCGACGGGGCAGTCGGGTTTCCTCCCGAAACCACGCCGGTGGACAACCATCCGTTCTCGGGATGGCAACGAACGCACGGCGAGGTTTACTCAGGGTGCCCGGAGCAATGTCGACCTCCCCGAAAGTGTTGAACACGTCATGACCAGCATCCTCGTGATCGAGGACGACCCGTCGATCCGGGCCGCGCTCGAGAGTGGGCTCGCCGAGCGCGGACACCACGTCCAGACCGCCGCGACGGGCATCTCCGGACTCGAAGCAGTCCTCGGCGACAGACCCGACCTCGTCCTGCTCGACCTCGGCCTCCCCGATGTCGACGGCCTCACCGTGATCGGCATGATCCGGGCCGCCAGTGCGGTCCCAGTCATCGTGATCACCGCCGTCGACGACGACCCGACCATGGTCCGCGCGCTGGACTCCGGCGCCGACGACTACGTCGTGAAGCCGTTCCGCCTCGACCAGGTCACGGCACGGATCCGGGCCGTGATGCGGCGCACCCAGCGCGCCGCCACGACCGAGCCGATCCGGGTCGGCGAGCTGCTGATCCACGAGCCGACCCGCACCGCCACGCTGTCCGGCGAGCAGCTGGAGCTCGCTCGTCGCGAGTTCGACCTCCTGCTGGCGCTGGCCGAACGCGTCGGCGAGGTGGTGAGCAAGCGGACCCTCCTGGCCGAGGTCTGGCAGCAGGTCGACGGCTCCGACCGGACCGTCGACGTCCACCTCTCGTGGCTGCGTCGCAAGCTCGGCGAGACGGCCGCGGAGCCGTACTACCTCGAGAGCGTGCGGGGTGTCGGCGTCCGCATGGTCGATCCCGTCCACAAGGCCGACCGCAAGAGCTCCTGACGACAAGGCTCCGGGTCAGTCGTCCCCGAGCTCGTCATTCGTGACGGAGAACCGCGGTACGCCGGACGAGCACCGGCCGGTGACCCGCTCGCCGTGATCCTCCCCGAGCCGGACGAATCGCACCACCACGCGATCGCCGCCGCGGTCCACGATGTTGTACCGCCATCCGGCATCAGGGTAGGCCGAGACCAGCGTGATCTGGGACCCACGGCACTCCGCCGCCACGTGACCCGCACCGCCGTTCCACGACCCTCGCTGGGGGTGGCCGGACGCGGGTGCCGTCGAAGACGAGTGCGCGGAGGGCGATCCTGTCGACGTGGCCGGGCTGGTCGGTGTGCTCGACGACGCCGTCGGCAGGTCGGAGGTCGTGGCGCTGGCTGATGCCCGGGGAGTCAGCCGGACCCCGGGACTGGGACCCGACGTCGGCTCGGGGTGCTCGCTCGCCGTCAGCGATCCGCGATCGGTGCCCTGCGACGCGGCGGGGACCAACCCCGCTCCGGCCCGGCCGATCACGACCCAGACCAGCGTCGCGACGACGGCCACGACCCCGCACCAGGCGGTGACCCACAGCACCAGGGTGCGCGCCCGGCTCATCGGACCATCATCGGCCATCGGGCCCCCGGTTCGATGACTCTCGGACGGCGACCGACGAGGCGGCGGACCACTACCTTCTGGCCATGAGCAGCATCCTGGTCGTCGAGGACGAGCCGGCGATCCGCGCCGGCGTCGAGCGGAGCCTGACCGAGCGCGGCCACGTCGTCACCACGGCCGCCAGCGGCATGGCCGGACTGGAGCTCGCCCTGGCAGATCGCCCGGACGTCGTGCTGCTCGACCTCGGACTGCCGGACATCGACGGGCTCACGATCATCTCGATGCTGCGGGCGGCCAGCACGGTCCCCGTCATCGTGCTCACGGCGCGCGACGACGCGGCCACCATCGTCCAGGCGCTCGACAGCGGCGCCGACGACTACGTCGTCAAGCCGTTCGGTCCCGAGCAGGTCGACGCCCGCATCCGCGCGGTGCTGCGGCGCAGCAGCGTGGGCTCCGACCCCGAACCGCTCCGGGTGGGCGCCCTGTCCGTCGACGAGCGTGCCCGCACCGCGACGCTCGCGGGACGCCCGCTGGACCTGACGCGCAAGGAGTTCGACCTCCTGCTCGCCCTCGCCCAACGACCGGGCGAGGTCATGACCAAGCGCGAGCTGCTCGCGGAGGTGTGGCGCCAGGCGTACGGCGGCTCCGACCGCACCGTCGACGTGCACCTGTCCTGGCTCCGACGCAAGCTCGGCGAGACGGCCGCGGAGCCCCGCTACCTTCACGTCGTCCGCGGCGTCGGGGTGCGGCTCGAGGACCCCGGGGACGCCTGATGCGGAGCCGCATCTCCTGGCTGGTCCTCGCGACGACCTCCGCCATGGTCATCGCGTTCGTGATCCCGCTCTGCCTGCTCGTGCGCACGCTCGCCGCCGACCGGGCGATGAGCGCCGCGGACCAGTCGGCACGCAACGTCGCCCTCGTGGTGTCGGGAGGCGACAGCACACGTGCGCTGGCCCGCTACGTCACCGACCTGAACCGCACCGACGTGCCCACGGTGACGGTCCTCACGCCGAGCGGCCGCAGCCTCGGGACCACCGAGGACCTCCGACAAGACCCGCAGGTGCGGCGGGCGCTGACCGGTGAGGGGTTCCGGGTCGTCGGTGAGGACGGCGGCGAGGTGCTGATCCCGGTCGCGGGCGAGCGGGGCACCTCCGTCGTGCGCGTGAGCGTCACCGAGGCAGACCTTCATCGGGGGGTCTCCTCGGCCTGGGCCGGCATCGTCCTTCTCGGCCTGGTGCTGCTCGTGCTGGGCTGGGTGATCGCCCGGCAGCTCGGTCGCCGGATCAGCGAGCCCCTGCGGGAGGTCGCCCAGACGGCGCACCTGCTCCGAGAGGGAGACCTGAGCGCACGCGCGGATGTCCGCGGCACTCCGGAGACCGAGGAGCTCGCGCGCGCCCTGAACGGCCTGGCCACTCGCACGACCGAGCTCCTGGCCGCCGAGCGCGCCGCCGCCGGAGATCTCTCGCACCGCCTCCGAACACCGGTGACCGCCCTCCGGCTCGACGCCGAGAGCGTGGCGGACCCGACCTTGTCGCAGCGGCTCCAGGACCACATCACCGCACTGCAGATGACGGTCGACCAGATCGTCAAGGAGGCCAGGCGACCCGTGCAGAGCGATCTGGCTGCTCGCTGCGACGCGGCCGAGACCGTGGCCGAGCGGGTCGCCTTCTGGTCGGTCCTGGCCGAGGACGACCACCGCCGCCTGTGGGCCCAAGTGGCTCACGGACCCCTCGTCGTACCGGTCAGCCGTACCGACCTCGCCGACCTGCTCGACGTGCTCATCGACAACGTGTTCGCCCACACACCCGAGGGCACGGACTTCGCGGTCAGTCTCCGAGAGGCCGTCGGCACCGCCCTGCTGCTGGTGACCGACGAGGGTCCGGGCTGGTCTGCGCACGCGTCCCCTCCCGGACCGGGACACACCGGCCTCGGCCTCGACATCGCCCGGCGTACGGCGTCGCAGTGCGGAGGTCACGTCGTCACCGGGACGTCTCGGTCGGGAGGCGTCCGGATCGAGGTGGCCCTGCCGCTCGTGCCGTGAGGCGCGGCCCGCTCGGCGACGAGCCTCAGTCGTCGCCACCGCCCGTCACCACCGCCGTCTCCGCCGTCGTCGCTACCGTCATCACCGTCGTCCCCGTGGTGACGGTCGTGGCCACCGTCGTCGGACGGCGGGTCGCTCGGCGCCTGGGTCGGCGCGTGGCTCGGGTGAGGAACCCGGGTCGGTACGGCGTGCGTGGATGAGGACGTGGGGGCCACGGTGACCACCGGAGCCGGGAGGGTGACGGTGCGCACTACGTGGGTCACGCACTCGCGGCCCACGCGCACGGCCGGCTTGCGGCAGGGGGCCCACCGGAGCACGACGCCCGGGCGAACGGGTGCGGCGCCGTGATCGGCCGACGCGACGGTCAGGGGAGTCGAGGGGGACGCCGAGGCGACGTTGTAGGCGCGGAGTCCGCCGGCCGCGCCGGCCACCAGAGCCAGCGCGCCGAGGACGAGGGTGAACAGCTTCATGCGGCTCACGGTGGCCGACCGAGCGTTTCAGGCACGTTAAGTGCTTCTCAAATTCGACACTCGAGAACGGCCCGATCTTTGACCCGGCCATGACCTGCCCTTGGCGTCCCTCCTCCGACCCTGGAGACATGACCTTCACCCCCCGCCGTCGGGACACGACGCGACTCGCGATCGGCACCCTCACCGCCGCCCTCGGCGCCACGAGCCTCACCGCGGTCGGCTGGCTCGCCGGGGCCGCCTCCCGCCAGTCGGCCGACCACCAGGCGGACCTCGCCCGCGAGCACGCCGAGCAGGCCGCCCGGAACCACCGGGCCCAGCTGCGCTACGAAGCCGCCCTGGCGGAGCAGCAGTCGGCTGCCTCCCCCAAGCGCGTACAACTCAGGTCGCGGCCCTCGCGACGCGTGGTGCACACCCGCTACGTCCGAGGGGCGACCGTCACGATCGGAGGCGGCACGCTGAGTGCGCCCCAGCCGCCCGCCTCGGCACCCCAGCAGCCGGCACCGGTCCATCACGCACCTCCACCGCCGCCACCACCCCCGCCCCCGCCGACCTCGAGCGGATCCTGACGTGGACGCGTCGACGTTCGAGGCGCTCGGGACCTACGTCTACGTCGCCACGCGGGACCCGGCCGAGCTGCCTGCGGCACGCCTGCTCACCGAGTCGCTCCTGCGGGGTGTCGACCGGACGTGCAGCAGGTTTCGGGCCGACTCCGACCTCACGCGGGCCAACGCCCACGCCGGTCGCTGGACGGTGGTCGACCCGCTGCTCGTCGCGGCGGTCCGGGTCGCAGTCGACGCGGCCGAGGCCACGGACGGCCTGGTGCACCCGCTCCTGGGTCGATCCCTGGCCTCACTCGGGTACGACCGCGACTTCGGTCAGCTGCGAGACCGCGGCGCCGTGATCCCGACGGGCGCGCCCTCGCTCGACGCGTGGCGGCGGCTGGGCGTCGACGACGACGCCGTACGGGTCCCCGTCGGGACCGCCCTCGACCTCGGCGCCACCGGCAAGGGGTTCGCGGCCGACCTCGTGGCTGCTGCGCTCGACGCCGAGCTCCGTGAGCCGGCCTTCGTCGGCGTGGGCGGCGACCTCGCCGTGAGCCGGCCCGACGAGCACTCGTGGCCGGTCGTCGTCAGCGAGCGCCCGGGAGCGCCGGGAGTGACGGTGCACCTGCAGCAGGGCGGGCTCGCGACGTCGAGCACCCGGGTCCGCCGCTGGGCGCGGGGAGGCACGACGTACCACCACGTGGTGGACCCGCGATCCGGGCTGCCCGCCCGCGACGTCTGGCGTACCGCAAGCTGCGTCGGCGACACGGCCGCGGGTGCGAACACCGCCAGCACGGCCTCGATCGTGCTCGGTGACGCTGCCCCGGAGTGGCTGGAACGGCACGCCGTCACGGCCAGGCTCGTCGGCTGCGACGGCCGGGTTCGCCGCACGGGCGCGTGGCCGCAGGACGAGGACGTGGCCGCGTGAGCACCCTCACCCACGGACCCTTGCTGTGGTACCTCAACCGCAGCACCGGCCTGGTCGTCCTCGCTCTGCTGACCCTGTCGGTGCTGCTCGGGATCGCGTCGACCGGCGGCGGTGGCCGGCTGCTCCCCCGCTTCGTCGGCCAGGCACTCCACAGGAACCTGGCTCTGTGGTCCGTCGTGCTGCTCGTCCTGCACGTGGCCACGGCCGTCGCCGACACCTACGTCGACATCCGCTGGTGGCAGGCGCTGGTCCCCTGGGTCGCAGCGACGTACATGCCCCTCTGGCTCGGCATCGGAACCGTGTCGCTCGACCTGCTGGTGCTGGTCGTCGTGACCTCGGTGCTGAGGGTCCGGATGCGCTACGGCTCCTGGCGTCTGGTCCACCTGCTGTCGTACGCCGCGTGGGGCGTCGCCGTGGCCCACGGTCTCGGCATCGGCACCGACCTGCGCACCCCGGGCTGGGAGCGGGCCGCGGTGTGGGCGGGCGTCGTCCTCGTCGTCGCGGTGGGTCTGGTGCGGCTCGTGCGGGTGAGCGCACTGCACCTCGTCCGGGAGGTCTCGTGACCGCGCCCGTGGACGTCTGCGAGGAGCCGCTGGTCGCCGACGGCCCCTGGCTGCTCGCCGGCGTCACCGAAGGCCCGGGACTGGCCGCCCACCGACGGCGGTATGCCGAGACGCCGCGGGTGTCGGTCGACGAGATCGTGGCCGCGACGGACTCGGCGGTCCTGCGGGGTCGGGGAGGAGCCGCCTTCCCCTTCGCCACCAAGCTGCGGGCCGCGGCCGAGTCGGGACGCCGTCCGGTCGTCGTGGTCAACCTCGCGGAGGGTGAGCCCGCCAGCAGCAAGGACACCGTCCTGGCACGGATGCGGCCTCACCTCGTGCTCGACGGCGCCGTCGCCACCGCTCGGGCCCTGGGCGCACGGCAGGTCCACGTCGTGCTGCCCGCTGATCGACCGCTCACCGCGGGTGCCGTGGACGCCGCAGTCGCCGAGCGACATGACCCGAAGGTGCGGCTCGTCCGCCACGTGGCCTCGTCCCGATTCGTGGCCGGGCAGGCCCGCGCCGTGCTCGAGCTCATGGCCGGACGACCGAACCTGCCGGTGACCGCGTGGACGCCCGAGGCTGTCGACGGGCACCGATCGCGCCCCACGCTGCTGTCGAACGCCGAGACCTGGGCGCAGGTCGGCCGACTGCTGCACTCGGGTCCCCCGAGGGGTCTCGGCACCGACGACGAGCCCGGCACGACGTTGCTCACGGTGCGGCTCGGAGGTGCGGTCACGGTGCGCGAGGTGGAGTTCGGGTTCCCGCTGAGTGCCCTCCTCCCCTCGGGGGGTGACCCCGCGGTGCTGCTCGGCGGCTTCCACGGCACCTGGACCAGCGCCTGCGCCGCCCGGCGCATGAGGATCTCGGTCCCCGGTCTGCGCGAGGCCGGCTGCTCCCTGGGCGCCGGGCTGGTCATGGTCACGGAGGGGTGCCCGGTGATCTGGACCCAGCGTCTGGTCGCCTACCTCGCGGGTGAGTCGGCCGGCCGCTGCGGCCCGTGTCGGTTCGGACTGCCCGAGCTCGCGCGGGCCGTGACCGAGCTCGACGTCAGCCCGGGCACGGGTCGGGTCAGCGAGCTCGCCTCCGTGGTGGAGAGACGCGGTGCCTGCGCCCATCCCGACGGGACGGTTCGACTCGTGCGGTCCCTCCTCGCGGCGTACCCCGACGAGGTCGCTCGTCACGGAGACGGTTGGTGCACGTGGACCCGCACGCGCGTCGAGCGACGCCTGCGCAGCGTGGCGTCGTGAGCCACTCGCTGCGCGTCGACTGGCCGGCCTGCCGGGCCCGGGGCCTGTGCGCCGAGCTCCTCCCCGAGATCGTCTCGCTCGACGAGTGGGGCTACCCGATCGTCCGGGGCGAGGTCGACGAGGAGCTCGTCGGGCTCGCCCGCGAGGCCGTCCGCATGTGCCCGAAGCTCGCGCTGCGCCTCGTCGAGCGCTGAGGGACCCCGAGGTCGACTCGGCCCACGACGACTCGGCGGTCAGTGGGTCTCGAGGGCAGCGAACGTGGCGTCGGCCGCGCCGAAGATGGCGTCGCCGTGGCCGCCGGGTACGACGACGAGCTCGCTGCTGGGGAGCCGGGCCTGGAGCCACTCGGCATGGGCCATGATCGCCATCTGGTCACTCTCGCCGTAGACGAGCCGGACCGGGACGCTGATCGTGCTGGGGTCGATGTCCCAGTCGCGAAGCCACGACAGGTTGTCGCGGGAGAACCCGTCGGACGACACGATCGACCGCTGGAAGTCGGCCTCGAACTCGCCCCGGTGCTCCGGGTGACGGTCGAACCAGCTCTCGCCCGGCGGGGTCATCTTCGCCATCGCCGCCGAGAAGTCCTCGGCGGAGAGTCCGCGCAGCTCGTCGAACTCGGCGTCGCCCAGTGCGTTCATCACCGCGATGCCCTCGTCGAACCGCCCCCCGGCGACCAGGTCGAGCGCTCGGGTGTCCTCGTCGCCGACCACCTCGGGCCTGACATCGGCAGAGCGGCCCGGTCCGGCGTGCACGGCAACCAGGGTCATCCGCTCCGGTGCCAGCGCGGCCACTGCGAGCGCGAACGGACCACCCCCCGACGTGCCCCACACCCCGAAGCGCTCGAGCCCGAGCTCGTCAGCCAGCTCGAGGGTGTCGGACGCGGTCCGACTCAGACCCGGCGGGCCCATGGTCGAGTCGCCGTATCCCGGGCGGGTCGGTGCCACGAGCCGCACGCCGCGCGACCGTGCGATGTCGGAGGCGCAGGCCGCCTGTCCGCCGGTCGCCGGGGTGCCGTGGAAGAAGAACAGGGGGCTGCCGGAGGGGTCGCCGTGCTCGGCGTACTCCAGGGTGCGGCCGTCGGCGAGCGTGATCGTGCTGAACACGCCTGGCGCCTAGACCGCGGTCTGGGCGGGGTAGGCCGCCAGCTCGCCGGCGAGGTCGGCGTGCGCGCGGCCGCGGACCAGGGTGCCCTCGCCGGTGTGCTCCAGCGACTCGATCTCGCCGTGCTGGTGCAGCCGGTCGAGCAGGTCGCCGCGGGCGTACGGCAGCAACGCCTCGAACTCGACGCCGGGCCGCGGCAGGTCGTCCTCCACGACGGCCAGCACGTCGTCGATCCCGGCGCCGGTCTTGGCGCTGACGACGACGGCGTGCGGCTCGCGCTGCCGTAGTCGCGCGAGCACGAGCGGGTCGGCCGCGTCGGCCTTGTTGATGACGACGACCTCGGGCACCTTGTCCGCGCCGATCTCGGACAGCACCTCGCGGACGGCGCGGATCTGCCCCTCGGGATCGGCGTGCGACCCGTCGACGACGTGCAGGATCAGGTCGGAGTCGGCGACCTCCTCCAGGGTCGAGCGGAACGCCTCGACGAGCTGGTGCGGCAGGTGTCGGACGAACCCGACCGTGTCGCTCATCGTGTAGACGCGGCCGTCCGAGGTCGTCGTACGCCGGGTGGTGGGGTCCAGGGTCGCGAACAGCGCGTCCTCGACCAGCACGCCGGCGCCGGTCAGCCGGTTCAGGAGGCTGGACTTGCCGGCGTTGGTGTAGCCGGCGATCGCGACGCTCGGGACGTGGTTGCGGCGGCGCTCCTGGCGCTTGGTGTCGCGGGTGCCCTTCATGTGAGCCAGCTCGCGGCGCAGCCGGGCGATCTTGGTGTTGATCCGGCGCCGGTCCGTCTCGATCTTGGTCTCACCCGGGCCACGACCGCCGATGCCGACGCCGCCGGCCGCGCGACCGCCGACCTGACGGGACAGGTTGCCGCCCCAGCCGCGGAGACGCTGCTTGAGGTAGTTCAGCTGGGCCAGCTCGACCTGCGCCTGGCCCTCCTTGCTCTTCGCGTGCTGGGCGAAGATGTCGAGGATCAGCGCGGTGCGGTCGACGACCTTGACCTTGAGCCGGTCCTCCAGGTTGCGCAGCTGGCTGGGCGCCAGCTCGCCGTCGCAGATGACCGTGTCGGCGCCGGTGGCGCGCACGATCTCGCCGAGCCCCTCGACCTTGCCGCGCCCGACGTACGTCGCCGGGTCGGGCTTGTCGCGGCGCTGGTAGATCGCGTCGAGCACCTCCGAGCCGGCGGTCTCGGCGAGTGCGGCGAGCTCGGCCATGGAGTTCTCGGCGTCCTCGACGCTGCCGTCGGTCCAGACGCCGACGAGCACGACCCGCTCCAACCGGAGCTGGCGGTACTCGACCTCGGAGATGTCCTCCAGCTCGGTGCGCAGACCGCCGACGCGGCGCAGGGCGTAGCGCTCGGCGAGGTCCTGCTCGCCGGTCGTCAGCTCGGGGTCCTCGTCGTCGACCGCGTCGGCGTAGCCGGACTCCCAGCCGTCGTCGGTGTCGTCGGCCGGGTCCTGCAGCTCGTCCTCGACGTCCCAGCCGCTGGTCCGGGCCAGCTCGGGCTCGAGGGAGAAGTCCTCACGTGCGTTCGTCATACGGGCTCCAGGGTAGGTCGGAGCCGCCCCACGAGCGAACCCGTTTGGCGGGATCGGCGCCGGCGGCGTCGCGGGGTCGACGCGGAAAACGCGGACGAATCACCCGACACGCCCGGCGGAGGCGGCATTTCGTCCGCGTTTTCCCGACTGGGCGCCCCCGACCGACGACTTATAGGTTGTGCCGGTGACCCCGAGCGCGCTCCCGGACCGCGCCCGAGTCGTCGTCATCGGGGGCGGCGTGATCGGGTGCTCGATCGCCTACCACCTCGCCCACGAGGGCTGGACCGACGTCGTCGTGCTCGAGCGCGACCGCCTCACCAGCGGTACGACGTGGCACGCCGCCGGCCTGATGACGTGCTTCGGGTCGACGTCGGAGACGAGCACCGGCATCCGGCTCTACAGCCGCGACCTCTACGCGCGACTCGAGGCCGAGACCGGGGTCTCCACCGGCTTCAAGCCGGTCGGGCTGATCGAGGCGGCCGCCGACGCCGACCGGCTGCACGAGTACCGCCGGGTTGCGGCGTTCCAGCGGCACCTCGGGCTCGAGGTCGAGGAGATCGGGCCGAAGGAGATGAAGGACCTCTTCCCCTGGGCCGAGACCGACGACCTGCTCGCCGGGTTCCACGTGCCGGGCGACGGCCGGGTGAACCCCGTCGACCTCACCCAGTCCCTGGCGCGCGGCGCCAAGAACCTCGGCGTCCGGGTCGTCGAGGGGGTGCGGGTCGAGGACGTCCTCGTCGAGAACGGCGAGGTGCGCGGCGTGCGGCTCGAGACCGGCGAGACCGTCGAGTGCGAGTACGTCGTGAACTCCACCGGCATGTGGGCGCGTGAGCTCGGCGAGCGGAGCGGCCTGGTCATCCCCAACCAGGCGGCCGAGCACTACTACCTGATCACCGACACGATCGAGGGGATCGACCCGGACGCGCCGATCTTCGAGGACCCCGCGTCGTACGGCTACTACCGCGAAGAGGGCGGCGGGATGATGGTCGGCCTCTTCGAGCCGCACGCCGCCGCGTGGTCGGTCGACGGGATCCCGCGCGACACGACGTTCACCACCTTGAAGCCCGACTGGGACCGGATGGGGCCGTTCCTCGAGAGGGCCATGGCCCGGGTGCCGGTCACGCTCGAGGTGGGCGTCCGGACGTTCTTCTGCGGCCCCGAGTCCTTCACGCCCGACCTGATGCCGGCCGTGGGCGAGGCGCCGGGGATCCGGAACTACTTCGTCGCGGCCGGGATGAACTCGGTCGGCGTCCTGTCCGCCGGCGGCCTCGGCCGGGTGATGGCGCACTGGATCATCGCGGGCCTGCCGGACGTCGACGTCACCGCCTGGGACGTCGCGCGCTTCCGCCAGGACCAGCTCGACCCGGCGTACCGGCGCGAGCGCACCACCGAGATCCTCGGCACGGTGTACGCCGCGCACACGCCGGGCAAGCAGCTGCACACCATGCGCGACCGGCTGCTCTCGCCGGTGCACCAGCGGCTCGTCGACAACGGCGGGTACCTCCGCGAGGTCTCGGGCTGGGAGGGCGCCGACTGGTTCGCCGGCCCGGGGCGCACCCCGGAGGCCGAGCCGACCTGGGGCCGGGCGCCGTGGTTCGAGCAGTGGGAGGCCGAGCACCGCGCCGTGCGCGAGGGCGTCGGGCTCATGGACATGTCCTTCATGGCGAAGCTCTCCGTCACCGGGTCCGACGCCGGCGCCGTCCTCGACCACCTCTCCGCCGGCGAGGTCGACGGCGAGCCGGGGTGGATCACCTACACGCAGTGGCTCAACGACGACGGACGGCTCGAGGCAGACCTGACCGTCTCGAAGCTCGGCGCCGACCGCTTCTGGGTGGTCGCCTCGGACACCGCGCACGGCCACATCGCGGGCCTGCTCGGCCGTGCCGCGCGCGGCCGCGACGTCCGCATCGAGGACCAGACCGCGGCGTACGCCCAGCTGAACCTGCAGGGACCGCTCTCGCGCGACGTCCTCGCCACGCTGACCGAGGCGGACCTGTCGACCGAGGCGTGGCCCTTCCGCGGCGTCCGCGAGATCGAGGTCGCCGGCGTACCCGTGACGTGCGCACGGATCACCTACCTCGGCGAGCTCGGCTACGAGCTGTACGTCGCCGCGGACCGCGCTGTTGAGCTGTACGACGCACTGGCCGCCGGCGACGGCGTACGCCCGGTCGGGCTCAAGGCGCTCGCGTCGCTGCGGATGGAGAAGGCCTACCGCGACTTCGGCCACGACATCGACAACACCGACTGCCCGCTCGACGTCGGCCTGGGCTTCGCCGTCGCCTGGGACACCGACTTCCGCGGCAAGGAGCCGCTGCTGGCGCGCAAGGCGGCGTTCCCGTCGAGCCAGCGGCTGGTGCAGCTGCGGCTCACCGACCCCGAGCCGCTGCTGTACCACGCCGAGCCGGTGCTGCGGGACGGCGAGGTCGTCGGCTACGTCCGGGCGGCGTCGTACGGCTGGACGCTGGGCGCCTCGGTGGGTCTCGCCTTCGTCTCCGGGGACGGACCCGTCACCAAGGACTGGCTGGACGCCGGCACCTGGGAGGTCGACGTCGCGGGTGAGCGGCACGCCGCCGAGGTCTCGCTCCGTCCGTTGTACGACCCGACGTCGGCCCGCGTCCGCGTCTGACCGAGGTCGAGGAGCGCGACTCAGAGCGTGATGACGAGCTTGCCGCCGACCCGGCCGGCCTCGAGCCGGCGGTGGGCGTCGGCGACGCGCTCGAGCGGGTAGGTGTCGCTCACGTGCGGACGTAGTCCGGCGGCGACGGCGGCCGAGAGCTCGTAGAGCCGGTCCCGGCCCGGAGTCACGAGGACGCCGTGCAGGTCGATGTTGCGGTCGATGGCGAGGTCGAGGTCGCCCGTCAGGTCGACGATCGTGGCGGCCCGCCCGCCTCGTCGGACCGCGGGCAGCGAGGCCTCGAGCCGCCCACCGACCAGGTCGACGACGGCGTCCAGCTCGTGCCCGAGGCCGGCCACAGCCTCGGCCGTCGGGTCCGGGGCGGCCCGGTCGACGACCAGGTCGACCCCCAGCTCCTCGAGCCGCCGTCGCTCCTCCGGGCGCCCGGCGCCCGCGACGTGCAACCCCCGACCTCGGGCCAGCTGGACCAGCAGATGGCCCACGCCGCCGGTCACGCCGTGGACGAAGACCCACGACCCCGCGGGCATCGGCATCCGCTCCAGCACCTGGAGCGCCGTGCAGCCAGCCATCGGGAGCGCGGCGGCGACGATCGGGTGCAGCTCGGGCGGCCGCGGCGCGAGGTACTCACGGGGTACGGCGACCCGCTCGACCAACGCGCCGTTCGTCGTTCCGCGGACCGGCAGCAGCGCCCACACCGGCTCGTCGCTGTCGACGACTCGTCCGGCCAGCTCGTAGCCGACGACGTACGGCGCGTGCAGCCCGGCCCACGCCGGGTCGGCCCGGTTGCCGAGGTCGACCGGGTTGACCCCGACGGCCTCGACCTCGACCAGGACGACGTCGGGCGCCGGACGAGGGCGGGGCAGGTCGACCAGCGTGAGCATCTCGGGGCCGCCGGGACGCTCGACGACGACGGCGCGCATGTCAGCGAGTATTCACTTCGGTGGCATCCGGATGCCACCGTCGACGCGGACCACGGCGCCGTTCATGTAGGAGTTGCGCAGGCACTCCAGGACCATCGACGCGAGCTCGTCGGGTGTGCCGAGGCGCTTGGGGAACAGCACCGACTCCCCCAGCCGAGCCTTGAACTCCTCGGCCTTCTCGCCCTCGCCGTAGATCGGGGTGTCGACCAGCCCCGGAGCCACGGTGTTGACCCGAACGGCGATCGCGGCGAGGTCGCGCGCGACGGGCAGCGTCATCCCGACGATGCCCCCCTTGGACGAGGAGTACGCCGCCTGGCCGATCTGGCCGTCGAACGCCGCGACGCTGGCGAGGTTGACGATCGCGCCGCGCTCGCCGGACTCCAGCGGGTCCAGGCGCGACATCGCCGTCCCCGCGATCCGGATCATGTCGAAGGTCCCGATCAGGTTGATCGCGATGACCCGCTTGTAGAGGTCGAGGTCGTGCGCGGAGTCGTAGGTGCCGTCGCGGCCGACGGTACGGGCGGCGGGACCGATGCCCGCGGAGTTGACCAGCACCCGCAGCTCGCCCAGCTCGCCGGCCCGGTCGACGGCGGCCTGGACCTGCTGGGTGTCGGTCACGTCGACGTGCGCGAACGCCCCGCCCAGTTCGTCGGCCAGCGCCTGCCCCGGGCCGTCCTGGACATCGGCGACCACCACCGTCGCGCCGGCGGCGGCGAGGGTGCGGGCGACCCCGGCCCCGATGCCCGAGGCGGCGCCGGTGACCAGGGCTACGGAACCTGAGATCTCCATGTGGCGGAGCCTAGCGACGGGTCAGCGAGGCAGGTCGAAGAGCCTGACGAAGGTCCGGACTCCGGACCGTGACCCCGAGAGGTCGAGGTAGTGAGCCAGCTCCGAGAGCGGGACGCCGCGCACCCAGCGCATCATCGCAGCTGCGCTCCCGGTCACCCGGACGTCGTCCTTCGCACCCGAGTCGTCTGGGCGCCGGAGCTGCCCGTCGTCCACGCTCAGCACGACCTCGCGACCGTCGAGAACGAGGCGGATCTTGAGCGACTGCTCACGACCGGCCCTGGCGTCGAGTCGCGTCGCGAGCGCGCTCGCGACGACGGGGGCTCGCACCTGCCCCTCCGTCGGCTCGCCGAGGAACGGCTGGCCGAACGCCGACAGCGCGCGCAGCACCGGCACCACGCGGCGACCCTCCTCCGTCAAGGCGTAGACGGAGCGGGCAGCCGGTGGTGGCAGCTCGTGCTGCTCGACCAGACCGTCCTCCTCCAGCGAGCGCAGACGCTCGGTCAGGAGGTTGGTCGCGATGCCCGGCAGGCTCGCCTTGAGGTCGGTGAACCGCTGCTCGCCGAAGGCGAGCTCCCGCAGCACCAGCAGAGTCCAGCGGTCGCCGACCCGGTCGAGAGCGGCGGCGATCCCGCAGTACTGGTCATAGGTCTTGCTCGGCACGTGCTCAGGATACGTCGGTATCATTTCTATATCAACCGCTTGATTTTTTAAACCATTGCCTCTACGGTGCTCGTGTGCCTACCGATGTCTCCCGCCTCGTCCGCCCCTGGCCCGCCCTCGTGGTCGCCAGCCTCGCCTCGTTCATGGTGTTCCTCGACACCCAGGTGCTGTTCGTCGCCTTCGACGACATCCGCGCCAGCTTCCCGACGGTCTCGCTTGAGACGATGTCCTGGACCCTGTCGGCGTACACGATCGCGCTGGCGGCGGCCCTGGTGCCGGCCGGGCGGATGGCCGACCGGTTCGGACGCCGACGGACGTTCATGGTCGGGCTGGCGCTCTTCACGCTGGCCTCGCTGCTCTGCGCGCTGGCACCGAGCCCGACCGCGCTGGTCACGTTCCGCGTCGTGCAGGCGCTGGGCGCCGCGGCCCTGATCCCCTCGGCACTGGCGCTGGTTCTCACCGTCTTCCCGCCCGCGCGGGTGCCCGTGGCGGTCGCGATCTGGGGCTCGATCTCCGCCCTCTCGGCAGCCGTGGGACCCACCGTCGGAGCCCTGCTGGTCCAGCAGTGGGACTGGCGGGCCGTGTTCCTGGCCAACCTGCCGATCGGTCTCGCCGCCCTCGTGCTGGCGCCGCGCTTCCTGCCGGAGGCACGCGAGCAGGACCGCCGTGGCTTCCCCGACCCGATCGGCGTGCTGCTGCTCGCGGGCGCCCTGACGCTGGTCGCCCTCGGCATCGTGCAGAGCCAGCAGTGGCAGTGGTGGTCGGTGCGGACCGTCGGGGCGATCGTGCTGGGGCTGCTGGTGCTGGCGGCCTTCGTGCGCCGTACGTCGGCCGTGGCCTCGCCCGCCGTCGACCTGCACCTGTTCGCCGACCGGTCCTTCCGCTGGGCGAACGTCGCGACGTCGGTCTTCACGATCGGCTTCACCGCCATGTTCTTCGCCTCGATCCAGTTCACCACCCAGGTCTGGGGCTACTCGATCGTCCGCGCCGGGCTCGCGATGGTGCCGGGACCGGTCGTCGTCGTCCTGCTGGCGCCGCGGATGGGCAGCCTGGCCACGAGGTTCGGGCAGCGCGCCCTCCTGGTGCCGGGTGGGCTCGTGTACGCCGCGAGCGGGCTCTGGCTGCTCGTCGCGATGAGCACGACGCCGCACTACCTCACCGCGATGCTGCCGTCCGGGCTCCTGGCCGGGCTCGGCGTCAGCCTCGTGATGCCGCAGCTGATCAGCGCGGCGGTCCAGCACCTGCCGGCAGACGAGCGTGCGGTCGGGTCCGGGATCAACCAGGCGGTGCGGCAGTTCGGCGCGACGTTCGGCGTCGCCCTCACGGTCGCCCTCCTGGGCAGCTTCGGGCCGGCCGACGCGCTGGCGTCGTTCCACCACGTCTGGTGGCTGCTGGTCGCGAGCGGCGTGCTCAGCTCGGCCGCGGCGCTGGCCCTGCCCCGGCCGATCCGCGTCACCGCCGCCCCGGAGCTCGCGGTCGAGGCCGAGGCCGCCTGAGGCCGACGCCGTTCTGGTTGTGTGCCTGAGCCCGCGCCATGGCGCGGGCTCAGGCACACGACCCGGTGGAGCGCGAGCTCAGAGCGAGGTCTCGCCGCGGGCCACGACGACCGCCGGGCCGGTCAGGGAGACGGTGCCGGCGTCGTCGCGGGAGACGTGCAGGGTGCCACCGGGTACGTCGACCCGCCAGCGCCCCGGCCCCTCGGTGCCGGCGGCGGCCAGTGCAGCCGCGCACGAGCCGGTGCCGCACGACCGGGTCTCCCCCGCCCCGCGCTCGTAGACCCGCATCGCGATGTGGTCCGGTCCGCGGCGCACGACGAACTCGACGTTCACCCCGTCGGGGAACACGCCGTCGTCGTACGCCGGCGACTCGGTGAGCGGGCCAGCCTCGGCCAGGTCGTCGAGCAGCACGATGGCATGCGGGTTCCCGACGACGACGTGGGTCGCCGCCCACGATCGGTCACCCACGGACACCTTGGTCTCGCCGCGGAACGACGACGGCCCGAGCTCGGCGGTGAGGAGGTCGCCCTCGCGGCGCACGGTCTTCACACCGCTGCGGGTCGCGATGCGGACCGGCTCGTCGGCGGGCGTCAGCCCCTCGTCGTACAGATGACGCGCGAAGACCCGGACGCCGTTGCCGCACATCTCTGCCACCGAGCCGTCGGCGTTGCGGTAGTCCATGAACCACTCGGCGTCCTGACCGGCGCCGTCCTCGATCGCCACGGTGCGCACGACCCTGAGCACGCCGTCCCCGCCGATCCCGGCGCGTCGGTCGCACAGCGCGCGCACACGGGCGGGATCGAGCTCGCCGTGGGTGGCGCCGTCGTGGTCGGGCAGCAGCACGAAGTCGTTCTCCGTGCCGTGGCCCTTGAGGAACGGGTAGCTCACCCGCCCAGTGTGACAGCCTCGACCGCCGCGACCGCCCGGTCGACGCGGTCCGGATCGTCGTAGCGCACCCAGGCGATGCGCGGGTCCTTGCGGAACCAGCTGTCCTGGCGACGCGCGAAGCGCCGGGTCGCGGCGGCGGTCGCCTCGACGGCCTGCTCCAGCGTCGTGTCCCCGTCGAGGTACGCCGCGACCTCGCGGTACCCGATCGCCGTCCGCGCCGTCCGGCTCTCGCGCAGGCCGACCGCGAGCAGACGGCGTACCTCGTCGACGAAGCCCGCGTCGAACATCTCCCGCACCCGCACGGCGATCCGCTCGTCGAGGGTGGGCCGGTCGATGTCGACCCCGACCTGGACGCTGGCCGGGTCGGCGTACTCGTGCGCCGGGAGGGTGGCTCCGAACGGTCGACCGGTGATCCGGACGACCTCCAGAGCACGGACGACGCGGCGGCCGTTGTCGGGCAGGATCTGCGCCGCGGCCTCCGGGTCGACCTCCGCCAGGCGGGCGTGGAGGGCCACCGAGCCGACCTCCGCCAGCTCGGCCTCGAGCTCGCGGCGCACGCCGGCGTCGGTACCGGGGAACTCGAACCGGTCGAGCACCGCCCGTGTGTAGAGGGCCGAACCGCCGACGAGGACCGGAGTGATCCCGCGGGCTCGGAGCTCCACCACCGTCGCCCGGGCGCGACCCTGGAACTCCGCGACCGTGAGCGGTTCGGTCACGTCCAGCAGGTCGAGCAGGTGGTGGGGCACACCCCGCCGTTGCGACTCGGGGGTCTTGGCCGTCCCGACGTCCATGCCGCGGTAGACGGCCATCGCGTCGGTGTTGACGATCTCGCCGCCCAGGCGCTCGGCCAGGTCGAGGGCCAGCTCGCTCTTGCCCGCTGCGGTCGCCCCGACGACAGCCACGATCGGGGGCGTCATCGCGGACCCGCCGGCGCGTGGGGCCGGGCTCGGAGTCGGGCTCGGCATGGCGCCCAGTCTCGCATCCGCCCTGGCGGTGCGTTGCGGACCGCACCTAGGCTGACGGGATGGAGGGGATCCGCGAGGACGAGTTCGACGAGGACTACGCGCCCGACGACGACGCCCCGCCGTACTGGTTCCCCGGCACCCGGCTGCCGGACGAGGCCCGCCGGATCGGCCTGACGCACCACGTGCCGGACGGTGCCCTGCTGGACTTCGCGGGCCACCTCGACTCCAACCGGCCCTACCACCGGATCGTGGCCTGGGCGCTGCTCGTGGTCTTCGGAATGCCCGTCGTCTTCTACATCCTCCAGCTCGCCCGGGACCTCGGGGTTCATTGACAGCCGCCGCAGGGCTAGCGTGAAGGCAGCGGCCGCACTCTGACGGCCCCGACGGGAGGCACCGGCATGGGATTCCTGGACGACGCCAAGAAGTTCATCGACGAGCACGACGACAAGGTCGACGAGGCCATCCAGAAGGTCGGCGACATCGTCGACGACAAGACCGACGGCAAGTTCGAGGGCCAGGTCGACAAGGCCCAGGCCTTCCTCGAGGACAAGACCGGCGACTGATCGGACTCCCGTCCACCCCTAGGGTGAGCGGGTGGTCGACCGCTTCCGGCTGGTGCCGGCGTCCTACGTCTACCTGCTCCGGCAGGGCTCGGCCGGGGACGAGGTGCTGCTGCAGCTGCGGCAGAACACCGGGTACATGGACGCCCACTGGGCCGCGGCCGCCGCGGGCCACGTCGAGCGTGACGAGACGGCGTACGACGCGGCGTGCCGCGAGGCGGTCGAGGAGATCGGCGTCTCGCCCCGCGAGCTGACCTTCCTGACCGCGATGCAGCGCACGCAGCACGCCGAGCCGATCGACGAGCGCATCGACTTCTTCTTCTCCTGCCGCGACTGGTCGGGCTCGGCCAGCATCCTGGAGCCGGGCAAGTGCGCGGCGCTGGACTGGTTCGCGCTCGACTCGCTGCCGGAGCCCGTCGTACCCCACGAGAGATTCGTCCTCGAGCGGCTGGGTACGGACCTGGCGAGCTACACGACGTACGGATTCTGAGTCGACCGAGGAGGGCACGGATGGACGAGCTGGGTGACCCGCCGACTCCGGAGATCGAGCCGGCGGAGCCGCCGCCGGGCGGCGTGGACGCGGTCGAGGAGAGTCTGTACGAGCCGCAGCCCCTCGTGCCGGACCTCTCACAGCTGGGCAACGAGGGCGGTCGGGGTGAGGTCCCGGACGAGCTCACCGAGCCCGAGGAGACCTCCACCCGCGCGACTCGCGAGGACGGCGACGAAGAGCCCGATCCCGACCAGGACTCCGAGGAGTCCCCCGCCTGAGCGAGCGTCCGGGGTTTGTCGGGATCCCCGCGTACGCGGGGTTTCTGAGGGTTCCTGGGTGTTACAGAGGCCAATAACCCTACGAAACCCCGGGTACGCGGGGTTTCAGCAAGCCGGCAGAGCGTGCGTCAGGACGACGTGGGTGCGCCGAGGGTGGGCATGCCCAGGCCGACGGCGCGGGCGGCAGCGCCGGACGCCGGCTCCGCGGTGCGGGCCGCCCAGGCGTCACCGGAGCGGGTACGCCGGTGGGCCAGGACGGGCCCGTCGGCGACCAGGTGGTGCGGGGCGGCGTACGTGACCTCGACCTCGACCACGTCGCCGGGGCGGACGACGTCGGCGTCCGCCGGGGCGGCGAAGTGGACGAGGCGGTTGTCGCGAGCCCGCCCGGTCAGTCGATGGGTGGCGGCGTCCTTGCGACCCTCCCCCTCGGCGACGAGCAGCTCGAGGCGCGACCCCACGAGCTTCTGGTTCTCGTCCCAGGCGATCTCGTTGACGAGCTCGACGAGCCGCTCGTAGCGGACGCGGACCACCTCCGGCGGCACCTGGTCGGGCATCGTGGCGGCTGGCGTGCCCGGCCTGATGGAGTACTGGAAGGTGAACGCCGCCGCGAAGCGCGCCTCGCGGACGACCTCGAGCGTCTCGACGAAGTCGGCCTCGGTCTCGCCCGGGAAGCCGACGATGATGTCGGTCGAGAGTGCGGCGTCCGGCATGGCGGCGCGCACGCGCTCGACGATGCCGAGGTACTTCTCGCGCCGGTAGGAGCGCCGCATCGCGCGGAGCACGCGGTCCGAGCCCGACTGCAGCGGCATGTGCAGCTGGTGCATGACGTTGGGCGTCTCGGCCATCGCCGCGATCACGTCGTCCCGGAACTCCGCGGGATGCGGCGAGGTGAAGCGCACCCGCTCCAGCCCGTCGACGTCCCCGCAGGCGCGCAGCAGCTTCGAGAACGCCTGCCGGTCGCCGAACTCCACGCCGTAGGCGTTGACGTTCTGCCCGAGCAGGGTGACCTCGCTGACGCCCTCGTCGACCAGCGCCCGGACCTCGGCCAGGATGTCGCCGGGGCGGCGGTCCTTCTCCTTGCCGCGCAGGCTCGGCACGATGCAGAACGTGCAGGTGTTGTTGCAGCCGACGCTCACGCTCACCCACGCGGCGTACGCCGACTCGCGTCGCGTCGGCAGCGTCGAGGGGAAGACCTCCAGCGACTCCAGGATCTCGACCTGGGCCTCCTCCTGGACCCGCGCCCGCTCCAAGAGCACCGGCAGCGAACCCAGGTTGTGCGTGCCGAACACGACGTCGACCCACGGCGCCTTCCGGGTGATCGTCGCGCGGTCCTTCTGCGCCAGGCAGCCGCCGACGGCGATCTGCATGCCGGGCCGCTTGGCCTTGACCGGCGCCAGGTGGCCGAGGTTGCCGTAGAGCTTGTTGTCGGCGTTCTCCCGCACCGCGCAGGTGTTGAGGACGACGACGTCGGCCTGCTCGCCCGCCGGTGCCGCGACGTACCCGGCGTCCTCCAGGAGGCCGCTCAGCCGCTCGGAGTCGTGGACGTTCATCTGGCACCCGTAGGTCTTGACCTCGTAGGTGCGGGGAGCGGCGGCGGGGATCGTGCTCATGACAGTCGCCAAGCGTACGGCGACCCTGCCTCGCTCGAGGAACCCGCGCGCGTGCGATTGGTATAGTCCAAACGTGCCGACCTGGATGCGCCGCGAGATCGCCGAGCAGGGGGACGCCGTGGCCGCCACTGTCGAGGAGGCACGAAGCCGAGCCGAGCAGGTGCGCGCCGCGATGTCGGCTCGGCGGCGGATCCTCCTGGTGGCTCGCGGCTCGTCGGACAACGCCGCCGTCTACGGCCGGTACCTCGTCGAGACCCACCTCGGGCTGCCGGCCGCCCTGGCCGCGCCGAGCGTCGCGACCCACTACCGCGCACGGATGGACCTGTCCGACACCCTCGTCGTGAGCGTCTCGCAGTCGGGGCGGACCGAGGAGATCGTCGCCGTCCAGCGCTGGGCCGCCGAGCTCGGCGCGGCGACGGTCGGGATCAGCAACGACGCCACCAGTCCGCTGGCGACCGAGGCCGACGTACCCCTCACGACGCAGGCGGGGGTCGAGCGGGCGGTCCCGGCGACGAAGTCCTACTCCTCCCAGCTCGCGGCGCTGGCCG
This sequence comes from Nocardioides sp., assembly GCA_049841015.1. Taxonomy (GTDB): domain Bacteria; phylum Actinomycetota; class Actinomycetes; order Propionibacteriales; family Nocardioidaceae; genus Nocardioides. The sequence continues at coordinate 122,872 of JASGIN010000011.1, forward strand.
GCCTGACGGCCGCGCTCGACGACGGCGACGACCTCTGGTCGCTGCTGGACCGGGTGCCGGCCGAGGTCGCGCGGCTCGAAGCGTCCGAGGCCGGGGTCGCCGAGGCCGTGGACCTGCTGGCCGGTTCGGACGACGTGCTCGTCACCGGGCGCGGCCTCGTGTTCGGGACGGCGCTCGAGGTCGGCCTGAAGCTGGAGGAGACCTGCCTGCGGCCGGTGCGCGGACTGTCGTACGCCGATCTGCGACACGGGCCCATCGCCGTGGTCGGTCCGGGTCTGACGGCGGTCGTCGTCGCGGCCCAGGACGGGCCGATGCTCGCCCCGATCGTCGAGCTCGCCGGGGACCTGGCGGGCCGAGGGGCGCAGGTGCTGGGCATCGGCGGCGATGCAGCCCTGGCGGCCTCCTCGACGTACCACGTCCCGGGTCCGGACCTTCCCGAAGCCGCCGCCCCCATCGGCCTGATCGTCCCCGCGCAGCTGCTCGTCGAGTCCCTCGCCCGTCGGCTGGGCCTCGACCCCGACGCCCCCCGGGGCCTCAACAAGGTCACCGCGACCGACGTGTCCTGACAACTATCCGAACGCGGCCACCGCGAGGGCGCGCTCGGGCTGGCCCGGGGCGACGCGGGAGACCAGGACCTCGTACTCCGGGTGGTCGGGACGGGCAGCTGCGGCGGCGAAGGCGGCGCGCGTCGGGAGGTAGCCCGCGTAGCCGTTGGCGTAGCCGACCAGGACGTCGGTGCCGCCCGGCGCGAGGTCGAGGAAGGGCTCACCACCGAGACCCAGGAGACGGAACCCGCCCAGGTCGAGGTACGCCGTCGCGCACGGCACCGGCCCGCTCGACGTCTGCGCGGAAGCCAGCTCGGCACCTTCGAGCGCCACCGTCGCGTCTCGGACCCGGCCGTCGTCCCCCGAGGCTCGCGCGCGGTCGAGGACCAGCCGGGCGGCCTCCACCGCCTCGGCCCGGGTCGCGGCGTTCCTCACCGACGGCGCGAGGCCGACCGACTCCACCCATCCGCCGACCACGTCGGCCGCCGTCGCGACCGACGCTCCGTCGGCGGCCGCGAGCAGAGCGCGGGCGGTGATGCCGCCGAGCCGATCGAGCTCGTCGGGGGTCTGCGCCCGACGGTGCGACCGGGTGCTCACGTCGCCGGCCGCTCCGGTGGCCACGAGCGACCAGACAGGGAGCGCGCGACGTACGGCGCCGGGCAGGTCCGGCGAGAGCCGGGTGTTGTCGGCGCCGAGCACCGTCGGGTGGACCGGGACGACGCCCAGGAGCCCGCGCAGCGAGCCGTCCGGATCGCCGACCCGGACGACGTCCACGGGAACCGTGCTGCGCCGGGTCTCACCGGCGCGCTGCCCACCGACTTCGGCCAGCTCGGTGCGGTGCAGGCTCACCTGCGCGGGCTCCGCAGCCGCGACCGCCGCCGTCGCAGCCGACACCGTGGCGTCGACCAGCTTCCGCGCCATGTCGGCGGGCACCGGCCCGGCGTGCGTGTGGGTCGCGCACAGCCACACCAGGTCGGCCGTCGTCCCCACCGCTGCGGCCGCGGCAGTCCGGACGGCGACGGCGACCTCGTCGTCCACGTGGAGGAGGTCGGCCACGCACAGCACGGCGGTCCGCTCGGTCCCGGCCAACGCCACCGCGCCGACCTCGAGCGGATGCAGCTCTCCCGACACCGTCCCGGAGCGCGCGACGTACCCCGCCATCGAGGAGCCCCGAGCCACCTCGAGCGGGTACGCCGCGTGCCCGACGCTCAGCCCCCTGCCTGTCACGGCGTCGGTCACGAGGCCGCGAGCGCCTCGCGCACGCTCCGCCCCTCTCCCAGCCGGCGGGCGGCGTCGTTGGCCGGGACGTCGGCCAGGAGCATCACGATCGCGACCTTGACCTGCCCGTCCGCCTGCTCCAACGCGTCCGACGCGGCGTCGGTGGAGGCGCCGGTCGCCGCCTCGACGATGCGCCGTCCACGGTCGCGGAGCTTGCCGTTGGCGAGCGCCAGATCGACCATGAGGTTGCCGAACGTCTTGCCCAGCCGCACCATCACCAACGTCGACAGCGCGTTGAGTACGACCTTCTGCGCGGTACCGGCCTTGAGCCGGGTACTGCCCGCGACGAGCTCGGGACCGGTGGGCGTCTCGATCGCGATGTCGGCCACGCCGGACGACTCGGCGGCCTCGTTGTTGGCGATCGAGACGGTCAGTGCGCCGACTGCACGCGCCGCACGCAGCCCCTCGACGACGTACGGCGTGCGGCCGCTCGCGGTGATGCCGACGACCGAGTCGGCCTCGGTGATCGCGAGCTCCTGCAACGCCGCGACGGCGGCCTCGCCCTCGTCCTCGGAGTGCTCCGTCGAGCGGACGACGCCGACCGCACCGCCGGCGACGACGGCCACGACCAGGTCGGGGTCCACGCCGTACGTCGGGGGGCACTCCGCCGCGTCCAGCGCCGCGATCCGGCCCGGCGTACCGGCACCGAGGTAGATCAGCCGCCCCCCTCTCTGCATCCGCTCCGCCACGGCGTCCACCGCGACCGCCAGGGCCTCCGCTCCCTGCTCGAGTGCGGCGTCCACCGCGTGGTGCTCGTCCAGGGCGAGCCGGACGAGCTCGGCCGTGGAACGCTCGTCCAGGTCGCGAAGATCGGCCCGCACCCCCTCGGTCCCGAGCGTGGCCAGCCGAGCGCTGTCGTGGGCCTGGGTCATCGTCTTCTCGTCTCCTTCTCGGTGCCTTGGTCGGTGTCGTGGCCGGTGTCGTGGTCGGTGTCGGGATCCCCGCGTACCCGGGGTTTCGTAGGGTTCCTGGGGGTTACAGCGGCCAATAAGGTGCAGAAACCCCGCGTACGCGGGGATCCCGACAAGGGCCGACAGTTAGGCTCGCAGGGTGGCCAGCGGATCGTCTTCCTCTCGGGAGCCGGCCGATCTGGCGCCCGTGGTCGAGATGCCGCCGACCGGCGCCAAGGGGGCCCGGCTGCAGGAGATCTTCGAGGCCTGGGTGGCCGAGCTGCCGACCGGCAGCCCGATCCCCAGCGAGCGCGACCTGGCCGAGCACTTCGGCGTGGCCCGGATGACGGTCCGCCTGCAGCTGGACAGGCTCGCGCAGCGGGGCCTGCTGTACCGCCATCGCGGGCGCGGCACCTTCGTGGCCGAACGTCGGGTGGCCCACACCGAGCACCTCACGTCGTTCACCGAGGACATGCGCGCCCGTGGCCTGGAGCCCGGGTCGCGCCTGGTCGGCATCGAGGAGATCCGCGCCGGCGCCGAGCTCGCCGCACGGCTGGAGATCTCCGCCAGCTCCCGGGTTTTCCGGATCCGGCGCGTCCGCACCGCCGACGCCGAGCCGATGGCGGCCGAGCAGACCCACGTGCCGGCACGGCGCTTCCCCGGCCTGCTCGAGGAGGATCTCGACCACGGCAGCCTCTACGACCTCTTCGAGCACCGGTACGCCGTGCGGGTCGCGGAGGCCGACCAGCGGGTCACCGTCACCGACCTCACCGCCGACGAGGCGGATCTTCTGGAGACCGAGCCGGGACGGCCGGCGTTCCGGATCGAGCGTACGACGCGCGACGCGGACGGCACGGTGATCGAGTTCGCCTCGTCGGTGTACCGCGGCGACCGCTACGAGGTCCTCATGCACGCCAAGCGGGACTGACTCCGAGCTCACAGCCCCAGCTTCTCCCCCACGTCGACGACGCCCGCGGCGCCGGCCGACACGGCGTACCCCTTGAGCGCGGCGACGTCCTGCCCGGCCTTGCGCCGCCGGTTGCTCACCTCGAGCACCATCGGCAGGTTGAGCCCGGTCACCATCTCGACGACCTCCTCACGGAGAAACGCCGACGCCACGGTGTTGCCGGGGCTGCCGCCGAACAGGTCCACGAGCAGCAGCATCGGCGTCCCGTCCCCGCGCAGTGCCCGCACCTGCTCCACCACGGCCGACGGGTCCTGGTCGGGCAACAGCCCCACCGCGTGCATCCCCTCCTGGGGGCCGAGGATCAGCTCGGCCCCGTCGAGGACGCCCTGCGGGAAGCCGCCGTGGCCGACCAGGACCACGAGCGCGAGCTCGCTGTCAGGCACGCGTCACGACCCGGACGCCGGGACCGGCGCGACGTTGGTGAACCAGCCCTTCCAGCCCAGTGCCAGCCCGAGAGCGAAGACGATCACGATCGCCCAGAGCGGGTGCAGGTTGAACTTCTTCATCAGCCAGTAGATCAACGCCGTCAGGACGACCGGCATCAGGTACGGCACGACCTGGTCGAGCTGGGTCTGGACCGGGACCTTCTGCTCGACGCCCTTGCCCTGCACGGTCACGTGCTGGTGGTAGGTCAGCGTCGTCCAGATCTTCACGATCGACGGGATGAAGCCGCCGAGCACGACCAGGCCGAGGATGGTGGCCGCCTCGCTGAGTCGCTCCAGCGCGCCGCCGGCCATCTGGGAGGCGAGGTTCTTGCCCTGCTGGTAGGCGAAGAAGAACTGCCAGCGCCGGACCAGGAAGTACGGGACCAGCACCATCACGCAGGCGAACCAGAAGCCCAGCATCTTCCCCTCGATCGCCCAGTTGGCGGCGATCGTGAAGATGATGCTGTTGTAGAGCGCGAACGTCAGCGAGTCGCCGACGCCGGCCATCGGGCCCATAAGGCCGACCTTGACGCCCTCGGCGCTCGACTTGGCGTGCGCCTCCTCCATCGCCGCAGCGGAGCCGACGATCAACGGCGCCCCGATGATGGGACTGGTGTTGAAGAACGTCAGGTGGCGTTGCAGCCCCTCGGCGTACTCGTCCTTGTCCGGGTAGACCCGGCGCAGAACCGGCTCGATGGCGTAGGCGAAGCCCAGCGCCTGCATGCGCTCGTAGTTCCACGAGATCTGCAGGGAGAAGAACATCCGCCAGAAGGACCGGTTCAGATCGCTCTTGCGCAGCGAGATCTCGGGCTCGGCCGGCGTCTCCGCCGTCGTCTTGGTGTCGGTGTCAGACATGAGCGGCCTCCTGCGGGTTGCCCTGACCGGGACGGTTGCCGTACTTCAGCGCCATGAAGATGGCGGCGATGCCGACGCCGAAGATGGCGATCCCCTGCAGCGGCACCTGCAGGTAGGCGAACAGGACGAACCCGATCGTGAGCATGTACCAGTAGCGGTTGACCGGCATGATCCGCAGCAGCATCGCGAAGCCGACCGCCGGCAGCATGCCGCCCACCAGCGTCATGCCCTGGGTGAAGCCGTCCGGGATGGCGTCCTGGATGTTCTGGACGGCGCTGCGACCCGCCTCCACGGCGACGAACGTCGGGACGAACCGCACCAGCCCCCAGGGGAGGAACGCCGTCCAGTGCAGTAACGACAGACGTCTGGAATCCCCCTCTCCGGCGGCTCGGTCGGCCGCGTGGATCCAGAACGTCGGCAGGAAGCGCCCGATCGGATCCAGTGCGGCGAGCAGCACCGCGGCGGGGATGCCGATCGTGAGGCCGATCGCGAGCTTGCTCGACAGGTCGCCGGACGTCGCCGCGGCCAGCGCGGTCCCGACGATCGCACCGGTCGGGTAGTCCGGGATCGTCGCGCCGCCGTAGGTGTACACGCCGAGAGCGGTGAGCTCGAGCGTGCCGCCGATGGCGAGCCCGAGCGTGGGGTCGCCGACGATCATGCCGGCGACGGTGCCGGCGATCAGTGGCCTGCCGGCGTAGATGAGAGTGGGCCCGAGGGTGTCGTAGATGCAGAACGTCGCCCACAGAGCCAGGATGAGAGCCTGGAACACAGCTGCCTCCCAGTCATGAGGATGTGGTTGGGGGAATCAGGAGAAGGGGACCGCCGGTCGTCGACGCGGCCGGTCATCAGCCGACGCTCACCTCCTCCGGGGTCGGGTCGACCGGGCCGACGGGGTCGACGGGGTGCCCCGAGATCCAGACGCCGCGCAGCTGCGCCGCGTCGTCGAGCCGGACCAGGTCGGCCGGCCCGCCGGCGTGGATGCGGCCCACGTCCACGCCGGGAAGTAGTCGCGCGGGAGTCGTCGTCGCCATCGCCACCGCGGCGGGAACGTCGATTCCGAGGTGGGCCACGGCGTTCGCGACCGCCGTCGCCATGGTCAGGGTGCTCCCGGCGAGCGTCGTGGTGCCACTGACCCGAGCCTGGCCGTCCACGACCTCGACGACCTGGCCGCCGAGCTCGTAGCGGCCGTCGCTCACGCCGGTCGCGGCCATGGCGTCGGTGACCAGGCAGATCCGCTCGGCGCCGGCCGCGTGGACCAGTGCCCGTGCGGCGACCGGGTCCACGTGTACCAGGTCGAGGATCAGCTCGCAGGTCAGCTCGGAGCGGTCCATTGCCATGCCGACGGGTCCCGGACGGCGGTGGTGCAGCGGCTGCATGCCGTTGAACGTGTGGGTGACGGCCCGCGCGCCAGCCTCGACGGCGGCGCGGACCGCGTCGGCGTCGGCGTCGGTGTGACCGACGGCGACGGTCACTCCGGCCTGCACCAGGAGCTCGACCAGGGCGATGGCGCCGGGCAGCTCCGGCGCGATGGTGACCGTACGGACGTGGCCGGCACCCGCGTCGAGCAGGGCCTGTGCCTCCTCCAGGTCAGGCGCCCGGAGCGCGGTCTCCTGATGCGCGCCACGGCGTACGCGTGAGAGGAACGGACCCTCCAGGTGGATGCCCACCAGGCGGGCCATCGGCTCGACTGCCGAGTCCGCGTCCGCGATGTCGCCGGCCAGCCGCACGACGGCGTCGAGCAGCTCGTCGGCGGGGCGGCTCACGGTCGAGGCGAGCATCGCAGTGGTGCCGTGTCGTGCGTGGAACCGGCGTACGGCGTGCCGGGCCGCGCGGTCCGGCGACATCACGTCGCCGCGATCCCCTCCGTGGACGTGCACGTCGACGTAGCCCGGCGCGAGCCAGTCTCCCTCGAGGTCGATCCGGTCGCCGCCCTCGGGTGGTGTGCCGTGACCGACCGCGACGACCACACCGTGCTCGACCGCGACCCAGCCGTCGGCCGTCCCGGCGTCGCCGGCGCCGGGCTCACCAGTGAGCAGGCGTGCGCCGTGGAGCACGAGATCGTGGGACACCGGTCAGAGCTTCTTGCCGGCGAGGACCTGCAGGAAGTCGGCCTTCTTGTCGGTCGGCATCATCCGCTGCTGGAGCGTGAAGCCCTCGGCCGCGATCGCGCGGTAGGTCTCGGCGTCCTCCGCCGTGACGGCGATGCTGCGCGTGACCATCGTGAACTTCGTGCCGGGGCGCGGTGCCTGGTTCCCGACGTTGATCTCCTCGGGCTTCAGACCTCCGCGCACCAGGGCCAGCGCGTCCGCGGGGAACTTGGCGATCACGAAGATCGACTCCGCCTGCGCGGCCTCATCGGCGCACAGGTCGAGGGTCTCCTGGATGCCGAGCACGGACGTCGGCACGCCGCGCGCGGCCTGCGGCAGGATCATCCGCTGCATGTCGTCCGCGGCGACCTCGTCGTTGCTGACGACCAGCCGGTCCGCCCCGAGACTGCCGGCCCACGCGACCGTGACCTGGCCGTGGATCAGCCGGTTGTCGATGCGCAGGTGGCGGACGGTCATGCGAGCTCCCGAAAGGTCTATACCACTGTGGGCTAGACCACACCGTACGCCCGGTGTCGAGGCTTGTCGAGAGACGCACGACGCCCTCCGACGTATCTGCTCAAGGTCCCACCGCCACCTAGTCCCCGGTACTAGCCTCCGAGACGGCCATCCCCTCCACGGCCGTTCTCGGGACCCATCTGAGAAACGGATACCCATGAGACACGCGAAGACACTCCCCGCGCTCGCAGTCGTGGCGACCGGGATCACGGCGGTGGGGATCTCCCTGACCGCCCTGCCCGCGACCGCGTCCCCGGCGCACCATCCGGCACTGACGCACCGCGCGGCGGCGCAAGCCCCCCGCGGGCACAACCTCAAGCCCCTGTCGAAGACGCGGCTGGCCCAGGTGCGAGCCAAGCAGACCCAGCTCGCCAACCGGAAGGCTCCGACGTTCGCCAAGGCGGGCACGAAGACGTTCACCGTGAACACCACGGAGGACTACGACCTCGCCAACCTCGCGGGCAAGACCTGCGTCGACTCCAACACCGGCAAGTGCTCGCTGCGCGCAGCGGTCGATGCGGCGAACAACCTGAAGAAGCCGGTCAAGATCGTCCTGGGCAAGCACACTTACACGCTCTCCATGGCGACCGCGCTGAACGTGACCAACCCGGCGGGCACCTCGATCGTCGGCCAGGGCGCGGGCAAGACGGCCATCAAGGGTGACGGCTCCGGCGACTTCTACCTCGCCGCGGGCACCACCGCTCCCGGGCCGGTCCTGTTCGTCACCGACCTCAAGGTCACCGGCGGCAGCACGACGAACGGAGCCGGCTTCTATCTCTACGACTCCACCGGAGCCCCCTCGCTGGTCCTGGACGGCGTCGTGGTGTCCGGCAACACCGCCAGCTCGGAAGGCGGGGGCCTGTACGCCGACACGTACAACTCGGTCTACGCGACCGACACCAAGTTCCTCAACAACGTGGCTCAGTACGGCGCCGGCATGTACCTGGACTGGGCAAACACCAGCCTCCGCAACGTCACCGTCTCCGGCAACCACACCACGTCCGGTGTCTCCGGTGAGGGTGGCGGCATCTACAACTACTACGGCGTGCTGCAGGTGCAGGGCGGCTCGATCTCCCACAACACCGCGGGCGACGCCACCAGCAGCGGTGGCGGAGGTGGCATCTACGACGACTACGGCAACATCACGCTGAACGGCGTCCACGTCGACCACAACACCGCCAACAACGACGGCTACGCCGGCGCGCTCTACGGCTACTTCGACCTCGTCGCGGTCAACGGCGGCACGATGTCCCACAACCGCGCGAACGGAGCGGGCAGCACCGGTGGCGCGATCTACCAGGAGTACGGCTCGCAGCTGGACCTGAGCCACGTGACCCTGGCCGACAACAAGGTCGCGGCAGGCGCGACCGACGGAGCCGGCGGCGGCACGATCTTCGCCTACGGCTACGACTACGCCAACCAGACCACGATCGACCACAGCAAGATCACGGGGTCGAACGGCGGCGCCATCTACGCCTACAACGAGTACGGCAACATCGACCTGAGCATCAGCCACTCGACGTTGTCCGGCAACCACAACGGCGCCAACAACGGCCCCAGCGACCTCGGGTGCGGCGGCGCGGTCTGCCTGTACGACTACTACGCGGGTGGCATCAACCTCGCCATGACCGGCAACAAGGTGATGCACAACTCCTCGACCGGCAACTACTCCAGCGGCGCGGTCATGGTCTGGGCCGTGGAGTACGGCGGGGTGTCGGTCAGCCTCAAGGGGAACACCTTCCAGAAGAACACGGCCGGCTCGAACGGGTACGGCGGCGCGGTCGGCTTCTACAACGAGGACGACTACAACCCGATCTCGGTGCGCTCGCAGTCGAACAAGTTCATCGGGAACACCGCGGGTGACAACGCCGGACCGGGCTGGGGTGGCGCGATGTCGCTCTACTACTACGCCACGCTCACCGACAAGGGCTCGACGTTCTCCGGGAACGTCGCTGCAGGCGACGGTGCCTACGGCGGCGCGATCAGCAACGAGAGCTACCAGTCGGCTCGCCTCGTCGGCTCGAAGTTCACCAAGAACCGCGCCGGCAACAAGAACAGCGGCGACGGGTACGGCGGCGCGCTGTACACCTACGACGAGGCCGGCGAGACGATGAGCAAGGTCACCATGTCGGGCAACCACGCGGCGTCGTACGGCGGTGCCATCTACACCGACGACTACGGGCTGGAGATCCAGCAGTCGACCATCTCCGGGAACACCGCAGGCACGGCGAACGGCGAGGGCTACGGAGGTGGGATCTACAACAGCGACTCGCCGCTGTCGATCGACAACTCCACCATCGCCAACAACCAGGCCCTGTCGATCTCGGGCTCGCCGGGCTACGGCGGTGGCATCTACCAGGACGAGAGCCCGTTCGACCTCCGGTACAGCACGGTGTCGGGAAACGTCGCCAAGCAGGGCGCGGGCATCTACGCGGCCAACGCGGGCGGCAACCTGGTCAGCAGCATCGTCGCCGGCAACAAGGCGTCGAAGCACGGCTCGGCGAACGACTGTGACGCCAGCGACGTCACGGCCAAGCTGCACTCGCTGGGTGGCAACGTGCTCGGGCAGGGCGGCTGTGTCGTCGCCCGCGCGGGGTCGGACAAGGTCACCAAGCACGCCGGTCTGAAGAAGCTCGCCCACAACGGCGGGCCGACCGAGACCATGGCGCTGGCCAAGAAGAGCCCGGCCATGGGTCGGGCGACCTTCCAGGTGCCGTCGACCGACCAGCGCGGTCACAAGCGGCCCAAGAAGCACGCCGACGCCGGCGCCTACCAGCACAAGTAGAGCCGACGTCACAGCACCACGGCACCGGGCCCCGTCTCCTCAGGAGGCGGGGCCCGGTCCCATGTCGAGCCCACGACGCCGTCCAACGGATCTGGGCGATGTCCCACGAGCGGCCAGGAGTCGGCGCTAGCCTCCGAGCGGCCGCCCTCCCCTCCTGCGGCCGGTCTCGGGACTCATCTGAGAAATGGACATCGGCATGACACAGCTCAAGCTCATGCCCGCGCTCGCCTTCGCGGCGGCCGGGATCACTGCGTCGGGGATCGCCCTGACCGCGCTGCCGGCGCACGCCGCGACCGGCCACCCCACGACGAAGGCGCCCGCACATCCCGCCGTGCACGCCGCCCCATCCGGCAAGCTGCTGACGAAGTCTCAGCAGGTGCAGGCCCGGGCCCAGCAACGGCAGATGGCCGCGAGCAGCACCCGCCCGACGTTCGCCAAGGCCGGCGTGAAGACGTTCACCGTGACCACCACCGAGGACTCCGACCTCGCCACCCCCACCGGCACGACCTGTGTCGACGCCTCGACCGGCAAGTGCTCCCTGCGCGCCGCCGTGAACGCCGCGAACAACCTCGAGAAGCCGGTGAGGATCGTGCTCGGCAAGCACACCTACACCCTGTCGCTGGCAGCCGCGCTGAGCGTGGCCAACCATCACGGCACGTCCATCGTGGGCCAAGGCACCAGCAAGACGTCCATCGCCGGCGCCGGCTCCGGCCTGTTCTACGTGTCGAACTCGACGGCCGGCCCGGCAGCCCTCTTCCTCTCGTCGCTGACGCTGAAGAACGGCTCGGCGAGCGACGGTGGTGCCATCGAGACGGCTGACGACGAAGGCGTCGCTCTCAACCTCGACCACGTGGCCCTGCGCAACAACACCGCAAGCACCGCGGGCGGCGCGATCTACGCCTACGGGTACAACACGGTCTACATCTCGGATTCGACCTTCACCGGGAACCACGCACCGTCGGGCGGCGCGATCTACCAGTACTGGTCGAACCTCGACATCGCCGACACCACGTTCACCTCGAACAGCACGACTGCCGGAGCCAACGGCTACGGCGGCGCCGTCTACAACTACTACGGCGTCTTCGACATGACCGGCGGATCCATGACCGGCAACGAGGCGGGCGACGCCACGTACTACGGCGCCGGGGGGGCGATCTACGACTACGGGTCCACGACGACTCTCACCGGCGTGCACGTCGACAACAACAGCGCACACACGGACGGGGAGGGCGGGGCGATCTACGCCTACTACGACCTGCTCACCGTCGACCACGGCTCCATGTCGCACAACAAGACGCTCGGAACCAGCGCGTCCGGCGGCGCCGTCTACACCTACTACAACTCGCAGCTGACCTTCAGTCACGCGACCCTCGCCGGCAACCACGCCGGTGGCGACAGTGACTTCTACGGCGGTGGCACGGTCTACAGCTACGGCTACGAGTACCCCGTGCAGATCACCGTCGACCACAGCAAGGTGACCGGCTCCAACGCCAGCGCCTTCTACCTGGTCGGGTACGAGGGACTGGTCGACGCGACCATCACCCATTCCACGCTGTCCAAGAACGTCTCGGCCTTCCACAACGGCTACGACGGCCAAGGCTGCGGCGGCGCCGTGTGCGCCTACGGCTACTACTACGGCTCCGTGCACCTCGACATGGAGCACAACCAGGTGACCGGCAACGGCGGCGTCGGCGACGGCGGCTCGGGTGCGGTCACCGGCTACGGGTACGAGTACGCGATGGTCGCGGCGTCGTTCAGCCACAACACCTTCGCCAACAACCACGCCGGGGCCGGCGGGTACGGCGGGGCGCTGGGCTTCTACACCTACTCCAGCGACGACTCGCCGATCTCGGTGCGGTTGTCCGCCAACAAGTTCACCGGCAACCGGGCCGGCACCCAGGGCTCGCCTGGTTACGGGGGCGCGGTGTCGGCGTACTACGCGGTCAGCATCGCCGACCAGGGCTCGACGTACAGCAAGAACCGTGCCGTCGGCGACGGGGCCGTCGGCGGGGCGATCGCCGACGTCGGCTACTACGGCACCCTCAAGGTGTCCCGGAGCACGTTCACCGGGAACTCCGCCGGCACCAACCAGGCGAGCAACTCCGGCTACGGCGGCGCCGTGGCGACCTCGGCTGAGAACGGCACCGTGCTCGACCAGGTGACGATCGCCGGCAACAAGTCCGCCAGCTACGGCGGCGGGGTGTACGCCGACGACTACGGCTACCAGGTGCGGATCACGGCCTCGACGATCTCGGGGAACTCCACCGGCTCCGCGGCGAACGACGGCTACGGCGGTGGCATCTACACCGAGGACGCCGTGCTGACCCTGCAGAACGCGACCGTCACCGGCAACAAGGCCAACGGGACCGGCTACGGCGGCGGGATCTACTTCGCCGGGTCCACGGTCGGTCTCCGCTACAGCACGATCTCCGGCAACTACGCCAAGCAGGGCGCCGGCGTCTACTCCGACTACCTGGGATCGATCCTCGGGACCATCCTGTCCGGCAACAAGACCGCCAAGCACGGGGCCGAGAAGGACTGCGGTATCGCGAGCACCAGCTACAAGCTGGTCTCCTACGGCGGCAACGTCATCGGGCAGGGGACCTGTGTGGTGGCCCGGCAGTCGAGCGACAAGGTCGCGAAGAACGCGCACCTGGGCAAGCTGAAGGACAACGGCGGTCCGACGAAGACCATGGCCATCAGCAAGAAGAGCCCGGCCGTCGGTCGCGCGTCGTACCTCGTGCCGGCCGCCGACCAGCGCGGGCACAAGCGACCCTCGAAGCATGCGGACGCGGGGGCCTACGAGCTGCCCAAGTCCAAGAAGAAGAAGCACTGAGCACCTAGCACCACCGGCACGAAGTCAGGCCCCGCCTCCCCGAGGCGGGGCCTGACTCTTTCTCGGCCTGTTGTGTCCCGTTCGTGACAGACGGCTGCGATCGCCGCGACCTAGGTTGCTGCGCACGACGGGCGCTTCACGCTGCCCGCGCGTCCATCACCTCTCTCGGATCGGACTCACGCATGAGCAGACACCTCCCTGCCGCGGTCGCCCTCATGACCAGCGGCCTCCTCGGGGCCGGACTGGCCCTGACCTCCCTCCCGGCGTACGCCGGCCCGTCGAGCACAGGGTCGAGCACCGCCTCCAACCCGCTGTATGCCCTGACCGCGGCGACCCATCACGTGGCCCCCCTGCGGCTCTCGGCCTCCCGCCTGGCCGACGTCCGCTCCCGACAGCGCCGGATGCGTGCTCAGCACACCGCGGCTCCGGCCTTCGGCTCGGCTGTCGGCGGCACGGTCCAGCGGCTGACCGTGACCACCACCGAGGACTCCGGGCTCGCCGACCCGTCGGACACCCACTGCATCGATGCCGCGAGCGGCGCCTGCTCCCTGCGCGCGGCGGTCGAGGCGGCCAACAACCGCGCCGTCCCGGTCCGCATCGTGCTGGGCCCCGAGACCTACGTCCTCAACTCCGCCACCGAACTGCTGGTCACCAACCCGGGCGGTACGTCGATCGTGGGCCGCGGATCGGACGAGACCGCGATCCAGGGCGCCGGCTCGCGGGTGCTCCACCTCGCCGGGAACGAGCTGGACCCCTCGGCTCCTGTGCTCTACCTCAGCGACCTGACCGTGACCGGCGGCAGCACCGACGCCTCCGGCGGTGGGATCTATGCCGGCACGGGCACCGCGGGCGGGGCCGTAGCCCTCAACGGTGTGCGCGTGAGCGACAACACCGCTCACGGCGCCGGCGGCGGGATCTATACCTCCGGCGAGACCCACCTCTACGCCACGGACAGCGCGATCACCGACAACGTCGCCTTCCTGGGCGGCGGCCTCTACACGTACTGGGCGGACGTCGACCTCACCGACGTGGACGTCACGGGCAACCACGGACCCGACGCGGGACCGAGCTACGGCGGCGGCTGGTACAGAGTCTACGGCGTCGGCCGGGTCACGCGGGGCTCGATCTCGGGGAACACCTCCGGGGTCGACTCGGAGACGGGCGCGGGAGCCGCCGTCTCCGACGAGTACGGCAACCTCACCTTGACCGGCGTACACGTCGACCACAACACCGCTCACGGCAACGCGGTGCAGGGAAGCGTGGGCGGTGGTCTGTACCTCTACCACGACCTGCTCCAGGTCACCGGCGGCTCGATCTCGCACAACCAGGCGCTCTCGAGCGGAGCCATGGGGGGCGGCCTGTTCCTGGACTCGGCCCAGGCCGAGCTCCACGGGGTCAATCTCGCGGGCGACCGCGTCGACCCCGAGGTGACGTCGGGGTTCGGCGGCGGGGCACTTTACGTCGGTGGCTCGAACGGCAACACCCAGGTGACGATCGACCGCGGGTCGCGGATCCACGGCGCCACCGGGAGTGCCGTCTACGTGAACAACGGCCTCGGGGGGCGCACCGATCTCGACGTCGACGGTTCGCGCCTGTGGGCCAACTCCGACCTGGCCTCGAACGGTCCCGCGGGCGCCGACGACACAGGCTGCGGTGGGGCGATCTGCGCGATCCTGGCGTACAGCGGTCGGTTGAACCTCACGATGAGCTCCGACGTCGTCGCCTCCAACACCTCCGCCGGCCACGGCGGCTCCGGCGGCGTCACAGTCTGGTCGAGCAACACCTCGGCAGCGCGGGTGCACCTCCTGCGGTCGACGTTCGAGTTCAACGCGACCGGCGCCGGCGGTCTCGGCGGTGCGCTCGGCGTACACGGTGACAGCTCGAGCTCGGCCAGCTCCATCCGCCTGCAGGCCAACGGCTTCGTGGGCAACCAGGCGGGGACCGCGAGCGAGACCGGCAACGGCGGTGCGGTCGGAGTCGACAGTGACGGCACGACTGTCTCCGACCACGGCTCCGCCTTCGGCATGAACACCGCCAGCGGCCCGGATGCCTCCGGCGGCGCGGTCTACACCGAGACCGGGCAGACCTCGGCCTACACCGGCTCCACGTTCACCAAGAACGCCGCAGGTCGGGGCGGCGTGGGACACGGCGGTGCGGTCTTCGCCGACGACGGGAGCGGCACGACGTTCACCGGCGTGAGCGTGACCCGCAACCGGTCGGGCCGAGACGGAGGCGGCATCGAGGCGGCGTCTCACACCGAGAACGTCGCTGTGATCCGCTCCACGGTCGCCGGCAACGTCGCGGGCCACGCCACCGTCAGCGGCTCCGGCGGCGGCCTCCTCGTCGACTCCGCCGCGTTGGTCGTCGAGAGCTCCACCCTCACCGGCAACCGGGCCGTCCAGGGATCCAGCGCGGACGACGTCGCCACAGGTGGGGGGATCTACCTCGGGGGCGGCAGTCTCGGCGTCCGCTACGCGACGGTGTCCGGCAACGTCGCCGCGCAAGGCGGCGGGATCTACTCCGCTGCACCCGGCGGTGTCCTCCTCGGCAGCATCGTCTCGGCCAACCACGGGCCGACCGGTGGCGAGCAGGACTGCTCCTTCGCCGTGGCCGCGAACAGCCTGCACTCACTGGGCGGCAACGTCGTGGGCCAGGCCGGATGCGTGAGGTCGCTCCTGGACACCGACGTCGTCAAGCGGAACCCGCGGCTCCGGGCGCTCGCCGACAACGGCGGCCCGACCAGGACCATGGCGCTGCGTGCGACCAGCCCGGCTGTCGGGCTCGTGACGTCCCACTGCCCGGACACCGACCAGCGCGGTCGCCACCGTCCCGCCAGCCACTGCGACGCGGGCGCCTTCGAGCTCCCGAAGGTCAAGAAGCCCCACCACCGATAGTCGCCGTTCCGGGTAGTCCCTGACGAAACGGCCCTCGAAACGGCGTGTCGAGGGCCCGATTGTCAGGGACTACCCGGATTTCGGCTCAACAGGGGGTCAGGAGAGGTGCTGCTCGAGGAAGGCGAGCGCGGCGGGGTAGGCATCGAGGCGATTGACCCGCTTGGACAGGCCGTGACCCTCGTCGGCGTAGACGCGGAGCTCGCAGGGCACGCCCTTGCCGTCGAGAGCGGCCTTGATCTGCTCGGCCTCGGAGAGCGGGACCCGCGGGTCGTTGGCGCCGTGGATCACGAACAGCGGCGCGACGATGTCGTCGAGGTAGGTGATCGGCGAGGCGCTCAGCAGGAAGTCCCGGTCGTCGGCCAGGGAGCCGTACTCGCGCTCGCGGATGGCGCGGCGGTACTCCGAGGTGTTCTCCAGGAACGTCACGAGCGAGGACATGCCGACGATGTCGACCCCCGCGGCCCACAGGCCGGGCTGCATCGAGACACCGGACAGCACCATGTAGCCGCCGTAGGACCCTCCCCACAGCGCCGACCGGTCGGGGTCGAGACCCACGGTGGGCAGCCACGCGTGGATCGCGGCGAGGTCGGCCACCGAGTCGAGCCGCAGGCGTACGTCGTCCAGGGACACCAGCGCTTGCCGTACCCGTCCGAGCCCCGGACGTTGGGGACCAGGACGTCGAAGCCGGCCAGCGCCAGCGCCTGGAGCACGGGACTGAACATCCGCGTCGCCTCGGCCTCGGGTCCCCCGTGCACGTGGACCACGGAGGCGCCGTCGCCCTGCGGCGCGGCGTAGCGGAAGCACGGCACCTGCTCGCCGTCCGGCGTCGGGATCCGGTGGACGGACGGCGTGACGAGCTCTCCCCGGACGCCCTCGGGCACTCCGGCGCGGCCGTCGACCAGGACCGTCGTCGCGCCCGTCCTCGGGTCGACCCGCACGATCGAGCCCGGGTCGGTCGGGCTCATCGCCGTGACCGCGAACGCCGAGGAGTCCGGCGCCCACACGACGCTGACCGGCACGACGGGGTCGAGGTCGACATCGGCGACGTGGGTCCCGTCCGCACGGTGCACGGCGAGGCGGTCGAGCCCGTCGACGTGGTGGGAGACGACCATGAGAGCGCCGTCCGGCGAGAGGCGGGCGATCACGTCGTGGTCGGCCGCCTCGACCAGGGTCGTCCACGTCCGGTCGCGGTCGAGCCGCAGCACCGCGTGGAACTCCCGGTCGTGGTCGGAGTAGAGCACCAACCCCGTGTCGTCGGCGGTCCAGCCGGCGACGTGGTGCTGGGCCTGCTCGTCGGCGTCGGTCAGGTCGCGGGACCCGGTGCCGTCGGCCAGGACGACGGTCGTGGAGCTCGGCCGCAGGCTGATCATGGTCACGGCGACGGACTTCTCGTCGTGCGAGACCTCGGTGGAGGCGACGTAGCCACCGCCGTCGTAGACGACGCGCTCCTCGCCGGTCGCCAGATCGCGAACCACGACGTCCATGTCGACGTCGTTGCGGCGGTTGGTGCAGTAGACGACCGAGCTCTCGGTGACGTCGAGCAGGACGTTGAGATGACCGGGGTCCGCGACCAGCGGGGCCAGTCCGTCGAGCCCGACCGGCGCGGTGGGGAGCTCGCTGAGGTCGAGCAGGGACAGCTGGAAGTTCTCGTCGCCGCCCTGGTCGTGCTCCACGACCACCTGACGGTGGCCGCGCACGTAACGGCCGGTGCACTTCGACGGCAGGTCCGTCAGCGGCGTCGCCGACCCGTCGGGGGCGATCTCGACCAGCTGCAGGCTGCCGAGGTCGTCATGGCCGGCGAGCACGCGCCCGTCGGGGTCGATGTCGAGCGCCACCCAGCTGCGGGTGTCGAGGAGCTGGCGCAGGAGGTCGGAGGAGTCCGAGGAGGAGGTCACCCGCCGAGGCTAGCCACCTCCGGCGCCCTCGTGCCTACCTCGTGATCAGGACTGGGCCTGCTGCTCGGCGACCTGACGGCGTACGTCGTCCATGTCGAGGCCGCGCACGGCGGTGATCAGCTCGTCCAGCGCCGGCGCCGGCAGGGCGCCGGCCTGACGGAAGACCAGGATGCCGTCACGGAACGCCATCAGCGTCGGGATGGAGGTGATCTGGAGAGCCCCTGCGATCCCCTGCTGGTCCTCGGTGTCGACGCTGCCGAAGGTGAGGTCGTCGTTCGCCTCCGACGCCGCCTCGTAGACGGGCGCGAACATCCGGCACGGACCGCACCAGGACGCCCAGAAGTCCACGAGCACGATCCCCTCACCGGTGACCGTGGGCTCGAAGTTCTGCTCGTTCAGCGTGACCGTGGACATGCCGTTGACAGCGCGACGCGACGCCGGACTATTCCCGCGGCGCCCGGGCGAGGGGGTCGTGTGCCTGAGGACGGTCCATAGGCCGTCCTCAGGCACACGACCCGACTGGCGGCTCCGGTGGCAGGCTGGCCACATGGACCCACGGATCGGCTTCGTCACCCTCGCCGTCGACGACCTGGAGCGCGCGCTGCGCTTCTACCGCGACGGCCTCGGCTGGAGCTCGGACGGCATCGTCGGCACGGAATACCACGACGACGTCACCGGAGCCGACGGCACGATCGCGTTCGTGACGACGGCGAACGACGGCCTGATGATCGGCCTCTACGGCACCGACGACCTGGCCAAGGACGCACACGTCCCACCGGCCGCACCGACGACCGGCCGGCACAGCATCGGGGTGATGGTCGACTCGCGCGACGAGGTCGACGCGCTGCTCGCGCGAGCCACCGCCGCCGGTGCGGAGTCCCGCGCACCGGCGCACCTGCACCCCTTCGGGGTCTACTCCGGGTACTTCGCGGACCCGGACGGCCACCTGTGGGAGGTCGCCTACGACTCCGGAGAGCGCTGAAGCAGCTCGACCCGGTTGCCCACGCCGTCTCGCGTGTGCAGGCGCAGATGACCGGGGAAGGTCTCGTGCTCGGAGAGGTCGACCTCGTAGCCGGCACCGCGCAGGTCGGCGGCGACCTGCTCGAGGCTCTCGACGACGAGCGCGGGATGAGCACGGCGCGCCGCGACGAACGGCTCCTCGACGCCGACGTGGAGCTCCGCGCTGACCGCACCCAGCGCGTCGTACGCCCTGAACCATGCGCCGCCGCGGGCGCGCAGGGCCGGTGGCTTCTCGACCTCGGTCAGGTGCAAGGTCTCGGCGTAGAAGCGGCGAGCGTCGTCCTCGCCACCGCGCGGGCACGACACCTGGACGTGGTGGAGCGCGATCATCGGCCGCCTCCCGGGACCCGGGCCACGGCGAAGATCCGCCGGAACGGGAGGACGACGCGGCCGTCGTGCTCGGGGTACGCCGCGCGCAGGCGCCGCTTGAACTCCTCCTCGAACGCCCGCCTCAGGTCGTCGGGGAGGGCCTGCAACGTGGGCCGTGCCCCGGTGCCCGAGACCCACGTGAAGACCGGGTCCGGACCGGTCAGCACGTGGAGGTACGTCGTCTCCCACACGTCGACCTCGCAGCCGAGGGCGGCCAGCGCGTCGAGGTAGACGGCCGGGTCGTGGCTGCTCGGGACGGCGACACCGGCGGTGTGGGCGGCGTACGGCTCCTCACCGGCCAGCTCCGTGCGGGTCACGTGGCTCGGCTCACCGAAGTTGCCGGGCACCTGGAAGGCCAGCCACCCCCCGGCGCTGACCCTGTCGACGAGACCGGGCAGCAGGTCCAGGTGACCCGGCACCCATTGGAGCATGGCGTTGGAGACCAGGACGTCGACCGGGTCGGCCGACTCGACCCAGGTCCGCACGTCGGCGACCTCGAAGTCGATGTCCGGCTCCGCCGCCCGAGCCTTCTCGATCATCTCCGGACTCGAGTCGCGGCCCGCGATCGCGGCATCAGGCCAACGCCCGCGCAGGAGGGAGGTGAGGTTGCCGGGGCCGCACCCGAGGTCGACGACCGTACGCGGCGCGTCGGCGCCGATGCGGGCGATCAGCTCGACGAACGGCCGTCCCCGCTCGTCGGCGTAGGTCAGGTAGCGATCGGGGTCCCAGGTGTGCGGCACGAGGCCTCCCTCTGCAGGCGTAATGTCTTGATGTCAAGATACTTCACCATCGTCCCAGACTTCCTCTTGATGTCAAGATTCTCGACAGCCTCTAGACTGGCGACCGTGCGCGACGAGGTGGACGAGCTGCTCGAGGCGTGGGGTCGCGAGCGCGACGACCTCGACCTCGCGCCCGTCGCGGTGTTCAGTCGCGTCAACCGCCTCGCCCGACGGCTCGAGCTCGCACGGCGTGACGCGTTCGCGGCCCACGGCATCGAGGAGTGGGAGTTCGACGTGCTCGCCGCACTGCGTCGAGCCGGTGCGCCGTACGAGCTCTCCCCCGGTCGACTGCTGCGCGAGACGCTGGTGACCAGCGGCACGATGACCAACCGGGTCGACCGGTTGAGCGCCCGCGGGTTCGTGGAGCGCCACCCGGACCCCGATGACCGACGCGGGGTGATCGTCCGGCTCACCGACGAGGGCAGGGCCGCGGTGGATGCGGCGTTCACCGCGCTGCTCGATGCCGAGCGGGACCTGCTCGAGCACCTGCCTCCCGCCGACCGCGTCCGGCTGGCCTCACTGCTCCGCACGCTGCTGGCCCGTCTCACCGAGGGCTGAGGACCGGGACAGAACCACACCGGGCGGGCCAGAATCGCCCGGGAGGGACCATGGACGACCACCACTACCTGATCCGCGGCGGCATCGAGGGCCGCGAGCGGCTGCGGGTGCTCGGCCGGGTCATGCGACCCAGCACGCTCCCCCTGCTCGAGCGGGCCGGCGTCGCGGCCGGCATGCGCTGCCTGGACGTCGGGTGCGGCGGCGGGGACGTCACCCTCGACCTGGCCTCCCTGGTCGGACTGACCGGGCGGGCGGTCGGGATCGACGTCGATCAGACCAAGGTCCGGCTAGCCCGTGCCGAAGCCGAGCAGGTGGCCGTGACCAACGTCGAGTTCCGCGTCGGCGACCTCACCGAGGGACTCGGGGAGGAGGAGTACGACGTCGTCTACGCGCGCTTCGTGCTCACGCACCTCGCCGACCCGGCCGGCGCGATCACGGAGATGCACCGCGTCCTGCGACCGGGCGGGCGAGTCGTGCTGGAGGACATCGACTTCGGCGGCTGCTTCTGCGAGCCGCCGAGCGCGGACTTCGAGCGCTACCGGGAGATCTACGAGGAGTCGGCACGCGCCAACGGCGGCGACCCGCGGATCGCGCTCCGGCTCCCGGCCCTGGTCGTCGCGGCGGGCTTCGGGCGCGTGCAGCCGCACGTCGTACAGCACGCCGCCCTCGAGGGAGAGAGCAAGGTCATGCCGGCGCTCACCCTGGAGAACATCCGGTCGACGGCGCTCCACCACACCGTCGCCACGGACGAGGAGATCGACCGGCTGGTCGACGTGCTGTACGCCCTCGCCCGCGAGCCCACGACGTACCTCTCCAACCCCCGCATGGTCCAGGTGATCGGCGAGAAGGTCTGACCTAATCGAGCACCTCGGCCGCCTCGAGCCACTCGGCCTCCAGCCGGTCGCGCTCCGCGCCGAGCTCGGCGAGCCGCAGCCCGAGCTCGGTCAGCCGCTCGTGGTCGGAGGCGTGGGCGAGCACCTCGTCGTTCAGCTCGATCTCCTGCGCCGAGACCTGCTCCAGCCGCCTCTCCACCCGCGCCAGGGTCTTGCGCGCCACCCGCTCCTCGGAGCTGCCCGAGCGAGCACGCTCCGACCCGGCTTGCGGGGGCGGAGCGGCCGCGGCGAGCGGCGCGGCGAGCTCGCTCGCAAGCCTTCCCCTGCGGGAGAGGTAGTCGTCGACGCCGCCGGGGAGCAGCGAGATCTGGCCGTCGTCGAGGAGTCCGTAGATCACGTCGGTGGTGCGCTCGAGGAAGTACCGGTCGTGGGAGACCACGACGAGGGTTCCCGGCCAGCCGTCCAGGAAGTCCTCCAGCACCGTGAGCGTCTCGATGTCCAGGTCGTTGGTGGGCTCGTCGAGGAGCAGGACGTTCGGCTCGGACAGCAGCAGCCGCAGGAGCTGGAAGCGGCGCCGCTCGCCACCGGACAGGTCACCGATCCGGGCCGTCAGCTTGTCCCCCGTGAAGCCGAACCGCTCGAGCATCGACGTCGCGGTGATCTCTCCGGTGGCGGTGCGGGTCACGCGGCGTACGGACTCGATCGTCGGCAGCACCCGTCCCTCCGGATCGAGCACGTCGAGGGTCTGGGTCAGGTGGGCCATCGACACCGTGCGCCCGTGCTTCACCCGACCTGCCACCGGGGCCAGGGTGCCCTCGAGCAGCCCCAGCACCGACGACTTCCCCGCGCCGTTGACGCCGATCACCCCGACCCGGTCGCCGGGACCGAGCCGCCAGGTCGCGCGCGAGAGCAGCACCCGGTCGCCCCGCACGAGGTCGACGTCCTCGACGTCGATCACGTCCTTGCCGAGGCGCTGGGTCGCGAAGCGCTGCAGCTCGAGCCGATCGCGAGGAGGGGGTACGTCGGCGATCAGCGCCTCGGCCGCGTCGATGCGGAACTGCGGCTTGGACGTCCGCGCCGGCGGGCCACGGCGCAGCCAGGCCAGCTCCTTGCGGGCGAGGTTGCGGCGTCGTACCTCGGAGGCGGCGGCCTGGCGCTGCCGCTCCTCCTTGGCCAGGACGAACGCCGCGTAGCCGCCCTCGTAGGAGTCGACCACGCCGTCGTGGACCTCCCAGGTGCGCTGGCACACGGCGTCGAGGAACCACCGGTCGTGGGTGACCACGACCAGAGCCGACGAGAGCCCGGCCAGGTGCGTGGCCAGCCAGGCGACGGCCTCGACGTCGAGGTGGTTGGTGGGCTCGTCGAGCACGAGGAGGTCGTGCTCGCGGAGCAGCAGCTCGGCGAGCGCGCAGCGACGCCGCTCGCCGCCGGACAGGCCGACCACGGCGCGGTCGAGCTCGATCCCGGCGAGCAGCTCGGCGACCACCTCGCGGGTGTCGGGCTCGGCCGCCCACACGTGGTCGGGCCGGCCGCCGAGCACGGCGTCGCGCACCGAGTGCGTGTCGTCGAGCGTGTCGCCCTGGTGGAGGTAGCCGATGTGGAGGCCCCGCGACATCGAGACCCGGCCCTCGTCTGGCGGCTCGCGCCCGGTCATCACCTCGAGCAGCGTGGTCTTGCCGTCGCCGTTGCGGCCGACGACGCCGATCCGCTCACCGGCGGCCACGCCGAGCGAGACCTCGGTCAGCAGCGGTCGGATGCCGTAGGCCTTCGAGACCCGCTCGAGGTTGAGCAGGTTAGCCATCGGCCACCACGTGCGCTCCCGCGACCGGACCGCGCGCGACGAGGACGACGCGGGCCGGCTCAGCGTTCTGTAGTACCCCCGCGACGCCGCGCGCGTGCGCGGCGTCCTCGCACAGGAACACGACGGTCGGACCCGACCCCGAGACCAGGCCGCGCAGCGCGCCTGCATCCACCCCCTCGACGATGAGCCGGGCCAGGTCGGGGCGCAGGTCGCAGGCGGCCCGCTCCAAGTCGTTGTGCAGCGCGGCTGAGAGCAGACGTGCGTCACCTGCCGCCAGCGCGCCGAGCACCTCGTCCGGGGCCCCCGGCACCGCCGGCGCGTCCGGGCGGAGCTCGTCGTAGCGCCGGTACACCTCCGGGGTCGACATCCCCACCGGACTCGGGACCACGACCCACCACCACGACCCGGCGTCCGTCACCGGGGTCACCACCTCGCCGTGACCCTCGCCGAGCGCCGTGCCGCCCACCAGCGCGAACGGGACGTCGCTGCCCAGCCCCGCGGCCAGCTCGAGCAGGGCGTCGTCGTCGGTGCCGAGATCGTGGAGTCGGTCGAGTGCGAGCAGGGCGGCGGCGCCGTCGGCCGAACCACCGGCGAGCCCTCCCGCGATCGGGATGCTCTTGTCGACGCGGACGTCGGCCGGCACCGGTCGTCCGTGGTGCCCGGCCAGCGCCGAGGCGGCCCGGTCGACGATGTTGTGGCCGGGCTCAGGCAGGTGGCCCGCGTCGATGTACGCCGCGACCTCGGTCGCGACCGTGATCCGGTCGTCCTCTCCCGGGGTCGCCATGAGGTCGTCGTAGAGGCTCACGGCCTGGTAGACGGTGACGAGCGTGTGGAAGCCGTCCGGACGGGGCGCGCCGACACCCAGCAGCAGGTTGATCTTGGCCGGCGCGCGCACCGTGAGACCCGAGCGGCTCATCCCAGCGCCTCGGCGAGGCGCGCGAACTCGTGCACGGACAGGGACTCGCCGCGCGCCAGCGGGTCGATGCCGGCCCTCTCCAGCGCGGCCTCCGCAGCCTCGGCCGAGCCGGCCAGGGTGCGCAGCGCGCCGCGCAGGACCTTGCGGCGATGGGCGAAGGCCGCGTCCACGACCGCGAACACCTCCTCGCGGGTGGCGGTCGTCGGCGGTGGGTCGCGTCGTGTCCAGGCCACGAGTCCGGAGTCGACGTGCGGCGCCGGCCAGAAGACGTGGCGTCCGACCGCGCCGGCGCGGCGGACGTCGGCGTACCACGCCGCCTTGACGCTGGGGACGCCGTACACCTTCGAGCCGGGGCCGGCGGCGAGCCGGTCGGCGACCTCGGACTGCACCATCACCAGCCCGCGCTCCAGGCTCGGCAGCAGGGCCAGCAGGTGCAGCAGCACCGGCACCGAGACGTTGTAGGGGAGGTTCGCGACCAGCGCGGTGGGCGGTGGCCCGGGGACCGCGTCGAGGCGGAGGGCGTCCTGCGCGAGCACCTCGCAGCGGTCGGCCAGGCCGGGTGCGTGCTGGGCGAGGGTCTCCGGAAGCGCCGCCGCGAGCACGGGGTCCACCTCGACCGCGACCACCCGGCGTACCTCCCCGAGCAGGGCCAGGGTCAGCGACCCGAGACCGGGCCCGACCTCGACCACGACGTCCTCGCGGTGCAGGTCGGCCTCGCGCACGATCCGTCGCACGGTGTTGGCGTCGATGACGAAGTTCTGCCCCCGCTGCTTGGTCGGGCGTACGTCGAGCCGAGCCGCCAACGCACGAACGTCCGCCGGCCCGAGAAGTGTCGGGCCGGCGGACGTCATGACGGCCAGCCTAGGGGGGTGTCAGGCCGACCGAACGGCGACCGGAGAGCCAGATAGGAGCCCCAGGGGGGCCAGGACTCCTGCTCCCGGTCGCCGCGCCTTCTTGCCGCCGTTCGGGATCGAGTTGTCAACGGTCTCTCATCGGGGCAGACCCAGGGACGCCGCACAGGCCGGCCACGCGCCGTACCCTCCGCTGGCGTTGCGGACCTTCGTCGCGATCGCGATCTGGGTCAGACGAGAGGCTTGGCTGGGGAGTCCGCTCCCACCGTACGCCCGCCAGGTGCCCACGGAGAACTGCAAGCCGCCGTAGTAGCCGTTGCCGGTGTTGGTGGCCCAGTTGCCTCCGGACTCGCACTGCGCGAGCCGATCCCAGACGGTGCTGCCGCCCGCATAGTTGGTCGTCGCGACCGGCTTGGTGCCGACGCGCTCCACCTGCGCCACGGGTGCCCGCAAGACGTCCTGCGTGAGCACGCGCCGGGCGACCAGTCGCCCGTTGCGGAAGACGACGCGGTAGGTGACGTCGCGCAGGCCGTCGCGCCCGCTGCGCACCACGACGCTCCGGCCCTGAGCCATGCTCGGGTCGTCGCGGGTGACGGTGGAGTACGGCATGGCCTCGGCCGAGACGTGGCGCCGGGCGAAGCGGATCCGGTCCAGGACCACCCGGTCGCCGGGGTGGATCCGGTGGTGCAGGCCGGGTCGGACGACGTCGTGTCGGCCGACGTGGACGTCCAGCGCCTTGAGGGCCTGGCCCACGGTCATCGCCGGCACCCTCTGGTGCCGCGCCTTGTGGCCGCCGATGACGAAGGTGAGCCGCTTCGGCGTCGCGATCGAGATCCGGAGCCCGTCTCGGGTGATACCCGCTCCGCGGCTCACCGACAGGTGCGCGCGGTCGAAGCTCCGGTCGATCTCGGACAGGGCGTCCCGGACGTTCGTCGCGGTCACCCAGTACGTCGAGGTGCTGCCGTCGACGTCCAGCTTCAGCGGCTTGCCGTAGCGCACCGCGATGCTGGTGCCGTCGTGGACCGCGGAGCCGACGGAGGGTGCGACCTCGTCGTGGGACCGCAGGCTGATGCCCTGGTCCGCCAGCACCTGTCCGACCGTGCTGTCGCTCGACGTCACGTGGGTGACCCGGCCGTCGACGTTCAGGGTGATGTCCTTGCCCATCGAGGCGTACCCGACGGTGGTGCCCACGACTGCCGCCAGGGCCACGGCCCCGGCGACCACGAGGGCCGTCCTGCTCTTGCTGATTCGTGCGAGGTGCTGGCGCACAGCTCTCCAGACGTCGTACTCCCCGGTCCTCGGTGAGGCGTCGGACCGCAGTCCGCCACGCGACGTACCGACGGGCAGTCGCACAGCGGGGCCGCGCACCTGAGACATCCAGGTCCGCAGCCCCGACGCCGAGCTCGTGCCTCGCGGCACCCGATCCCGGCCAACAGCCACAAGACAGTACGGAGGCGTCGTTGAGGAAGGCAAAATCCAGTGGCCCGTTGTGACCAGGCTCTCGCTGTCCGAAACCCGCGAATCACCGCGTCGCCGACGAGTGCGGTACGCAGGTGCCACGCGCTGACACCGCCGTACCGCACAGATCGGCGTGAGTGATTTCGCCGCGGATCCCTACCAGGGGCCCCCGAACGCTTCCTCGGTGGTGGCGTCGATCGCCCGGCAGAGCACCTCCAGGTCGTCACCGCGGACCTCGGCCATCGCCCGGACCGTGATCGGCACGAGGTACGACGCGTTGGGGCGTCCGCGGTACGGCGTCGGCGTGAGGAACGGCGCGTCGGTCTCCACGAGGATCCGGTCCTGCGGCGTCACCATCAGCGCGTCGCGCAGCGGCTGGGCGTTCTTGAACGTCACCGTGCCCGCGAACGACAGGTACGCGCCGCGGTCCAGGCAGGCCCGCGCGAACCTCGGGTTCCCGGAGAAGCAGTGCATCACCCACCGCGGCGGGGCTCCCTCGGCGTCGAGCACGTCGAGGACGGCGTCGTGGGCGTCGCGGTCGTGGATGACGAGCGTTCGGTCGAGTCGCTTGGCCAGGTCGACGTGCCGGACGAAGGACTCCACCTGCGCGTCGCGACCTTCGGGACCGGTCCGGAAGAAGTCCAGCCCGGTCTCACCGACCGCCCGCACCTTCGGGTGGGCCTGGGCGAGCTGCTCGATCTCCGCCAGCGCCTCCTCGAGCCGGCCCTCGGCAGCGAGCCGGGGCGCCTCGTTCGGATGCAGCGCGACTCCGGCCACGAGCGCGTCGTGCTCGGAGGCGGCCTGCACCGCCCAGGCCGCGCCCGGGAGGTCGCAGCCGATCTGGACGATCCGGCTCACCCCGACCTCGGCCGCCCGCGCGATCGCCTCGCCGGTCTCGAACCAGTCGCCGTCGGCGATGTCGAGGTGGCAGTGGTTGTCGACGACGGGGTGCGGCAGCGGCTCGGGCGGGGGCGGCCGCTCGCGGTCGCGACGCTGTCCCGGCTCGTCGGCCGCGGCGCGGCTGCGCGTCGGGCCATCCGGGGTCTCGCTCACGATTCCTCCCCCACACCGTGGACGACGTCGTACACCGTCCGCTTGGGTACGCCGGCGTCTGCCGCGACGATGCGGATCGCCTCCTTGCGCGGCGTTCCGCGGCCCTCCTCGGCCGCGACGGCAGCCCGCAACGACTCGGGGTCGGAGGCGACCTCGGCTCGCTGTGCCCCGCCCACGACCAGGGTCACCTCGCCGCGCACACCGTCGCCGGCCCAGCCGGCCAGCTCGGCGAGCGTGCCCCGGCGTACCTCCTCGTGGGTCTTGGTCAGCTCTCGGCACACGGCGGCGGCCCGGTCCGGCCCGAGCTCCTCGGCCATCGCCGCGAGCGTGGCCGCCGTCCGGTGCGGGGCCTCGAAGAACACCAGCGTCCGCTCCTCGTCCGCCACGGCCCGCAGCCGACGTGCTCGCTCACCCGCCTTGCGCGGGAGGAAGCCCTCGAAGCAAAAGCGGTCGACCGGCAGCCCGCTGACGGCCAGCGCCGCCAGCACCGCCGAGGGCCCCGGCACCGCCGTCACCCGGACGCCGGCCGCGACCGCAGCCGCGACGAGCCGGTAGCCGGGATCGGACACGCTCGGCATGCCCGCATCTGTCACGAGCACCACGCGGCCACCGGCGACGAGCCGCTCGACGAGGCCCGGCGTCCGCGCCGCCTCGTTGCCCTCGAAGTACGACGTGACGCGGCCTTTCACGTCCACGCCCAGCTCGGCGGCGAGGCGGGCCAGCCGTCGGGTGTCCTCGGCGGCGATCACGTCGGCGCCCGCCAGCTCCGCCGCCAGGCGTGGCGTCGCGTCCGCGGCCTGCCCGATCGGCGTACCGGCGAGCACCAGGACGCCGGTCGGGTCGAGGGCCTCGTTCACGCCCCGATCATGTCCCACCGCGGACCGACGGGGTGAGGCGGTTTCCACACCCCACCCGGCGGACCTCCTCCTCCACAGGTCGGGGCGGCGCGGCCGGTGACATCGCGCCCCGTCCTACAGTTGCGGATCGTGACCACCGGAGCTGCCGCCGCCTCGCGCCGGCTGACCGGGCTGGGGCACGACCAGGACGGCACGCCGGTGCCGCTGGCCCAGGAGCGCGCGAGCCTGCGGCAGCGCCTGGAGGACCCGTTCATCGGGTGGACCGCCTCGATCTCGATCACGCTGATCTCGCTCTTCTTCCGGCTCTGGAAGCTCGGGACGCCGCACACGTTCGAGTTCGACGAGACGTACTACGCCAAGGACGCGTGGTCGCTGTGGCACTTCGGCTACGCGCGCGACTACATCGACAACGACGGCGGCGTGGCCAACAAGCACATCCTCGCCGGCCAGACCACCGGGCTGTGGGAGAAGAACGCCTCGATGGTGGTCCACCCCGAGGTCGGGAAGTGGATGATCGGCGCCGGCGAGAAGCTCTTCGGCTTCACCCCGCTCGGCTGGCGGGTCGTGCCGGCCCTGGTCGGCACGCTGATGATCCTGGTGATGATCCGGTTCGCGCGGCGCCTGACCGGGTCGACTCTGCTGGGCTGCATCGCCGGCCTGATCTTGAGCTGTGACGGCCTGGAGTTCGTCCTGTCCCGGCTCGCGCTGCTGGACATCTTCGTGGCGTTCTGGCTGCTGTGCGCCGTGCACTGCCTCGTGCTCGACCGGGACTGGTACCGAGCCCGGATGGCCGGGCTCGTCCCCGGCCAGCTCGACGCGGGCAGCTGGGGACCGGTGCGCGGCCTGTTGTTCCGGCCCTGGCTGCTGGCCTCCGGCGTGTGCTGGGGCCTGTCCTGCGGCAGCAAGTGGGAGGCGGTCTACCCCCTCGCGGCGTTCAGCCTGCTCGTCGTGGCGTGGTGCGCCGGGGCTCGGCGCTCGTTCGGCGTCGGGCTGGCCGGGCTGAAGTCGCTGGTCGCCGACGGCATCCCGGCGTTCTTCCACCTCGTGCTCGTGGCGCTGGTCGTCTACATCGCGACCTGGACCGGCTGGCTGATGCACTCCTCGCAGTACGTCGAGTACCTCTCGGACACGCAGTACACCCACTACGTCTCAGGTGGCTCCGACTGCGGGAAGAACATCAAGTACGACAACTCCAAGCACTGGCCCACTGCCGACCAGCCGGTCAAGCACGGCCTGCCCGGGCTCGTGCAGGGCCTCGAGTCGCTGGCGTACTACCACCGCGATGTCTACGTCTTCCACACGCACTTCCTCAACGGCTGCACCCACACCTACGCGTCGCAGCCGCGTGGCTGGCTCCTCCTGAACCGACCCGTCGGCGTCGATGCCCAGACCGGGATCAAGCCGGGGCAGCAGGGCTGCTCGGCCCCGAAGGGCAGCGACTGCCTCCGCCAGGTGATCCTGCTCGGGACCCCCGCCGTGTGGTGGGCGGGCGCGCTGGCCCTGCTGTACGCCCTGGTGATGTGGGTCGGGGCTCGCGACTGGAGGTTCGGGATCGCCGTCGTCGGCGCCGCGTCGAGCTGGCTGCCGTGGTTCCTCTACGACGGGCGACCGATCTTCAGCTTCTACTCCATCATCACTCTGCCGTTCGTCGTGCTCGCCCTGACGCTGACGATCGGCAAGATCCTCGGCTCCAGCCGGGCCCCCACCGCGCGCCGCACGGTAGGCGTGGTCGTCGGAGGCTCCTACGTCGTGCTCGTCCTGCTGAACTTCGCGTGGTTCTGGCCCGTCTACACCGACGCCCTGCTCACCCATGCCCAATGGCTCGACCGGATCTGGTTCACGCGCTGGATCTGAGCGGCCGCGTCCGG
Source organism: Nocardioides sp. (assembly GCA_049841015.1). GTDB lineage: Bacteria > Actinomycetota > Actinomycetes > Propionibacteriales > Nocardioidaceae > Nocardioides. The sequence continues at coordinate 153,208 of JASGIN010000011.1, forward strand.
GTCACGCCCGGGTCAGCGGTGGCCGGCGACCGCGTGGGGGACGTAGTCGGCGGCGAGCTCGGCCACCTCGTCGTCGGACAGCTCGAGGTCGACGGCAGCGACGGCGTCGTCCAGGTGCTGGGAGCGCGTGATCCCGACGATCGGCGAGGTGACAGCCGGCTGGGCGAGCAGCCAGGCCAGGGCGACCTGCGCCGGTGACACCCCGCGGCGTTCGGCCACCGCCAGCACCTTCTCCACCACGACCCGGTCCTCGTCGCGATACAGCGTCTGACCGAAGCCGTCGCTCTCCGAGCGCGCGGTCTGCGAGTCCCAGGCGCGGGTGAGGCGACCGCGAGCCAGGGGGCTCCACGGGATGACGCCGACACCCTGGTCCTGGCACAGCGGGAGCATCTCCCGCTCCTCCTCGCGGTAGATCAGGTTGTAGTGGTTCTGCATGGAGACGAACCTGGTCCAGCCGTTCAACTCCGCCGCGTGCTGCATCGAGGCGAACTGCCAGGCGTACATCGACGACGCGCCCAGGTAGCGCGCCTTGCCCGCGCGTACGACGTCGTGCAGGGCCTCCATCGTCTCCTCGACCGGCGTCTCCGGGTCGAAGCGATGGATCTGGTAGAGGTCGACGTAGTCGGTGCCCAGTCGGGTCAGGCTGGCGTCGATCTCGTGCATGATCGCCTTGCGCGAGAGCCCGGCGCCGTTCGGGCCGGGGCGCATCCGGTTGAACACCTTGGTCGCGAGCACGACGTCCTCACGGTCGGCGTGCTTCCACAGCGAGCGGCCGGTGTACTCCTCGCTGGTGCCGGCGGAGTAGACGTTCGCGGTGTCGAAGAAGTTGACACCGGCCTCGAGCGCCGCCTTGATCGTCTGCTCGGCGAAGGCCTCGTCCCGGGTCCAGGGGCGGTCCGCCCCGCCGTCGCCCCAGCTCATGCAGCCGACGGTGATCCTCGAGACCTGAAGCCCGGTGTCGCCTAGCCTGGTGTACTCCATGCGCTCCTCCTCGGACAGGCTTGTCCGTCCACCCTGCCACGAGGGTCAGAGGTGGGTCGGAGGAGGGCGAAGAAGGGCCGCTACGGCGTCATACCGGGGCCGGAGACACGTCACGCGTGCGTCGGATCGACGCACGCGTGACGCCTAGCCCCCCGGCCAAACACCGGCAGTCTATCCGCGAGCGGTTCGAGTGCCGACGGGGCAAAATCTAGTCTTTCGGTCAGCCACGGCTAGTCCTTTGGGGTCAGATCGACCAAATTTGCCTCCAAACTTGCGTGTCTTGGCAGATTTGTTGCCCGGATGGCCCTCGCGTCGGTCACAATCGCGCTATGGATGCCCGGGACGCAGACCTGCTCAAGGAGATCGACCCCTCAGAGCTCGGGCAGCGCATTCGCGCTGCTCGGGTCGCGAAGGGGTGGACCCAGACCCAGCTGGCGGGAGACGACATCTCCGTCGGCTACGTCTCGCGCATCGAGTCAGGGCAGCGCCGACCGAACAGCCAGACGCTCGTCGACCTCGCCACGCGCCTCGGAGTCCCGACCGAGCGCCTTCTGCGCGGGGTGACCGAGCGTGAGTACGACGAGATCAAGCTGACGCTCGACTTCGCCGAGCTCTCGCTGGAGACCGGCGAGCACGTCGAGGCCGAGACCCAGGCCCGTGAGGCCGTCGAGCGCGCCGAGGGCGCCTCCCAGGACGACCTCGCGTTCCGTGGTCACTACCTCATCGCCCGTGCCCTCGAGGGCCAGGGCAGCATCGACGACGCCATCCTCGAGCTCGAGCCGCTGGTGCGCTCTCGTACCGGCGGCGTGCTGCGCATCAACTGCGCCATCGCCCTGTGCCGGTGCTACCGCACCTCCGGTGACTTCAGCCAGGCCATCGAGGTCGGCGAGCGCGTCCTCCACCAGCTCCAGCAGTCCCCGCTCGACGCCTCCGACGAGAGCGTGCAGATGGCGGTCACCCTCGCCGCGGCGTACTTCATGCGCGGCGACACCGGTCAGGCCGTGCGGATCTGCCGCAAGGCGATCGCCAAGGCCGAGGGGATCGCCTCGGCCTCGGCCCGCGCCGCGGCGTACTGGAACGCCAGCATCTTCGAGTCCGAGCACGGCTCGGTCGCCAACGCCGTGGCCATGGCCGAGCGCGCGCTCGCGCTGCTCGCCGAGGGTCAGGACTCCCGCAACCTCGCCCGCCTGCGCACGCAGGTCGGCATGATGCAGCTCGAGCTCGACCCGCCGGCGCTGGTCGAGGCTCACAAGAACCTCGACCAGGCCGCCGAAGAGCTGCCGTGGTGCAGCGCCAGCCCGACCGAGATCGCCGGCAACGACCTGGCCCGAGCCCGGGTGCTGTTCCTCGAGGGCGACATCGACGCGTGCGAGGACATGGTCCTGACGACCTTCGAGGTCGCCAACGACGAAGCGCCGGTGCTCGCGGCCGAGGCCCGCTCCCTGATGGGTCAGGTCGCGGCGGCCCGAGGCAACTCGGAGGCCGCCACGAAGGCGTACCGCCAAGCGGTCTTCTTCCTCAGCGCGGCCGGTGCCGACCGCGATGCCGCACAGCTGTGGTTCGAACTTGCCGACCTGCTCGAGGCCGAGGGTGAGCTCGACGCAGCCCGCGACGCCTACCGCAGTGCGGCGGCCACCACTGGGCTCCGGTCCCGTACGAGCACCCGCGTCAGCTCGCCGGCGACGGTGCCGGCAGGCCTGGTCACGAGCTAGTCAGCCACACCCGAGACAACAGGTGAGCTGACTGCGGTCAGCAGCAGAACTGACGGTCGCGCAGGCTGGTGTGGGTGCCGCCGGCGTTGCTGGCGGTCGCCGGAGCGATGGCCATGACGCCCAGAGCGGCGATGAAGGACGTGGCGAGGGCTGCGAGCTTGATGCGAGTGTGACGTGCCATTTCCTGCGTTTCTCCCTGTGTGGTGCTGTGGTGTGGTATGGCCCGAGATCCAGGAGAAGCATGGTGCATGCCCTGGCAAATTTGGAAGTCTTGACAGCCACCCACGTGCCGTGAGTGACGCCTGTGACCACCGCCGTCAGGGCCCCAACGCTTCTTCAGTTGTGCGTTCTCAGCGTGGTGGAACGTGTTATCGATCGCGTTTCGTAAAATCGCGGGCTTTTTCAAGAAAGAGCCGCACGAACAAGCCTTACGTGTAAACTTGAGTCAACATCAGATGGCAACCCCCCAGCCATCAGATGCCAGTCACCGGATGGCAAACCCCCCAGTCATCGGGTGCAGAGCTCGCAGGCGCCAGCCCCCCAGGCCGAATGCGAGACCGCGAGAGGCTCTCTGCTGATCGCGACCGGCCCCCCGCATCCGTGCGGGGGGTCCTTGCATTTCTCCTCTTTTACCGTCTGACAAGAGGCGCCATAAAAACTAGGTAAAGAGGGCGCAATTACTCCGCTCAGCACTGGACTAGACCAGTGCCGGGATCTCGGGTCCCGCGGCACCACCGGGGCCGCCGTTCTACCCGGTCGCAGCAGGACCTTGGGCATGCCGCTCTTCGGGCCCTCGGTCACCACCTGACCCGGCCCCGGGTGCCGGACACCCCCTTGGGATCCGCATCGCCGGTGTGGCAGGCTCGCCCCGTGCTCGACGAGACCGACCGGCAGACCCTCGATCTCGAGTCCGGCTGGTGGAAGCACGCGGGCACGAAGGAGTCTGCGATCCGGAGTCGGTTCGCCGAGGACCCGGCGACCTACTACCGCCGGCTCAGCCGGCTCCTGGACGACCCCGCCGCCCTCGACCACGCTCCGGTGCTGGTACGCCGACTCCGCCGCCAGCGCACCCTGCGCCTCGGCTCCCGCTCCGGCCGCCGCCTCGCCGGCTGAGAGACTGCCGAGCTCCCGTTGAACGGCGCCCTCTGACCGTTGAACGGCGCCGTCTGACCGTTGAACAGCGCCCTCTGACGGTTGAACGGCGCCGTGTGACCACGCGGAGATGACGTGGGAGGCGTCAGGACAGCCGCAGCGCCGATCCGTCCGGCTTACAGATCCAAGAAGGCGGACGACAGGGCGGAGTCCAGCCTCCTGCAGCAGCGCAACGTGGTCAGACGGCGCCGTTCAACCGTCGGAGGGCGCCGTTCAACGATCAGAAGGCGCCGTTCAACAGTCAGAGGGCGCCGTTCAACGGTCAGAAGGCGCCGTTCAACCGTCAGAGGGCGCCGTTCAACGGTCAGAAGGCGCCGTTCAACCCCACGTGTGGGTGGTGAGTCGATGGTGGGTGGAGCTGAGGGGACTCGAACCCCTGACCCTCTCATTGCGAACGAGATGCGCTACCAGCTGCGCCACAGCCCCGAAGTGCCGTCCCACCTGCTCGGACGAGCGAGACGCAAGGCTAGCACCGGGATCCGGTCGGCCCGAATCGGGTCGAGGGGTCGGCGAGCAGACGCGCCAGCAGGTCAGGAGCCGACTGCCTCGGTGCCGTCCTGGTCGGTCCGAGCGGTACGGCGGCGGTCGCGCTCCGCGGCCTGCGAGGCGTCGGCCTCGCGCGCCAGGGCCGAGTCCACCTCGCTGCGTCCGGAGGTCCACACTCCGGTCGCGTCGAGGTCGATCGTGCGCACGCTGCGCCGGGCGGGAGGCTTCGAGACGTAGGTGGGGAGTGTCATCGGGACCGGGTCCCACAGGTCGGGGTCACGGTCGCTCTTCGCCGTGACGGGCTCGGCGGCCCCGGCGGTCACCGGGGGGTCGTCCACGCGCTCCACGGGCGCCTCCGGGGCCTCCGCGGGCCGCCACGCGTGCTCGTGGCGGACCATCACCCGACAGGCCGTGAGCCAGGCGACGAGCAGCACCACCGGCGCGGCGACGTACACGCGGTCGAGGCGACCGAGCGCCACGGCCACTCCGACGCCGACCAGGGCGAGCAGGATCAGCCCCAGCACCCGCCGGCGGCGGCGCGTAGCCCTCCGGGTGGCGGCCCGGCGAGCGGCGTACTGCTCGTCCTCGGACGGGGGTACGACGTCGGCCGGCGCGCTCTGGCGTGCCCGCGTCTCGACCAGCCGGGCGGTCCGGGAGCTGACGGGCTCTCGCCGGGCCAGGACCCGCATGCTGTGGGAGAACCGGTCGATCGAGCGGCCGCGCTCGACGTCGTCGTGATGCCGCAGGGCCTTGGGGATCAGGTAGGCGGCCCAGGCGAGGGCGAGCGCCACGAAGATGAGTCCGCTCAGGTCCACGACCCGACCCTAGGAGGGCTCCCACACCCCACCAGGGATGTCAACAGGTGTGTCGCGAAATGTCTCGTGTGACTGTTGTGGTCACGGCTGGGTCTCCTGTGACAGCCGAGCCAGCATGCCCTCCGGACATTCCTCGACCGTGATGGCGAAGATCCGGTGGTCGCGCCAGGCACCGTCGATGTGCAGGTACCGCGGCGCGTAGCCGACCTCGCGGATCCCGAGCTTCTCCACCACGCGCAGCGAGTTGGAGTTCTCGGGTCGGATCGCGACCTCGATCCGGTGCAGCCCGGCGGCTCGGAAGCAGTGGTCGATCACCAGCGCCACGGCGGTCGGCATGGCCCCGCGGCCGGCGAAGTCCTGGTCGAGCCAGTAGCCCACCGAGGCGAACTGCGCCGAGCCGCGAACGATGTTGTTGACCGTGACCTGGCCGGCGAACCTGCCGTCCACCTCGATCGCGAAGGGCATGCCCAGACCCTGCCGGGCATTGCGCTGGAGTCGCGCGACCAGGCTGCGGAACGACGCCGCGCGTTCGCCACCCCCGGGTGGGACCGTCGCGTCCCAGGGCTGCAGCCACGCCGCATTGCGCCGGCGCGCCGCCCGCCAGACTCGCGCGTCCCGCGATCGGATCGGCCGGATGGTCACGGCTCCGTGCGTCAGCGTGGCCGGCCACCAGGCGGTCATCGAGAACCTCGTCGTCGTGGTCCGGAGGGGCTCAATGGTCGCTCCCGACCACCTGCTCGACGGCGTGCACCAGGATCGGCTCGAGGACGGCGATCGCGTCCTTCACACCGCCCCGCGAGCCGGGCAGGTTCACGACGAGACAGTCACCGGCGACCCCGGCGAGCCCGCGCGACAGGGCGGCGGTCGGGATGCCCTGGGCCACGCCGTACGCGCGGACGGCCTCGGCGATGCCGGGCACCTCGCGGTCGAGCAACGGGCGCGTCACCTCGGGCGTGAGGTCGGTCGGGGTCAGCCCGGTGCCTCCGGTGGTGAGCACCACCCGCGCCCCTCCGTCGACCTCGGCCGAGATCGCCGCCCCGACGGGATCGCCGTCGGGGACGACGACCGGCGCGGCGCAGGTGAACCCCTGACCGCGCAGGAAGTCGACGAGCAGCGGCCCCGTGGTGTCCTCGTAGACGCCGGCCGCCGCACGGTTGGACGCGACCACGACGGCGGCGCGCAGGGAGCTCATCGGACGAAGTCTCCCGACTTGCCGCCCGACTTGCGCAGGATCCGGACGTCGGTCACCGAAGCCCGCTTGTCCACGGCCTTGACCATGTCGATCACGGTCAGACCGGCGACGGCGACCGCGGTCAGCGCCTCCATCTCGACGCCGGTGCGGTCGGTGGTGCGCACCGTGGCGGTGACCTCCACCGCGTCGTCGGTCACCTCCAGCTCCACCATCACCGCCGACAGCGCGAGGGGGTGGCACAGCGGGATCAGGGTCGAGGTCTGCTTGGCGCCCATGATCCCGGCGAGGCGGGCCACCGCGAGCGTGTCTCCCTTGGGTACGCCGGCCCCGCGCAGCAGCGCGACGACCTCCGGCGAGACCAGCACGCGACCGCCGGCCACGGCCTCCCGGGACGTGACGTCCTTGCCGGACACGTCGACCATCCGCGCGGCGCCGGACTCGTCGACGTGGGTGAGCCGCTCCGTCATCACATCCCCCTCGGGATCCTGGTCAGAACTCCTCGTCGAGCGGGAGCACCGACACTGTCTCACCGGCCTCGACGTGGGTCACGGACTCGGCCACCACGATCAGCGCGTCGGACTCGGCCAGGTCGCCGATCAGGTGTGAGCCCTGGGCACCGACCGGCGTCACCGCGAGCCTCCCGTCGACCACCGACAGCGTGCCGCGTGCGAACTGGCGCCGTCCCGCGGGCGAGGGCAGGTCGTGGGTCAGCACGGCGTCGGCCTCCGGCCGGATGAACGGCGCGCGCCCCATCATCTTGCGGATCGCCGGGAGCACGAACTGCTCGAAGGAGATGTACGACGAGACCGGGTTGCCCGGCAACGTCACGATCGGTGTGGCGTCCTCGCCGACCGTGCCGAAGCCCTGTGGCTTGCCCGGCTGCATGGCGACCGGCCCGAACCACACCGTTCCCAGGGGCGCCAGCGCCTCCTTGACGACGTCGTAGTCCCCCATCGAGACGCCGCCGCTGGTGACGACGAGATCGGCTCGCACGAGCTGGTCGTGCAGCGCCCCGAGGAAGGCGCGCGGCTCGTCGGGGATGATCCCGACCCGGTAGGCGATCGCGCCGGCCTGGCGCGCGGCCGCGGCCAGCAGGAAGGAGTTGCCGTCGTAGATCGAGTCGCGGCCGAGTGCGGTGCCTGGCTCGCGCAGCTCCGATCCGGTCGAGATGACGACGACGCGCGGCCTCGGTCGTGAGCGGACCGAGGGCCGACCGACCGCGGCGAGCAGGCCGATCTGCCGGGCTCCCAGTACCGTGCCGGACTCCACGATCAGATCGCCCTCGGTGATGTCCTGGCCACGCGGACGGACGTGCTGGCGCAGCTCCGGTGCCCGGGAGATCACGACGTTGGCGACGCCCCGGTCGGTCCACTCATAGGGGACGACCGAGTCGGCGCCTGCCGGGACCGGCGCTCCGGTCATGATCTTGACGGCGGTGCCCGGTGAGACGGCCAGCAACGAGGCCTGTCCGGCCCCGATCTCGCCGACGACCGGGAGGTGGACCGGTGACTCCTCGCTCGCCGTCGCCACGTCGGCGTGGGCGACGGCGTACCCGTCCATGGCCGAGTTGTCGAAGCCAGGGAGGGCGACCGTGGCCCGGACGTCCTCGGCGGCAGCCAGCCCGAAGGCCTCCATCAGCGGCTGGTCGAACGCCGGGAGCGGGTCGATCGCGTCCAGGATCCGGTCGCGATGCTCCTCGACGGAGACCGGTGAGTCAGTCATGCTCCAAGACGCTACCGGTCTCCACACGCTCGGCCGCGCCGGTCTGCAGGGTGACGTCTCCGACGACCTTCACCTTCGCGCCGAACGTCCAGTCACCCTGAACCTTCAGCGACGTCGCCGCGCGCAGGCTGGGCGCGCCCTCGGGGAACCGGCGCTCGAACTCCGGCACGAGCTTGTAGTACGCCGGGTCGAGCTCGACGTACGGCGAGTCCGCCGCGGGGTCGAGCACGAAGTCGCTGCCCACGTCGTACACGTCGGAGCGCAGGACCAGCAGGTCGTTGGTGGTCTTGACCGGCACGAAGCGGTCGCGCCCGACCTCGATGGTCCGGGCACCCTCGAACACCTCGATCGCCGCACCCATCGCGGTCTCGATCTGGATCACCTCGGGCGTCGAGGAGTCGGACGGGTCGACGTTCTTCACGTTGCGGATCATCGGCAGCCCGAGGATCCCGCGTCGGGACTCGAGCGCCTCGGTCATCGCCCGCAGGTCGAACCACAGGTTGTTGGTCGAGCAGAAGCGGTGCCGGTCGAGGTCGGCGAGGGCGGCCTGGTCCTGCTGCGAGGTCTGCGCCGTCTCGCGCAGGACGATGCGACCGTCGGACTTGCGGCGGGCGAAGTGCCCGCCCTTCTTGTCCGACGGCGTACGCCGGACTGCCTCGATCGCGAACGGCGCTCCGGCCTCGGCGAACCACCCGGCGATCCGGGCGTCCGGCACGGCGCCGAGGTTGTCGCTGTTGGAGACGAAGACCCGGTCATAGCCCTGCTCGAGCAGGGTCTTCAGCAGGCCGGTCCCGCTCAAGGCGGTGTAGAGGTCGCCGTGACCCGGCGGGCACCACTCGAGGTCGGGGTCCCGAAGCCAGGTGACCGGCGTCAGGTCGTCGACCCGCAGCTTGGGCTCGCGGTTCTGGAGGAACTCCAGGGGCAGTCCCTCGACCGCGAGGTCGGAGTAGCGCGCGAGCGCGTCCATGGTGTCCTCGGACGTGCGGAAGCTGTTCATGAACAGCAGCGGCAGCGGCGCGTCGTGGAGCTCGCGCAGGTGCAGGACCTGGCGTGCGATCACGTCGAGGAACGACATCCCCTTCCGCACGCACAGCAGGCTCTTGGCGCGCTCCATGCCCATGGAGGTGCCGAGGCCGCCGTTCAGCTTGATCACGGCGGTCGTCCGCAGCGCTGCCGAGGCCACCTCGTCGGCGACCTCGACATCTGCCAGCGACTCGCTGTCGAGCGGCTCGATCGAGTCCTCCGAGATCATCCCGGTCTCGCCGTGCTCGAGGAGGCGGTAGTAGTGGGCGAAGGTCTCGATCGCCACGGGGTCGATGCCGGCGTCGGCCATCTTGGCCCGGGCACGCTCGAGTCCGGCGCTGCTCATGCCGCGATCGTAGGCTTGCGGGGTGCCCCCGCCGCAATCCCGACCTGGAGACCTGCCCGCCTCCGCCGCGTCCGCCGCGAAGCTCGCGCTGCGCGACCAGATCGGGACGGCGCGCAACCGGCTCTCCGTGGCCGAGCTCGGGACCCTGGGGCGGGACCTGGCGGAGGTCGTGACAGCCCATCCCGAGGTACGCCGGGCGGCCACGCTCACGGCGTACGTCTCGGTCGGCACCGAGCCGCCGACCGGGGCTCTGCTCGAAGCGCTCTCGGCGATGGGCAAGCGCGTGATCCTGCCCGTCGTCCAGCCGGACATGGACCTGGACTGGGGCACCTGGCACGGCTCGACGTCGCTGGTGCCGGCGCGCTACGGGCTGCTCGAGCCCACAGACCGCCTCGGGCTCGACGCGATCGCCACCGCCGACGTCGTGCTGATCCCCGGCCAGGCGGTGTCGATGACCGGCGCGCGGCTCGGTCAGGGTGGCGGCTGCTACGACCGGGCGCTGGCCCGGGTCCCGGTCGGCACCCCGGTGGTGTGCCTGCTGTACGACGACGAGGTGGGTCGCGACGTACCCGTCGACGAGCACGACCGGTTCGTGACCGACGCCGCCACCCCGGTCCGCTGGGTCCACCTGCGCTGACGGCGTAGAGTTGGCAGTCGGCGGTGGCGAGTGCCAGACCGCCATCGTCGTCCCCGAGTCCGAGGATCCCCTGCGTTGCCCACCTACCAGTACCGCTGCACCGAGTGCGACCACGCCTTCGAGCAGTTCCAGAGCTTCACCGACGACGCCCTGACCGAGTGCCCTGAGTGCGGCGGGCGCCTGCGCAAGGTGTTCAACGCCGTCGGCGTCGTCTTCAAGGGATCCGGCTTCTATCGCAACGACAGCCGGGGCAGCACCACCTCGACCGACTCGTCATCGTCCGACTCTTCCTCGTCCTCGTCCACGTCGTCGGAGTCGAGCTCGTCCGGCTCCTCCTCCTCGAGCTCGTCGGCCTCGTCGGGCTCCGACTCCTCGTCCGGCACCAGCAGCTCCACCAAGAGCTCGTCCGGCTCGAAACCGGCGGCAGGAGCGTCGACCGGCAGCTGATCTGCTGCCTGTGGAGAGGCTCTGCGGCCGGAGCCTCATCGCCCCTACGGTCGGACGATGCCCGAACCCGCCGGCCGATCCCTCCGCAGCCACGCCGCCCGCATCCGCCGGTTCGTCCGCCGGACCGTGCTCGCCCGGCGCCGCTTGCTCGCGGCGCTGTGCGTCGGGGTCGCCGTGCTGGCCGCGACCCGCGTGCTGCAGCCGCCGGCTCCGCCGACCGTCGAGGTGGTGGTGGCATCGCGGGACCTTCCGTCCGGCACGCTCCTGAAGTCGGCCGACATCGAGGTACGCCGATACCCGTCGGCCCTGGCGCCGGCCGGAAGCAACCTCAGCAGCGACCTGACCTCCGCCCTCGGCCGCACGCTCGGCGGTCCGGTCGGTCGCGGCGAGCCGATCACCACCCTGCGGCTGGTCGCACCGTCCCTGCTGGCGGGGTATACCGGTCTCGTCGCGATGCCCGTGCGGGTCGCGGACGCGGGCGCGGCGGCGCTGCTCCGGCCGGGCGACCGCGTGGACCTGCTCGCGGCCGACCCGCGTCGCGGCGTCGCGTCCTTCCTCGCCGCCGACGTCGCGGTCGTCTCCATGCCGCGTCCGGACGACCAGGACGTCGGCACGTCGACGCAGGGGCGGTTGGTCGTCCTGGCCGTGCCGCCCGCGGATGTGGCGGCCATCGCCGGCGCCGCCGCCACCGCCCTCCTCAGCGTCGTGCTGACGCGCTAGCGTTTCTCACGCTGGTCACCCACCCGGGTGACCGAGACGGGAGAGAGCTGTGAGCGGCTTCAAGAACTTCGTCCTCCGCGGGAACCTCGTCGACCTGGCGGTGGCGGTGATCATCGGCACCGCGTTCGGCGCCGTCATCACGGCGTTCACCGCCTGGCTCACCGGCGTTCTGCCCGGCGCCAAGGACACCTTCAAGGACACCAAGCTCGGGGACTTCCCGTTCTTCGTCAACGCCGTCATCGCGTTCTTGATCCTGGCCGCGGTCGTCTACTTCGCGGTCGTCATGCCGTACACCAAGATCAAGGAGCGCTACTTCCCGAGCCCCGAGCCCGGCACCCCCGAGGACGTCAAGCTCCTGCAGGAGATCCGCGACCTCCTGCTCGCCCAGCAGAACGGCGGCACCGCGACCATCACGCCCCCGGCGCACCCGGGGTCCTGAGTCGCCCTGCTCAACCGTGGTGGGGCGGGACCTGGCTGCGCAGCCAGCGGTCCTGGCTCTGCTCCGCGCTCGTCGAGTCGCCGGCGTCGCGCTCGTCGGAGGTGGTCTCGGGGAGGACGTCCCCGAACACCTCGGCGAGCCGGCGCCGACGCCGCCACTCCGCCTCGTCGGGCTCGGGTGAGACGTCGGTGCCCTCCGGGACCTCTGGGCTGTCGGAGTCACTCATCTCGAGGCTCAGGCGCAGAGCCCGTTGGCGAGGTTCTCCGTCGCCTGCGCCTGCTCCTGCTGGCTGTTCTTCGGCTTCTTCGTGACACCCGGGATCTGGTGGGCGCTCAACGAGCCCGAGAGCATCGACTTGGGAAGCGGCTTGTCGAGCCGGATGTCGTTCCACAGCTCACTGGCGGCCGGCTCGTTCCACACGACGCGGTTGGGATCGCTGGGATCCTCCTCCCACGGCGTGGTCACGAACTGGATGTGGTCCAGGCCGATGTGGCGGAACTTGAACCCGAGGCCGGCCAGCTTCTTCAGGCTCCCGATGCCCTCGTCGAGGTGGATCGACTTGGTGGCCGCGTCGAGGAACCGCAGCAGGCTGAACGGCTTGGCCAGCATGTCGGCGCTGAGCACCTGGTGCGCCATCGAGGCGATGAACGCCTGCTGGCGCTTCATCCGGCCGATGTCCGAGCCGTTGCCGAGGTCGTGCCGCTCGCGGACGTAGTCGAGGGCCTGGGTGCCGGTGAACTTGTGCGTGCCGGCCGGGAGCGTGATGTGCCCGATCGGGTCGTTGACCTCGTGCGGGAGGCACACCTCCACGCCACCGAGCGCGTCGACCATGGACTTGAAGCCCGCGAAGTCGACCACGATCCAGTGGTCGACGGTGATGTGGGTCAGCTTCTCGAACTGGCGGATCGTGCACGCCGGGCCGCCGATGTTGAACGCGTCGTTCCACATGTCGGTGGCGGGCGCCGAGATCGGCTTGCCGTCGTTGTCCAGGCACGAGGGACGGGCGACGACGGAGTCGCGCGGGATGCTCACGCCGTACGCGCGGCTGCGATCGGCCGAGAGGTGCAGCAGGATCGTGGTGTCGGAGCGCTGGCCGATCCCCGTCAGGTTGTCGACGTGGTCGCCGGGAGCGTCGCGGTTGTCCGAGCCCATCACCAGGATGTTGATCGGCCCGGACGGCGCCGGCCACTTGTGCTTGTCGACGACTCCCTGGCCGATGGCGTTCCCGAGGTCCTCGGCGTCGAGGTTGTGGTTCAGGTGCCGGTAGAGGAAGGCCACGGTGAGGCCGGTCACGAGCGCGATCACGACGAGCGTGGCGGTGACGACCTTAGCCACCGTGTGGCGGACCTTCACCTTGCCCTTGCGCTTGCCACCCTCGGGCGGTTCGCCGAGGTCGCCGGCACCGTCGGTGCGATCCACACCGTCGGGGGGCAGGGCAGACATCAGCGAGCTACCTCAAGAATCGAGAGCGAACCAGCGACCGGGCGCTGGTCGTGGTCACCCCAAGATACGGGGTGAGTCCAAAGTGTGACCAGGACGTGGCGTCGGAGCCAACTCCTCGCGTCCGGGGAAGCCGGACACGCCGCTCGTCGGGGTGACGGGAGCGTGGCGAGCGCGTAAGACTGGGGGATGCGCCGTCTGATGTCGGTCCTCGTCCCCCTCTCCTGCATCCTCGTCGCGGCCTGCTCGTCGGCCTCACCGGCGTCCTCCCGGCCGACGGCCGAGCACTCGACCGCGGCGTCCGGTGCCCCCTCGACTGCCGCCCCACGGGCCGGTGGCTTCACGCCCTGGTGGACCTATCACCGCATTCCCACCCGGACCGGGCACACCACGAGCCCCCCAGGGACCCTCGCACCGGCGTGGTCCAAGGCTCTCGGCCAGGCGGTGTACGGCGAGCCGCTGGTCGTCGGGAACTCCCTGATCGCGGCGACGGAGGCCAACCGCGTCGTGGCGATGAACCCGCGCACCGGGCACATCAAGTGGTCGGTGTCGCTCGGAACCGCTCAACCGATGAGTGGCCTCCCCTGCGGCGACATCGACCCCCTGGGCATCACCGGCACGCCGGCGTACGACCCGACGACGGGATCGGTCTTCGCCGTCGCCGAGACCACGGGTGGCCACCACACCCTGTGGGCGATCGACGCCGGCACCGGGCACAAGAAGTGGCATCGCTCCCTCGACGTGCTCAAGAACCGCAACCGGAAGGCCGAGCAGGAGCGGTCGGCGGTCCTCGTCGAGCACGGACGCGTCGTGGTCTCCTTCGGAGGCCTCGCGGGCGACTGCGACAACTACGTCGGCTACGTCACCTCGACGTCGGTCGAGGGCAACGGCAAGACCTTCCACTACGCGGTGCCGACCGAGCGCGAGGCAGGCATGTGGGCACCGGCCGGCCCCGTCGTGGGTCGGAACGGGCACGTCTACGTCGCGAGTGGCAACGGCGCCGAGCTGAACGGTCGATGGGACAAGAGCGACTCGGTGACCGAGCTGAGCCCGGTCAAGCTGCACCGTCTGTCGGTCTTCGCCCCGTCGACGTGGAAGAACGACAACGTCCGCGACCTCGACCTCGGATCGCTCTCCCCGATCTCCGTCCCGTCCCGCCACCGGATCGTCATCGCGGGGAAGCGCGGCGTCGTCTACCTGCTGCGCGAGCACTTCCGCGGAGTGGGCTCAGCGGTGTCCAAGCTGGGCGGCTGTCACGCCTTCGGCGGAGCCGCGCGGGTGGGCCACACCGTCTTGATGCCGTGCCTCGGCGAGGACCAGATCCGCGCGCTCCGAGTGGGCAAGGGATCCCTGCACTGGTCGTGGTCCGCCGACAACGTGTTCGGCGCGCCCGTCATCGCCGGGGGGAAGGTGTACGTCGCAGACCGCTACTCCGGAGATCTGGTCGTGCTGCGCCTGAGCAACGGGCACGAGCTCCAGCGGATCCACGCCGGCGACCTGACGCACTTCCCGTCCGAGGTCGTCGACAACGGCTTCGTGTTCGTGCCAACGCTGACCGGGATCACGGCGTTCCGCGGCTGAGCGAGGTCAGCTGGTGAAGCGCGCGTAGGACCAGTGGGTCTTCTGCTTCAGGTTGACGCCGTCGGTGTTCCACATCGCGCGGACCCGCACCACCTCGCCGGCCACGTGGGTGCCGTAGAGCACGCCCACACCCTTGCTGTGGGCGTTGAGGAGGACACAGACCCCTGACCCCGACACCGTCTGCCAAGGCCCGCTGGTCTTGTACTGGGCGACCATCGTCACGCAGCCACCCCGGTGGTTGGGCGCCACGACACTGGCCCAGTGCGGGTCCTTGCCCGTGTGGAAGAGCGCGTAGCGCCCGCGCTTGCCGTAGGCATGGACCGGCTTGAGGGAGACCTTCGCGTGCACCTGGACCGTGTGGTTCTTGGTGGTCTGCTCGTACTTGCTCCCGCCGGCGTAGACCGCCGAGAACATCGTCGTCCGCGTCACGGAGTACGTCGTGGTGAACCTGCCGTGCCTGAGCGTCCCGGCCTTGACCAGCTTCGCGTGGCTCTGTCCGGCCTGGGTCGCGAAGACCGACACGTGCCGGTGGGAGTCACCGGTGGTCAGCCGCACCGTGATGCGGGCCTTCGCGCCGTAGCGGAGCTTGTTCGCGTTGGTGGTGATCTTCATCGGGGCGTCGGGCTTGGTGGACAGGACGTGGAGGAAGAAGGGTCCGCCGAAGTCACCGGTCACCGCGAAGACCGACTTCCCGGTGAAGGCCAGGCCCCGGGGCTGGAGGTAGTCGCCGTCAGCGAAGGCGACCGTCTTGAAGGGCTTCGTGGCGCCGGCGTCGAAGAGCCAGATGTCCTTGGAGTAGATGCCGTCGATGCCCGCCACCACCTGGCCGTCCTGGTTGATCGCCACGGCGTCGGGGTAGTTGGACGTGGTGTAGCTGCCGTCGTCCGACAGGTCGGCCGTGCTGAACACCTGGTGGTAGTAGGGCGCGCCGGAGGCGACGATCAGGTCCTGGCCGTCCGGCGTCACGGCGAAGTCGCCGAGGTTGTCTCCGGCTTCCCTCGAGGCCACGAGGGTCCCGCTCGGGGTGTCTCCCCCGGTCACGTCGTACCGCGCGATCTGCGCCGGGCTCTGGTGAGGCTTCCCCGTGAACAGGGCACCGTCCAGGGCCGGCGACGCCGTCAGGTACGGCGCGTCGTAGAAGCCGGACAGCACGTCGGTGTGGACCGTTCCGGTCGTCGGGTCGAGGGAGCCGACCTTGCCCCCGCCGTCCTCGCAGGTGTAGCCGAACCACACCGTGCCCGCGGTCACCGCGACGTACTGGGGGCAGGTGTCCGCGCCCGTCGACACGGTCGTCCCGGTCAGCGTCGAGGTGTCGATCTCGCGGATGCCGTCGCCGTTGGCCAGCGCGACGTACAGGGTCTGGCCGTCGGGGGACAGGGTCATCCCGCTCGCGCCGGGCGTCGAGCCGAGGGTCTCCAGCTTCTTGCCGGAGGTGCTGAGGACGACCACGCCGTTGGTGCCGGTGCCTCCGGTGACGAAGACGTGCCCGTGACTCGGGTCCGCCTGGATGCTGGAGAAGGTCGTGAGACCCAGCGCCGTGCCGACGGCCGCGCGGCCGACCCCGGGCGCGCTGCGCTGGGTGAGGGGACCGGTCCGTGTCGTGGCAGGCGAGCCGCCGAGACGTTCCGGCGACGACTGGCCTCCGGCGTACGACGTGGCCGGCGACCCGGCGACGACGGCGGTGGCGACGACGACCGCGGCGGCCGTGACCGCGCTGAGCTTGCCCATGGTGATTCCCCCGTACCGAGATGGTTGGCGGCGGCAACCGTAGACCGGGCACATCTCCCGCGAGGGCGGAACGCGAAAACCTTCACCGAGCCTGGTCCGACTAGCATTTCCCAGCACTGCCCCAGTAGCTCAGTGGATAGAGCAGCCGCCTCCTAAGCGAAAGGTCGTAGGTTCGACTCCTACCTGGGGCACTCGTTCGCCCTTGAACGGGTCGTGTGCCTGAGGACGGTCTATACGCCGTTCTCAGGCACACGACCCGTTTGGCGTTTTGCCGGACAGGACGCCGACCGAGGGCGAGAATCGCCTCATCGCAGGCCCTCGAGAACTACACATTTGTAGTTATCGCAGACCCCTCCCGCCCCGCGAATCCCACAGTTAACGTCTGCCCCATGCGAATCAGACCTCGCGCGGATCGGCGTGCCTCCTTGACACGTCGCGCAGGCGTCATCGTCCTTCTGGGCCTCCTGGCGGCGGTCGCGCCGGTGCTCCACCCCGAGGCCGTCAGCGCGGCGTCCGGCGTCGACGACTACCCCTCGCGGCTGAAGAACGCGCCGAAGGACTCGCTGGTCGACCCGTGGCGGTTCTACAACCGCGAGTGCACGTCGTTCGTCGCGTGGCGCCTGAACTCCGAGAACCAGGTCGCGTTCAACGACTTCTGGCAGGGCCAGCACTGGGGCAACGCGTCGCACTGGAAGTCCGCCGCGACCGCGCTGAACATCCCCGTCGACAACAACCCGACGCGCGGCGCCGTCGCGTGGTGGTCGGCCGGCTCGGCCGGCTCCTCGGTCGGGCACGTCGCCTGGGTGGAGACCGTCGGGGACGGCGCGATCACGATCGAGGAGTACAACTACCTGCACGCCGGCTACTACGACACCCGGATCATCTCCGAGGACAGCTCGCTGTGGCCCAGCGGCTTCATCCACATCAAGGACACGCAGATCCGCAACACCGCCTCCCCGACGGTGAGCGGCACCGCACAGGTCGGCAAGAAGCTCAAGGCCACCCGCGGCACGTGGAGCGGCAAGCACCTGTCGTACTCGTTCCAGTGGCTCGCGGACGGCAAGCCGGTCAAGGGCGCGACGTCCAAGACGTTCACGCCGACCGCCGACGAGCTCGGCCAGCAGATCCGGGCGAAGGTCACCGCGACGAAGTCCGGTGCCCACGCGGGCACGGCCAGGTCCGCCGCGACCGACGACGTCGCGAAGGGCGTGTTCGTCAACAGCGACGCGCCCACCGTCGCCGGCAAGGCCCAGGTCGGCATCCCGCTCGCCGCGACCAAGGGAAGCTGGAAGGGCGACGGAACCTTCGCCTACCAGTGGTACGCCGGAAGCTCCCCCATCGACGGCGCCACCACGGCCGCCTTCACGCCGTCCGCGGCCCAGCTCGGTGACGGTCTGCAGGTGCGCGTCTCCCTCAGCGCTCCGGGCTACAAGACCGCGCGCGTCCGCTCCGCGGTGACCGCGAACGTCGTTCCGGGCCAGTTCACCGTCAGCGCACCGCCCGTGGTCAGCGGAGTCGCCCAGGTCGACCAGCCGCTCACCGCGAGCGCCGGCACCTGGGACCCGGCCGGCAAGCTCACCTACCAGTGGCTGGCCGACGGCAAGCCGATCTCGGGCGCGACGGGCACCGGCTACACACCGACCGCCGACGACGTGCGCAAGGACCTCTCGATCCAGGTCACCGTGCACCTGCGTGGGTACGACGACGCCGTGGCGACGTCCGTGCCGACTGACGCCGTCGCGCCGGGCACCTTCCTCAACAGCGTCGCCCCGAGCATCACCGGCACGGCCCAGGTCGGCGTCCCGCTGACCGCCGACAAGGGCACCTGGTCCCCGCACGCCACGATCGCCTACCAGTGGCTGGTGGACGGCCAGCCGGTGCCGGGCGCCACGGACAAGACGTTCACGCCGCGGCCCGAGGACGTGCGCAAGCAGGTCACGCTCAGCGTGACCGCCTCGCGCCCCGGCTACCTGACGTCGACGCTGCTGTCCAACCACACCGCCGCCGTGGCGCCGGGCGTCATGACCAACCGCAAGGCGCCGGTGCTCACCGGCAAGGCCTCCGTCGGGCACACCCTGCGCACCACCACGGGCAAGTGGTCGATCCGACCGGACTCGTTCCGCTACCAGTGGTACGCCGGGCACACCAAGATCGCGGGCGCGACCGACGCGACGTTCCAGCCCACGGCGGCCCAGGCCGGCCAGCGCGTCCACGTCGTCGTGGTCGCCCGACACCTGGGGTACACGTCGATCGGGACGGCGTCCAACCGCACCGACAAGGTCGTGATGGGTCGCGTCTCGTTCGCGAAGCCGACCGTCGGCGGCGACGCAGTGGTCGGGCACACGCTGACGGCGCGGCTCGCGGACATCGCGCCGTCCGGCGCCACCGCGCACTACCGCTGGTACCGCGACGGCAGTCCGATCCACGGCGCCCGCGACGCTACGTACGCCGTGCAGGAGGCCGACCTCGGCCACCGGCTGCACGTGGTCGTGACGTTGACGGCGGACAACTGGGTGGCGCGGACCAAGCGATCGGCGTCGGTCGGCGACGTGAGGACACAGCCGCGGATCCACGCGCACACCTCCCTGCGCCAAGGCCGGGTCTTCCTCAGGCTCGGGGTCACGGCCGCCGGCGTGGACTCGGTGGACGGTCGGGTCAAGGTGTGGCTCGGCGACCAGAAGGTGGGCGGCTTCGACGTGACGTCAGGTCATGGCAGCAGGCTGCTGGCCCACCTGAAGCACGGGACGCACACGCTCACCGTCGTGTTCCGCGGAGGGTCGCTGGAGACCGTCGGCCGCTCGTCGGTGACCGTCACGGTCCCCTGACGCTGTCGGCGATTCGGGGCGCCGTCAGACCTGGCGATTCTCGAACCGCAGACCCGCTGAGCGGAGTCGCTCGGTGAGGGCGTCGCCCATGGCCTGCGCGGTCGTCAACTGCCCTGCCGTCGGCGGGTTGTCGTCGAAGGCCAGGCACAGCGCCGACTCCGCGAGCATCTTCGCGGTCTCGTCGTAGCCGGGGTCGCCACCGCTCACCCGGGTGCGCACCACCTGGTCGCCGCCCTCGCCGACGAAGTCGACGGTGAACCACGAGCGGGCGCGACGCGCGGCATCGGGACCCTCGCCCTGCTTGACCCGGCTGAGCAGGGCTCGGCGTACCGGCGGCACCTGGGCCGCCACCCCGAGCGCGGCGACCGTCGAGGCGCCGCCGACGGCGTACCGCAGGGTCTTGGTGCCGGCGTAGTGGGAGTAGCGGAAGGACGGTC
The DNA here is from genome assembly GCA_049841015.1 of Nocardioides sp. GTDB lineage: Bacteria > Actinomycetota > Actinomycetes > Propionibacteriales > Nocardioidaceae > Nocardioides. The sequence goes on from JASGIN010000011.1 coordinate 172,891, forward strand.
CGTACGCCGCGAGTGCGGCGCCGCTGCGCGCGACGATGACGGGGTCGATGGTCGGCAGCGGCAGCAGCCAGCGGCCCAGCACGGCGTCGCGGTGGGGGCGGCCGGCGACGGCCCTCGAGCTGCGCCCCTCGGGGCGCGGCTCGACCCGGCTGCGCGCGACCCGCGCCGCGCGTGCCTGGCGCGTCCGGGCGAGACCGTTCATGGCCGAGTGGAACGTGCCGCCGGAGAACATCCCACCGGCCCGCACGACGCCACGCAGCCTGATCGGCACGTCGGCGGGGAGCTGGCGCACCGTGAAGTACGCGCCGAGGTCGTGGGGGATCGAGTCGAAGCCGCAGGCGTGTACGAGCCGCGCGCCGGTCCGCTGCGCGGTGGCGTGGTGAGCGACGTACATGCGGTCGACGAACTCGGGCTCACCGGTGAGGTCGACGTAGTCCGTGCCGGCCTCGGCGCAGGCCGCCACGAGGGGCTCGCCGTAGAGCTGGTAGGGGCCGACGGTGGTGATGACCACGGCCGCGCGCCGGGCGACGTCCTGGAGGGATGCCTCGTCGTCCACGTCCGCAGCGAGCAACGGCAGATCGCCGAGGTCCTCCCCCGCCGTGCCGTCGGAATCGAGGCCGGCGAGGTGGTCGCGCACCCCCTCGAGCTTCTCCTGGTTGCGACCCGCCAGACCCCACCGCAGCCCTGAGGGCGCGTGCCGCGCGAGGTACTCGGCGGTCAGCCGGCCGGTGAAGCCGGTGGCCCCCACCAGGACGACGTCGAGCTCGCGATCCGTGCCGGCCCGAGATCCACGCGACGCATCGGTCATGCCGTCATCGTCCCAGCCGAGCGGGCCGCGAGCCAGGCTCGACGGCGTAGCCTGGCCATATGTGCCGCAACATCCGCCCACTGAACAACTTCGAGCCCCCCGCGACCTCCCAGGAGGTGCACGACGCCGCGCTGCAGTTCGTGCGCAAGATCAGCGGCGCCACGCGGCCCTCGACGGCCAACCAGGCGGCGTTCGACCGTGCGGTGCACGACATCGCGCACATCACCCAGCACCTCCTCGACGACCTGGTCACCACGGCGCCGCCGAAGAACCGCGAGGTCGAGGCCGACAAGCGGCGGGCCCGGGCGCAGGCCCGCTACGCCAGCTGAGCACTGCCCTTGAGCGTCGAGGCCCGGCCCGAGCTGGACCGCCCTGAGATCCCCGAGCTACTAGCACGCGCCCGGCTCGTGGTCCTGACCGGTGCCGGGCTGTCGACCGACTCGGGGATCCCCGACTACCGCGGACCCGGCTCCCCGGCGCGCACGCCGATGACCTACCAGGAGTTCGTCAGCGGGCCTGCAGCGCGGCAGCGGTACTGGGCGCGCAGCCACCTCGGGTGGAGCCGGATGCGCACGGCCTCGCCGAACGCCGGCCACCGAGCACTGGCGACGCTCGACCCCGAGCTGCTCATCACGCAGAACGTCGACGGGCTGCACGAGGCGGCCGGGGCACGGCGGGTCGTGGCGCTGCACGGCCGGATCGCCGACGTCGTCTGTCTCTCGTGTCGTCGTACGTCGAGCCGGGCGGCGCTCGCCGCCCGCATGGTCGCCGCCAACCCGACGTACGCCGAGACGCACGCGGCCGCCGAGACCCGGCCCGACGGCGACGTCGAGCTCGACGACACCGCCGACTTCGTCGTTCCGCCCTGCGCCGAGTGCGGCGGCGTTCTCAAGCCGGACGTGGTCTTCTTCGGCGAGAACGTGCCACCGGCTCGGGTCGAGCGCTGCTACGCGGCGGTCGACGCCCTGACGCCGGACGATGCGCTGCTGGTCGTCGGCTCGTCGCTGACGGTGATGAGCGGCTTCAGGTTCGTGCGTCGCGCCGCGCGGGCCGGCGTACCCGTCGTCATCGTCAACCGGGGCCCTACCCGCGGCGACGACCTGGCCACGGTCAAGCTCGACGCCGGCTGCTCGGAGTTTCTGGTGGAGCTGGCGTGTCGGAAACCCCGCGTACGCGGGGTTTCTGAGGGTTCCTGGCCTCTGTAACCCCCGATAACCCTCTGGAACCCTCAGGAACCTCGGGTACGTCGCCCCACCAACACGCACCCGGAGGGCCAACTCGATGCGCCCGGAGGGCCAACTCGACGCGCCCGGAGGGCCAACTCGACGAACCCGGAGGGCCAACTCAACGAACCCGGAAGGCCAACTCGACGGGCCTTCGGCGCCTCAGACGCGGGAGACGAAGATGTGAGCCGCCGACTCGAGGTCGAGCTCGGCGGTCTCGCCGCCTGACCCGACCAGGACACCGGCGTCGGTGGCGCTGACCCCCACGACCTTGTCCGGGAGGGCGCCGATCCTGCGCAGGGTGCCCATGAGCGGCTCGTCCTTCTGCAGCTCCTCGGAGATGCGCCGCACCCGCACGCTGGCCAGCTGGGAGCCGGCGAGATCGGCGAGCAGCTCGGTGCCGTCGAGGAACTCCGAGTGGGGCCCGGTCTCCCCGAGCTCGGCGAGACCCGGGATCGGGTTGCCGTACGGCGACTCCGTGGGGTGGTCGAGCAGGTCGACCAGGCGGCGCTCGACGGTCTCGGACATGACGTGCTCCCACCGGCAGGCCTCGGCGTGCACCAGCTCCCAGTCGAGCCCGATCACGTCGGTCAGCAGCCGCTCGGCCAGTCGGTGCTTGCGCATGACCCGCGTCGCGAGCCGGTGGCCCTCGGCGGTGAGCTCGAGGTGCCGGTCGCCCTCGACGGTGACCAGGCCGTCGCGCTCCATCCGCGCCACCGTCTGGCTGACGGTGGGGCCGGACTGGTGGAGGCGCTCGGCGATCCGGGCGCGCAACGGCGTGATGCCCTCCTCGACCAGCTCGTAGATGGTCCGGAGGTACATCTCCGTGGTGTCGATCAGGTCACTCACCTGGCCATTGTGACCCATGCCCGAAGGGGCTGGCAGAGTGGCGCAGATGACCGACTTGATCATCCCCCGCCGCTACTGCGGGCCGCCGTCCTCCGGGAACGGCGGCTACAGCGCGGGCGCGATCTCGGCGTACGCCGGCGCGGAGTGTCCGCACGACCACGCACGTCCCTGGCCGACGGTCGCCGTCTCGCTGAGCGCGCCGCCTCCGCTCGACGTCCCGCTGACGCTGACGCCGGCCGACGGCGACGCCGGCGGTGTGGTCGCGTCGTACGACGGGAGGCCGGTGCTGTCCGCGCAGTGCACCCACGAGGAGGTTGCCGACGTCCCAGCCGTCGACGCGGTCGAGGCGCGGGCCGCCGAGTCGACGTACCACGGACTGACCAGCCACCCGTTCCCCACGTGCTTCTCGTGCGGCGTCGGACGCGAGCCGGGAGACGGGCTGCGGATCTTCCCCGGCCGGGTCGACGACCACGACGGGCACGCGCGGGTCGCGGCGACCTGGACGCCCGACCCGAGTGTCTCCGAGGACTTCCACGCGTACGCCGACGAGCATCCTCGCGCGGGCCTCCCGGTCACGTGGGCGGCACTCGACTGCGTCGGCGGGTGGGCCGGTGACCTGGAGGAGCGCCTCATGGTGCTCGCCCGGATGACGACCCGGCTCGACACGCTGCCGCGGATCGGCGAGGAGCACGTCCTGGTCGGGATGGGCCGAGGCAGCGAGGGACGCAAGACCTGGACGTCCTCGACCATCTACGACTCCACCGGCGCGGTGGTCGGAAGTGCCGAGCACCTCTGGGTGGCCGTCGACCCGGCGGCGTTCAGCTGATGGCCGGCCGGTCGCAGGGCGGCGGCGCCACCACGCCGTGGTGGCGGGACGCCGTCTTCTACCAGGTCTACGTCCGCAGCTTCGCCGACTCCGACGGCGACGGGCTCGGCGACATCCCGGGCATCACCTCACGCCTTCGCTACCTGAGGGACCTCGGCGTGGACGCCATGTGGGTCACCCCCTTCTACCCCTCGCCCCAGCACGACGCCGGGTACGACGTGGCCGACTACCGCGACGTCGACTCGCGCTTCGGGACGCTGCATGACGTCGACGAGATGATGGCCCGCGCACACCAGCTGGGGCTCCGCGTCGTCGTCGACCTGGTGCCCAACCACACCTCGTCGGAGCACGCGTGGTTCGGCGAGGCCGTGCCCGCCGGTCCGGGCAGCCGGGCTCGCGCTCGGTACCTGTTCCGCACGGGTCGGGGCCGGGGCGGCGCGAAGCCACCCAACAACTGGGAGTCGGTCTTCGGCGGGCCGGCCTGGGAGCGGCTGGCAGACGGCGAGTGGTACCTCCACCTGTTCGACACCTCCCAGCCCGACCTCGACTGGCGCAACCCCGAGGTCCCGGCGATGTTCGAGGACGTCCTGCGCTTCTGGCTCGACCGCGGCGTCGACGGCTTCCGGGTCGACGTCGCCCACGGCCTGTTCAAGGTCGCCGACCTGCGCGACCAGCGCGGCGTACCCACGGGGCGCGATCTGCCCAGCGACCGCGAGGAACGCTCGATGGTGGAGCGCACCGTCACCGACGAGCCGATGTGGGACCAGCCCGAGGTGCACGAGGTCTACCGCTCGTGGCGGCGCATCCTGGAGGGGTACGACGGCGATCGCATGGCGGTCGCGGAGGCCTGGACGCAGACGCCGGAGGCGATGGCCCGCTACATCCGCCCCGACGAGCTGCACCAGGCGTTCAACTTCGCCTGGCTCCTGGCGCCGTGGTCGGCGAGCGCGTTCGCCGAGGTCGTGCGGGGCACGCTCGCCGCCGTCGACCTGGTCGGGGCCGCGCCGTCGTGGGTGCTGTCCAACCACGACGTCGTCCGGCACCCGACGCGGTACGGCGGGGGCGCGCGCGGTCTGGCCCGCGCTCGGGCGGCCACGCTGACGATGCTGGCGCTGCCCGGCTCGGCGTACCTCTACCAGGGCGAGGAGCTGGGCCTGGAGGAGGTCGACGTACCTCCGGAGTACCGGCAGGACCCGTCGTGGTTCCGCACCGGCAAGGCAGGACGCGACGGCGCCCGAGTGCCGATCCCGTGGCGTGGACGCCGCTCGCCGTACGGCTTCGGGGCTGCGGGCAGCACGCCGTGGCTGCCGATGCCGGACGACTGGGAGCCCCTCACCGTCGCGGCCCAGCGCCGCGACGCGGCGTCGACGTGGACCTTCTACCGCGACGCCCTACGGGCGCGCCGGAGGCTCGCGCGTGACGCCGGGGACGCCGTGGAGATCGTCGAGGGTAGGGCGACGGTCCTGCACCTGCGGCGCGGCCCGCTCACCGTCCTGTGCAACTGCGGCTCCCGGCCGGTGCGCCTTCCCGACGGCGACGTCGTGATCACGAGCGGTCCCCTGGAGCACGGGATGCTGCCGCCCGACACGGCCGCGTGGGTGCGCTGACTCAGCTGTTCTTGTCGAGCGCGCGGTTGTAGCGCGCGAGCCCGGAGACGAACTCACGGAGGTCAGTCTCGGACCACTCCGAGAGCTGCTCCTCGAGCCACAGCCGCCGGTCGCGGTCGACCGCCTCCATCCGACGTACGGCGTCGGGGCTGGCCGAGACCAACGACGCACGGCCGTCGACCGGGTCGGGCTCGCGCTCGAGGAGGCCGAGCTTGCACAGGTGCTGCACCTGGCGGCTGATGGCCCCCTTGTCGACGTTGAAGTTCTCGGAGAGGACCGACGAGCGCTTGGGGCCTTCGGCCGCGAGGTAGGTGAGCATGAGGTACGACGCGGGCTGCAGGTCGGGGTGGACGGCCCGAGCGCGCTCGCCGATCACGCGCCGGATGCGCCGGATCAGGACTCCCACCTCCTGCTCGAGGCGGCCCAGCTCGTCAGCGCGCGACATGGCGCCGCAACCTACGCCGTACCCGCGGGCCCTGACAAGTTGTCCGGGTCAACAGTTGATTCATTGCCTATCGATATGGGCAACAGTGCGGGAAATGCAGACGACCCGCAGGTGTGAGGCGCTCTCGCGCTCCCTCCAGCCGGACGTAGGCCGGATCACCTGCGGGTCGGGTGTCTGCGTTGGAGTGCCAGCAGTACTTCGGGCTGGCCGGTTGCTGCTAGACCGCAGCCACCTCACGCGTCCTATAGGTACTCAAACCTGGACCACCTCCTTTCCCGTGTACGACGACGCTAACTCTACGCCTCCACCCCACTCAACCGGTTTCCCGTTGAGTTGGCCCTCCCGGTCCGTCGAGTTGGCCCTCCTGGTCCGTCGAGTTGGCCCTCCGGGCCACACCGAAACCGCGAGAGCCGAGTCATCCAGCCCGGAGGGCCAACTCGACGGACCGGGAGGGCCAACTCAACGGACCAGGAGGGCCAACTCAACGAATAGGGGGGTCAGGCGACGGCGGACTCCTCGGGGGCGACGAACTGCGCGTTGTACAGGCGGGCGTAGGCGCCGTCCGCCTCCAGGAGCGACTCGTGGGTGCCCTGCTCGACGATCGCGCCGTCCTCCATGACCAGGATCAGGTCGGCGTCGCGGATCGTGGAGAGCCGGTGGGCGATCACGAACGACGTGCGATCGGTGCGCAGGGCCGCCATCGCCTGCTGCAGCAGCAGCTCGGTGCGCGTGTCGACCGACGACGTCGCCTCGTCGAGGATCAGCAGCTCGGGATCGGACAGGAACGCCCGCGCGATCGTCACCAGCTGGCGCTCGCCGGCCGACAGGTTGGTGCCGTCCTCCTCCAGGTGGGTGTCGTAGCCGTCGGGCAGGGAGTGCACGAAGCGGTCGACGTACGTCGCCTGCGCGGCCTGGAGGATCTCCTCCTCGGTGGCGCCGGGCCGGCCGTAGGCGATGTTGTCGCGGATGGTGCCCTCGAACAGCCAGGTGTCCTGCAGGACCATCCCGATCTGGTCGCGCAGAGCGGCTCGCGGCATCGAGGCGATGTCGACGCCGTCGAGGGTGATCCGTCCCGAGGTGACGTCGTAGAACCGCATGACGAGGTTGACCAGGGTGGTCTTGCCGGCCCCGGTCGGCCCGACGATGGCCACGGTCTGCCCGGGCTGCGCGACGAGCGAGAGGCCCTCGATCAGCGGCGTCTCCGGGTTGTAGGAGAACGACACGTCCTCGAAGCGCACCTCACCGTGCCGCTCATCGGCCGCGGCCGGCGAGCCGTCGGCGTCGGACGACTGCTCGGGCGCGTCGAGGAGCTCGAAGACGCGCTCCGCGCTGGCGACCCCGGACTGCAGCAGGTTGGTCATCGACGCGACCTGCGTCAGCGGCTGGGTGAACTGGCGGGAGTACTGGATGAACGCCTGGACGTCGCCCAGCGAGATCGAGCCGTTGGCGACCTTGATGCCGCCGAGCACCGCGATCACGACGTAGTTCAGGTTCCCGATGAACATCATCGTCGGCATGATCAGACCGCTGACGAACTGAGCGCCGAACGACGCCTTGAAGAGCTTCTCGTTCTCCTCGGCGAAGGTGCGCTCCACCTCCTCCTGACGACCGAACACCTTGACCAGGGCGTTCCCGGAGAAGGTCTCCTCGATGTGGGCGTTCAGCTTGCCGGTACGGCGCCACTGGTCGATGAACATGCCCTGGCTGCGCTTCATCACCGCGCCGGTGACGACCATGGTGAGCGGCACCGTCACCAGGGCGACCAGCGCCAGCTCCCACGAGATCGAGAACATGAAGCCGACCACGAACACGACCGTCAGCAACGAGCTGAGCAGCTGGCTCATCGTCTGCTGCAGCGTCTGGCTGATGTTGTCGATGTCGTTGGTGACCCGGCTCAGGAGCTCGCCGCGCGGCTGCTGGTCGAAGTAGCTCAACGGCAGCCGGTTCACCTTGTCCTCGACCTCGGAGCGCATCCGGAAGATCGTGCGCTGGACGACGTCGTTGAGCAGGAAGCCCTGCAACCACGACAGCACCGACGCGACGACGTACACCGCGAGGACGAGCACGAGCACGTGCCCGACGGCGGTGAAGTCGACGCCCTGACCGACGGTGAAGTGGTGCATCGACGCGACCATCGACGCCTGGCGGTCGTCCCCGATCTGGCGCAGGTGGTCGACGACGGCGCTCTGCGGCGTACCTGCGGGTACGGCGTGCGCCCCGCTGCCCAGCTGCTTGCCGAGCAGGCCCGCGAAGATCAGGTCGGTGGCGTGCCCGAGGATCCGCGGACCCAGCGCCATCAGGCCGACGCTGCACACGGCCAGCGCGACCACGGCCGAGGCCCGCACCTTCTCCGGACCCATCCGGCGCACCAGCCGCTTCGCCGAGGGCAAGAAGTCGTTGGCCTTCTGTCCGACCATGCCGCCGCCGAACGGACCGCGACCGGGGCCACCCGGGCCGGCCTGGATGCGCTCGGTCTCCTTCAGCTTGCCGGCCGGCTTCTGCTGCTGCTCGCTCATGCCGCCTCCTCCGCACTCAGCTGGGACGCGACGATCTCCTGGTACGTCGGACAGGTCTCGAGCAGCTCGTGATGGCGCCCGCGACCCACCACGACGCCGTCCTCGAGCACGAGGATCAGGTCAGCGTCGCGGATGGTGGAGACCCGCTGCGCCACGATCAGCACCGTCGACTCCCGCGTGACCGGCTTCAGAGCGGCCCGCAGCCGGGCGTCGGTGGCCAGGTCGAGCGCGGAGAACGAGTCGTCGAACAGGTAGATCTCCGGCCTGCGCACCACGGCCCGGGCGATCGCGAGCCGCTGGCGCTGGCCGCCACTGACATTGGTTCCACCCTGGGCGATCGGGGACTCGAGGCCCTCGGGCATCGCCCGGACGAAGTCGGCCGCCTGCGAGATCTCCAGGGCCTCCCACAGCTCGTCGTCCGTCGCATCGGGTTTGCCGTGCAGGAGGTTCGAGCGGACGGTGCCGGAGAAGAGGTAGGCCTTCTGGGGCACCAGGCCCAGCCGCGACCAGAGCAGCTCCGGCTCCAGCCGGCGTACGTCGACGCCATCGACCTCGAGCGCCCCCGCGGTGACGTCGAAGAGTCGAGGCACGAGGTTGACCAGCGTGCTCTTGCCGGCGCCGGTCGAGCCGATGACGGCGACCGTCTCACCCGGGCGGGCCTCGAACGACACGTCGCGCAGCACCGGCAGGTCGGCGCCCGGGTAGCTGAACTCCACGCCGTCGAGCCGCAGCGTGCCGTGCTCGGGGAGCTCGGTCGTCGGCTCGTCGGGCGCCGGCACCGACGTCGACGTGTGGAGGACCTCCATGACCCGGTCGGCGCAGACGGCCGATCTCGGGATCATCATCATCATGAACGTGCCCATCATTACCGACATGACGATCTGCATCAGGTAGGACAGGTACGCCGTGAGGGCGCCGACCTGCATCGCCCCCGAGTCGACGCGGTGGCCACCGAACCACAGCACCCCGACCGAGGCGACGTTCGCCACGAGCATGACGGTGGGGAACATCAGGGCGAGGTAGCGGCCGGCGCGGGTGGCGACGGCGGTGAGGTCGCCGTTCGCCCCGGCGAAGCGCTCGGTCTCGAGTGGCTCCCGGACGAAGGCCCGGACGACGCGCACCCCGGTGATCTGCTCGCGCAGCAGGCGGTTGACCTCGTCGATGCGCGACTGCATCAGCCGGAAGCTCGGCACCATCCGGGTGATGATCAGGGCGAGGCAGGCCGCGAGCACCGGCACGGTCACCGCCACCAGCCAGGAGAGACCGACGTCCTCGTGGACGGCCATCACGATGCCGCCGACCATCATGATCGGCGCCATCACCATCAGCGTGCACGACATCAGCACGAGCATCTGCACCTGCTGCACGTCGTTGGTCTCGCGGGTGATCAGGCTGGGCGCGCCGAAGTCCTGCACCTCGCGCTGGCTGAACGTGCCGACGCGGTGGAAGATCGAGGCCCGGACGTCGCGGCCGAAGCCCATCGCGGTCCGGGCGCCGAACCACACGGCGCCGACGGAGCAGCAGATCTGGACGACCGCGACGCCGAGCATCAGCGCGCCGATGCGCATGATGTAGCCGGTGTCGCCGGTGATGACGCCCTTGTCGATGATGTCGGCGTTCAGGCTGGGCAGGTACAGAGCCATCACGGTGCCGATGAACTGCAGGACGACCACGACCGCGAGGGGCCGGCGGTACGCCGCGAGAAACCTGCGGACCAGGCGGATCAGCATCAGTCCTCTTCCTTCAGTACGCCGTCGAGCACGATCCCGACGATCTGGGTGGGAGTGAGCAGCCGGCCGTCCGCGATCTCGTGGTGGCTGGCCGAGAAGGTGAGCAGCCGCAGCACGTGGAGCACGTCGACGACCGGCATCGTGAACTTGTCGCCGTCGTCCCCGACGAGGGCGACCAGCTGCTGGGTGACGTGGGCGCGCGCGGCGTTGGCCCGGTCGGAGTCGTGGTTGGGGGGCGCCACCATGCCGATGGCCTTCATCAGCCCGAAGATCTCGGTGAGGCGCTTCTGCATGACCGCCACCAGCTGCTCGAGCCGCTCCCGGATGGGCGCCTCGGGGTCGACGACGGCGAGGTCGTGAGTCCAGCCCTCGGGCGAGAAGGCCCGCGCGAGAGCGGCGTCGATGAGGTCGTCCTTGCTCGGGAAGACCCTGAAGATCGTCCCCTCGGCGACCCCGGCGGCGTCGGCGATCTGGCGCGTCGTCACCGCCTTCCCGTGCTCACGGAGCAGTGGCAGCACGGCCTCCACCAGCGCATCGCGCCGGTCGTCCGGGGCCAGCCTCGCCGCTCTCGTCACGCCCTCGACCGTAACTGAGTGAGCACTCACTCACAAGTGAATTCCGAGGACTACCCGTCGGTCTCCACCGCGAGGGTGTCGCGGACGGCATGGCGGGAGGTGACGTCGAGCTTGGCCATGACGGCGGCGACGTGGTGCTCGACGGTGCGGGTCGAGAGGACGAGGCGATCGGCGATCGCGGCGTTGGACAGACCGCCGGCCACCAGCTCGGCCACCTCCGCCTCCCGACGGGTCAGGCCCTGGGGATGTGCGCGGGTGGTGGCTCGGCGGCCGCGCGGCGTCGTCCAACCCTGAGCCCGGGCGAGGGCGGCGACCCGGGCCGCTGCCCCGTCGGCGCCCAGATCGTCGAACCGCACAGCGGCCGCCGCCAGCCCTTCCTTCGTGACGCCGCGCGCCCGGGCCATGCCCGCGGCGTACCGACTGCCGAGCTCGTCCCACAGCTCGGCCGCCTCGTCCCAGCGCCGGAGCGCCTCGGCCCGGTACGGCGGGCTCAGGGAGTCGGCGACCCGAGCCGCCTCGGCGTCCGGCAGCCAGGTCGCGACCTGCCCGCGGGTCCACGGCCCACGCACCTGCGCGACCGTCGTCCACGCATGGGCCGCCGCCGCCTCGGCGTCTCCGGGCCGACCCTCGAGCCAGGCGATCTCGGCCGCCGCCGCGCCCGCCGGGCCGATCCGCTGTGCCTCGTGAGTGGCCTCCGCCAGCTCCAACGCCTCGGAGAGGAGTACGGCGTGCTCCCCGGCGCCGAGGCGGGCGTGGGCCACCGCGAGGGCGAGCAGGGATTGGATCCGGGTCACGGCTGCGGTGCGCGGGTGACGCAGGACCGACTGGGCGTCCGTCGCCGCCTGCGCGGCGTCCCCCCGATCGAGGTGGTGAACGGCCTGGGTCCCGCGCATGTAGAGCGCCCAGGCGTCGAGGTCCCGGTCGCGGCAGTAGCGCAGCCCCTGGGCGAGCTGGGCGCCGGCACGGACATGGTCGTGGGACGCGACGGCCTGGTGGCCGAGGTTGGTGTACGCCCGGGCAGCGTGCTCGTGCATGTCGGCCGCCTGCGCGCGCTGCAGGCTCTCCTCGAGGAGGCGCCAGCCTTCGATGACATCTCCGCTGTCGGTCTCGACACTGCCCAGGTTGTTCAGGGCGTGGACCCGCACCTCCTCGGCCGCGCGGTCGTCGCGCCCCTCGACCAGGCTCATGGCACGGCCCGCCCAGTGGCGGGTCCCGTCGAGATCGAAGGCCAGCATCCCGAGCTGCGCGCGGTTGCTCGCGGCCATGGCCTCCGCGATGCCGCCGGTGCCGTCGAGCGTGGCGCAGGCCCGCTCGGCGTACTCCCGGGCCAGCGGGGTGTCGCCGGAGAACCAGCTCAGCCGCGAGACCCACCGCTCGGCGTCGCCGGCCAGCTCGGTCTCGCCGAGCTCGCGCCAGAACCCCAGGGCCGCCTGTCTCGCCGCGAGCGCCTCCTCCATCCGGCCGGTCACGTAGAGCTCGTAGGACAGCCGGCCGTGCACGTCGGCCAGGTCGCGCGGCTCGAGGCCGGCGCTGTGCCTCAGCGCGCGGCGGAACTGCTCGGCCGCCTCGCTGTGCGAGCCCAGGGACGCCGCCCGAAGGCCCGCCACCAGGGCATGGGCCCGGGCCGCCTCGCTCTCGCCGGCAGCATCGGCGTGGTACGCCGCCCGCGACGGTTCGCCGTCGTGCGCCTCCAGCCACGCCAGCACATCGCGATGGTGGGCGCGCCGGCGAATCGCCGGGATCTCGTCGCGGACGGTGAGCCGCGCCAGCTCGTGCCGGAAGCTCACCACGTCGCCGGCGAGCACCAGGACCCCGCGCGCCAGCGCCTCGTCGAGGCCCGGTGCGAGGTCGGGTGCGACGTCCTCGACCAGCGCCACCTCGCAGCGCGGCCCGGCCAGCGCCACCAGGTCGATCGCCGCCCGGGCTCGCTCCGACAGGCGCGAGGTCCGCGAGAGCACCGCCTCGCGCACGCTCCGCGGCACCGCGCCGGCGCCCACCGCGATCACCTCGGTGGCGTAGAAGGGGTTCCCTCCGGTCACCCGGTACAGCTCCTCGGCATCGGGAAGGCCCACCACCTCCCCCGCCGAGCCTGCCGAGGCGAGCAGCTCCCGGATGCCGTCGGGGGTCAGCGGGTTGAGGTCGACCCGGCGTACGCCGGACGCGGCGCCGACGTCCCCGAAGAGCACGCGGAGCGGATGGCTGGCCACCGCCTCCTCGGTCCGGAAGGTGACCAGGACCAGCGCCCGGAGACGGTGGACCCGCCGAGCCAGGTGACGGACCAGGTCGAGGGTCGCGTCGTCGGCCCAGTGGGCGTCCTCGATGACGAGCAGGTGCGGCGCTCCGGGGCGGGCGAGGGCCTCGGTCAGGCGCAGGAACACCTCGGGCCGCTCGGCGTCGTCGGGCCAGATCCCGACAGGGAGGGCCGGGAGCATCTCGCGCAGCGGCCCGAGCGGAGCCGGCGTCGTGGACCCGTCACAGGCGCCGGTCGCCAGCCGCACCGACGACCCCGCGTCGGCGACCACCCGGTCGACGAACGTGGTCTTCCCGACGCCGGCCTCACCGCCGACGAAGACCAGGCGGCCGTTCCCGGCGGCTGCCGAGACCAGGTAGTCGGCCGTGCTCCCGAGCGCAGACGTGCGCTCCAGGAGCACCATCCCGTCATCGTAGGTGCGACGCGGGATCTCGGCACCTACCTCAAGACGGTGTGCCGGACGTCGACCGGGCCGCGACCGAGGAAGTAGATGCCGGGGAGGTTCTCGAAGCGAGCGCTGACGTTCTGCTCGAGGGTCGACCAACGGAGGTGGAGTCGGCCCGAGCCGTCGTTGCTGACGTAGAAGATCGCCCCACCGCCCTCCTTCGCGTGGTTGTGGCGGATCAGGGTGCCCGCGACCCGGACGGTGTAGGTGTCGCCGTCGGTGTAGATCGCGCCGCCCGAGCCGCCACCCGGCGTCCCGTCCGCCTGCGGGTTCGCCCCGTAGCCGGTGGCGCGATTCCACAGGAACGTGCTGTTCAGGACGGTCCACGAGACCCCGATGCTGCTCAGCCCCGAGCCGTTGCTGCAGCGACCTCCGCGGAACGTGCTGTGCACGACGTACACCGGCCGTCCGTGGTACTGCGACAGCGCCCGCACCGCAGCCCCGCCGAGGTCGGGACCGGTGCGGTCACAGCGGTTCCCGATGAACCTCGTGTTGACGATCTTGAGCTGACCCCCGCGGTCGAAGATCGCGCCACCCCCGCCACCCTCGAAGTGGTTCCCGGTGGAGTTGCCCTGGATCAGGGTGAGGTTCTGGACCACCAGCCGGGGGAACGGCTGGTCCTGGCAGTGGCTCGTGGTCCAGACCTGACGCTGGTCGCAGGTGTCCTGGTAGAGGATGCGCCGCTTGCCCATGCCGCTGAGGGTCACCAGTCCCCCGCCGTCGATGACCACGCGACGGGTCGCGTGCAGACCCGTGGCGGTCTGGCGGCCGTTGACGACCTTCGCGGTGTGCTTCATCTGGATCACGACGGGGTTCGGTCCGCAGTCGAAGGTGATGACCCCACCCGCCGCGACGGCCTTCACGACCGCGGCCGACCGGCAGCTCCCCGCGGTGCCGGTGCCCACGACGTGGTCGGGATGAGCCGTGCCCGCGGCGCGACCTGCCTTCGGCACGTGGACGTGTCTCACCCCGCGAGCCGACGCGTGGGCGCCGGAGGCGGCGGGCGCGCCCGACTCTCCGGCGTACGACGCGACGGCGGCCGGGGTGAGCGCGGTCAGCAGGGCGACGGTCGGGACGAGGAGGGCCGGACGCATCCCCTCACCCTAGGGACCTTCCGCGCGTCACGGCTCGGTCTCGCGACCGAGTCGGGCGTCCGCGGCGGCGAGGGCGGACCGCATACGCTCGCGCCCCTCGGGGTCCCACGGACCGCTCTCGGCGAGCGGAAGCTCGAACATGTGGCGCCGCGACTCCGCAGGAATCAGGCGGGCGACCTGCGACGCGTCGGTCGTCAGGCTGCCGTACATGTGGGGTCCGTCGGCGAAGAACGGGTCGGTGAGCACGAGCTCGCCGTTCGCGCGCCGCATCACGTTCGCGGGGTTGCGGTCGACCGAGCCGCACCAGGGCAGCTCGGCCTGGGCCCGCGCCAGCACCACGTCCAGCGCGACACCGAGGTCGAGGACGTCGGCGCGCCGCTCCTCCAGGGCCGCGAAGAGCTCCTCGGCCTCGCCGGGACCGGCCGGATCGAGCCGCTCCATCACCGTGCACACCGCCCCGCCTTCCAGGGCGCGGTGGGCGTGCAGCCGCGGGACCTGGCCCGTCCCCGCGGCGAGCTCGAACAGCTGGACCGTGTACGGCGCCACCGGGTCGAACGGGCTGATGCGCGCTGCCAGCTGCCCGGACGGCGAGGCCAGGACCACCGCCCAGTCGCCGACCCCACATCGCGTCCATCCGGCTGCCGTGAGCTCCCGCTCAGCCCGGGTGTGCTCGGCGTCGGGCCCCAGGCGATGGAGAACGCCCAGCTCGCCGTTCACGGCGCGAGGCGGTGCGTCGACCAGCCGTCGCCCTCGCGCCGGTAGACGAGCCGGTCGTGCATCCGGCCGGGTCGGCCCTGCCAGAACTCGACCGCGTCCGGCTCGACCCGGAAGCCGCCCCACTCGTCGGGCACCGGCACCGCCTCGGGGTACGCCGCGTCGGCGGCCGCCCAGGCGCCGTCCAGCTCCTGGCGCGAGGCGACCTCCCGGCTCTGGTGGGACGCGTGCGCACCGAGCTGCGACCCGCGCGGCCGCCTGTGGAAGTACGCCGTGACCTCATCGCGCCCGAGCGACGCCGCCCGACCGTCCACGCGCACCTGGCGCTCGAGCGGATGCCACGGGAAGAGCAGCGAGACCTGAGGGTTCGCGAGCAGCTCCACCCCCTTGCGCGACGCCAGGTTGGTGAAGAAAACCCAGCCGGCCGGCGTGAACCCCTTGAGCAGCACCATCCGCGACGACGGGCGACCGTCGGGGGTGGACGAGGAGACCACCATCGCGTTCGGCTCGTGGATCGCAGCGGCGACGGCGTCGTCGTACCACCGCTGGAACATCTCGAACGGATCCGCTGCCAGATCCTCGTCGGCCAGGCCACCACGCGCGTACTCGCGGCGGAGCTCGGCGTACGGGTCGGTCACGTCCTCCATCCAACCACCGCGGGCCGGGCCACCCGGACCGACGACGACAACCTCTCGCCCTCCCCCGTCGTGCAACCTCCACGACCGCCGGGGCAGAATCGACAGGTCGAGCCCGAGGCACCAGTCTGCCGGCTCGCACTCAGACGAAGGAGTCGCCGCATGAGCGAGCAGCCCGAGGTGCACGAGGGTCTGGAGGGCGTGGTCGCCTTCGCGACCGAGATCGCCGAGCCCGACAAGGAGGGGTCGGCTCTGCGCTACCGCGGCGTCGACATCGAGGAGCTGGTCGGCCGGGTGCCGTTCGAGAAGGTGTGGGGGCTGCTCGTCGACGGGGCGTTCGACCCCGGGCTGCCGCCGGCCGAGCCCTACAACATCGCGATCCACACCGGCGACGTCCGGGCCGACGTCCAGGCGTCGGTCGCCATGCTCGCCCCCATGCTCGGGATGGGCCAGACCTACGACATCTCCGACGAGCAGGCGCGGCTCGACCTCTCGCGGGTCGCCGTGATGGTGCTGTCGTACGCCGCGCAGGCGGCCCGCGGCCTCGGGCGGCCGGTCGTACCCCAGAGCGAGGTCGACCAGGGTCGGTCGCTCGCGGAACGGTTCCTGATCCGGTGGCGCGGCGAGGCGGATCCCAAGCACACCCGGGCCGTCGACGCGTACTGGAGCTCGGCGGCCGAGCACGGCATGAACGCCTCGACGTTCACCGCGCGCGTCATCACCTCGACCGGAGCCGACGTCGCCGCGGCCTTCTCGGGAGCGATCGGCGCGATGAGCGGCCCCCTCCACGGCGGCGCTCCGTCCCGGGTCCTCGGCATGATCCAGGAGGTCGAGAAGACCGGGGACGCCGAGACCTACGTGAAGTCGCTGCTCGACAACGGCGAGCGCCTGATGGGCTTCGGGCACCGCGTCTACCGCGCGGAGGACCCGCGCGCCCGGGTGCTCCGGCGTACGGCGCGCGAGCTCGGCGCGCCGCGCTACGAGGTTGCCGAGGCCCTCGAGAAGGCGGCCCTGGCCGAGCTGCGCGCCCGGCGTCCAGACCGTGTGCTGGAGACGAACGTCGAGTTCTGGGCGGCCATCGTGCTGGACTTCGCCGAGGTCCCGGCGAACATGTTCACCTCGATGTTCACCTGCGCACGCACCGGCGGGTGGTCGGCGCACATCCTCGAGCAGAAGCGCACCGGACGGCTGATCCGGCCTTCGGCGATCTACACCGGCCCGGCTACGCGCCCCGCCGACTCCATCGCAGGATGGGATGCCGCTTGGGCGGGCTGACGCGCGCCGCTTGAGGGGGCGCGGAGACGGCCAGACGGTGCGTGTCCGGTTGCGCGCGACTGGTGCGACCGAACTCGTCGAGATGAGCGTTCCTGAGCTCGAGCTCGTCGAGCATCGCCGGGACGTCGGCGACACCGGTCACATAGGCCTCGAAGGGCTTTCCCTGGGCTCTCCAGCGATCCCCGAGGGTCGGCAACGTCGATGCGGCCAGCAGCGCCACCTTCGCTCGCGCACGGGCAGCATCGAGGACGATCAGCACGCCGTGGGGCGACTCGAACCACTCCAGGTCGGAGGCATAGTCGAGCAACCCGTCGATGCTCGGCGAGCGGTAGGGCACCTGGAAGAGGACCTCGGCTGACTCGCCGAGCTCGCGCATGTTGCGGATGCCCTCGAGTGGCCAGTGGAAGAACAGCGCGCCCTCACGCCGGGCGCGCGTGATCGCTCCCGCCGGGTCCTCGTTGACGTGGATCGTGTGCGGGGTCAACGACCACGAGCTGCTGCTGCTCATGGACCAATCCTGACAGGTGGACCGACGTGGTCCCAGATATAGATGGCATCTGGACGCTCGGCGTCACCGCGGATCAGGACGCGATAGGCACCCCGTCCCGAACCGGAGGCCGCCGCTGTCCACTCGGTGTACTCGCCCGGAGGCAGTTGGTACTTCGGATTCCAGTTTCCGAACTCCTCCCCGTCGTGCTTGGGAAAGCGCCTCTTGTCGATGCGCGACCTCTCGATCGCGTCCTCGACCTGCACCCGCAGCTCGGCCGGCAGCTCCGACAGGGCGCGCCGCCCCACGATCGTCACGCCGAAGCGCTCCAGCGCTCGGACCGTGCGCAGCGCCAGGAAGGCGCGCAGCCGGACCAGGACCCGGGTGACGGTCTCGAGTCCGCGCGACACCAGTTCCGCGGCGACCCGGGCCAGCTCGACGAGCCGGCGCAGGACCGCGACCACCCGCGCGGCGAACCGCGCCATGACCCCGCCCTCGATCAGCTGGGCCGCGATCTCGGCGCCCCCACCGGTGAAGAAGCTGAGGACGACACCGGTGGTCTGGTCGACCACGGTCCAGGTCATCAGCTCGTGGCAGATGCCCACCAGCTCGGCGTGGTGCTCGTCGACCTGCTCGGCGTACGACGTGCACGCCTCGCCGACGTTGCGGCAGACACCGGCGAGGTCGGCGCCGTGTCGGCCGAGCTCGCGCACGGCGTCCTTCGCCACCGGGATCTCGGGCGAGCGCTGGCCCTCCAGGAGGTACGCCGCGCCGGTCGCGGACGACGCCCAGCCCTCGAGCTGGGCGGCCGCCGCGGACCAGACCGCGCCCGCCGTACGCATCCGGCCGGTGTCGGCGTCGGGCCAGAGCAGACCCTCCAGATGGGCCGCCAGCCAGGTCCACGCCGCGGGCTCACCACCGACGCCGCCGAACGCGGAGGGCAACGCTGCCGGCGTCAGGCGCTCGCCGACCCGGGCCGAGCTGGGCACCACCCCGCCCACAGCGCCCGGGACCAGGCACGCGGACTGCTCCGCGTCGGTGTGGTTGGCCAGGCCCGTGTCGATCAGGTCGGCGAGGGAGCCCAGCGACCCTCCCAGGTCGGCCCCGGCGCGCACCAGGTCGCCGGCGACGCGGTCGTAGGTCTGGGCCCACTCACGGCCACCGGAGTCGGCGCCGCTCATCCCGCCACAGGCATCGAGTGCCCCTGCCAGCCGGGCGATCGTCTCGGTGACGCCGTGGTTGGCGTCGTACAGCACTCCTCCGGCAGACGCGTACGCGCCGGTGTCGACCGCGAGCCTCATCCGAGCGGGCTCCACATCTCGGCGTTCGCCGTCGCTGCCGCGCGATAGTGGTCGTGGGCCCGCGCCACCGCCCGCGTCATCGCGACGAGGGCCTCGCGCAGCTCGCGCTCGCCACGGACCCAACCGTCGTGCGCGCGCCGATGCGCGTCGCCGGCGTGCCCGGTCCAGGTGAGGTGGAGATCGGCCACGACCACGCCGAGCCGCCCGGCGGCCTGCTCGGCCCGCTCGGCGAACGCGTGGGCCTGCTCCGCATGGGTCGTGAGCCGATCCAGGTCGGCGCTGAAGATCACGCGCGACTCACCCGCCCAGCCGGGCGAGCAGGCGTGCGGAGCCGGCTGCAGCCGAGGTGTCGGCCAGAGCGAGCTCGACTCGGGCCGCCGCCATCGCCGACGACAGCCGGCCCAGCGCGTCCACGACCCGGTCCGCCCCGACCTCCCACTCGGCCCAGGCCCGCGCGTACTGCGTGGCCGCCGGCCCCTGCCACCCGTCGTCCAGGAGTTCGGCGGCCTCGCGCACCAGTCTGGCGCGCTCGCGCTCGAGCTCCTCGTGCGTGTCGACGACCTCCCGCCGCGCTCGCTCGAACGCAGCTCCCTCCACAGCGATCTGACCGGTCACCCGAGACTCCCTTCCGACCGGGCGCCAGCCTGGCAGGGTTCGGCCCGACGCCGCGCGGCTCATCCACAGGCCCGACCGCGGGCAGCGCGGCCCGCGACTTTGGTCGCAGATCACCCGACCGCTGCCCGATGCCGTCGACGACAGCGGTGCCTAGCGTCGGTCGCGTGTGGAGAAGAGTGCGTCGCGCGCTGCGGGTGCCCGCCCCGGTCGTCCTGGTGCTCCTGCTGGCGCCCGTGACCGCGGAGTACCTCATCGGATACGACGACATCACCGGGAACGTCGCCGCGCTGCTCTTCGGCATCGTCTTCTTCGCACCGCTGTACGGCGCGCCGGCGGTGCTGATCCGCGAGGTCACCCGCCGGCGCGGTCTCGGCTGGCCGAGCATCCTGCTGCTGGCCGCGGGGTTCGGGCTGATCGAGGCCGGCCTGGTCGACCAGAGCCTCTTCGACCCGGCGTACCGCGACATCGACTACTGGGACGACCTGCGCGACCCGACGTTCCTGCCGTTCCTCGGGACCAGCGCGTACATGATCCTGTCGTTCGTCGGCGGCCACGTCCTGGGCAGCATCGCGGCCCCGATCGCGATGGCGGAGTCGTGGTGGCCCGAGCGCGCGCGGCGGCCGTGGCTCGGCCGCCGCGGCCTCGTCGTGACCGCCCTGCTGTGGGCGGCGGGTTCGGCGTTCATCCTGGTCGACCAGCTGCGCTCCACCTCGTTTCGGATCTCGCCGGGCGAACTGTGGGGCACGGTCGCCGTCGTGCTGGCCCTGGTCGGCGTCGCCCTGACTCGCTCATGCGCCCGGCCACCGGCCGCCGGAGGTGTCCCGCGGCCATGGGTGGTCGGGCTGGTGACGGCGGTCCTGCTCACCGTCCGCAACGCCGTGCCGACCGGCTGGGTCGGGACGACCGCCGCCGTCCTCGCGATCGGGATCTGGCTCGCCCTGCTCGCGACGTGGTCGGCACGCTCCGGCTGGGACGGACGCCACCTGGTGGCCGCGCTCGCGGGCGACCTGCTCTCCATCGGCGGGCCGGCGTTCCTGACGACCCCGCTGGGCGACGTACCGCTCGCCACCAAGCTGGCCAGCAACGTCGCGCTGCTCGCGCTGGTGCTGGCGCTCGCGGCCCGCGGCTACCGCTGCGAGCAGCGCTGGAGCGTCGCTCAGGCCAGCCTGCGGCCGTAGCAGCGGTTCTGCTCCGACTCGCGGTAGTGCCCGAACGGCTCGACCCGCTCGTAGCCGGCCAGCTCGTAGAGGGACATCGCCTCGGGCTGCGCCGTACCGGTCTCGAGCACCATCACGTCGGCGCCCGCTGCCCGCGCCGCGGTCTCCAGGTGGGCGAGCATCCGCCGGGCCAGCCCGAGCCGCCGGGCCGCGGGAGCGACGTACATGCGCTTGACCTCGGCCGGCGTCGTCGACCCGAGCCGGGAGACGTCGTCGCGGAAGCGCCAGGCGCCCGTCGCCACGGGCCGACCGAGGCGGTAGCCGACGTAGAACGCGCCCCAGGGCGGCTCGAGCTCCGAGGCGTGAAGCGGCGTCAGGTCGCGGCCGCCGTACCGCACGACGTACTCCTGCTGGACGGCCTCGACCAGCAGCTGGGCGTCCGGGTGGCTGATCGGGAGCTGCTCGATCCGGAGCCCGTCGATCTCGTGGCCGGCGGGCTCCACGCTCACCTGTTGTCCTCCTCGTCGACCGGCGCCCAGGCCCTGACACAATAGCCAGCCATGAGCGACGCCCTCTCGATCCCCGCAGAGCTGAAGCCCGCCGACGGCCGGTTCGGGGCAGGCCCCTCGAAGATCCAGACCAGCCACCTCGACGCCCTGGCGGCGACCGGCACGTCGCTGATGGGGACCTCCCACCGGCAGGCGCCGGTGCGGGCCCTCGTGGGCCGCGTGCGCGAGGGGCTGGCGACCTTCTTCGGCCTGCCCGACGGCTACGAGGTCGTCTTCGGCAACGGCGGGGCGACGGCGTTCTGGGACGTCGCGACGTATGCGTTGATCCGGCAGAAGAGCCAGCACCTGTCGTTCGGGGAGTTCTCGTCGAAGTTCGCCGCCGCCGCCAAGGCGGCGCCGTGGCTGGACGCGCCGACGGTCGTCGAGAGCGAGCCCGGGACGCTGCCGACCGCCGTCGCCGAGGCGGGCGTCGACGTCTACGCCTGGCCGCACAACGAGACCTCGACCACCGTGATGTCGCCGGTACGCCGCGTGGCCGGCGCCGACGACGACGCGCTGATGCTCATCGACGCCACGAGCGGTGCCGGCGGGCTGCCGGTCGACCTCCGCGAGACCGACGTCTACTACTTCGCGCCGCAGAAGGCGTTCGCCTCGGACGGCGGCCTCTACATCGCCGTCATGTCGCCGGCCGCGATCGAGCGCGCGAACGCCGTCAAGTCCGGTGGCCGGCACATCCCGGCGTTCCTCGACCTGGTCACGGCGGTCGAGAACTCACGCCAGAACCAGACCTACAACACCCCCTCCATCGCGACGTTCATCCTGATGGCCGAGCAGCTGGACTGGATGAACGGCCAGGGGGGTCTGGCCGGGATGGTCGAACGGACCACCGCGTCGTCGCAGGCGCTGTACGGCTGGGCCGAGAAGACGTCGTACACCACGCCGTACGTCACCGACCCCGAGCACCGCTCGCTGGTCATCGGCAACGTCGACTTCGACGACTCGATCGACGCCTCCGCCATCGCCGCGACCCTGCGGGCCAACGGGATCGTCGACACCGAGCCCTACCGCAAGCTGGGCCGCAACCAGCTGCGGATCGCGATGTACCCCGCCATCGACCCCACCGACGTCGAGGCCCTCACCCACTGCATCGACTACGTCGTCGACCACCTCTAACCGTTGACCGGCGCCGTCTGACCGTTGACCGGCGCCGTCTGACCGTTGACCGGCGCCGTCTGACCGTTGACCGGCGTCGTCTGACCGTTGACCGGCGCTCTCTGACCGTTGAACGGCGTCGTCTGACCACACGGTGGTGCCGTGGGAGGCGTCAGGAAAGCCGTGACGCCGGAGCACTCGGCGTACAGATCGAACGCGACCGCGCTTCGGCGGAGTCCAACCCCGGCGGCATACCTCGTGGTCAGACGGCGCCGTTCAATGGTCAGAGGGCGCCGGTCAACGGTCAGGCGGCGCCGGTCAACTCAACTCAACTCAACTCAACACAACGCAACTCAGCTCAGCTCAGTGAGGGGGTGTGGGTTGGGCCTTGGTGAGGTGGAGGAGCCAGTCGGAGCCGGTGTCGATCAGCGCATAGCGGCGAGAGCCCGTGCGGCCGTGGAGCACGAACACGAAGCGCCGGTCGTCGCGGTCCTCCAGCTCCCACCACCCGGTGTCAGCGATGTCCTTGTCCGCGTCGGTGTACGTCGCGTGGTCGAGGTCGTGGTCGGAGACGGCGACGGCGAGCCGGTCGGTCCGTGAGTCGGGCGGCATTCCCTTGGGTACCGCCCAGGACCGCAGCACCCCGGCCTCCTCCAGCCGCAGGTCGTAGTGGGGTGCCGGCTTGCGGTGCTCGTGCAGCACGAACACCAGCCGTGCCGGCTCAGCCACCGCCGACCGCCGTCATCAGCGCGGCGTACGTCCCGGGGCCGAAGGCCACTATCCGCGCCTCGGTCACCGAGGTGCCGGTGGACCGCAGCGTGTCGACGGCAGCCGCGATCGCGTCCTCCTGCGGCCAGGCGTAGGCGCCGGCGGAGACCAGCGGGAACGCCACCGTCCGCGCACCGAGCTCGTCGGCGACCGCCAGAGCGCGGGCGTAGCACGACGTCAGGAGCGCCCGGTCGCGCTCACCGCGCCCCCAGTTCGGACCGACGACGTGGATCACCCACCGGGCAGACAGCTCGCCCGCCGTCGTCCAGCCGGCGTCCCCCGTGTCCAGGCCGTGTGGGAACCGCCGACGGCAGTCCTCGAGGACGGCCGGCCCGCCCGCGCGGTGGATCGCACCGTCGACCCCGGCACCCCCACGCATGGCACGGTTCGCGGCGTTCACCACCGCGTCGACGTCCTGCTCGGTGATGTCGCCCCGGACGACGGTCAGCTCCATGTCCCCACCCTGGCCCACCACACCGTCGGAGGCCACCGGCGCCCACCCGAGCCCGGGCCGCCGACGCACGGCCTCACGCCGAGCGCAGCAGCCGCAGCACCGCGCGTTCGAGCACCGCTTGCCGCTCGTCGGCCGACGCGACCTTCCGGCGTACGGCGGAGCCGATCGTGCGTCCCTCCTCGTAGGCGTCGACGATCCGTGGGTCGACGTACGACGAGCGGGCGAGCGCCGGGGTGTTGCCGAGGAACTCGGCGACCTCCTTCATCGCGGCCACCACCGCGCGCTTGCGAGACGCCGTGGTCGCGCCCGGCTCGTCGGAGGCGGCCAGCGAGGCGGCGGCCAGGACCGTCGCGTGCCAGGTGCGGAAGTCCTTGGCGGTGGCGTCCATCCCGGTCGCGCCGCGCACGTAGTCGTTGACGTGGGCCGAGGTGAGGTCGTGCCAGCGGCCGCGCTCCTTCCACGCCAGCAGCTCCTCCTCGGCCGGTGCTCTGCGCTTCCGCATCACGTCCAGGGCCGCCACCGTGGCGGGGTCGTCGATCTCGACCTCGTGCCGGACGCCGGACTTGCCGACGAAGTCGAAGACCAGCCCGTCGCCGCGTCTGCGGACGTGGCGCCGTTGCAGGGTCGTGAGCCCGAAGCTGCCGTTCTGGTCGGCGTACACGTCGTTGCCGATCCGGAAGCAACCCAGGTCGAGCAGGCGTACGGCGGTCGCGCACGCGCGCTCGTGCGACATCCCCGCGCTGCCGAGGTCGACGAGCACGCGCTCGCGGGCGCGGGAGAGCGCCCGCGCGAACTCGAGCACGTGCGCGTGCTTCGCGGCGTCGCGCCGTACCCGCCAGTCGGGGTGGTAGAGGTACTGCCGTCGCCCGGCGTCGTCGGTCCCCACCGCCTGCAGGTGGCCGTTGGGCCAGGGGCAGATCCAGACGTCGCGCCAGGCCGGCGGGATGACCAGGCCCTTGACCCGCTCGGCGTCCTCGGTCGCCAGCCGTACGCCACCATGGTCGAAGTAAACGAAGCCGCGGCCCGACCGCCGACGGCTCCACCCGCGCTCGTCCGGCGAGCTCCGTCTCAACCGCGCCATCTCGGCCTCATGTCCGCCTCACGACGACCACGTAACCCACCGACGTACGCCGCATGCCTCTCGCCGCCGTCCGGATAGTACGGATCACGAGGCCGGTGGCAGAGGCCCGTCGACCGGCATTCTGATCCGCACTATCGCGAGGGCGGCCGTAGGGAGCGCAGCAGGACGGCGAGCGCCGCCAGGCCCAGGAGACCGCCGGCGAGCCAGGGCCACAGCGGACGGGACGCCTCCTCGGGGGAGGCGGCCGACGAGGGCCGCGCACCGGTCGTCGGGCCCGCCGACTCCGACGGCGGGCTCACCCGGGCCTCGACCCGGCGAGGGAGCCGCACCTGCAGCACCCGCGAGTCGGCCCCCTCCGACGAGACGTAGACACGGCCATCGGCGGCGACCGCGATCCCCTCACCCTGACGCTGCTGGGGCAGCGCGACCGAGCCGATCGGCTGCATCGACGGCCAGTCGTAGACCACCGCGGTCGTGTAGCTGCGGACGACGAGGTGGCGGCCGTCAGGGAAGAACGCGCCGTCGGTCGCGACGGGCAGCACCCGGCCGACCGGCTTCAGGCGGTTGACACCGGAGGCGCGCAGTCGCGACGGCACGGCGTACAGCACGCCGCCGAAGACGCCCTTGGTCGCGATGTAGAGCCGCCCCGTCTCAAGGTCGCGCATGAGGGTCTCGGCGTCGACCGCGCCGTCCGGGTAGCGGAGCCGGTACGTCGTGGGGTGCACCGTGCGGTCGCCGGGACCGACCGGCACGCGCGCGAGGACGACGTACGGTCGCCGCGCGAGGTTGTCGCCGATGTCGCCCACCCACACGGTGCCGTCGCCTCCGGGTGCCAGCGCCTCGGTGTCGACCGGATCGCGTGACCAGCGGGTCACCCCGACGGTCGCGCCTGAGGAGTCCACGGCGAAGACCCGGCCGGTGTCACCGGAGTCGTTGGTGGTGAGGTACAGGCCGTCTTGGACCACCAGGTCGCTGGCCTCGACGATCGCAGGGTCCCGGAAGTGCAGCACCGGCGTGCCGGGCGAGGCTGACGGCCCCACGGCCAGAGCCAGCGCTGCCGGGAGGGTCAGTGCCAGCCCCGACAGCAGCGGGAGCACAGATCACTCCGGCGGCGTCTTGAGAATGCGACGCAGCTTGGCGGGCAGGCGGTAGTGCAGCACCGGCTGCCGCACGCCCTCGGTCGACAGGAACACCGAGCCGCCGGTGTCGGTGGCAAGGCCCTCCCCCTGTGGCTGGGTGGGAAGCCGGAAGGTGCCCATCTGCGTCATCGACGGCCAGGCGTACAGCAGGGCCCGGTCGTAGTCGCGGATCACGAGGTAGTTGCCGCTGGCGAAGAAGGCGCCGTCGGTGGCCTTCGCCAGCGGCACCGGGGCGATCGGGACGAGCTGGTTGGCGTGAGCTGCGCTGAGCGGCTTCGGCACGGCGTACAGGGTGCCCCCGGTCGGGCTCTTGGTCACGATGTACAGCGCGCCCGTCGTCGGGTCGCGCAGCAGGGTCTCGGCGTTGTGCGGACCGTCGGGGTAGACGAGGTGGTACTTCTTCGGGCGCACGGTCCGATCACCACGACCCACCGGCACCTTGCTGACCAGGATCGACGAGCGCACCGCGTCGTTGTCGCCGATGTCGCCGATCCAGACGTGGCCGGCGTTGATCGGGGCGATGGCCTCGCAGTCGTGCTGGCGCCGCGCCCAGTTCGTCGTGCCGACGGTGCGGCCGCGCTGGTTGAGGGTGTAGACCGTGGCGCTGCTGCCGTTGTCGTTGGTCGTCACGAAGAACCGGCCCGCCTGGGCGAGCCCGCTGTCCTCGGTGATGGCGCGGTCGTGGACGACGAACACCGTGGTCGTGCGCGCCGCGGGCGACGACGCCTCGGCGCCCGGCGTCAGCGACCCCACGAACAGCGCGGCCACCGGCACGGCCGCGACGGCACCCCAGCGCCGGGACCCGAGCACCCTCATCGGGCCGTCAGCTCCGCGAGCCGTGGGGAGATCCCCCAGGTGGTGGTCAGGTCGTCGTACTCCGTGCGGGCGCTCATGGTGGCCGACAGGTTACCTGTCCGTACGGCGCGGATCAGCGTGTTCCTCGGGGTGTGCCTACTGCCGACGAACTGCATGACCTCGACCCGGTACCCCCGCTCACGCAGCAGTGCCGCACGCAGGGCGTCGGTGAGGGTGTCCGCCAGACGCTCGCGCAGGATGCCGTCCTTGGTCAGCATGCCGTACGGCACGGGCGCGCCCTGCCGGCGGAGCTGCGCGGCGATGTCGTGGTGGCAGCACGGCGCGGCCAGGACCAGCGGCGCCTCCCATTCCACCGCCCGGGCGAGCGCGTCGTCCGTGGCGGTGTCGCACGCGTGGAGCGCGAGCACGACGTCGGGCCGGGAGGCCGGAACCGCGTCGGCGATCGAGGCGGCGACGAAGCTCGCGTCGGCGCCGAGCTCGGCGGCGATGCGCTCGTTGTGCTCGCGCGACTGCTCCCGCTGGTCGATCCCGGTCAGGCGCACCGGCAGCCCGCGGACGTGGCGGAGATACCGCTCGGTGACGAAGGTCAGGTAGGCGTTGCCACAGCCGAGGTCGACGACCTCGAGCGGCGCGTCGGCCGTCGGCGTCCGGAGACGTCCGCTGTCCAGGCCATCCTGGATCGTCGCGTCGAGGATCCGCAGGAACTCCTCGACCTGTCGGTACTTGCCCTGTCGGCTGGGCTTGATACGTCCCTGGTGGTCGCTGAGGCCCAGCGCCCGGAAGACCGCGTCGTCCTCCGGCAGCAGCCGGCCCTTGTCGCGGTCGTGCTCGCGGCCGACCTCCTGCGTCTCCGTGGCCCGGCGGTGCAGCGCCGCCTCGCCCTTCTTGGTCACCCGCAGCTGGAGGGTCTCCGAGGTGGTGTCGACGTGCCAGTTGCCGAACGGCAGCTCCAACAGCTCGTCGACCGCCTGGCCGGCGGGGTCGCCCGCCCGGTGGTTGCTCGTGTGCGCCTGCGTCTCGTCGTACGCCGTGACCTGGAGATGGCGCCCGCCCTTGAGGTCGACGTACCGCAGCTCGACGCGCCGCCAGGGCGGCTGCGCGCCCCGCCGCCGCCCGGAGGCGACGGCGCGGACCAGGGACTCGTCGTCGAGGACCGACTCGCGCAGCCCGGCCAGGGCCTGGTCGAGGGGCTCGGTCATGTGGTGCTCACCTCGGGCTCATCGCCGCACCACCGCCGAGACGATCACGATCAGCAAGAGCCCCGCGAGGGCGACAGGGATGACGAGTCGCCGGTGCCGGGGGTTCACCGGGTCAGTCTAGGGTCGAGCCGAAGCCGCCAGGGCTGCGCGGACGACGTCGAGCACCGGCCGCTGCCCGGCCTCGATCTCCCTGATCGGGACCCATGCCACCGCGTCCGTGGTGCCGCCCACCTCGGCGACGTGCGGCTCCGCGTCGTCGGCCACGGCGGCCGCGAACACGAGGTGGACGCCGTGGAAGTCCTCGAAGCGTCCCGAGGGCGCCGTCCCCCCGAAGTGCTGGTCGTGGACGTCGAGCAGCTCCCCGACCTGGCACCGGACCCCGCACTCCTCGGCCACCTCGCGCACGAGCCCGTCGCGCGGGGACTCGCCGTGGTCGAGACCCCCACCCGGCAGCGTCCAGGAGCCGGTGTGGAAGCCGCGCTCGGAGATCCGGGTCAGGAGGACCTCGGCACCACGGCGGACCAGGGCGTAGACACCGACCCTTTGCAGCCGGAACGGCTCGTGGTCGGCCAGTGCCTCGGTGGCGATGTCGGTGACCGGCACCGCGCCGGACAGCACGTCGGTCACGCGGTGCCAAGCGGCGGCCCGCGTCGAGCCGTCGACCTCGAGCACCTGCGGTGGGGGCGCGTCGGCGGGCACCCACGCGTCGTACACGATGCGCAGGGCCTGGTAGTCCCAGCGCCGGCCCTGCCGCCACATCGACGGACGGTGGGCGGAGTAGACCCGGGCGGTCTCACCGACCTCGGCGTCGAGCCCGGTCTCCTCGCGTATCTCGCGGACCAGGGCGTCCCGCGGGTCCTCGCCGTGGTCGACGCCGCCTCCGGGCAGGTGCCAGCGCCCCTCGGAGGAGATCCGGTGCGCCAGCTGCGTCAGGAGGATCTCGCCGTCCCGCACGATCAGCCCGTACGCCGCGACCCGCTGCACCTTCGGCAGGGCCTTGGCCATGGACTTCTCCTCGAGATCGGGCGTCCGGCCATCCTGTCAGGAGAAGGGCGGCCGCGCGTCGCGGGCTTGCGAGTGTCGACCTGCCCAGCGCCACACGCGCGCGGCGCGGTCGCGGTCGTCGTCGGTGACGAGGTTGCCCATCCAGCGCAGGGCCAGGGTCATCAGCCAGTCGGAGCGCATGCCGACGGGACCGAGGGCCGCCAGCAGCCTCGGGACGGTGACCAGCCCGGCGAGGCGACGGGCGATCGAGAACGCCTCGCCGTAGTGCTCGGTGAGCGTCGCGGGCCAGGCCGTCGCCAGGTCGGCATCCTCGGCGATGAGCTCGGCGACCAGCCGCCCGCCCTCGAGGCCGTAGTCGATGCCCTCGCCGTTGAGCGGGTTCACGCAGGCCGCCGCGTCGCCGACCAGGGCCCAGTTGGCGCCCGCGATCCCGGTGACGGCCCCGCCCATCGGCAGCAGCGCGCTGGTGGGCGCACGCAGCTCGTCGCCGAGCCCGAACGACGTGCGCACACCGTCGGCGTACGACGCCATCAGGGCGCGGACCTTCAAGTCGGCCGGTCGCTTGGCCGTGGCGAGGGTGCCGACGCCGAGGTTCACCTCGCCGACGCCGGTCGAGGAGCCGAGCGGGAAGATCCAGCCGTAGCCGGAGAGGACCTCGTGCTGCTCACCGCGCAGCTCGAGGTGGGAGCTGATCCACGGGTCGTCGGCCATCGTGGAGGTGACGTAGGAGCGCCCGGCCACGCCGTACACCGTGTCGCGGTGCCACTCACGGCCGAGCAGCTTGCCGAGCGGCGAGCGAACTCCGTCGGCGACCACGAGCCGGCGGCACCGGACCTCGACGTGCTCCTCGCCCCGTGCCAACACGACCCCACTGACCCGCGCGCCGTCACGCCGTACGTCGACCGCGCGGGCGCCGTCGAGGGCGCGGGCGCCGGCCTTGATCGCCGTCGTTCGCAGGTGGTCGTCGAGCTCGGTGCGGGCGACGGCCGAGCCCCAGTCGGGCAGGGTGCCGCCGGGCCACGGCAGCAGCAGGGTCTGGCCGAAGCCGTGCGCGCGCAGCCCGCGGTTGACCGTGTGGGCACGGAGCCAGTCGCCCAGGCCGAGCCGCTCGAGCTCGCCGATCGCCCGGGGCGTGAGTCCGTCGCCGCAGGTCTTGTCGCGCGGGAACACCGCGGCGTCGGTCAGCAGGACGTCGACACCGAGGCGGGCCAGCCAGGCAGCGGTCGCGGAGCCGGCCGGCCCGGCGCCCACCACCAGGACGTCGGTCTCCTCCCCCGCGGTCATGTCCCCATCCTCCCAGCCGCCTGTTCACCACCCCAATTGCCACCGAGTGGGCGCAGTCAGACCCAGATTGCGGCGGGCAGACCGTCGGAGAAGACCTCGGGCGGGTCTGGGAGCGGGTACGCCGTGCCGGCGACGTAGCGGGCGGCCGTGCGGGCCACCACGCACGCGTCGAGGAGGTCGTCGGCGGCGTAGCCCTGGCCCGGGCGGTACGCCGGTGGCTCGAGGCCGGCCGCCCGAAGGGCGACCTGACGCGCCTGAGCGCCTTCGACCGTCACCTTGGACGGGACCACGCAGGCGGGGTCGAGCGCGGCGAAGCACAGCTCCGGGTGCGCCTCCAGCACCGTCACCGGCGGCCCCGAGCGGGCGTAGGCGTCGACGTCGAGGATCTTCGGCACCAGGTGGAACGCCTGGATGCTGAGCCCCACCCCGAGCGCGTCCCGGTTGGCCGCAGACGCCTCCGGATGGGTTCCGTGCTCGACGGCGCGCCGCGCCGGGGTGGGGAAGACCGACGACTTGCGGCCGGGCGGCAGGCGCCGGCGGGCCAGGACGTCGGTGGCTCGCGGTCGGTCGTCCGGCAGCCCGATCGGGATGTCGACGGCGACGACCTCGAGCTCCGGTGCGAGACCTATCGCGAGCGCGACGAGGCTCGCAATGTCGCCCGCCACCAGCACGTCGTACGCCGACCCGTCGAGGAGGGCGCCGACCCATCCCGCCTTGCAGCCGTCCACCCCCAGAGCCGTTGTTGAGTTGGCCCTCCGGGTGCGTTGAATTGGCCCTCCGGGCCTATTCACACGCGTCTCACGATCTCTCGCGAGCCCGGAGTGCCAATTCAACGCACCCGGAGGGCCAACTCAACGACTCAGTTCTGGTACGAGCCGAAGTCGAAGTCGTCGAGGGCCACGGCCTGAGTGCCGGCGTTGCCGAACTCGTAGTCGTAGGCGTCGTACCCGGTCACGGCGTACGCCGCGGCCCGGGCCTCCTCGGTCGGCTCGACCCGGATGTTCCGGTACCGCTCCAGGCCGGTGCCGGCCGGGATCAGCTTGCCGATGATGACGTTCTCCTTCAGGCCGCGCAGGCTGTCGGAGCGGGCGTTGATCGCCGCGTCGGTGAGCACCCGGGTCGTCTCCTGGAAGGAGGCGGCCGAGAGCCACGACTCGGTGGCCAGCGACGCCTTGGTGATCCCCATCAGCACCGGACGACCCGAGGCGGGCTTGCCGCCCTCGGAGACGACCCGACGGTTCTCCTCCTCGAACCGGGTCCGGTCGACCAGGTCGGAGGGCAGCAGGTTGGTGTCACCCGACTCGATCACCGTGACCCGGCGCAGCATCTGCCGCACGATGATCTCGATGTGCTTGTCGTGGATCGACACGCCCTGGCTGCGGTAGACCGCCTGGACCTCGTCCACCAGGTGCTCCTGCGCCTTGCGGACGCCGAGGATGCGCAGCACCTCGTGCGGCTCCGGCGTACCGACGGTGAGCATCTGGCCGACCTCGATGTGGTCGCCGTCGCCCACCAGCAGCCGGGAGCGCTTCGACACGGGGTACTCCAGCACCTCGGAGCCGTCGTCGGGCGTGACCAGGATCTTCCGGCTCTTGTCGGTCTCCTCGATCTCGATCCGGCCCGCGGCCTCGGAGATCGGCGAGCGCCCCTTGGGGATGCGCGCCTCGAAGATCTCCTGGACACGCGGCAGACCCTGCGTGATGTCGTCGGCCGAGGCCACACCACCGGTGTGGAACGTCCGCATCGTCAGCTGGGTGCCCGGCTCACCGATCGACTGGGCGGCGATGATGCCGACCGCCTCGCCGATGTCGACGAGCTTGCCGGTCGCCAGCGACCGGCCGTAGCAGGTCGCGCAGGTGCCGGTCCTGGCCTCGCAGGTGAGCACCGAGCGCACGCGGACGGTCTCGATGCCGGCGGCCACGAGCTCGCCGATCTTGACGTCGCCGAGGTCCTCGCCGGCCGACGCGAGCTTCTCGCCGGTCTCGGGGTGCAGGATGTCGACGGCCGTCGCCCGGGCGTACGCCGAGGTCTCGACGTTGTCGTCCTTGCGGACCACGCCGTCTTCGCCGCGGACACCGATCTTCTTCTCCATGCCGCGCTCGGTGCCGCAGTCGTCCTCACGGATGATGACGTCCTGCGAGACGTCCACCAGACGACGGGTGAGGTACCCGGAGTCGGCGGTACGCAGCGCGGTGTCGGCCAGACCCTTGCGAGCACCGTGGGTGGAGATGAAGTACTCCAGGACCGAGAGGCCCTCACGGAAGTTCGCCTTGATCGGGCGCGGGATGATGTCGCCTCGCGGGTTGGCTACGAGGCCACGCATCGCCGCCACCTGGCGGATCTGCATCATGTTTCCGGAGGCGCCGGAGTCGACCATCATGAAGATGGGGTTGGTCCGGTCGAAGGACTTCTCCATCTCCTTGGCGACGTCGTTGGAGGCCTGGGTCCAGATCTCCACCAGCTCCTGGCGACGCTCCTCGTCGGTGACGAGGCCGCGCTCGAACTGCTTCTGCACCTTGTTGGCCTGACCCTCGTAGTCGGCCAGGATCTCGGCCTTCTTCTCGGGCGTGGTGACGTCGTCGATCGACACGGTCACCCCGGACCGGGTGGCCCAGTGGAAGCCGGTGTCCTTGAGTGCGTCGAGCGACGCGGCGACCTCGACCTTGGTGTAGCGCTCGGCCAGGTCGTTGATGATCGCGCCCATGGCCTTCTTGCCCACCTCGTAGTTCACGAAGGGGTAGTCGGCCGGCAGGGTGTCGTTGAACAGCGCCCGACCCAAGGTGGTCTCGAGCGTGATCGACTGACCCTCCTCCCAGTCCTCGCCGACCTCGAGCTCCAGCGGGGGCACGATGTCGTCGAACCGGATGCGGATCTTGCTCTGCAGCGAGATCTCGCCGTGGTCGAACGCCATGATCGCCTCGGCGACGTTGGAGAACGCCCGACCCTCGCCCGGCTCGCTGTCGCGGTCGGTGGTGAGGAAGAACAGGCCGATGATCATGTCCAGGGTCGGCATGGTCACCGGACGGCCGTCCGACGGCTTGAGGATGTTGTTGGTCGACAGCATCAGGATCCGCGCCTCGGCCTGGGCCTCGGCCGACAGCGGCAGGTGCACCGCCATCTGGTCACCGTCGAAGTCGGCGTTGAACGCCGAGCAGACGAGCGGGTGGATCTGGATCGCCTTGCCCTCGATCAGCTGGGGCTCGAAGGCCTGGATGCCGAGTCGGTGCAGCGTGGGTGCACGGTTGAGCAGCACGGGGTGCTCGGTGATGACCTCTTCGAGGACGTCCCACACCACGGCGTACCGGGACAGGCCGGACGTCGCCCGCTCGACCATCCGCTTGGCGGACTTGATGTTCTGGCTGTGCGACAGGTCGACCAGCCGCTTCATCACGAACGGCTTGAACAGCTCCAGCGCCATCTGCTTGGGCAGGCCGCACTGGTGCAGCTTCAGCTGCGGGCCGGACACGATGACCGAACGACCCGAGTAGTCGACGCGCTTGCCGAGGAGGTTCTGCCGGAAGCGGCCCTGCTTGCCCTTGAGCATGTCGGACAGCGACTTCAGCGGCCGGTTGCCCGGGCCGGTGACCGGACGGCCGCGACGGCCGTTGTCGAACAGCGAGTCGACGGCCTCCTGCAGCATCCGCTTCTCGTTGTTGACGATGATCTCGGGCGCGCCCAGGTCGAGCAGTCGCTTGAGGCGGTTGTTGCGGTTGATGACCCGGCGGTACAGGTCGTTGAGGTCGGACGTCGCGAAGCGGCCACCGTCGAGCTGCACCATGGGGCGCAGGTCCGGCGGGATGACCGGGACGGCGTCGAGCACCATGCCCTGCGGCTTGTTGCCGGTCTTGCGGAACGCGTCGACGACCTTGAGCCGCTTCAGCGCGCGGACCTTGCGCTGGCCCTTGCCGTTGGCGATGGTGTCGCGCAGGCTGGCGACCTCGGCCTCGATGTCGAAGTCCTCGAGCCGCCGCTGGATCGCGGTGGCCCCCATGTGGCCCTCGAAGTACTTGCCGAACCAGTTCTTCATCTCGCGGTAGAGCATCTCGTCGCCCATGAGGTCTTGGACCTGCAGCGACTTGAAGGTGCTCCAGACCTCCTCGAGCCGGTCCAGCTCGCGCTGGGCCCGGTCGCGGATCTGCTTCATCTCGCGCTCGGCGCCGTCGCGGACCTTGCGGCGGGCATCGGCCTTCGCGCCCTCCTCCTCGAGGGCGGCGATGTCCTCCTCGAGCTTCTTGGCGCGGTCGTCGAGCGCACCGTCGCGGCGCTTCTCCAGCCGCTCGCGCTCGAGGCCGACCTTGTTCTCCAGGGAGGACAGGTCCTTGTGCCGGGCGTCCTCGTCGACGGCGGTGATCATGTACGCCGCGAAGTAGATGACCTTCTCGAGGTCCTTCGGGGCGAGGTCGAGGAGGTACCCGAGCCGGCTCGGCACACCCTTGAAGTACCAGATGTGGGTCACCGGGGCGGCGAGCTCGATGTGGCCCATCCGCTCGCGACGGACCTTGCTCCGGGTCACCTCGACGCCGCAGCGCTCGCAGATGATGCCCTTGAAGCGCACCCGCTTGTACTTGCCGCAGTAGCACTCCCAGTCCCGGGTGGGACCGAAGATCTTCTCGCAGAAGAGACCGTCACGCTCGGGCTTGAGCGTGCGGTAGTTGATCGTCTCCGGCTTCTTGACCTCGCCGTGGCTCCACGTGCGGATGTCCTCCGCAGTGGCCAGGCCGATCCGAAGCTGGTCGAAGAAGTTCACATCGAGCACGGTGGCTGCATTCCTTCGGTTGGTTCTGAAAACTCTCTACAGGCTGGGGACTGAGGCGCCCCGGTGGTTGAGGAGGTCGCTCTGCGACCGTCTCGAAACCACCAGGGCCACGACTCAGACTTCCTCGACGGAGCTGGGCTCGCGGCGGGACAGGTCGATGCCGAGCTCCTCGGCCGCCCGGAAGACGTCTTCCTCGGCGTCCTTGAGCTCGATCTGCGAGCCGTCCTGCGACAGCACCTCCACGTTGAGACACAGCGACTGCATCTCCTTGACGAGCACCTTGAACGACTCGGGGATGCCCGAGTCGGGGATGTTCTCGCCCTTGACGATCGCCTCGTAGACCTTGACCCGGCCCGGCACGTCGTCGGACTTGATGGTCAGCAGCTCCTGCAGGGCGTAGGCGGCGCCGTAGGCCTCCATCGCCCAGACCTCCATCTCGCCGAACCGCTGGCCGCCGAACTGGGCCTTACCACCCAGGGGCTGCTGCGTGATCATCGAGTAGGGGCCGGTGGAGCGAGCGTGGATCTTGTCGTCGACGAGGTGGTGGAGCTTGAGGATGTACATGTAGCCCACCGAGACCGGGTCGGGGAACGGCTCACCGGAGCGCCCGTCGAACAGGCTCGCCTTGCCGTCCTTGCCGACCACCCGGACGCCGTCGCGGTTGGGCAGCGTCGACCCGAGCAGACCGGTGATCTCGTCCTCCTTGGCGCCGTCGAAGACCGGCGTCGCCAGGTTGGTGTCGGGATCGGCCTTGTCGGCGTGGATCTTGATCAGCCGCTGCTTCCAGTCCGAGGTCTTGGCGTCCTCGGAGAGGTTGAGGTCCCAGCCCTGCTTGGCCAGCCAGCCCAGGTGCAGCTCCAGGATCTGCCCGATGTTCATCCGTCGCGGCACGCCGAGCGGGTTCAAGATCACGTCGACCGGGGTGCCGTCCTCCATGAACGGCATGTCCTCGATCGGCAGGATCTTCGCGATCACGCCCTTGTTGCCGTGTCGGCCGGCCAGCTTGTCGCCCACGGAGATCTTCCGCTTCTGCGCGACGTAGACGCGCACCAGCTGGTTGACACCGGGGGGCAGCTCGTCGCCCTCCTCGCGGTCGAAGACGCGGACACCGATGACGGTGCCCTCCTCGCCGTGCGGCACCTTCATCGAGGTGTCGCGGACCTCGCGCGCCTTCTCACCGAAGATCGCGCGCAGCAGCCGCTCCTCCGGGGTCAGCTCGGTCTCGCCCTTGGGCGTGACCTTGCCGACCAGGATGTCGCCCGTGGTGACCTCGGCGCCGATGCGGATGATCCCGCGCTCGTCGAGGTCGGCCAGCATCTCGTCGGAGACGTTGGGGATGTCGCGGGTGATCTCCTCGGGGCCCAGCTTGGTGTCGCGGGCGTCGACCTCGTGCTCCTCGATGTGGATCGAGGTGAGGATGTCCTCCTGCACCAGGCGCTGGCTGAGGATGATGGCGTCCTCGTAGTTGTTGCCCTGCCACGGCATGAAGGCGACGAGCAGGTTGGTGCCCAGCGCCATCTCGGCCTCGTCGGTGCACGGCCCGTCGGCGATCGGCGAGCCCTCGAGGAGCTTGTCGCCCTCGGCCACCAGCGGGCGCTGGTTGATGCAGGTGCCCTGGTTGGACCGACGGAACTTCGACAGGCGGTACGTCGTGTAGGTGCCGTCGTCGTTCATCACCTCGATGGCGTCGGCCGACACCTCCTTGACGACTCCGGCCCGCTCGGCGGTCAGGACGTCGCCGGAGTCGACCGCGGCGCGGTACTCCATGCCGGTGCCGACCAGGGGCGCGTCGCTGGTGATCAGCGGCACGGCCTGGCGCTGCATGTTGGCGCCCATCAGCGCACGGTTGGCGTCGTCGTGCTCGAGGAACGGGATCAGGGCCGTCGCGACCGACACCATCTGGCGCGGCGAGACGTCCATGTAGTCGACCTCTTCGGCCAGGATCTCGCTGACCTCGCCGTGGCGCTGGCGCACCAGCACCCGCTCCTCGGCGAACCGGGACTTGTCGTCCAGCGGCGCGTTGGCCTGCGCGATGACGTACTTGTCCTCGTCGTCGGCGGTGAGGTAGTCGATCTGGTCGGTGACCTTGCCCTTGACGACCTTGCGGTACGGCGTCTCCACGAAGCCGAACGGGTTGATCCGTCCGAACGTCGCCAGCGAGCCGATCAGGCCGATGTTGGGACCCTCGGGGGTCTCGATCGGGCACATCCGGCCGTAGTGGCTGTGGTGGACGTCGCGGACCTCCATGCCGGCGCGGTCACGGGACAGACCGCCGGGACCCAGCGCGTTGAGGCGGCGCTTGTGGGTCAGGCCCGAGATCGGGTTGGTCTGGTCCATGAACTGGCTGAGCTGGGAGGTCCCGAAGAACTCCTTCAGCGCGGCCACCACGGGACGGATGTTGATCAGGGACTGCGGCGTGATCGCCTCGACGTCCTGGGTCGTCATCCGCTCGCGGACCACGCGCTCCATGCGGGCCAGGCCGGTGCGCAGCTGGTTCTGGATCAGCTCGCCCACGGTCCGCATGCGGCGGTTGCCGAAGTGGTCGATGTCGTCGGCCTGGACCTCGATCGGCTTGTCGTCGCCGTCGACGTACGTCGTGCCGGCCTTGTCGACCAGGTCGACGTCACCGTTGTGCAGACGCACGATGTAGCGGATCACGGCGACGATGTCGTCGATGGTCAGCGTCTGCTGGTCGAACGCCTCGTGCAGGCCGAGCTTCTTGTTGATCTTGTAGCGGCCGACCTTGGCCAGGTCGTAGCGCTTGGGGTTGAAGTAGTAGTTGTTCAGCAGCGTCTGCGCGGCCTCGCGCGTGGGCGGCTCGCCCGGACGCAGCTTGCGGTAGATGTCGAGCAGCGCGTCGTCCTGGCCCTCGGTGTGGTCCTTCTCGAGGGTGAGCCGGATCGACTCGTAGTCGCCGAACTCCTCCAGGATCTGCTCGGTGGTCCAGCCCAGTGCCTTGAGCAGGACGGTGACGTTCTGCTTGCGCTTGCGGTCGAGGCGGACGCCGACCATGTCGCGCTTGTCGATCTCGAACTCGAGCCAGGCACCCCGGCTGGGGATCACCTTGGCGGTGTAGATGTCCTTGTCCGAGGTCTTGTCGGCGGTCTTCTCGAAGTAGACGCCGGGCGAGCGCACCAGCTGGCTGACCACGACGCGCTCGGTGCCGTTGATGATGAAGGTGCCCCGCGGGGACATGAGCGGGAAGTCGCCCATGAACACGGTCTGGCCCTTGATCTCACCGGTCTCGTTGTTGGTGAACTCGGCGGAGACGTAGAGCGGAGCGGAGTAGGTGAAGTCCTTCTCCTTGCACTCCTCGACGGTGTACTTCGGGTCGTAGAAGACAGGGTTCTCGAACGAGAGGCTCATCGTCTCGGAGAAGTCCTCGATCGGGGAGATCTCCTCGAAGATCTCCTGGAGTCCGGACTTGTGGGAGACGTCCTCGCCGGCCGCCTCGCGGGCGGCGACCTGGCCCTCCCACGCCTCGTTGCCGATCAGCCAGTTGAAGCTGTCGGTCTGGAGGGAGAGGAGCTTGGGGACTTCGAGAGGTTCGCTGATCTTCGCGAACGAGATGCGCTTGGGCTGAGTGGTGGACGTGTCGGCGGTGGTGCGCGCGGCCAAGATCGGTCCTTCGACGAATGCTGGCGGAGAGTCGCCCGACCACCACAAGATCAGCCACCGGGCAGGCGATCAGCATCTGAGGGCAGGCGCAAAGAGAAAGCGTACCCCAGAAGGGCGCGCGCCACAAACGGCCATCCGACCCCTCACGTGCCCGGGCCGAACGTCTCCACGAGTGTGAACCGGGGAGGCCACCAGGTCAAGCACTTCTGCACAGGCCACGCCGCGTGCCGACCCGCCTCCGTGGCTAGCTGACGGTGGTGCTGAGGTCGTCGACGAGCCACTGACCACCGACGTCGGACATGGTCACGGTGACCTGGTTCTTGTACACGACCGGGACCTTGGGGTGCTGCTTGTTCAGCGTCGACTGGTCGACGAAGACCAGGACGTCGACCCGGTCCGTGCCCGAGCGGACGATCCCGGAGGCGACGTACTTCGCCTTCACCACGGTGCCGGTGCGAGGTGCGTTCTGCCGGATGACCGCGAACAGCTTGCGGTACTGCGCGTCGTAGCTCGAGGTCAGGTAGGGCTCGGCCGCCGCCTCGCTCTGGTCGAGATGCTTGGCGTCGTAGGACAGCAGCGGGACGATCGCCCGCTCGGCCGCGGCCTGGGCCGCCTGGGTGTCGCTGGCGACGGCGGCGTCCGACGGCTTGCTGACCAGGACACCGGCGACCACCAGGGCCGCGGCCACCAGCCCGGCCAGCGCCACGAGCGCGAAGCCGGGCACCGCCGGGAGCCGGCGACCCGCTGAGGGCTCCTCGTCGACGTCCGGCTCGACCGCCGTGGCCGCCTCGAGAACGGGCTCGGCCCGCTCGGTGTGCTGGACGGGCTCAGGCTGCTCAGGCTGCTCGGGCTGATCGATCTGGTCCGCCTCCTCGGCCAGCTCCGCGTCGTACGCCGTGCGGCGGGCCGGGTCGAGCAGCACCTCGGCGGCCTGGTTGAAGACCCGGAAGCGCCGGTCGGTCGGATCGAGGTCCGCGACGGCCGCCCGCCAGGCGGCGAGGATCTGGTCGGAGGTGGCCTCCGGCTCGACGTCCAGGAGGTCGTACCAGCTGGCGTTCATCGGGCACTCACCGGCTGGTAGTCGTCGACGAGCCACGTGCCGTCGACCCGGTCCAGGCTCACTCGGAGCCGGAACGGCGCGGGCTCGCCGGTCGGGACCTGCTTGCCCTTGGCGTTGCGCGCGCTCTGGCTGATCGAGCCGGCGACGAGCACCTGCGCGGAGTCGCTGTCGATCACCTCGACGCCGGTCGAGTAGACCGCGCACGTGCGCTGGATCCCGTAGCTCTTCACACTCCGCTCGGCCACGGGAACCGTCTGGTCGAAGGACACGGCGAACTTCGGCGTGATCACCGAGGTCACGCTGGCGCGGTACTGCGGCATCTGACCCTGCGCGTTCAGCATCGAGGGCCCGTAGGTGTTGACGCGCATCACGAACTGCTGCGTCGTGCTCATCACGGCCTCCCGCTCGGACTGGACGTCGCTCGCCGCGCCGGTGCGGTGCGACCGCAGCACGGCCACCCAGGCCAGGGCGGCCACGAGACCGACGACGAGGACGCCGGCCAGGACGAGCCGGAACGCCGCCGAGCGAGGCGCGGTCGTCTTGCGCGACGTGGGAGGCGGCGGGGTCAGCGGCTGCTCCGTCGGCGGCGAGGCCTCCGGATCTGCCGTCACCTCGCGGCGGTCAAGGGCTGGAGAAACAGCCATTTCCAGGTCTCCTCTCGAAGAGTCTCGGGGGCGGGGCTCCCCGGGTCGGCGAGTCGGGCGGGGACGTGCGATCCCCAGGTCAGTCGCCCCGTGGCGGGGTCGAACGACGCCACCGGCGTGCGGTACGCCGCGCCGGGACGGTTGGCGGGCGCGTGCTGCGCGCCGCGGGCGTCGGACTGCGACGCGGGCTCGGAGCAGTGGGCCTTCAGGTTCATCTTGCGGTTGGACCCGTCCTGCGGCGGCCGGGTGTCGGTGCTCTCGTAGCCCGGCGTGGCAGACCTGCGGGTCGTTGGTCAGGACCAGGCCGAAGTGCGCGTCGTACAGCCCGGTCTCGGGTGACTTCGAGACCACGCTAAAGCCGCCCTCGACGACGTAGGGGTAGACCACCAGGACCTGGCGCAGTCCCGGGAGGTGCTTGACCACGATGTCGCCGGTGGTGACCAGGTTCCCGATCAGGCTGGCCAGGTGGACGCGGTTGTCCTGCAGGAAGGTCCGCAGCTCGGTGGCCGTGGCGGAGCCGCTGTCGATCACCCGGCGCAGATCGCGGTCGTGACCGGCCAGCGTCCCGGAGAACAGCTTGAGGTCGCGGGCGAACGACCGGATCGCATCCGAGCTCGCGACCTGTCCGCGCAGCACGGTGTTGCCGTCGCGCAGCAGCGACGTGGTCACGTCGAAGTTCTGGTTGGCCGTGTGGATGAACGACGTGCCGGTGTCGATGATCCGCTGGAGGTCCAGCCCGGTGCCGGCGAACGCCTGGCCGAGCGAGTGCACCGTCGTGCGCAGCGATCCGCGGTGCACCGACTCGACGGTGTTCGACAGGTCGCCGAGCAGCTTCTGCGTCGGCAGAGGCGTCCGGGTGTCGTCCATCGCGATCTGCGAGCCGCCGTGCAGGAACGGCCCGCTGTCGGTCTGCGGCTGGAGGTCGACGTACTGCTCCCCCACGGCCGAGCGGTTGCCGACGACGGCCAGCGTGTCCGAGGGGATCTTCCCCTTCCAGCCGTTGTCGATGTCGAGGTAGGCGTCCACCCCGTCGGAGGTCAGGACCAGCTTGTGCACCTGCCCGACGGCGACGCCGCGGTAGGAGACGAGCCCCCCGGCGTACATCCCGCCGGAGTCCTTGAAGTGCGCGACGACGGTGTACGACGTGCTGTAGAACAGCCGGTTCAGCTGGGCGTACCGCGCTCCCACGAAGCTCACGCCGAGCATGGTGATCAGCGCGAAGATCGCGAGCTGCACCTTGGTACGTCGAGTGATCATCGGCTCATCACCATCCCCGGCACGAGCAGGTCGACCAGGGCAGGGTCGTACATCCGGGTCAGCTGCCGCAGGGTCGGCCCACGTGGACCGAACGACGTCCGCCGCAGGCCCGAGGGCGGCGTCCGGCCCAGCACCCCGCCGAGGATGCTGGTCAGGATGCTGGTGGGCAGGCTGAGCGAGGGGCCGCCGGTCGGCAGCGTCGGGAGCGCGTCGAGCACCTGGCAGACCGGGTTGCCGTCGTTCTTCTTCTTCTTGCACTTCGCGACGAGCTTCAGCAGCTCCGTCGGGTCGGCCAGCACCGCCCGGCACGCCTTGCTGGTGATGTCTCCGCTCTGCAGGCACTTCGCGACGTCACCGAGGATCTTGGTGATCTCCGAGGTCGGCAGGCTCGTGGGCAGTCCGGTGGGCAGACCGGTGGGCAGGCCGGTCGGCAGCCCGGTGGGGATCGGCAGGCTGCCGTTCTGGTCCAGCGAGATGTCGAACTTGATGTCGAGGTTGGTGTAGTCGCCCATCTGCAGGTTGCGGGCGACCTGCGGGTCGCGTCCGACGACGGCGTCCACGAAGGGGTAGGTCAGGGCGACGTTGAAGGCGTTGACGAAGTCGCTGCCCGAAGCCTTCAGCTGCCCCAGCACGGGGTCGAGCTGACGCAGCGTCTGGATCGTCGCGTCCTTCGACAGGCTGATCACCCGTGTGCCGACGCCACTGAGGTGGTCCAGCGCCTTGAGCGTGCGGACCAGGTCGTGCCGCTGGGTGTCGATGGAGTGCAGCGCGCCGGGGAGCTCGTCGAGCGTCGAGTCGATGGTGTCGCGCTGACGGTTCAACGACGTCGACAGGCGGTCCAGGGCGTCCAGCGCCGACACGATGTCCTGCTTGTGCCGGTCGAGCTGCCCGCTGAAGTCGCGGATCTGGTGGAGCACCGACCGGGCGTCGCCCTCGTGCCCGTGCAGGGTCTGGTTGAGCTCGTGGGTGATGGTCTGCAGCTGGCCGACGCCGCCACCGTTGAGCAGCAGGCTCAGGGCGCCGAGGACCTGCTCCACCTCCGGGTTCTGCCCCGTGTGCGCCATCGGGATCACGTCGCCGGTCGACAGCGGGTTGGAACTCGGGTCGCTCGGCGCCGCTAGCTCCACGAACTTCTCACCGAGCAGGCTCGTCTGCTGGATCGTCGCGACCGCGTTGTCCGGCAGCCGGGTGTCGGAGCGCAACTGCATCGTCACGACGGCGTGGTAGTTCTGCAGCGAGATGTCGGTGATCTTCCCGACCGTCACGTCGTTGACCTTGACCGTGGAGTCCGGCACGAGGTCCAGCACGTCGCGGAAGTCCGCGGTGATCGTGATCGGGTTGCTCCCGACGTCGGTGCTGCCCGGAAGCGGCAGCTTGTAGACGTCGAACGAGCAGCCGCCCAGCACGAGCGCTGCGGCGAGCAGGGCCACGACGGCCCGCATCACGACTCGGATCCTGGTCATCGGCCCGCCTCCACGAGGCCGCCGAGGGTCGGGTCGCTTCGCTGCACGTCGTAGCCGCCCGCGCGACGTCCGCCGCCACCGAGGGCCGCGGTCCGGTTCTTGCCGAGCAGCTGCTGGATGACGTTGCACGCCTGGCCGCCCTGGTTGGCCTGGTCGAGGATCCCGCAGAGGAACGTCGAGGGGTCAGACGTGATCTGGTGCCCCAGCTCGCCGAGGTTGGCGCGGGTGTCGAGCGTGCCCGCCTGCGGGTTGTAGGTCAGGGCGAGGTTGTTCAGGGCCAAGGGCGCCACCCGCAGCGTCTCGGCCAGGGCCTTGCGCTGCTTGACCAGGATCTGGGTGACGTTGTCGAGGCCGGTGATGTTGCGCCCGAGCGCGGCACGGTTCTGGCGCACGAACCCGGAGACCTGCTTCAGCGCGATGCCGAGGTCGTGCAGCGACGCGGCGAGGTCGCCGCGCTCGCCCTTGAGCACCCCGGAGACCGAGGCCAGGCTCTGGTTGAACTGCCGCACCGTGTGGTCGTTGCGCGACAGGGTGCGCACGAAGCCCTTGAGCTGGCGCACCGACCCGAACAGGTTGTCCTTGTTGTCGGCCAGCGTCCCGCTCAGCTTCGAGAAGCTCTCGATCGTCTGGTGGAACTTCTTGCCCTGGCCCCCGAAGTTCGCCGCCGTCGTGTCGAGGAGGTCGGTCAGCGCGCCCTTGCTGTTCGCGCCGTTCGGCCCGAGCGCCCGGGTCAGGTCGTCGAGGCTGGAGTAGATCTGGTCGAGCTCGAGCGGAACCGCGGTGTGCTGCTGGTCGAGCGTCGCGCCGTCGGCCAGCGCGGCTCCCCCGGTGTACGCCGGGGTCAGCTGCACGAAGCGGTCGCCCACGATGGACGGCGAGACGATCACCGCCTTGGCGTCCGCCGGCAGCGTCACGTCCGCGTCGTAGTGCATGGTGACGACCACCTGCGTGCCCGACGGGGTCACCGAGTCGACCTTGCCGATCGGGACGCCGAGCACCCGCACGTCGCTGCCCTCGTACAGGGAGACCGTGCGCGGGAAGTCCGCGGTCAGCGTCTTCTCGTGGCCGCCGTCGAAGACGAACGCGACCAGCGCCGCGATCGCCAGCGCGACCACGACCAGCGGGACCAGGATCTTCTGCAGGACGCTCATGTCAGCCACCCACCTGCGGCACCGGCGGGATGTTCTGGATGTAGGTGTCGAACCACGGCCCGTTGCCCAGGGTGTTGGCGAAGACGCGGTAGAACGGCGCGAGCAGGCGGATGCTCTGGTCGATGTTGTCGGCGTTCTTGTTGAGCACGTCGACCACGTCGCTGAGGTTGTTCAGAGCCGGACGGAGGTCGGTCCGGCTCTGCCTGACCAGGCTGGTGAGCTGGGTGGAGAGCTGGGACGTCGAGGTCAGCAGCTCGTGGATCGCCTGCCGCCGCTTGACCAGCGCCTTGAACAGCACGGCGGAGTCCTGCATCAGCCCGACGATGTCCTGGTCGCGCGCGTTCAGGGTGGTGGTGACGCCCTTCAGGTGCTGCAGGAGGGTGCCGATCTGCTCGTTGCGGGCGGCCAGGTCACCGGAGAGGGCCGTCACGCCGGACAGGGCGCTGCGGAAGTTCTTCGGGGTGTTGCGGGTCAGGTCCGCCAGCGTCGTCAGGCTCCGGGCCAGCTGGTTGGTCTTGATCCGCTCGGTCGTGCTCGCCAGACCCGAGAAGGCCTGCACCACGTCGTACGGCGAGGTCGTGCGCGAGACCGGGATGGTGCTGCCCTTCGGGAGCTGGCCGGGCCCCGCCGGCTGCAGCGAGAGGTACTCCGCACCCAGCAGGGTCTCGATCTTGATCGATGCCTGGGTGTCGGTCCCGAAGTCGGCACCGTTGGTGATCCGGAAGGCGACCTTGACGTGGTCGCCGTCCAGCGACACCGAGTCGACCTTGCCGACGCGCACGCCGGCGATGCGCACGAAGTCGTTGGCCTTGAGGCCGCCGGCCTCGCTGAAGTCGGCGTAGTACGTCGTGCCGCCGCCGATCAGGGGCAGCCGCTGGGCGTTGAAGGCGAGCAGGATCAG
Organism: Nocardioides sp.; assembly: GCA_049841015.1. Lineage (GTDB taxonomy): Bacteria > Actinomycetota > Actinomycetes > Propionibacteriales > Nocardioidaceae > Nocardioides. Next base: position 217,701 of record JASGIN010000011.1, read on the forward strand.
TCCGATCACGACGGCAAGGCTGATCGCCCCGACCACGACCGGGTTGCGCTCACGGAACGGGACGCTCATTGCAGGTTGCACCTGTTCGAGCCGGTGTCGTAGCTGACCGGGACGGCGGTCTTGCCCAGCCGGATCTGGCCGGTGAAGTTGCAGAGGTAGAAGTTGAACCACGATCCGTAGATCGCCGTCCGCCCGATCTTGGTCAGCTTGATCGGCAGCACCTGCAGGGCCCGGTCGATCTCCGGGCGGCCCTTGTCCAGGTTGGCCGCGAAGCCACGCAGCTGGTGGACGTCGGACACGAACGGCCCGCGGATGCCCGAGACGAGGTCGGCGGTCTGGGTCGAGAGGTCGGAGATCTGGTTCAGCGAGCCGAGGATCGCACCGCGGTCCTTCTTCAGTCCGCCGACGAACTGCTGGAACGTCGTGATCAGCTGGTTGAGCTGGTGGTTGCGCCGTCCGACGTGGTCGAGCACCGAGTTCAGGTTCGTGATCAGGGAGCCGATCACCCGGTCCCGGTCGGCCAGCGTCTGGGTGAGCGAGGCCGTGTGCGCCAGCAGGTCGTCGAGGGTGCCGCCCTGGCCCTGGAACACCTGGATGATCTCGTAGGACAGCTCGTTGACCTCGGACGGCGAGAGCGCCTGGAACAGCGGCTTGAAGCCGTTGAAGAGCACCGTGAGGTCGAGCGCCGGTGAGGTGCGCGAGATCGGGATCGTCGAGCCCGGCGTCAGCACGCTGGTGCTGCCGATCTCGTTGGTCAGTGCCACGTAGCGCTGACCGACGAGGTTGCGGTAGCGGATGTCCACGTGCGTCGACTGGGTGAGCGCGGTGTCGCTCTGGACGTCGAACGTGACCAGCGCGTGGGTGCGGTCGACGATCGAGATGCCCTTGACCGACCCCACCTTGACGCCGGCGATGCGGACGTCGTCGCCCTTGTTCAGGCCCGAGGCGTCGGAGAAGACCGCGCGGTAGCTGTGGCTCGAGCCGAACGTGATGTTGCCGATGATGATCGCGAGCAGGCTGGTGGCGAGCGCGGTCACCACCATGAAGATCAGCAGCTTCACCAGCGCCGAGAGGGTCTTGCGGTCGAGGCGGCTCATCGCAGCGACACCTTCGCTCCGCGGGCCATCGGCCCGACGAGGAGCACCCCGAGGTCCGGCACGTCGTTCGCGGTCTCGCCCAGCGAGGGCCCCAGCAGGCTCTTCAGGAGCCCGGCCTCTGCGGCGCCGTCGACGTACCCGGTGCCGCGGGTGAAGCTCCGAGCGTACGGCGGGGCGACGCGGTCGGTGCCCTTCCCGGTCGGGCTGTCGATGCCGTCGACGAAGTTGGGCTGGTGGCGCACCGGGTTGGTCTGGTCGTACGGGGGGTTCGGCAGGTGCAGGCAGCTCGGCGCCCGGCCGTCGCCGTAGACCGGGTTGTCGGCCGGGGTGTAGCCACGGGGCTGGTTCGGGATCGTCTCCAGGACGATGTGCAGGGTGAAGCCGCGGAAGGCCTGGGCCTCCCGCTTGCCGGAGTTCACCAGGCCACCGAGCAGGCAGGGGTACTCCGGGGCGTAGCGCGCGAGCATCTGGGCCTGCGGCTCGCTGACCTGGCCGAGCCGGATGATGTTGGCGCCGTTGTCCCGCAGGAAGTCGTGCGCCGTGTCGGAGAACGACGTCACGTCGGTGAACAGCGCCTGCAGCTGCTGGTGGCGGTCCTCGAGCGTGCCCGTCGTCTTGATCGTGTTGCGCAGGATCTGCGCGATCTCCGGCGTCACGTCGGCGTAGGTGTTCGAGACCTTCGTCGTCAGACGCAGGTCGTGGACGAGCTGCGGGATCTGCGGGTTCACCCGCTTGAGGTAGTGGTCGACCGTGGCGAGGTCGCCGCCCAGAGCCTTGCCCCGACCCTCGAGCGCGGTCGAGATGGCGTTGAGGGTCAGGTTGATGTCGGCGGGCTGGACCGTGCGCAACAGGGGGTAGAGGTCGGCCAGCACCTGCTGGACCTCGACCGGCACCTGGGTGCGCGGGATCGTGGCGCCGGCACGCAACGGCGTCGACGCCGGCTGGTCACCTGGCACGACCAGGGACACGTACTTCTCGCCGAACAGGGTCTTGGGCACGATCGCGCCGGTGACGTTGCTCGGGATCGTGTGCAGCTGGCTGGGGAAGATCCCGAGCTGCACCGTCGCCCCCTGGTCGGTGGCGCTGAAGCCGAGCACCTCGCCGACGATGACGCCGCGGATCTTCACGTCCGCCCGCTCGGGCATCTGCAGCCCGATGGTCGGCGCGTCCAGGGTGACCTCGTCGAAGTGGGTGAACTTCTGGGTGAAGACGCCGTACGTCAGCCACACGCCTGCGAGGAGCAGGCAGAGGAACCCGATCCCCAGGGCCTTCAGCTTCAGCGTCGATCCCACGGCTCAGCCCGCCAGCCTCACCGTCGTGGCGGCACCCCAGATGGCCATCGACAAGAACAGGTCGATCACGTTGATCGCCACGATGCTGGTGCGGACGGCCTTGCCGACGGCGATGCCGACGCCGGCCGGGCCGCCCTGCGCGTTGTAGCCGTAGTAGCAGTGGATGAGGATCACCGTCACGGCGAAGACCAGCACCTTGCCGAACGACCACAGCACGTCCTGGGGCGGGAGGAACGTGTGGAAGTAGTAGTCGTAGGTACCGGTGCTCTGCCCGAAGAACCTGGTCACCGTCAGTCGCGTCGCGTAGTACGACGAGACCAGCCCCACGACGTACAGCGGGATGATCGCGAGCAGGCCACCCACGATGCGGGTGCTCACCAAGTAGGGCAGCGACGGCACCGCCATCACCTCGAGGGCGTCGACCTCCTCCGAGATGCGCATCGCGCCGAGCTGCGCGGTGAAGCCGCAGCCGACCGTCGCGGCCAGGGCGATGCCAGCCACGAGCGGCGCGATCTCACGGGTGTTGAAGTACGCCGAGACGAAGCCGGAGAACGCCGCCGTGCCGATCTGGTTCAGCGCGGCGTACCCCTGCAGCCCCACCTCGGTGCCGGTGAAGAAGCACATGGCGGTGATCACGCCGACGGTGCCGCCGAGAACCGCCAGCGCACCGGACCCGAGGGTGACCTCGGCGAGGATCCGCAGGATCTCCTTCTGGTAGCGGACGACAGTCTTGGGCGTCCAGGCGAGCGCGCGCAGGAAGAACAGCAGCTCCGCGCCGAGGTCGTCCAGGCTGCGCAGCGGCTTCTCGTAGACCGCCTTGAGGTTGGCCACGACACTCAACCCGTCTTCGCGGGGACGAGCTGGAAGTAGACCGCGCTCATCACGAAGTTGACGACGAACAGGAGCATGAAGGTCACCACCACCGACTCGTTGACGGCGTCGCCGACGCCCTTCGGACCGCCCCCGGCGTTCATGCCCTTGTACGACGCGACGATCGCCGCGATCAGGCCGAACACCAGGGCCTTCGCCATGCCCTGGTAGAGGTCGGGTAACTGCGCCAACGCGGTGAAGCTGGCGATGTAGGCGCCCGGCGTACCTCCTTGCAGGAGGACGTTGAACACGTAGCCGCCGGCGACGCCGACGACGCTGACCAGGCCGTTGAGGAAGACCGCGACGAGCATGCAGGCCAGGACTCGCGGCACCACCAGGCGCTGGATCGGGTCGATGCCGAGCACCATCATCGCGTCGAGCTCCTCGCGGATCTTGCGGGCACCGAGGTCGGCGGCGATCGCCGACCCGCCCGCGCCGGCGATCAGCAGGGAGGTCGCGATCGGCCCGGCCTCGCGCACGACGGCGAGCACCGACGCCGACCCCGTGAAGGACTGCGCACCGAACTGCTTGATCAGCCCGCCGACCTGCAGCGCGATGACCGCGCCGAACGGAATGGCCACCAGCGCCGTGGGGATGATCGTCACCGAGGCGATGAACCACGCCTGCTGGATGAACTCACGGAGCTGGAAGGGCCGGCGGAACAGCCCGCGGCCCACGTCGAGGCCGAAGGCGAACAGCTTCCCGGCGGTGCCGATCGGGGCGAGGACGCGCGCGGCGGTGATGGAGGCCATGACTCACGCTCCCGAGCTCATGGTCATGTTCTGCTCGAACGATCCCGGCGGCGGCGTCACGCCGTTCTCCCGGCACCACTCCCCCGCGGGTCGCTGGCTGCGACGCGGGATGCCGTTGGAGGGCTCGAGCTGGAGCGGGATGGGCGGCAGGGGCGGCAGCTCGACCCCGCGCTGCCGCTCGGCCTCGAGCTCGTCGGCGTCCTTCTCCTCGGACATGCCGATCGGGCCGATGGTCTGGGCGTTGAGGAACTGCCGGACGACCGGCTCCTCGGACGAGAGCAGCATCTCGCGCGGGCCGAACATGGCCAGGTGCCGGTGGTAGAGAAGCCCGATGTTGTCCGGGACGGTCCGGGCGGTGTTGATGTCGTGGGTGACGATCAGGAACGTCGCGTCGATCTGCGCGTTGAGATCGACGATCAGCTGGTTGAGGAACGACGTACGCACGGGGTCCAGGCCGGAGTCCGGCTCGTCGAACAGCACGATCTCCGGATCGAGCACGAGGGCACGCGCGAGACCGGCCCGCTTGCGCATGCCTCCCGAGATCTCGCCGGGGAGCTTGTCCTCGGCGCCGACGAGCCCGACGAGGTCCATCTTCTCCATCACGATCTCGCGGACCTCGGACTCCGACTTCCGCGTGTGCTCGCGCAGCGGGAACGCGACGTTGTCGTAGAGGTTCATCGAGCCGAACATCGCGCCGTCCTGGAACAGCACGCCGAACAGCTTGCGGATCTCGTAGAGCTGGCGCTCCGGGCAGGAGGTGACGTCGACGCCCTCGATGACCACGCTGCCGCGGTCGGGCTTGAGCAGCCCGATCAGGGTCTTGAGCAGGACCGACTTGCCCGTGCCGGACGGTCCGAGCATCACGCAGATCTCTCCGGCGGGGACCGTCAAAGTGACGTCCCCCCAGATCAGCTGGCTGCCGAAGGACTTGGTCAGACCCTCGATCTGGATCTCCACGCCCATGGGTCTGCTGCCCTCCCAGGTGTCGCCGGCAACGCGGGGCCCGTCGCCGTGCTACCGATGACAACGGCCCTGCAGCCGGGAAGTTACGCGCGAGTCAACGTCTGACCTCACCCGTCGGGGTGCCCCGTGCCCCTCCTGGCGACAGCCAAACGGGGTCGTGTGCCCCAGCCCGCGCTAGCGCGCGGTGCCAGGCACACGACCCGGCAGGGTCGTCGCCAGGTCGTGGGTCTCCGGGAAGGCCTCGAAGCCCGCCGAGAGGTACGTCGCGACGCCGCCCGCGTTGGCCGACGGGGTGCACACGTGTGCACTGGAGGAGCCCAGATCCCGCAGGGCCGCCGCGGCGGCGAGGGAGATCGCCCGGCCGTAGCCGCGACCGCGGTGGTCGCGGTGGGTCCCCAAGGGCTCCAGCAGGCCCGGCCGACCTGGACCTGCCGACCACACCGTCACGGTCGCGACCGGGTTCGCCTGGTCGTCGTAGGCGACCAGGCACCTCGCGTCGCCGTACGCCGGGCCCTCGGCCATCGCGTGCCAGCGCTCGACGGTGAACGTCGAGGTGTCGAACGCCGCGCGCTGCACGGCCACCCGGTCCTCGACCCGGTCCGGCCCGACCACCTCGATCCGGACACCGGGATCCTCGACCGGGTCGGCGAGGCCGCGCCGCAGCCCCGTCCACGCCTCGTCGACCGCCCACCCGGCATCCGTCAGCGCCTGTCGGACGGCGGACTCCGGCGGGGTCTCGATGCTCACCGGTCCCGCGGGGAACACACCGCGGGCAGGGTCGGAGAGGTCTGCGACCAGGGCGTGCGCGAAGGCGGCGTCGTCGCGGTCCTCGGGCGAGACCGCCAGTCGTACGACGGTCGGCTCGTCGATCACCCCGATCGCGCCGTACCGACCGTCCCGACTCCAGCACCGCACCCGCCCGGCCGTCGCCCCGGCCCCGAACCGCCAGTACCAGCCGACGTCGCCGGGGTGGAACTGCATCGGCTCCCCCTCGACCTGCCAGTCGCGGAGTGCGTCGAGGACCCCGCCCATGTCGTCGGTCCCGGGCGTGGACAGCTCGATCGCCATGCGTCGGATCAGACCACGTGGCGCGCGTCGGAGTCGTCCGATTTCCCGCTCCGCGGACCGGAGGCAGGGCCGGACAGCAGAAGGCGGGTGCTCCCCGTGGGGAGCACCCGCCTTCTGAGGTTGCGTCAGGCAGTCGTCACTTGAGGGTGACCGAGGCGCCGGCGCCCTCGAGGGCCTCCTTGGCCTTCTCGGCGGCTTCCTTGGTGACGTGCTCGAGAACCGGCTTGGGGGCGGCCTCGACCAGGTCCTTGGCCTCCTTCAGGCCGAGCGAGGTCAGGGCGCGCACCTCCTTGATCACGTTGATCTTCTTGTCGCCCGCGGACTCCAGGATGACGTCGAACTCGTCCTGGTCGCCCGCGTCGTCGGCAGCAGCGCCGCCGGCGGCGCCACCGGCGGCCGGGGCGGCGGCGACGGCGACCGGAGCGGCCGCGGTGACGCCGAAGGTGTCCTCGAACTGCTTCACGAACTCACTGAGCTCGATCAGCGTCATCTCCTTGAACGCGTCGAGCAGCTCGTCGGTGCTGAGCTTCGCCATGGTGGCGGTTCCTTCCGTTTCATGAGCCGGGTCCGGGTGGACCGGCCGGGATTTTCAGGTGGTACGGCGGCGCTCAGGCCTCCGCGGTGTCGCTCTCGTCGGGGGCGGCGGTGGCCTCCGCGGCCGGGGCCTCCTCGGCTGCGGGCTCGGCCGCGGCGTCGGTGGTCTCGTCGGCGGGGACCTCGGTCGCCTCGTCAGCGGGGGCCTCGGTCGCCTCGGCGACCGGAGCCTCCTCGGTGGCAGCCGGACCCTCTTCGGCCCGCTTGGCCTGGAGCGCACCGGCGAGCCGGGCGGCCTGGGCGATCGGGGCGTTGAGCAGGTAGACGGCCTGGCTCAGCGACGCGAGCATCGCGCCCGCCAGCTTGCCCAGGAGCACCTCGCGCGACTCGAGGTCGGCCAGCTTGGCGACCTCCTTGGCGTCGAGGGGCTTGCCGTCCAGGACGCCACCCTTGATGACCAGGGTGGGGTTCGCCTTGGCAAAGTCACGCAGACCCTTGGCCGCCTCGACCACGTCGCCCTTGATGAAGGCGATCGCGGTGGGGCCGGTCAGGAGGTCGTCGAAGCCGTCGATCCCCGCGTCCTTCGCGGCGAGCTTGGCCAGCGTGTTCTTGACCACGGCGTAGTTGGCGTTCTCACCGAGGGAGCGCCGCAGTTCCTGCAGCTGCTTCACGGTGAGACCGCGGTACTCGGTCAGCACGGCACCGGCGGCATCGTTGAACGAATCGACGATCTCCGCGACGGCGGCCTGCTTCTCTGCCCGCGCCATGGGTCTCCTATCGGTCGGACGAGACCCGGCCGGAGGAGCCTGGAAAACACGAACGCCCCGGGCGCAGGCCCAGGGCGTGGATCGCACCCTTCGTCTCCGACGGGTGCCGCTCTGTCACCTGCGCGGGCCGTCCGCCTCTCGGCGGCACCTTCGATCGCTCCTGCAGGGCAGAGGCGACGACCAGCGGTCTCTGGTTACGGCAGTCAGCGTACGACGTACGCCGAGGAGCGCCAAATCCGGCGGCACCCCGACCCGTCCGGCTCCGGACGCGGTGGGTGCGGATGCGCAAAATCGACCGGACACTCCGCGGGCAGGCCGAGGCCGGTGTACGGTCGTTCGCGGTGAGACGGTCGCGACCGCAAGCCATGACGCGGTTTCGGGCCGAATGACGCCAACGGACCATGGTGGTCTGGACAACCGGCCTGTACTTTCTCGTTCCTCGGACGATGCCGCGCGAATTCTGGTTCCATCGTGGTCATGGACTTCAAGCTGACCCCCCTGTCAGCCGTTCTCGAACGTGCTGACAACCGGCTGCGTAGCCCCGAGGCGAGCGTTCGTCTGTGGCCCACGGGATTCCCCCTTCTGGACGAGGCCATCGGCGGCGGCTTCCGCTCCGGGACCCTCAACCTGATCGGTGGGCCCCAGGGCCAGGGCAAGACGATGTTCGCCCTCCAGGCCGCGCGTGCCGCGGTCAAGGCCGGCCGGTCGGCGGTGTTCTTCTCCTACGAGCTCGAGGCCGACGCGCTGACGCAGCGGCTGATCGCCATGGAGGGCGGCGAGATCGACCCGTACGAGGCGCCGAGCCTCAGCGAGGTCCGCGCGATCTTCGAAGGCACGGCCGGAGGTGACGGCGGCCTGATCGAGCGGATGGCCGCCACCCGCAGCGGCATCGGCCACCAGGCGCTGGTGGGCGTCAGCGAGTACGCCGACCGCCTGGTCGTGCACCGGTCCACGGCGACCCACACCGACATCACCGAGATCAACGACACGGTCAAGAAGGTCATGGGCAACACCGGGGAGGCCCCGCTGATCGTCGTGGACTACCTCCAGAAGGTGGCCATGCCGCTGAGCGACCTCGGCGAGGAGGAGCGGATCACCCGCATCACCGAGGGTCTCAAGGACGTCGCGATCGAGTTCGACACCCCCGTCTTCGCCGTCGCCGCGATGGACCACGAGGGCCTCGAGCCGGGGGCCCGGATGCGCACGCGTCACATGCGCGGCTCGACGGCGCTCTCCTACGAGCCCGACGTCGTCCTGATCCTCGGCACCAAGTCCGACATCGTCGCGCGGCACCACCTGATGTACGGCGGCGCCAACGCCGAGTCCTGGAAGGACTACTCGGTGTTGACCGTGGAGAAGAACCGCTCCGGCAGCGGCGGCGCCGAGATCGAGTTCAAGAAGCGCTTCGACCAGGGCCGCTTCGAGTCCGACGGCAACGTCGTCACCGAGAAGCTGGTCGACGAGCGCGTCTACGTCGAGTAGCCGACGTGCCGTGCTGCTCGGCGCCCCACTAGGGTGCCGAGCTGATGGCCACTTCCAGCGACCTGCCGACCGACGGCGCCCCGCGACTGCGCGTCGCGCCGTCCCCGACCGGTGACCCCCACGTGGGCACGGCGTACATGGCGATGTTCGACCTCGCCTTCGCGCGCCAGCAGGGTGGCTCCTTCCTGCTCCGGATCGAGGACACCGACCGCGCCCGCTTCGACGCCACCAGCGAGCAGCAGCTGTACGACACCCTGCACTGGCTCGGCCTGACCTGGGACGAGGGGCCCGATATCGGCGGCCCGTGCTCGCCGTACCGCCAGTCCGAGCGGTTGGACACCTATCGCCCGTACGTCGAGCGGCTGCTCGCCGACGGGCACGCCTACCACTGCTGGTGCTCGGCCGAGCGCCTCACCCAGATGCGCGAGGAGCAGCAGCGTCAGAAGCTGCCGACCGGGTACGACCGGCTGTGCCTGGGCAAGACCGAGGAGGAGCGCGCCGCGCTCCCCGGCTTCTCACCTGACCCGGTCGTGCGGATGCGCATCCCCGACGACCCGGCCGATCTCGAGCTGAGCTGGGACGACCTGATCATGGGCCGGACCAGTGCGCCGCATCCCGACGACCAGGTGGTGCTCAAGGCCGACGGCTTCCCGACGTACCACCTGGCGGTCGTGGTCGACGACCACGAGATGGGAATCACCCACGTCGTCCGCGGTCAGGAGTGGATCAGCTCGACGCCCAAGCACCTGCTGCTCTACCGCTGGCTGGGGCTGGAGCCGCCGCGGTTCGCCCACATGCCGCTGCTGCGCGACGAGAAGCGCGCGAAGATCTCGAAGCGGAAGAACCCCTGGGCCCGGCTGACGTGGTTCCAGGAGCGCGGCTACCTGCCCGAGGCGCTGGTGAACTTCCTCGCGCTGCAGGGCTATCCGCCGATCGTCGAGCCCGACGGGTCCGAACGCGAGGTCTTCACGTTCGCGGAGTTCACCGAGCGGTTCCGGTGGGACGACGTCAACGTCGCCGGCTCGATCTTCAACCTCGACAAGCTGGACTGGCTCAACGGCATCTACCTGCGCGCCCTGTCGCCCGCCGACCTCGCCGAGCGGCTGCTGCCCCATCTGGTGGCCGACGAGGTGCTGTCGGACCCGCCGTCCGAGGCGGACCGCGCGACGCTCGTGCAGCTGGCCGAGCTGGTCGGCACCCGGATCGTGGTCCTGGCCGACGCGGCCCCGCTGATCCGCCCCTTCTTCGTGGCCGACGGCGACCTCGAGATCGCCGACGACGCGCGAGCACAGCTCGGCGAGGAGGCCGGCGGCGTGCTCGAGGCGGCGTACACCGCGCTCAAGGCGCTGAGCTCCAGGGGCGAGTGGAACGCCGCGGCCATCGAGGCGACGCTGCGGGAGGCGCTCGTCGAGGGGCTCGGCATCAAGGCCCGTCTGGCGTTCGGCCCCCTGCGCACCGCGGTGTCCGGGCAGCGGATCTCCCCGCCGCTCTTCGAGTCCATGGAGATCCTGGGCCCCGACTCCACCCTCGCCCGCCTCACCAACCTCCGCGCCACCCTCTGACCCGTCCTGTTGAACGGCCCTCTGACCGTTCAACGGCGCCGTCTGACCGTTGACCGGCGCCGTCTGACCGTTGAACGGCGCCTTCTGACCGTTGAACGGCGCCCTCTGATGCGCGAACGGCGCCTTCCGACCATGCTGATGGTCAGAAGGCGCCGTTCAACGGTGAGTGGGCGCCGGTCAACTCAACTCTCGTCGGGGTCGGCGACGTTGCGGGTGCGGTTGGGGTCGACCTGGACGCCGGGGCCCATGGTCGTCGAGACCGTCACCTTGCGCACGTAGCGGCCCTTGGAGCTGCTCGGCTTGAGCCGCAGCACCTCGTCCAGGGCGGCGGCGTAGTTCTCGGCGAGCTGCTGCTCGGAGAACGACGCCTTGCCGATGATGAAGTGCAGGTTGGCGTGGCGGTCGACGCGGAACTCGATCTTGCCGCCCTTGATGTCGGAGACCGCCTTGGCGACGTCCGGGGTGACCGTGCCCGTCTTCGGGTTGGGCATCAGGCCACGCGGGCCGAGGACGCGGCCGAGCCGGCCGACCTTGCCCATCATGTCGGGGGTCGCGACGACGGCGTCGAAGTCGAGCCAGCCTCCGTTGACCTTGTCGATCAGCTCGTCGCCGCCGACGATGTCGGCGCCGGCCTCACGAGCGGCGTCGGCCTTGTCGGCGTTCGCGAACACCAGCACGCGCGCCGTCTTGCCGGTGCCGTGGGGCAGGTTGACGGTGCCGCGCACCATCTGGTCGGCCTTGCGGGGGTCGACCCCGAGGCGCATCACGACGTCGACGGTCTCGTCGAACTTCTTCTTGCTGGCGTCCTTCGCGAGCTTGATCGCGGCGTACGGCGAGTAGAGCTCGTCCTTGTCGAACGACTCGGCGGCCGCACGGTAGGTCTTGCTGCGCTGCATGGTGGTTCCTACTTTCGGAAGATGTGGTCAGCGAGCCAGCGCGGCTCTCCCACAGGTGGAGTGAGAAACGAGGGTCAGTCGGTCGTGACGCCCATGGACCGGGCGGTGCCCTCGACGATCTTCATCGCGGCCTCGACGTCGTTGGCGTTGAGGTCGGGCATCTTGGTCTGGGCGATCTCGCGGACCTGGTCCTTGGTGAGCCGGCCGACCTTCTCCTTGTGCGGAACGCCGGAGCCCTTCTGAAGGCCGGCGGCCTTCTTGATCAGCTCGGCGGCCGGCGGGGTCTTGGTGATGAACGTGAACGAGCGGTCCTCGTAGATCGTGATCTCCACCGGGATCACGTTGCCGCGCATGGACTCGGTCTGGGCGTTGTAGGCCTTGCAGAAGTCCATGATGTTCACGCCGTGGGGGCCCAGCGCGGTGCCGACCGGAGGGGCCGGGGTCGCAGCGCCCGCCTGCAGCTGGACCTTGACCAGCGCGGCGATCTTCTTCTTCGGAGGCATTGCTGTGGTTGTCCTTTGCGGTTGTACGTCGTGGTCGTCGCGAGCCGGACCGGCTCTGCCACCTGTGTGTTGCTGGTTCTTGCTCGGTGTTGCTCAGCGATCCATTGTGTCCGCTGTCGCGCGAGATCCGAAATCGCCTCAGACGCGCTGGACCTGGCTGAAGCTCAGCTCGACCGGCGTCTCCCGGCCGAAGATCTCGACCAGGGCCTTCACCCGCTGCGCCTCGGCGTTGATCTCGGTGATCGTGGCGTGCAGCGTCGCGAACGGGCCGTCGACGACCATCACCGAGTCGCCCTCGCCGAAGTCGGCCACCTCGACCGGCTTCTTGGTCGCGGTCGCGGTCCCGCCGCCGGCGGCCGCGCCGCCGGCCGGAGTCTCGGCGGGCAGCACCACGGTCGGGGCGAGCATGTTCTCGACCTCGCTCATGCTCAGCGGCACGGGCTGGTGGGCCTGACCGACGAACCCGGTCACCGAGGGGGTGTGCCGCACCGCCGCCCACGACTCGTCGGTGAGGTCCATGCGGACGAGCACGTAGCCGGGCAGGACCGTGCGCTTGACCATCTTGCGCTGGCCGTTCTTGATCTCCGCTACCTCTTCGGTGGGGACCACGATCTCGTGGATGTAGTCCTCCATGTTGAGCGAGACGATGCGGTTCTCGAGGTTCTGCCGGACGCGGTTCTCCATGCCGTAGTAGGTGTGGACGACGTACCAGTCGCCGGGCTTGGCCCACAGCTCGCGGCGGAACTCCTCGAGGGGGTCCTCGCCCGCCTCGTCGGTGGCCTCGTCGGTGGCCTCGTCGGTCGCGTCGTCGGTCGCCTCGTCGTCGGCGACCTCGTCAGCGGCGTCCTCGTCGGCGACGTCGTCGACAGTCTCGTCGGCAGCTGCCTCGTCGGCCTCCTCGGCGGCGTCGGCGGCGGCGTCGGCGGCGTCGGCGGTCACGTCCTCGGTGACCTCGTCGGTCACCTCCGGCTCGTCTCCGGCGTCGGCGTCGTCGACGAGCTCGTCAGCCGGCTCCTCGACCTCGACGGCGTCATCGCTCGGGGCCGCCGCCTCGGGGACGTCGTCGCCCGGCGCCTCCGCCGTGGCCGACACCTCCTGTGCCGCGCCGTCCTGCTCGATGTCGTGCTCCGTCACTGTGCCTGCTCCCTGCGTCAGTTCGAGGAATTGCCGTTGAAGAGCCAGAAGATCGCCTTGCCGATGCCGAGGTCGAGCCCCGCGATCAGCGCCATCATCACCGCGACGAAGATCATCACCACGAAGAAGTAGGTGACCAGCTGCTCCTGGGTGGGCCACACCACCTTGCGCAGCTCGGCGACCACCTGGCGGTAGAACAGGACCGGACCGGTGCGCTCGGTTCGGCGCTCGCGCCGCTGGACGGCGTTGTCTCCCGACATGTCGCCACCCCTTCCTGTCTGTCTGCTGGTCTGATGCGCTGCTGTGCTGGTGTTTCGCAGGGCACGAGGGACTTGAACCCCCAACCTTCGGTTTTGGAGACCGATGCTCTGCCAGTTGAGCTAGTGCCCTCCGATGGTCTCTGGGCCGAGGCCACCCGGTGCAGGGCATGACAAAGCCTTGGGGAGATCCACCAAACCCGAACTCTACCGGCCGCCCGGAGGGGAAGCGAACTCACCGCCGCCCCTACCCCGCCCCTACGATGGGCACATGACCGAGGCAGCCACCTCCTCCGCCGCCCCTGCCGGCTCCGCAGCCCCGACGTCGAGCCGGCCACGCATCTCCGCCCGGATCGGCGCGATCGCCGAGTCGGCCACGCTCAAGGTGGATGCCAAGGCCAAGGCCCTCAAGGCCGAGGGCCGCCCGGTGATCGGCTTCGGCGCCGGCGAGCCCGACTTCGCGACGCCCGACTACGTCGTCGAGGCCGCGGTCGAGGCCTGCCGCGACCCGAAGAACCATCGCTACACGCCTGCGGGCGGCCTGCCCGAGCTGAAGAAGGCGATCGCCGAGAAGACGCTCCGCGACAGCGGGTACGCCGTCGAGCCGAGCCAGGTCGTGGTGACCAACGGCGGCAAGCAGGCGATCTACGAGGCCTTCGCCACCATGCTCGACCCCGGCGACGAGGTGATCGTCCCCGCGCCGTACTGGACGACGTACCCCGAGGCGATCGGGCTGGCCGGCGGCGTCGCGGTCGCCGTCCTGGCCGACGAGACCCAGGGCTACAAGGTCACCGTCGACCAGCTCGAGGCGGCGCGCACCGCGCGCACGAAGGTGCTGCTGTTCGTCTCGCCGTCCAACCCGACCGGTGCGGTCTACACCTCCGACGAGATCCGCGCGATCGGCGCGTGGGTCGAGGAGCACGACCTGTGGGTCCTGACCGACGAGATCTACGAGCACCTCGTCTACGACGGCGTCGAGACCGGTTCGCTGCCCGTGCTGTGCCCGGCGCTGCCCGACCGGACGGTGGTCGTCAACGGAGTCGCCAAGACCTACGCGATGACCGGGTGGCGGGTCGGCTGGATCATCGCGCCCGTCGACCTCGCCAAGGCGGCCACCAACCTCCAGTCGCACGCGACGTCCAACGTCGCCAACGTCTCGCAGCGCGCCGCGCTGGCCGCGCTCACCGGCGACCTGTCGGCCGTCGCGCAGATGAAGGAGGCGTTCGACCGGCGGCGCAGGACGATCGTGTCCATGCTCAACGAGATCGAGGGCGTGTACTGCCCGATGCCCGAGGGCGCGTTCTACGCCTACCCGTCGGTCAAGGGGCTGCTCGGACGCGAGCACGCCGGCCGCACCCTCGCACTCGTCGGCCGATCTGGCCGAGTACATCCTGGAGCAGGCCGAGGTCGCGGTCGTGCCCGGCGAGGCCTTCGGCACTCCGGGCTACCTCCGGCTCTCCTACGCGCTCGGGGACGACGATCTGATCGAGGGGATCACGCGGCTGCAGAAGCTGTTCGGCTGAGGTGGCGCGCGACCTCCGATCGCTGCCGAAGGCGCACCTGCATCTCCACTTCACCGGGTCGATGCGGCACGCGACACTGCTCGAGCTGGCCGAGCGCGACGGCATCCAGCTGCCCGACTCGCTGGTCAGCGAATGGCCGCCGGAGCTCTCGGCCGCCGACGAGAAGGGCTGGTTCCGGTTCCAGCGTCTGTACGACGTCGCCCGCTCCGTGCTGCGGACCGAGGACGACGTACGCCGGCTGGTCCGCGAGGCCGCGGAGGACGACGTACGAGACGGCGGTCGCTGGCTGGAGATCCAGGTCGACCCTTCCGGGTACGCCGCGCGGTTCGGCGGGATCACGACGTTCACCGAGCTGGTCCTGGACGCCGTCGCGCAGACCTCGGCGGAGACCGGCCTGGGCATGGCCGTCGTCATCGCGGCCAACCGGATCCGGCATCCTCTCGACGCCCGGACCCTGGCCCGGCTCGCGGGGCAGTACGCCGGGCGCGGCGTCGTCGGCTTCGGCCTCTCCAACGACGAGCGCCGCGGCACCACCGCGGAGTTCGCGCCGGCGTTCCGGATCGCCGAACGGGCCGGGCTGATGCTGGACCCCCACGGCGGCGAGCTGCTGGGCCCGGCGTCCGTGCGCACCTGCGTCGACGCCCTGCACGCCACCCGGGTCGGGCACGGCGTCCGCTCGGTCGAGGACCCGGCGCTGCTGGCCGAGATCGCCGAACGCGGCATCGCCCTGGAGATCTGCCCGGTCTCCAACGTCGCCCTCGGTGTCTACTCCGACCTCACCTCGGTGCCGTTGCCGGAGCTGCTCGCGGGCGGCGCCACCGTGGCGCTCGGGGCCGACGACCCGCTGCTCTTCGGCTCCCGCCTGGCGGCGCAGTACGCCACCATGCGGGCGGCCCACGAGCTCGACGACCCGACGCTCGCGGAGCTGGCCGCGATGTCGGTCCGGGCCTCCTGCGCGCCGGACGACGCGAAGGCCCAGATGCTCGCCGGGATCGCCGACTGGCTGTCCTCTCCGTCTGCCACCATGACCCCATGAGGTCCCGATGAGCGACGACGATCTGTGGCGCCCCAAGGAGCCTGCCCCCGACGAGACGCAGCCGATCAGCGGCTCGGAGTCGGTCCCGCCCGCGCCGCCGCCGACTCCGCCTGCACCGGCTCCTTCCAGCCCGGCATCGGATCCCCACGCGACACCGACCGGTCCTGGTGCCGTCCCTCCGCCGTACAACCCGTACGCCGGCGGCCCCGCGCCCCAGCCCGGGCCGCACGGCAACCAGGGCTACGTCCCCCCGCCCAACCCCTACGGGGCGCCTCAGGAGTTCGCCCAGCCCCAGAGTCCCTACGGCTCGCCGTACCAGCCGGCGTACGCCGGTGGGCAGGTGCCCGAGCACCCGTCGGCGACCACCGCGATGGTGCTCGGCATCATCGGCCTGGTCGGCGTCTTCCTGTGCGCCGGCGTCACCTTGATCCTGTCTCCGGCCGCCTGGGTGGTGGGCTCGAAGGCACTGCGTGAGATCGACGCCGCACCCGGCCGCTACGCCGGCCGCGACCGCGCCCAGTCCGGGAAGATCATGGGCATCATCGGCACCGTGCTGCTGGTACTGGGAGTGCTCGCCATTGTCGGCGTGATCGTCCTCGCCGTCGCCTCCAGCCCGGATCCCGCTCCCGCCGTCCACCACCAGGGCGGCGTCTGACGCGTCCTCGACCGTTGAACGGCGTCCTCTGACCGTTGAACGGCGTCCTCTGACCGTTGAACGGCGTCCTCTGACCGTTGAACGGCGCCGTCTGACCCACGCGGAGATGACGCGGGAGGCGTCAGGACAGCCGTGGCGCCGGACCGCGCGCCGTACAGACCGAAGACGACCGCTCGCCACGGCGGAATCCACGCGTGGTCAGACGGCGCCGTTCAACGGTCAGAGGACGCCGGTCAACGGTCAGGAGGCGCCGGTCAACGGTCGGGGGCTAGAGGGTGCAGCCGACGAGGACCGGCTCGTTGACCAGGCGGATGCCGAAGGTTCGTTCGACACCGTCTCGGATCTCACGGGCCAGGTCCAGCAGGTCGGCCGTGGTCGCGCCTCCGCGGTTGGTCAGCGCCAGCGTGTGCTTGGTCGAGACCCGGGCCGCCCCGTCGCCGTAGCCCTTGCCGAAGCCGGCGTGCTCGATGAGCCAGGCCGCGCTGGTCTTCGCGGTCCCGTCGGGCTGCGCCCACGAGGGAGCACCCTCGGGTATCCGGTCGGGGGCGACCACCGGGTTGGTGAAGAACGACCCGGCGCTCCAGGTGTCGTGGTCGTGGGCGTCGAGGACCATGCCCTTGCTGCGTCGCAGTCCCAGCACGGCCTCGCGTACGTCGGACGCCGGGGCGCGCGTCCCGGGCTCGACGCCGAGCGACCCGGCGAGCTCGGCGTAGGCCACAGGCGTGCCGAGCTCGCCCTGACGCAGCTGGAAGGTCACCCCCAGGACGACGTGGCGGCCGGGGTCGGCCTTGAACCGGCTGGTGCGGTAGCCGAAGCCGCAGTCAGCCGCCGCGAAGGTGCGGACGCCGCGCAGGGTGCGGTCCCAGACCCGCACCGAGGCCAGCGTCTGGGCGACCTCTTGACCGTAGGCGCCGACGTTCTGGATCGGCGTCGCGCCGACCGATCCCGGGATCCCGGAGAGCGCCTCGACCCCGACCCAGTGCTCGGCGACGGCGTGCGCCACCAACGAGTCCCACGACTCCCCTGCTGCGATCGTGACCAGCACGCCGCCGCAGGTCGGGTCGTCGCCCTCGTGGTCGGCGCTCACGCCCGAGGTCGCGACCTCGACGACGGTGCCGGCGAATCCCTCGTCGGCCACCACGAGGTTGCTCCCTCCGGCCAGCACGAGCACGGGCTCGCCCGCCTCGTCGGCCGCGCTGACAGCCGCGATCAGCTCGTCGTCGGTGGTGGCCCGGACCCAGGTCAGGGCCGGACCCCCGAGCCGGAGCGTGGTGTGGTCGGCGAGCCGCTCAGGCACGGAGCGTGGCCCTGAAGCGGCCGAGGACCTGCTGGCCGTCGCACGTCACGCTGAGGCTCACGACCCGCCCGTCGCCGTCGTCGTCGCAGGTGCCGGAGATCTCGACGTCCGTGCCCTCGGGCGGCACGGGCACGGGCTTGGTGAACTTGGCGCCGATGGCGATCACGTCCCCCCGGCGTCCGGCGTACTCCTCGACGTAGCGGGCGGCCAGCGCCATCGTGTACATGCCGTGGGCGATGACACCGGGCAGCCCGACGGATCGGGCGACCTCGTCGTCCTGGTGGATCGGGTTCTGGTCGCCGCTCGCGTCGGCGTACGCGACGAGGTCGGCGCGGGTGACCCGGAAGACGCGGGGCTCCAGCTCGATGCTCATCAGGCCACCCCGCGGTGCACGAGTGTCGCCGTCCCGGTGCAGACCTCGGCTCCGTCGGCGTCGGTGATCACGCTCGACGTCCCGATGATGTCGGCGCCGCCGATCTGCCGCAGGCTCGAGACGGTCAGGGTCGCGCTCAGGACGTCGCCCGGCTCGACGGGTCGCTGGTAGGAGAACCGCTGCTCGCCGTGCACGATGCGGTACAGGTCGACCTCCTCGGCCTCCAGGAAGCCGTTCATCGCGTCGAACGCGACCACGATGGGGTACGTCGCGGGGGCCGGCCCGCCGTCGTACACCCCGCCGGTCGCGGCGACGAACGCCCCGATGCTCGCCTCGGACACGGCACGGGGTGGAGTCGGCGGGAAGCTGCGCCCGACGAGCGACTGGTCGATCGGCATGGCCTGAATGTACCGACGCCCGCCCGGCAGAGCCGGACGGGCGTGGGGATGCAGCGGAAGAAGCGTCAGCGGGTCTCGCGGTGCGGCTGGTGCTGTCGGCAGCGCGGGCAGAACTTCGACAGCTCCATGCGGTCGGGGTCGTTGCGCCGGTTCTTCTTGGTGATGTAGTTGCGCTCCTTGCACACGGTGCAGGCGAGCGTGATCTTCGGTCGTACGTCGCTGGTCTTGCTGGCCACGGTTGTTCCTTCTCGTTGCTTCAGGGCCGGGATGCCGGCCGCCGCGGTAGTGGGGGCGGGATTCGAACCCGCGACACCACGATTATGAGCCGTGTGCTCTAACCACCTGAGCTACCCCACCAGGAAGGACCCAGGAGCCCCACCTCAGAGCCCCTTTACGGAATCGAACCGTAGACCTACTCCTTACCATGGAGTCGCTCTGCCGTCTGAGCTAAAGGGGCGGACGGTCGAGAAGGATACACAGCGGCTCAGGCGATCCCGAAATCCGCTGGGACCCCTGGCGACTGCTCTCCTCGTCGCCCTCAGTCCAGGTCGGCGATGTCGATGAGCACCTTGCCGACGGCGCCGTTCTCGACCGCGTCGTGAGCGTCGGCCGCCTGCTCGAGGGGGAAGCGCACGAGGGGCAGTCCGTATTCCTCGCCGACCTCCAGGGCACCGTCCGCAACGGCGGCCGAGACGTCCTCGGCGGCGGCTCGCAGCGCGTCGTCACCCACCGTGTAGAGCAGGATGAACTGCAGTCGCGCGTTGAGCACCATGGAGGGCCGCACCTGCAGCTCCAGCTTCGCGCCGTTGTCGGCGTAGATCGACACGACGCCGCGGTTCGCCAGCACCTGGCCGACCAGCTCGGCGTTGTCGGCCGCTGCCACGTCGACCACGATGTCGACACCATCGGGCGCGAGTGCCTTCACCTGGGCGGCCGCGTCGTCGTCGCGGTAGTTGACCGTGTGCTGGGCGCCGGCGGCGGTCGCGAGGGCCGCCTTCTCGTCGCTGCTGATCGTGGTGATGACGGTGCCACCGGCCCAGACCGCGAGCTGGATGGCGGCGTGGCCGACGGCTCCCGCACCACCGGTGACGAGAATCGTGCGACCCTCGAGCGCCCCGGGCGAGAGCCGGTCCGGACCGTCCTCGTGCACGGTCAGGGCGCGATGGGCCGTCATCGCCGGGACGCCCAGGCTCGCCCCCACGTCGTACGACGCGCTGCCGAGCCGGACGACCCGGTCGGACGGGACGACGGTGTACTCCTGCGCGGTGCCGGTCGGGCGCTGGTGCTGGGCGAGGTAGACCCAGACGCGCTCACCGGCGGAGACCCCGCTGGCGCCGTTGCCCACCGCGTCGACCACGCCGGCACCGTCCTGGCCCGGCACGACCTCGTCGAACGGCAGGCTGCCGGGACCGGTCGCTCCGGAGCGGGCCTTCCAGTCGGTCGGGTTGACGCCGGCAACGGCGAGGCGCACGCGCAACTCGCCCCAGTGCGGCTCGGGGACGTCGCGGTCGACGACCTGGAGGACGGAGGAGGCACCGGTCTCGTCGTACACGACTGCACGCATGGGGGGACCGTACCCGTGGCCGCTCGTGAGATGCGACGACCGCCGGGTGCGCCCGGCGGCCGTCGCGTGGTGCGCCATGCGCCCCACAGGGATGGCGCCGGACCCCCGTCCGACCCGACGCCCAGAACTGAAGGAGCAACAGGTCGGCCCGGTGATACCTCAGCCCCGTGCGGCGGTGCCCGTCGTACTGCGATGACAGCCTTGGAGGTGGTCGTCGACCAGCCCGATCGCCTCCATCAGCGCCTGCATCGTGGTCGGTCCGACGAAGGCGAAGCCGACCTTCTTCAGCGCCTTGGACAGGGCGAGGGACTCCGGCGTCTTGGCCTGGAGGTCCGCGGTCGTCACCGGCGGCGTCCACGACGAGGGCCGATGCGCCTCCACGAAGGCGACCAGGCCGCCCTGTTCGCGCAGGGCCACGGTGGCCCTGGCGTTGGTGATCGCCGCGTCGACCTTCAGCCGGTTGCGGACGATCCCGGCGTCGGCCATCAGGCGCGCGCGATCACGGTCGTCGTACCCCGCCACCCGGTCGGCGTCAAACCTGGCGAAGGCCTCCCGGAAGGCCGGGCGCTTGAGCAGGATCGTGCGCCAGGAGAGCCCGGACTGGAACGCCTCGAGGGTGAGCCGCTCGAAGTACGCCGACTCGCCCTGCACTGGGCGACCCCACTCGTCGTCGTGGTAGGCGCGCATGACGTCGTCGCTGTCGCCCCAGGGACACCGCGCCAGACCGTCGTCGCCCACCACCACACCCGCACCCACCATGCCGGGATCCTGGCAGACCCCGCCGACACCGCCACACGTCGTTGAGCGGCGCCGTCTGACCGTTGAACGGCGCCTTCTGACCGTTGAACGGCGCGGTCTGACCGTTGAACGGCGCCGTCTGACCACGCGGAGATGACATGGGGGGCGTCAGGACAGCCGTGGCGCCGGAAGTCCCGGCGTACGGATGAGTGCGACACGGCGCGACAGCGGAGTCCAGCCACCGGCGGCATCGCAGCATGGTCAAACGGCGCCGTTCAACGGTCAGACCGCGCCGTTCAACGGTCAGACGGCGCCGGTCAACGACGGGGCTTGAGGGTGGCGTGCGGGAGGACGGGGGCGGGGACGGGCGGCAGGTGGTCGCCGGTGACGATCCCGAACCTGCCGTCGTAGATCTCAGAGCTGTCGGTGAGAGTCCCGTTGTTGTCGGTGACCTGCGCCATCCAGTCCTCGCGCGCCTGCACGATCTCGTCGTGGTCGCGGCCGACGAAGTTCCACCACATGACGATCTCCTCGTCGAGCGGCCGCCCGCCGATGAGGAGCACGTGCGACAGGTCGGCCGCCTCGATCTCGAGCCCTTCGCCCGGGGCGACGTAGGACAGCTCGTGCGGCTTGACCTCCTCGCCGTTGACCCGGACGAGCCCGAAGTCGACCAGGACGCCGTACTCGAACGTCTCCTGTACGTCGGGCCGCAGCACGCAGCCGCCGTCGAGGATCATCTCGGCGGCCACCAGCGGGCTGAAGGTCTCCACCGGCGACTCGCTGCCGAGCATCGAGCCGAGAAAGACCTGGACGTCCCAACCCTGACCGTGGACCACCGGCGGCGCGTAGTGGGCGAACGCCGGCTCGGCGTCGCGGTAGGCCGCCGGCAGCGCCACCCAGAGCTGGACGCCGTGCAGCTCGGTGGTCTCGTCGGTCGACACCTCCGAGTGGGAGACGCCGCGGCCGGCGGTCATCAGGTTGAGCTCGCCGGGGCGCACCAGGGTGTGGGTCCCGATGCTGTCGCGGTGCTCGACGATCCCGCCGAAGAGCCAGCTGACCGTCTGCAGCCCGATGTGCGGGTGCGGAGCGACCATCATCCCGCCGGTCTCGTCGACGCGGTCCGGGCCGTAGTGGTCCAGGAAGCACCAGGCGCCGATCAGCGAGCGCTGCCGCTGCGGCAGGGTACGACGGACCGTCATCGCGCGCAGACCGCCGAGCGGTACCTCGCGAGGCTGCAGGATCTCCGTCATCACTCTGTTCCGGGGGGGGTGGGGGGTGCTTGGCCTGTCAGGAGTTCGAGTACACGGCCGGGCCGCCGTCCTCGCTCGTCGGGTCCTCGCCGGTGTGCCGGCCCGCCCAGCTCCAGGCGTACGCCGGATCCTCGGCCGCGACCCCGCCCTCGCCGAGGTCGAGCGGCTGGAAGGTGTCGATCATGACCGCGGTCTCCTCGAACTTCTCGGCCCCCAGCGAGGCCTCGATGGCGCTCGGCTGCGGCCCGTGCGCGTACCCCCCGGGATGGACCGAGATCGAGCCGAGCCCGATGCCCGAGCCCTTGCGCGCCTCGTAGTCGCCGCCGACGTAGAACATGATCTCGTCGCTGTCGACGTTGGAGTGGTAGTACGGCACGGGGATCGACAGCGGGTGGTAGTCGACCTTGCGGGGCAGGAAGTTGCAGATCACGAAGTTCCAGCCCTCGAAGACCTGGTGCACCGGCGGCGGCTGGTGGACCTTGCCGGTGATCGGCATGTAGTCGTCGAGGTTGAAGGTGTAGGGATAGAGGCAGCCGTCCCACCCCACCACGTCGAACGGGTGGGTGTCGTAGGTCATGCGAGTGCCGACGACCTGGCCGGCGACCCGGTGCTTGACCAGCACCTCGACGTCGGTGCCCTCGGCGGTGAACGTCTCCGTCGGGCCGTGCAGGTCGCGCTCGCAGTACGGCGCGTGCTCGAGCAGCTGGCCGAATCGCGAGAGGTAGCGCTTGGGCGGGGCGATGTGGGAGTTCGCCTCGATCGGGTAGAGCCGGCATGGCTCGCTCGGCACCCACCGATGTGTCACGGCGCGCGGGATCACGACGTAGTCCTGGGTGCGGTAGGGGATCACGCCGAGGACCGTCTCGACCACGCCGCTGCCCGACTCGACGTACACGCACTCGTCGCCGATCGCGTTGCGGTAGAACGGCGACGGCTCCGTCCCGGTGACGACGTACCCGATCCGCACGTCGTTGTTGCCGAGGACCAGGCGACGACCCTCGACCGGACACGCGCCGTCGCCTGCGCCCGGCTCCGGGAAGAGGCCGTGCAGCTTGAGGTGCCGCGGCTTCAGCGGGTGGTTGGGCGTCCGGCTCTGGTCCGGCAGCTCCCAGACCTGGGAGTCGACGATGGCCGACGGCACCCCGCGGTGGTAGAGGAGGGAGGAGTCCGACGAGAAGCCCTCCTCACCCATCAGCTCCTCGTAGTAGAGCTTGCCCTCCGGGTCGCGGTGCTGGGTGTGGCGCTTGGGGGGGACCGAGCCGACGCTGCGGTAGAACGGCATGGCGCCAGAGTAGAAGGTCGGCCCCATCCGCGCTGATCCCCGTGAGAACCCGGTGCCGCGTTCGGCAAAACGGTTCGCAGCGCCACCCCTCGCGACCGTAGGCTCGTTCGCGCCATGCGCGACTTCCCACCGGAGATCGACACCTTCTACAGCGCGGCCGGGCGGAAGCCTGGTCCCGCGCCGGACACGCGCAGCCCGGCGGCGTTCCTGAGGTGGTTCCTGCGGTTCCAGTGGCCCCTGATCTCGCTCGCCACGGTGGTCGGCGTGCTCTGGCAGCTCCCGCTGACCATCGGTCCCCTGCTCTTCGGCAAGGCGGTCGACCACGGCATCGACGCGCACTCCACCAGCGGCACGCTCTTCTGGGCCGGGCTCCTGCTGCTCGTCACGGTGATCGGCGCGGCGTTCGGGATCGTCCTGCACACGCTGGTGGTGCGCAGCTGGCTGATCAACCTCTACGGCACCATGAAGATGGTCACCCGCAAGGTCGTGCAGATGGGCCACGTCCTGCCCCGGCGTACGCCGACGGGCGAGGTGCTGAGCGTCGCCTCCAGCGACTCCGACGAGTTCGGCGCCCTCACCGAGATCGTGGCCCGCGCGGCGTCCCAGGCGGTGGCCTACCTGATCGTCGCGTTCATCGTGCTGACGACCTCGCCCAAGCTCGGCGTCCTCATGCTGCTGGCCGCGCCCGTCCTGGTGACGGCCGCGATGCCGCTGCTCAAACCGCTGCACCGGCGCCAGCAGATCGAGCGCGGACGCAACTCCGAGCTCACCTCGATGGCCACCGACATCGTGGCCGGCCTGCGGATCCTGCGCGGGATCGGCGGCGAGCGGACCTTCGGCCGCAACTACGACCAGCAGTCGCAGCTCGCCCGGCAGGCCGGCGTCTCCGCCGGCATCTGGCAGGCCGCGATCGAGGCCGTCGGGGTGCTGTTCTCCGGCGTCTTCATCGTGCTGCTCGTCTGGCTCGGCACCCACCAGGTCATCGACGGCGACCTCACCCT
Organism: Nocardioides sp.; assembly: GCA_049841015.1. Taxonomy (GTDB): domain Bacteria; phylum Actinomycetota; class Actinomycetes; order Propionibacteriales; family Nocardioidaceae; genus Nocardioides. The sequence goes on from JASGIN010000011.1 coordinate 241,995, forward strand.
CGGCCAGCTGATCAGCTTCCTGGGCTACGCGCTGTTCATGATCTACCCGATCCAGACCTTCTTCGAGCTCGCGCAGAAGGTCACGCGGGCGATGGTGTCGGCGCGCAAGGCGATCGCGATCTTCGAGCACCAGCCGCCGTGGCCGGACCTCGCCTCGAGCACGCCGCTGCCGGAGGGCGGTGACCTGTACGACGAGCTCAGCGGCTTCACCGCCCACGACGGCGAGCTGACCATCGTCGTCTCGGCGGTCCCCGAGGACACCGCCGCCCTCGCCGACCGGCTGGGGCGCTACCTGCCCACCGACACCGAGCCGGTCAGCCAGGAGGTCGACGAGAAGCTCAAGGGCCGAGCCGCGCGACGCGAGCGCGCCCAGCGGCTCGCCGAGCGCGCCCGTCTCGCGGAGCTGGACGAGGAGCTGGCCAGCCGGGAGTGGGGCGTCCGTCTCGGCGGCGTCGACCTCGGCGCGGCCGCGCTGGACGACGTACGCCGGCACATCCTGGTCAGCGACACCGGCAGCCAGCTCTTCGCCGGGACCCTCCAGGACGCGATCGACCCGCACGGCCGGCTGACCCGGGAGCAGGCCGAGCACGCCGTGCGCGTCGCCAACGCCGAGGACGTCTACGACGCCCTGCCCGGTGGCTGGCAGGGCCTCCTCGACGAGCGCGGCCGTGGTCTCTCGGGAGGTCAGCGGCAGCGCGTCGTACTCGCGCGGGCGCTCGCGGTCGAGGCTCCGGTCCTGGTGCTCGTCGAGCCCACGTCGGCGGTCGACGCGCACACCGAGGCGCGCATCGCCGAGCGGGTCGCCGCCGTACGCCGGGGCCGGACGACCGTGGTCACCACGGTCTCGCCGCTGTGGCTCCACCACGCCGACCGGGTCGTGCTGCTCGTGGACGGCAAGGTCATCGACGAGGGAACGCACGACGACCTGCTGCGCGACAGCCCGGCGTACCGCCGCGTCGTCGCGCGGTCCATGGACGCGCCCGTGGAGGAGGTGTCCGGTCATGACCACACTCGTGTCTGACGTGGGGCCGAGCGACCCCCTGGCCACGTCTGCCGAGACCTGGCTCGAGCCCGGCACCCGCGAGCCGGCCGTCCCGGTCGAGCTCGTCCCGCCGTCCCGTGACGCCGGGAGCCGAGTGCGCTACCGCGCCCTGAAGCGCCGGCATCTGCTGCGCGAGCAGCGCGCGCGAGAGACGTACGCCGCGTCGCGGAGCCCCGAGCGTGGCTGGCCCGTCGCGGACAACCACGTCGTGCTCGCGTTCTTCCGCAGTCTGATGAAGGAGCGGCGCAGCGAGGTGTTCTGGCTGGTGGCGCTCAACGCGCTCGCCGCCGGGGCGGCGCTGGTGATCCCCCGGCTGCTCGGCAACCTCGTCAACCGCGTCCAGGACGGTGGACCCGGGGTCTCGAGCGACCTCGACCACCTCGCGCTGATCGTCGTCGGCGTCGTCTGCGCGCAGGCGCTGCTGACCTTCCTGGCCCAGCGGATCTCGACGATCTTCGGGCAGGACCTGCTGTCGTCGGCACGCGAGTACATCGTCGCAACCGTCCTGCGGCTGCCGCTGGGTCGGGTCGAGGGCGCGTCGACAGGCGACCTGGTGACCCGGGTGACGCGCGACGTCGGGACGATGAGCCGGTCGGTGCAGTTCGGTCTGCCGCAGGCGATCATCTCCGGGCTGACGGTCTCGCTGTCGGTGGTCGCGATGCTGCTCAACAGCGTGCTGCTCGCCGTACCCTCGATGCTGCTGATCGGGCTGTCGGGGTACCAGGTGCGGCGCTATCTCCAGCGCGCGCCGAAGGGCTACATCACCGAGGGCTCGACGTACTCCCGGATCAACACGACCCTGACCGAGACGGTCGAGGGCGCCCGGACCGTCGAGGCGCTCGGGCTGCGCGACCTCCGGGTGAACGCCGGCGAGGACGACATCGCGGTCTCGGCTCAGGCCGAGCGCTACACGATGACGCTGCGCAACCTGCTGTTCTGCGTGATCGACATCTGCTTCAACAGCCCGCGGGTCGTGACCCTGCTGGTCGGCGCGTGGGGCTTCACTCACGGCTGGGTCTCGCTCGGGCAGATCACGGCCGCGCTGCTGTACGTCGAGTCGCTGAGCGGCCCGCTCGACCGGCTGGTCGGCGAGATGGACCGGCTGCAGGTCGGCGTGGCCTCGACCAGCCGCCTGCTGGGCATCGCGCAGGTGCCCGAGGACCGCGTCGCCGGCGAGGACCGGCCTGACGGTCCGCACCTCGTGGGCGAGGATCTGCGCTTCGCCTACCGCGAGGGGCACGACGTACTCCACGGAGTGTCGCTGGACCTGGCGGTCGGCGAGAGGCTGGCCATCGTCGGTCCCTCGGGCTCGGGCAAGTCGACGCTCGGTCGGCTGCTCTCGGGGATCAACGGCCCCCGGACCGGCTCGGTCCAGGTGGGCGGGGTCGACCTGGTCGCCCTCCCCTTGGAGGTGCTGCGCACCGAGGTCGCCCTGGTCACCCAGGAGCACCACGTGTTCGTCGGCAGCGTCCGCGACAACATCGTGCTGGCACGCGAGGACTCCGACGACGAGGCGGTGTGGGCTGCGCTCTCGGCGGTGGGCTCACGCGACTGGGTCGAGCGGCTCCCGGCGGGTCTGGACACCCTGATCGGATCGGGGAACCAGGCGCTCACCCCGGCCCAGGCGCAGCAGGTCGCCCTGGCCCGGCTGATCATCGCCGACCCGCACACGCTGGTGCTCGACGAGGCGACGTCCCTCATCGACCCGCGCACCGCCCGCACGCTCGAGGGCTCGATGAACGCGCTCCTCGACGGGCGCACGGTCGTCGCCATCGCCCACCGCCTGCACACCGCCCACGACGCCGACCGCATCGCGGTGGTCATCGACGGCGAGATCGTCGAGCTGGGCTCCCACCACGAGCTCGTCGAGCAGGGCGGCGAGTACGCCGCCCTCTGGACCGCCTGGACCAGCTGACTCGTTGAGTTGGCCCTCCGGGTCGTCGAGTTGGCCCTCCGGGCTCGTCGAAGGGTCTCTGGAACGCCGCAAGGCACGAGTCAACGAGCCCGGAGGGCCAACTCGACGACCCGGAGGGCCAACTCAACAACACGGGCGACCCAGGTAGGCGCGGGCGAGGGTGGAGGTGAAGTCGTAGACGCCGGTCTCGTCGGGGGCGAGCGGCCCGGCGACGTACGACGGGGCGACCAGGCCGCGCTGGACGGACTCGCAGGCGGCCCAGTCCTGACGGTTGGTGAGGTCCCAGAAGTCCACGGCGTACGCCGGGCTGAAGCCCTCCTGGGCGACGACCTGCGGGGGAACGCCCACGAGCAGGTGATTCGCGTCTGTCCCGGTGAGATCGGCACCAGCAGGTGCGTCATCACGTAGTCGGGGTGCAGCGAGATCAGGAGATTCGGCAGGACCGCGGCGTACATCACGTGCGACTGCTCGTGCTCGTCGAGCCGCGCCATCTTCACGCCACCGCTGCGCCCGTCGAGCGACATGGTCTCCATGCCCGCGCGCAGGTCCATCCAGCCGCCCACCCAGTCGCCGGTGCGCTCGCGGACGTTGTCACCGCTGTTCGGCGGCGAGACCCGGCACAGCTCGGGGTGGATCATCGGGCAGTGGTAGCACTCCTGGTAGTTCTCGATGATCACCTTCCAGTTGGCCGCCACGTCGTAGGTGTGGCTCTCGGCGGTCACCAGCGAGTCCGCGTCGTACGGCGCGACGACCGCCTCGAAGCCGCCGATGTGGTCGGCGAAGTCCTTGGCGGTCCCGGTGCGGTCGATGAAGATCCAGCCGTGCCACTCGTGCACCCGCACCGGCGACAGCCCGAGCGTCGACCGGTCGTAGTGGGCGTCGATGTCCTTGAAGTTCGGGGCGCCGATCAGGCTCCCGTCGTGCCGGTAGGACCAGGCGTGGTAGGGGCAGACGATCGCCTTGGACGATTCGGCCGAGCCCCCGCACGGCAGCAGCTCGTGGCCGCGGTGGCGGCAGACGTTCTCGAACGCGCGGAGCTCGCCGTCCTTGTCGCGCACCAGGAGAACGCCGTAGCCGCCGACCGACTCGGCCCGCAGCCCGGTGACGGGGACGTCGGAGGACCGCCCGACGCACATCCAGTCGTCGAAGAGATATCGGCGTTCCCACTCCAGCACGTCGTCCGACACATACGCATCACGCGGCAGCAGCCGGCTCTCGCCGAACGGCGCCAGCGCCAGCGCGACCTGGTCGGGGTCGAGGGGTGCAGGTGGGATCGTCGTCATCTCGCCTCCTCCGGGCGGTACGGCGTCCGCGCATGCTGGTGCACGGACACTTGAACGGGGATTCAGACAAGTCTAACCGGAGGAGCAGGCGTGCGTCCTCAGCCGCCGAACACGTCGATGCTCTGGCCCTTCTCGCCCTTGGTGAAGAACTTGTAGCCCAAGAAGCCGACGGTGATCGCGAGCAGCGACATCACCAGCAGTAACGTCGCGACGGCGTTCAGGGCCGGCGTCGGTGCAGCGCGAGCGGTGTTGAACATCTTCACCGAGACCGGCTCGGTGCTGGAGTCACCGGAGAGGTAGCGCACGATCACGAAGTCGTCGATGACGTCGGCGAAGACCAGGACGGTGCTGGCGAAGATGGCCGGGACGAGCATCTTGATCAGGACCCGCCACACCGCCCCCACCGGCGAGGCGCCCAGGTCGACCGCGGCCTCCTCGTAGTCGCGCCCGATCGTGAGTAACCGCGTGCGCACGATGACCACCGGATAGGAGAGCTGGAAGGTGACCAGCCCGACCACCTGCCCGGTCGTCCCGAGCTTGAGCGGCGAGATGAACACCGTCGCCACGAAGAGCAGGGAGATCGCGATCAGGATCTCGGGCAGCACGAAGGAGACCAGCACCGCGAGGTTGGCCCCGGCCGGGATGCGGCCGCGCCACCGGTCCAGACCCAAGGCCAGCATCACGCCGAGCGGGACCGTCACCACCGTGGTCAGGATGCCGAGCCAGAGCGTATAGGTCAGCGCCGTGTGCAGGCTCGAGTCGTGCCACACCGACCGCAGCGGGTCGCCGTAGTACCACCGCATCGAGAAGCCCTGCCACGACACCCGGGAGCGGCTGTCGTTGAACGAGAACAGCACGGCGACGGCCACCGGAAGCAGCGACCAGGCGAGGTACCCGGCGGTGACCAGGCCGAGGATCCACGGCTTGCGCCAGGGGTTGCGCCACCAGCTGAGGGGACTGCTCATGACATGACGTCCTCACCGCTGCGGGTGCTGCGCACGTAGAGCACCATCGGGATGATCGAGACGACCAGGATGATCAGCACGAACGCACCGGCCTGCCCGGTCTGGCCGGGAGTGAGCGCCGCGCTGTCCATGAGGTTGCCGAGCATCGAGGTGTTCGGCGAGCCGGACAGCAGGTCGCTGGTGAAGTAGTCGCCCAGCATCGGCAACGTCGTGACCAGCAGGCTGACGAGCACCGCCGACTTGCTCAGGGGCCAGGTCACGCGCCGGAACGTCTCCCAGCGGTTGGCGCCGAGGTCGCGCGCCGCTTCCAGCACCGAGTCGGGCGCGCGGTCCAAGCCCGCGTACAACGGCAGGATCATGTAGGGGACGTAGCCGTAGACCAGGCCGAGCACGACGGTGATGCTGTGGCCCTGCAGCCAGGCGTAGTGGACGTCGAACGGGCCCAGGCTGAGGGTCTTGTTCAGCAGCCCGTCGGTCTGCAGCAGGTTGATCCAGGCCAGCATCCGCATCATGTAGCTGATCCAGAACGGCGCGATCAGGAGCGCGAGCAGCAGCCCCTTCCACTTCCCCGCGAGCCGGGCGGTGAAGTAGGCGACCGGGTAGGCGACGAGCAGGCAGATGAAGCTGGCGATCGCGACGTAGACGACCGTGCGGATCAGCGCCGGCTGGAAGTAGTGGTCGGGCCCGAAGCTGCGACCCATGACGTAGTTGAACTGGGCGAAGTCCCAGTGCAGCGGGTTCCAGGTCGGGACCGGCTGCCGCAGGATCGGGTCGACGCCGCCGAAGAGGATCGCGAGGACGACGTACGTCGGCGCGATGAAGAACAGCAGCAGCCAGACGATCCCGGGCAGGGACACCAGCTTCCAGATCCAGGGGTTGCCGACACCGTGCTGCGGCTCCCGGGAGACGGCCTTGGGCGCCGGGTCGTCCCCGCGTTCGGGGGGCTCGATCGGCTCCAGCGTCGAGACGGGTCCGTGGTCAGCCACCGGCCTTGAACTCCTGCCAGATCTGGTGGTACTCGGTGTCGGCGGTGATCGGCAGCTCCAGCATCGGCTGGCCGGTCTTGAAGTCCTCCTGCTGGACGACGGCGGTCGCGAGGTTCTGCGGGACGATCCCCTGCTTCCACCAGCTCGCTCGGCGTGAACTGGTTGAGCGGCGGCTGGTACCCGGTGAAGCCGAAGTTCTGACCGGCCGACGTCGCATCGAGGATCGCGTTCATGAAGTAGTGCGCGGCCACGGGGTTGTCGCCCTGGCCGAGGCAGACGACCAGGTCGTTGTCGATCTCGCCGCGATGAGGCGGGGCCCAGTAGCGCAGGATGCCGGGATCGGTCTTCTTCGGCAGGTAGTAGGGCATGTTGATCGCGTCGCCGGACCAGAACTGCGCGAGGCCGTACTGACCGGCCGGCATGTCGCTGTACATCGAGATGGTGACCTTGGGCTGCATGGTCGACCGGAGCTCGAGCAGTTGCTTGCGGACGACGGCGAGGTCCGAGGCGCTGGTGGTGTTGAGGTCGAACCCGTTGCGTGAGAGCACCACCGCCGTGCCGCTGTGCCAGTCGTCGAGGATCGCGACGTTCGAGCGGAACGTGGTGTCCCAGAAGACGTCCCAGGGGGTGTCGTACGACGTGAGGTCGACCTCGGCGAGATCGGTACGCCAGCCGATGCCCGTGCTGTAGACGGTGTAGGGGATCGTGTAGCGCGCACCGCGGTCCCACCAAGGATCGGCGAAGAGGTCCCAGAGATTCTTGCGGTTGCCGAGGTAGTCGGCGTTCAGTGGCCGCAGAAGGTCGGCCTGGATCAGCTTGCCGACCGAGTCGTAGCCGGGGAAGTAGAGGTCGAAGCCGAGGCTCTCGGAGGCGATCTTGGTCAGCGCCTCGTCGGCGTCGTTGAACGTCGAGACCCGGACGTCGACGCCCCACTGGGCCTCGAAGTCCTTGATCATGCGGGGCGAGAGGTAGTCGGCGTAGTTGTAGACGCGCAGGACGCTGCCGGACTTGGGCTTGAGGCCGGACTCGATCGCCGGGTAGCGCTTGCTGAGGGGCCAGCGGATCGGCGAGGTGGGCGACGGGATGCGGAGGGCACCGCCGTAGTGAGGACGGGTGCGGCACGCGGTCAGGGCCGGGCCGGCGACCGCGGCGAGGAGCCCCGCCCGCAGGAGGGACCGGCGTCGGAGCCGCGTCGGGTCACTCGCGGGACCCGTCCTTGCGCCCATCCAACCCCCTGTGGTGCTCCTTGCCGGAGTCTCTCACGCTGGCATAGACTGAACAATCAGTCAATGATCCGCACGGGCAGGAGCCCCGATGACCGCGACTCAGATCGCACCCGAACTGTCCACCCGTCTCGACGACATCATCTCCGACGAGACCGCCACCTTCCTGGGCCGTCAGCAGCGGAGCAAGGAGATGTCCGGTCGCGCCACGGCTCTCGCCGGCGGCGCCACGTCCAGCTGGCAGGTCGCCGAGCCGCACGCCGTCTGGCTCAGCCACGGTGACGGCTCGAAGCTCTACGACGTCGACGGCAACGAGTACTCCGACTTCCACGGCGGGTACGGCGTCTCGCTGGCCGGCCACAACCACCCGGCGATCGTCGCGGCGGTCCGCGAGCGGGTCGCCAAGGGCACGCACTTCGCGCAGCCGACCGAGGACTCCATCGTCGTCGCCGACAACCTCGCCGAGCGCTACCACCAGCCGCTCTGGCGCTTCGGCAACTCCGGCACGGAGTCGACCATGGACGCCTGCCACCTGATGCGAGCAGCCACCGGTCGCGAGCGCATCATCAAGCTCGAGGGCGGCTACCACGGGCACCACGACTCGGTGATGGTCTCGGTGCAGCCCGAGAGCGTCGGCAACCTCGGACCGGTCGACGCGCCGATCGGCATCCCCGAGAACACCGGTCTGCTGAAGGCGACGATGGACGGCACCGTCATCGTCCCGGCGAACAACCTGCCCGCCGTCGAGGCCGCGCTGGCGCGCTACCCCGGCGAGATCGCCGGCATGATCCTCGAGCCGATCATGATGAACGCCGGGATCATCATCCCCGACGACGGCTACCTCGAGTCGCTCAAGGACCTGCTGCACGCGCACGGCGCCCTGCTCACCTTCGACGAGGTCAAGACCGGCTTCACCTGCGGGCCGGGAGGAGCGTCCGGGCTGCTCGGCGCGACGTCCGACCTGGTCTGCGTGGCCAAGGCGATGGGTGGCGGGCTCTCGACGTCCGCCATCGGCGGCAACAAGGTGATGGAGCTGGTCGCCAGCGGCGAGTACCAGCAGGTCGGGACGTTCAACGGCAACCCGTTGGCGATGGCCGCCGCACGTGCCATGCTCACCGAGGTGCTGACCGACGACGCCTACGCCCACCTCGACCGTCTGCGCGACCGCATGCGCGACGGTCTCCAGGCCGTCATCGACCGGCACGACGCGCCGTGGCGCGTGGTGACCGCGGGCGCCAAGGGCTGCGTGTCCTTCATGCCCGACCGGATCCGCAACTTCCGCGACTTCCGCACGCTCGACGGTCGCTACGGCCACGCCCACTGGCTGGTCCAGCACAACCGAGGCGCCTTCCTGCCGCCCTGGGGCAAGGTCGAGCAGTGGCTGACCTCGGTCCAGCACACCGACGCCGACGTCGACAACTTCGTGGGGAACTTCTCCTACCTGGCAGACCAGCTCCTCGGAGAGCCAGCCTGATGGCCGGCGCCCTCTCTCTCACCGGGCTGGTGAAGAGGTTCGGTGACGAGGTCGCGGTCGACGGCCTCGACCTCGAGATCGGAGAGGGCGAGTTCTTCTCGCTGCTCGGCTCGTCGGGCTGCGGGAAGACCACCACCCTGCGGATGGTGGCGGGCTTCGAGGAGCCGGACGCCGGCCAGATCCTGCTCGACGGGCGCGACCTGGCCCAGGTGTCGGCGCACAAGCGGCCGGTCAACACGGTCTTCCAGTCCTACGCCCTCTTCCCGTTCCTCGACGTCTCCGACAACGTCGCGTTCGGGTTGAAGTACCAGCGCGCGACCAAGGACGAGGTACGCCGCAGGGTCGGCGCGGCACTCGAGCTGGTCCAGATGGGCTCGATGTCGCAGCGCAAGCCGCACCAGCTCTCCGGCGGTCAGCGCCAGCGCGTGGCCCTGGCCCGGGCACTGGTGCTCGAGCCGACGGTGCTGCTGCTGGACGAGCCGATGGGCGCCCTCGACGCCAAGCTCCGCAAGCAGCTGCAGATCGAGCTGCGCTCCCTGCAGAAGCAGGTCGGGACGACGTTCGTCTACGTCACCCACGACCAGGACGAGGCGCTCACGATGAGCGACCGGCTCGCCGTTCTGAACAAGGGCAAGGTCGAGCAGGTCGGTACGCCGAGCGAGGTCTACAGCGCTCCGGCGAACACGCACGTCGCGACGTTCCTCGGCACGGCCAACCTGTGGCCGGCGACCGTCACCGCTGCCGACGAGCAGGGCGTCACCTGCTCGGTCGGCGGAGCCAGCCTGCTCGTCGCCGGCGAACGCGCCGCGGCCGGCGAGTCGGTCTCGGTCATGGTGCGTCCGGAGCGCGTCGAGGTCGCCGCGACGGCGTCCGCGGCCGATGGGTCCAACCAGCTCAAGGGCCGGGTCGACACCCTGACGTTCCGGGGTGCCCACACCAACGTCCAGCTCGGCTGTGCCGACCTCCAGCTCGAGGCCGAGGTGGCCAACGTCGCCGGAGCGCCGCCCGAGTGGCTGAGCGAGGGCGCCGACGTCGCGGTCCAGATCTCGCCGAAGGCACTGCGCATCCTGCGCGACTGAACACTGCGCATCCTGCGCGACTGAGGCCAGGTCTCAGGATGCCTGGGCCAGGACCACCCAGGCCGTGCCGCCCTGCTCGAACTCACCGTCGGGAAACCGCCGGCGACAGCTCTCCTCGACCTGCCGCCGCAGGTCGGGGTCCAGCGACGCGACGTAGGAGCCCGCGGGGCCGACGCCCAGCAGGTACGGCTCCCACCACTCCTCGAACGACGCGAATCGCACCGACACCGTCAACGACGTCGAGGTGATCTCGCGGAGGCCGGCCTCGGCGGCGAGCTCGGCGAGGTGACCCTCGCGTGCGCCGGGCATGTGTCCCTCGTCGTGCGCCTGCGGGTCGACCTCCCCCGCGGCTCGCCAGAACACCTGGAGCGGACCGCTGTCGCCGGCGTTGTCCCAGACGCTCGCCGCGACCGTGCCGCCCGGGCGGGTCACGCGTCCCATCTCCCGCAGCCCCGCCACGGGGTCGGCCATGAAGTGCACGACGAGCTGGGCCAATGCCGCGTCGAACCGCCCGTCCTCGAAGGGGAGCGCCTCGGCGCTGCCGCTGCGCACGTCGGACTCCGGGAACCGTTGCCGGCACGTGGCAACGAACGACTCCGACGGGTCCACCGCGGCGACGTTCGCGGCTCCGCACCGCTCCACGAGAGATCCGGTCAACACGCCGGGCCCGCAGCCGACGTCGAGGACGCGGTGACCCTGGACCAGGCCGACCAGGTCGACGAACTGGTGGGCGAGCGGGCGGGAGTACCTGCCCATGTACTGCTCGTAGGCGTCGGCCGGGACGTCGAAGCTCATGCCAGGTGTCAGCTCCTCATGCGGACTCGAACCACGGGCGGCGCAGGTCGTGGAAGCTCGCGCCCGCCATCATCGTCTCCAGGACCGCGCGCACCTCCGCGGGCGGCTCGAGCTGCTCGCCGCTGCGAGCACGGGACTCGTCGGTGAAGTACACGGTCTGGAAGAACGTGCCGTCGTCGGCGAAGGCGAGCGTGCCGCCCAAGATCTCCGGCCTCATCGCCCGCAGCTCGTCGGTGTGGGCGACCAGCGCCTTGGCGGGCTCACGGTCGTCGACGTGCCCGCTGATCACCTGGACGAAGCCGGCGTCGTCAGAGCCGCCGTCGAGGAACGTCGTGACGTCGGCGCAGTCGTGGAACTGCACGGGGCCGTCCATCAGCGACGCCATCTTCTCGGCGAAGGCACCGGTCTCCGGACGCGCGGAGTTCGCCCTCGCGTCGTCCTGGGAGGTGAAGCGGACGACGCCGAGGAAGTCGCCTGTGTCGGTGACGCCGAAGGTGCCGCCGAGCCATCCGACCGCGCCCTCGGCGCCGCCGTCGGTGGCCCACGACTCGGCGTGAGCGCGGAGCTCGGCTTCCCGAGACGTCTTTCCCTGGATCACTTGGATGAACACGTCATGGCCTCCTCGGGTGCAGGCCATCTCCCCGGTGAGGTGGTCTCGTGTCCGCACGACGCTAGTGGCAGGTCCGGACGGCGACCAGGGCCACTGGTCCCGCACCGGTCGAGGTCAGCCCTTGGGTGAACGGGCGCCCGTGGACCGGGCGGCGTCGATCCCGAGCTCCTTGTAGGCCAGGTCGAGCGCCAGCTTGCGGGCGCGAGCGAGGTCCACCACCGGGTCGTCGAGGGCGACCTGGACGACGAGCCCGTCGAGCAGCGAGGCCCACATGATGGCGAACGACGTGACGTCCAGGTCGGCGATCTCGCCGGCGTCGACGGCATCCTGGACGATGCGCGCGATCAGGTCGCGCCACTGGGCGTCCAGCTCGGCCCGGTCCTTCTTGACCTCGGGGTGCCGGAACGCCTGGGCCCACAGGTCGAACCAGAGGCCCCAGTCGCCGGTGAGCGACTCGGTCTTGTCGGCGACGAGGGTCCACTCCACCAGGAGCTCGAGACGGTCGCGCAGCTTGTCGGTGGACCGGAGCATCTCCTCGGTGGCGGCGTAGAACGACCGCTCGGACCAGCGCAGGGCCTCGGTGAGCAGGCTGTCCTTGGTGCCGAAGTAGTAGATGACCAGCGCCGGGCTCGCGCCGACCCGCTTGGCGACGTCGGCGATGCGGGTGTCGTGGAAGCCGCGCTCGGCGATCAGGGTCGAGGCCGCGTCGAGCATCTGGTCGCGACGGACGTCGGCCACGGCCTCGCTGTGCTCACGTGCGGTCATCTCACCTCCTCGACGTCGTCCGGGCCCGAGGAAGCCGGTGTGGCAGGCTGGTGCCCCACGGATCCCGAGTTCCTTGTGCAGCACGCTAGCACGCTCCTAGACTGAACAGTCAGTCAGTCTAATGCTCGGTGAGCCAGGCTCCCGGCCCACGAGGAACAGGTCGACGATGCCCCCTTCCGCCGCCCGGGTGCGGACGATGATGTCCGCCCGAACCGTCGCCGTGGTCGGCGCCGGTGACCGCGAGGGCTCCTTCGGCTGGCGGCTGACCACCGAGGCCCTGCGGAGCCCCGGCGTGGAGCGGGTACACCTGGTGAGTCCGACGCGTACGTCGGCGTTCGGCCGCCCGTGCGTGCCGTCCCTGGCCGACGTTCCCGAGCCGGTGGACCTGGTGCTGCTCGGCGTACCCGACAAGGTGGTGGCGCCGACACTGGCGGTGGCCTCGGGTCGCGGCGACGCGGGTGCCGTGGTGTTCGGGTCGGTGCCCGGGCTCAAGGACGACATCGTCAGGGCCGCCGGCGACATGGCCGTGGTCGGCGGCGGCTGCATGGGCTTCATCGACACGACCACCGGGGTGCGCGCGATCGGCTACCTCGAGCGCGACCCCCTCCCGGCTGGGCCCATCGCGCTGATCACCCACTCGGGCTCGGTGTTCTCGGCCCTGCTGCGCACGCGTCGTGCGCTCGGCTACACCGTGGCGGTGTCGTCGGGCCAGGAGCTGGTGACGACGACCCCCGACTACCTCGAGTACGCGCTGTCGCTCCCGGAGACGAAGGTCGTCGGGCTCGTGCTCGAGACGATGCGCGACGCCCCACGGCTGGCGGCCGCGCTCGCGGACGCCGCCGAGCGAGACATCCCCGTCTGCGCGCTCACCGTCGGAACCTCCGTGCACGGGCAGGCCCTGGTCGACGCCCACTCCGGTGCGATCGCCGGCTCGGACGCCGGGTGGGAGGCGCTCTTCGCGGCGTACGGCGTGCATCGCTGCAGCGACCCCGACGACCTCACCGATAGTCTGGAGACGTTCGCGATCGGGCGGCGGCACGTGCCGGGCACGGGACGAGGCGTCGCGACGGCGCACGACTCCGGGGCCGAGCGCGTGCTCGTCGCGGACGTCGCCGAACGGCTGGGCGTGGGCTTCGCCGACCTGTCGGAGCCGACCGTCGCCCGGCTCGCCGAGGCGCTGGACCCCGGCCTGATCCCGATGAACCCGCTCGACGTGTGGGGTCGTGGCAGCGACACCGTCGAGCTGTTCACCGAGTGCCTGAGCGCGTTGGCGGACGACCCCGACACCGGCGTGGTCGCTCTCGCCTGCGACCTGGTCGAGGAGTACGACGGCGACGAGGGCCTGGTCGAGGTGATGGAGGCGATGCTCACCCGCACCGACAAGCCGGTCGCCGTCGTCTCCCACGTCGCCTCCGCGCTGGACCAGAGGTCCGCCGCGCGGCTGCGCGCCCAGGGCATCCCGGTGCTCGAGGGCACCGCCTCCGGTCTCCGGGCGCTCGGCCACCTCATGGCCGTCCCGCCTCGTCCCCGGCCCGTCGCCTCGGTGGACGCCGGCCGCCAGGCACGGTGGGCCGAGCGGCTCCGCGCCGGCTCGGCGCTGGCAGCCGGTGAGTGGAGCGCCCTGCTGTCCGACTACGGCATCCCGGTGGTGCCGGGTGGGAGCGCCGCCTCGGCCGAGGAGGCCCTGACGGTGGCCGAGCGGATCGGCTATCCCGTCGTACTCAAGAGCGACGCCCCCGACGTTCACCACAAGACGGAGGCGGACGGCGTACGCCTGGGGCTGGGCGACCGGGACGCGGTGGGCGCGGCGTACGCCGATCTCGCGGGGCGGCTCGGACCCGAGGTCGTCGTCCAGCACCAAGCGTCGGGCGTCGAGGTGGCGCTCGGGATCGTCCGCGACCCGCTGCTCGGGCCGCTGGTGATGGTCGCCGCGGGTGGCGTGCTCGTGGAGCTGGTCGCCGACCGGGCCGTGGCGCTGCCGCCGCTGGACCACGAGACGGCGTCGGGCCTGATCGGCCGGCTGCGCGTCGCGCGGCTGCTCGCCGGCTTCCGCGGCTCGGCCCCCGCCGACACCGCAGCCCTCGCCGACGTGGTCGTGGCCCTCGGCCAGCTCGCCGTCGAGCTCGGCGACCACCTCGCGGGGGTCGACCTCAACCCGGTCATCGTCGGCCCCACCTCGGCGTACGTCGTCGACGCCCTCCTCCTACCCGCTGACCTGGCGATTGCGTGACAGCAGAAGGCGCTGACCTGGCAGCGCCTTCTGCTGTCACGCAATCGCCAGGTCAGCGGAGGGGGAAGGGGAGGGCGATCGGGTCGGGGTCGAGGCGGCTGCGGCCGTGCTCGTCGAAGCGGTCCAGGCCCAGGTCGGAGACGTCGACGACGTCGGTGTGGCCGGTGAGGGTGAGATCGGCAGCGGCCTTCGCGACGCCCGGTCCCCACATCATCCCGTGACCTCCGGCGGCCGCCACGAAGACACCGTCGACGACCCCGTCCCGTCCGATCGCGGGACCCAGGATCGGCAGGTGGTCCGGGGTGTAGTCGATGGTCGCCGCCCACGTCTTGCGCAGCCCGACCGACGCGGTCGTCGGCACGAGCCGGGCCATCTTCGCCCGCATCCGTTCGAAGTACGCCGTGTCGAACTCGCGGGCCTCGCCCGGCGCCTCGTCGGGGTTGCTCATCCCCCACAGGAGGCCGCCCTCGTGCGGCCGCCAGTAGATCCCGGAGGCGAGGTCGAACACCATCGGCAGCCGCTCGGCAGCGAAGTCGTCATGGGGCTCGGTGACCACCACCTGGTGCCGGGCGCCATGCACCGGGATGGCCAGACCAGCGGCCTCCCCGACCGCGGCGAGCCCCGGCCCGCCGGTGAGCACCACGCGACGAGTGGCGATCGCTCCCGCTGACGTGCGCACGCCGGTGACGGCGCCCGCCTCGACGTCGAGGCCCGTGAACGCCGTTCGCTCGCACACCTGCACTCCGGCCGCGAGGACCGCGGCGGTGTAGGCCAAGACGTTGCGGGGCGGGTCGATGTAGCCGTCCTCCGCGGAGTACGACGAGCCGAGCGTCAGCCCGGGCGCGACAGCCGGGTTCATCGCATCGAACTCGTCGGGCGAGAGCCACCGCACGTCGAGGCCGACCTCGCGCTGCATCTCGATGCGCCGCCGGGCGGTCTCGACCTCGTCGGGCGTGAAGCACGGGATGAGGTAGCCCTGGGCGACGAACCCGGAGTCGACCGCGAGGAGGTCGCGCTGACCGGCGTAGAAGTCGCGGCTGAACATCCCGAGCCGCACCGCGGCCTCCGTGCCGCCCTGAGCACGCACCATCCCGGCCGCCCGCGAGCTCGCACCCTGGCCGAGGGTGTCGCGCTCGAGCAGGACGACGTCCCCGGCGCCGGCCCGGGCCAGGAACCACGCGGCCCACGCCCCGATGGTCCCGCCGCCGACGACGACCACGTCGGCGCTCCTCGGCACAGTGGTCACGGTCGTCCACGCTGGCATAGACTGAATGGTCAGTCAACGCCCTCGACAGGAGACGACAGGTGTACGGACTCACGCCGGAGGACCTCGAGCTCCAAGCTCGAGCCCGCGGCTTCGCCGACGAGCTGATGGTGCACGAGCAGTACGCCGAGGAGCACGGCGGTGAGCTGCCCGACGACGTCCACAAGCGGCTCGAGGCCCGAGCCGTCGAGCTGGGGCTGACCGCGACCAACATCCCGGTCGAGCTCGGCGGCCGCGGCTGCACGACGTTGCAGCAGGTGCTCGTCCAGGAGCAGGGCGGGCGGGTGACCAACGCGCTGGCGTGGTGCCTCACGACTCCTCCCGGATGGTGGGGCGCGGTCGCCAACGACCACCAGCGCGAGACCTACCTGATCCCGACCATCGAGGGCCGGCGCGAGGGCTGCTACGCGATCACCGAGGAGTACGCCGGCTCCGACGTCTCCGACCTCAGGGCCACCGCTGCTCGGGACGGCGACAACTACGTGCTGAACGGCGAGAAGTGGCATGTGACGTCGTACAACACCTCCGACCACATCTTCTTCCAGGGCGTGCTGACGACCGGCGACCACGCCGGTGAGCAGGCGATGTTCGTCGTCGACCACGACACCCCGGGCATCCGCGTGGTGCGCACCCCGGCGTACTCCCACACCTTCGCCCACCACCACCCGATCGTCGCGTTCGAGGACGTGCGCGTGCCGGTGAACCAGCTGATCGGCGGCGAGGGCGACGGGATGTCGTTCGTGTACGAGTGGTTCCGCTACGAGCGGCTCATGATCGGCGCCCGCTGCCTGGGCGCGGCCGAGCGACTGGTCGACGAGATGCAGGCCTTCGCGGCACAGCGTCGGATCGGCGACGAGTACCTCGCCGACAAGCAGCTGGTCCAGGGCATGCTCGCCGACAGCCTGACCGAGCTGTTCGCGGCCCGCGCCATGACCTACGCGGTGGCGCGCGCGCTGGACGACGGGCTCGACCTCAAGGTCGCCCATGCGCAGTGCTCGATGGTCAAGCTCTACGTCAGCGAGATGGCCAACCGCGTCGCCGACCGGGCGGTGCAGGTCTTCGGAGGCCGTGGGTACATGCGCGAGAACGTCGCCGAGCGGTTCTTCCGCGAGCTGCGCGTCGAGCGGATCTGGGAGGGCGCGAGCGAGATCCAGCGCTCCATCATCGCCGCCCAGCTGGGCAAGCGAGGCCGGGCCGCGCTCGTCTGAGCCTGCCGAACCGGCGTCCTCCACAGGCGGTTTCCACACGCCGTTTGGCACCAAACCGCATGGTTGACCCCGGAAAACGTGCCGATTGGTGCCAAACCGCATCACTTCGCACCCCACGGGCCTGTGGTTGGCTGGGCGCGTGAGTGGAGTACCCGAGGCGTGGGCCGGCCTGGTCGACGACGCCGCGATCTTCCCGCCGGGCGACGCCCCGCTCGCCGACGCGGTGGCGGCGTACACCGCCCGCAGCAGTGAGTGGTACGTCGGACTGGTCGGCCCCCTGGTCGTGCGCGACACCGACCTGCCCGAGGTGCCTGCCGACGTGCCGGTCTCGGTGGTCCTGACCGGCGGTGCCGGCGCGGTCGCCGGCGTCGCGACGCTGGCGGCGCGGAAGGGCCACCGACTGGCGGGCGTCGAGGCGGCCGTCCGCGATCTCGACGACCTGCCCGGCAACGTCCGGCGGATCGCCGCTGCGGTCGACGCCGCCCGCGCCGATGGCGGGCTCGGCGACGCGCAGGTGTACGTCGAGCTGCCGCAGACCGACCCGACCCCCGCCTGGCTCGCCGCGGCCGACGCCGTCGCCGAGGCTGAGCTCCACCTCAAGCTCCGCACGGGTGGCGTCGAGGCGCACCTGTTCCCACCAGCCGCTGTCGTCGCCGCCTGGATCGACGCGGCGCTCGACCGCGAGACGTCGTTCAAGTGCACCGCGGGGCTGCACAACGCGGTCCGGCACCGCGACCACGAGACGGGCTTCGAGCATCTCGGCTTCCTCAACGTGCTCCTGGCGACCCGCGTCGCGTTCGACGGTGCCGGCCGCGACGAGGTGGCACAGGTGCTCGACGACCACTACGCCAACGACCTGGTCGCGATGGCACGGCAGAGCGACCTGGTCGGCGCGCGTCGCTGGTTCACGTCGTACGGCTCGTGCAGTGTGACCGAGCCCCTCGACGACCTGATCGGGCTCGGGCTCCTGGAGGCGCCTCATGAGTGACGGGTTCGGGCTGGACCACCTTCCCTACGGCGTCTTCGCGACCGAAAACTCGGCGCCGCGGGTCGGCGTCCGCTTCGGTGACTCCGTCGTCGACGTCTCGACGGTGCGCCCGCAGCTCGACCGCGCGGCCCTCAACGACTTCATGGCCCTGGGCCCCGACGCCTGGGCCGAGGCCCGCGCCGAGATCGCGGAGCTGGTCGAGTCCGAGGCGCTCCCGGCGTACCCGCTGGACGCGGTGTCCCTGCTGCTGCCCTTCGCGGTCGGCGACTACGTCGACTTCTACGCGTCCTTGGACCACGCCTCCAACGTCGGCCGGATCTTCCGGCCCGACCAGGAGCCCCTGCTGCCGAACTGGCGGCACCTGCCGGTCGGCTACCACGGCCGCGGCGGCACCGTCGTGGTCAGCGGTACGCCGGTCATCCGGCCGTACGGGCAGCGCAAGGCGCCACACGAGGACGCCCCGACGTACGGACCGAGCCGCCGCCTCGACATCGAGGCCGAGCTCGGCTTCGTGGTCGGGGTCGGCTCCGAGCTCGGCAGCCGGATCGCGGTCGACGACTTCGAGCGGCACGTCTTCGGCGTCGTCGGCCTCAACGACTGGAGCGCGCGCGACATCCAGGCCTGGGAGTACGTCCCGCTCGGCCCGTTCCTCGGCAAGTCGTTCGCCACGTCCGTCAGCGCGTGGGTGACCCCGCTCGCCGCGCTCGACGCCGCCCGCGTCCCGCTGCCCGCGCAGGACCCCGCGCCGCTGCCCTACCTCGCGGGAGGCGACGCGCTCGACATCGAGGTCGAGGTGGTGCTCGACGGCGAGGTGGTGAGCCGCCCGCCGTACCGCACGATGTACTGGTCCCCCGCCCAGATGCTGGCCCACCTCAGCGTCAACGGCGCCCGCACCCGCACCGGCGACCTGTTCGCGTCGGGGACGATCAGCGGACCCGAGCCCGACACCCGCGGCTCGTTCCTGGAGCTGAGCTGGGGCGGGCAGGAGCCGTTCGCCGACGGTCGGACGTTCCTCGAGGACGGCGACGAGGTCGTGCTGCGCTACTCCGCGCCCGGCACCGGTGGCGGGCGGATCACGCTCGGCGAGGTCGCGGGCCGGATCGAGCCCGCGCGCGAGTCGTTGAACGGCGCCTTCTGACGGTTGAGCGGCGCTTTCTGCCCATCCGGGGTGGTCGTAAGGCGCCGCTCAACCGTCAGAAGGCGCCGTTCAACGGTCAGAAGGCGCCGTTCAACGACTCGGGCGCGGCCCCGGTGGCTGGGCGCCGGGAAAACGCGGACGAATCGCCGGAATCCCCGGGCGTGGCGCCTCCTTCGTCCGCGTTTTCCGGGTCCGTAGGCTCGCGTCGTGATCCAGTACGGCCAGCTCCCGCCCCCGACCCACGTCGTCGCCCACATCAGCGACACGCACCTGCTGGCCGGGGACGCCCGGCAGTACGACGCCATCGACACCGTCGCGCGCTTCGCCACCGCGCTCGAGCGGGTCGCGCGCATCGACCCGCCGCCGCACGCGCTCGTGTTCACCGGTGACCTCGCCGACGTCGGCGACCCCGCGGCGTACCGCACCTTGCGCGAGCTCGTCGAGCAGCTGGCCGAGAGCATCGGCGCCCAGATCGTCTGGTGCATGGGCAACCACGACGACCGCGCGGCGTACTCCCGCGAGCTCTTCGGCGAGGAGTCGGTCACCGCCCAGGACCGTGTGTACGACGTGGCGGGGCTGCGGATCGTCAGCCTGGACACCAGCGCCCCGGGCTGGCACCACGGCGAGATCGACGAGGCCCAGCTCGCCTGGCTGCGCGACGTCCTGGCGACTCCGGCCGAGCACGGCACGATCCTGGCGCTGCACCACCCGCCGATCCCCTGTCCGATGGTCCCGGTCGCGGAGGTGATCGAGCTGCTCGACACCGACCGGCTCGCCGCGGTGCTCGAGGGCACCGACGTCCGCTCCATCCTCGGCGGGCACTACCACTTCACGTCGCACTCGACGTTCGCCGGCATCCCGGTCTCCGTCGCGTCGGCGACCTGCTACCTCGCCGACCCCGCTCCCCGCGACCGGTTCATCTCCGCGGTCGACGGGAACACCTCGGTCAACACCGTGCACGTGTACGCCGATCGTGTCGTGCACACGGTCGTGCCCGTGCCGGAGGGGCCGGAGGTCAGCGGCTTCGGGGTGGACGTCGCCCCGCTGGTCGAGGCACTGAGCCCCGAGGAGCGCCGCGACATGATCAGCCGCGCCGACTCCGACTTCAACCGCGGCACTCTGACCTGAGTCTGAGGATTCGACGACCAACCACGCTCAAGTTAGGCTTACCTAAGTTAACCGAGCAGAGAGTGGGTCACCGTGCACGCACGCGTCGTGAGGACCGAGCAGCTGACGCCGAGCCTGGTTCGGATCGTGCTCGGCGGAGGCGACCTCGCGGGGTTCGCGATGCCCGACAACACGGACGCCTACGTCAACGCCGCCTTCCGGCCCGCCGGCGCCTCCTACGACGAGGTCTTCGACCCGAAGGCGGTGCTTGACGAGCACCCGCAGGAGCAGTGGCCGGCCCGTCGCCGCTACACCGTCCGCTCGTGGGACGCCGACGCGCACGAGCTGACGCTCGACTTCGTCGTGCACGCCGATGAGGGCGTGGCCTCGCGCTGGGCCCTGAACTCTCGACCCGGCGACCCGCTGGTCTTCGAGGGACCCGGCAGCGGCTACCGGCCCTCCCCCGAGTCGGCCTGGCACCTGCTCCTGGGGGACGAGTCGGCGCTGCCCGCGATCGCGGCGTCGCTGGAGGTCATGCAGCCCGGCGAGCGCGCCGTTGTCCGGGTCGTCTGCGACGGGCCCGACCACGAGGTCCCACTCGACAGCCCCGCCGACGTGGACCTCGCCTGGCTCCACCGCACGGGTGACGAGCGCGACGAGTCGCTGCTGCTCGCCGCGGTCGAGGCGCTGGACTTCGGCGACAGCACGCCGTTCTGCTTCGTGCACGGCGAGGCCGACGAGATCCGCGGCGTACGCCGGCACCTGCTGCAGGAGCGCGGCCTGTCCCGCCAGGACCTCTCCTGCTCGCCCTACTGGCGGCGCACGATGACCGACGAGGCCTGGCGCCAGATCAAGCGCGAGTACGTCGCCGCCATGGACGCCGACTCACCGCTCGCCTCCTGAGAGGCCTGACCTGACGGGTCGTGTGCCTGAGCCCGCGCCCTAGCGCGGGCTCAGGCACACGACCCGTTCCAAGCGGAAGAAGTCAGAGGCCCTCGCGCTCGTGGAAGCCGAGATGGGACACGGCCTCGCCGCGCTTCATCGCCTCGACGACCCCGGGGTGCAGGCGCCTGAGGTGTGAGATCGCCTTGCGGCGGAACCTCAGCACCTGCACCGACCCGAACGCCCAGAAGACGAACTGCACCGACATGGCCCAACGGAAGTCCGAGAGGTCGTAGCGGTCGGCGCCGCCTCCGCCACTGTGCCGGTCGAGGATCACTCCGACCAGGCCGATGGTGAGCAGGCTGGCGGAGAACCCACCGATGTTGACGAACCCGTTGGCCCGGCCCGACGCCTCGACCGGGATGAACGTGCGGGCCAGGTCGAAGCCGACCATGGACGCCGGACCGCCGCTGGCCATCGCGCACACCAGGACGACGAGCAGCCACAGCGGCGCGGGCGTCGAGCGCGCCAGCACGACGGCCCAGGCCAGGGCCATCGCCGCCACGATCGTCAGCACCATCCACGACCGCCAGTAGGGGAACCGCGACACCAGCGATCCCAGCACCAGGCCGCTGACGATCACCCATCCGGTCATCGCCATCAGGAGCGCGCTCGCCGTACCGGAGCCGAGGCCCTCGCCGCGCACCAGGAACGGATAGCCCCACAGCAGCGCGAAGACCGTGCCGCTGAACTGAGAGGTGAAGTGCGACCACATCCCGAGCCGCGTCCCGGGGTTGCCCCAGACCAGGCGCAGGGTCCGGGCCAGCGCCCGCATCTTGATGCGGGCGACCTCCTGGCGGGCGTACGGCGAGTCCTTGACGACCAGCGCCACCGCCACCATTCCGACCACGCCGAGCGACGAGGCGAGGGCGAACGACCTGGTCCAGCCGAGGTGGTGCAACGCCAGCGACAACGGCGCGGCGGCGACGATCGCGCCGAGCTGGCCGGCCTGGCCCGTCAGCTGGGTGACCAGCGGCGCCTGCCGGACCAGGAACCACAGCGTGACCAGGCGGATGACACTGACGAAGATCGCCGCGTCACCGGCCCCCAGCAGCGCCCGGGCGAGCACGGCGACCGGGAACGACGACGCGACGGCGAACACGAGCTGCCCGACCGTCATCAGCACGAGGCCGCTCAGCAGCAGGATGCGCGAGCCGAAGCGATCCAGGAGGACGCCGACCGGCACCTGGAGCCCGGCGTACACCACCAGCTGGAGCACGGTGAAGAACGCGAGCTGGGTGGCGGTGATCCCGAAGCGCTGGGTCGCGAGCAGCCCGGCGACTCCGAGGGAGCTGCGGTTGAAGACCGCCAGGACGTAGACGGCCAGGGCCACGAGCCAGATGACCCACGCCCGGCGCCTGCCGATGTCGTGGATCTGCTCGGTCACCGCCCCATCATCGCGTCCCCGCCGGTACGACGTTCACCCGAGGAGAGTGGGCTCACACGATCGGGACGGTCCAGACGACGGTCGTGCCGCCCAGGTCCGGTACCTCGGCCACGGCCATGGACCCGTGCCGGCTCTCGGCGCGCTCGCGCAAGTTCTCCAGACCGCTGCGACGCCGCCCGTCACCGACGCCGACACCGTCGTCGCTGACCGTCACGGTCAGGCGCGTGGTCGTCGCGTGGATGCTGAGCTGCACCTCGGACGCCGCCGCGTGCCGCGCGATGTTGACCAGCGACTCGCGGACGACCGCCGTCACGTCGCTGACCAGGTCGTTGGTCGCGACCGAGTCCAAGGGGCCGTCGAGGTCGACCCGGGGATCGATGCCGAGTCCCGGCCGCACGTCCGCGACCACGTCCAGCACGGCGGCGCGCAGGCTGCCGGGCACGGGTGGCTGCAGCTGGAAGATCGAGACCCGGATCTGCTTGATCGCGTCGTCCAGGTTGGTCACGACGTCCTGCAGGGCGCCGATCAGCGCGGGATCGTCGGAGCCCGAGGCGGTCGCCTGGATCACCAGACCGGCCGCGAACACCTGCTGGATCACGTGGTCGTGGAGGTCGCGGGCGATCCGGGCTCGGTCCTCGAGGAGCAGCACGCGCTGCTGGTCACGCCGCGCCTCCGCGAGCTCGAGGGCGACCGAGGCGTGGTTGGCGAACGTCGTCGCCATCTCGGCCTCGCCCTGGGTGAAGGGCCGCCGGCCCGGCTCCCGCATCACCACCAGCGTGCCGCGGACCTCCTCGCGACCCAGGAGCGGCAGCACCATGACCGGGCCGACCCGCACGTCCCCCGCCAGGTAGATCGTGCCGTCCAGGCTGGTCGGGTCCTCCGCGTCGGCGATCCGGATCGGCTTGCCGCGCTGGAGCACGTGCTCGCTGAGCGTCCCGGAGGCGGCGTACCTCGCCCCCTCGATCCGCTTGCCCTCGGCGCCCTCCCCCACCGCCACGAGCAGCTCCGACTCCAGCGGCTGGACGACCGTGGTGAGGTCGGCCCGGGCGAGGCGATGCACCTCGCGGGCGACGAGACGCAAGGCGTCCGTGTCGCCGACGAGCACCCGCCGGGTGACCTCGGTCGAGGCCGTGAGCCATGCCTGGCGCAGCCGGCTCTCCTCGAAGACGCGCGCGTTGGCGATGGCGACTCCGGCGGTGCCGGCGATGGCCTCGAGCAGCTCCTCCTCCGATGCCGTGAACGGCTCCGCCGCCTCCCGGGTCAGGCGGAGGCTTCCGATCGGCTCCTCCCCGATCCGCACCGGGACCGAGATCGCCGACGGCCGCCCCGTCGTCGGCTGGAGGTGGCCGTCGGTGTCGAGCCCGTCGCCGAGGCTGACGTACTCCTCCAGCAGTCCGTCCTCGCCGGCGACGGCGAGCGTGCCGTGCCGGGCGCGGGCCAGCTCGAGGGCGGTCTCGAGGATGCGGTGCAGCACCTGGGCCAGGTCGAGGTCGCCCATGATCGTTCGATGGGCGTCGAGAAGTGCACGCAGCTGGTACTCCGCGACGCCCCCGTCTTGCGTCACCCACCGAACACTAGACCCGCTGTCGGGCCAGGTCCCGCCTCAATCTGGGTCGGACGCCGACCCGGGAGTCACCGCAGCCAGGGTCGCGCGGCGTTCGAGACGGGACGGCGCGGGCACGATCACCACCGGGACGCGCGCGTGGCGCACGCAGTACTCCGCCACCGAGCCGAGCACCTGCTGGCTCGCGCTGCCCGGGGTGCCGCTGCCGACCACGACCATCGAGGCCTGCTCCGAACGAGCGACGAGCACCCGCCCGGCGTAGTCCTGCACGACGACGCAGTCCGGGTCGGGAACCTCGCCCAGCTCGGCCTTCCGCCGGGCCACCACGTCGGACTGCATCTGCTCGACGCGGGCTCTGGCCTCGACCTGGTCGGCGGAGTCGGGGGCCTGCCCGAGCGGGACGCTGCCCAGCCAGGCCGTGACGACCTGCACCCGGCATCCGCGGGCGCGACCCTCCGCAAGCGCGAAGTCGAGAGCCGCCGCCGCGCCTGGACTCCCGTCGACGCCGACGACGATCACGCCACCGGGATCGTCCACGAGGTCAGGGTCCCGTCCGGCCGGGCGTGTGGCATCCGGCCATCGGCCCGGATCGGCGGGACGTTCGTCCCGAGCTGCCCTGCCGGGCGCCCCTGGCAGGAACCCAAATCCGGTCGAGCGACAGTGCCGAATCCCCCTCATCGACCGCAGTTGCGAATTATTCGCAACTGCGATGAGATGGCGTTGAACCCCGTTCGCCCCGCGAGAGGACATCGATGGCCCAGCAGATCGCGACGACGGCGTCGACGTCCCGTGGCGGTGGCAGCCGGCTGCGCGCTTTCCGGGACAGCCTGTCGCCTCGCGACTGGCGAGCCTTGGTGGCCATGGCGTCGTTCATCGTGCTGCTGCACGTCGTGGGCTTCGGGATCCTGCTCGGGGCCGTGACCCCGCACCACTACCACCTGGGCGGCGACCACCCGGTGTTCACCGTCGGCGTGGGTGTGCTCGCCTACACCTTCGGCCTGCGGCACGCCTTCGACGCCGACCACATCGCGGCCGTCGACAACACCACCCGGAAGTTGATCGGCGACAACCTCGCCGTCGAGGCCGAGGGGACCGGCGTCGCGCGCAAGCCGCTCTCCGTCGGCTTCTGGTTCTCCCTCGGTCACTCCACGATCGTCTTCGTCCTCGCCTTCCTGCTCTCGATCGGCGTGAAGTCGCTGGTCGGACCGGTCGCCGATGACTCCTCGCGGCTGCACACCATCACCGGCGTGATCGGCCCCTCGGTCTCGGGCGTCTTCCTGTGGGTGCTCGGCCTGCTCAACCTCGCGGCGTTGCTGGGGATCTTGAAGGTGTTCCGTGAGATGCGCGGGGGCCACTACGACGAGGCCGAGCTGGAGAAGCAGCTGGACTCGCGCGGCTTCATGAACCGCTTCCTCGGTGGACTGACCAAGTCGATCACCAAGCCGTGGCAGATCTACCCCGTCGGCGTGCTCTTCGGCCTCGGCTTCGACACCGCCACGGAGGTCGGGCTGCTGGTGATGGCCGGCGGCGCCGCGGCGTTCAACCTCCCCTTCTACTCCATCCTCGTGCTGCCGATCCTGTTCGCGGCCGGGATGTGCCTGATGGACACCGTCGACGGCGTCTTCATGAACGCCGCCTACGGCTGGGCCTTCGCCAAGCCCGTGCGCAAGGTCTTCTACAACCTGACCATCACCCTGATCTCGGTGCTCGTCGCCCTGGTGATCGGCACCATCGAGCTCGTCGGCGTACTCGCCGATCGGTTCTCGATCACCCACGGCCCGCTGGCCGCGATCGCGAACATCGACCTGAACTACGCCGGCTACGGCATCGTCGGCCTCTTCGTCGTCTCGTGGCTGGTCGCCCTCCTGGTGTGGAGGTTCGGCCGCATCGAGGAGAAGTGGTCCTCCCACCTCTCCGGCTGACCGGGTCGTCCGCTTGAGGTGGGGCTATAGCCCTACGTGGGGCGGACGACCCGAGGTGCGACCTACGTGCGGTCCCACGGGGGTGGCCGGTCGGAGGGGTCGCGACGATCTGAGTCGCCGAACCAGCCGACATTGGCGCCGTCACGCCAGCCGGCCGACGCGTCCTTCCGATTGCGGAAGGCCCGGGACGGAGAGCTCGGGCTGATCAACGCGTACGCCGCCAACAGGGCGACCACCACGACGACTCCGATGACGATGCCCACGGTCGGATGGTAGCCCTCTGACCGCGCAAATCGGGTCGTCCGCTTGAGGTGGGGCTATAGCCCTACGTGGGGCGGACGACCCGAGGTCGCCCGCCCTCTCCCGTGGTGGCAGATCCAGGATTCGAACCTGGGTAGGCATAAGCCGACGGATTTACAGTCCGCTCCCATTGGCCGCTCGGGCAATCTGCCGTGCCGTCGGCACCGCCAAGTGGCGGGCGCGTCGGGCGGTCGGAAGAATAGCAAGGCAGCACCACAGACCCGAAACCGCCAGGAGGCAGGCAGATGGCCGACAGCTCGTTCGACATCGTGAGCAAGATCGACCGCCAGGAGGTCGACAACGCGCTCGGCCAGACGGCTCGCGAGATCGCGACCCGGTTCGACTTCAAGGGCACCGGCGCCACCATCGAGTGGCAAGGTGACCAGGCCATCGAGATCAGTGCGTCGGCCGACGACCGGGCCAGTGCCGTGCTCGACGTGTTCCAGGGCAAGCTGGTCAAGCGCAACCAGAGCCTGAAGATCCTCGACGCCTCCGAGCCGCGCCAGTCCGGGCAGCAGTCCAAGATCTCGATCACGCTCAAGGAGGGCATCACCTCCGAGGACGCCAAGAAGATCTCCAAGCTGATCCGCGACGAGGGCCCCAAGGGAGTCAAGGCGCAGATCCAGGGCGACGAGCTGCGGGTGTCGAGCAAGAAGCGCGACGACCTCCAGGCGGTCCAGGCCCTGGTCAAGCAGCAGGACTACGACTTCGCGGTGCAGTTCACGAACTACCGCTGACGGCGTACTCGGGCCGTCAGGAGAGGTCGAGCGACGCGGTGACGCGACTCTGCTGCTGCGTGCCGTAGAGCCGCACGACGGACTGCCCGTTCGACGTCGTTCCGCAGTCCCACGGCGTGCCGGAGGGCGCGTCGTAGGTGCAGCCCAGCGAGAGCACGTGCGAGGCCACCACGCTCTCGGTGGTGCTCGTGAGCTTGGTCCCGGTCGTCACCAGGAGCGAGGTGACCAGGGCCAGGGAGTGCTGGGGGTCGGTGCCGGGCTTGAGCGCACCCGACAGGCGGTAGCGCAAGAACAGCACCCGGGCACCCGGCACGCGATAGCTCGTGACGCCGTTCGGGACGTCGGCGACCGGCACGGCGCTGGACCGTACGCCGTCGGCGGCCAGGACGACGTGGCTCACGACCAGGGATCCGGCCGTCAGCCCGGGCGCGGCGGGCAGCTTCGCGGTGAGGTACTGCACCGGCGTCGTGGACTGGATCCAGTGGGTGACCTCCAGGTCGCCAGACGGCAGCACCTTGGTCCTGATGTACGCCGTTCCCGGGCTGAGCTCCACCGGTGGCTCGTACGTCGTGGCGTGGGTCAGCGTCCCCTTCTGCTCCGGGGAGCTCCCCGACGTCACCCACACGACGCCGGCGACGAGGCCCGCGAGGAGTCCGACGCCGGCACTCCACGCGATCGGGCGCTCCCACCACTGACGCTCGCGGTCGAAGCGGGCAGCGGCCCAGGGCGCCGGCAGCGGGGTGTTCGGCGGCACCTCCGGTGTCGCCTCGCGAGACTGGGGCCGCCGGGGACCGATCCGTCGGGCGGGCGTACGACGACGTGCCGACCCGAGTCGTGACAGAACGGACATGACAAACACCCGACGTGAGATCCCAGCCGCCCGGTCGACACTCTTTACCTTTTTACCTTTTGCCGAACCTGAGGGGATCACGCCCCCGCGTGGGCGTCAAGCCGGACTAGACGCGACCTGGGGTTACTGTCCAGTATCGCGTCAGCCGGCGAGCTCGGCGGGCTGGACCGCCTTCATCGCCGGCACCGTCGCCGCACCGGTCGACGGCGTCAGCCAGACGCGTTCTCCCTCGGCCAGGCCCAGCGCCCGGGCGTGGGCCCGGGTCGTGACGACCGAGACCTCCCGGCCGTCCTCGGTCCCGGCGATCAGGCGCACCTCGAAGCCCACCCGGGTCAGGCGCAGGATGTCGGCGGACAGGCTGCCCGCGAGGTCGGGGTTCCGCGCGATCTCGACGTCGTGGGGCCGCAGCTGCAGATCGCCGAGCTGGGTCACCTCGCCGAGGAAGCCCATCACGAAGTCGTTGGCGGGCTGGTCGTAGAGCGAGTCGGGAGTGCCGACCTGCTCGATCCGCCCTTCGTTGATGACCACGATCTCGTCGGCGACCTCCATCGCCTCCTCCTGGTCGTGGGTGACGAAGACGGTCGTGACCGGCACCTCGTCGTGCAGTCGGCGCAGCCAGTCGCGCAGCTCCTTGCGGACCTTGGCATCCAGTGCACCGAAGGGCTCGTCGAGCAGCAGCACCTTGGGCTGTACGGCGAGTGCTCGCGCGAGCGCCATGCGCTGACGCTGTCCACCCGAGAGCTGGGACGGGAGTCGGTCGGCGAACTGCGACAGGTGCACGAGCTTCAGCAGCTCGTCGACGCGGGCCCGCACCTCCGCCTTCGACCTGTGCCGGATCTCCAGTCCGAAGGCGACGTTCTTGGCCACCGTCATGTGCTTGAAGACCGCGTAGTGCTGGAAGACGAAGCCGACGTTGCGCTTCTGCGGCGACATCTTGGTGGCGTCGACGCCCTCGATGTTCACGCTGCCGGTGTCGGCCCTCTCGAGGCCCGCGATGATCCGCAGCAGCGTGGACTTGCCGCCGCCCGACGGGCCGAGGAGGGCCGTGAGCTGCCCCGTGGGCAGCGACACGTTGATGTCCTCGAGCGCGACGAAGTCGCCGAACCTCTTGTTGACTCCTGTGATCTCGATACTCATGACTTGTTCTCCTGTGGGCGCAGCAGGCTGACGATGACGATGCAGAGCACCGCGATGAGGACGAGCGTGAACGCGATCGCGTACGCCTCGCCCTTCTGGAAGTTGTCGTAGAGCCCGGCCAGGGCCAGGGGGGCGTTCTGCGTCTGGCCGATCAGGTTCCCGGACACGATCTTGAGGGCGCCGTACTCACCGACGGACCGAGCGAAGGTCAGCACCACGCCGTACACGACCGCCCACTTGATCGCGGGCAGGGTGATCCGGCGCAGCGTCTGGACGGCGCCGGCGCCGAGGCTGTGGGCAGCCTGCTCCTGGTCGTCGCCGATCTCGACGAGCACCGGGACGACCTCCCGGACGACCAGCGGCAGGGAGACGAAGCAGGTGGCCATGACCATGCTCGGCATCGCGAACATCACCTGGAAGCCGTTCGCCTCGAGGGTGGGCCCGAACCAGCCGGTCCGGCCGTTGTAGACCAGCAGCAGCGAGAGGCCGATGACCACCGGGGAGACCGCCATCGGCAGGTCGATCAGCGCCGAGAGCGCGCGCTTGCCCGGGAACTCGTAGCGCACCAGGAGCAGGGCCATCCCGACTCCGAAGACGGTGTTGAGCGCGACCGCCCACAAGGACAGCTGGATGGTCAGGTACAAGGCGTGGACGACGTTCGGGTCGCTGAACGCGTCGTGGAAGTTCGACAGACCGTCCGAGAACGCGTTCTGGGCGAGGGTGACCATCGGCCACCCCACGAGCATGAAGACGTACCCGATCGCGATCAGGCGCAGTGCCCACTTGGCGGGGGTGGGGAGCTCAACCACGGCGCGCCACCCTTCGCTGGATGACGTCGAGCAGCACGATCACCACGAGCGCGACCGCGAGCATGACCGTGGCCAGCGCGGCGGCCGACGTCTGGTCGCCGCCTTCGATGAAGCTCGCGACCCGCACCGAGACGACCTGCGTCTTGAACGGCAGGTTCCCGGTGATCAGCACGAGCGAGCCGTACTCCGAGATCGCACGCGCGAACGACAGGGCGGCGCCCGCTGTGATCGCCGGCACGAGCGACGGCAGCACGAGCCGGCGCAGGATGGTGAGCCGACCGGCCCCCAGCGAGGCCGCCGCCTCCTCGACGTCCGTCTCGAGCTCCTCGAGCACCGGCTGGACCGTCCGGACGATGAACGGCAGCGTCACGAACGCGAGAGCCAGGGCGACCGAGGTCCGCTGGTTGGCGACGTTGATGCCGAGCGGGCTCTTCGGCCCGTACAGGCCGAGCAGCACCAGGCCGGTGACGATCGTGGGCATCGCGAACGGGATGTCGATCACCACGTCGAGCACGCGACGGCCCCAGAACCGGTCGCGCACCAGCACCCACGCGATCAGGGTGCCCATCACGACGTTGAGGAGCGTGACGAGGAGCGACTGACCGACCGTGAGCTTGAGCGCCGACCACGTCTGCGCGTTCTTCAGGACGTCGAAGTACCCGCTCAAGCCGTCCTTGCCCGCCGTGGCCACGACGGCCGCGAGCGGGATCAGGACGAGCAGGCTGAACCAGATCATGGCGATCCCGAGCCCGAGGCCCGAGCCTCGCGTCAGGGTGAAACGGACACCCGGACGGCCGCGCCCGACCGCCCGGGTGTCCTGTCCGAGGACGGCAGTTGTCACAGGTCAGCTGCCGACGTGGAGACCGGAGAGGATCTTGGTGATGGCTCCGGTGCCGTCGTCGAAGTAGGCGTTGGCCTTGTCCCAGCCACCGAACGTCTGCGCGATCGTGTACTGGGTCGGCACGGCCGGGTAGGCGTTGCTCGGGTCGTTGGCTCCGGGCACGTCGGTGCTGACGCCCTGGATCACCGGACGGAAGCCGGACTTGGCGTAGTCGGTCTGGCCGGCGGTGCTCAGTTGGAACTTCAGGAAGTCCTTGGCCGCGGACGAGGCGTCCTTGGTCAGGGCGACCGGGTTCTCGATCAGCAGAGTGTCGTCGGGGACGACGTAGTCGACGTCGTCACCGGCCGCCCGGGCCGCGATCGCGTCGGACTCGTAGGCCAGCAGCACGTTTCCGTTGCCGCCCAGGAACGACGCCAGCGCGTCGCTGGCGCTGTCGGGCAGGGCCACGGCGTTGTTCAGCATCTTGGACACGAACGCCGAGCCGTCAGCGTCGCTGCCACTGCTGCCCGCGCCGTGGGCCCAGGCCGCCAGGAGGTCCCACTTCGCGCCGCCGGAGGACGCCGGGTTGGGGGTGACCAGCTTGACGTCGGGCTTGGTCAGGTCGTCCCAGCCCTTGATGCCCAGGGGGTTGCCCTTGCGCACGATGAACACGACCTCGGAGTCGGTCAGCATCCCCTTGGTCGGGGTCTGGTCCCACGAGGAGTCGATCAGGCCCGCGTCGACGATCTTGTCGACGTCCGGCTGCAGCGACAGGTGCACCTCGTCGGCGGGCAGGCCGCCGATCACGGCGCGGGACTGGTCGCCCGAGGCGCCGTAGGACTGGGTGAACGAGACACCCTTGCCGGCCGAGGTCTTCTGGAAGTCGGCGATGACGGGCGTGTTGGCGGTCTTGAGGACCGAGAAGCCCACGACGCTCACCTTGTCGGACGAGGAGCTGGACGAGCCGCATCCGGCGAGGACGACCGGGACGACAGCAGCCGTCACGGCCAGCGCGATGATCCTGTTCCTGTGGGACATGCGTGGATCTCTTCTCTGTGCGATCGGGTTTACTCAACGTAAGTCACGTTGTTTGATAGACATTAGCAGTCTAGAGGCGCGGCCATCCAAATCTCGGGACGTCCGCCGCGTCGACTTACCCAAAAGTCGGGACGGCGCCGGGGGGGCGGCGCGTGCACGGGCGTTGCGAGCGTGGGCAGATTCACGTCGGCAACCGATGGGATCGGTTCGGCCGGACGCCGGGGCCGGACTATCGTGGGGGAGTTGCGCTCACGCCCGTCTCGGGACCCCCGCTGCCACACACGCCCGCAGAGAAGGAAGTGCACGTAGGTTGTCCAAGCAGGTCAAGCAGCTCGACCGCGTGATCATCCGGTTCGCAGGCGACTCGGGCGACGGCATGCAGCTGACCGGAGACCGGTTCACCCAGGAGTCCGCGGCCTTCGGCAACGACCTGTCGACGCTGCCCAACTTCCCCGCCGAGATCCGCGCACCGCAGGGGACGCTGCCGGGAGTGTCGTCGTTCCAGGTGCACTTCGCCGACCACGACATCCTCACGCCGGGCGACGCCCCGGACGTGCTGGTCGCGATGAACCCCGCCGCCCTCCGCGCCAACCTCGGCGACCTGCCGAAGGGCGCGGCCATCGTGGTCGACACCCACGACTTCACCGCGCGCAACCTCGCCAAGGCCGGGTACGCCGCCGACCCGATCGAGGACGGCTCGCTCTCGGAGTACGCCGTGCACGCGCTCGACCTGACCGGAATGACGGTCGAGGCGGTCAAGCAGTTCGGGCTGTCGCGCAAGGACGCCGCGCGCGCCAAGAACATGTTCGCCCTCGGGCTGCTCTCGTGGCTCTACGGCCGGCCGACCGAGTCGACCATCGCGTTCCTCCAGAAGCGCTTCGCCAAGGTCCCCGACATCCGCGACGCCAACGTCGCGGCGTACCAGGCCGGGTGGAGCTTCGGGGAGACCACCGAGACGTTCGTGGTCTCCTACGAGATCAAGCCGGCGCCGATGCCGACCGGGACCTACCGCAACATCACCGGGAACCTCGCCCTCTCCTACGGCCTGATCGCCGGAGCCGTGCAGTCGGGACTCCCGCTGTTCCTGGGCTCCTACCCGATCACGCCGGCCTCCGACATCCTCCACGAGCTGAGCAAGCACAAGGCGTTCGGCGTCACGACGTTCCAGGCCGAGGACGAGATCGCGGGCATCGGCGCGGCCATCGGGGCGTCGTTCTCCGGCAGCCTCGGGGTGACCACCACGTCCGGGCCCGGGATCGCGCTGAAGTCGGAGTCGATCGGCCTCGCGGTGATGACCGAGCTGCCCCTGCTCGTCGTCGACGTCCAGCGTGGCGGCCCCTCGACCGGACTGCCGACCAAGACCGAGCAGGCCGACCTGTTGCAGGCGATGTTCGGCCGCAACGGCGAGTCGCCGGTGCCGATCGTCGCGCCGCGCTCGCCCGGTGACTGCTTCGAGGCCGCGCTCGAGGCGATCCGGATCGCGGTCACCTACCGCACCCCGGTGATGCTGCTCTCCGACGGGATGCTGGCCAACGGCTCGGAGCCGTGGCGGATCCCCGAGCTCGCCGAGCTGCCGGAGATCGACCCGGCCTTCGCGAGCACCACCAACCACGGCACCGGCGACGAGGGTGACCCCGCAGAGTTCTGGCCCTACCTCCGCGACGAGCAGACGCTGGCGCGGCCGTGGGCGATCCCGGGTACGCCGGGGCTCGAGCACCGCATCGGCGGCCTGGAGAAGGGCGACGGGCACGGGAACATCTCCTACGACCCCGCCAACCACGACTTCATGGTCCGCACCCGCGCGGCGAAGGTGGAGCGGATCGCGGAGTCGCTGCCGCCGCTCGAGGTCGACGACCCCGACGGTCTCGCGAAGGTGCTCGTGCTCGGCTGGGGCTCGACGTACGGCCCGATCGGCGCCGGGGTACGCCGCGTGCGCAAGGCCGGCTACCGCGTCGCCCAGGTGCACCTGCGGCACCTCAACCCCTTCCCCCGCGATCTCGGCGACGTCCTCGCGCGCTACGACAAGGTGCTCATCCCCGAGATGAACCTCGGTCAGCTCGCGATGCTGGTGCGGGCGAGGTACCTCGTCGACGCGGTCGGCTACAACCACGTGCGCGGACTGCCGCTGAAGGCCGCCGAGCTCGCGGAGGCGATCGGCAACCTGGTGGCCGAGGCCGAGGGCATCGACGTCGACCTGACCGCCCAGACCATCGACGCCACGACCGGAGGAGAGGCATGAGCACGTCGTCCCGCACCGACCTGGGCCTGCCCGTGGTCCGCAGTGGCATCGAGTCCGTGCCGACGTTCGACGGCGAGCAGGCGTTGACCGGCAAGGACTTCACCAGCGACCAGGAGGTCCGCTGGTGCCCGGGCTGCGGCGACTACGCCGTGCTCAAGGCGGTGCAGAGCTTCCTGCCCGACCTCGGCCTGCGCCGCGAGAACATCGTGTTCGTCTCCGGGATCGGCTGCTCCTCGCGCTTCCCGTACTACCTCGAGACCTACGGCATGCACTCGATCCACGGCCGCGCGCCGTCGATCGCCACCGGCATCGCCACGTCCCGGGAGGACCTCTCGGTCTGGGTGGTGACCGGTGACGGCGACGCCCTGTCGATCGGCGGCAACCACCTGATCCACGCGCTGCGCCGCAACGTCAACATGACCATCCTGCTGTTCAACAACCGGATCTACGGCCTCACCAAGGGGCAGTACTCCCCCACGTCGGAGACCGGCAAGATCACCAAGTCGACGCCCATGGGCTCCCTCGACCACCCCTTCAACCCGGTCTCGCTCGCCCTGGGCGCCGAGGCGACGTTCGTGGCCCGCACGATCGACTCCGACCGCAAGCACCTCACCGCCGTCCTGTCGGCGGCCGCCGAGCACCGCGGCACGTCGCTGGTGGAGATCTACCAGAACTGCCCGATCTTCAACGACGGCGCGTTCGACGCGGTGAAGTCCCCGGTGACCCGCGACGAGGCGATCATCCCGCTGCAGCACGGCGAGCCGATCAGGTTCGGCACCGACGGCTCGAAGGGGCTGATCCGAGACCTCGCCACCGGCGGCGTGAAGGTCGTCGAGGTGGGTGAGGCGGCCGACCAGGTCTCCCCCGCCGACCTGCTGGTGCACGACGCGCACAACGACGACGCGACGACGGCGTTCGCGATCTCGCGGCTCACCGACGCAGGTCAGCTGCACCAGGCCCCCATCGGGATCTTCCGCCAGGTCGCGCGCCCGACGTACGACGACCTCGCGCGCGACCAGATCACGCAGGCGGCCGCCGGGGCGACCGGTAGCAAGTCCGAGCGACTCGCCGCCCTGATCGGCGGCGGCGACACCTGGACCGTCGCATAGCCGAGGTGAGCGAGTCCCGACGGGGGCTCACGCTGGGCGTCGCGGCGTACCTCATGTGGGGTGCGTTCCCGCTGTACTGGCCGCTGCTCGAGCCGGCCGGGGCGATCGAGATCCTCGCTCATCGCATCGCGTGGTCCCTGGTCACGATGGGCCTGCTCGTGGTGCTCACCGGGCGGTCGGCGTCGTTCCGCGCGATGCTGCGCGATCGCCGCGTCGTGGGACTGCTCACGCTCGCGGCGTGTCTGATCACCGTGAACTGGGCGACGTACATCTGGGGCGTCAACAACGGTCACGTCGTCGAGACCTCGCTCGGCTACTTCATCAACCCGCTGGTGACGGTGCTGATGGGGGTGCTGCTGCTCGGCGAACGGCTCCGCCGCGGCCAGTGGGTCGCCGTCGGCGTCGCCGCGACGGCGGTCGTCGTCCTGACGCTGGACTACGGGCGCCTGCCCTGGATCGCGCTGGTGCTCGCGCTGTCCTTCGGGAGCTACGGGCTGTGCAAGAAGCAGGCCGGCGCGCCGGCTGTGGAGAGCATCACCTACGAGACGGTCGTGATCGGGCCGTTCGCCGCGGCGTACGTCGTGTGGCTGATGGCGACCGGCTCGTCCAACTTCGGCAACCACGGGGCTGGCCACGCGCTGCTCTTCGTGTCGACCGGCATCGTGACCGCCGTACCCCTCATCTGCTTCGGGGGTGCCGCCATCCGGGTCCCACTGACGACGCTGGGGCTCCTGCAGTACCTCACCCCGATCCTGCAGTTCGCCCTCGGCGTGCTGCACTTCCACGAGGACATGCCGACCGGCCGCTGGATCGGCTTCGCCCTGGTCTGGGTCGCCCTCGCGGTCTTCACCGCCGACTCCCTCACCCACCGCACCCGCTCCAGCACCAGCGATGTTGAGTTGACCGGCGCCGTCTGACCGTTCACCGGCGCCGTCTGACCGTTCACCGGCGCCGTCTGACCATGAACGTGGTCGGAAGGCGCCGTTCAACCGTCAGTAGGCGCCGTTCAACGGTCAGAAGGCGCCGTTCAACTCAAGATCAGGTGGTGCGGGTGGCGACGTGGTCGGCGAAGGTCTCGAGGGCGTCGCGGACCGGGCCCTCGGGTACGACGGTCAGCAGGGCCTTGGCCTCGGCGGCCCTGGCCACGACGTAGGCACGCGCCTCGTCCAGGGCGGGGTGGACCCGGAGCAGCGCGAGCGCCTCGGCGTGCAGGCCGTCGTCGCTGAGGTCGGAGCCGAGCAGCTGGAGGAGCCGAGCGTCCTCCGGCCGGGTCGAGGCCTGGGCCATCAGCACCGGCAGGGTCGGGACGCCCTCGCGCAGGTCGGTCCCGGGCGTCTTTCCGGAGACGTCCGCGTCGGCGCTGATGTCGAGGATGTCGTCGGAGAGCTGGAACGCCGTCCCGACGATGTCGGCGTACGCCGTGAGCGCCTCCTCGACCTCGCGGGTCGCCCCGCCGAAGCGGGCGCCGTAGCGCGCGGAGGTGGCGATCAGCGATCCCGTCTTGCCCGCCACCACGTCGAGGTAGTGCTCGAGCGGGTCGTCACCCGCCCCGGCCTTGACGGTCTCCTGGATCTGGCCCTCGACCAGGCGGGTGAAGGTGCGCGCCTGGATGCGTACGGCGTCCGCGCCGAGCTCGGCGGTGAGCTCGGACGACTTCGAGAACAGGAAGTCGCCGGTGAGGATCGCGACGTGGTTGTCCCAGCGGGCGTTCGCCGACTCGGCGCCGCGACGGAGCGCGGCCTCGTCCATCACGTCGTCGTGGTAGAGCGAGGCGAGGTGGGTCAGCTCCACGAC
The DNA here is from genome assembly GCA_049841015.1 of Nocardioides sp. Lineage (GTDB taxonomy): Bacteria > Actinomycetota > Actinomycetes > Propionibacteriales > Nocardioidaceae > Nocardioides. The sequence continues at coordinate 278,715 of JASGIN010000011.1, forward strand.
GCACGCCGCGGTGATCACGTCGTCGGAGTCCGGGTGGGTCCCGGTCTCCGCCGCGAGCAGCACCAGCAGCGGCCGGAACCGCTTGCCCCCCGCCTCCATGAGATGGCTGGCCGCGCTGGTCACGAACGGCGCGCGGCTGCGCACGTGGTGGGCGAGGGCGTCCTCGACCTCCTGCATCCGGCCCGCGAGTCGGGTCGCCAAGGCCCCGTCGGCCACCGGCATCGCCAGGCCGACGTCGCCCGGGAGCGCGGAGGCTGACGTCACCTGATGAATTCTCCCGCAGTTCGGGCCAGATCGAGAACCGGTCCAGGCAGGATTCCCAGGGCGATGGTCGCAGCAGCCGCGACGCCGATGGCGGTCGAGGTTAGCAGGGACGGGTGGACGACGTACGCGCTGTCGGCGTCGGGCTCGTGGAAGTACATCACCACGATGACCCGGACGTAGAAGAACGCCGCCGCGGCGCTGGCCAGGATCGCGACGATCACGACCGGCCACGCCCCGGCCGCGAGCGCGACCTCGAAGACCGCCCACTTGCCGGTGAAACCCGAGGTCAGCGGGATGCCGGCCATGCCGAGCAGGAACAGCGAGAACACGCCCGCCACGACCGGGGAGTGCTTCCCCAGGCCGGCCCAGCGGGAGATCGTCGACTGCTCGCCCGCCGAGTCGCGGACCAGGCCGACCAGCGCGAAGGCTCCCAGCGTGGTCAGGCCGTAGGTCACGAGGTAGAACATCACCGCCTGCAGCGAGGTGATCTGGCCCGGGTGGACCTGGTCGACGCCTTGGAGCCCGAGGACGCCGACCAGCAGGAAGCCGGTGTGCGCGATCGACGAGTAGGCCAGCATCCGCTTCATGTCCGACTGGACCAGCGCGAGCACCGTCCCGACGAGCATGGTCAGGATCGCGATCACCCACAGCATCGGCTGCCAGGTCCAGCGGGCCTGCCCGAAGGCGACGTAGAACAGCCGCAGGATCGCGCCGAACGCCGCCGCCTTGGTCGCCGCGGCCATGAACGCCGTGACCGCGGTCGGGGCGCCTTGGTAGACGTCGGGCATCCAGGCCTGGAACGGCGCGGCGCCGACCTTGAAGAGCAGCCCCACGGTCAGCATGCCCATGCCGATCAGGAGCAGCGTCTGGTTGCCCGCGTCGTTGGTGACGGCCTCGTTGATCGCGCCGAAGTCCATGGAGCCGGCGTAGCCGTAGACCAGCGCGACGCCGTACAGGAAGAAGCCCGACGAGAACGCGCCGAGCAGGAAGTACTTCATCGCCGCCTCTTGGCTGAGCAGCCTCCGCCGGCGCGCGAGCGCGCAGAGCAGGTACAGCGGCAGCGAGAGCACCTCGAGCGCGACGAACATCGTCAGCAGGTCGCCCGAGGCGGGGAACAGCATCATCCCGCCGATCGCGAACAGCAACAGCGGGTAGACCTCGGTGTGGTCGAGCCCGGACGTACGGCGCTCGGACTCGGTGCCCGGGAGCGCCGCGGCCTGACCGGAGAACGCCGACACCCCGCCCTCGACGCGACGCTCACCGAAGAGCAGCACCCCGCCGAGCCCGAGGACCAGCACGAGACCCCACAGGAACATCGTCGGGCCGTCGAGGGCGATCGTGCCGTCGGATCCGAAGAGACCGCGGGCCGAGCCGTCGCCGAGGCGCGGCAGGTCGTTGGCCACGAAGCCGACGCCCACCAGGGCGGCCACCAGGGCGGCCAGGGCGGTGCCGAACTGGGCGGCGTAGCGCCACGGCCGCGGGCAGAACGCCTCGATCAGGACGCCGACACAGGCGGCTCCGAACACCACGAGGAGCGGCCAGAGCGAGCCGTACGCGATGTGCGGCTTGACGAACGAGCTGTCCGCGGCGAGCGCGATCACTGCTGTCCTCCCTGGGCGGACCCGGTGCTGGTCGATGAGGCGACCGTGGGCGCCGGGTCATGGACGCCGACGTGCTGGAGCGTGTCGTCGACGTAGGGGTTGATCACCTTGAGCAGCGGCATCGGGAAGAAGCCGAACAGCACCAGGGCGAGGAAGAGCGGCGCGAGCGTGCCGACCTCGCGCCGGTCGAGATCACGGGTCTCCGCCTCGCGCCCGCCGACCAGCTCGGGACCGGTCATCGTGCGCTGGTACATCCACAGCACGTAGAACGCCGTGAGCACGATGGCCGAGACCGCGATCGCGCCGGTCCACCAATGGTGCTGGAACGCCGCGATGATCACCATGATCTCGGAGACGAACGGCGAGAGGCCCGGCAGGCTCAGTGCCGCGAGGCCGAAGACCAGGAACAGTCCGGCCAGCACCGGCGCGACCTGCTCGACCCCGCCCATGGCCCGGATCGACGCCGTACCCCGCCGCTTGATGAGGTACCCGGCGACCAGGAACAACGCGGCCGTCGCAAGGCCGTGGTTGACCATGTAGAGGACGGCGCCGGAGCCGCCCTGGCTGGTCAGCAGGAAGATGCCGAGCACGATGAAGCCGAAGTGGCTGACCGACATGTAGCCGAACAGCCGGAGGATGTCGTCCTGGCCGATCGCCACCAGCGCGCCGTACACGATCGAGATCAGGGCGAAGGTGATCACCACCGGCGTGGCCCAGCGGGAGGCGTCCGGCAGGAGGCCGAGACAGAAGCGCAGCATCCCGTAGGCGCCGATCTTGTCCAGGATGCACACCAGCAGCACGCTCGTGCCGGTCGTCGCCTGCTCCGTGGTGTCGGGCAGCCAGGTGTGCACCGGGAACAGCGGGGCCTTGATCGCGAACGCGATGAAGAAGCCGACGAACAGCCACTTCTGGGTGTCGGGCGCGATCGTGATCCCCTGCAGGTCGCCGAAGAGGTACGACGGGGTGCCACGGCTGGCGGACACGACGTACAGCCCGATCACCGAGGCCAGCATGACCAGACCGCCGGCGAGCTGGAAGATCAGGAACTTCACCGCGGCCTTGCGGCGCTGGTTGCCGCCGAACCCGCCGACCAGGAAATACGCCGGGATCAGCGTCGCCTCGAACACGACGTAGAACAGGAAGACGTCGGTGGCCGCGAACACCGCGACCGACAGCGCCTCGAGCGCCAGCGCCCAGGCGAAGAACGCCTTGGTGTGGCGGGTCGCAGCCGCCTCGTCGTCGTGTCGCAGCGTGGCGCCGGGGTCGGCGTCGTACCAGCTGGCCCCGATCACGATCGGCACCAGAAGCGTGGTCAGCAGGACCATCAGCAGCCCGAGCCCGTCGACGCCGAGCGCGTAGTGGGCACCGAACGCCTTGATCCACGTGTGCTGCTCGTTGAACTGGAAGCCGTCGTGCAGGTGGTACTGGAACGCCATCACCACCGCCACGGCGAAGGTGACCAGGGAGGTGCCGAGCGCGACCTGCTTGGGCAGCTCGACCTTGTGTCCCGCCGGCAGGGCGGCGGTCGCCACCGCGCCGAGGAGCGGGAGGACGATCAGGATCGTCAGCCAGGGAAAGCCGTTCATGAGAGGTTCACCGCCAGGAGGGCCAGGACCACGAGCAGGGCGCCGGCGAGCACGGACAGGGCGTAGGAGCGGACGAAGCCGGTCTGCACCAGGCGCAGGACCGAGCCGGTGCCACCGACCCCGAGGGCCGTGCCCTCGACGACTCCGTCGACACCGTGCCGGTCGAAGAGCGTGAGCCCGGTGACCAGCTCACCGGTGGGTCGGACCACGAGGCCGTCGTTGATCTCGTTGCCGTAGAGCTCGGCGCGAGCGGCCCGGGTCGCGAAGGAGACCTCCTGCGGCGCCTCGCGCGGGACCTCGGTGCGCCCGACGAAGTACCACGCAGCCGCGACGCCGACGGCGACGATCACCACCACGATCACGGAGTTGGCGATGGCCGGGATGGGTGGACTCTCCTCGCTCGCGTGACCCGTCACGGGCTCGAGGAAGTCGACGATCCAGTTGCCGGCCAGCATCAGTCCACCGAGCACCGACAGCGCCGCGAGCACCATGAGCGGAACCGTCATCACCGACGGCGACTCGTGCGGGTGGACGCCGTCGGACCAGCGCTTCTGCGTGAAGAAGGTCATGAACATCAGGCGGGTCATGTAGAAGCCGGTGACCCCGGCCCCGATCATCGCCAGGACGCCGACCAGCCAGTTCTGCGTGAGGGCGACCTCGATGATCTTGTCCTTCGACCAGAAGCCGGAGAAGCCCGGGAAGCCGATGATCGCGAGATACCCCATCGCGAAGGTCAAGAAGGTGACCGGCATCGCCTTGCGCAGCGCGCCGTAGTGCCGCATGTCGACGTCGTCGTCCATGCCGTGCATCACCGAACCGGCACCGAGGAACATGTTCGCCTTGAAGAAGCCGTGGTTGAGCAGGTGGAAGATCGCGAACGGGTAGCCCGCGACCCCCAGGCCGGCGCCCAGCATCATGTAGCCGATCTGGCTCATGGTGGATCCGGCCAGCACCTTCTTGATGTCGTCCTTGGCGCAGCCGATCACCGCCCCCCACAGCAGCGTCACGGTGGCGACGATGACGACGACGGTGCGCGCGTGCGGCGCGTAGTCGAAGACGAAGTTCGACCGGACGACGAGGTAGACGCCGGCGGTCACCATGGTCGCGGCGTGGATCAGGGCCGAGACCGGGGTCGGGCCCTCCATCGCGTCCAGCAGCCAGGACTGCAGCGGCACCTGGGCCGACTTGCCGCAGGCGGCCAGCAGCAGGAGCAGCCCGAGGGCGGTCATCGTGCCCTCGGACGCGTTCGCGGCGTTCGCCGAGATCGTCGAGAAGTCGGTCGTGCCGAACGTCGCGAAGAACAGCCCGACGCCCAGGGACAGCCCGATGTCGCCCACGCGGTTGACGATGAAGGCCTTCTTCGCGGCGGCCGCCGCGGAGTGCTTGTACTGCCAGAAGCCGATCAGGAGGTACGACGCGAGGCCGACGCCCTCCCAGCCGAGGAACACGCCGAGGTAGTTGCCGGCGAGCACCAGGATCAGCATCGCCGCCACGAACAGGTTGAGGTAGCCGAAGAACCTCCGGCGCCGGGGGTCGTGCTCCATGTAGCCGATGGAGTAGATGTGGATCAGCGAGCCGACGCCGGTGATCAGGAGCAGGAAGAGCGACGACAGCGGGTCGTAGAGAAGGTCCGCGCCGACCTTCAGCCCGCCGGCCTGGAACCACGTGTAGAGGTGCTGGCTGACCTGCCGGTCGTCGCTGTCGCGCCCCAGGAGCTGGAAGAACATGACCAGGCTGATCACGAACGACCCCACCGGCAGCGCCGCGCCGATCAGGTGGCCGTTCTTGTCCAGTCGGCCCCGCGCCAGGGGACCCCCGACGAGCAGGATCACCGCTCCCAGCAGGGGCAGCGCGATCACCAGCCAGAGCAGGGAGAACACCCCGTCGGCCGACGACGGGTGCACGAGCGGTGCGGCACCCTCGGTCAGAACGAACATGGACAGAGTCCCCTCAGTACTTCAGCAGGCTGGCGTCGTCGACCGAGGCCGAGCGGCGGGTGCGGAAGATCGTCATGATGATCGCCAGGCCGACCACGACCTCGGCGGCGGCGACGACCATCACGAAGAAGGCGGTGACCTGGCCATCGAGGTTGCCGTGCTGCTTGGCGAACGCGACGAGGGCGAGGTTGGAGGCGTTGAGCATCAGCTCGACGCACATGAACACGACGATCGCGTTGCGGCGCGTGAGCACACCGACGCTGCCGATCGTGAACAGGATCGACGAGAGAACGACGTACGGCGTCATGTCGCGGGTGCCTCCTCCTCGGTGGTGGCCGGAGCCGACTGGTCGCGCCCGGCGTGCGGGGCAGCACCCAGCTGGCTCTCGATGCCCGCGATGTCGCCGGCCATGGCCGGGCCCGAGCGCACCGTGCCCCGGGCCGCGAGCACCCGGGAGACCGACGCCTCGGAGGCCGTGCCGTCGGGCAGCAGGGCCGGGGTGTCGACGGCGTTGTGCCGGGCGAACACGCCCGGCGTCGGCAGCGGCCCGAGGTGCTTGCCGTTGTTCGCGTAGTCGCGCACGCGCTGGGCGGCGAGGTCGGCCTGGCTCGGCTTGGGCTCCAGCCGCTCGCGGTGCGCGAGCACCATCGCGCCCATCGCCGCGGTGATCAGCAGGGCGCTGGTGACCTCGAACGCGAAGACGTACTTGCTGAACAGCAGGTCGGCCAGGGCGGGGATGTTGCCCGGGGCGTTCGGCACGTCCAGCCCTACGACGGTGCCGAGGCTCAGCTGCGCGAGTCCGACGACCAGGACCACGCCGAGCAGGAGCCCGCCGAGGACGGCCATGAACCGCTGACCCTTGATCGTCTCGACGACCGAGTCGGACGCGTCGACGCCGACCAGCATCAAGACGAACAGGAACAGCATCAAGATCGCGCCCATGTAGACCGCGACCTGCACCAGCGCCAGGAACGGCGCGTTCAGGTTGAGGTAGAGGCAGCCCAGGCCGAGCATGACCACGGCCAGCAGCAGCGCGGCGTGCACCGCCTTGCGGACGAACAGGATGCCGAGCGCGGCCAGCACCATGATCGGGGAGAGCACCCAGAACAGACCCACGACGTCACCCCTCGCCCGTCTGGCCGCTGTCGCCGGCCGGCGTCTTGAACGTGCCGCGGTAGTAGTCGCCCTCGTCGGCACCCAGGCGCATCGGGTGCGGCGGCTGCTCCATGCCGGGCAGGAGCGGAGCGAGCAGGTCCTGCTTCTCGTAGATGAGGTCGGCGCGGTTGTCGTCGGCGAGCTCGTACTCGTTGGTCATGGTCAGCGCCCGCGTCGGGCACGCCTCGATGCACAGCCCGCACAGGATGCAGCGCAGGTAGTTGATCTGGTAGACGCGGCCGTAGCGCTCACCGGGGCTGAACCGCTCGTCCTCGGTGTTCGACGCGCCCTCGACGTAGATCGCGTCGGCCGGGCACGCCCAGGCGCACAGCTCGCAACCCACGCACTTCTCGAGGCCGTCGGGCCAGCGGTTGAGCTGGTGCCGGCCGTGGAAGCGAGGCGCCGTCGGCTGCTTCTCGAACGGGTACTGCTCGGTGACGACCTTCTTGAACATCGTCCGGAACGTGACGCCGAACCCGGCGACCGGGTCCCACAGCTGCTCCTTGAGGGTCTTGGCCTCCGGCTCGGAGCTCATGACGGGTCCTCCTCGGCATGGTCGGCCTCGCGCGCGGGGTCTGCGTCTCCCGGGTGTTCGGCGGTCGCGGTCACGGTGCGGCTCGGCGCGAACGTCAGGGCCGCAGCAGCGCCGCGCACCGCTCCGCCGGCCGGCATGGCCGGCACGGGGAACCCTCCGGCGAAGCCCGCCTGCGCGGCCTCGTGCTCCTCGTCCTTCGCGGGCTCGGCCTGCTCGCCGAAGAAGAACACCGCCAAGAAGAGCACCACCAGGACCGCGAGCCCGATCAGGAGGTACTTGCGGTCGACGCCGCCGTCGAGGGAGGCGGTGCGGATCGTCGCGACCGCCAGGATCCAGACGAGGGCGCCCGGGATGAGGTACTTCCAGCCCAGCGACATGAACTGGTCGTAGCGCATCCGCGGCAGGGTCCCGCGCAGCCAGATGAAGATGAAGACGAAGAACAGCACCTTCCCCATGAACCACAGGAACGGCCAGTAGCCGGAGTTGGCGCCGGCCCACACGTGGTCGATCCAGAACGGCACGTGCCAGCCACCGAGGAACAGGGTGGTCGCCAAGGCCGAGACGGTGGCCATGTTGATGTACTCGGCGAGGAAGAACAGCGCGAACTTCAGGCTGGAGTACTCGGTGTGGAAGCCGCCGACCAGCTCGCCCTCGGCCTCGGGGAGGTCGAACGGCGCGCGGTTGGTCTCACCCACCATCGAGATCGTGTAGATGACGAACGACGGGAACAGGATCAGGCCGTACCACCACTTGTCCTGGGCGGCGACGATCTGGCTGGTCGACATCGACCCGGCGTACAGGAACACCGCGATCAGCGCGAGCCCCATGGCGACCTCGTAGGAGATCATCTGGGCGCTCGAGCGCAGCGCGCCCAGCAGGGAGTACGTCGACCCGCTGGACCAGCCGCCGAGCACGATGCCGTAGATGCCGATCGAGGAGATCGCGAGCACGAACAGCACCGCCATCGGCATGTCGGTCAGCTGCAGCGGGGTGTGCCGGTCGCTCCAGGGCACCTTCACCTCGGGCCCGAACGGGATCACCGAGAAGGCCACGAACGCCGGCACCGTCGCGATCACCGGCGCGAGGATGAAGACCACCTTGTCCGCGGCCGTCGGGATGATGTCCTCCTTCAGCGCGAGCTTCACGCCGTCGGCGAGGCTCTGCAGGAGACCGAACGGGCCGTGCACGTTGGGACCGATCCGGTGCTGCATCCGGGCCACGACGCGACGCTCGAACCAGATGTTGAACAGCGTCAGCACGACCAGGATCACGAAGATCAGCACGCACTTGATCAGGATCAGCCACCACGGGTCCTGGCCGAAGGCGCCCAGGCCGTTCGCGCCGGCGCTCGGGGACAGGTCGAGGACGGTCACTGGTCGGCTCCCTTCACTCGGACGCCCGAGCCGGGCGAGGCCAGGTCGGCGAGGACGCCGTTGCCGGTGGAGTTGGCGGGCACCCAGACGACGTCGTCGGCGAGGTCGTCGACGGCCTCGACCGGCAGCGTGATCGAGCCGCGGTCACCCTCGAGGGTCACCATCGACCCGAGCGCCGCGGCGGCACCGGTCGACACTCGGCAGACCGGCGTCCGGGCCGTGGCGTGGAGGTGCTTCTCGCCGTCCTGCATCGAGCCGTTGTCGAGCATCAGCTTCCAGGTCGCGAGGGCGACCTCGCCCTGGCGGCGTCCCGTCACCGATGACGCGGCCGGAGTCTCCGGCAGAGTGGCACGGTCGCCGTCCCAGGGCCCCATCTCGACCATCCGGTCGTGGGCCTCGCTGGAGGTCCGGAAGCCCAGCGGGTGACCGACCCCCAGCGCTGCGAGCTCCTCGGCGATGCCGGCCAGCACGCGAGCGTCGGGCAGGGCGCGAGGGCTGACGAAGACGGCCTCGAACTCGCGCGGCCGGCCCTCCCAGCTCACGAACGTGCCGGGCTTGTCGGTGACCGGGGCGACCGGGAGCACGACGTCGGCGGCGCGGGTCACGTCGGTCTCGCGCTGCTCCAGCGAGATCACGAAGCGAGCGGCGTCGAGAGCCGCCCGGAACGCCGCGGGATCGGCGGTGTCATCGGGATCGACACCACCGACGACCAGGGCGCCGAGCTCGCCGGAGCGGACGGCGGCGACGATCGCGTCGGCGTCGCGCCCGGGCTGGTCCGGCAGGGTCGGCACGCCCCAGGCCGTGGCCGCGTCGACGCGGGCCGCGGCGTCTCCCACGGGGCGACCCCCGGGCAGGAGGTTGGGCAGGCACCCGGTCTCGACGGCTCCGCGATCGCCGGCGCGCCGCGGCACCCAGGCCAGCTTGGCCCCGGTGGTCCGGGCGAGGTGGGCGACCGCGGTGAGCGCGCCGGGCACGGTGGCCATCCGCTCGCCGACCAGGATCACCCCGGCGGCGTCGAGCTCGACGTCGTCGCGGTGGGCCAGCCCGGAGACGACCTCGGTCTCGGTGCCGGGCGCCGTGGCGATCAGGGTGCCGCCCATCTTGCGGAGCCCGTTGGTCGCGAAGGGGGCCACCGCGAACACGCGGGTGCGGTGCTGGCGGTGGGCCTTGCGGAGCCTCAGGAAGATCGTGCCGGCCTCGTCCTCGGGCTCCAGCCCGACGAGGAGCACGGAGTTGGCCGCCTCCAGGTCGGCGTACGACGGACCGCCGTTGCCGACGCCGCGGAGCACGACCTCGGCCGCGAGGAAGTCGGCCTCCTCGGCCGAGAGCGGCCGGGAGCGGAAGTCGACGTCGTGGGTGCCGAGGGCGACCCGGGCGAAGGTGCTGTACGCGTAGGCGTCCTCTGCCGTGAGGCGGCCGCCGGGCAGGACGCCGGCACCGCCTGCCTCGGCCAGGCCGCGGGCCGCGACGGCGAAGGCCTCGGGCCAGGACGCCGGGCGCAGCTCGCCGTCCTCACGGATCTGGGGGTAGCCCAGCCGGTCGTCGGTGCGGAGGTAGCCGAAGGCGAAGCGGTCCTTGTCGGTGATCCACTCCTCGTTGACCTCGGGGTCGTTGCCGGACAGGCGGCGCATCACCTGACCGCGCCGGTGGTCGACCCGGATCGCCGCCCCGCAGGCGTCGTGCTCGGCCACCGATGGCGTCGAGACCAGGTCGAAGGGCCGCGACCGGGAAGCGGTAGTCGGCGCTGGTCAGCGCGCCCACCGGGCAGATCTGGATGGCGTTGCCCGAGAAGTAGGACTCGAACGGCTCCTTCTCGTAGATGCCGACCTGCTGCAGCGCGCCGCGCTCGAGGAGCTCGATGAACGGGTCGCCGGCGATCTGCTCGGAGAAGCGGGTGCACCGCGCGCACAGCACGCACCGCTCGCGGTCGAGCAGCACCTGGGCGGAGATGTTGATCGGCTTGGGGAACGTGCGCTTCACGCCACCGCTCGCCGCGAACCGAGACTCACCGCGGCCGTTGGACATCGCCTGGTTCTGCAAGGGGCACTCGCCGCCCTTGTCGCAGACCGGGCAGTCGAGCGGGTGGTTGACCAGCAGGAACTCCATGATCCCCTGCTGCGCCTTGTCGGCGACCTCGCTGGTGGCCTGGGTGTTGACGACCATGCCCTCGGCGACCGGGATGGTGCAGGACGCCTGCGGCTTGGGCATCGGCCGGCCGTTGCCGGCGTCGGGTACGTCGACCAGGCACTGCCGGCACGCGCCGACCGGGTCCAGCAGCGGGTGGTCGCAGAAGCGCGGGATCTGGACGCCGACCTGCTCGGCGGCCCGGATCACGAGCGTGCCCGCGGGAACGCTGACCTGGACGCCGTCGATGGTCAGCGTCACCAGGTCTGTCTTCTCGACCTCGGAGGTCGTCATGACGTGGCTCCCTCGGCGGCGAACACGGTGGCGGCGACGGGGTCGAACGGGCAGCCGCCCTCGGTGAGGTGGCGGAGGTACTCGTCGCGGAAGTACTGGATCGAGCTGGAGATCGGGCTCGTGGCGCCGTCGCCGAGCGCACAGAACGACCGGCCCAGGATGTTGTCGCACTGGTCGAGCAGCAGGTCGAGGTCGCCGGGGTGGCCGATGCCCTTCTCCAGGTTGGTCAGGGTCTGCACGAGCCACCAGGTGCCCTCGCGGCACGGCGTGCACTTGCCGCAGGACTCGTGCTTGTAGAACTCGGTCCACCGCAGGACGGCGCGCACGACACACGTGGTCTCGTCGAAGATCTGGAGGGCCCGTGTGCCCAGCATCGACCCGGCCGCACCCACGGCCTCGAAGTCGAGCGGGACGTCGAGGTGCTCGGCGGTCAGGATCGGCGTGGAGGATCCGCCCGGCGTCCAGAACTTCAGCTCGTGCCCGTGCCGGACGCCGCCCGCGAGGTCGATCAGGGTGCGCAGCGTGGTGCCCAGCGGTGCTTCGTACTGGCCCGGGCGCGCGACGTGACCGGACAGGCTGAAGATGCCGAAGCCCTTGGACTTCTCGGTGCCCATCGAGGAGAACCACTCGGCGCCGTTGCCGACGATGCTCGGCACGGACGCGATCGACTCGACGTTGTTGATCACCGTCGGGCTGGCGTAGAGCCCGGCGACGGCCGGGAACGGCGGACGCAGCCGGGGCTGGCCGCGGCGGCCCTCGAGACCCTCGAGCAGGGCGGTCTCCTCGCCACAGATGTAGGCGCCCGCACCCGCGTGGACGACGACGTCGAGGTCGTAGCCGGAACCGTGGATGTTCGCGCCGAGATGCCCCGCGGCGTACGCCTCGGCGACCGCGGCCTGGACGCGACGGATGACGTGGACGACCTCACCGCGGATGTAGATGAAGGCCTTGTTCGCCCGGATCGCGAAGCTGCTGATGATCACGCCCTCGACCAGCGTGTGCGGCGTGGCCATCATCAGCGGGATGTCCTTGCACGTGCCGGGCTCGGACTCGTCGGCGTTGACCACGAGGTACTTCGGGTTGGGGTTGTCCTGCGGGATGAAGCCCCACTTCATGCCGGTCGGGAAGCCCGCGCCGCCTCGCCCGCGCAGGCCGGAGTCCTTGACGGCGGTGATGATGTCGTCGGGCGCCATGGTCAGCGCCTTGCGCAGGGCCTGGTAGCCGCCGTTGCGCTCGTAGGACGCTAGCTTCCAGCTCTGCTCGTCCGCCCAGTCGGCGGTGAGGACGGGGGTGAGCGTGTCGACCGTCGCCTCAGCCATCGGCGTGGCCCTCCTCCTGCTTGGTCTCGGACTCGGCGCGCGAGGTGTCGGCCTGCTCGGCGGCCTCGGTCGCCGTGTCGGCCGTGCTTCCCGTACTGCCGATGGCGCGTCGGTCGCCGCCGGACGGCGCGCTCCATCCGCGCTGGCGGGCGATCTCGAGCCCGACGAGCGACGCGGGCCCGGCGCCGGGTCCCTCGTCGACGCGGTCGTCGGGGAAGCCCGCGAGCACCCGCTCGACCTCGCGCCACGTGGCGATGCGCGGACCCCGGGTCGAGCGCACCTCGCGGCCCTCGCGGAGGTCGTCGACCAGCTGGGTCGCCGACTGCGGGGTCATGTTGTCCATGAACTCCCAGTTGACCATCAGCACCGGCGCGTAGTCGCAGGCGGCGTTGCACTCGACGTGCTCGAGGGTGATGCTGCGCTCGCCCTCGACCTCGGGAGTCGTCTCGTCGTTGCCGATGCCGAGGTGGTCCTTGAGGCGCTCGAAGATCGCGTCGCCGCCCATCACCGCGCACAGCGTGTTGGTGCACACGCCGACGTGGTAGTCGCCGACCGGCCGCCGCTTGTACATCGTGTAGAACGTCGCGACGCCGCTGACCTCGGCCGCGGTGAGCCCGAGGATCTCCGCGCACGCCTCGATCCCCTCGGGCGTGACCCGACCCTCCGTCGACTGCACGAGGTGCAGCATCGGGAGCAGGCCCGACCGCGCCTCGGGATAGCGCGCGGCGATCTCGCGGAGCTCGGCGTACGTCGTGTCGCTGAGCCCGGCGGTGGCCTCCTGAGTCATCGGTCGACCCCTCCCATCACCGGGTCGATGCTGGCGATCGCGACGATCACGTCGGCGACCATGCCGCCCTCCGACATCACGCTCGTGGCCTGGAGGTTGGTGAACGACGGGTCGCGGAAGTGGGCGCGGAACGGGCGCGTGCCGCCGTCGGAGACGACGTGTGCCCCGAGCTCGCCGCGCGGCGACTCGATCGGCACGTAGGCCTGGCCGGGCGGGACCCGGAAGCCCTCGGTGACCAGCTTGAAGTGGTGGATCAGGGCCTCCATGGACTCGCCCATGATGTGCCGGATGTGGTCGGTGCTGTTGCCCATGCCGTCGCTGCCGACGGCGAGCTGGCTCGGCCACGCGATCTTCTTGTCGGCCACCATCACCGGAGCGCCCTCGAGCTTGGCTAGCCGGTCGGCCGCCTGCTCGACGATCCGCAGCGACTCCCACATCTCCCCCAGCCGCACGCGGAAGCGGCCGTAGGAGTCGGAGGTGTCCCAGGTCTGCACGTCGAAGTCGTAGGTCTCGTAGCCGCAGTAGGGCTGGGTCTTGCGGAGGTCCCAGGGGTAGCCCGTGGAGCGCAGGACCGGCCCGGTCAGGCCGAGCGCGAGGCACCCGGCCAGGTCGAGGTGACCCACGCCCTCGAGGCGGCCCTTGAAGATCGGGTTGGCGTTGCACAGGTCGGCGTACTCGGGCAGGCGCTTCTTCATCAGCGAGACGAAGCTGCGGATCTCGTCGAGGGCTCCGGGCGGGAGGTCCTGGGCCACGCCGCCGGGACGGATGAACGCGTGGTTCATCCGCAGGCCGGTGATCAGCTCGAACAGGTCGAGCACCAGCTCACGCTCGCGGAAGCCGATCGTCATCACGGTCAGCGCGCCGATCTCCATGCCGCCGGTGGCGATGCAGACCAGGTGGGAGGAGATGCGGTTGAGCTCCATGAGCAGGACCCGCATCACCTGGGCCTTCTCCGGCACGTCCTCCTCGATGCCCAGGAGCCGCTCGACACCGAGGACGTAGGTCATCTCGTTGAAGAACGGCGAGAGGTAGTCCATGCGGGTGCAGAAGGTGACGCCCTGGGTCCAGGAGCGGTACTCCATGTTCTTCTCGATGCCGGTGTGGAGGTAGCCGATGCCGCAGCGGGCCTCGGTCACCGTCTCGCCCTCGAGCTCGAGGATCAGCCGGAGCACCCCGTGGGTCGACGGGTGCTGCGGGCCCATGTTGACCACGACCCGCTCGCCCGTGGCGTCGTCGTAGTCGCCCAGTCCCTCGGCGATGGAGTCCCAGTCCTGGCCGGTGACGGTGAAGACCTTGCCCTCGGCGGTGTCGGCGGTGCCGGCGTAGACGTCCTGTGACATCAGCTGTAGCTCCTCCGTTGGTCCGGCGGCGGGATGGTGCCGCCCTTGTACTCGACCGGGATGCCCCCCAGTGGGTAGTCCTTGCGCTGCGGGTGGCCCGGCCAGTCGTCCGGCATCAGGATCCGGGTCAGCGCGGGATGCCCGTCGAAGACGATCCCGAACATGTCGTAGGTCTCGCGCTCGTGCCAGTCGTTGGTGGGATAGATCCCGACCAGGCTCGGGAGGTGGGGGTCGGCGTCGGGGACGCTGACCTCGAGCCGGACGCGGCGGTTGTAGGTCATCGAGAGCAGGTGGTAGACCGCGTGCAGCTCGCGACCGGCGTCGCCCGGGTAGTGGACGCCGCTGACGCCCGAGCAGAGCTCGAAGCGCAGGGCCTCGTCGTCGCGGAACAGCCGGGCGACGGCGAGGAGGTGCTCGCGGCGTACGTGGAAGGTGATCTCACCGCGGTCGACGACGACCTTCTCGACGGCGGCGGTCAGCTCCTGCGAGCCGAGCCCCTGGTCGAGGGCGTCGGCCACCTCGTCGTACCAGCCGCCGTAGGGACGCTGGGTCGCGCCGGGGAACACGGTCTGCCGGACCAGCCCGCCGTACCCGCTGGTGTCGCCGGAGCCGGAGACGCCGAACATGCCGTGGTGGGTGCCCATGCTCTCGACCGAGCCGGGCTGGGCCGGGACGGCCGCGTCGGAGGACGGGTCCTGCGTGTGATCGTCGGTCACCGCATGAGCCCCTTCAGCTGCGAGGTCGGGGCGGCGGCCAGGGCTGCGGTCTCGCGCTGCTCGACGGCGGCGCGGGCGTTGGCGCCCAGGGGCTTGTGCTGAACCTGGTCGTGCAGCTTGAGGATCGCGTCGATGAGCATCTCGGGGCGCGGCGGGCAGCCGGGGAGGTACATGTCGACCGGGACGACGTGGTCGACGCCCTGCACGACGGCGTAGTTGTTGAACATGCCGCCGCTGCTCGCGCACACGCCCATCGCCAGCACCCACTTGGGGTCTGGCATCTGGTCGTAGATCTGGCGCAGCACCGGGGCCATCTTCTGGCTCACGCGGCCGGCCACGATCATCAGGTCGGCCTGGCGCGGGCTGGCCCGGAACACCTCCATGCCGAAGCGGGCCAGGTCGTACTTCGGCCCGCCGGTGGTCATCATCTCGATCGCACAGCACGCCAGGCCGAACGTCGCCGGCCAGAAGCTGGCCTTGCGCATGTAGCCCGCGACGCCCTCGACGGTCGTCAGCAGGACGCCGCTGGGCAGCTTCTCTTCGAGTCCCATGTCTCCCTCAGTCCCAGTCGAGGCCGCCGCGTCGCCATACGTAGGCGTAGGCGACGAACACCGTGACGATGAACAAGACCATCTCGACCAGGCCGAAGGCTTTGAGGGCGTCGAACTGCACGGCCCAGGGGATCAGGAACACGATCTCGATGTCGAAGACGATGAACATCATCGCGACGATGAAGTACTTGATCGGGAACCGGCCGCCGCCGAGTGGCTGCGGGGTCGGCTCGATGCCGCACTCGTAGGAGTCGAGCTTGGCCCGGTTGTACCGGCGGGGTCCGACCCCGGCCGACATGATCACCGAGCCGACCGCGAACAGGGTCGCGATCCCCGCCAACACCAGGACGGGCACGTACAGCTCCATCCTCGATTCCTTCCCTGCTGGGGGTGGCGCCCGTGACCGGCGTCACGAGATTGTGGCTTTGTGAACGCCTTCACGAACCGGCCGACGGCCAGTCTAGGACTCTGCCGGGACACCTGCATCTCCGGGGCGCCCCGACACAAAAGCGCCTCTCACCTGGGCATTTAACGAACACTTGTGTGCGCTAAATCCATCGGTCCCCGAAGCAGCGCTGCCGTCCGCGACGGGGCCGAGAACACCCTGCGGTTTGGCACCAAACCGCAGGTTTTCGGGCGCCAGGCATGCGGTTTGCCACCAATCGGCGACGGCCGCACCCCTCACGCGGTGGCGCGATGGAGGGCGACGATGCCGCCGGACAGGTTGCGCCACTGCGGCTGCTGCCAGCCCGCGTCGGCGAGCAGGTCGGCCAACGCAGGCTGGTCGGGCCAGGCCCGGATCGACTCGGCGAGATAGACGTAGGCGTCCGGGCTGGAGGACACGGCGCGGGCGGTCGGGGGCAGCGCTCGCATGAGGTACTCGACGTACAGCGTCCGGAACGGCGCCCACGTGGGGTGGCTGAACTCGCAGACCACGAGGCGGCCACCGGGCCTGGTCACCCGGCGCATCTCGCGCAGCCCGGCCACCGGGTCGACGATGTTGCGCAGGCCGAAGGAGATGGTGACCGCGTCGAAGACCTCGTCGGCGAACGGGAGCCGGGTGCCGTCACCCGCCGTGAACGGCAGGTCGGGCTTGTGCTCCTTGCCGACCTTGAGCATGCCGAGGGAGAAGTCGCACGGTACGACGGTGGCGCCGGCGTCCGCGAACGGCTGGCTCGACGTACCGGTGCCGGCCGCGAGGTCGAGGACCAGCTCGCCCGGTCGCGGCTCCACGGCCGCGATGACGTCGCGGCGCCAGCGCCGGTCCTGTCCGAGGGACAGCACGTCGTTGGTGACGTCGTAGCGCTTCGCGACGGCGTCGAACATCCGGCGTACGTCGCCGGGCTGCTTGTCCAGGTCTGCGCGGGCCACAGCACGAGCGTAGGGCGCCCCTCTGTGGGCGTGCTGTGCAGGTGCGGTGAGAGCGTCAGCCACCACGGACCCTGGTGACGTTGACGACAACGACCCTCGTCGTGTCCGGATTGCGAACTACCGACGGGTACGCTTCCCCACTGTGACGAGCCCTGCGGCCTCCCCCGAGTCACCCGGCCTCTCGGTCCGGACGACCGAGATCGACGACGCCGATCCCCTTCTGGACCTGCTTCCCGCCGACCAGGCGGTGACGTGGCTGCGTCGCGACGAGGGCCTCGTCGGGTGGGGCGTCGCCGCCGAGATCCGGCCGCGCGGCATCACCCGCTTCTCCGACGCCGACAAGTGGTGGACCGAGACGGTCGCCCGCGCCGCCGTCAGCGACGAGGTCAACGAGCCGGGCTCCGGCCTGGTCTGCTTCGGCTCCTTCGCCTTCGCCGACGAGCCCGGCGACTCGGTGCTCACCATCCCGCGTGTGGTCGTCGGCCGTCGCGCCGGCCGCACGTGGCTCACCCTCGTCGACGACGCGTCGTACGACGGACCGAGCCCGGCTGCGGAGGCCCCCGAGGACGTCGTGTTCAGCGACGGGGCCATGGACGGCGAGCACTGGATGGCGGTCGTCGCGGAGGCGGTCCGCCGGATCACCGCCGGCGCCCTCGGCAAGGTGGTGCTCGCCCGCGACCTCGTGGCGACCGCGGCCGGCAAGATCGACGTGCGGTGGCCGTTGAGGCGGCTCGCGACGAGCTACCCGATGTGCTGGACGTTCCATGTCGACGGGCTGTTCGGTGCGACGCCGGAGATGCTGGTCCGGCGCGAGCGCGGACTGGTCACGTCGCGCGTGCTGGCCGGCACCATCCGGCGTACCGGCGACGACGAGCGCGACCTCGCCCTGGCCGCGACGCTCGCGCGGTCCAGCAAGGACCACGAGGAGCACGAGTACGCCGTGCGCTCGGTCGCCGACGCGCTGGAGCCGCACTGCTCGTCGATGATCGTGCCCGAGACGCCGTTCGTCCTCCATCTCCCGAACGTCATGCACCTGGCCTCCGACGTCGCCGGCGTCGTCCACGACGCGAGCACCGTGTCGTCGCTCCAGCTCGCCGCCTCGCTCCACCCCTCCGCGGCCGTGGGCGGTACGCCGACCTCCGCGGCGGTCGCCCTGATCTCCGAGATCGAGGGCATGCAGCGCGGTCGGTACGCCGGCCCGGTCGGCTGGATGGACACCACCGGCGACGGCGAGTGGGGGATCGCGCTGCGGTCGGCCGAGGTCGCCGGCAACACGGTGCGGCTCTTCGCCGGCTGCGGCATCGTCGCCGACTCCGACCCCGAGGCCGAGCTCGCCGAGTCGCAGGCGAAGCTGGTGCCGGTACGCGACTCCCTCACGCTCGGCTGACGCTCCGCTGATGTCGGGCAGGGTCGTCGCGGTCAGCGTCGCCCATGTCGTCGACACCCCGGGGATGCGCCACGGCGGCCACCTCGACCGGAAGCCGCGACGTACCGGCATCGACAAGCGGCCGGTGACGGGGCCGGTACGCGTCGAGCCGCTCGGTCTGGTCGGCGACGTGATCCTCGACACCGTCAACCACGGCGGCCTCGACCAGGCCGTCTACGCCTACGCGCTGGAGGACCTCGAGTGGTGGCGGTCGCAGACCGCGGATGAGGAGGGGCGGCCGATCGTGCCGGGGAGCTTCGGCGAGAACCTCACGGTCGAGGGCGTCGACGTGAACGGCGCCCGGCCCGGAGAGAGGTGGGCCGTGGGCGCCTGCGTCCTCGAGGTCACGCGTCCGCGCGTGCCCTGCTCGACGTTCGCCGGCTTCATGGACCTGCCGCAGTGGGTGCGCCGGTTCGCCCTGGCGGGGCGGCCGGGGGCGTACCTGCGGGTCGTGGAGCCAGGTGTCGTCCGGGCCGGCGACGAGATCACGGTGACGCCCGGCCCGGACGGCGTACCGACCATCCGCGAGGTCTTCGCGGCGTACTACCGGCGCTGACGTCGGCGGCCCGGGCTAGCGTGCCGCGGATGGAGTACCCGCACCTGATGCACACCGCGATCGACACCACGGACTGCCGGGGACTCGCGGAGTTCTACCGCGAGCTGCTCGGGCTGCAGTACCGCCCCGGCGACGAGGCCCCGCACGACGGTCCGGACGACGCCGACTGGCTGGTGCTCGTCGACGGCGACGGCCGGCGGAAGCTCGCCTTCCAGCTGGTCGACCGGCTCGAGCCGACGACCTGGCCCGAGCACGACGTTCCGATGCAGATGCACCTCGACCTCTCGGTCTCGAGTGCCGACGAGCTGGCCCGGCAGCGGGATCGGGCGGTCGGGCTCGGCGCGCGGGTCGTTCTCGACCGGACCGACGACGAGGACGAGGCGCTCTACGTCCTGGCCGACCCGTCCGGCCATCCGTTCTGCCTGCTCGTGCGCTGAGTCGCCCGGCCCTCAGCCCAGTGTGAGGTCGGCGCCGTCGGGGATGCGGTGGTACGACGACGTCTCGGGCAGCAGCAGGCCGTAGTGGCCGTCGATGATGTTGAGGCCTGCCTCGGAGTAGATGCGGTCGTGGATCGCCAGGTTGTCCGGCGCCCCGACTGCGCGGGCGAAGTCGATGCCCTCGGCGCTCCGCATCCACGGCGCGCAGACGGGGACGCACAGCACGTCGACCCGCTGCTGCGGGACGGTGAGGGCATCGCCCGGGTGGTAGGCCGTCGTACCTCCGAGGTCGAAGACGTAGCCGGAGTTGTAGAAGCGCGGCAGGTCCGGGTGGATCACGGCGTGCAGCTCGCCGACCGACTCGGCGGGGATCCCCGGGTCGAACGCCTCCCCCGGCGCCACGGTCGTCACCCGCTCCCCGACCTCCGGCGCATCCGTGCGGAGCTTCGCCGCGACGGCCGCGATCGTGAACACCGGCGCATCGGTCCGGGCCAGGGTCTGCGGCACGTAGTGGTCGGGATGCTCGTGGGTGATCACCACCGCGTCCGCGCCGTCCACCGCCTCGGGATCGGTGAACATCCCGGGGTCCAGGACCACCACCTTCCCGCCGTACTCGAGCCGCACGCACGAGTGACCGAACTTCGTGATCCGCATCCCGCCAACCTACTGACCCCTTCGTTGACCGGCGCCTTGTGACCGTTGACCGGCGCCGTCTTGTGACCGTTGACCGGCGCCTTGTGACCGTTGAACGGCGCCGTCTGACCAAGCGGGGATGACGTGGGAGGCGTCAGGACGGCAGTGGCACCACAGCATCGCTGGGCGTACAGATGAAGGCGACCGTGCGCCACGGCGGAGTCCCACCTCCGACGGCATGGCCGTGGTCAGAGGGCGCCGTTCAACGGTCAGACGGCGCCGTTCAACGGTCAGACGGCGCCGTTCAATGGTCAGGAGGCGCCGGTCAACGGTCAGACGGCGCCGGTCAACGGTCGGGGGGTCAGGCGGTGGTGTGGTGGATGTAGCACCAGCGCCAGTCCTCGCCGGGCTCGGCGGACTCCATGACGGCGTGCTGGCTGTCGTGGAAGTGGGCGGTGGCGTGGCGGCGGGGTGAGGAGTCGCAGCAGCCGACGTTGCCGCACTCGAGGCACTGCCGCAGGGCGACCCACACGGTGCCCTCGCGGATGCAGTCCTCGCACTGCGGGTCCTCGGCGGTGACCACGACGGGGTAGGCCTCGAGGTCGGCGCACGAGTCACCCGTACGCCGCTGGACGGCGGTCTGCCGGATCTCCTCGCGGCTCTCCTGGCTGATGTCGAGCATCGACTCCTCCACGTCGAGCATGGAGAGCACGTCGCTGATCACCTCGCTCGCGACCGTGCCGGACTTACGGATGTCGAGCACACGTGTGCGCTCGGCGGCGATCATCTCGAGCCGGACGCGCGTATAGAGCTCGCTCGGCGCCTCCTGGTCGGCCACCGTGCCGAGGCGCTCCCACGCGGCGAAGTTGCGCTGCTCGATGCGCTGCTTGAGGAGGGCGAACACGCCGCTGCGGTCGTCGTACTCGAGCTCGTGGAGCTTCTTGAAGCCGGCCTTCGACGCCTGTTGCAGCACTGTCGCGCGGGCCAGCGCATCCTCCAGCGGATCGGGCGCGGGCACGCGCAGGCGTCGAGCCATCATCGGCAGCGACAGCCCCTGGACGAACAGCGTGCCGGCCACGACGGTGAAGGCGATGAGGAGCAGCACCTCGCGATGCGGCGCGTTCTCCGGGATGACGAACGCCGCCGCCAGCGTGACGACGCCGCGCATCCCGGCCCAGCCGAGCAGGAACGTGAACGACGCCGGCGGCACCTGCCCGGTCGACGGATCAGGCCCGGGCCGGACGAGCAGGTAGCGCGCGAAGAAGACCCACACGATGCGGAGCACGACCGCGGCGAGCAACGTCAGCCCACACACCGCCACGACCCGGCCGGTCGAGACGCCGCCGTGGCTCACGTCCTTGAGGATCCACTGCGCCTGCAGGCCGATCAGCAGGAAGACGGTGTTCTCGAGGAAGTAGGCGATGGTGCGCCAGTTCATCCGCTCGGCGATCCGTGACTGGGCGGTCTGGATGATCGGCGCCTTGTGGCCGAGCAGCAACCCGGTGACGACGACGCTGACGACGCCGGAGGAGTGCAGCTCCTCGGAGACGATGTACGTCGCGTACGGGACGACGAACGAGATGGCCGTGTCCAGGATCGGGTCGGTCACGTGCCGCCGTAGCCGCGCGACGACGATGAACAGGACGACGCCGATCGCCGCGCCGCCGATCGACGCGATCAGGAAGTCCGTGCCGACGTGCCACAGGTGGACCCCGCCGGCGCCCGCGGCGATCGCGGTGCGCAGTGCGACCAGGGCGGTCGCGTCGTTGAAGAGGGACTCGCCCTCGAGGATCGTGACGATGCGGCGAGGCAGACCGATCCGGCGCCCGATCGCGGTGGCGGCCACGGCGTCCGGCGGCGCCACGACGGCACCGATGGCGAACGCCGCCCACCAGTCGACACCGGGCAGCAGCAGGTGCACGAGCAACCCGACCCCGGCGGCCGTGAAGACCACGAGCCCGACGCTGAGCAGAAGGATCGAGCGCCGGTTGGCGTTGAAGTCGACCAGCGAGGTCTGGATGGCCGCCGCGTACAGCAGCGGCGGCAGCAGCCCCAGGAGCACGACATCGGAGCTCAGGTGGACCGTCGGCACGCCGGGCACGTACGACGCCACGACGCCCACGACGATCAGGGCGAGCGGAGCGGGGAACCGGACCCGGTCCGACAAGGCGGTCCCAGCGAGTACGACGATCGCGAGCGCGACCAGCTCGAACGCGATCTCCACGGGCCCATTCTGTCCGACGGGCCGGGCGGCGGTGACCCGCGGCTCAGGCGGGCTCGGCCACCCACCTCATCGGGTCGCCCCAGCCGAGCTCGCCGAGGCCGTGGTGGTCCAGGGCCAGCACCACCAGCGTGCGCCGGTGCGCGGCGAAGGTCAGCACGTGCGCGATCATCCCGCCGTAGGTGAACACCTCGGCCGGCTCGCACAGTGCGTCGACGAAGGTGTCGTCGAGACGTCCGTCGGCGCACACCTCGCGTACATGGGCGACGTACTGCGAGCCCTCCACGCCGAGCCGCTCGCGCATCGAGCTCAGGGACTCCTGCTCCTCGACGCTCCAGTCGTAGTCGCGGCTCGCCATCGCGGCGTTCCACATGCCCATCTGGCCGATCAAGCGGCTCAGCAGCGAGCGGACCGTCTGCTGGTCCTCGTCGACGGCCAGCCCGATCGTCTCGTCGAGCTGCTCGTCGTTCAGCTGCCCGGCGACGCGCACCATCTCCCCGGTCAGCCACACGTGGTGGTCGACCATCTTCTCCAACAGCTCCATCTGGTTCACCTTGTCTCTCGAGGGCAGGCGGATGCTGCCCGGTGGTACGAAGTGGACGAGCGCGGGTCCGCCGACCTGGATGTGCCCGGGCCGCTTGCGCCACTCGCGCGGCGACGTCCCGTAGGCCTTGGCGAAGGCGCGGGTGAAGGCCTCGTGCGAGGAGTACCCCGCCTCGACGGCGATGTCGAGCAGGGGCGCGCTGGTCGTGATCATCCGGTACGCCGCGCGCTCGATCAGGATGCGCCGGCGCAGCGTCTGCGGCGGCTCGCCGGCCACCGACCGGATCATCCGGTCGAAGTGGAACCGTGAGAAGTGGTGGCGCGCGGCCCAGTCGGCGCCGCTGGCCTCGTGGTCGTCTAGCGCGGTGGCCAGGCCGTCGACGAAGTCGGCGAAAGTGTCGGCTGCGACGGTCATGGGCTCATGGTGCCGCTAACCGGCGGACCTGCTCTTGATCCGCCTTGCTCAGGCCGGGCTCAAGCCTGCTCGGCGAGCCCTCGGATCCGGGCGTCGAGGGCGCGCCGGTCGGCCCGGCCCACCACGGCCTCGACGACCTCGATGCCGCCGTTGGGAGTGGCGAGCGCCTGCTCGAGCTCCGGGCGGCTGGTCACCCGCAGGTGCGGCGTGCGGGTCGCCGCGCACAGGCTCGCGAGGTCCACGCCGTGCGGGGTCCCGAAGAGCCGGTCGAACCGATCGGCAAACTCCTCGGCGCCCTGCTCGAGCGTGGCGAAGATCGAGCCGCCGTCGTCGTTGACGACCACGATCGTGAGGTCGGGGCGCGGCTCGTCGGGGCCGAGGACGAGCCCGTTGCCGTCGTGCAGGAACGTCACGTCGCCGACCAGCGCCAGGCTCCGGGTCGACTCGCGGGCGAGCGCGGCACCGACCGCCGTCGAGACGACGCCGTCGATCCCGGACAGGCCGCGGTTGGACACGACCTTGCGGCGCGCGCCGACCTCGTAGCGCGGGACCATCAGGTCGAGGTCCCGGATCGGGTTCGAGGCGCCGACGACGAGGAGGCCACCGGGAGGGAGGCCCGTCGCGACCGCGCCCGCCACGTCGTACGACGTGAGCGCGGGCTCAGCGGCGAGCAGGGCATCGAGATCGCGACCCAGCCGGGCATCGGCCGCGAGCCAGCGGTCGAGCCAGTCGGTGTCGGAGGCGGCCGCGGCCCGCACGCGCTCGACGTACCGATGGACCGGGAAGGGGCGGTCGCGCCACACACCCGCACCCGCGAGGCCGCTCCAGACCTCGACGTCCGCGCGGGCCAGCAGGCGGCTGACCGGGCGCGACAGCGTGGGGTGGCCGAACACCACGACGCGCTCGACCTGCGCGCCGAGCTCGGTGCCGAGCAGGAGCCGGTAGGTCCGGATCGCGTGGGTGCCGGTGCGTGCCCCGCTCGACGGTTCGGCCAGCAGCGGCCACCCGGCGTACTCGGCCAGCCGCCGCGCCGGCGGCCCGGCGTCGTCCCCGGCGACGACGACGGTGCGCGGCCCGGGCGGCAGCTCCACCGCGTCGTCCGCGTCGTGGTCTCTGCCGATCCAGCCGGTCCCTCGTGGTGCGGCCTCCGGTGCCTCCGGCAGGTCCGTCCACCGCCCCTCCGGCATCAGCGGGTCGTCGAGCTGGACGTTCAGATGAACGGGTAGTCCCTGACAGAACGGCCCCGAGATCGCGAGGAAAGGGGCCGTCTTGTCAGGGACTACCCGGTCGAGGTCGAGAGAGGGGACGAACGGGGCGAAGGGGGAGGTCTGGTCGGTGGTCTGGTTGGCGCCCGTGCCGCGGAGGCGGGCGGGGCGATCGGCAGTGACCGCGACGAGGGGTACGCCGGCATGGGCCGCCTCGAGCAGGGCGGGGTGCAGGTTGGCCACCGCCGTCCCCGAGGTGCACATCACCGCGGCCCGCGAGCCGTTCTTGGTGAGCCCCAGCGCCACGAAGCCGGCCGAGCGCTCGTCGATCCGCGTGTGCAGGCGGACCAGCCCCGCCTGCGCCGCGTCGTACGCCGCGAACGCCAGCGGCGCGTTCCGCGACCCGGGGGCGAGCACGATCTCGCGGACGCCCTGCTCCACCAGCTGCCCGACCACGGCGCGGGCGAGGGCGGTCGACTGGTTCACGACCGCCCACCCTCCCGCACCGCTCGCGTCGCCGCCAGCCGCTCCTCCCACCACGCGAGGCGCTCGGGCGAGGCGGCATGGGTGGACAGCAGCTCGGGCACGACGGTGGGTACGACGAGCGGCAGCGCGCCGTTCACCGGCACCAGCGCCGGCGATGCCACGTCACCGGTCAGCAGGGCCCGCGTCGCCAACCCGCACGCATGGTCGAGACGCGGGAGCGCCGCAGCCAGGGCAACGCCGGCGGCGAGCCCGAGGGAGGTCTCGAGCGCCGAGGACACGACGACCGGCAGCCCGATGTCCTCGGCGATGCGCAGGCACGCCCGCACCCCACCGAGCGGCTGGACCTTCAGCACCGCGATGTCCGCAGCCTCGAGATCACGGACGCGGTAGGGGTCCTCGGCGCGCCGGATCGACTCGTCGGCCGCGATCGGCACGTCGACCCGGCGGCGGACCAGCGCCAGCTCCTCGACCGTGGCGCACGGCTGCTCGACGTACTCCAGGCCACCGCCCGCGCGGTCCAGCGCCGTCACGGACGCCACCGCGGTGTCGACGCCCCAGGCACCGTTGGCGTCGACGCGCAGCCTCCCGTCCGGTCCGAGCGCATCGCGCACGGCCTCGACCCGCGCGAGGTCGTCGGCGAGGGGCGACCCGGGGTCGGCGACCTTGACCTTCGCGGTGCGGCACCCCGAGCGGACGACGAGCGCGTGGGCCTCCTCGGGCGGGACGACCGGGACGGTCGCGTTCACCGGCACCGACTCACGCACGGGATCGGGCCAGTCGCCGGCCGCCGCCTCCTCGGCGCAGCGCAGCCAGGGCTCCGCGACGTCCGGCGGGTACTCGACGAACGGGCTCCACTCGCCCCAGCCGGCATCCCCCTCGATCAGCGCGCCCTCACGCACGGTGATCCCCCGGAACCTCGTGGTCATCGGGATCGAGAAGACCCTCACCGACTGCCACCTGCGATCGTCCGGACGGCCAACCGGTCGACCTTGCCGTTGGCCAGCATCGGCAGCGCGGGTACGACGTGCAGCTCGCGCGGCGCCCACGCACGCGGGTGTCGTTGCGCGACCCAGTCGCGGGCGTCGTCCAACGAGAGCTCGGCGCCGGAGACGTCAAGCGACACCACCGCGACCACGCGGTTGCCCCACTCGGGATCGGCGAGCCCGACGACCTCCGCCGCGAGGACCCGCGGGTGCTCGCGCAGCCGAGCGGCGACGGCCGCCGCCGGCACGTTCACCCCGCCGCTGACGACCATGTCGTCCAGGCGACCGAGCACCTGCAGCCGCCCGTCCTCGTCGAGGCGACCGGCGTCGCTGGTGTGGAACCAGCCGTCGACCAACGCGGCCGCGGTCGCGTCGGCGTCGTCGAGGTAGCCGTCGAACAGCATCGGCCCGCGCAGACGCACCCGACCGTCGGCGGCCAGCGCGAGGCCCACGCCGTCGAGCGGCATCCCGTCGTAGACGCAGCCGCCGCAGGTCTCGGCCATCCCGTACGTCGCGACGACGTGCACACCTGCCTCGCCGGCCCGCTCGCGCAGCCGCGCGTCGACCGGTCCGCCGCCGACCAGCACCGTGTGGAACGACGCCAGCACCTCGCGGTCCGGGGCCGAGTCCAGCCACCGGTGCAGCTGGGTCGGAACGACCGAGACGAACCCGCCGCCGTCCCACGCCTCCGCGGGAGTCCGGTCCCCCAGGACGACCGGCCGCGACCCGGCGACCAGGGAGCGCACCACGACGTTCAGCCCGGCGACATACGACGAGGGCAGGCACAGCAGCCAGGCTCCGGTGCCCCCACCCGGGCGGCCGAGGCGGCCGCGGAGGCCAGGACCGCGCTGCGCGAGAGGACGACCTGCTTCGGCGTGCCAGACGAGCCGGAGGTGGCGACCAGCGCGGGTCCGTGTTCGTCGCTCGCCAACCACGTGGCGACCGCGTCGACGTCGCGCTCGGCATCGCCGGTCAGCCCCAGCGTCAGGCGCGTCGTCACGCCCCGCACGCTAGTCTCCGCGGCCCGGCTGCTTGAATCCCGCCCATGCCGTCCGAGCCGTCCGCGGGTCCCGCCCCCACGCCCACGATCGGTCAGTGGGTCGCCGGCGCGCGCCCGCGCACCTTGCCCGCCGCGGTCTCCCCCGTCCTCGCGGGGACCGGCGTCGCCCTGTACGACGACGCGGCGGTGTGGTGGAAGGCGCTGCTCGCTCTCGTCGTGGCCCTCGCGCTGCAGGTCGGCGTGAACTACGCCAACGACTACTCCGACGGGATCCGCGGCACCGACGCCGACCGCGTCGGTCCGATGCGTCTCGTCGGCTCCGGGACCGCGTCGCCCGGTGCGGTGAAGCGGGCCGCCTTCGCGGCGTTCGGCGTGGCCGGGGTCGCGGGCCTGGTGCTGGCGGCGACCACCGCCTGGTGGCTCGTTGCCGTCGGCGCCGTGTGCGTGCTCGCGGCGTGGTTCTACACCGGCGGCTCCAAGCCCTACGGCTATCTCGGGCTGGGCGAGGTCATGGTGTTCGTGTTCTTCGGGCTGGTGGCGGTGATCGGCACGTCCTACGTCCAGACCCAGGACATCGAGGCGCCCGAGGTGTACGCCGCCGTCGGCATCGGCGCGATCGCGTGCGCGCTGCTGGTGGCCAACAACCTGCGCGACATCCCCACCGATCGCGGGTCCGGCAAGCTCACGCTCGCCGTCCGGCTCGGCGACGCGCGCACCCGCGCCTTCTACCTGCTCCTGATCGTGGTCGCCCTGCTCGCCCTGGTCGGCGTGGCCCTGACCACGACCTGGTGGGCCCTGCTCGCGCTGGTGTACGGCGTACCCGCGGCGCGTGCGGTGCGGGTCGTCCGCTCCGGGGCGGGCGGTCCCGGGCTGGTGCCGGTCCTGCAGCTCACGGGTCTCGCCGAGCTGCTCTTCGGTCTCGGAGTGCTGGCCGGGCTCGCGATCGGCGGGTGAGTGCGCACCGCCCGGCTACCCTGGCGGCATGTGGTTCCTGATCCTGCTGGTGATCGTGGTCGGTGGCTTCGTGCTGTGGAAGCTCCGGGTCCCACTCCTGGCGAAGATCCTCGGCCAGTCCGAGTCGCGCATCAACCGCCAGATCGGCCGTCGGAAGTAGTCGATAGTACGGATCGAAAAGCCGGTCGCAGCCGCCGTTCGAGCGGCCGGACGATCCGTACTATCCGTGGGGGCCGGGTCAGTCCACGTCCTCTTTCGCCTTGAGCTCCTCGAACTTCTCCGTCGCCCGGCGGGCGCGGTCGTCGACGTGCTGGGCCAGGGCGCCGCGCTGACGGCCGAGCAGGAAGTACGACGCGAGGCCGCTGACGACCAGGGAGATGACTAGCACCCACATGACGTTGGCGGAGTCGGCGACGGCGAGCCAGATGCCCCCGACCACGACGACCGAGGCGGCGAAGAGCACGAGCCGCAGTCCGGTGTAGGTCCAGAACTCCTTCACGCCGCCAGGGTAGTCACGATCCGCAGCCGGCCGGAATCCGTAGGACCCCGGACGCGGCGCCCACCGGCGTCCTACGCTGGGGTGCGTGTGGAGGTTCGTGCTGCTCCTGGTGATCGTCGCGGTGGGTTCCTACTACGCCGCGCGGTTCCTGCTCGAGGGCTTCCCGCGGCGTCCGCGCCACGACGAGGAGTTCGTCCGGCCGATGGGGCCCGATGACGACGACGAGTTCCTGGCGCAGATCTCGCGCAAGAAGGGCCCCGACGACCCGCAGTAGGCGCTCGGCCGGTCGATGGGTGGTTTCGAGACAGGCGCCAGGGCGCCTTCCTCAACCACCGCCACGCTCTGCGACCGTCTCGAAACCACCCGGCAGAGACGCTCAGTGGGGCGTGCGGGACGTGGTGGCTGATCGGGGCGCTGCCGCCGGCGTAGGAGTGCTGGCTGGTCGTCGAGAAGTAGTTGATCCCGATGAAGTTGAACCACAGGGTCGCCACCCCGACCAGCGCCAGGATCGCGGCGTTCCGGCCGCGCCAGCCCGCCGTGGCGCGAGCGTGCAGGTACGCGGCGTACACGACCCAGGTGATGAAGGCGCAGACCTCCTTGGGGTCCCAGTTCCAGTACGACGACCAGGCCTCGTGCGCCCAGATCGGCCCGGAGATCAGCACCGCGAAGGTCCAGACGGGGAAGGCGAACGCGTGGATCCGGTAGGAGACCCGGTCCAGCGTGGTCAGCGTGGGTAGCCGCGCGACGTACCCGGCCTCCGGGACGCCGCCGCGCCGCTCGGCACGGTCGCGCACGAGGTAGAGCGCCGAGGTGATGCCGCCGAGCGTGAACGCGCCCGTCGCGATCATCGCCGACATCACGTGGACGACGAGCCAGGGCGACCGCAACGCCTCGGTGAGCGGCTCGACCGGCGTGTAGAGCCACATCACGGCGACCATCAGCAGCACGAGCACGAGGGCGGTGACGATCGGGCCCATCCAGGCCAGACCGAGCCGCTTGCGCAGCAGCACATAGCCGGCCGCCACGACGAACGAGCCCGACATCGTGAACTCGTACATGTTGCCCCAGGGCACGCGCTGCACGGCCTCGGCCCGGCTGAACACTCCGAGGAAGTGGGCGGCGACGGCGATCACGGTCAGGCTCAGCGCGAGGTTGCCGAACATCGCGATCCGATAGCGCGTCGACTCGTCCGGCTCGGACGGCGGTGCTGCCGGGGCCGACTCCTCGGGGAGCGGCGGCCCTCCCGCGGGTACGGCGGCGCGAGCGGCCGTCTTGACCGGCACGGTGCGCAGGGCACTCCACTCGACGAGGTGGGCCATCAGCGCCAGGAAGTAGACGATCCCGGCGGCCGCGATGGCCTGGTTGCTGAGGTGCTCCCAGGTGCCGGTGCTGATGCCGAGGTCGGCGCTCATGCTCGCGTTCCTTCCTGTCCCTGGCGCAGGGACTCCACCACGGACGAGAGTACGGGGGCCAGGTCGCCGCCGCCCGACCGGTCCAGTGCGGCCAGCTCGACCACGGTGGTCCCGTCCCGTCGCTGCGCGCGGACCCAGACCCGTCGCGGCCTGATGAACAGCGACCCGAGCAGGCCGACCAGCGCGAGGACGACCCCCAGCAGCGTCAGCCAGACCATGGGCGTCCGGCTGATCTGGAGCCGGGTCCAGGGGGTGACTCCGTCGAAGGTCACCGAGCCCTGGTGGTCGGGCAGCTGCACGGTCTCGCCGGGGTGCATCTCGAGCTGGAAGGCCTTGCCGTCCTTGTCCTTCAGCTGGTGCATCGCACCGGTGTCGAGCGCGTAGACCGACTGCGGGACCCCGTCGTTCAGGCCGAGGTCGCCGACGTAGACCTTGAGCGAGAGCGCCGGGTTGTCGTCCTTCCCCATCACGTTGATGGGCTGGCCCCTGACCGAGGCGAACGTCGGGTAGAAAAGCCCCTGCATCCCGATGTCCTGGCCGGCCTTCACCCCGGACGCCTTGATCACGCCGAAGGAGAGGAAGTTCGAGCTCTCGGGCAGGAACGGGGTGGGCCCGTCGTACAGCTTGTGTCCCTGGCCGTCGCGCACGGTGACCACGGGCGCGTAGCCGTGACCGATCAGGAAGACCTGGGTGCCGCCGATCTTGAGCGGGTGGTTGACCCGCAGGTCGTACTCCTTGGCCGCTGACCACTGGGACCGGTCCGGCCCGCAGTTCGCCCGGTAGGTCAGCGGTGCCTTGAAGCCACGGGCCAGGCCCTGCTTGGGACCCGAGTCGATCCACTGCACGGAGAAGTTGTGCACCGTGAAGCAGAACGGCTCCATCTTGTCGGGGTTGAACAACGAGCCCGGGTCGAAGTCGTCGTACTGCGTCAGCTGGTTGGAGAAGCCGTTGCCGACGACCAGGATGACGCCGCCCTTGTACCCGAACAGGCTGCCGATCCCGAATC
Source organism: Nocardioides sp. (assembly GCA_049841015.1). Taxonomy (GTDB): domain Bacteria; phylum Actinomycetota; class Actinomycetes; order Propionibacteriales; family Nocardioidaceae; genus Nocardioides. The sequence continues at coordinate 309,444 of JASGIN010000011.1, forward strand.
CGACGAGCACCACGAGCACCGAGAGGTGGAAGAGCAGGTTGCCCGCCTCGCGCAGCTGCCCGCGCTCGGCGGAGACCCAGCCGTCGCTCGTCGAGACCCGGTTGCGGCGCGACAGCACCTGTGCGGCGCGCGCCAGCACGGCGTCCGGCTCCTCGTCGGTGGTGTACGTCGCGTGGTCGGGCAGGCGGGTGAGGTTGCGCGGCGCGGGCGGCGGCTGCTTGCGGTAGCCGCGCCAGTAGACGAAGAGCCGGGGCACGATGCACCCGACCAGCGAGACCATGAGCAGGAGGTAGATCGCGGCGAACCACGGAGAGTGGTAGACGTTGAACAGGCTCAGCTTCTGGTAGATCGGCGTGAGGTGCGGGTGGGCCGTCTGCCAGTTCTGCGTCTTGAGCGCGTCCACCCCGCTCTGCGGGATGACCGAGCCCGGGATCGCGCCGAGGGCCAGCAACAGCAGCAGGATCAGCGCCGTGCGCATGGAGGTCAGCTGCCGCCACATCCAGCGCAGGAACTCCCGTGCCGTCAGCTCGCCGGCCCGGCGGTGGTGGTCGCGGTCGCCACTGGGCTGCCAGGTCGCGGTGTCCTCGCCGGCGTCGGCCGTCATACCGCCACCGTCGAGTTGTTGACGAGGTGGACCTGCAGCCACTGGACGGCCTGGTCCCACCAGCCCGTCAGCAGCGCGACGCCGACCAGGACCAGCATCACGCCGCCGATCCGGGTCACCCACTGCTGGTGGCGTCGGATGAGCTGGAAGGCGCCGAGGGCACGGCGGTACGCCAGAGCAGCGACGATGAACGGCACGCCCAGACCGAGGCAGTACGTCGCGGCGAGCAGCGCGCCGCGGTCGGCTGTGCCCTCGTTGAGACCCAGCGTGATGATCGCGCTCAGCGTCGGCCCGACGCACGGCGTCCAGCCGAGCCCGAACAGGAAGCCGATGACCGGTGCGGCTCCGAGGCCGACGGCCGGAACGGTATGCACGCGCACGTCCCGCTGGAGGAACGGCACCAACCCCGCGAAGGCCAGGCCGAGCAGGATCATCACGATGCCGAGCACGACCTCGAGCTCGGTCCGCGACCGGACGAGCCAGGTGCCGAAGGAACCCGCGGTGAAGCCGATCACGACGTACACGACCGAGAAGCCGAGGACGAACAGGACGGCACCGGCGAGCATCCGCCCGCGGTGCGCGTGCTCGAGGTCGGCGCCCGACAGGCCGGTGGCGTAGGAGAGGTAGCCCGGCAGGAGCGGGATCACGCACGGCGAGAAGAACGACACGAGGCCGGCGACCAGGGCGACCGGCATCGCGAGCAGCAGCGAGCCGGACAGCGCCTGCTCGCGGAACCAGTCACCCACCGGCGGCCACCTGCTTGACGACCTCGACCAGGGTCAGCTGCGAGGGCACCGCGCCGATGATGCTCGCGGCCACCCGGCCCTGGTCGTCGAGGACGACGGTGGCCGGGATGGAGTTCGGGGTCAGCGTGCCCGGGAAGGCCAGCAGCGCCTCGCCGTTCGGCGAGTAGAACGACGGCCACGGGATCCCGAACTGGGACTGGAAGGTCTTGGGTGCGGCGGTCCCGAGGTCGCGCACGTCGACGCCGACGAAGTGGGCACGGTCACCGATCTGCTTCTGGGCACCGACGAGGAGCGGCGCCTCCCGGCGGCAGGGCGGGCAGTTGGACCACCAGATCGAGATGACGGTCGGCTGACCGCGCATCGAGGACAGCGAGAGCGGCTTGCCCGTCAGGTCCTTCCCGCTGAAGTCGATGGGCTTGCCGCGATCCGCGACCGGGATCTGCTTGACGGTGCCGTCGCCCCCCACGTAGTCCTTGCCGTCGGTGCCGTTCACGCCGTGCAGGGAGCAGCCGCCCGTGGCCAGCAGGACCACCGCCGCCACGCACGTCGCGAGCACCCCTCGGATCACGCGTCAGGGCTTCCGGGAGTCGGGTGCGTTGCCCGCCGAGAACGGGGCCTTCTTGTCCTTGACGGGGATCAGGTCGCCGGCCGGCTCGGAGTAGCTGATCGTGGTCAGGTCGTCCCCGGCGAACGTCAACGACGTCACCGAGCACAGCGTGCACTGCCGCCGGCGCGGGTCGTGCAGGAACGACCGGCGTTCCAGCGCCAGCCGGGTCACCCAGATCGGCAGCTGGTGGGAGACGATCACCGCCTCGTGCCCGCGGGCGGCGTCCCTCGCGTCGGCGACCGCAGCGAGCATCCGCGCGGTGACCTCCTTGTAGGGCTCTCCCCACGACGGCTTCAGGGGATTGCGCAGGTGGATCCAGGTCGACGGCTTCTTCAGGGCGTTCTCGCCGTGACCGAACCGCTTCCCCTCGAACACGTTGGCCGACTCGATCACGCGCGGGTCGAGGACGGGCGTCAGTCCGCGCGCGGCGGCCAGCGGGGCGGCGGTCTCCTGGGCGCGCTCGAGCGGCGACGACCGCAGGTGCACGATGTCGCGCTCCCCCAGCGCCTGGGCGATCCGCTCGGCCATCTCGTGGCCGCGCTCGGAGAGGTGGTAGCCGTCGCGCCGTCCGTACAGCACGCCCTCGGGGTTGTGCACCTCGCCATGGCGGACGAGGTGCACGACGGTCTCGCCGCGGGGCTCAGCCATGTGACACCTCCGTTGCCGTCGCGGCGGCTCGTGCGGCGCGCGGCAGCGCGGCGAGGATCGTCTCCACCGCCGCGTCGTCGTGGGCCGAGGAGAGGAACCACGCCTCGTACGCCGAGGGCGGGAGGTAGACCCCCGCGTCGAGCATCGCGTGGAAGAACGCGGCGTACGCCGCGGTGTCCTGGCGCTGCGCGTCGTCGTAGTCGCGCACCGGCCCGTCGGTGAAGAAGACCGAGAACATCGTGCCGGTCGCCTGGACCGTGTGCGGGACGCCGGCGTCGGAGAGCGCCTTGTCGGCCGCCTCGCGGACGGCACCGGCCGCGGCGCCGACGCGGAGGTAGACGTCGTCGGTGGCCAGCCGCAGCGTGGTCAGGCCGGCGGTGGCGGCGATCGGGTTCCCGGAGAGCGTGCCCGCCTGGTAGACGGGGCCGACCGGCGAGAGCATCGCCATCACGTCGGCCCGGCCGCCGAACGCCGCCGCCGGGAACCCGCCGCCCATCACCTTGCCGAAGGTCATCAGGTCGGGCGTCCAGCCCTCGAGGGCTCCGTCGAGGCCCCACTGTCCCTGCCGCGAGACCCGGAACCCGGTCATCACCTCGTCGCTGACGAGGAGCGCGCCGTGCTCGGCGCAGGTGCGCGCCAGGAGCTGGTTGAAGCCGGGCTCGGGCGGGACGACGCCCATGTTGCCCGGCGCGGCCTCGGTGATCACGCAGGCGATGCGGTCGCCCTCCTCGGCGAAGAGCGCGGTCAGCGACTCGGGGTCGTTGTAGGGCAGGACCCGGGTCAGGGCCGTCGCGGTCTCGGGGACCCCGGGCGTTCCGGGCACGGCCAGCGTGGTCAGCCCCGACCCGGCGGAGGCCAGGAGGGCGTCGACGTGGCCGTGGTAGCAACCGGCGAACTTCACCACGACGTCGCGACCGGTGAAGCCGCGCGCGAGCCGGACCGCGGACATGGTCGCCTCGGTGCCGGAGGAGACCAGGCGGACCTGGTCGACCGGCGTACGCCCGACGATCTCCTCGGCGAGCTCGACCTCGGCCTCGGTCGGCGCGCCGTACGACGTGCCGCGCTCGAGCGCGTCGCGGACGGCGGCCATCACCTCGGGGTGGGCGTGCCCTAGCAGCATCGGCCCCCACGAGCCGACCAGGTCGACGTACTCCTGCCCGTCGACGTCGGTCAGCCGGGCGCCGGAAGCCGACGCGATGAAGCGCGGCGTGCCGCCGACGGCGCGGAAGGCGCGGACCGGGGAGTTGACCCCGCCGGGGGTGACCGCGCTCGCGCGCGCGAACAGAGCCTCCGACCGGTCGTGAGTCACCGGGCCATTGTGGCCGAGCCCCCCAACCGGGTGGGAATCGAGGTCCCGACGGCTTCCGGGGAAGTGGCCCACCCCACGTCTACCGGCGCGTAACATCGCAGGGCGTCACTCGTTTAGGAACCAGTAGGGAGGGAACGCTGCTCACGGAGGCACCCCGGCCTCGGCGTACGTCGCCGCGACCGGTCCGGGAGTCGGTGGGCGACGAACCTCTCCTGAAGGGCCCCGCGAGAAGGAAGGTTCGATGACTCGGTTCGGACGCGCGCAGAAGGCGATGGCACTGCTGCCGCTCGCCGTGCTGTCGGCCGCCTGGACCGCAGGGCTCGCGACCGCCAGCTCGAACGCCTCCCCCGCCTCCGGGTCGAACACCCTTCCGGACGGCACGCGTCTGCCGACGCAGGCGGTCCACGCCCCGGCCAGCCTGACGGCGAGCCAGGCCCTGCGGCGACAGCTGCGCCAGAACGCCGACCGGGTGATCTCGACGTCCTCGGCGAGCGGAATCCCGAGCGTGGCGCTCACGGCGTACCAGCGGGCCGCGACGGTCATCGACGCCGCCGACCGGACCTGTCATCTGCCGTGGCAGCTGGTCGCCGCGATCGGCCGGGTCGAGTCCGACCACGGGCGTGCTCAGGGCAACGTCCTGACCGACCGGGGCGTCGACAAGCCGGGCATCTTCGGGCCGGTCCTCAACGGCTCGCACGGCACGGTGTTGATCAAGGACACCGACGCCGGGCAGTACGACGGCGACTCGCGCTACGACCGGGCGGTCGGACCGATGCAGTTCATCCCCTCGACGTGGGCGATCGTCGGCGTCGACGCCGACAACGACGGCCAGCGCAACCCGCAGGACATCAACGACGCGGCGCTGGCCTCGGCGGTCTACCTCTGCTCGGGCACCGACAACCTGGCGACGCCGGCGACCCAGACGCCCGCGATCTACCGCTACAACCACAGCAAGCCGTACGTCGACCTGGTGCTGGCGATCGAGAAGGCCTACCTGGCCGGTGACTTCAGCGAGGTGCCGAACGGCGTACCGAGCACGGGCTTCTCGCTGGCCGACCCCACGTCGGGGCAGAACGGGCACCACCAGCGGCACCACCACCATCACCACCACCGCCACCACTCCCCCGGCGGACCGAGCGACGGTCCGACCACGTCGCCGACCACCGGCCCCAGCGGTGGGCCGACGACCGGTCCGACCAGCGGCTCCACCCCGACCGACGGTCCGACCGGCATCCTCCCGACCCTGCCGACGCTGCTGCCCACCAAGCTGCCGACGATCCTGCCGACTTCGATCATCCCCACGGTCATCCCCACGCTCCTCAGCGAGACCCAGGCGATCCTCCAGTGCCTGACCGAGGGCCTCCTCCAAGGCACCCCCGCCTTCAACGCCTGCGTCTACAAGCTCACCCACGGCTGACCCCACCCCGTCGAATTGGCCCTCCGGGCCCGTCGAATTGTCCCTACCGGCCCGTCGAGTTGGCCCTACCGGCCCGTCGAGTTGGCCCTGCCGGCTCGTCGAGTTGGCCCTACCGCAGCATGTCGCGCAGCTCGCCGATCCAGGTAGCGAGCGCCTCGTCACCGAACGACGACTTGGTCAGGACGATCACGCGCCAGCCGTGCGCCACCAGCCAGGTTCGACGCTGCTCGTCCCGGCGGCGGTCTGCGGGACTGGTGTGGAACTCCTCGCCGTCGTACTCGACGGCGATCCTGGCAATGGGGGTAGGCCAGATCGAGTCGGTAGATGGCCTCGCCCTCGGCGATCACCCAGTACTGCGGCACCGGAGCAACCAAGCCGTGGTCGATGATCGCGATCCGTGCCCACGACTCGCCCGAGGACTCGGATCGACCGTCGACCAGCGGTGCCAGGTTGCGCGCTTGGACGACGCCGCGCCTGCGGAAGTAGCGCACCAGCAGTCTGCGGAGGTCGGCCACCGTGAACGCGTGCTCGCGCATCAAGGCATCGGCCGCGGCAAGGGCCTGACGCCGCGGAAGCAGGCACAGCAGATCGGCGGCCGTGCGCACCGGAGTCGTCACCCGAACACCACCGATCTCCATGACGTCCTCTTTGCGGAGGTCCCGCGTCCTGCCGAGAACTCCCGGTCGCTCCGTCGGCTCATGCCCACGCAGGACACACGACTCGAGAGGGAGGGGGCGGTCGAGTTCGGCGTACTTCATGGCATCGACGCCGAGGACCCAGGCAGCCGTGCGATCACACAGGACGCTCGTGTGACCCAGCACGAGTGCCGCGACCTGGGCGCGGGTGATCTCGGTCAGCTCGACATCCGCTCGCAGGTACGTGCCGCGGAACGGGCGTATCAGCTCGCGCGACTCGATGGCCTTGCGAAGTCGGGCGCGAGTGCACGGGGCACTGGCCGAGGTGAACGGGAACGGCGGGAAGTCGGTGTCCATGCCGCCCTACCTTCACGAACGGCCGGGCGACAGCGGTGGCGGTGGGCGTGCGCCTGTGCATGGGGTGTCTTCCACCGGGGGTTGTGGACGAGATGAGGCCCGCCCCAACAAGCCCGCAGGGCCAACTCAACAAGCCCGCAGGGCCAACTCAACGAGGGAGGAGGCGGGCGGCTTCGGCGGCCCAGTAGGTGAGGATCACGTCGGCGCCGGCGCGGCGGATCGAGGTGAGGACCTCGAGGATGGCGCGCTCGCGCTCGATCCAGCCGTTCTCGGCAGCGGCCTCGAGCATGGCGTACTCGCCCGAGACGTTGTACGCCGCGACCGGGACGTCGACCGCGTCGCGCACCCGGCGTACGACGTCGAGGTAGCCCAGCGCGGGCTTGACCATCACGATGTCGGCGCCCTCGGCGACGTCGAGCAGGGCCTCGCGCACGCCCTCGCGGGCGTTCGCCGGATCCTGCTGATAGGTACGCCGGTCGCCCTCGAGCGAGGAGTCGACGGCCTCGCGGAAGGGGCCGAAGAACGCGGAGGCGTACTTCGCGGAGTAGGCGAGGATCGCGACGTCGGTGTGGCCCGCACCGTCGAGCGCACCGCGCACGGCGGCGACCTGGCCGTCCATCATCCCGCTCGGTCCGACCATGTCGATGCCGGCGTCGGCGTGCGCCAGCGCCATCTCGGCGTACGCCTCGAGCGTCCGGTCGTTGTCGACCCGGCCGTCGGGCGTGAGGACGCCGCAGTGTCCGTGGTCGGTGAACTCGTCGAGGCACAGGTCGCTCATCACCGTGAGCGCGTCACCGACCTCGGCCACGACGTCGGTGATCGCGAGGTTGAGGATGCCGGCCGGGTCGATGGCGCCCGAGCCGACGGCGTCCTTCTCCTCGGGGATGCCGAAGAGCATGACGCCACCCAGCCCGAGCTCGGCCGCCTCCCGCGCCGCCTTCAGCAGCGAGTCGCGGGTGTGCTGGACGACGCCCGGCATCGAGGCGATCGGTCGCGGCGACGTCGCGCCCTCGCGGACGAACATCGGCAGCACCAGCTGCTCCGGCGCGAGCCGGGTCTCGGCGACGAGGTTGCGGAGCCCCTGGGTCGTGCGCAGGCGCCGCGGCCGGGTCACCGGCCGCGGGACCCCACCGGTCGCCCGCGTGCTCGCGTCGTCGGTCATCGCCGGCTCATCGCGACGAGGTGGCCCGCTTGCGCGCCGACGGCTTGCGCTCCGAGGGCCGGGTCACCGGAAGGTCCGCCTCGAGCTGCTCCGCGCGCCGCGCGGCACCGAACGCCGCGAGCGCGTCGACCAGCTCGTCGACGTCGGGCTTCGGGGCGAGGACGTCGACCCGCAGCCCGTGCTCCTCGGCGGTCTTGGCCGTCGCCGGTCCGATCACCGCGATCACGGTGGACGGGTGCGGCTTGCCGGCGATGCCGACGAGGTTGCGCACGGTCGAGGACGAGGTGAAGACCACCGCGTCGAAGCGCCCGGTCTTGATCGCGTCGCGCACCGGTGCCGGCGGCGGCGCCGCCCGGACGGTGCGGTACGCCGTGACGTCGTCGCACTCCCAGCCGAGGTCGATCAGGCCGGCCACGAGGTTCTCGGTGGCGATGTCGGCGCGCGGCAGGAACACCCGGTTGATCGGGTCGAGCAGCTCGTCGTACTCCGGCCAGTCCTCGAGCAGTCCGGCGGCCGACTGCTCGCCGCTCGGCGTCAGGTCGGCCCGCAGGCCCCAGTCGCCGATCGCAGCGGCGGTCTTGTCGCCGACGGCCGCGATCTTCAGGCCGGAGAACGCGCGGGCGTCGAGGCCGTACTCCTCGAACTTCTCGCGCACCGCCTTCACGGCGTTCGCGCTGGTGAAGGCGATCCACTCGTAGCGACCCTCGACCAGGCCGCGCACGGCCTTGTCCATCTGCAGCGGGTTGCGCGGCGGCTCCACGGAGATGGTCGGCACCTCCTCGGGCACACCGCCGAAGCCGCGCAGTCGCGCCGACAGCGATCCGGCCTGCTCCTTGGTGCGAGGCACCAGGACCCGCCAGCCGAACAGCGGCTTGGTCTCGAACCACGACAGCGCCTCGCGCATCGCCACGACCTCGCCGATCACGGTCACCGCCGGGGGCGCCATCCGGGCGGCCCGCGCGTCGACGCCGATCCGCTCCAGGGTCGAGACGACGGTCTCCTGGTCGGTGGTGGTGCCGGTGCGCGTCATCGAGACCGGCGTCTGCGGGTCACGCCCGGCGGCCATCAGGGCGGCGGCGATCTCGCCGATGGAGTTCACCGCCGAGAGCAGCACGAGCGTCGTGGTGTCGGCGTACCGGCTCCAGTCGACCTTGTCTCCGGCGGTGAGCACGGTGACCTCACGGTGGGACTTCGTGGTCAGCGGGATGCCGGCGTACGCCGGGACCGCGGAGGCCGCGGACACGCCGGGCACGATCTCGAAGCCGAGCCCGGCCTTGGCGCAGGCCGCGGCCTCCTCGGGGCCGGAGGCGTAGACGAACGGGTCACCGGTCATCAGGCGCACGACGCGCTCGCCACGCTTGGCCTGGCGGACGACGACCTTGGCACGGGCGGCGTGAGTGAGGGGCTGACCATCCTCGCCGAAGCCGCCGTCGACCAGCTCGGGACCGCCCTCGGAGCCCTCGGGCAGGCCGAGCACCGCCCGGACCAGAGCGGGGTGCTCGGCGCCTTCAGTGATCACGATGTCGGCCTCGCGGATGAGGTCGGCCGCGCGCACGGTGAGCAGGCCGGGGTCACCGGGTCCGCTGCCCACGAACGCCACGCTCCCCTGGAGGCGGCGTGCCGCGCTGGTCTCGGACTGGGCCTTGGCCCTGGGGGCTTGTGTCATGCCTCTTGCCTTTCGCTGTCGGACACCGGCTGGTCGCCTGGTGTCGTCGGCTGGTCCGTCAGCTGTCCTGCACCGTCGTCGAGCATCAGCCCGGCCAAGCGGCTGCCGAGCCCGAAGGCGTCGGCGGGGTCACCGGTGGCGGACATCCGCACGGCCAGCGACCCGTCGGGCGAGAGCGCTACCGCTCGCACCCAGAGCTCGTCCTTCTCGTCGCCCTCGGCGACCTCGCCCAGCGCGCCCACCGGGGCCGTGCACCCGCCCTCGAGAACGGCGAGCACGGCCCGCTCCGCGGTGACCGCGGCCCGGGTCCTGGGGTCGTCCAGGACGGAGAGGTCTTCGGCGAGGGCCTCGCCCTCCCGCGTCTCCACCGCCAGCGCTCCCTGCCCTGGTGCGGGGAGCATCTGCAGGGGGTCGAGGACCTCGGTCGCCTCGTCGAGGCGGTCCAGGCGCGCCAGCCCGGCACGGGCCAGCACGACGGCGTCGTACTCGCCTTCGCGGACCTTGCGGACGCGGGTGTCGACGTTGCCGCGGATGTCGACCATCTCCAGACCGAGACCGAGGGCGTGCACCTGCGCGGCCCGGCGGGGCGAGCCGGTCCCGACCCGGCTGCCGGCGGGAAGCTCGGCCAGCGTCAGCCCGTCGCGGGCGACGACCACGTCGCGCGGATCCTCCCGCTCGGGGATCGCGGCCAGGACGAGCCCGGACGCCGGCCCGGTCGGCAGGTCCTTCAGCGAGTGGACGGCGACGTCGATGCGGCCCTCGAGGAGCGCAGTCCGGAGGGCTCCGACGAACACGCCGGTGCCGCCGATCTGGGTCAGGGAGTGGGCCACGACGTCACCCTCGGTGGTGATCTCCACCAGCTCGACCGGACGGCCCAGGGCCGCGGTGATCCGGTCGGCGACCCACTGCGACTGGACGGTCGCCAGGGCCGAGGCACGGGTGCCGAGGCGGATCGGGTCGCTCATGACTCCTCCCCCGGCTGGATCGGCTCCACGGGCCGGGTCACGGCGTCGACGGCCTCCGGGTCGAGGGCGAACAGCTCGGCCAGCGCGGTGGCGTAGGAGACCGCGTCGCGGTCGCCCAGCTCCTTGGCCCGGATGGTCGGCTGGTGGACCAGCTTGTCGGCGACCCGGCGCAGCGTGTGCAGCAGCTCGTTGCGAGTGGCGTCGTCCAGAGAGGGCAGCCGGTGCTCCAGCCTGCTCATCTCCGACTCCACGATGCCGGTGGCCATCGACCGCAGCGCCACCACGGTCGGCGTGATGCCGGCGCCGCGTCGCGCCGAGACGAAGGCCTCGATCTCGTCGGCGACGATCGTGCGCACCGCCTCGATCTCCTGGCCGGCCTCGGAGTCGCGGAGGTTCTCGGCCAGGTCGGCCAGCGTCACCAGCGTCACTCCGGGGACGTCGGCGACCGCGGGGTCGATGTCGTGGGGAAGGGCGAGGTCAACCAGTGCGAGCGGGCGACCCGCGGCCACGACGGCAGCCCGATCGAGCAGGACGCCGGTGGCACCCGCGCAGGCGACGACCACGTCGGCATCGGCCACCTCGAGGGCGAGGTCGCCCAGCGGCGCCCAGCGCGCGTCGTACTCGGCGGCGAGGCGCTCGCCGCGCTCGCGGCTCCGGTTGACCACGACGACCTCGCCGGCATCGCGGCGTACGACGGTCGCGACGGCGAGACCCGCCATCCCGCCCGCGCCGAGGACGACGACGCGGCGGCCACCGAGGTCGGGGGCGGCCCGGTCGAGGGCCGCGGACACCAGCGTGGGCGCGGCGCGGTCGATGCCGGTCTCGGCGTGGACGCGCTTGCCGACGCGCAACGCCTGCTGGAACAGCGTGTTGAGGACCGGCCCCACGGAGCCCTGCTCCTGGCCTCGGGTCAGGGCGGCCCGGGTCTGGCCCAGGACCTGCGCCTCCCCGACCGCCATCGAGTCCAGGCCGGCCGCCACCCGGAACAGGTGGGAGACCGCGCCGTCGTCGTAGTGCACGTAGAGGTGGGGCAGCAGGGCGTCGACGCTGCCCTCGGCGGGCGCCAGCAGGCGCTGCGAGATGTCCTCGACGCTGCCGTGGAACCTGTCGACGGCGGCGTAGATCTCGAGGCGGTTGCAGGTGACGACGGCGGTGGCCTCGGTGACGTGCGGGTTGGCGAGCACGTCCTCGACCAGCTTGGTCGTGCCGTCGCGGTCGATCGCCACCTGCTCGAGCAGGGCGATCGGCGCCGAGCGGTGGGAGATGCCGACCACGAGCACGGTCATGACGCCGTCTCCTGCTGGGTGGCCTTGCGCTGCTCGTGGTAGGCGAGGACCTGCAGCTCCTTGGAGAGGTCCACCTTGCTCACGGCCACGTCGGGAGAGACGGAGAGCACCGTCGGCGCGAAGTTGAGGATGCTGGTGATGCCGGAGTCGACCATCTGGTCCGCGACGTCCTGGGCCGAGGCGGCCGGGGTCGCGATCACCCCGATCGCGACGCCGTGCTCGCGCACGATCGCGTGCAGGTCGCTGAAGGGACGCACGAGCACGCCGGCGACGACCTCGCCGTGCCGGGTCTCGTCGGCGTCCAGGAGGGCCACCACGCGGAAGCCCCGGCTGCGGAAGCCGGAGTAGTTGGCCAGCGCGTGCCCGAGGTTGCCGATCCCGACGATGACGACCGGCCAGTCGCGGGTCGCCCCCATCTCGCGGGCGATCTGGTAGCGCAGGTAGTCGACGTCGTACCCGACGCCGCGGGTGCCGTAGCTGCCGAGGTAGGACAGGTCCTTGCGGAGCTTGGCGCTGTTGACGCCCGCGGCCGCCGCGAGGTCCTCGCTGGAGCACACGGCGGTGCCGGCCTCGGAGAGGGTGGTGAGCGCTCGCAGATAGACAGGAAGTCGGGCCACCGTGGCCTCGGGAATATCCCGGGCGTTGTCGTGGGACGTCCGTGCACTCACAGCTTCGTCTTTCCAGCCGCCGGACACTGGGTCGGCCGGTCGTGTGAGCGGCCCGGCCCGGGCGGCGTCGTTCACTGTAGAAGTTTGTGAACGCGAGAACAAAATGGCGACGGCAGGGGTCCCCGACCTTCGTTGAACGGCGCCGTCTGACCGTTGAACGGCGCCGTGTGACCGTTGACCGGCGCCGTGTGACCGTTGAACGGCGCCTTCTCGCGATCGGGCACCCCCTGGTGCGCGGCTGAACGGTCACAACCGCGCCGGTCAACGGTCAGACGGCGCCGGTCAACGAGGGTGGGGGGTCAGCGGTAGTCGCCGCCGCCGACGCCGAAGAACGCCTCCAGGGACCCGGCATGGGTCGTACGGAGCTCGCGCGCGAGGGGCACGCCGACGTACCGGAAGTGCCAGGGCTCGGGCGAGTAGCCGGTGAGCCGCCGGTTGGCCTGGGTGTAGCGGACGACGAAGCCGTACCTCCACGCGTGCGTCACGAGCCAGCGACCGGCAGCAGTCCCGGAGAAGCAGGCGGACAGCGCGCAGGTGCCGTCGGCGGGCTGCAGGTCGACGGCCAGTCCGGTCTGGTGCTCGCTGTACCCGGGCCGGGCCGAGATGGCGTCGGCCGCCTGCAGGCCCTCCGTTGCGACCAGGTGCGAGTGGACTCCCTCCTGATAGCCGTACGACCGGAACGCGCTCGCGATCTTGAGCGGAACACCGGCCCGGTCTGCGTCGTCCATGAGCCGCGTCAGCGGGCCCGCGGCGGGGACGGCGACCTGGTAGCCGCGCACGAGCGCGATGCGGGGCCGGAAGTCGAGGGGCGTGATCGGGTGCGTCTTGTTGACGATCACCCAGATGCTGTTCGGGTCGGTCAGCGAGTGGCGGGTCTTGTCGAACGGCGGCGCCGGGCTCGACGGTGAGTTCGACGCGTGCGTCGAGCCCGACGTACCCGACCCCGACGGGGCGAGTGGCTCCGAAGACGAGGTGGTCGCGTGAGCGGCACAGCCACTCACCAGCACCAGGGCCGACAGGGCGACTCCGAGTGCCTTCACGTGCGGTTGACGGGGACGGCGGCTCGCGAGGTTGCATGGGTAGCCTCGGGTCGTGAGCCGTGGCCGAGGTGAGCGGGACGAGGAGTTCGTGGCGTTCACCGCGGCCCACCGCGCCGACCTCCTGAGAACGGCGACGCTGCTGTGCGCCGGCGACTCCGCCACCGCCGAGGACCTCGTCCAGACGACACTGACCAGGCTGTACCTGTCGTGGCGCCACGTGCGGGTCGCGCAGAGCCGGCTCGCGTATGCCCGCGCCAGCCTGACGAACGCGTACATCGACGAGATGCGCCGAGCCCATCGCCGGCGCGAGACCTACCCCGAGAGCCTGTCGGACGTCGACGCGATCGATGAGGACCACGACGTCGTGCTGCGCCGGACGATGCTCGCAGCGCTCGCCTCCCTCGGGCCGCGGCAGCGCGCGGTCGTCGTTCTCCGGCACTGGCACGACCTCGACGTCGACCAGACCGCCCGGCTGCTGGGCTGCTCACCGGGGACGGTGAAGTCGCAGAACGCGCGTGCGTTGGCGCGTCTGCGCCAGGTGCTCGACGCGGTCGACCGCGACCCTGCTCAGGAGCGGGGCTGATGGACGACTCGACCAGGATGAAGCGCGCGCTCGGACGGACTCTGCCCGACGAGCCCGCCGTACCCGACCCCTACGCCGACCTGGCCCGGGCGCGCGCGGCCTCACGCGCGCGCGGCCGCCGTCGCTTCCGCCTGGGTCTCGGCGGGCTGGCGCTGGTCGTATGCGCCGGGGTCGGCGTGGCCGGCGTACTCGATCGGGCGCCGGGCCCGGCCGCCTCCCCGTCCGCGTCGGCGGCGCCGATCGAGCTGTTGTCGACGCCGCTGCACGCGACGCCGTACTCCTTCGACCTCACCCCCAAGGGCTGGTCCGTTCAGGCCCAGACCCGCTACTTCGTCACGATCGTTCCGGACGACGGCAGTACGACGTCCGCCCCGGACGTCTTCGTCGGCAAGCTCGTCATCAGCTTCGACCACCACCCCCTCGGGGGTCACCTCGTCGGCGATCCCGGGCGACCCGTCTCGATCCACGGTGACTCGGGCTACACCACGATGTCGATGCGAACGGCGCCGGGCGAGCCGCGAGGCGTCGTACGGATCCAGTACCCGGACGACACCGGCTGGGACCGCGCCGCGATGGTGCGCTTCCTGCGCAGCGTCCACGTCGGCCCGGGCGCCCGCCCCTCCCTCGGCTGACGGTTGACCGGCGCCTACCGACCGTTGAACGGTCAGACGGCGCCGTTCAACGGTTAGGTGAGGGCGGCGCGGAGGCGGGTGGGGTCGACCCGCCAGTAGTCGTGCTGGCGGCCGTCGACGAAGGTGACCGGGACCTCGTGACCGAAGCGCCGCTCGAGCTCGGGGTCGTCGGCGATCGACACCTCGTCGTAGGACTCCCCGAGCTCGGCGCAGACCTCCGCCACCACAGCCCGCGCGTCGTCGCAGAGGTGACAGCCCGGTCGGCTGTAGAGGACGACGCGCGCGGTCATTCCAGGAGGCCCTTGCCGCGCTGTCGCTCGAGGTTCCGCAGGCGTCCCTTCTGGACCTTGCCGGTCACACCGAGGGGCAGCTCGTCGACCACCTCGATGCGCGCCGGCCGCTTGAAGCGCGCGAGGCGTACGTCGCAGCGGGCGCGCACCGCGTCCTCCAAGACCGCGCGCTCCGAGCTGCCGCGGCCGTCCGCCGGTACGACGTACGCGACGACGGCCTCGCCCGTCGCGGCATCCTCGACGCCGATCACGGCGGTCTCCGCGACGCCGTCGACCTCGCGGATGACCTCCTCGACCTCGACCGGGTACACGTTGAAGCCCGAGACGATCACCAGCTCCTTGAGCCGGTCGACGAGGAACAGGTCCCCGGACGCGTCGAGGAAGCCCACGTCGCCGGTCCCCCACCAGCCGTCGGCGTCGGGACCGCCCTCGCCGTCGGGCCAGTAGCCGCTGAAGAGGTTCGCGCCGCGGATCCAGATCTCGCCGGGGTCGTCGCCCTCGGGTGCGTGCCCGACCTCGTCGCGCAGCCCGATCTCGATGCCCGGCAGGGCCGCGCCCACCGACCCGCTCTGCAGTTCGGCGCTGCACAGCGTGCTGGTCACGATCGGGGCGGCCTCGGTGAGGCCGTAGCCCTGGTGGACCGGGATGCCGGTCGCCTCGCTGAACTGCTCGACCAGCTCCGGTGACAATGGCGCAGATCCCGACAGGATCAGGCGCACCGGCCCCAGCCGCTCGCGCAGGTGCTTCTGCGGCAGCCAGTAGGCGAACACCGGCGGCGCGACGGGCACGACGCTGACCGCCTCGTCGTCGATCAGGTCGAGGGTGCCCTGCGGGTCGAACCGCTCGGTGAGCACCAGCTTGGCCCGGTGGCGCAGGACGCCGCCGAGCACGGCGTTCAGCCCGTAGACGTGGAAGAGCGGGAGTACGCCGAGCACCACGTCGTCGCCGTGGATCATCGGCGGCTGCACCTCGGCGGCCTGCTCGACGTTCGCGATCAGCGCCCGGTGGGTGAGCATCACCGCGCGCGGCCGGCCCGACGTACCGCTGGTGTAGAGGAGGCAGGCGAGCTTCTCGGGGTCCGGCAGAGGTGGGACCGGTCGCGGAGCCGCGGCCCGCAGCGCCTCGAAGGCCTGCTCGCCGTCGGCCGGCTCCACGCCGGTGACGTAGACCCGCGGGTCGTGCGCCCGCTCCAGGAGCTCGGCGTCGACCTCGCCGGTCGCACCACCGAGTGCGGACCTGACCAGGTCGACGGCCACTCGGACCGCCGGGATCGTGTCGGCGTCGGCCAGCACGACCCGCGACCCGGAGTCGGCGATCATCCGCGCGAGCTCGCCGGAGGTGCTCAGCGGATTGACGGGTACGGCGACCACCTGCGCGCGCAGCACCCCGAGGTACGACGTGACGAACTCGATCCGGTTGCCCATCGCGACCAGGACCCGCTGGCCCGCCACCAGGCCGGCCGCGCCGAGGCCCGTCGCGACCCGGGCGACCTCCTCCTCGAGGGCGCCCCAGGTGACGCTGCGGCCACCCGACTCGACCACGGCCAGCATGTCCGGCCGATCGAGGGCTGCCTCGGCCACCAGCGACGACACGTCGTGGGCAGGCATGCGGGCAAGGATCGCACAGCCCGGCGCACGAGGGTCCGCCGAAGCCCTAGGCTCTGCGACGTGACTCCCGAGAAGAGCCGCAGGCCGCTGGACCTCCAGCAACGGTCGGCTCTCGCCGGTGAGGCATCCGCCGCCGCGGCGGAGGTCGAGACCGCCCTCGCGACGCCTCCGGACCCTCAGGCCGCGGCGTTCTTCGACGTCGACAACACGCTCATGCAGGGCGCCAGCATCTTCCACCTGGCACGCGGCCTGTACCGCCGCAAGTTCTTCACGACCCGCGACATCGCCTCCGCGGCCTGGCGCCAGGCCTACTTCCGCGTGGTGGGCGTCGAGGACCCCGACCACGTCGCCAAGACCCGCGCCTCCGCCCTGACCTTCATCGAGGGGCACACGGTGCGCGAGCTGGAGGAGCTCGGGGAGGAGATCTTCGACGAGGCGATGGCCCATCGCATCTGGCCCGGCACGCGCGCGCTGGCCCAGCTGCACCTCGACGAGGGGCAGCGGGTCTGGCTGGTGACGGCAGCCCCGATCGAGATCGCCCGGATCATCGCCCGACGGCTCGGGCTGACCGGGGCGCTGGGCACCGTCGCCGAGCACGTCGACGGGGTCTACACCGGGCGCCTGGTCGGCGACATGCTGCACGGCCCCGCCAAGGCCGAGGCCGTCAAGGCGCTCGCGGAGCGCGAGGGTCTCGACCTCGCGGCATGCGCGGCGTACTCCGACTCCTACAACGACCTGACCATGCTCTCGCTGGTCGGCAACCCCTGCGCGGTCAACCCCGACAGCCGCCTGCGGGCCTACGCCCGGCAGCAGGGGTGGCGCATCCGCGACTACCGCACCGGCCGTAAGGCGGCGCGGGCCGGCGTGCTCGCCGCAGCCGTGGCGGGCGCCGCGACGGGCGCCGTCGCAGCGGGCGCCGCCGTACGTCGTCGCAGGTAGCGGCGACGGGCCGGCGGAGGCTTTCCGTCACTCCGGGTTACACACCTGCCCGAGCGCGCTTACCATGAATGAGCGCCAAACCCCCCTTGGCGCTCGGGAGGATGTCAACGCCATGACATGGGGCGACGGCGACGTGACACGAGGTCTCGACGACCTGCGTGCCGCCGTCCTCTCTGTCCTGGGGCTCCGCCCGCAGGCCGCCGGCGTCCCGGCCTGGCTGCTCCTGAGCGAGGCGGTCGTGGGCGACGGCCACGGTCCGGGCAGTGGGTACGACGACTCCGGCCAGGCCGCGTCGTCGGAGGACTCCGCGGCCGAGCGCAGACGCCTGATCGCCCTGGTCGAGCTGGCCCGGGACGGCGACTGCGAGGCCTTCGGTCAGCTCTACGACCACTACCAGCCGTCGGTCTACCGCTTCGTCTACCACCGCACCCGGTCGCAGACGCTCGCCGAGGACCTCACCTCCGAGACGTTCCTGCGGGCCCTGCGGAACATGAGCGGCTTCCGCTGGCAGGGCCGGGACTTCGGCGCATGGCTGATGACGATCGCGCGCAACCTGTGCACCGATCACTTCAAGGCCGGCCGCACCCGCCTGGAGCAGACGACCGAGGACATGGCGGTCCACGACGACGCCACCGAGGGGCCGGAGAACGAGGTGCTCGCCGACCTCACCAACGAGGTGCTGCTCGACGGGCTGCGGCAGCTCTCCGACGAGCAGCGCGACTGCCTGATCATGCGCTTCCTGCAGGGCCTCAGCATCGCCGAGACCGCGGAGGTGCTGGGGCGCAGCGAGGGCGCGGTCAAGCAGCTCCAGCTGCGCGGCGTACGCAACCTCGCCAAGCTCGTTCCGGCCGGGTGGCGCGATGAGTAGGCCGATGAGCAGCACCCCGAGCACGGCAGTCCCACGGACGGGCCGGACGGCGCCGGTTCAGGACTTTGGTCCCGTAACCCCCCTCCCGCACCACTCGTTGATCGTGGCGTCCGGCGTTCGCCGTGACGTCCATCAACGACCGGCAAGGCATCGAGGTTCATCGTGACCAGGGGGCGTGGCGCAGAGCGCTTTCACGCGCTCGTCGAGAAGGGCTCGACGAGCGACGTCGGCGCGCCCGAGTACCCCGAGCTGCTCGCCGTCGTGGACGGGCTGCGCGACGTACCTCCTCCTGTCGCCGACCCGGCGTTCGTCGCCACCCTGCGCGACCGCCTGATCGCCGAGGCCGAGCAGGTGCTCGCCGCCGCGGCCGCCGAGCGGAAGGACACAGACGCGCGGCTGCGCCTCAAGCCGGTCACCCAGCGCGCCCGCCGTCGCCACCGACGGCTGGCGGCCGCCGTGAGCGGCGCCGTGCTCGTGACGACGTCGGCCGCGATGGCCTACGCCTCGCAGTCCGCGCTGCCCGGCGACGGACTGTACCCGATCAAGCGCGGCATCGAGAGTGCCCACGCCGAGCTGACCTTCGACCGCGCCGACCGTGGCCGCGTGCTGCTCGAGAACGCCGGCGTCCGCCTCGACGAGGCCCAGCAGCTGGCGCGCTCGCACGCCGACCCGACCCGCGTGGACGACGCGCTCGACGCCTTCACCGCGCAGGCCGTGGCCGGCTCCGACCTGCTGGTCTCCGACTACGAGTCCACGGGCGACCAGTCGGCGATCACGTCGGTTCGCTCGTTCACGGTCACCAGCATGAACCGGCTCGACGACCTGCAGACGCAGATGACCCTCCAGTCGCTCGGCCCGCTGCTGCACGCGTCGCAGGCCCTCGACCAGGTGCAGCAGACCTCGGTCCAGGTCTGCCCCTCGTGCCAGGGTCCGGTGCTGGGCTCGTTGCCGCGCGTGCTGGCCGAGGCCAACCGCGCGACGCAGGACGCCTGGCAGGTCGCCGTACCCAACCCTCAGGGCCACCAGGTCCTGCAGGGCCCGGACGGCGGTCCGGTGCTGCCCGACATCAAGGGCCAGCTGCCGCCGGCCAGTGTGACCAACCCCGACGACACCGATCTGGTGACCGAGCCGGTCACCCCGCCGACCGCGATCGACGTGCAGCACACCGTCCAGAACCTCACCGACGGCCTGACCGGCGACCAGCAGAACGACGTCGCCTCGACCGTCGCCGACACCGCCACCAACCTGCTCGACGCGGTCGGCCAGGTCGGCAACCAGGTCGCGTCGACCCTCGACAACACCGTCGGCGGTCTGGTCGGCGGCCTCCTCAGCACGCCCTCCCCCTAGCCGGGTGGGGCTCGGGGGCGTCTTGCTGAAACCCCGCGTACCCGGGGTTTCGTAGGGTTCCAGGGGGTTGCAGTCCCCAGGAAGGTGCTGAAACCCCGCGTACGCGGGGTTTCCGCAGAGGTCAGCGCCAGACGGAGGTGCGCTGCTTGAGCAGCTCGTACAGCGACTGCTGGATCGTCTCGCGCACCTGGTCGGTGACGTTGAAGACCAGCATCGGGTCGTCGGCGGCGCCGGCGTCGTAGGTGTCGGTGCGGACCGGCTCACCGAACTCCATCAGCCACTTCGAGGGCAGCGGCACCATCCCGAGCGGGCCGAGCCACGGGAACGTCGGGGTCACAGGCACGTAGGGCAGGCCGAGCAGCCGCGCCAGCGACGGGACGTTCCCGACGAGGGGGTAGATCTCCTCGGCCCCCACCACCGACAGCGGCACGATGGGTACGCCGGTCCGCAGCGCCGAGGCGACGAAGCCGCCGCGACCGAAGCGCTGGAGCTTGTAGCGCTCGGTGAACGGCTTGCCGATGCCCTTGAAGCCCTCGGGCCACACGCCGACGAGCTCGCCGCCCGCCAGCATCCGCTCGGCGTCCTCGGAGCAGGCCAGGGTCGCGCCGCCCTTGCGCGCGATGCTGCTGACGACGGGCAGCCGGAACACCAGGTCGGCTCCCAGCGGCCGCAGGAAACGGCCCGTCTCCTCGTGGACGGTGACCATGGTCATCAGGCCGTCGACGGGGAGGGTGCCGGAGTGGTTGGACACGACCAGGGCGCCACCCTCGGCCGGGAGGTTCTCGACACCGCGCGCCTCGATCCGGAACCACTTCCGGGCGATCGGCCGCAGGCTGGCGAGCAGGAGGTGCTCGGCGACCTCGCGGTCGAAGCCGTACTCGTCGACGGCGTACTCGCCCGCGAGCCGACGCCGGAGGAACGCCAGGAAGCGAGCCAGCTGCGGCTCCCAGTCGGATCCGAAGACCTCGGCGGCTCCTTCCCGGAACGCCGCGAGCCAGTCGGCGGGCGGGATGCCGGCACCGGGAGCCCGGTCCTCCGTCGTCGTCACCGGGCGTACCGGCCGCGGACCCGGCCGGGTTCCCGAGTCCGAGTCCGACTCCGGGCTCGCCGGGGCCTTCTTCCGGGCCTGGGCCGCCAGCGAGCGCGAGGCGCGCGACGGCCGGGCGTCGCCGGTGCCGCGGCCGGGACGGCCGCCGGTGCCGATCGGGATCACCTCGGCGTCAGCCACGACCCACCCCCACGAGGTCGGCGACGGGGCTGGAGGTGCCCGCGGCGAAGTCCGCGAACGCCTCCTCGGTGGTGTACGCCGGGTCGAAGCCGAGCTCCGAGCGCATCCGCGTCGTGTCGATGCCGCGCCCGTAGGTGAGGAAGCCCAGCTGCTCGGGCGAGAAGTCCGCCATCCGCGCCGACTTCAGCAGGGCGGCGACGCCACCGACGGCCGGCCGGACCAGTGGGACCGCCGGCTTGCGGAGGCGGCGCACGGCCTGCGACAGCAGCATGACGCCGTCGCCTGCGACGTTGAAGGTCCCCGGCAGGTCGGTGTGCACGCTGTGCGTGAGCACCCGCATCAGGTCGGTCTCGTGCACGAACTGCAGCCTCGGGTCGTGCCCGAGGACGGTGGGCACGACCGGCAGCCGGAAGTACGACGTGATCGGGCTCGTCACGTGGGGCCCGAGGACGTTGGCGAGCCGCAGCGTGGTCACCCGGACGTCGGGTCGGCGGCGGGCGAAGCCGCGGACGTAGCCCTCGATCTCGGCGACGTCCTTGGCGTAGCCCGAGCTCGGCTGCCGACGCGGCTGCATGTCCTCGGTGAACATGGCGGGATCGCGACTGCTGGCGCCGTACACGGTCGAGGTCGACTTCACCACGAGGTGACGGATGCCGGCGGCCTTCTGGCAGGCGGCGAGAAGCTGCATCGTCCCGATGACGTTGAGCTCCTTCATCGTGCCGCGCCCGCCGGCGGACCCAGGGGTCGCGATGACGCTCATGTGGACGACGGTGTCGACGTCCTCCTTGGCGATGACCTTGGCGATCACCGGGTTGCGGATGTCGGCGCGCACGAAGGTGACGTCGCCGATGTCGTCACGCGGAGGTACGGCGTCGACACCGACGACGCGGGCGACTCCGGGCTCAGCGCACAGTCGGCGCGCGAACCGGCGACCGAGGTCGCGTGAGACCCCGGTGACCAGCACGACCCTCTGCTCGGCCACCGGCTCTCGGGACTACTTCCCGAGCTTGCGTCGCTGGACGCGCGTCTTCTTCAGCAGCTTGCGGTGCTTCTTCTTCGCCATCCGCTTGCGACGCTTCTTGATGACCGAACCCACGAATACCTCTTCCGCTGCCAATGATCGGGGTCCCGGGCGCGCCGGGACGACCCGCACAGCCTAACGGGCCGTGCGCGAGGCGCGAATTCGCGATCAGCCGGCGCTGTAGAAGCTCTTGCGGAGGTACTCGTTGACGTCGTCCTCGGTCACCCGGAACGACCGGCCGACCCGCACGGCCGGCAGCTCGCCGCCGTGCACCAGGCGGTACACCGTCATCTTGGACACGCGCATCATCGCGGCCACTTCGGCCACGGTCAGGAACTTCACCTCGGAGATGTCTCCGGGCTCGTGGGCAGGCATCGCAGGCACACCATCTCTCTGGCAGGCACGCACCGGCTTCCCCTCCGGTGACTCCACGTCCCGCGCTCGTTGGTGAGAATAGGGCCTCTTGTGACTCGTGGGGAAGGAAATCCCTACAGAAACTGACGGTACCCGCGCGTGTCGAGTTGAAACGCACGCCAATTTTACGGTCCGAAAGCGTCCGGAAAGGTTCTCCGAGACCCGAATCCACGCTCAGCACCAACTCTCAGGGCAGGGGGTCGAGCCCGTGTCTCGGGAAGATCTCGTCGCGGGTCGCCTGTACCGAGCGGTCGAGCCAGGTGCCGGGGTCGTAGCCCTCCGACCAGTCGCGATACGCCGGGTCCCGCCCGTCGGTCATCGAGGTGGGGGCGACCCGGCCCAGCCGCTCGCGGACGTGGGCACGCCACGATTCCGGGGTCTCGGTGGCGGGGTCCAGAGGCTCCCCGGCCACGGTGGCCAGCAGGTGCGTCCAGGCCCGCGGCACGACCTCGACCAAGGCATAGCCACCGCCGCCCGTGGCCACCCAGCGACCGCCGGTGACCTCGTGGGCGAGCTCGTGCAGCGCGAGGTACGACGCGCGCTGGCCGTCGACGCTCAGCATCAGGTCGGCCAGGGGGTCGTCCCGATGGCTGTCGCAGCCGTGCTGGGTGACCAGGACGTCCGGGGCGAACTCGCGCACGAGAGGGGGTACGACGGCATGGAAGGCCCGCAGCCACCCGGCGTCCGACGTCCCGGGCGGGAGCGCGACGTTGACGGCGGTGCCCTCCGCGCCCGGCCCCCCGCAGTCGGCCGGGAAGCCGGTGCCGGGGAACAGCGCCTGACCGGTCTCGTGCAGGGAGATCGTCAGCACGCGCGGGTCGTCGTAGAAGATCTGCTCGACGCCGTCGCCGTGGTGAACGTCGACGTCGACGTAGGCGACCCGGCCCACGCCGTCGTCGAGCAGCGTGCGGATGCCGACCGCGACGTCGTTGTAGATGCAGAACCCGCTGGCCCGGTCGGGCATCGCGTGGTGCAGACCGCCGCAGATGCTGGCGCTGTGCAGGCTCTCGCCGGTGCGGACCTGACGGAACGCCTCGACGGTCGCCCCCACGACGTGCGCCGCTGCGTGGTGCATGTCGCGGAACACGGGGTTGTCGTCGGTGCCGAGGCCGAACGCCGGCTCGAAGCGCTCCGGGTCCTCCCCGGCCCGCCGGACCGCGTCGATCAGCTCGGGTGTGTGCACCAGGGCCACCAGCGCGTCGTCCGCCATCGGCGCGGCGACGGTGCTCAGCCCGTCGAGCACGCCGAGGTCGGCGGCGAGACGCATCGTCAGGTCGACCCGGACCGGTGACATCGGGTGGCTGACCCCGAAGTCGTACTCCGTCAGCGACGGGTCGAACACCACCGACGCGGTGCCGCACCGCGACCTGGTGGACATGGAGCCGACGTTACCCGTCGTCCTCCTCGGTCTCGGCGGAGAGGCGTCGCGCCTCCTGCTCGGCGTCGGTCTCGTCGACGTAGCGCTGGCCCGGCTCCAAGGTCACCTGCTCGCCGGTGCTGAGGTCCACGGCCGTCGCCCCGGCCGGCAGGTTCGACAGGTCGGGGGCGATCACGGTGCCTTCGACGGAGTCCGGAAGCCGCAGGCCGTGGCTCAGCTTGTCCTGCATGAGGATCAGGTCGCCGGCGTGACGACGCGGCAGGGTCTCCCCCCGGAAGTACTCCGGCCGCATGCTCTGCCAGACGAACATCAGGACCAGCCCCAGCACGAGCGAGCCCACGCCGAGCAGGAACACCCCACCGACCCGGCCGATGTGCGTGTAGCCGTAGTCGGCGCTGGCATAGGTCTTGCACGCGTAGACGAAGAAGCCCAGCAGCAGAGCGCCTCCGAGCACCGGCAGGACGCCCTGCATGACCGTGTCGCGCAGGCTGTTGCGCATCGTGTGTCGGTAGAACCACGCGCACGCGAAGCCGGTCAGCCCGTAGTAGAAGGCGATCATCAGGCCGACCGCGGCGATCGTGTCGGCCAGGATGTTCTTGCTGAGCAGCGTGAGCCCGACGTAGAAGACGATCGAGACCAGACCCATGCCGACGGTGGCGTCGGTCGGCGTCAGGTAACGCGGGTGGATCTTGGCGAACCGCTCCGGGATGGCCTTGAACGCGCCCATCGAGAGCGCCGTGCGCGCGGTCGGGAGGATCGTGGTCTGGGTGCTGGCCGACGCCGACGTGAGCACGGTGATCGCCAGCAGGTGCACCATCACGAAGCCGACCACACCGCCGCCGAACACCTCGTGGCCCATGGCGTGGAAGACGTCGTCGGCGTTGTCCTCGTTGCCCAGGCCGATGCCCGTCGACCCGACGCCGGCGAAGGCGATCGTCGCCACGGAGACCAACGCGTAGGTCAGCAGCAGGAGGACCGTCGAGATCACCGCGGCCCGCCCCGGGGTGGACGCCGGGTCGTCGGCCTCCTCGTTGGTCGCGACCGCGGTGTCCCAGCCCCAGTAGATGAACACCGCGATCAGGGTGGCCGTCACGACGGCCGTCGGGTGCAGGCCCGCCGGTGACAGCCAGGAGAGGCTGGGCTTGATCCCGGCGGGGGCGTTGTTGCTGTAGACCTTGGCCAGCGCGAAGAGCGCGAAGCCGATCAACGTGACGATCTCGACCCCGAGCAGGCAGTACTGGATGCGAGCGCTGACCTCGATCCCGCGGTAGCAGATGTAGGTCATGATGATGATCCAGACGATGCCGGCCACCGTCGACCAGAAGACGCTGTTGGCCAGCGAGTCGAGGTTGAACAGACCGAACGAGTACGACCCGGCGATCTGCGACAGGTTCGCCATCACGATGACGTCGGCGATGATGATGCCCCAGCCGCCCATCCAGCCGATCCGAGTGCCGAATGCCCGCGCCGCCCAGGTGAACGTCGTCCCGCAGTCCGGCTCGGCCTTGTTCAGCTCGGCGTAGGCGACCGCGATGAAGTACATCGGCACGAACGCCAGCACCATGATCAGGGGTGCCTTCACCCCGACGATGCCGTGTCCGTTCGCGACCACCACGACGTACCCGAGGCTGGCCGCGAGACTGTAGGCCGGCGCGGTCGACGCGACGCCGACCACGATGCTGCCCAGGAGCCCCAGGGCGCCGGGCTTCAGACCCTTGCCCGAGGCGGCCTCTTCGGATGCTTCCACGGTGTCGACGGGGGCCATGGCGTCTCCCTGGCGTATCGCGAGCCCCGAGCCCCCGCTGGTCCTGGCCGAAACCTACCCCTACACTCGCAACGTGCATCGGATCCCGAACCTCTGCTGGTGGCCCGCCTGACGGCGGACCCCGATCGAGCACGCACTCTCATCCACGGCCGCCCACGGGCGGTCGTTCTGCATTTCGTGGCACGTCGGCTCGTGGGAGCACATCCACTCACACCAGGAGCCCACCATGGACCGCAACCTCTCCCTGATCACCCCGACCGGGCAGCTCACGCTCGGCAACCACCTCGGCGCGCTGCGCCGCTTCGTCGAGGCGCAGGACTCGCCGACCTCCGGCGAGTGCTTCTTCGGCCTGTGCGACCTGCACGCGCTGACGACGCCGCAGGACCCGGCCGTCCTGCGCGCCACCATCTGCGAGATGGCGACGATCTTCCTGGCCGCCGGCCTGGACCCCGAGCGGGTCACGCTGTTCCGGCAGAGCCTCGTGCCGGGCCACCGGGAGCTCGCCTACCTCATGGAGTGCACGGCGTACACCGGCGAGCTGAACCGGATGATCCAGTTCAAGGAGAAGGGCCGCGGGGTGCCGTCGACCCGGGCCTCGCTCTACACCTACCCCGCGCTGATGGCGGCCGACATCCTGCTGTACCGGCCGTCGATCGTGCCCGTCGGCGACGACCAGCGGCAGCACGTCGAGCTCACCCGGGACCTGGCGATCCGGTTCAACCACACCTACGGGCCGGTGTTCGTGGTGCCCGAGGTGCGCACCCCGGCGGCGGGCGCGCGGGTGATGGACCTGCAGCAGCCGAGTCGCAAGATGTCGAAGTCGGTCTCGGCATCCGGCGACGGAGGCGTGATCCGGCTGCTGGACGCCCCCGACGTCGTACGACGCAAGGTCGCCCGAGCGGTGACCGACTCCGACACCGGCCCGGACGCCGTTCGGGTCTCCGACGACAAACCGGGGGTCACCAACCTGCTCGACGTCCTGGCGGCGTGCGGAGGTTCGGCCGAGGGGCTCACGACGTACGGCGCCCTCAAGTCGGCGGTCACCGAGGCCGTCGTGGCCACGCTGGAGCCGCTGCGGAAGGCGTACGCCGAGCTGGCCCAGGACCCGGCGTACGTCGAGTCGGTCTTCGCCGACGGCTCGGCCCACTGCCGCGAGGTGACCGCCTCGGTCGTCGCCGACGCCGCCGCCGCGATGGGGCTGTGAGAGCCCCTCGCGGCCCCGTCGCCGCGCGGTCGAGGCGGCTAGGGCGTGTAGAGCCAGGCCCGGTTCGTGAGCGAGACGCCGTCGTGGGTCGAGGCGCCCCCGAAGGCCAGCAGCTGGTTCCCCGCCCACACCGAGGCGACGCCGTCGTCGGGGGCGCCGTCGGGGCGCGGCAGGGTCGCCACCTCACCGGAGTCGGTGTCGTAGAGCTTCCCGTACGACGCCACCCACCGGCCCGCTGACGCGTTGACCGCACCCCAACCCGATCCGAGCTCGTCGGTGAACGTCGCGGGCAGCGCGTGCCAGCGACCCGTCCTCGGGTCCAGGACGCCCCCACTCGGAGTGCCCGGCTGCGGGTCGACCATCTGGGTGCCGGTCCAGAACCACTCGTCGTTCCCGGTCTGGCCCGTCGCAGGCAGCCGGTGCCAGGCCTTGCCGTCGTAGACGTCGGCGAACACCACGTGCCCCTGCGCGTCCGACCCGGGCGTCGTTGCGTACCCGGTGACCACGGGCCCGACCGACGTCCCGGTGATCTGGCGCTGTGTCAGCGACGGCCGGATGCGGTCGGGCGGCAGCTCGGTCCACAGACCGCTCCGGGCGTCGTACCGCGCGACGTGGTCGCCGGCGAAGCCGTAGAGCAGGTGCCCGACCGTCGAGGGGCGGCCCTTGAGCGACCGGATGGGAGTCCACTCGTCGGCGCCCGGGTCGTAGACGAAGTAGGTCGAGCCGTTCGCGACGAGGTGACGCAGGACGACCCGCTCCCCGGCCGCGAGGAGCTGGTCGCCGGATCCGACCTTCACCGGCACGTCGGCGATCCGGTGCCAGCGATGCTGGGACGGGACGTAGGCGGCCGCGTCCCGGAACTCCGGCGCCACGGCGCACGAGTCGTCGTTGGGCGCGCAGTAGCCGGCGGCTCCGCCCAGGACGATGGCCTCGTGGCCGTTCCACACCCCGATCGCGCCGGAGCGCTGCGACAGCGGCGGCGCCGGCAGCTCGACCCAGCGCCCGGTCGAGCCGGCCGGGCCGGCCCCGCGGCCACCGATGCCGACCACGGTCCCCGCGACACCGACCGCGGCCACGGCGACCGCGGCGGCCGCGACGGACAGCCGGCGGCGAGCCCGCATCCGCTGACCGGTACGCTGGGCTGCGGCGACGTCGCCCGGGGTGGTGTCGAGCGACCCCAGCCGCTCGTCGTACGACTCCCGCAGTCGCTGCTCCAGGTCCATCACAGCTCCTCTCCGGCCGTGGCCGTGTCACCGAGGCGCGCACGCAGGGCCGTCAGCGCGGCCGAGGCCTGCGACTTGACGGTCCCCGGACGGCAGCCCAGGGCGTCGGCGATCTGCTGCTCGCTGAGGTCCTCGTAGTAGCGCAGCACCAGCACCGCCCGCTGCCGCGGCGGCAGCGTGCTGACCGCGCGCCACAGCTCGTCGGAGCCGAGGGCGGTCTCGGCGCTGGTCGACCGCCTCGTGTCGGGCGGCTCGGCCCGGGTCACCTCGTGGCGATGACGGGCGAGGCGACGGTCGTTGAGCACCTCGTTGACCGCCATCTTGCGCAGGTAGGCCTCCGGCGCCTCGAGCCGCGCGATGCGACGCCAGCTGCGGAAGGCCTTCGCGAACGCCGTCTGCACAGCGTCCTCGGCCACCCCGAGGTCGCCGCAGACGGCGTAGGCGGTGCGGACCAGGCGTGGCCACAGCGCGGCGTACACGTCGTCGTACTCCAAGGCCGCCATCACACCTCCCTCGCTCGCACCCCCTGAACGCCGACGGGCCGCGATTCGGTTCGGTCCGGCGGAGAGGAAGGCGGCTAGGAGCCTTCGGCCAGCTGCGCCGAGCGGTCGCGCGCCGCCTCCATGGCCGCCAGGAACGCGGCCCGCACCTTGTGCACCTCGAGCTCGCGCAGGGCCGCGGCGGTCGTGCCGCCCGGCGAGGTGACCTGCTCGCGCAGGACCACGGGATGGGTGCCCGTCTCGCGCAGCATCTTGGCCGAGCCGACCAGCGTCTGCACCACCAGCTCGGTGGCCGTGGCCCGCGGGAGGCCGAGGTGGACGCCGGCCTCGATCATCGACTCGACGACGAAGAACACGTAGGCCGGGCCGGTGCCGGAGATCGCCGTGACGGCGTCCATCTGGCGCTCGGGGACGCGCAGGACCCGGCCGGTGGCCCCCAGCAGGCCCTCGGCGATCGCGAGGTGCTCGTCGTCGCAGTGGGACCCTGCGGCGATCGCCGCCATCCCCTCGTCGACCAGGGCCGGGGTGTTCGGCATGACCCGGACGACGGGGACGCCGTCGGGCAGCCGGGACTCCAGGAACGACGTGGTGATCCCGGCGGCGAGCGAGACGACGAGCTGCCCGGCGCGGACGGCCGGGCCGATCTCGTCGAGCACTGCCTCCATGTCCTGCGGCTTGACCACGAGCGCGACGGTGTCGGAGCGCTTCGTGGCCTCGACGTTGGACACCACGGAGACGGCGTACCGCTCCTCGAGCTCGCGCGCGCGGTCGGCGCGCTTCTCGCCGACCAGGAGCTCGTCGACCGGGCGACCGGCGCGGACCAGTCCGGAGAGCAGGGTCTCGCCCATGACCCCGGCGCCGATGATGGCCGTGGTGGACATGGGCGTTCCTTACTTCTTGGAGATCAGGCGCTACTTCTTGGAGATCAGAGACCGGAGGAAGAATGTCAGGTTCTGCGGTCGCTCCGCGAGTCGTCTCATGAGGTACCCGTACCACTCGGTGCCGTAGGGCACGTAGACGCGCATCGTCTCGCCGGCGGCAGCCAGGCGCCGCTGCTCGTCGGGGCGGATGCCGTAGAGCATCTGGTACTCGTAGCTGCCGACCGTCCGGCCGTTGCGGCTCGCCAGGGACGCGGCGATCTTGATCATCCGCGGGTCGTGGGTCGCGATCATCGGGTAGCCCTGACCGGCGAGCAGCACCTTCAGGCAGCGCACGTAGGACCGGTCGACGTCGAGCCGGCTCTGGAAGGCGACCGCAGCCGGCTCGTCGTACGCCCCCTTGCACAGGCGGACCCGCGACCCCTCGTAGGCCAGCGCGCGGCAGTCCGCCTCCGTGCGGTGGAGGTAGGCCTGGAGGACCGCGCCGGTCTCCGGGAAGTCCTTGCGCAGCTCGCGCAGGGTGGCCAGCGTCGCGTCGGTGGTGGTGTGGTCCTCCATGTCGAGCGTGACCGTCGTCCCGGCGTTGCGGGCGGCTCGGCAGATGGTGCGGGCGTTCTCCAGGGCGATCTTGTCGCCCTGCTGCGGGATCGCCTGGCCGATCGCCGAGAGCTTGACCGAGACCTCGGCGTGCCGGGTGAGACCGCGAGCCGAGAGCGCACCGAGGGCGTCGAGGTAGGCCTGCACCGTGGCGTCGGCCTGGTCGGCGTCGAGGGTGTCCTCGCCGAGGTAGTCCAAGGTGACCCGCAGGTGGTCCTCGACCAGCGTCGCCGCCGCACGCACGACGTCCTCGGTGGCCTCGCCCGGCACGTAGCTGCGCACGATCCCCGCCGACACCGGCATCGCTCCCACCAGCCTCTTCACCCGCCCACTACGGGCGAGCAGCAGCAACGGCTGACGGAGGAGCGGCATGTCGACCAGGCTACGCGGCCCCGATGTGCCCCGAACCGGGTAGTCCCTGACGTTCGGCACCGGGTTCTCGGCGTGTCGCGTACCCGAATGTCAGGGACTACCCGTCTTGCGGGTCAAGGGGTACGGCGGCGGAGGGTGGCGGCGCCGAGGATCAGCGCCACCAGCGCGAAAGCCGCCACCACCACGAGGTCCTGCCACACCTCGCCGGTGTCGGAGCTGGTCACGAGCGTCTGCATGGCGTCGGTGGCGTAGCTCAGGGGCAGGACGTCGCTCACGGCGTGGAGTACGTCGGGAAGGGAGCCGCGAGGCACGAACAGGCCGCACAGCAGGATCTGCGGGATCACGAAGAGCGGCATGAACTGCACCGCCTGGAACTCGGTGTTCGCGAAGGCGCTGACGAACAGGCCGAGCGCGGTCCCGAGGATCGCGTCGACCACCGCCACCAGGCCGAGCAGCCAGAAGGGGCCGACGACGTCGAGGCCGAGAACGCCGACGCTCAGCGCCACCGCGAGCGCGGCCTGCACGGCGGCCACCAGCCCGAACGCCACGGCGTACCCGCCGATGAAGTCGAGCTTGCCCATCGGCATCGCGAGGAGTCGCTCGAGGGTTCCCGAGCTCCGCTCGCGCAGCGTGGTCACGCTGGTCACGAGGAACATGATGATGAACGGGAAGAGCGCGAGCAGACCGGGCCCGAAGCGGTCGAAGAGCTCCCCCGGCATGTCCCGGAACATCCACCACAGCAACGTGATCAGCACGCACGGCAGGACCAGCAGCATGGCCGCGGTCCGGTGGTCGCGCCGGATCTGGGTGAGCACCCGCGCGCTCACGGCCAGCAGGATCCGCGGGGTCATCGGCCGGCCTCGCCTTCGGAACTCGCGTCGACCAGGGCGAGGAACGCCGCCTCGATGTCGTCGGTCCCGGTCTTGGCCCGGATGTCCTGGGGCGTGTCGTCGGCGATGATCCGGCCGTCGCGCATCAGCAGGAGCCGATCGCAGCGGTCGGCCTCGTCCATGACGTGACTCGACACGAACACGGCGGCGCCGCTGTCGGCGAGCTCGTGGAACAGCCGCCAGAGCTCACGCCGCAGCACCGGGTCCAGCCCGACCGTCGGCTCGTCGAGCACCAGCAGATCGGGGTGGTTCAGCAGCGCGACCGCCAGGCTGACGCGCGACGACTGCCCGCCGCTGAGCCGGCCGACGACCGCGTCGGCGTGGTCGGCGAGGTCGACCACCTCGATGGCGTGCTCGACCGCAGACGCCGGAGCACCGACCACCCGCGCGAAGAACGTGAGGTTCTCGCGGATCGTGAGGTCGTCGTACACGCTGGTCGCCTGGGTGACGTAGCCGATCCTGCTGCGCAGAGCCGCACTGCCCGCCTCCGTGCCGTCGACGGTCACCCGACCCGACGTCAGCCTCTGGACGCCGACCAGGGCCCGCATCAAGGTGCTCTTGCCACAGCCGCTCGGACCGAGCAGCCCGGTCACGCTGCCCTGCTCGATGGTGAGGTCGAGCCCGTGCAGCACCTGGCGGCCACCCCGCTCGACGACGAGATCGCTGACCTCCACCAAGTTATTCACCACATGTTGAATTATGCTCGCTCCCGCAGCGCCCGGTCAAGCCGGGCTCACTCGCGAGCAGCGACCAGACGCACCGGAGCGATGCGCGTCGCGGACCAGGCCGCCAGTGCCGCCGTGCCGGCGCCGGCAGCCAGGACTCCCAGCGCGAGGGCGGCCGCGAGGGTCCAGGGAACGACGAGAACGGGGACGCCGAGCGTGGCCGCGATGCCGCGCCGTACGCCGAGCAGACAGACGGCGACGACCGCGGAGCCCAGGGCGACACCGATCGCACCCACTCCCAGCGACTCCAGCGCCGCGACGGCGAGGACCTGGCGACGACTCGCACCGGTCACCCTCGCGACGGCGAACTCGCGCCGGCGCTGCGCGGTCCCGATCGCCACGGCGTTGACCAGGCTGAGGAAGGCGTAGAGCCCACCGAGCCCGGCGAGCGCCCCCATCACGCCGTCGTTCTCACGGGCCTGCTCGTGCGCCAGCCCCCGTGCCCAGGCCGAGACGGTCGACACGGTCGAGACGTTGGCCAGGCCGGCCAAGGCCCTCTGGACCCGCGCACGTGACGCACCCGGGGCCAGCGTCACGAACGTCGTCGTGGGGGCGTGCCTCAGTGCGGCGGCCGGCACATCGGCCCGGTCGACGACCACGTCGGCGCCGCCGGCGATGGTCGTGGCCACGCGTGCCACGACGGGGAGGCGCCTCCCCGCCACCCGGACCGCGGTGGGCCGGCCGAGGCCGTCCTCGGGCGCGGCGGGACCGAGCACCGCCCGCCCTGTCCCGAAGTCGGACACCCGGCCCGCCAGCAGCGGCTGGTGCGTCATCCGTGCATACGTCGCCGCGTCCACCGCGGTCACGGCGGGGCTCTCCACCGGGCTCCACCCGCCACCCGGGCGGGCGACCTGTACCGACACCGAGACCTCGGTCTCGGCGTCGACGGCGGCCACTCCGGCGGTGTTGCCGACGCGGTCGGCGACATCGCCGTCCGAGAGCACGACGAGGTCCGCCGAGCTCTGGTGTACGCGTTCGACGCGGGTCGCCTCGGTCTGGGTCGCCAGGATCCCGAGCAGGCCGACGACCAGACCGAACAGCACGATCACCGGCCCCGCGGTCGTGGCCGTCCGGCGTACGCCGTCGCGCATGCCGGCCTGGGCCAGCTCGCTCAGGACGTGCCGCCGCGCGGGCAGGGCGAACAGCCGTGCCACCAGGGGTACGACGAGCGGGCTCAGCTGTTGCAGCGCCACGGACCCCGCGACGATCACCAGGAGCCCGACCAGAATGGAGACCAGCAGGTCCCCGGTCGACTGGACGACGAACGCACCCACCGCCGACGGCACCCCCAGCAGCAGGCCCCACAGCCACCGCCCGAAGGTCATCACCCGGCGCTCCTGACCGGTCTCGCGCAGCGCGTCGAGGGGTCGGATGCGACCGGCGCGGCGCGAGGCGACCAGGACGCCGGCGAGGACCGACCCGAGCCCCGCGCCCAGGTCGACGAGCAGCACCCACGAGGGAAACCCGACGTCCAGCACCCCCGGGTCCAGGCCCACCTGACGCACGAGCCGGATCTCGACCGCGGTGGCCACCACTCCGACGAGCGCTCCGAGCCCGGTGCCCACCACCCCGACGAGCAGGCCCTCTCCCACGAGGAGACGGCGCACCTGGCGACGAGAGGCGCCACTGAGCCGGAGCAGCGCGAGCTCACGGCGCCGCTCGACGACCGTGAAGGCCAGGGTCGAGCCGATGATGAAGACGGTCAGGAAGAGCCCGAGCACGATCGAGATCCCCATCAGCGAGCTGACACCGTCTGCGGTCTCCCGGATCGCGTGGGCCTCCTTCGCGGACGTCGCCGGACCGGGACGCACCCGGTCCGCGGCCGCGAGCAGGACGACGCTCGACTGCACCAGGGCGACGCCGAGGGTCACGCTCAGCAGCGCTCCGACGAACAGGGTCCAGCGATCGCGCAGGGTGCGCAGGGAGAGCGACCACACGGCTCAGCCCTCCAGCGCCGCGAGGCGGGCGGCGACCCGCGAGGCGTCCGGCCGGTCGAGCCGGTCGACGAGGCGACCGTCGGCGAGGAAGACCACGGTGTCGGCGCGGGCCGCGGCGGCCGGGTCGTGGGTCACCATCGCGATGGTCTGGCCACGGCCGTCGACCAGCTCGCGCAGCATCGCCAGCACCGACCTCGCGGTGACGGTGTCCAGCGCCCCGGTGGGCTCGTCGGCGAACAGCACGGCGGGCTCGGTCACCAGGGCTCGGGCGATCGCGACACGCTGCTGCTGACCGCCCGACAGCTCGCGCGGACGATGTCGTGCCCGGTCCTCGAGCCCGACCGCCGCGAGCACCTCGCGGACCCGGTCCCGATCCACGCGCGCTCCACCGAGCCGAAGCGGGAGGGCGACGTTCTGAGCCGCAGTGAGAGCACCCATCAGGTTGAAGGACTGGAAGCAGAATCCGATCTCGGTACGTCGCAGGGCCGTGAGCAGCTTGTCGTCGGCCCGGGTGAGGTCGTGCTCGGCCAGCCGGACCCGACCCCCGTCGGCGCGCTCGAGACCCGCGGAGACGTGGAGCAGCGTCGACTTGCCCGAACCGGAGGGACCCATCACCGCGGTCCACGTGTGGGCCGGGACCTCCAGTGACACGCCGTCGAGAGCGGTCACCCGGTTCTGGCCACGACC